>NZ_SOEY01000018.1 GCF_004402535.1 Cryobacterium glaciale | reverse complement strand
GCACGCCCCACAACGCCGGCACCAGCCGGCATCGTCGGGATCAATCATCTTCCCGACACCGGCGTCAAAAACTAACCCGAGTGACTCCACTCAGCTTGACATCGCGCGGCCACGCGACACGCTGGACCTGCGCCAGTGCGTGCGAGTTGCGCCTCCCGCGCAGTGGCGCAAGTCCCGCGGCACCGTGAGACGGCTTAGGGGAGAGGGCCAAGGGGCTCGGATGGGCCGGGGGTGACCGGGATCGGGGCGGGCTCTTTGAGCTCCACGAAGATGGTGTGGGTTGCGGTGTCGCCGATGTTCGCCCCGGAATGTACCTGGGCGGGGAGCCACCGCGCCTCGCCCTCCGGCAGGTCGACGTCGACGGACCGGCCGCCGCTGGACAGACGCCGCTGGAAGGCGGTCAGGGTGAACATGACGCTGTCGGGGTGCCGGTGCGGCGTGGTTTCGTCGCCGGGCCGGTCGAGGTATTCGAGCACCCGCACCCGCTCGTTCTCGAAGATCACCCGGTAGAACTGGGGGTTGGTGACGACCGGATCGCTGTGCATGCCAGCACGGTAGCACCGGGCTGGCGGCCTGCACAGGCGCTGGCCGCCGGCGCTGGCCATGGGAGCTGCGAGTTGGAGCTGGTGCATGAGCCGGCCGTGCGGCCGAAGCATCCGCTGAGCGGGAAGATGGGCGGGAGGCTGGGCGCGAGCCACTTGTCGGGTCTTTGGTCACTAGTGCGATCAGGGGAGGTACGGGATGCTGGAGGCGCACCTGTGGTCCTTCCGCATGCACCGCACCAGAAAGGCTGCCAGACGATGAGCGGTATCACATCACCCAATCAGCTTTCCAACCAGACCCCGCCCGATCAGACCCCGCCCGATCAGACCCCGCCCGACCAGACCCCGCCCGACTCGACACGGCGTGCGCGCTCCGGAGCGCGACCCGGAGCGATCATCATGCTCATCCTGGGCACCGTGCTGGGGCTGGTCGGCGCCGGCATGCTCACGGGCGGAACGGCGCTCGCCGTTGTGACGGCGTCGCAGCAGGATGACGGCTACTTCACGTCACAGGCCGAGACCTTCGCCGTCGACTCCTATGCGATCACCTCGCCGAAACTCGATGTCGGAATTGACTTCGGAGTGCCGACCGGTGTCGGATTCGACATCGCCACCCTGCGCCTGCAAGCGTCCGCGGTCGACTCCGACCGGGACGTGTTCATCGGCATCGCGCCCCGCGCCGACGTCGAAGCGTATCTCGCCGACGTGAACCACAGCGAACTGCGCGAGGTGGAGAGCCGGCCGTTTCGGGGCGACTACCTCAACGTCCCCGGAACCCAAACGCCGGGCGCTCCCTCCGACGAAAGTTTCTGGACCGAATCTGCCTCGGGCGCCGGCACCCAGGAGATCACCTGGAAGCCCGCTGCGGGCAACTGGTCCGTCGTCGTCATGAACGCTGACGCGAGCCCGGGAGTCGCGGTGAACCTCGCCGCCGGCGTGCACACCGACCTGCTCGGACCGATCGCGGTGGGACTTCTCGTGGGTGGCGGCATCCTCTTTCTGATCGGTGTCTTTCTGGTCGTCGCCGGAGCAATCGGCCTCGGCCGGCAGCTCGCGCCGGCGCCACGCACGCCCGGTGCCGCTGGCGCGTCACCGCAGCCGCCCGCCTTTGGCCGAGTGGATGCGACAGCCCCGATCACCCCGCCGCTGGGTGGGGCGGCGGCCATGGCACGGGCCTCCGTTGAGATGGGCGCGTCGCTGAAGCCGGTGTATCCGGCGGCGCTGACCGGCCACCTCGACCCCGTGCTCTCGCGCGGCCTGTGGCTGATCAAGTGGCTGCTCGCGATTCCGCACTTCGTGCTGCTCGCCTGCCTGTGGTTCGCGTTCATCGTGACGACGATCGTGGCGGCGTTCGCGATCCTGTTCACCGGTCGCTACCCGCGCTCGATCTTTTACTTCAACGTGGGCGTGCTGCGCTGGAGCTGGCGGGTGTCGTTCTACGCTTACTCCGCCATTGGCACCGACCGCTACCCGCCGTTCACGCTTGCGCGCACCGACTACCCGGCCGACTTCGACGTCGAATATCCCGAACGCCTGTCGCGCGGACTCGTGCTCGTGAAGTCGTGGCTGCTCGCCATCCCGCACCTCGTGCTGCTCACGGTTCTCGTCGGCGGCATGTCGACCTGGGCCTACCCGTGGCGCGGAGATGACGGAGTGGGCACCGGCGGAACGGACGGCGTCTCGCTGCTCGGCGTGCTCGTGGTGGTCGCCGGGGTCATCCTGCTGTTCACCGGTCGGTACCAGCGGCCGCTGTTCAGCTTCATCATGGGCGTCAACCGCTGGGTCTTCCGCGTTGTCACGTACACGGCGCTGATGCGCGACGAATACCCGCCGTTCCGGCTGGACCAGGGCCCGACCGAACCGGTCCCTGGTGATCAGAACTAGACCGGCGTTACGCGAGCGGTGACCAGCGGGCGGCGGCGTAGTCGACGCGGTAGGCAGCATCCGTTTTCGCGGACGTTATTTTCGACCAGAGCAACGGCGTGTTCTCGGCGCGATAGTGCGGCAGGGCCTGGGCTTCATGCCCGATCGGCGGATGACCGCCGGCGCGAATCACCCGCCACCAGGCCACATCAGAGCCGTACCGCGCTAACACCAGCCCGACGGCGCGGGCCGCGCGGGAACCGAGCTGCGCGGCCACGCCGCCGTAGGTCATCACTCGCCCGGGCGGGATGGCGTCGACCACGCCGAGCACCCGCGACACGAAGTCATCGGGCTCACTCACCGAAAAAACTACAGCTTCAGTGAGCCGATGATTTCGCCGTACTGGGTTTCGCCGACATCGACGAAACCGAGCCGGTGGAAGAAGGCCTCCGGGCCGTCGGCGCCGGGCTCCCAAATGACGTTGACGTGGTCGAAACCACGGTCGCGTGCTTCAGCGGCCAGCGCTTCGGCGGCGAACTTACCGACGCCCTGCCCCTGAATCTCCGCGTTGACATTGATGCGCCAGATGCAGGCGCGAAACTCTTCGTGCTCGGAGTTTGGGTCGAAGTTGCCGTGGATGAAACCCGCGACGACACCATCGAGAAGTACCACGCGCTGCCACGAGGTGGCCGGGTTGATCACCGACGCGGCGACCGAATACGAAACCGGCGCGATGAATTGCTCCTGGCCCGGCTTCAGGCTCAGGTTGTTGGCCGCAACGATGTTACGTGCGGATAGTTCTTCCAGCGTCAGCTCACCCATGTGATCAGGCTAACGTGCGCCCGGGGGTCGCCGGTAGTCGAGCAGCGCTTCGACGGCGCAATTCACTTGTCACTTGCAAATTTATCTCGATGTCAAGATAGTTGCGTGCTTCTAGTAAGCTTGACGATGGTCGTGACGGCCACACTGAGTAAAGAGGAGAAATTTTTGTCGAAGATCAAGGTTGAGGGAACTGTTGTCGAGCTCGATGGCGACGAGATGACCCGCATCATCTGGCACGCCATCAAGGAAACGCTCATCCACCCGTACCTCGACATCGACCTCGAGTACTACGATCTCTCGATTCAGAAGCGCGACGAAACCAACGACCAGGTCACGATCGACGCCGCCCACGCTATCCAGAAGCACGGCGTCGGCGTGAAGTGCGCGACCATCACCCCCGACGAAGCCCGGGTGGAAGAGTTCGGCCTCAAGAAGATGTGGCTCTCGCCGAACGGCACCATCCGCAACATCCTCGGCGGTACCATCTTTCGCGAGCCGATCGTCATCTCCAATATTCCGCGCCTGGTTCCGGGTTGGAATAAGCCGATCATCATCAGCCGCCACGCCTACGGCGACCAGTACAAGGCCACCAACTTTCGCTTCAAGGGCAAGGGCACGCTCAGCATGACCTTCACCCCGCAGGACGGCAGTGAGCCGTCGACGTTCGAGGTGTTCGAGGCTCCCGGCGACGGCGTCGCCATGGGCATGTACAACCTCGACTCGTCGATCACCGACTTCGCTCGCGCCACCCTGGCCTACGGCCTCGAGCGCAACGTGCCCGTCTTCCTCTCAACCAAGAACACCATCCTCAAGGCCTACGACGGTCGTTTCAAGGACATCTTCCAGGACATCTTCGACGCCGAGTTCAAGACCGCCTATGAAGCGGCCGGCCTCAGCTACGAGCACCGCCTCATCGATGACATGGTCGCCTCGGCCATGAAGT
Source organism: Cryobacterium glaciale (assembly GCF_004402535.1). Taxonomy (GTDB): domain Bacteria; phylum Actinomycetota; class Actinomycetes; order Actinomycetales; family Microbacteriaceae; genus Cryobacterium; species Cryobacterium glaciale. Next base: position 250,065 of record NZ_SOEY01000018.1, on the reverse strand, counting down.
GGGAGGGCGGCTACCTCTGGGCCTGCAAGAACTATGACGGCGACGTTCAGTCCGACACCGTCGCCCAGGGTTTCGGCTCGCTCGGCCTCATGACCAGCGTGCTCTCCACCCCCGACGGCAAGATCGTCGAAGCGGAGGCCGCTCACGGCACCGTGACGCGTCACTACCGCCAGCACCAGCTCGGCAAGCCCACTTCGACCAACCCGATCGCGTCGATCTACGCCTGGACCCGCGGCCTGTCGCACCGCGCGAAGCTTGACAACAACCCGGCCCTGGCCGAGTTCGCGCTGACCCTCGAAGACGTCGTCATCAAGACCGTCGAAAGCGGCAAGATGACCAAGGACCTCGCGCTCCTGGTCGGCCCGGACCAGGGCTACCAGACCACCGAAGAGTTCCTCGCCTCGCTCGCCGAGAACCTGCAGACCCGCCTGGCGTAGTCGGCACCAGCCGTCCACGCCGCACCAGCCGTACTACGAAGGCCCTGACCACTCCTGGTCGGGGCATTCGTGCGTTCACGAGCGGATGTCGGTGCGTGGGACTGCGCCCACACAGGTGGCGGCCGGCGTGCGCAGGGGCCAGACTCAGTCCATGACCCGCATCCCGGCATTCGCTCTGAGGTATCCCGTTGTTTCGGCGACGATCGTCGTCGGGCTCCTCGGCCTTGCCCTGTGGGCCGTCGATGCGGCCAGTGCCGTGCAGTGGCTGTTCAGCGGTTACGGCCTCGTCATCGCACTGATTGAATTCGTGGGGATGCTGCGTCGCCTGCGCCGAGGCAGCCTGGGCATCGATGTGCTCGCGATCATCGCGATCGTCGCGACCATCCTCGTCGGCGAATACGTGGCGACCCTGCTCATTGTGCTCATGATCGCCGGCGGGGCGGCCCTTGAAGACTTCGCCGCTGGACGGGCGGCGCGGGAACTCGATGCGCTGCTGAAACGTGCCCCGCAAATCGCGCATCGACTCGACCCCGACTCGGGTGAGGCAGTGGATGTGCCCGCCACCGAGGTACGCGTGGGGGATCTGCTGCTCGTTCGCCCCTCGGAGATCGTGCCCGTCGACGGGCAGCTGCACAGTGACAGCGCCGCGTTCGACGAGTCCTCGCTCACCGGCGAGAGCCTTCCGGTGGAGCGAGCGGCCGGTGACGGGGTGCTCAGCGGCTCGATCAACGGGCAGGTCGCCGCCACGATCGTCGCGACGGCGACCGCCGCGAACAGCCAGTACCAGCACATCATCGCCCTCGTCGACGAGGCGTCGAAAAGCAAGGCACCGGTGGTGCGGCTCGCCGACCGTTACGCGGTACCGTTCACCGCCGGCTCGCTCGCCCTCGCCGGACTGGCCTGGGCCCTCTCCGGCGACCCGGTGCGGTTCGCCGAGGTGCTCGTGGTGGCGACACCGTGCCCACTGCTGCTGGCCGCTCCGGTGGCGTTCATGGGTGGCATGAGTCGAGCAGCCCGCAACGGCATCATCGTGAAGGGCGCCGGGGTGCTCGAAGCGCTCTCCCGTGCCAAAACGGTCGTCTTCGACAAGACCGGCACCCTCACCTGTGGCACGCCCACGATCACCGAGGTGCGCCCCGAATCGGGCTTCACCGCCGACGAGCTGCTGACCCTCGCGGCGTCGGCCGAGCAGTATTCGAGTCACGTGCTGGCGGCATCCGTTATTGCGGCCGCTCACGAGCGCGGTCTCGAGCTGCACACCGCGGACTCGGCGAGCGAGGCCGCGACCTTCGGCGTCGAGGCCCGGTTCGGGGCCGGCCTGGTGCGGGTCGGCAAGCTCGCGTTCATCCATGACGGCGCAGCGGATGCGACGGCCACCCACCTCGCCGGCGGCGAGCTGGCTATGTACCTGGCCATTGACGGACGGTTCGCCGGCAGCATCGTGGCGAGCGACCGGGTGCGCGACAATGCACGCCAGACGGTCGCCGACCTCGCACGCCTCGGTGTGCGGGAGAACCTCATGCTCACCGGCGATGCGCGCGCCACCGCCCAGCACGTGGCCGGCCAGGTGGGTATCGTGCACGTGCGCGCGGATTGCCTGCCGAGCGACAAGGTCGAGGCGGTGCGGGCGCTCACCCGACGGCCGGTGATCATGGTCGGGGACGGTGTCAATGACGCTCCCGTGCTGGCCGTCGCCGACGTGGGAATCGCGATGGGTGCGAAGGGTTCGACGGCGGCGAGCGAATCGGCCGACGTGGTTATCCTGCTCGACGATATCTCCCGCACCGTGCGAGCCGTGCGCATTGGTAAGGACACCGTGCGGGTGGCCTTGCAGAGCATCTGGCTCGGCATTGCCCTGAGCGTCATGCTCATGGTGGTGGCGGCGTTCGGACTGATTCCGGCGACCGTCGGCGCGATCAGCCAGGAGGCCGTCGACCTCGTGACGATTCTGAACGCGCTGCGGGCGATCGGTGGTCGGCGGGACGTGGCGGCGGCGCGGCGGACGCCGGTCGGTTCGGCACCGGCCGCGGTCGAATCGGCGGCGGCCATCGCCCACTGACCGTGCGCGAGCTGGGCCGCGCGGCAGCCGGGGCGCGCCGGCGAGGCCCGGCCGGGCGGGAGAATGCCCCTATCCGGGGGGCGGCGAGCGCGCTACGGTCACGAGCGAACTGTCCCGCGCATCGGGGCAGCGAACCGTTCCTGCTGTGGAACGAGACCACCCCGCACCGTTATCGGATTGGACACCCACGTGAGTTCTTTCTTTAGGCGCACGATGTCTGCGCCGGATTCAGCGCTGAACCCGGCGCCGACCTCCCGTACGCGCCGCCGCGCCACAATCGCGGCCACCGTCACCCTCGCCCTGGTGGGCGCTTCTGTACTCGTCGGCGGAACCATTCCCGCCGGCGCTGTGCCGGCCGCTAACGGCCTGGCCGGCAGCATTGCCGCCCCAGGCGGGCAGCGGATGGACTTCACCGCTGACCGCTACATCGTGACCCTCAGCGACGAGGCTGTCGCGCTGTATCAGGGCGGGGTCAACGGTTTCTCGGCGACGATGCCGGGCGCCGGAGCCAAGCTCGACGCCCAAAGCCGCTCGGCCGAGACCTACCAGAACTATCTCACCCGGGTGCAGCGGGAGGTGGCGGCATCCGTTGATGCGACCGTGGGGTATTCCTACACGCTCGCGGTCAACGGGTTCGCCGCGCAGCTGACCGGAAAGCAGGCCGCGGCGCTCGCCGTGAAGAAGAACGTGGTGTCGGTCGTCCCCGACGCCCTCCGGCACGTGACCGCCGAGTCGTCGACCGACTTTCTCCGGCTGAGCGGGCCGACCGGACTGTGGTCCAAGCTGGGCGGATCGAGTGAGGCCGGCAAGGGCGTTGTGATCGGTGTGCTCGACACCGGTATCGCCCCGGAGAACCCCTCCTTCGCCGGCTCGGAACTCGGCACGACCCCCGGCTCCGAGCCGTGGCTTAACGGTGACACGATCACCATGAACAAGGCCGACGGAACCACCTTCACCGGAACCTGCCAGGCCGGCGAACAGTTCACAGCGACGGCCTGCAACACCAAGGTGATCGGAGCGCGCTACTTTCTCGACGGGTTCGGCGCCGACCAGATCGGCACGGCGGTAACGGGTGAATATGTCTCCCCGCGCGACGGTGACGGCCACGGTTCGCACACCGCGAGCACCGCCGGCGGCAACGTCGACGTTGCAGCGAATGTGAACGGCGTCGACTTCGGCGTCATTTCGGGCGTGGCCCCGGCCGCCAAGATCGCCGCCTACAAGGTGTGCTGGTCCGGCCCCGACAACTCGGTCACGACCGATGACGGCTGTACAGACACCGATATTCTGCGGGCCATCGACCAAGCCATCTCCGACGGCGTTGACGTGATCAACTATTCGATCGGCGGCGGCCCGGCCCAGACCACGTTCTCTCCGACCGACCAGGCCTTCCTCGGCGCGGCGGCAGCCGGTATCTTCGTGGCCGCTTCGGCCGGCAATGCCGGACCGACGGCGTCGACCCTCGACAACGCGTCACCGTGGATCACCACGGTCGCTGCGACCACCATCCCGTCCTATGAAGCGACGGCCACCCTGGGTGACGGCTCGCAGTATGTGGGCGCCTCGATCACGGTCGACCGCACGCCGGGAGCCACCCCACTCTTCGGCGATCTGGTGCGGGCCGACCTCGTATCGGTGGACGGCTTCGACCCGGCCGACGCGCTGCTCTGCGCGCCGGATTCACTCGACCCGGCCAAGGTGGCCGGCGACATCGTCTTCTGCCAACGCGGCGTCTACGATCGGGTGGCCAAGTCGGCCGAGGTGCTGCGGGCGGGCGGCAGCGGCATGCTGCTGGTCAACCGCACACCGGCCGACGTCAGCACAGACGAACACTCGGTGCCGAGCATCCACCTCGACGCTCCCGCCTTCGACCCGGTCTTCGCCTACGCGGCAACGGAGGGCGCGACGGTCACGTTCACGCCAGACAACGCCACCGCCGAGCAGACTCCGGTGCCCCAGGTGGCCGGGTTCTCTTCCCGTGGGCCGGTGACCGCCGACGGCGGCGACCTGCTCAAGCCCGATATCGCCGCACCCGGTGTCAGCATCCTGGCCGACGGACCCAATGCGGCCGGCGGCGACCCGACGTTCCAGTTTCTGTCGGGTACCTCGATGGCCAGCCCGCACATCGCCGGCCTGGCCGCACTGATTTTGGGCTTTCGGCCGCTCGCGACTCCGTCCGAGATTAAATCGGTCATGATGACGACCGCGAAGGACACGGTCGACGCCAACGGGGACCGGGTGACCGACCCGTTCGCGCAGGGCGCGGGGCAGGTCAATCCCTCGTCCTTCGACTTTCCCGGCCTGGTCTACCAGAGCGGCCCGGCCGACTGGCTGGCCTACCTGCAGGGGATCGGGTTCGATGCCGGCGTGGAGCCGATCGACGCGAGCAACCTGAACCTGCCGTCCATTCAGATCGGAGCCCTGACCGCGCCGGAGACCATCACCCGCACGGTGACTGCCGTTCGGACAGGCACCTACACCGCCACCCCGATCGAGATTCCCGGCATCAACGCCGTTGTCTCTCCGGCCGAGATGACGTTCGCTGCGGTCGGCGAGCAGCAGAGTTACACGGTGACCTTCACCCGAACGGATGCCCCGCTCGACGTCTACGCGACCGGCTCGCTGGACTGGGGCTTCGGCAACGGCGGATCGGGTGACCCCGGCGACTTCTTCGACGTGGTGCACAGCCCGATCGCCGTTCGCCCGGTCACCGTCGTCGCCCCGACCGAAGTGGTCGGCGCCGGCGTGGACGGCACGGTCGACGTGACCGTGGCGCCCGGCGGCTCAGAGCCGGTGGCGCTGAACCTCAGGGGCCTCGCCAACGGGGTGCACCAGAACAACGCCGACGACCCGTTCAGCCCGCACACCGATGCGGGTACGACCGGCGATCAGTTCGCTTACGAGGTGGAGATTCAGGAAGGCCGGCTGGCCCGATTCGACCTGGATGCCGTCGATGATTCGACGGACCTTGACCTGTTCGTGTTCCTCCTTGATGGTGCTGGTGGCGACCCGGTCGCCGGCTGGCAGTCGGCCACCGGTTCGGCCGACGAGCGCGTGGACCTGGACGACCCCGAAGCCGGTTTCTATCAGGTCGTCGTGGACGTCTTTAACGGTACGACCGCGTTCGACGTGAATACCTTCTCGGTCTCGTCGGGGGAGCCCAGCAATGGGTTCACGGCGACGCCGCCGGCGATCGAGGGTCCGCAGGGCGTTCCGATCACGTACTCGCTGAGCTGGGCCGGCCTCGTGCCGAACACGCCGTACCTCGGTGTCGTCGACTACGGCGACAGTTCAGCGTCGACGATTCTCGCCATCGCGGCGAGCGAGGGCGGCGAAACGGATGGCCCGGTGAACATCGTGGCTCCGAGCGTGTCGGGCACAGCAGAGGTCGGCTCCACGTTGACCGCAGACCCGGGAGATTGGAGTCCCGATAGCCTCTCGTACGGCTATCAGTGGCAGAGCGATGGCGTCGACATTGCCGGAGCTGCCTCGTCGACATTCACGCCGACCGAGGCGCTCGCCGGAGCAACCCTGACCGTGGTCGTGACCGCGACGGCCGCCGACGGGACGAGCACCTCGGCGTCCTCGGCCGGAGTCGTGGTGAAGTATGACGCTCAGGTCGCGGTGACTCTGAGCCACCGGGCCGTGTTCTTCTCCAGCCGAGTCACCGCGTCGATCACTGTCACCAGCGAGGGTGAGGTCGGCGACACGGCCACAGTGACCGTCGACAAGCGCAGCTTCAGCGTGGCGCTCGATGCGAACGGGCACGGCAGCGTCACGCTGCCCAAGCTCGGTCGTGGCCTGTACAAGGTCGTCGGACACTACGCCGGCAACGACGAAGTCGCGGCCGCGAAGAGCCCGGCGCGGAGCCTGCTGGTCGTGCGGTAGCCCCGCGCGTGCGGTAGTGCTGACCGGGCCCGGGCCCGGAAACCGGGCCCATGATAGCTCATGGGCCCGGTTTCGTAAGGTGGGCCCGACGGAGGGAACGGGTGCCCAGCGCGGCAGTTTAGGCTGGAGGGATGCGAGTGGCGGGATGGATGCGGGGGCGACCCTGGGCATCCGCTGTACCCGAACGGAGCCCAGCCAGCCCGAAGCCCCGACTGAATCGCGACGTGATCGTGCTCGGCGTCATCGCGTTCTTCGTGATGGTCGGGTTCGGCGTCGTCGTTCCGGTGCTTCCGGTGTATGTACAGAGCTTCGGGGTGGGCAACCTCGAGGTCGGTGCGGTCGTCTCGGCCTTCGCGCTCATGCGTTTTGTGTTCAGCCCCGCTTGCGGTCGCCTGATCGACTGGGCGGGGGAGCGCACCGTGCTCGCCGTCGGCATCGGGATCGTGGCGCTCTCGAGCGGATTGGTCGGCGCCGCCGATAGCTACCTGCAACTGTTGCTGCTGCGCGGCGCGGGCGGCATCGGCTCGGCCATGTTCTCGGTGTCGGCGATGACGCTGCTGCTGCGCACGGCCGAGCCGGGCCGTCGCGCGCGCGCGATCGGCTTTTACCAGGGCGGGTTTCTGATCGGCGGCATGGCCGGCCCCGCGATCGGTAGTCTCCTCGCCACCATCTCACTCACCGCTCCGTTTTTCTTTTATGCCGGTACCCTGACGGTGGCCGGCCTGGTTGGTCTGTTCCTGCTGCGCTCGGGCGGGCGGGGCAGCGCGCTGGCCGGCGCGGACGCATCCGCTGTGCGCACGCCGTTTCGCACCGTGTTGCGCGACGAGCGTTTTCGCGCGGCATGCCTCGCCAACTTCGCCCAGGGCTGGACCTCGCTCGGGGTGCGCACGACGCTCATTCCGCTGTTCGTCGTCGTGGTGCTCGGCGGTACGAGCTCGTGGACCGGCATCGCCCTCGCCGCTGCGGCGGTAGCGCAGGCGCTGGCGCTTGCTCCGGCCGCCCGGTTTGTCGATACCGTCGGGCGGAAACCGGCCATCATCGGGGCTTTCGCTGTGGCTGGTTTGACGATTGTGGCCATCTCGTTCGCGCCGAATATCTGGGTGCTCGGTGCCCTGCTCTGCGTTTACGGGGTCGCCGCCGCGTTCATGGGCACCGCGCCCGCCGCAGCGGTGGGCGACGCCGCCGGCGCGCGCGGGGGCCGGCCGGTGTCAGTGTTCTCGATGTGCGCGGATGCCGGTGCCATCGTCGGTCCGCTGGTTGCCGGCCTGCTCGTTGACACCTTCTCGTTCTCGGCCGGGTTCGCTGTCGGCGGGGTCTTCCTGCTCTTAGCGGCCGCCTACGCGCTGCGGATGCCGACGGAACGACGCGTCTGAAAATCTGGGGAATGAAATCCGATATACATGCGTTTGCATGAATATCGAACGATTGATTCGCCAAAGGAGAAGACCTATGACCGTCCAGACCAGCGGACTGCACCACGTCACCGCGATTGCGGGGGCCCCGCAGCGCAACATCGACTTCTACGTGACCGGGCTCGGCCTGCGCTTGGTCAAGAGAACCGTCAATTTCGACGACCCGGGCACGTATCACCTCTACTACGGCGACGATTCCGGCCGCCCAGGATCGCTCCTCACCTTCTTTCCGTGGACCGGCATCCGTAGCGGGCGCATCGGCGCCGGCCAGTCGACGACGACCGCGTTCTCGGTTCCGGCCGGTAGCCTCGGCTGGTGGAAGGACCACTTCGCGAAAATCGGAGTGGAAGCCGCGATCACGGGCCGCTCCTCACACGAGGAACGCCTCTCGCTGCGCGACCCCGACGGGCTGCAGATCGACCTCGTGGCGTCGTCGACGGTGGATCCGCGCAATCCCTGGGATTCCGCATCCGTTCCCGCCGAGTTCGCCGTTCGCGGGCAGCACTCCTCGGTGCTCTCCGTGGTCGATCCGGCGAAGACCGTGCAGGTACTCACGGCCGACCTCGGCATGCACGTGATCTCCGAAACGGACGGTCGCATTCGTGTCGGCGCCGGCGATGGGGCGGCCGGAAACCTCGTTGATATCCTTGCCGACACCTCCGGCGAGCGGGGCTTGACCGCCGGCGGCTCCGTGCACCACGTGGCCTTCCGGGTGCCCGATCGGGCCACCCAGAAAGTGTGGCGGGAGCAACTCGTCGACCGCGGCTACGGCGTCACGGCCATTCTCGACCGCGACTACTTCACCTCGATCTACTTTCGCGAACCCGGCGGGGTTCTGTTCGAAATCGCCACGGACACCCCCGGATTCGACATCGACGAGCCGCTGCTCGAGCTCGGCCGGTCGCTCAAACTTCCACCGTGGCTCGAGCCCAATCGTGAGGCCATCGAGAATTCGGTCCTGCCCGTTCGGGTGCCCGCCGAGAACAACCCCGGCGTAGCGGATGCTGCGGCGCCGGTTGCAGCATCCGCCTCGGCCGCCGAATGAGTGTCGCCGCGCAGTCGATGAGCGGTCGGCTCGAATGAGCGCCGCGAATGCCGAGTGGCCGCACCTGTTTCGCTCCGGTTCGGCCGACGCACCCGTACTGCTCATGCTGCACGGGACCGGCGGCGACGAGCAGCAGATCAGCCGCCTGGCCGCAGCGCTCGACCCCACAGCCGCCGTGCTCGCCCCGCGCGGGCGGGTTCAGGAGAATGGCATGAACCGCTGGTTCCGACGCCTGTCGGAGGGGGTCTTCGACACCGACGACGTCGCTCGCCGGGCCGACGACCTCGCCGGGTTCCTGGTCTGGGCGCGTGACCGCTACGAGTTGGGCGATCGCCCGATGGTCGCCGTCGGATTCTCAAACGGCGCCAACATCGCCCTCGCCCTGGCGCTGCTGCGCCCCGAGGTGCTGGCGCGGGTGATCGCGTTCTCCGGCATGCATCCGCTCGACGGTCTGCCCGCCGGAGGGGAGGGCACGACCGCCGCACGGGTCGCTGCCGGAGACCTGGCAGCATCCGCTCTGTTGCTGGTGAACGGGGAAAGTGACCCGATGGCGCCGCTGCCGAGTGTGCAGAGGCTGGTCACCGTGCTCGAACAGGGCGGCGCACGGGTGGAGCAGGTGCTGCGGCCCGGAGGGCACGGTATCGCGAAAACCGATGTCGCCGCCGCCGTGAAGTGGTTGGCCTAACGCAGCTCTTTGCGCCCCGAGATGACACCGCTCACGGTGGCGATGACGGCGAAGATCACGGTGATGATGGGGAAGCCGAGGTCCCACCAGGCGATCGCGGCCGATCCGAAGATGGCGATCTCGATGAAGGCCTTACCGAACGCGTCGAGGCGAAAAACGGCCTTCGGCGACCGGAACAGTGCCCAGATCAGAATAGCGAAGGCGGGGGTGGCCAAGCCGAACAGCACGCCGGGCCAGGGGAGAGGCCAGGCGACGAAGCCCCAGATTCCGAGGCTGATGAAGGCGAAGAGTTCGAGCACGAACCGAAGCATGTCATTGGGGCCGATTTTCGGCAGTTCGCGCGTATCTGTCACCCATCAATCTTAGCGATGCGCTCTGCCGCCCTGCGGACGGGGCCCGGGCCCGGAAAGCGGGCCCACGATAGATCATGGGCCCAGTTTCCGGGCCCGGGCCCGGGCACAAAAAACTACTACTTGAAGATGATCGTGCGGGCACCGTCGAGCAGCACCCGGTTCTCGGCGAACCACTTCACCGCCTGGGTGAGCGTGCGGCTCTCCTCATCCTGCCCGATCGAGATGAGCTCTGCGGGGGTGCGCGAGTGGTCGACCCGCACCACGTTCTGCTCGATGATGGGACCCTCGTCGAGGTCACCGGTCACGAAGTGCGCCGTCGCCCCGATGAGCTTCACGCCGCGGGCGTGCGCCTGGCGGTACGGGTTCGCGCCCTTGAACCCCGGCAGGAACGAGTGATGAATGTTGATCGCCCGCCCGCTGAGCCGCGCACAGAGTTCCGGCGACAGAATCTGCATGTAGCGGGCGAGCACGACGAGCTCGATATCAAGTTCGTCGACCGCCTCGAGCACGCGCGCCTCGAAGTTGGCCTTGCTGGCGGCATCCGTTATGGGCAGCGACTCGAACGGCACCCCGTAGAACCCGACCAGGTCGCGCAGCGTGCCGTGGTTGCTCAGTACGAGCGGAATCTCTACCGGAATCTGCCCGCCGCGCTGCCGAAACAGCAGGTCGTTCACGCAGTGTCCGGCCGATGACGCGAGCACGAGCGTGCGCAGCGGACGCCCGACGACGTCGATGATCGACATCGCCTGGTAGCGGTCGATCACCGGCGCGAGCGCCGCCTCGAGCTCGGGCCGGGTCGCCGGCGACTGCACCTGCAGCCGCATGAAGAAGCGTCCGGTGTCATCGCTGGAGAACTGCTGGCTCTCCGAGATGTTGCCGTTCGCCTGCACGATCGCGCCGCTGACGGCGTGCACGATGCCGGGCTGGTCGGCACAGACCAGCGTGATTACCCAGTGATGCGGGGTCGAAGAAGTCATTGGCTCAGAATACCCGGCACGCGAGCGGATGCCGCGGCCCGCTCAGTTGCCGCGACAGCCAGTTTGGGTAGACTACGTGTTGGTCGCACTGAACAAGTCGGCCCCGGGCGCGCACGTCGGCGCGTAGTCGAGTGGCTTCGATCTCGGTGTGAATGGTCCCACCGGTCGACCCCGACTTGCCAGTTTCGAATGCAGCCATGACCAACACCGCCAATATTTTTCTGCCCACCGGATCGATCCCCGCCGTACCCGCCGCGAAGACCGGACCCCCGACTCCGTTCCCCTGGGTGGGGCTGATCACCCTGTCCGCAGCCGTTTTTCTTTCGGTCACCAGCGAAATGCTGCCGACCGGCCTGCTCCCCGAAATGAGTCGCAGCCTCGATGTGACCGAGTCGCAGATCGGGCTGCTCGTCTCCTGGTTCGCGTTCACGGTGGTGCTCACGAGCGCGCCGGTGGCCATCTGGACCCGCCGTTTTCCGCGGCATGGCCTCATCATCGTGGTACTCATCATCTTCGCGGTGAGCAACATCCTCACCGCCGTCGCTCCGACCTATGAGTTCGTCGTCGCCGCTCGGGTGCTCGGCGGAGTCGCGCACGGCCTGTTCTGGTCGGTGGTCGGCGCCTACGCCGGGCACCTCGTGCCGAAAGTCCAGATCGGTCGCGCCGTCTCGATCACCGTCGCGGGCGGCACGCTCGCCTTCGTCTTCGGGGTGCCGCTCGGCACCGCGGGCGGGCACCTGCTCGGCTGGCGGCTCTCCTTCGTCGTGCTCGCCGCCCTGATGCTCGTCGGCGCGGTACTGGTCTGGAAGTTTCTGCCACCGGTGGCGCGATACTCGACCGGCGCGCCGGCATCCGCTGCCAAATCGCTGACGAAATCCCCGCGCGACGCGACCGTGCCGGCGGTCGTGCTGATCTGCATCATCACCGGCATCACCATGATCGGTCATTACAGCTTCTACACCTACATTGCACCCTTCTTGCTCGACGGGCTCGGCGTCGACCTGGGTCTCGTTGCCCCGCTGCTCTTCGCCTACGGCGTGGCCGGCGCGGTCGGCCTGGTGTTCGTCGGCACGATCTTCGGCCCGCGCCCGAGCCTCGGCTTGATCCTCGGCCTCGCGGTCGCCGCCCTCAGCGTGACGCTGCTCGCGATGTTCACGGCTACCCTGCCCGTCGCGCTAATCGCGTTCGTGCTCTGGGGGATGGCGTTCGGCATGCTCCCCCCACTCATGCAGACCCGAATGCTGCACGCCGCGTCCCCGCAAATCCGCGATACCGCGAGTGCCTTCTACACCACCGCGTTCAACGCCGGAATCGGCGGCGGCGCCCTGCTCGGGGCGGTGCTGATCGACAGTGTCGGCCTCGAGCTGGTGCCGATCGTCTACGTGGGATTGCTGGTCGTGGCCCTCGCGCTGGTGATCGTCACCGACCGTCTGGCCCACCGGCGCGGTCGAGCCTGATTGGGCCAACCCCGTCAGGGGGCCGCCGGTCGGCGGGTAGACTAGACCTTCACACCCCGACCTGACAAGCCCGACCTGACAAGCCTGGAGGACGCATGGTTCCATTCCTCCTCGCATTCATCGTCTTGTCGGTGCTCACGCCGTGGCTCACCCGACATCTGGGCACCCGCGTCTTCTACCTGATCGCCCTGCTGCCGGCCGGCGCCTTCGGGTACACGCTCACCCAGACCGCCACGGTCACCGCTGGCGGGGCCGTAACCCAGTCGATCCCGTGGATTCCGCAGCTCGGCATCAGTCTCTCCTTTCGAGTCGACACCCTGGCCTGGCTGCTGGCCCTCGTCGTGACGGGCGTCGGCGCCCTCGTGCTCGTCTATTGCGCCCGCTATTTCACCGACGACGAACCGAGCCTCGGCCGGTTCGCCGCCCTGCTGCTCGCCTTCGCCGGCACCATGTACGGCCTCGTCACCGCCGATGACCTCGTGATCATGTTCATGTTCTGGGAAGTCACGAGCGTGCTGTCCTACCTGCTGATCGGGCACTACACCCACAAACGCGAGAGCCGCGGCGCCGCCCTGCAGGCCCTGATCGTGACGACGTTCGGCGGCCTGGTCATGCTCGTGGGCGTCGTGATGATCTCCGTCGCCGCCGGCACCACGAGCCTCGCCTCCATCGTGGCCAACCCGGTGACCGGCCCGATGGGTACCTGGGCGGTTCTGCTCATCCTGGTCGGGGCGCTCTCGAAGTCGGCGCTCGTGCCGTTCCACTTCTGGCTGCCCGCCGCGATGGCCGCACCGACCCCGGTCAGTGCCTACCTGCACGCCGCCGCGATGGTCAAGGCCGGCATCTACATCGTCGCCCGCCTCGCCCCCGGCTACGCGGACAGCGACGGCTGGCTGCCGGTGCTCGTGACCCTGGGCGTCTGGACCATGGTCGTCGGCGCCTGGCGGGCGCTGCGCCAGTACGACCTCAAACTTCTGCTGGCCTACGGCACCGTCAGCCAGCTCGGCTTTCTCATGATCGCGATCGGCTTCAATACCCGCGACACCGCCCTCGCCGGGGCCGCCCTACTGCTCGCGCACGCCCTGTACAAGGCCACACTCTTCCTCGTGGTCGGGGTCATCGACCATCGCGCCGGTACCCGCGACTGGCGCAAGCTCAGCGGCGTCGGCCGCAGCGCCCCGGCACTGGCCGTCATCGCGCTCGTGGCGGTCGCCTCGATGGCCGGCCTGCCGCCGTTGTTCGGCTTCGTCGCCAAAGAGGCCGTGTTCACCTCGCTGCTCGACGCCGGCGTCGGCGGGTCCGGCTGGGGCTACGCTGCGCTGATCGGCACGGCCGTGGGATCCGTGCTCACGGTGGCGTACAGCATCCGTTTCTTTTGGGGAGCCTTCGGAACGCGCAAGGAACAGCCGGCCACCGTGCTGCACGCGAGTCCCTGGGACACCCTGCTCGCCCCGGGAGTGCTCACCGTGGCGACCATCGGCCTCGGACTCTTCGCTTCGGTGCTCGACCCGCTGCTCGCCCCCTACGCCGACTCGGTACCTGGCGCCGGCAGTCTCACTGAACCGCCGTACCACCTCGCGTTCTGGCACGGGCTTGAGCCTGCCCTCTACCTCAGCGCAGTCGTTCTACTGCTCGGCGCACTGCTGTTCCGCGTGCGCCGAGGGGTGTCACGGCTGCAGTCGAAGGTGCCCGACTACATCGATGCCGGCCGCGGCTACGGCAAGGCCATCCGCAGTGTCGACCGCGTCGCGGCCAGAGTCACCCATTTCGCCCAGCAGGGCGGCCTGCCGCAGTACCTCGGCACGATTCTCACCGTGTTCGTGCTTGCCCTCGGCTTCGCGGCGTTCGTTAACCGTACCTGGCCCGACGCGATCGTGCTCTGGGACTACCCCGGCCAGGTGCTCATCGCCCTGATTATGGGCATCTGCGCGGTGATGGCGGCTCGGGTCGGGCAGCGGATGACCGCCGTCATCCTCGCCGGCGTCACCGGCTACGGCCTCGTCGCCCTGTTCGCCTTTCACGGCGCCCCCGACCTCGCCCTCACCCAGGCGCTGGTCGAATCGATCACCCTGGTGATCTTCGTGCTCGTGCTGCGGCGGCTGCCGGCGAATATCGCCCAGCACAACAAGCCGGTGCGTCGCAAACGCCGTCTTCTGATCGGCAGCCTGGTCGGCCTCGTCATGGGCACGATCGGTTTCATCGCACTCGGGGCGCGGGACTTCGCGAGCATCGCCGGCGCCCTGCCGCGGCTCTCGGTCGACGACGGCCACGGCGACAACATCGTCAACGTGATGCTCGTGGACATTCGGGCCTGGGACACCATGGGCGAGGTGTCGGTGCTCATCGTCGTCGCGACCGGCGTCGCGAGCCTGTTGTTCGTGTCCGGCCGCAATTCGGTCGTGCCGCGCCTGAAAGAATCCCGCAGCCTGCGCTCCGGCGCCAACCGGCGCCGCGTCGTCGCCGACCCCGAACTCTCCAGCGAGGGCCACGCCGTCACGCGGCAGGCGTTTTTGCTCGCCGGCCGCAAGAACGACCCGCGCAACCGGTCGATCCTCATCGAAGTGCTCGTGCGGTTGCTGTTCCACCCGGCCATGATCGTGTCGATCTACCTGCTCTTCGCCGGCCACAACCTGCCAGGCGGCGGTTTCGCTGGCGGACTGCTCGCGGGCCTCGCCCTTGTGGCCCGCTACCTGGCCGGTGGACGCTACGAGCTGAGCGAAGCGGCACCGATCGACCCGGGCAAGCTCCTCGGTCTCGGCGTCATCCTCGCCGTGGGCATGGCCGTCGTCTCCCTGTTCTTCGACGGGATCCCGCTGGAATCGGCCTACTTCACGGCGACCGTGCCGGTGCTCGGCGACCTGTCGTTCGGCACCTCGACCATTTTTGACATCGGCGTCTACCTCGTCGTCATCGGCCTCACCTACGACATTCTGCGCAGCCTCGGCAGCGAGATAGACCGGCAGAGTGAAGCCGACGAGATCGGCCCGCGGCCAGCCCCCGACGACGCTGAGCCTGCCACAGACACAGCCGCCGGCCTGAGCATTCATCCCCTGCACGAGGCCCCGAACGGAGGAGCAACCCGATGAGCGCCTCCCTCACCCTCGTCATCGTCATGGCCGTCATGTATGCGGCCGGCGTTTACGTCATGCTCGAACGCAGTCTCACCCGGGTGCTGATCGGCTTTCTGCTCGTCGGCAACGCTACCAACCTGCTCATTTTCATCATGAGTGGCCGCCCCGGCAGCTCACCGATCGTCACCGGCACGAGCGTTGACGACATGGTCGACCCGATTCCGCAGGTTCTCATGCTCACCGCGATCGTGATCAACTTCGGCATCACCGCCCTGCTGCTCGCCCTCATTTACCGCTCGTGGTGGCTGGCGCAGCTCGGCGACGAGGGCGACACCCTCACCGACGAGCACGCCACCGAAAGTTCCGACGAGGCCGACGCCACCTTCCGCTCCTCCTCCGATGATGACGACGCGATCGCCGAGTCGCTCGACGAGTTCGAGCGCGGTGACGGCACCACGAGTGATGAAGACCCCCTGCGCCACACTGACAGCGCGAAAACGGATGCGGCCGGCCGCGCCGGCGCATCCGCTTCAGACCGGGAAGACCAGCGATGACCGCCCTGGTTCCCCTGATCGTCTGCCTGCCACTGTTCGGAGCCGCGATCGCGCTGATGCTCGGCCTGCGCCGACGCTTGCAGGTCATCGTGAGCGTGCTGAGTCTCACGGCAGCGACCGTGATGAGCGTCGTCCTGCTCGTGCTCGTCGACCGGCATGGCCCGGCCGTGGTTCAGGTCGGCGGTTGGGAGGCGCCGTGGGGAATCGTGCTCGTCGTCGACCGACTCTCGGCGATCATGCTGCTCATCTCGGCGCTCATGCTGCTCGGCGTGCTGCTGTTCGCGGTCGGTCAGGGCATCATCGACGGTGACCTCGAAACGCCGGTCTCGATTTTCCACCCGACCTATCTCGTGCTGGCCGCGGGACTGTTCAATGCCTTCGTCGCCGGCGACCTCTTCTCGATGTACGTCGGTTTTGAGATGTTGCTCTCGGCCAGTTATGTGCTGCTGACCCTCGGCGGCACGGGCGCCCGCATCCGGGTGGGCATCACCTACATCGTCGTGAGCCTGGTCTCTTCACTGCTCTTCCTCAGCGCGATCGCCCTCATCTACGGCGCCACCGGCACGGTCACCCTCGCCCTCATCGCCGAGCGGATGCCAGACCTCCCCGCCGATATCCAGCTCATTCTCGGCCTGCTGCTGCTGATCGCGTTCGGGGTGAAGGCGGCCGTGTTCCCGATGTCGTTCTGGCTGCCCGACTCCTACCCGACCGCGCCAGCACCCGTCACCGCGGTGTTCGCCGGGCTGCTCACCAAGGTCGGCGTGTACGCGATTCTGCGCACCCAGACCCTGTTCTTTCCCGACAACCAGTTCTCGATGCCGCTCATGATCGTGGCCGCGCTGACCCTGCTCGTTGGCATTCTCGGGGCGCTCGCACAGGCCGACATCAAACGACTGCTGTCATTCACCCTGGTCAGCCATATCGGCTACATGCTGTTCGGCATCGCGATCGGCACCCCGCTCGCGATCGCCGCGACCATCTTCTACGTTGTACACCACATCACCGTGCAGACCACCCTGTTCCTGGCGGCGGGGCTCATCGACCGGGTCGGCGGCACCACCTCGCTGTCGCGGCTCGGCGGGCTGCTGAAATCGTCGCCGCTCGTGGCGATCCTGTTCTTTCTGGGCGCGCTCAACCTCGGCGGCATCCCGCCCTTCTCCGGGTTTCTCGGCAAGATCGCCCTGTTCCAGGCTGGCACCATCGTCGGCGACCCGATCATCTACGTGCTGATCGCGGTCGGCGCGCTCACCTCGCTGCTCACCCTGTACGCCCTCGCCCGGGCCTGGAACCTGGCATTCTGGCGGCCGAAATTACAGGTCAAGGACTACACCTCGGCGATGTCGGAATCCCTCGTGGAAGACCCGCAGGACGAGGGAATCGTGCTGAAGAAGAGTATCTCCCCGCTCATGGTGGGCGCGACCACGTCCATGCTCGTGCTGACCCTCGGCCTGACGGTGTTCGCCGGGCCGATCTTCGACCTCACCACCCGCGCCGCCGGAAACATCAGCTCGCCGTCGACCTATATCGACGCCGTGTTCCCGAACGGTACCGGGTCGATCGCTGAGAGCAATCTGGGCACGAACTTCGAGGGCGGTGCCAAATGACCACGCCCCGCGATGTGCCAACTCGGCGGGTTCGGCTCGAAGCCGTCGGCAACCAGATCCCCCCTCTGATCGCGCTGATCGTGCTCTGGATGCTGCTCTGGGGCGAGTTCAGCTGGCTCAACCTGCTCGTCGGGATCATGGTGGGAATTGTCGTGACCGTGGCGTTCTACCTGGTGCCGGTGCAGCTGAGCGGGCGGGTGCATCCGCTGCACACCGTCGTGTTCTTCGTGCGGCTGATTTTGGATATCGTGCGGGCGTCGATCGACGTGTCCTGGCTGGCGGTGAAGCCGCGGCTGGTCACCTCGAACGCCATCCTGGAGATTCGGCTGCGCACCCGCAGCGACCTGATCCTCACCTGGACCGCCGTAGCGACCTCGATCGTGCCCGGCTCGATCGTCGTCGACATCGACCGGGAATCGTCTATTTTGTACCTCCACGTGCTCAACATGAACAGCGCGGGCGATATCGAGAGTTTTCGGCGCCGCGTACTCGACACCGAGCGGCGCATCGTGCGCGGGTTCGGTTCGCGCGAAGACGTCGAGCGGATGCGCGGGGTGCGTCCCGCAAATCGGCGCGCGGCCCGCTCGAATGGAAAGGGACAGTCATGATGTTGCAGATTGTGGCCGTGGTCGCCTCGGTCATGTTCGGGATCGGCGCCCTGCTCTCGGTGTACCGCATCGTCGTCGGACCGAGTGTGCTCGACCGGGTCATCGCCTCGGATGTGCTCGTCGCGACGATCATCTGCGCACTCGGCGCCGAGATGGCCCTGAATCGGCACACCGATACCCTGCCGGTGCTGCTCGTGCTGGCCCTGTTCGCGGTGCTCGGATCGCTCAGTGTCGCCCGCTTTCTGCCCGCCCGGGACAGCGCATGAGCGCCGTTCTGCTCCTGTCCCGCCTGGCGGTGACCGCATGAGCGCCCTCCTGCACGACGTGCTGACGGCGATCCTCGTGCTGGTTGGCGCCGCCATGTGCCTCGCCGCCGGAATCGGGCTCATCCGCTTTCCCGACGTCTTGTCGCGCCTGCACGCCGCAACCAAACCGCAGATCTTCGGGCTCATGGCGGTGACAGCGGATGTCGCGATCAACAATTTCTCGGTCGGCACCGTCACCCTGGTCGTCGCGATCGTCGTCTTTCAGGCGTTGACCGCGCCGATGGCGGCGCACCTCGTGGGCCGGGCCGCCTACGAGACCGAGCACCTGCGGCCGGACCTGCTCATCGTCGATGAGCTCAAGGGACGCCGCGACGAGGGCCGGACTAGCGCGACGGACTGAAGGCGGTCGGTGCGATGGCGGGCGCGGTGTCGAGGTCGCCGTGCATCACAGCGGCGGCGGCCACCGGAGCCTGCGCGGCGAGGCGCAGCGACTCGTGCGTGGGCCCGGCCGGCACGTCGGCCGGGCGGTTCTTCGCGAACTCGCGGCGCAGCACCGGCACAACCTCTTCGCCGAGAATGTCGAGCTGCTCGAGCACGGTCTTCAGGGGCAGGCCGGCGTGGTCCATCAGCCAGAGCTGGCGCTGGTAGTCGCCGACGTAGTCCCGAAAACCGAGGGTGCGGTCGATGACTTCCTGCGGGCTGCCCACGGTGAGCGGAGTCTGAGCGGTGAAGTCCTCCATGCTCGGCCCGTTGCCGTAGACCGGTGCGCTGTCGAAGTAGGGGCGGAAGTCGCGCTTGGCGTCCTGGGAGTTCTTGCTCATGAACACCTGCCCGCCGAGCCCGACGATGGCCTGGGCGGCGGTGCCGTGGCCGTAGTGCTCGAAACGCTGGCGGTAGAACTGCACCATCTTCGCGGTGTGCGAGGCCGGCCAGAAGATGTGGTTCGAAAAGAATCCGTCACCGTAGTACGCGGCCTGTTCGGCGATCTCCGGGCTGCGGATGCTTCCGTGCCAGACGAACGGCGGCACGCCGTCGAGCGGTCGCGGGGTGGATTGAAAGCCCTGCAGCGGCGTGCGGAACTGGCCCTCCCAGTCGACGACGTCCTCGCGCCAGAGCCGGCGCAGCAGGGCATAATTCTCCAGCGCGAGCGGGATTCCCTCGCGGATGTCCTTGCCGAACCACGGATAGACCGGGCCGGTATTGCCGCGTCCCAGCGTGAGGTCCACCCGGCCGTCGGCGAGGTGCTGCAGCATCGCGTAGTCCTCGGCGATTTTCACCGGATCGTTCGTGGTGATCAGCGTCGTGGCGGTGGACAGGATGATGCGGGAGGTCTGCGCAGCGATGTAGCCGAGCATGGTGGTCGGCGACGACGGCACGAACGGCGGGTTGTGGTGCTCACCGGTGGCGAAAACGTCGAGGCCCACCTCCTCGACCTTCTGCGCGATGGCCACCATGGCCTTGATCCGGGCGTTCTCGGTCGGCGTGTCACCCGTGGTGGGATCGGTGGTTCTATCTCCGACCGTGAAGATTCCGAACTGCATACCAGCCTCCAAATTTCAATGCGTGTGCATGTATATCGATGATAACGGCCGCCCGCCCGCTGCTATTCCCGGCCGCTGAAGTTTCGTGGCACGTGTTTGAGAAGCCGGCACGTCTTGCAACCAGTGCCAATTTCCCAAACACTTGCCGCGAAGTGCGAGCGGGTATTTGGAGCGCCGGTACCGGCATCCGCTGATATGCTAAATGGGTCGCAACTGGCGTAGCACGAAGATGGGTCACCATCGGGGAGCGACTGACACGGTTAGTGGCCGCACGCCTGGGCCGCAACATCCATATATAAGGAGAACTCCGTGCCTGATTCCGCCACCACTGTGCAGTCCAACTACGCAGTGAAGTCGACCTTCAACGAACCGCTCTCGGTCGTTGACCCCGAGATCGCCGCCGTGCTCGAGCAGGAGCTCGGTCGCCAGCGCGACTACCTCGAAATGATCGCCAGCGAGAACTTCGTTCCGCGCGCCGTGCTGCAGTCGCAGGGCTCGGTGCTCACCAACAAGTACGCCGAGGGCTACCCTGGACGCCGCTACTACGGCGGCTGCGAGTATGTCGACGTTGCCGAGCAGCTCGCCATCGACCGGGCCAAGAGCCTGTTCGGAGCCGCCTACGCGAACGTGCAGCCGCACTCCGGTGCCACCGCCAACGCCGCCGTACTCTCCGCCATCGCCACGCCCGGCGACACCATCCTCGGACTCGAGCTGGCTCACGGCGGCCACCTCACCCACGGCATGAAGCTCAACTTCTCGGGAAAGCTGTACAACCCGGTAGCCTACGGCGTCGACCCGGAGACCTTCCGCGTCGACATGGACGTGGTGCGCGACAAGGCCATCGAGAGCAAGCCGAAGGTCATCATCGCCGGCTGGTCGGCCTACCCGCGCCACCTTGACTTTGAGGCCTTCCGCGCCATCGCCGACGAGGTCGGCGCGCTGCTCTGGGTCGACATGGCCCACTTCGCCGGACTCGTCGCCGCCGGCCTTCACCCCTCGCCCGTGCCCTACGCCGACGTCGTGTCGAGTACCGTGCACAAGACCCTCGCCGGTCCGCGCTCGGGCTTCATCCTGTCGCGCGACATGGCCCTGGCCAAGAAGCTCAACAGCAACGTGTTCCCCGGCCAGCAGGGTGGACCGCTCATGCACGTGATCGCCGCCAAGGCCACCGCGTTCAAGCTCGCCGCCGAGCCCGAGTTCAAGGAACGCCAGGAGCGCACCCTGCGCGGCGCCAGCATCCTCGCCGACCGCCTCACCGCCGACGACTCGCGCGCCCATGGCATCGACGTGCTCACCGGCGGCACCGACGTGCACCTCGTGCTCGCCGACCTGCGCCACTCCGAGATCAACGGCCAGCAGGCCGAAGACGCCCTGCACGAGGTGGGCATCACCGTGAACCGCAACTCGGTTCCGTTCGACCCCCGCCCGCCGATGGTCACGAGCGGTCTCCGCATCGGCACGCCGGCCCTCGCCACCCGCGGATTCGGCGACGCCGAGTTCACCGAGGTCGCCGACGTCATCGCCGAGGCCCTCAAGCCCGGCGCCGACATTGCAGCGCTCCGTACCCGCGTCGGCGCACTGACGCAGGCGTTCCCGTTGTACTCCGGCCTGCAGCAGTAACTTCTTCGACAACGGATGCCGCGGGTCGGATCGGCCGGCGGCATCCGCTCACGCGTGGCTGCGCGCGTGCGGTTGCAGTGCACGGTTCCCCGTCTGCACACTTGACCGGGCCCGGGCCCGGCAACTGGGCCCAGGCTATAACATGGGCCCGCTTTCCGGGCCCGGGCCCGGGAAGTGGAACGGAACGACCGCACCGAATTGAAGCACTGAACCGATCGACAACAGTAGGGATCCATGATGGCCGCAATCACACTCGACGGGGTCAAGACCGCGTCCGACATCAAGGCCGAGCTGCGGGACCGCATCGCCGCCCTGCGCTCGCACGGCGTCGTGCCCGGACTGGCCACCCTGCTCGTGGGCAACGACCCCGGATCCGAAACGTACGTCGCTGGCAAGCACCGCGACTGCGCCGAGGTCGGCATCGAATCGCTGCGCATCGACCTGCCCGGCTCGGCGACCAGCGCCGACGTGCGCGCCGCCATCAACGACCTCAACAACAGCCGTGAGGTGACCGGCTACATCATCCAGCTGCCGCTGCCGGTCGGCCACAACGAGAACGCCATGCTCGAGCTGATCGACCCGTCGAAGGATGCCGACGGTCTGCACCCGACCAACCTGGGCCGACTCGTGCTCGGTATCGAGGGCGAGCTGCGGTCACCGCTGCCGTGCACCCCGGCCGGAATCGTCGAGCTGCTGCGCCGCTACGATGTGCCGATCGTGGGCAAGAAGGTCGTCGTGGTGGGTCGTGGCCTCACCGTCGGTCGCCCGCTCGGCCTGCTGTTCACCCGCAAAGGACTCGACGCGACGGTCACCCTGACCCACTCGCGCACGGTCGACCTCGCCGGTGAGGTGCGTCGCGCCGACATCGTCGTGGCCGCCGTGGGCGTGCCGCACCTGATCCAGGCCGACTGGATCCAGCCGGGCGCCGCCGTGCTCGACGTGGGAATCACCCGGGTGCATGACGAGGTCACCGGCAAGGGCCGCCTGATCGGCGACGTGCACCCCGACGTCGCCGCGGTCGCCGGGCACCTCTCGCCGAACCCCCGCGGCGTCGGTCCGATGACCCGCGCCATGCTGCTCTCGAACGTGGTCAAGGCCGCCGAGCAGTCCCTGCTGGCCTAGACGGCCGTAGCTAACGCCGGTAAATTTCGCAACACGCCGTGTGCGGCATCTGCGGTGACCCATGGTTTCCGGTCAGTGGTTCTTCATAACCTCTGATTGGATTGCGAATATGGCACGGAAAGAACGCAAGGCCGGGGATGTAACCCCGGAGTACAGAGCTGAGATGGTTCGGTTGACGCTGGAGAGCGGGAAACCCATCGCTGTCATGGCCAGAGAGCTCGGGATCGATGACAAGACGCTGTGGGCCTGGGTGGATAAGGCCCGGCTGGACAAGATTGATCCGGAGGGGCAGCTGCCGGTTGGAGCGCGCAAGCGGATCCGTGAACTGGAGCAACAGAATGCCCGGTTGTCTAGGGATTTGGCGTTCGAAAAAAAAGCGGGGGCCTTCTTCCGGGAACTCGATCGCGACGAGAACGATTCGCTGTGATCGCCCAGTTGAAGGCCGACTTCCCGGTCACTTACCTGTGCCAAAAACTCGAGGTGTCCACCTCGGCGTTTTATGACTGGGCGATCAGTCACACCACCGCCACGAACCAACGACGGGAGGAGCTGACCGCGTTGGTGATCACGACGTTCGCGGCGTCGAATAACGTGTCCGGCTACCGGAAAGTGACCGCCGCGATCCAAAAAGATGGAGTCGGCGTGAACCGGAAACGATCGCCGGAATCATGGCCGACCTCGGCTTGATGTCCCCGCTGGCCGAACGGGCATTCAAGCGAGCCAAAGCCCGTGCTGCCCGGCTGAAAGACCCGGTGGACCTGCTCAATCGGGATTTCGGCTCGCTCATACCTGGATCGATCCTGGTCGGAGATATCACCTATGTGGCCACTCGTGAGGGCTGGCTCTACGTGGCCACAGTGATCGACCTGGCCACCCGCCAGGTGCTCGGCTACGCCACCAGCAACCGGCAGACCACCCAGCTCATCGTCCGCGCGATGACCGCCGCCCGCGCGAGTGGCCTGATCGTCAAGGGTGCCGTGTTCCACACCGACCACGGCACCCAATACCGGTCCAAACAGTTCAGCAACTACTGCCGACGAGCCGGAATCCACCGCTCCATGGGCGCCCGAATGGAGTGCTGGGATTGTGAGACGATCAACGCATCAGGCCGGGTCGCGGCTTGACCCGTGTTGGGATTGACAGCCGGCCTCATCGCCGGCGTGTCCTTGCGTTGATCTGTCGGCTGCGACCGGGTCTGGTGCCTGAAGTTTCACCTGGCCAAGCCATGTCCCAATAGGGGCCTTTCCGTGGACGTTCGCTGCCTGCGTGGATCGTCACAGTCCTGACTGACTTCCTCTCGTGGAATTGCTCGTCAACCCCACGAAAGGCAGCCATGAGATCACCCATTCTGAAACACCCCCGAAAGTCGCGACCAGCACTCCACGGTGAAGGGGTGATCCTTGGCGTAGACACACACAAGGATGTCCACGTCGCGGCGATCCTGACGATCGCGGGAGTTCTTCTCGCGACCCACAGCTTCCCGACGACACGCGATGGCTATGCAGCGACATTGGAGTGGGCCCACCGGTTCGGGGACGTGAACGCGGCCGGTATCGAATGCACCGGCTCGTACGGTTCCGCGCTGATGAAGTACCTCCAAACCCAAAACGTGAAAGTGTTCGAGGTGAATCAACCAGACCGAGCACTGCGGCGCAAAGCCGGTAAAACAGATGCCGTTGACGCTGAAGCCGCGGCCCGGGCAGTCATCGCCGGCCGGTCCTTGGCCACGCCG
Organism: Cryobacterium glaciale; assembly: GCF_004402535.1. Taxonomy (GTDB): domain Bacteria; phylum Actinomycetota; class Actinomycetes; order Actinomycetales; family Microbacteriaceae; genus Cryobacterium; species Cryobacterium glaciale. The sequence goes on along the minus strand of NZ_SOEY01000018.1, from coordinate 225,634 downwards.
AAAACCGGTATCGGTGCCGCCGAAGACCTACGCCAAATGCGGTTGGTGAAATCGTCAGCAGTGAAGGCACGAACGACTGCGATCAACCAGCTCAAAGGCCTCGTGGTCGGAGCGGAGCCAGCACTGCGCGATCAGCTCCGTGGACTCAGCACCAAAGCCCTCAGCCGGGCCTGCGCCCTGCTGCTGCCCAGCACCGTCGAACGAATGCTGATGAGTGAACTTGCCACCCGCATCCAGCAACTCACTGCTCAGCTCAGCCGCCTGGAAACGGCCATGACACGCACTGTGATGGCCTGCGCACCCGAGCTCCTAGACCGCCCCGGCGTCGGCTACGACAGCGCCGCGGCGCTATTCATCGCAGTCGGCGACAATCCCGAAAGAATGAAGAACGAAGCCGCCTTCGCAGCGCTCTGCGGAGTCAGCCCGGTCGAGTTCTCGTCAGGGAAAACGACGAAACGGCGCCTCAATCGCGGCGGGAACCGCCAAGCCAACGCAGCCCTGTATCGAATCGTGCTGACGAGACTTCGGTGGGATGAAACCACCCAGAATTACCTACAGCACCGCACCGAGCAAGGCAAAAGCAAGCGAGACGTCATCCGCTGCCTCAAACGATACCTCGCACGCGAAATCTTCACCATCCTGAAAACCCTCCCCGACCAGCCCAAAACCTCGTGCAGCACGAATTGACAACATAGGGGCATCAACGCCGTCGCTGAATCATTCTTCTCAAAGTTGAAGACCGAACGCTTGGACTGGCTGACATTCCTCACCCGCGACAGCGCAAAAACCGAGGTCGACAGCTACATTCACCACTTCAACCACAACCGTCTCCACCAGGCGCTCGGCTACCTGACACCCGCCGAAAAACTCGCCGAACTCCGACCTGTGGCAGCATAGAAAACGAACCACAGAACACTGACCGGAATCTCCGGGTCACCGCAATCCGTTTCACGCAGCGTGTCGCATATTTACCGGCACAAGCTACGCGGCATCCGTTCGCCGCTAGAAAATTACGGCTGGGCGAGAGCGGAGCGGTGCAGCTCGGTGTGCTCGAGGTAGTTCTCGGCGTTGTGCCGGATGCTGGCGATCTCGTCGTCGGTCAGCGGGCGTCGAACCTTGGCGGGAACTCCGGCCACGAGCGAGCCCGGGGGCACCACCGTGCCGCCGAGCACGACGGCTCCGGCAGCCAAGAGCGATCCGGTGCCGATGACGGCGCCGTTCAGAATGGTCGCGGCCATGCCCACGAGCACGTTGTCCTCGATCGTGCAGCCGTGCAGCACGGCGCCGTGCCCAACAGAGACGCCGGTGCCGAGGGTGAGCGGAAAATCGGTGTCGACGTGGCAGGAGACGTTGTCCTGCAGGTTGGAGCCGGCGCCGATGGTAATCGGCTCGAGCTCGGCGCGCAGCACTGAGTTGTACCAGACGCTGGCGCGGTCGCCGAGGGTGACGTTGCCGACGAGCATCGCGCCGGGAGCGACGAACGCGGTCTCAGCGATGCTCGGAGCGGGGGTGTTCGGCAGGACGATGATTCGGGCGGCGCGGTCAGCAGTCATACGCGTCAGCCTACTGCCGACGGATGCTGTCGCCCGGCTCGAGACGGCCGCACAGTTTCGCCCGGCCGCGCCCTCAGTGCGCGGCGCACAGCGCAGAGGTCTGCACTGCGGGCGTCCATGGATGCCCCAAGCGGTCGGGGCCGGTGCGCGCTGCCCCAGCCCCGACCCGGCCAAACCGTTACCCGCAATACACTGAACGGATGCGTGCACCCACCGGAATCCAGTACGAATTGACGCTGCAGACACCGAGCGGCCCGGCTCGGGTCGTCGTGACCGAGGTCGCGGCCGGCCTGCGGGTATATTCCGTGAATGGCATAGATCTGGTGGAGACCTTCGATGAGCTGGTCCAACCGCCGATGGCGGCGGGAATCGTGCTCGTGCCCTGGCCCAATCGCATTCGCGACGGCCAGTGGACGCAGAACGGCGTGACCCGCCAGCTCGCTCTGACCGAGCCCGGCAAACAGAACGCGAGCCACGGGCTGCTGCGTTTCACGCCGTATCGAAAGGTGTCCCAAACCAGCGACACGGTGACGCTCGCCGCGACGGTGTTTCCACAGTCCGGCTATCCCTTTCACCTCGAGACCGAGGTGACCTACGCGCTCACCGCCACCGGGCTCGACGTCACGCACCGGGTGAGCAATGTGGGGGCCGAGCCGGCGCCGGTGGCGGTGGGGGCGCATCCGTTTCTGAAAATCGGCGACGTGCTTACGGAAGACCTCGTCGTGCGAGTGGATGCCGCGACCCACGTCGACGTCGACGACCGCCTTAACCCGACGGGCGAGACCGCCGTCGACGGCACCCGGTTCGACCTGCGCGGCGGCCGAGCGGTGGGCGACCTCGACCTTGATGACGGCTTCGGCGGTATCGGCGCTGCCGGCGAACATTCCCTCACCGCGCCGGACGGCCGGAGCATCACCCTCTGGGGCGACGAGACTATGCGCTACGTGCAGGTGTTCACTCCGCGCATCTTTCCGGTCACGCAGGGTCCAGCGGAGCCCGTGCGCGGCCTCGCCATCGCGATCGAGCCGATGACGGCCCCCGCCAACGCGTTCAATTCCGGTGCCGGCCTGCACTGGGTGGCGCCGGGGGAGCAGTGGGTGGTGCGCTGGGGCATCCGTCACGCCGGTTTCGAGCTGCAAAACTAGCGTCGCGCGATGATCACCAGTTCGTCGAGCACCCGACGAACGGATGCCCGCGCGAGCGTTTCGGGGCGGCTGAGAACGTCGATCTGGCGCCCCACCGCCAGGCCACGAAACGGCACGAGCACGACGCCGTCACCCTCGCGGGGAGCCATCGTGTAGCGCGGGAGCAGCGCAATCGCGGCCCCGGTCGCCACGACCGAGGCCGCCACGAAGAACTCGTTGATGCGATGAACGATGCGGAGGGGCTGACCCGCCGCCGCGGCGACCACGTTCACCGCTTCGGCGAGCGGAAACCCGACGTGTCCGGTGACCCAGGGTTCGTGGCGAATATCGTCGACCGACACCGACGCGCGCTCGGCGAGCGGATGCCCGACCGGCACCGCCACATCCAGCGGCTCGAACAGCAGCGGCGTGACCGCGACCGTGGTCGGCCAGTGCGGATCGTGCGAAACCCGATGGGCAATCACCAGGTCGTAGTCCGCGACGAGGGCCGCAAAGCGATCGCGCGGCACGTCCTCGTCGCCACAGCCCACCGTGGGCCCGCCACGGGAGTGCAGGCGGTTCAGCAGCGGCCCAAACCAGGCGAGCCCGGCGCTGTGGAACGCGCACACGGTCACCGGCAGGCCCGGATCGTTCTGAAATCGCGCCACGGCCTCATCGGCCCGCGCCATCGCCGTCGACACCTCAGCGGCGGCGCTGGCGAGGGCGTGTCCGGCCGGCGTCAGGGCAAGCACCCGGCCGCGTTTCTCGGTGAGTTTGGTACCGGCGCGCCGCTGCAGGGCGCTGAGCTGCTGTGACACCGCCGACGAGGAGACGTTCAGCGCCCGGGCCACCGCCGCGACGCTTCCGCGTTCGCCGAGCTCACGCAATACGGCCAACTGACGTAATTCCATAAGCTCAGGCTAAAGCATCCGTTCAATAAGTGGTGTCTAGACTTAACGGATGCCGCCTGCGCACCATTGCCTCATGACCAACATTCTGACCCACCGCACGCTGTTGCCGCGGGCTATCGGCCGCTACCGAGTCGACCTCGTGCTGTTGCTCGTGGCTGCGGTCTGGGGCGGCAGCTATCTCAGCGCCAAGGTGCTCACCGAGCAGGCGAGTGTGTCGGCCGTGCTCGCGCTGCGCTTTCTGGTCGCGGCGCTTGCCCTGCTGATCGTGTGGGGGGTGCCTCGGGAACGGCTGCCGTCGCGGCGGGCGTTCGGTGTGGGTGTGCTGCTCGGGGTGACGCAGGCGAGCATACTCTGGCTGGAAACCCAGGGCGTGGCGTTCACGTCGGCCACCAACGCCGGGCTGATCATCAGCCTCACCATCATCGTCACGCCGGTGCTCGAGTCGGTCGCGGCCCGGCGCTGGCTGCCGCGCCCGTTCTTCGTGGCCGCAGTTCTTGCGGTGGTCGGGGTCGCCCTGCTCGTCTCGGGCAACGGGTTTGCGCAGCCGAACGTGGGCGACCTGCTCATTCTCACGGCGGCGCTCGTGCGCTCCGTGCACGTGACCATGATGGGCCACCTCGTTCGCGGCCGCAGCGACAGCACGATCACCCTCACCCTGCTGCAGGCCCTCGTCGGGGCGGTGGTGTTCACCGCGTTCGACGTTCCCGGTCTCGTTGCCGCTGTGACGACCTTCACCCTGGCCGCGTGGATCGGCGTGCTCTACCTCGGCCTGGCCTGCAGCGTCTTCGCGTTCCTGGCCCAGATGTGGGCGATCCGTCGTACCTCGGCGGCCAGGGCCAGCCTGCTCATGGGAACCGAGCCGATCTGGGCGGTGCTCGTGGGGGTGTCGCTCGGCAGCGAGACGCTCGGTCTGGTCGGCGCGGTCGGGGCGATCCTCATCATCGCGGGAACATTCTGGGGTCAGCGCATCGAGGCGAGCCATCGGCTGAACGTGGGGTAGGCATCCGTTCGGCGAAACGACGGTGCGGCACGGCCCGAAGGCCATGCCGCACGCACAGGGCTACGAAAATCTAGGACAGCACGTCCCGCACGAGATCGTCGTTCTCGTGGTTCTGCATCCGGGAGAAGATGTAGCCGCCGATGAGCAGTATGAACGGGAGGGCAACGAGCACCCAGCCGATCGTACTGAGGCCCCAGGGGGTCGTGGTCGGGTCGACGCCCTCGGCCACGGTGCCGGCGAGCAACCCGAAGCGGCTCATCAGCAGGTATTCGCCGAGCAGCAGGCCGATCGTCGCCAGCACAGGGGCGATCACGGTTTGGAAGATGTTCTCCGCGCCCTTGTTGCGGCGGAAGTACACGATGATCGCCACGCTCACCAGAATTTCAATGAGCACGATGGCGATGACCGCGAGGCCGCTGAACCAGTAGAACAGGTTGAGCACCGGGTCGAGCTGGAACACCGCGAACACCACGAGCACGACGCCGGTGATGACCGAGGTGACGAGCGAGGCCGTGCTCGGAGCGCCGCGGCCGTTGACCTTGCTGAGCGGCTTCGGAAGCGCGCCGCCGCGACCGAGTGCGAACAGGTAGCGGCCGGCCGCGTTCTGAAAGGCCAGGAGTCCGGCGAACAGGCTCGACAACACGAGGATGCCCATGACCGTTGCCATCCACGGGCCGACGTACTGGGTGGCCAGCGCGAAGAGCACAGCGGCCGGGTCGGCCAGGGGCACGCCAGCGACCGTGGACAACTCGACGGTCTTCTCGACCACGGTCGACGCTCCCATGCCGGTCACCATCGCGAAGGCGGTCAGGCCGAACAGTACGGTGATGACGACGACCGCAAGGTAGGTGGCGCGGGGCACGACGGTCTTCGGGTCTTTGGACTCTTCGCCGTAGATGGCGGTGGCCTCGAAGCCGATGAAGGACGCGAAGGCGAACGCGAACGCGATGCCGGCCGAACCGGCCAGGCCTCCGGCAACGATGGCGGCGGGGTCGAACGAGGCCCAGAAGTTGAGCCCTTCCGGACCGCCGTCGATCAAAATGGCGACCGCGGTGACCACGAGCGCGATCAGTTCGAGCAGCATGAGCACGCCGAGCACCTTGGCCCCGACATCGACGCTGAGCAGGGAGAGCAGGGTCACGACGCCCCAGGAGAGGAGCGACCAGGCCCACCACGGGAGCACGCCAACCTGCCCGGCCATGAGCGCGCCGAAGAATCCGTAGATCGCCAGCTGAATGGCCAGGTAGGCAAGGATCGACACGAACGCCGATGCGGTCCCGAGGTGGCGGCCGAGGCCGCGGCCGATGTAGGCAAAGAAGGCGCCCGCGTTGGTGACGCGCTGGCTCATCGCCGCGTAGCCGACGCTGAAGACGAGCAGGGTGAGTCCGACGACCACATAGGCGCCGGGGGCCGCTGCTCCATTGCCAAGCACGATCGCCACCGGCACCGCGCCGGTCATGCCGACGAGGGGGGCCGCAGCCGCGACGACGAAGAAGACGATCCCCAGCACTCCGAGCCGGCCCTTATGCAGGGCAGTCTCCGGTGCTGTCGTCGATGCGGGTTTGGTTTGAGTCATGGCTACTCCTCGTTGAGTAAGAGGTCAGGTGCAGGTGTGCTGTCGGTGAGCGGATGCCGCGGCATCCGTGTCTGCTGCGTGTACCTCACAGCGTGGCAATCTCTGAGCCGAACGGGTTGCCATTTGCGGCACCGGAGTTGTCGAATGGCGCAGTGTCGAATGGCGCAGGTCTGCGCTGACGAACCGGTTCAGGCGCGGCGGTAGGTGCTCGGCGTTTCGCCGAAGGCCGTGCGAAAAATGCGGCTGAAGTGGGCGGCGTCGACGAAGCCCCAGCGGGCGGCGATCGTGCCGACCGAGCGATCACTGAGAATGGGGTCCCGCAGGTCGCGCCGGCAGTGCTCGAGCCGGCGGCTGCGGATCCAGCTTGCCACGGTGCTGTCGGCCTCGTGGAACACGTTGTGCAGATGCCGGGTCGAGATGAAGTGGGCTGCCGCGATGCTCGCCGGGCAGAGTTCGGGGTCACCGAGATGCCCATCCACGTACGAGCGGATGCGACCGAGCAGGTCGCCGTGCGCCCCCGCCACCGGGTCGCGGCGCAGGTTCAGTTCACTCTCGAACATGGTCGCGATCAGATCTACGGCGTTGTAGGCGAGGCGGTGTCCGCTCGCACCGGAGAGCACGTCGAGGTTCTCGGCGAGCTGCACCATGAACGGGCTGATCAGACGGCCGAGCCCGGCGTCGCCTGGCAGCCGCACAGCAGTGAGCTGGCCGACCGAATCGGCCGGCAGGTCGAGCACATCGTGCGGAAACATGAGTACGAGGGTGCGAAAGTCCTCCTCAAACTCGAGCGTATACGGCCGGTTGGTGTCGTAGACGGCCAGGTCGCCGGGGCGCAGGGTGGCCTCGCGGTTGTCCTGCACGAGCAGGCCGGTGCCGGTCAGTTGCAGGTTCAGCTTGAAATACTGCCGAGTGGATGCCGCGATCAGTGAGGGTGTACGCACGACCTGGTGTCCGTTGGCGGTGACCTCGACGATCGAGAGCTCGTCCAGCACGCGCGAGCGCAGGGTGCCGTGGAAGGTACGGGATTGCCGGCGCACCTCGAGCGGAACGAACGATTGCGAAACGAGCGTGCGCCAGTGGGCGAATGAGTCGGCGACCGCGCAGGAGATGCTGTCGACCGACACGGGCGCGGCTTCCGTCACCGAGTTCACAACGGCCATCGTCACGAGCAGCTCCTTCGCTGGGTCCAGGACGCCGACCAGATCTGACCCCAGGGGTCGATCAATGATCGTCTGCAGTCAATGTAGTCCAGTGCGGCGCCGTTGTCATTCTTTTTTCGACACTCGGCGAAAATAGACCGACGAGAGCGCGGTCAATCTCCAATATGGCGTGCTCGCGCGGCCATCTTCTGCACGCGCTGTGCGAAATGGCGGGCGTTCGCGCGGTCATTTGCTGCTGACGCTGCCAGAGAATGCCCGCGCGGCTGGCCTGCCGGGCGCGGGTGCAGCATCCGCCCGCCCGTGCGGCTTTCCCCGGGGCGCGGGTGCCCAGCGACCCGCTATTCTCCGGTCGACAGGAGCTGCAGATAACCGTCGAGCTGCGCCACGAGTTGCTCCGGCGCGTGCTCGTCGGGGGAGAGCGCCGCGGTGATCTGCGCGCCGAGCATAACATTCATGAGGTGACCCACGACATCCGTGTCGGTAATGGTGGTGTGCACCTCGCCGGCGGCTCGCGCCTCGGTCAGGTGCCCGAGCAGGGCGCGCCGCCACTGTTGCATGGATTCGTCGTGCAGGTGCGCTTTCGCGGCGTTGCTGAGCGCCTTCTGCCAGAACGGAATCACGATGCGGGCCTCGCTCACCCGCGTCTCGTCGAGCGGCAGAATCTCGTGGCAGTACGCGCGCACGGCGGCGAGCCCGGCCAGGTCGGCGGTCGAGCGCTCGATGCGTCGATTGGTCTGACTGAACACGTGCCCGAAGGCGAACGTCAGCAGGTCGTCCTTCGTGCCGAAGTAGGGCTTGAGGGCGCCGTTGGCGAATCCGGCCTCGGTGGCGATCTCGCGCAGGGTCGCGCCCTCGATGCCGTGCCGGGCGATGATGCGCCAGGTGGCGTTGACCAGCTCGACGCGACGCTGGTCGTGATCGACGACTTTCGGCATGGGCCCTCCTGATGGCGAATCATCAGCTTGCCAGAAAGATTCTCGAAACGCTTGCCAGCACCGGCTTGATGGCTTTATATTCTACAACCATAGGAAAAAACTCCCGGGGTCACACTGACGCATCCCGGCCGATTCAGGAAAAGAGAAGCAATGCTCACCGCCGAGACCGCTGACACTGTGCCTACTAACACCGTGACCGCCTTCGCGCTGCCCACCGCAGACGAACTACAGAGAGTCCGCACGATTCTGGCCGATGCCGGTTTGTTCGGCGACAGCATCCGCGTCGCCTACCTCGGCCTGCTCGACCCGCCGAGACACGCCACAGACCTCGACCGGCGCTTTCGCGTCTTCCTGCACGATGTGTCCGGCGCCGCCCCCACCGACGTGATCGTCTCGGCCACCCACAACACCATCGAATCGAGCGTGACCCTCGACACCGCGCTCACCGGCGAGCTGCCCGTGCTCGAAGAAGAATTTGGCGCCGTCGAAGAGCTGCTCACCACGGATGCCCGCTGGCTCGCCGCGCTCGCAGCCCGCGGAATCGACGTGGCCACCGTGCGCGTCGCGCCCCTCTCGGCCGGCGTCTTCGAGTACCCGAACGAGAAGGGTCACCGTATTCTGCGCGGGCTCGCCTTCGTGCAGAACTTTCCGGAAGACAGCGCCTGGGCGCACCCGATCGACGGCCTCGTCGCCTACGTTGACATCGTAGCGAAGACCGTCGACCAGGTGCTCGACTTCGGCGTCGTGCCCATTCCCGCCGAACACGGCAACTACACCGATCCCACCCTCACCGGGCCGCTGCGCGAGACGCTCAAACCGATCAGTATCACCCAGCCAGAGGGCGTGAGCTTCACTGTCACCGGCGGCAACCACGTGGAGTGGGAGAAGTGGAGCCTCGATGTGGGCTTCGACGTGCGCGAGGGCGTCGTGCTGCACAACATCGGCTTTCGCGACGGTTCCACGACGCGGTCGATCATCCGTCGGGCGTCGATCGCCGAGATGGTCGTGCCCTACGGCGATCCCGCACCGGTGCGGTCCTGGCAGAACTATTTCGACACCGGCGAATACCTGGTCGGCCAGTACGCCAACTCCCTTGAACTCGGCTGCGACTGCCTCGGCGAGATTACCTACCTGAGCCCGGTCATCACCGACGGCTTCGGCAACCCGCGCGAGATTCGCAACGGCATCTGCATGCACGAAGAGGACTGGAGCATCCTCGCCAAGCACAGCGACCTCTGGAGCGGCATCGAATACACCCGCCGCAACCGCCGCTTCGTGATCTCCTTCTTCACCACGGTCGGCAACTACGACTACGGCTTCTATTGGTACCTCTATCTCGACGGCACCATCGAATTCGAGGCCAAGGCCACCGGCGTCGTCTTCACGAGCGCCTACGCCGGCAAGGGCTACCCCTACGCCTCCGAAATCGCCCCCGGACTCGGTGCTCCCTTTCACCAGCACCTGTTCAGCGCCCGCCTCGACATGGCGCTCGACGGTGACACCAACCGCGTTGAGGAGGAAGACGTCGTGCGCGTGCCGATGGGTCCAGGCAACGAACGCGGCAACGCCTTCACCCGCCAGCGCACCGTGCTCGCGACCGAATCCGAGGGCGTCCGACAAGCGGATGCCTCCATCGGCCGCACCTGGCACGTCTCCAACCCCAATTCCCTCAATCGGCTCGGCGAACCCGTGGCCTACAAGCTGCACCCGCAGGGGCTGCCCATGCTGCTCGCTGACCCGTTGTCGTCGGTCGCCCAGCGCGCGGCGTTCGCCACCAAGGGGCTCTGGGTCACCCGCTTCGCCGAGGACGAGCGCTATCCCACCGGCGACTTCGTTAACCAGCACTCCGGCGGAGCCGGACTTCCCGCCTTCATCGCTGCCAATCGCGACATCGACGGCGAAGACATCGTGCTCTGGCACACCTTCGGCCTGACCCACTTTCCCCGGGTCGAGGACTGGCCGATCATGCCGGTCGACACCGTGGGCTTCAAGCTGCGTCCCGACGGCTTCTTCGACCGCAGCCCGGTGCTCGACGTGCCGGCGGCTGTGCTGTCCACCGCGCCGCCGGCATCCGGTGGTCACTGCCACTGACCCGGCAGGCGAGTGTGCGCTTGCTTTCCGGGCCCGGGCCCGGAAAGTGGGCCCACGATTGATCATGGGCCCACTTTCAGAAGGTGGGCCCGGCGAGCGGATGCCGCGGCTCGGCTACCGCTCGCGCACGCTCGCCTCCGGGCGCAGGTCGAGACGCCGCAAGAGCTGCGCATTCAGCGCCACGACCACTGTCGACACCGACATGAGCAGCGCCCCGATCTCCATGGGCAGCACGAACCCGATCGGCGCGAGCACCCCGGCGGCGAGCGGAACCGACAGAAGGTTGTAGCCCGCCGCCCACCACAGGTTCTGCTTCATCTTGCGGTAGCTTGCCCGTGACAACTCGATCACCGAGAGCACCGAACGCGGGTCGTCGCTGGCGAGAATGACGCCCGCCGAGGCGATCGCCACGTCGGTTCCAGCGCCGATCGCGATGCCGACATCGGCCTGGGCCAGCGCCGGCGCGTCGTTGACCCCGTCGCCGACCATCGCCACGCGGCGGCCCTCCTGCTGCAGTTCGGCAACCTTGCGGGCCTTGTCCTCCGGGTGCACGCCCGCGAATACCCGGTCGATGCCGAGTTCGCCGGCCACCGATCGGGCCACCGCTTCGGCGTCGCCGGTGATCATGACCACCTCGATGCCCTGCCGGTGCAGGGCGTCAACGGCCTGCACTGATTCCTCGCGAATCTCATCGGCAAGGCCGATCGCGCCGATGACCACGCCATCGCGCAGCACGTGCAGAATGATCGCGCCCTGACTCTGCCACGGTACGGTCTCGGCCAGCGGCTGCGCGCCGTGTTCGTTGAGCATGCTCGGCCCGCCGACACCGATTCGCCGCCCGTCGACGAGGCCGGTGACGCCTACCGCCGCGGCAGTCTGAAACTCGCTCGCCCGCGGAACGGTGAGCCCACGGTGGCGCGCCGCCGTCACGATGGCGCGGGCCAGCGGATGCTCGCTGTCACCTTCCACCGCGGCAGCCCACGCGAGCACCGCATCTGCGGTGATCGACGCAGCCGCGCCGACGCGAGCCGCAGCATCCGCTTCGCTGCCAGGAACAGAAACAGCAACGTGACTCACGGTCGGCTCGCCCTTCGTGAGCGTGCCCGTCTTATCGAACAGCACCGAGGTGACCTGCCGCATGCTCTCGAGGGCGAGCCGATCCTTGATCAGAACGCCACCCTTCGCCGCGCGTTCGGTAGCGATCGACACGACGAGCGGAATCGCGAGCCCGAGGGCGTGCGGGCAGGCGATGACGAGCACGGTGATAGTGCGCACCACGGCATCCTGCGGCTGACCGAGCAGGGTCCAGACGATGGCGGTCACGACCCCGGCACCGAGCGCGAACCAGAACAGCCAGCCGGCCGCCCGGTCGGCGATGCGCTGCGCCCGCGACGACGAACTCTGCGCCTCGCTGACGAGTCGCTGGATTCCGGCCAGTGCGGTGTCCTCGCCGACCGCCGTGACCCGCACCCGCAGGGCGGAGTCGGTCGCGACGGTGCCCGCCACGACCTGATCGCCGACGGTGCGCTGCACCGGGCGTGATTCGCCGGTGATCATCGACTCGTCGACGTCGGCCGTGCCCTCGGTGACCTGCCCGTCGACCGGCACGCGCCCGCCGGGCCGCACCACGACGAGGTCGCCGAGCACCAGCTCGCTCGGCGAGACGACGACGCTGTGCTCGCCAACGAGGTCATCGCCCTCGACCCGTTCGGCCTCATCCGGCAGCAGCGCGGCGAGCGATTCCAGGGCAGTGGATGTCTGCGCCAGCGACCGCATTTCGATCCAGTGGCCGAGCAGCATGATCACGATCAGCAGGGCCAGTTCCCACCAGAAGTCGAGCTCGGCATCGATGAGGCCGAGGCTCGCGCCCCAGGATGCGAGGAACGCGACCGTGATCGCGAGGGCGATCAGCAGCATCATGCCGGGCTTGTGAGTCTTCAGCTCGGATACAGCCCCGGTCAGAAACGGCCGCCCGCCCCAGACGTACATAACGGTGCCGAGTACGGGGGAGACCCACGTCACGCCCACGATGTCGGGCAGGGCATAACCGACGAGCATCGAGAACATGTGGCTGAACCCAGCCACCGGCACCGCGATGACGAGCATGGTCCAGAACAGGCGCCGAAACTGCCCGACGTGATCGCCGTGGCCGCCGTGGTTCATGGCCCCGTGGTTCATAGCGTGGTCCATAGTGCCCGGCTGCGCAGAAGCGTGGTTCATCGTGCCGTGATGGTCAGGCTGTGTCATGTTTTCCTCGTATATAGGTTTCTTATACCCCCAAGAGTATTCAGGCTGGGGAGTTCGCGCATTTCGCGAGCCAAGCGTTATTCCGTGGCGAGAAGGTCGTTCATCACTGCGATCTCGGCGGTCTGTGAACTCACGATCGCGCCCTCGTGGTGCATGATCATCTGGGTCAGGTAGAGGGCGCCGGCATCCGCTCCCAACGCGTCCTGCAGCGCCATCATGCCGCCCATGCCGTGGTCCATGTCAGCCATCCCGTTCTCGGTGGCATCCCAGTCGCGCTGCGCCCGAGAGTACGTGGTTCTAGACGCGGCTGATGCAGAGAACGGTGAGGCGCGAGCAACGAGGTGCGCACGTTGAACCGTGCATCCTTCGAAGCGGATGCGGCCATGACCGATGTCGGGCTCATGTCACCTTCGTCGCCTAGCGCGGTCCGAACGAATTGCATACCCCCATAGAGTATCGGAAAGTCATCGGCTCCCGCTAAAGACGAACAAATGAGCAGCGCGCAGCACCGCAATCGGGCAGGCTGTAACCATGGCGCAGACCACCTCCACGGCACCCGAACAGACGACTGACGCGGCCGCCCCCGTCGAATCACCCACTGACGCGGCCCGCCGCACCGCCCTGAAACGCATGAAGCGGCTCGCGGCCGGCCTGCTCGCCCTCATGGCCGTCATCTTCACCGTGTCGTTCGCCCTGCAAGACCGCTATCCCTGGCTCGAATACGTGCGCGCCGCGGCCGAGGGCGGCATGGTCGGCGCGATCGCCGACTGGTTCGCCGTGACCGCCCTGTTTCGCTACCCGCTGGGCCTCCGTATCCCGCACACCAATATCATCGCCAACCGTAAGGACGAGATCGGCGCGAGCCTCGGCGAATTCGTCGAGACCAACTTTCTCTCCGAGGCGGTCATTCGCGGCAAGCTCGAATCGGTGCAACCGGCCCGCCGCCTCGGGGCCTGGCTCAGCGACGACAGGAACGCCGAGAGACTCACCGACGAACTCGCCGTCGCCGGCAGGGGCCTGCTCAACCTGCTCGGGGACGACGCCATCAAGAACCTCATCGAATCCGTCGCCCGCGAACACCTGGTCAAGCCCGAGTGGGGCCCGAGCCTCGGTCGGGTGGGGGAGCGGCTCGTCACGAGCGGGCAGCAGCACGCGGCCGTCGACCTGCTGCTCGACCGCGCCGACGGGTGGCTGCGCGCCCACCCCGAGGCGTTCGGCCGCGTGGTGTCCCAGCGGCTGCCCACCTGGCTGCCCGGATTCGTCGACAAACTCGTCGACGACAAGGCCTACCGCGAGGTTCTCGCCTTCGTGGCGTCCGCGCGTGGTGACCGGCAGCATCCGGTGCGAAAAGCCCTCGACGACTACCTCAGCGAGGTCATGCACGACCTGCAATACGAGCCGGCCGTGATCGACAGGGTCGAGACCCTCAAGGCTGAGGTGCTCGACAACGCCAAACTGCGCGAGTTCGCCGGTGACACCTGGGAGGCCATTAAGGCGTCCCTCGCGCTGGCCCTCGGTGAGCCGACGAGCGCGCTGCGGGTCGGCATCCGTTCGACTCTGCATGATGTGGGCAACCGCCTCACAACGGATGCCGCGCTGGGCTCCCGCATCGACCGCTGGCTCGCCGACACGGCCAGCTACATCGTCGCCAACTATCGCCACGAGATCGCCGGGGTCATCACCGAGACGGTCGAGCGCTGGCCAGCGGCGGAGACCGCCGCGAAGATCGAGCTGCAGGTGGGCCGCGACCTGCAGTTCATCCGCATCAACGGAACGGTGGTCGGCGCACTCGCCGGCCTGGCCATTTTCACCCTCGCCCACGCGGTGGCCGCGATCGTGTGAACTGTAAGTTTGCTGAGAATCATGGGCGGGGTAAAGGGGCTTGCCCCATTCGGGGCAGAATGAGTTTTTCTGCCGTACCCGAAAGGCTAATATGCACGACCTGACCCGGTGGGCGCTCCGCCCGCTGATGCGCGTCTGGACGGCATCGGCCGAGCGCCAGGACCGCCACCTGCCCCGCCCGAGCGACGCCCCGCAGGCCCACGCCGCAGGAATCGACAGCGATCGAGTTCTCATCCTCGGTTGCGGACCCGCCGTCGGCTGGGGCGTCCTCAGCCACCAGCTGGCCCTGCCCGGCTCGCTCGCCCGCGAACTGTCTGCGCGCACCGGTCGCGGCGTCGACATCGACCTCGTGGCGAGCAGCACCATGACCGCCGCGAATGCCCTCGTGGCGTTGAACGGAACCCGGCTCGGCCGTTTTGACGCCGTCGTGGTCATTCTGGGCGTGAACGAAGCCCTTGACCTGACCAGCGTTAGCGAATGGCACGACCGGCTGGCGGCCCTGCTCGCGGTGCTGGAGCACGAGACCTCGCGCAGCACCCAAATCTTCGTGCTCGGCATTCCGCCCATTCGCAGCATCGAAATCTTCCGGCGCCCGCTGGTGTTCGTCGCCGACTGGTCGGCCACCGACCTCAACACGGTGAGCGCCCGACTGGTCGAGGAGGCACCGCGCACGACTTTTGTTCCGTTCTCCCCGGCGGCGACCACCGAGATCGACCGGCATCGCTCCGCCGCCGACTATCGCGGCTGGGCCGTGCTCCTAGCCAGTGCCATGTCCGACAGCCTCGACTCGGCGCGCCTCGGCATCACCGGCACCGTGCCGGTGCAAGCGGATGTCGCCGGCCGGGAACGCACCCGGCAAGCGGCCGTCGACGGCCTCGCCATTGTCGACACCCCGACGGAGGCCCGGTTCGATCGGCTGGTCCTTCTCGCGCAGCGCCTGTTCGCCACCGAATCGGCGCTGATCACCATCATCGATCGTGACCGCCAGTGGCACAAAGCCCGGGTCGGGCTGGAGTCCACTGAAGTGCCCCGCTCAGACTCCTTCTGCGCGATCACGATTGGTGACGACGGCCCGCTCATCGTCGAGGATGCCCGAAGCGATGCCCGGTTCAGCCACAATCCGCTCGTGCTTGGTGATCCGCTCATTCGCTTTTACGCCGGTTTTCCCATCGAGTCCCCGTCGGGGGAGCGCATCGGTGCCCTGTGCGTGTTCGACCCGAAACCCCGTTTAGTCGCCGACGTCGACCAGGTGCTCCTGCGGGAGCTCGCTCTGCTGGTGCAGCGGGAGCTTCGGGTGCCGCCGCGGGCGAGGTAGAACCTCGTGGTTCTCGTGCGTCGACGCTCTCCGGGGGTAGGCTCGCGGCGTGACTGATTCCCTGCGTCGCCGCCTGCGGGCCCTGCCCGATTTTCCCGCCGACCTGCCGCGGTTCGATCCCGCCACGGCTCCGGCCGATCCGGTCGCACTCTTTCTGGACTGGTTCGACCACGCCCTCGCCGCCGGCGTGCCCCAGCCGCACGCCTTCAGCCTCGCGACGAGCACCGAGACCGGACTGGTGTCGTCGCGCATGCTCATTCTGAAAAACCTCGACCCTGCGGCTGATTCCTTGGCTGGGACAGCGCTTGCCGGCAGCTTCGGATCCTGGCAGTTCGCGAGCACCCGCGGATCCCGCAAGGGGCGCGAACTCGCCGCCAACCCGCACGCGGCCATGAACTTCTATTGGGCGACCCTCGGGAGGCAGGTGCGCGTGGTTGGTGAGGTCTTTTTGCTGTCGGCCGAGGCATCCGCCCTGGACTGGGCGGAACGCCCGGGGGCCGACGGGCGGGCCAACCCGGACTGGCAGCTGTACACGCTGCGCCCCACCGAGGTCGAATTCTGGCAGGCGAGCCCCGATCGCCACCACATCCGCCACCGCTACGCCCTCTGAGAAAACAGAAATGCGCACCGAATCCAGCGGATTCGGTGCGCATCTGCCGCGCCACGTGCGCGATCATTGTGGGCCCCGTCGGGCTCGAACCGACGACCCAAGGATTAAAAGTCCTTTGCTCTACCAACTGAGCTAGAGGCCCGTGAGTTCTAATCTACCGTGGATTCGCGCTCGGCTTTTCTGGGTAGCGTGGAGGGCAGCAAAAACCCGCTGTCTGAACCCGAAGGAGAACCCGCCGTGGCCGAGAACTTCCACAAGCCCACCCTGTTCTCCGCGAACAAGTTTGAGGCGTTCCAGGGCGGCGACGATCCGGCCTACATCAGCCGCGTCGCCCACGAGACCGCGCAGGCCCTGCTCAATCGGGTGCGCAGCGACCCCGATCCCGAGACCGTCGAACGCCTGGTCGCCTACACCGACGAGAACGGTATCGACGCGGTCGCCGAGCTGTGGTCGCGGGCCGCGCCACGCAGCCTGCCGGGCGCACTCTGGCGCATCTACTTGATTCGCATGCTGATCCGGCAGGATCCCGAGGGGTGCGCCTACCTCTACCAACGGGGAACGGATGCTGCCGCCACGATCGATCCGCTCGTCGCGGGCGCCGCGGTGCCCACCGGGCCGTCAGAAATCATGGTCCTGGCCGATGAGATTCTGCGCGGCCTGTTCACGGGCGATTTCGCCGTCGCGCTGGATCGCGGCGCGGCCTACTGCCGAGTGACGGCGGTAGGCGCGACGAGCGTCGCCGACGACCTCGAGCTGACCGAGCCGCACCGCTCCTCGGAGTTGACCACCCGGGCGCTCCGGTTCTCGACGACCGCCGCCGAGTTCACCGCCTGCGCACGCCTCTGGCGGCGCGACTCCCTGGAGTAGCCCGCCGCGATCCCCCTTAATCTTTCCGGGCCCGGGCCCGGAAACTGGGCCCATGATCGATCATGGGCCCGCTTTCGCAAGGTGGGCCCGGGCGCACAACCCCGGAATCCCCCGTGCGCCGACGGCGAACATTCGACGCCGACGGCCCGTGTCGAATACACTGGAGTCTGGTCGGGCCGCAGTAATCCCGGGTTCCATTATTCGCCGCTTCGAGCGGCCTCGCGCCGAGAGGTGCTCTGCGGCCCGGCCTTCTGCATTCCAGAGGCGGGCGCGGCGAGAGCCGGTCGCAGGCATCCACTCGAGCGAAAATCTGGCAGAACGACCAATCCGTTACCGACTTCGCACCGAACCCTAGTCATGGAACGGGACGAGACCTGACATGCTAGATCTCATGACTGTTGAATCCGCCGGAGAGCTCTCGCCGGCAGCCCCTGCCACTAAGGAGGAGCTGCTCGGTCGAGTAGCCCACGGCGACCAATCGGCCTTCGGAGAACTGTACGACCAGATTGCCCCGCGGGTGCTGGGTCTGGTCAAGCGTCTGCTCATCGACCACGCCCAGTCGGAAGAAGTGACCCAGGAGATTTTTCTGGAGATCTGGCAGTCGGCGTCGCGTTACGAACCAACGCGTGGTGGTGCGAGTACCTGGATCCTCACCATGGCACACCGGCGAGCGGTCGACCGAATTCGGTCGTCGCAGGCGGGACGTGACCGCGATACCAAGATCGGAATCCGTGACCTGGCCGTTGCCTACGACCATGTGGCCGAAAGCGTTGAAGTACGAATCGAACATGAAAGGGTGGAGAAGGCGATGACTCGATTGACTCAGCTGCAGCGTCAGGCTGTGAGCCTCGCGTATTACGGCGGGTTCAGTCACAGCGAGGTCGCCGACATGCTCCACATTCCTCTGGGCACCGTGAAAACGCGGCTCCGCGACGGCCTCATCCGCCTGCGCGACGAACTGGGCGTGGCATCATGACCGATCACAAGGAAACCCACCCGTCCGACCTTGCCGGAGCCTACGCCCTGCACGCCCTCGACGCCGAGGACACGGCCGCGTTCGAATCGCACCTCGCCGACTCCGAGCGAGCACGCATCGAAGCCGCCGAGTTGAACGACACCGCGGTGGCCCTCGGCCTCGCCGTGGCCCCCGTGCAGCCTTCCGCCGCGCTCAAGGCCAACCTCATGTCACTGCTCGCGTCGACCCCGCAGCTTCCACCCCTGCCGCGTGCCGCTGCCACAACGGATGCCCCCACCTCCGCTCCCAACGCGGCCCCGGCCGTCTCCCCGGCCGCGACCGCTCCCGCCGGGCTGTCGGCGCCTTCGCCGAGGCACGGGGACGGCGCTCCGACCACCACCGCCCCGGCCGACACCGCGCCCGGGGACGGCGCGCCGACCGACGCGACCCGACCGGTCGCGGGCATCCGCTCTGTTGCGTCTTCTGGCGCCGGGCGTTCATCGGCGACCGAGCGGGCCCAGGCGCGCTGGTTCAAGCGTCCGGCGCAGCTCATGCTGGCCGCGGCGGCTGCCGTGGCGCTGTTCGTGGGCGGATCCTTCTTCGGCCAGGTCCTCAACAGCAACCAGTTCGCGTCGCAGCAGGCTTCCGGGCTCGCGCAAATCAATGCGGCCGATGACTCCCAGCGCGCCGCGACGACCACCGCCGACGGTCAGGAAGCCACCCTGGTTTGGTCCAACAAGCTCGGAATCTCCGCGGTGCTGGTGGACAACCTGCCCGTGCTGGGCGGTGACCAGGACTACCAGGCCTGGTACATCAACGGCGAGGGTGCGGTCTCGGCCGGAACCTTCGATTCGAGCGGCGACGGCACAGCCTGGCGCGTGCTCGACGGCACGATGCACGCCGGCGACCAGGTTGGCGTCACGGTGGAACCCAACGGCGGATCCGACCAGCCCACGACCAACCCGATCGTCGCCTTCCAGAGCTAGCGGTCGGTCGGGCGAGGATTCGGGCTGGGCGGCAGCATCCGCCCGGCGCAGTCAGCGGGCGCGCGAAGTAGGCTCAGGGCATGAGACTGCCCTTCACACTGCTGATCGACCCCGTGCCCGCCGACTCGCTGCAGCACGACTTCGCCGACACGTTCCACGAGATGGATTCATCGGCGCCCGCCCTGCGGGTCGGCGAGTTGAGCACCCAGCGCGGTGACGGAATCTTTGAAACTCTCGCCGTCGTCAATGGCCACCCGCAGGAGGTCGAGCCGCACATCAGCCGGCTGCGCAACTCCGCGCGGATCTGCGAACTGCCGGTGCCGAATCCCGAGCAGTGGCGTGCCGCGATCACCTACGCCGTGTCGCGCATTCCACAGCGGGGCGAGATCGCCCTCAAATTCGTACTCAGCCGCGGTGTCGAGCACGGCCCGGCGCCCACCGCCTGGCTGCACGCGGCCGCGGCGGCGGACTTCTCCGTGGTGCGCGCGAACGGCGTGCGCGTAATCACCCTCGACCGCGGCTACCCGCGCGGCGTCGCCGAACGGGCGCCCTGGCTGCTGATGGGCGCGAAGACGCTCAGCTATGCCGTGAACATGGCGGCGATTCGCGAGGCCCATCGCCGCGGAGCCGATGACACCATCTTTCTCACGACCGACGGTTATGTCATGGAAGGCCCGACCTCGAGCGTCGTGCTGCGCATCGCGGGGGAGTACGTGACGCCCGCGCCGAGCGGCGCCATTTTGCACGGCACCACGCAGCAGAGCATGTTCGACTACCTGCGCGCGCAGGGAGCTTCAGTCACCTACCGCGATGTCGCCCTCGACGAGCTTCGCCAAGCGGATGCCGCCTGGCTCGTCTCCAGCGTGCGCCTGGCCGTCTCCGTGGTCGCCCTCGACGGTGAGGCGTTTGCGGCCGATCAGGCGCTGACCGATGCCCTGAACGCGTACCTGCTGGCGCGCACGGCATAGGAGCGGACCCTAGGCGGTCTTGGACGCCCGCGCGGGTTGCGATTCGGGCATCCGAAAAACCAATGCCTGCGGTGAGTCGGCCTGGGGCAGCGGGATGCCTTCGAAATCGGTGAGCTGGGCCAGGACCCGAACCTTCTCGGGCGTGACCGCTCCGGTTTTCGCGTCCGCCGCGAGTCGAGCTCGGGCGGCGGCGACCAGCGTGCCCAGAGTACGTTCCTGCTGACTCATGGTGTGCCTGGTTTCTGGTGGGTGATGGTGACAGCACCATTCTCCATCGTGATGTTGTACTTGTCGAGATCGGTGTCGGTGATCGACGCGATGAGGGCGGCCTGGTGCACGTCAGCGAGATCGGACTCGGCCAGCACCCGCAGAAATCCGTAACCACCCTGCACTTGCGCATCGTCGCCCGTGAGAACGAGATTGAGCGCCCATTGGGCCCGACTCCACCAGTCGTCACGTTGCTCGGAGAGAACGGCTGCCTTGCGGTCCTCCGCGGCAATCTGATCACGGGCATCCCGGTCGGCCTGGGCGACAGCGCGCTGGTTTCGGAGGGAGATGAGCACGCCGATGAGAGCGATGAGTGCTCCGAGTCCCGCGGCGGCACCGCCAAATCCGGGAGATAGAAACCACGCCGCCCAGAAGTCAGAAGCGACATAGGCCGTCAGCACTGAGTCCAATTCATGGGCACATAGTGGCATGAATCGGTTGGACTGCGGTGGCCAGCAATCGTCGCGACGACCCGCGATCAGGCCAGGCCCCGGCATCCGCTTGCACGTTGTGCCGGCACATGTGCGACACGCCGGGCAAAACATGCCTCGATCGCGGCGTGTCGCGAAATCTACCGGCGTTACCTTCCCAAACGGATGCCCCGTGCGGGTACCCCGCCTCGGCGTGCGGCCGTGGCCCGCCCTAGGAACGCGGGCCCAGTTCCTCAGCTGGGCCAGCCCGGCCCGGGCCCTGAACGCACGCACCCGCGCATTCGGGGGCATTGTGCGGGTTGTGCCGGCCCGATACCGTCGAGGAATCAGTGTCGACGGGCACATCGGCGCGTCAGTCTCAGGGGGAAATACATGTCCGTTCGACGCTTCTTAGGGGTGGTTCTGGCCGGAGCGGTCGTCACCTCCGCCCTGGTCGCGGGCGTGGCCACGGCTGCTGTCGCCGTCACGGATCCTAACTGCGCGCCCGTCACAATGCTCGCGTTCCGCGGCAGCGGCGAGACCAATGTCGCTCCGGCCGTGACCGCGACCGCGGGAGCCGCCTACGTCTACGGCGACAGCGGTCTCGTCACCAACGGCTGGGAAGGACCCACGCTGCAGCGCCTGATCGGGCAGCTCGCGCCCGACGCCGTTGCCGCAGCTATTCCAGTGATCGGGATCGGCGCGCCCGACGCTCCTTACCTGCCGGGGTATCCCGCCGCCGCCGTGGATCCTACCGACCTCGCGGCCCTGGCTGCCTCCGCCCAGGCCGGCGCAGTCGCGGCCGAGTTGCTGATCAAGCAGACGAAAACCGTTGCGGCGATGGGCTCCTGCGACTTCGCCCCACGGTTCATCGCTGTTGGCTACTCGCAGGGCGCCCTCGCCGCCCGCGTGCTCGCTCAGCTGAACCCGGTCGACGTGATCGGGGTCGTCACGCTCGGCGACCCGGCACAGAAGCCGAACGCCGTTGGCAATGTCGGAGCCGGCGTGGCTGGCGACGGCCTGCTGCACTGGTTGGCCCCGTATTTCGCCGACAAGTTCGACGGCCTCTACGCGCAGAACACCGCCACGGCTGCCTTCTGTCACGCGGGCGATCCGGTCTGTGAATTCGGCTGGAGCAGCATCTGGCGGGTCGCGACCGAAGCCTACGAGAACCATGCCTACTTCGTCTCCGAGGCCGACCTGGTTCCGGCCACCCAGGCGTTTCAGGCGCTCGCTGCTGACGCACGGTTGAATCCCGCGCCCGCCGTGATGGGTATTCCGGTGGCGCACGCCGCGGCATCCGTTCTGGCCGTCGCGGGCGCTCCGACGGTCATCTCGGCTGTGGGATCGCAGGTGGAGGGCCCGTTTGCCGCCTATACCTTCGACTTCGGCAACGGTCTGGTCGAAACCAATGCGACCGGGATGGCCTATGTGCCGGTCGGTGTTGCGGGGGAGAACAGCGTGACCGTCACGGTGACTGACGGATTCCGCAGTGACACGACCGTGCTCGACTACACGGTCGCGTCCATGGCTGCCGCCCTGCCGAAGGCCGACCTCGCCGCGCCCAACTTCCTGGTGGACACGGCGCCTGATCCGGTCGCAGCCGGATCAACCTTGCCGCTCGTGCTGCGGGGCGCCCCGACCGACTCGGCGCTCACCCTGCTGCTCGTGCCGGCCGTCTCCGCGTCGCCGTGGGGTGCCGAACCGGCCTGTGCGACCGTGCTCGCCTCGGAGTCGGGCGTCATGGTTCCCGCCGATCTCGCCGTGGGAAAGTACTTCGTCGTTGTCGGCGCCGAGAACGGCGCCTGGGGAGTCAGCACGGTCGACATCGTCGCCGCGACAGTTGACCCCGGCACCGACCTGCCCCAGACCGGCGGCCCGCTCGAATCAGTCACCCCGGTCACCGTTCCCGCCGTCGGCCAGGCCGTGGCCACCGTCGATGGCGAAGCGGATGCCGTCACCGTCGCCCGCACGTCGGCCCGTACCGGCGTCACTGTCACGGGTACCGACTACACGCTGACCGTCAACGGCCTGCACCGGGGCGGTTCGGCCACCAACGTAGATCCCAACACCGTGCTCGTACTCGAGCGGGACGGCTCGGTCACCGTGTCGGGGGAGGGCTTCGCGCCGAACACCGACGTGCAGGTCTACCTGTTCTCCACCGCGACTGCGGTCGGTTCCGCGCCGGTGAATTCGACCGGAGCGTTCAGCAAGAATTTTGCCGTGCCCGCCAGTATCGCGGCCGGCCTGCACACCCTGCAGGTCGTCGGACTGGCCCCGAACGGCTCGGTTCGCGTGCTCGATTTGGGCGTGCGGGTGGTCGACGCCGCGGCATCCGCTTCGACCCTTGCGAAAACCGGAGTCGACCTGGGTGGCGTGCTCGGCGCTGCCCTGCTGGTGCTGCTGGCCGGCCTCGCGGTGACCGTGCTGCCGCGTCGCCGCGTGGTGGCCGCCTAAGGACGGATGCGCCGCAGCGCCACCCGCGCGCGGTACGTTACGCCGGTAAATTTGCGACACGCCGGGCACCTCAGGTCCCTGGCTCGGCGTGTCGCAAAATCTACCGGCACTACGTGCGCAGCCGAGCGGATGCCGCGCCCGGGCCCACTCTGCGAACCCGGGCCGAGCTTCTAACCTGGGCCCATGTTCCGGCCCGGAACGCACCCAGCACGCACCCAGCCCCGGAACGCACCCAACCGGTACCCGCCGCGGAAACCGCGAGGCAGCGAGAACGTGGGCGCGGCATCCGCTCGTTAACCTGCTCGAATTGGGGTGACGTTCCGCGCCCAGTATGCTCTGGGATGACCGAGAGGAATAAATGAGAATTTCTGTCATTGGATGCGGCTACCTGGGCGCCGTACACGCGTCGGCTATGGCCGAGCTGGGGCATGATGTCGTCGGAATCGACGTCGACGCCGCCAAGATCGCCCAACTTGCCATCGGCAAGCCACCCTTCTTCGAACCAGGACTTCCCGAAGTTCTCACCTCGGCCATGAGCAGTGGTCGCCTACGTTTCAGCACCGACATAGCGGATGCCGCCGGCTCGCAGGTGCACTTCATCGCCGTCGGTACGCCGCAGAAGCCCGGCAGCTACAGTGCCGACCTGCGTTACGTCGATGCCTCGATCGAATCGCTCATTCCGCATCTGGCCGACGGTGACCTCGTCGTCGGCAAGAGCACGGTGCCGGTGGGAACCGCTGCCCGCCTCGCCGACCTCATCGAGGCCGGCAGCGGGGCCTCGCTGGCCTGGAACCCCGAATTCCTGCGCGAGGGATTCGCCGTGCAGGACACCATCAGCCCCGACCGCCTCGTCTACGGCGTCGCCCCGGGTCCTCAAGGCGAGCACGCCACCGCGCTGCTCAACGAGATCTACGCCACGGCGCTCGCCGCCGACACCCCCCTGGTCATCACCGATTACGCGACCGCCGAGCTCGTCAAGGTCGCCGCGAACGCTTTTCTCGCCACCAAGATCAGCTTCATCAACGCCATGGCCGAGATCGCCGAAGTGACCGGCGCCGACGTCACCCAGCTGGCGGATGCCATCGGCTATGACGGACGCATCGGCCGCCGCTTCCTGGGGGCCGGCGTCGGTTTCGGGGGCGGATGCCTGCCGAAGGACATTCGCGCCTTCACCGCGCGAGCCGAAGAGTTGGGACGCGGCGAGTCCGTGGCCTTCCTCAAGGAGATCGACAAGATCAACCTGCGCCGTCGTCAGCGCGTGGTCGACCTCACGGTGGGGGCGCTCGGCGCCACCGTCTACAACGCCAAGGTTGCGGTGCTCGGTTTGAGCTTCAAGCCGCACTCCGACGACGTGCGCGATTCACCAGCGCTTGATGTGGCCGTGCAGTTGCGCGGTCTCGGGGCCGAAGTGGTGGCGACCGACCCGCAGGCCATTGAGAACTCGCGGGCGCGGCATCCGCAGCTGCAGTATTCTTCGTCGCTCGAGGACACCTTGCGGGGAGCGGATGCCGTCGTGCTCGTCACCGAGTGGCCCGAGTTTCGACACCTCGACCCGGTCTGGGCGGGCTCGCTCGTGAAAACCAAGACCGTGGTCGACGGCCGCAACGCCCTCGATCCCGCCGTCTGGCGTGCCGCCGGCTGGACCTACTACGGCCTGGGCCGCCCCTAGCCTGCGGCCGTTTCTTCCTGCGCTGTGCTTTCCGGGCCCGGGCCCGGAAAGCGGGCCCACCTTATGGAACTGAGCCTGGAACGCGGGCCCACCTTATGCAACCGGGCCCACGATTGATCATGGGCCCGGTTGCGGAGCATGGGCCCGGAGATCATCGGGAGCCTGACGCGCGTTTCGGGCCCAGGCCCCGAAACCGGGACCACCTTAGGAACGCGGGCCCAGTTCGTTAACTGGGAACTTGGACGGGGCCCGGGCCCGTCCCGCCTAGACTCGTACCAATGTGGCTTCGGGGAGTGCTCGTCGCGGCCTTTGCCGCCACCGCGGCCTGGGGCGTGCACCTCGCTACACCGGGCATCCCCCTCCTTACGATGGCCGTCGTGCTCGGAATCGTCGTCGGCCAGATCCCGGCCGCCCGCCCGTTGCTCGCCGGATCCCTCGCGCCCGGCCTGTCCGTCGCCGCCAAACCGTTCATGCAGCTCGGAATCGTGCTGCTCGGCCTCAAACTCAGCCTCGTCGACATTGCCGCACTCGGCTGGGTGACCATCGCGACCACCGTCGCGATCGTGCTGCTCACCTTCGTCGGCACCCTCGGCCTCGGTCGCTGGTTCGGCCTCCCCGGGCATCAGCCCCTGCTCATCGCGACCGGATTCAGCATCTGCGGCGCCTCGGCGATCGGTGCCATGAGCGGCGTCGTTCGGGCCAGGGACGAGGAAACCGCCACCCCGATCGCCCTGGTGACCCTGTGCGGAACCCTCGCGATCGCCGTGCTGCCGCTGCTGTGGCATCCGCTCGGCCTGAACGCCCTGCAATTCGGCCACTGGGTGGGTGCCGGCGTGCACGACGTTGGCCAGGTCGTCGCGACCGCGCAGATCGCCGGGTCTGCCGCGCTCGCCGTGGCCCTCGTCGTCAAACTCACCCGGGTGCTCATGCTCGCCCCGATCGTCGCCGCCGCGTCAATGGTGGAGCGACACCGACTCGCCGGCCTCGATAAAGCGGATGCCGTCACCCCCGCCACCGACGTGCGCGGCCGGCCGGTCCGCCGAGGCCGGTCGAGCCGGCCGCCGATCATCCCGCTGTTCGTGGCCGGTTTCATCGCGGCCATGCTCGTGCGCACCGTGGTTCCGCTGCCCGAACAGGTGCTCGTGGGTGCCGACCTGGTGCAAACCGCCCTTCTGGCCATGGCCCTCTTCGCTCTCGGCGCGGCTGTCGACCTCGTAACCCTGCTGCGCACCGGCGGCCGGGCTCTCGCCGTCGGCCTGTTGTCCTGGGCGCTGATCGCCGCTCTTGCCTTCGGTGCCGTGCAGCTGTCCTGACCCCGCCCTCCGTGGCCAATTCAGGAAATACACGTTTGGAGTCGGCAGTTTTCGGGACAGTACGGCGCACGCCCCGCCGGATTTCCTGATTTAGCCACCCGTATCGGCCCGCACCGGCGAGGTTGTGACGCTGAGGTAAACAATCGGGCCGAGTTTGCCTCGGTAGCTGAGATTACGTCATAATCGCAGGACGTGCCCGAACGTCGGGCCGAACAGGTACCAGTTCCGAAACCCGAGTCGGAGGCTATACATGTCCGTTCAGTCCGTCCGGGAACGCCACGAGCGCGCCCCCGACCACGTTGGCCCCACCGGGGGCAAGTCCGCCACCCGCACCTTTCGCGGTGACATCGAGGGCCTGCGCGCGGTCGCCGTGATCGTCGTCATTCTCGACCACCTGCTCGGCTGGCCGTCGGGCGGATTCATCGGCGTCGACATCTTCTTCGTCATCTCCGGTTTTCTGATCACGAGCCTGCTGCTCAAGGAGCACGCCCGCACCGGCCGCATCTCCCTCGTCGACTTCTACCGGCGGCGCATCCGCCGCATCCTGCCGGTGTCGCTGCTCGTGCTCGTCGTCACCGTGGCTATCGGCTACCTGCTGTTGCCTGGTGTCCGCGCCCTCAGCACCCTGTGGGACGGCGTCTATTCGGCACTGTTCGTGGCCAACTGGCACTTCGCTTTCGTCGGAACCGACTACCTGCAGGCCACCAACGCCGTCTCCCCGCTGCAGCACTACTGGTCGCTCGCGGTGGAAGAGCAGTTCTACTTTGTTTGGCCGTTTGTGCTGATCGTGATCTTCGCCCTCGCCGGTCGTCGCACGCTCAGCGCCCGCGCCCTGATCACATCGGTCGCCGTCACCACCGGCGTCATCACCCTCGCGTTCCTGGCCTGGAGCTTCGCCCTGACCTCGACGAGCCCGGCCATCGCCTACTTCTCCACGGGCGCCCGCGCCTGGGAACTCGGCATCGGCGCCCTCCTCGCCGCCGCAGCACCCGGCATCGCCAAGCTTTCGGCCGCCTTTCGCCCCGTGCTCGCCTGGCTCGGTCTCGCACTCATCGCTATGAGCCTCGTGCTGATCAGCCGCGACTCGCCATTCCCCGCCCCCTGGGGCCTGCTGCCCGTCGCTGGAAGCGCCCTCGTCATCGCCGCCGGCATCGGCCAGCCCGAGCAGCGGCTGCTGTTTCCGCTGACGAATCCGGTCAGCCGGTACATCGGCAAGATCTCCTACTCTCTCTATCTCTGGCACTTTCCGGTCGTCATTCTGCTCGCCACCGTCTTCGCCACCGACTCGCCGCTCTACCTACCGCTCGCTATCGTGCTCATGCTCGCCCTCTCGGTGTTCTCCTTCCACTTCGTCGAGGACCCCATTCGTCGCTCCCTCTGGCTTGAAAATTCCCAGACCCGCCAGCGAGAACGGATGCGCCGCCCCGCCACCCAGCATCGCTCCGGCCTCACCGCGGCCCAGGCCTGGATCGGCGCCCTCGTCGTCGTCACCCTCGTCATCGTGTCGATCTCCTTCGTGGCGCTGAAGGGCGGCACGTCATCCGGCCCGTCGGCGGCCGCCGTCGACCCGGCCCCGCTCGGACTGGCCCCTCTAGGCGCAGGCGCCGATCTCGGCGTGCAGACGCCCGCCGAACCCGCCACCCTGCTGGCCACCCGGCAGGCCGCCATCACCGCGGCCCTGGCGTCGACGGCCTGGCCGGAGACCACCCCGACCTTCGACGCGCTCGGCGACAACTCCGGCGCCCCGGAATGGGTCGACGACAACTGTCTCTCGGTCAGCGCGAAGAACGCCGCCGGCTGCCGCTACGGCGACCCCACGGCGGCGAAAACCGCGGTGCTGCTCGGCGATTCCATGGCGATCAGCTACATGCCCGCCATTCGCGCGGCCCTCGAACCGCTCGGCTACAACGTGCAGTCGCTCACCATGTTCTCCTGCCCGGCCGTCAACATCTCGGTCGCGCCGAAGAACGCCTCCGATGCGTCGGCAGCCACCTGCGACGACCACCACGCCTGGGTTTACGCCGAGGTCGCCCGGATCTCGCCGGACCTCGTGATCATGTCGAGCCTGGCCGGATCCATCGTGCGCCTCGCGAGCGGCAACGAGGGAGCCGCCGCCCTGACCGAGTGGCAGACCGCGACCACCGACACGATCACCGCGCTGAAGGGCTCGACCGACCACGTCGCGGTCCTCTCACCGCCGCCGGCCAGCACGCCGTTCGCGGAGTGCAAGACCCTCACGAGCGGCCCGGCGGACTGCACCTACAGACCGTCGAGCCTCTACCAAAAGGTCGTCGCGGCGGAGCGGGCCGCGGTCACTTCGGCCGGCGACTTCGCCCAATACGTGAACGTCGTGCCGTGGCTCTGCGTCGACAACAGTTGCCCGGCCGTCATCGACAACACCCCGGTGTTCTTCGACGGCCAGCACTTCGTGCGCGAGGCGAGCACCCAGCTCGGCCCGCTGCTCGCCGAGGCCCTGTTCCCGCCGGCCGAGTAGCCGGCTCGGCTGGCGGCATCCACTTTTTCGTCCTGGCCCGGGTGGGCGGCCCGAAAGTCAGTGCTCGCGCGGCCGAAAGTCTCGCGGCCAGTCGCTCGCCCGAATGCGCTGGATTTCCTTGACCTCGCCGATGGTTCCCCACTCGTCCAGGCCCAGTCGTGACAGCGGGCGCAGCTTGCCAATAAGCGGATGCGCCCCGTCCAGCACCGCAGACGACACCGCCACGTGCGTCACCTCGCCGAAGACAAGCGTGCAGTCGCCCATCGACAGGGTCGAGTGCAGGCGGCATTCGATCGCAGCGGGGGACTCGGCGACCCGCATCGATGCCACGGTCAGGCTCGGCTCCCGGGTGAGCCCGGCGCGGTCGAACTCGCTCTCGTCGGCTGCGAAGTCGGTACCGGTCGCGTTGACCTCGGCAAAAAGCGATTCCGGCGTGAAGTTCACCACGAAATCCCCGGTCGCGAGGATATTGCGCACGGTGTCCTTGACGCCGACCGAGGTGAACTGCACGATGGCCGGCGAAACGGATGCCACGGTGAAGAACGAATGCGGCGCCAGGTTGTCGACACCCTCCGCCGACCGGCTCGACACCCACGCGATCGGCCGCGGCACCACGAGCGAATTCAGCAGGCGGTAGAAATCGCGGCGGGGCAGGTCTCGGGGGTCAAAGTCAGTACGCACCCGCTCAGGCTAACAAGTCAGCAGCGCCGATAGAGTGGCCTGATGCCTACTCTTCCCCGCCTGGTGGCCTTCGACCTCGACGATACGCTCGCGCCGTCCAAGTCCGCGCTCGACCCGACCATGATCGACCTGCTCGTGAAGCTGCTCGGCGTGACCGAGGTCTGTGTCATCTCCGGCGGCCAATTCGGCCAATTCCAGGCTCAGATCATCGACAACCTGCCGGAGGTCAGTGGGGAGACCCTCGCCCGTCTGCACCTCATGCCCACCTGCGGCACCCAGTACTACCGCGCCGACGCCCAGGGCTGGACCCAGGTCTACGCCGAGAACCTCAGCGAAGACCAGAAGGCTCGGGCCCTTGACGCCGTCGAGCAGAGCGCGCGCAGCCTCGGGTATTGGGAGAGCGACACCTGGGGTCCGATCCTCGAAGACCGCGGCTCGCAGATCACCTTCTCCGCCCTCGGCCAGGCGGCGCCGGTCGTCGCCAAAATCGCCTGGGATCCGAGCGGCGAGAAGAAGAACACCCTGCGGGAGGCCGTGCAGGCCCTGCTGCCCGATCTCGAAGTGCGGTCCGGCGGGTCGACATCCGTTGATATCACCCGGCGGGGCATCGACAAGGCCTACGGCATGAAGCGTCTGGCTGAGCTGACCGGCGTCGATCTCGACGACATGCTCTTCGTCGGCGATCGCCTCGACGAGAACGGCAACGACTACCCGGTCAAGGTGCTCGGTGTCGAGTGCCGTGCCGTCGAAGGCTGGCCAGACACCGCAGCCCTGCTCGAAGACCTGATTCCCCGCTACGTCACCGTCTGACGCGTGACCGAGTAGTGCTTTTACCCCCAGTCCGGGGCTGACCGGGGGCTACCCCATTCCGCTGGATGGGAGTCTGGCCTACGGTATGCACACCGCTCCCGAAGGCGGTAGCAGGAGGCAGCATCGTGCCGTACGCACTCCGACACCGGCGTCGCAAAAGGGTCTGGCACATCGCACTCGGCAGCATGCTCTCGCTCCTGCTGCTCGGCGCCGGAGTCGGCGGCGTCGGCGCCTACAAACTCAGCCGAGCCTTCGACGACCAGGTCGCGACGATCAGCACGGTCTTCCCGCCCGCGAACCTTCGCCCTGCCCCGAGCGTGGGCGTGGCGGCAGCGGCCCAGAATATCCTCGTGCTCGGCTCCGATAGTCGCGGCGCGCACAACGAGTCGATCGTAAACCTCACCGGCCAGCGCTCCGACGTGATCATGGTCGTGCACATTCCGGCAAATCGCGAGGGCGTCTGGGTCATGTCGATCCTGCGCGACAGCTGGCTGGAAATTCCCGGCCACGGCCAGGCCAAGATCAACGCCGCACTGTCCTGGGGTGGGGTGCCGCTTGCCGTCCAAACCGTGGAAAGCCTGATCAAGACACGCATCGACCATGTCGCCGTGGTCGACTTCGAGGGCTTCCAGGCCATAACGGATGCCGTCGGCGGCGTCGAAATCGACAACCCGGTCGCGTTTGCGTCCTCGAAGATCAAGGGCCATACCTTCACCGTCGGCAAGCAGGTCGTGACCGGAGCCGAGGCGCTCGCCTACGCGCGGGAACGTTACGCCTTCGCCGACGGTGACTTCACCAGGGTGCGCAACCAGCAGCGCTTCTTCAAGGCGATGCTGAGCACCGTCATGAGTTCTCGAACGGTGACCAATCCGGCCACCCTGACCAGGCTGATCGAGGACATCACTCCGTGGATTGCCGTGGATGACGGCCTCGACTTCGGCTATCTCACCGGCCTCGAGCTGCAGCTGCACGGCCTGCACGGAAGCGACCTCACGTTCTTCACCCTGCCCACGAACGGCACCGGAACGTCCGCCAACGGTCAGTCCATCGTTAATATCGATTTCAGTGCGCTGGCCCCGCTGCAGCAGGCTTTCCAGACCGACACGCTCGAGGCCTACAACCCCTAGATGATCCGCTCGAGATACCATCTTGAGTTTTTCTCGTGTACATTTCGTTTGTGAAAGAGATACAGGCCGAGAATCGCGAGTGGATCAACTTCGCCAAGGGCGCGGCGATCATCCTCGTCGTGCTCTACCATTCGTCGTTGTTCCTCAACGACCTGGGGCTGGCCGGCAGCACCCCGCGGCTGCGCCTCGTGCTCAGCTACTTTCCGATGCCGGTGTTCTTCTTCATCGCCGGGCTCACCGCCCGGCGCATGCTCACCTGGAACCTCACAGATCTCTGGCGGCGCCGCCTGCTCACCCTGGTCTACCTGTACCTGTTGTGGTCGGTCATTCGCGTGGTGTTCTACCTCGTCGTGCCGCACCTGCGCGGCACCGAACGGTCCCCGACCGACCTGCTCAACATTGCGCTGCTGCCCATCTGGCCCACCAGCAGCTACTGGTTCATCTGGGCCCTGGCCGTGTTCACCCTGCTGGCCTGGCTGCTGCGGAAACTGCCCGTCAAGCTGCAAATCGCGCTGGCCGGAGCGGTGGCGGTGCTGTCGACGACGCCGGGAGTGCTCGACCTCGACAACGTCGGCTGGGATCGGGTCGCCGCCAACTTCGGGTTCTTCATCATCGCCGTCTATTTTCCACGCACGGTGTACCGCCTGGCCGCGCGGGTGCGCGTCTGGCATGCCGTCGTGCTCGTGGTCGCCTACGTCGGCCTGGCAGCGCTCCTCGTGCTCCTGCACCTCTCGCGGATACCCGGTCTGATCCTGCTCGAAAGCGCTATCGCCGTCGCGATGGGTGTCGCTCTGGCCACCCTCCTGGTGCGGGTGAAATGGCTGAACTTCATGAGCACGCTCGGCCAATACAGTTTTCAGATCTACCTGCTGCACCTGTTCCTCGTGGCCAGCGCCCTCGCGCTGCTCGCGCCATTCGCCGAATCGGTCTGGCTGCAGCGCGCCGGCAACGCCCTGCCGTTCCTGCTCGCCGCCATCGTGCTCGTCGCCTCGCTCTACCTCGCCAAGCTCCTGCGCCGGTACTCCTTCCTCTGGGTGAGCCCGTTCCGCAAACGCCAGACCAAAGTGGTCTCCCGTCGTGCTCAGGTGAACGGAGACCTGTTGTGAAGACAACCCGCCTGCTTGCGGCATCCGCTGGGCTGCTGGCTATTGGCCTGGTGTTGAGCGGATGCTCCGCCACCCCTACCGCGCCCGCCGCGAATGCGCACAGCGACTCGGTCGTGCTGCAGAACGACCTGCAATACGGTACCGCTCGCGGGGAGAAGCTGCTGCTGAACGCTTGCCTGCCCAAGGGCGGCGGCGAACCCACCGCGGCCGTGATCCTCATCCACGGCGGAGGCTTCGACAGCGGTACCAAGGACTTCGGCGGTATGACCGCACTCTGCTCCGAGCTGGCCGACGGCGGACTCGCCGCCTTCTCGGTGGACTACCGGCTGGCCCCGGAATTCGCTTTTCCGGCGCAGGTGAACGACGTAACCGACGCGCTCGCCTGGTTGCGCGACCCGGCCCAGGTCGCCGAGTTCGGCATCGACCCCGAACGCATCGGACTGTTCGGCAGCTCGGCCGGCGCGATCATCGCCTCCTCGATCGGAACCAACGGCACCGGCAGTCTCACCGGTGATGACCGGGTCGCCGCCGTCGTCGCACTGTCGCCGGCGGTCGACCTCACCGAGAAGGGACTGCTGCTCGGCGACCCGTCGAAAATGGCGATCTCCTCCATTCTGCAATACCTCGGCTGCGACGATTTTCGAGCGTGCCCGAACGCCAGGGACGCATCGCCGCTGTACTCCGTCGACAAGACCGACCCGCCGTTCTACATCGCCATGTCGAAAAAAGAACTCGTTCCCCTCGAGCAGGGGCAGGCCATGATGCTGGCCCTCAAGGCGGTCGGCGTGCCCGTCACGCTCGACGTGAAACCCGGTGAACGACACGCATTGGAGCTCCTCGACGAGGCCACTCGGGCGAGTATTCGTCAGTTCCTCATCGACAATCTGGTCAATTCCTCAACACGGACTGATTAAATCCTCAATACTGGCGGTCCAAAAGTGAGGATTTTTATGCCAACATAGGGTCCTGTCGTCGTGCACCCGAAGCACGACGCGTCGATCACGCGGGGAGAAGTACGTATGGAACTGAAACGACTGGTTCGAATTCTGCGAAAGCGATGGATTCTCATCGTCGCGTTCGTCCTGCTCGGCCTGGTCGGTGGCGCGGCCGCCGCCCTCCTGACGCCGGTGCAGTACGAATCCTCCACCCGGGTGTTCGTGGCCGCGCAAATCCAGAACGGGTCCACTCCCGGTGACCTCGTGCAGGGCAACAACTTCGTGGTGCAGAAGCTGCCGTACTACCTCGACGTCGCCACGAGCCCCCGCGTGCTCGACCCGGTCATTTCGAGCCTGAACCTCGACGAGAGCGCGGTCGACCTGGCCGGGCGGGTCACGGCCACGACCGAGCCCGGCTCGGCCGTCATCGAAATCGCTGCCCTCGCCTCCACAGCGGATGCCGCCCAGCAGCTCGCGCAGGCCGTCTCCGAAAGCTTCACCGATGTCGTCATCAACCAGCTGGAAACGCCGGCCGACGGCGGCGCAAGCCCGGTCACGGTCGGAGTTCTCGACCCGGCCGTCGCGCCCGACAACCCCGCACTGCCCCAGCTGTACCTCAATCTCGCCGTCGGCCTGCTGATCGGCCTGCTGGTCGGCCTCGTCACCGCACTCATCCTCGGCCTGCTCGACCGCCGCGTCTACAACCGCGACGATATCGAGCGACTCACCAGCGTCCCCGTGCTCGGCGGCATCCCGCTCGAAGCCCGCGCCACGCCGATCATCTCGCCCGACGGCGCGAGCACTGCCCGCGCCGAGGCCTTCCGGGTGCTGCGCACCAACCTGGAGTTCGCCGATGCCGATACGAGCCGCCGCAGCCTCGTGGTGACTTCCTCGGTGTCGGGGGAGGGCAAGACCACGACCCTCGTGAATCTCGCCATCGTGCTGGCCGAGAGCGGCGCGACGGTCGCCGTGATCGACGCCGACCTGCGCACGCCCCGGCTCGCCGACTATCTCGGCCTCGACGCCGATCGCGGCCTCACCGACGTGCTCCTCGGCGACGTGCAGCTCAAGGAATCCCTGCAGTCGTGGGGCACGCAGCATCCGCTCACCGTGCTGTCGTCGGGCCGGATTCCCACCAACCCGAGTGAACTGCTCGGATCGACCGCCATGGGCACCGTGCTCGACGTACTCAGCAGCAGCTACGACTACGTGCTCATCGACGCCCCGTCGGTGCTCGCGGTGACCGACGCCGCCGTACTCAGCCGCTGGAGCGGCGGCACCATCCTGGTCGTCGGCGCAAACCGGGTGCGTGAACCCGAACTGCTCGCCGCCCTCGACGCCCTCGAAGCGGTCGGTACGACTCCCCTCGGCGTCGTGCTCGCCATGGTTCCCACTCGCGGCCCCGACGCGCTCGTGCGTGACGGCGGCTTCGCGGCTGTGACCCGCCCGGCGCCCCGTGCCCCCAGATCCGTCGATGCACGCCCGAGCGACGCAAGCCGCTCCACCCCGCCCGACAGCGAGTCTGCCCCGACAGACACTCAACAGCGCGTCACCTGGTAGTTGACCCGTTCCACTCCGTTTGTACGTTCGAAGACGCACGTTCGAATCAGTTCTACAAGGCTTTACCCGAAGGGAGCCTCAGTGTCCGTGCACTCGTCTCACCCGATAGATCCGTCGCCCTCCACGCAGCGGAAGCTTCTGCTCGTCGCCTCCACCGGTGGGCACCTGGCCCAGCTGGTGCGGCTGGCGCCGGGCCTCGGCGCCTCACCGAGCTCGCTCTGGGTCACTTTTGATTCCATGCAGAGCCGCTCGCTGCTGGCCGGCCGACGGCGCATCCACGTTCCGTACGTGCGCCCCCGGGACTACCTGGGCATGATGCGGGCGGCCGGCATCGTGCGCCGCGTGCTCAAGCATGAAAGCTTTGAGGGCGCTGTGAGTACCGGCGCCGGCCTCGCCGTCGCCGCACTCCCGCAGGCCGCTATCAGCGGCGTGCCGAGCCTGTACATCGAGAGCGTTTCC
This sequence comes from Cryobacterium glaciale, assembly GCF_004402535.1. Lineage (GTDB taxonomy): Bacteria > Actinomycetota > Actinomycetes > Actinomycetales > Microbacteriaceae > Cryobacterium > Cryobacterium glaciale. The sequence goes on along the minus strand of NZ_SOEY01000018.1, from coordinate 190,206 downwards.
CGCGTCGAGGGCCCGTCGCTCAGCGGGCGGATGCTCGCCGCCAGCCACCTGGTCAGCGTCCGCACCCAGCATCCAGCGTGGGCCACCAATCGCTGGCGAACCCACCCGAGCGTGCTCTCCACCTACCATCCCCTGATCCGGCCCGCGCCGGAACGCCCCAGCCTGTTCGTCACCCTCGGCACCATCGAGGGCTACCGCTTCGATTCCCTCGTCGACGCCGTGCTCGCCAGCGGCCTGGCCGATGAGCGCACCGTCTGGCAGCTCGGTTTCACCACCGACCGCACCGACCTTCCCGGCCAGGTGCACCAGATGATGCCGACCGCGCAGTTCATCGACGCCGCACTGAACGCCGACGTCGTGATCACCCACGCCGGGGTCGGCACCTTCATGGGGCTGCTCGAGATGGGCATCTTCCCGGTGATCGTGACCCGCCGCAAGCACCGCGCCGAACACGTCGACGACCACCAGATGCAGATCGCCGAGCTGGCCGAGTACCTCGGCGTAGCGCGGGCCGTTGACACGCCGGACCTGACGGCCGATGTCATCCGCTTCGCTGGCGGCCGCGCCATCGACACCGGGGTGCGCATTCCCCTGCCCAGCGACCGATGAGGAAGCGAGCGGCGAAGCAGCGGATGCTGCGCGACATCTTCGTGCCGGCCCGCGGCCAGTACGACAATATCGGCGATATTCTGCTGCGCCGTCAATTGCTCGACTGGCTTCGCGCGAGCGGCCCGCTGCACGTATACGTCGGCGAGGCACCCGACGGGTATGCCGAGGGCCTCGGCCTCGGGCCGGACGACGTGCAGTACCGCTCCTTTCGCCGCTGGTATGCGGCGGCGCTCGCGAGTGCCGCGCGCGGCCGGGCCTCCTACGTGTTCAAGCCGGGCGAGATCCAACTCACCCTGATCGGTATGAAAGAGCATCTCGCCATGCTTCCGGTGCTCGCCCTCGTGCGGGCCCGGCACGGCCGCGTTGCCCGGGTCGGGGTCGGAAGTCGCAACTTCGCCCCGCTGCCGCGTGCCCTGATGGCGCCGTCGATCGCTCTGTCCAACGTGTCGTTGTGGCGGGATGCGGAGACGGCCGGGTATCTCGGGCAGGGGAGCATCATGCCCGACCTGGCTTTCGCCAACGTCAGTGACGTGTCGAATGGGGTGCGCGACGTGCTCGTCGTGTCGATGCGCTCCGACCTCGACTACCCGAGCGCCGCCTGGCTCGCCGGGGTGCGCGCCGTCGCGGCCGACAACGGCCTCGAGATCTGGTGTGTGACCCAGGTTCTGCGTGACGACGACAAGTGCGGCCAGCTCGCCGCCGACCTCGGGGGCCAGGCCCTGCGTTGGAACGGTACAGGGCACGACGAGCAGGAACAGCGCCTGCGCGCCCTGTACCGGCGGGCGGCGCTCGCCGTGAGCGATCGCCTGCACGTGCTCGTCGGCGCCCTCACCGAGGGTGCGGTGCCGGCGGCGCTGCTGGTAGACGGAAGATCTGACAAGATCGCCCGACACTTCGCCGCCGCCGGTTTGCACGACGTGAGCATTATCAGCGCCGGGATGACGGCCGATGAGGTAGCGGGTCGGTTGCAGAACTTGATCGGCCGCCGCACCGCCATCCTCGCCGGACTGGCCGAGGCGCAGCAGGAGTTGCAGACCGTGCGCCGCCTGCTCGACCAGGTGCTGACAACCGAGAGCGTGCGGTGAGCCTCGCCGAAGCGGGCGACACGCAGCCGATCGACACCGAACCGATCAGCATCGTGCCGCCGAGCATCATGAAGCCCTCCGCTGCTCCCGCTCCAGTTGCCAGCTCGTCTTCCGTCTCGCCCGTCCCGTCCACGCCGGCCGAACGGCTGCTCGCCGTGCACATCGGGCGCAGCGGCGAGGTCGCCGGCGGCATGAGCCAGGTCGTCAACGGCTACCTGGCTCATCCCTTCGCCGACTTTGACCTGCGCATGGTTTCCTCGCGCGACGGCAGTGCCGGGGTGCGGGCGGCCCTGCTGGCGGCAACCGCTTTCTGGACGGTGCTGCGGCTGGCCGATCCCGGGCGCACCGTCGTGATCGCGCACCTCTCCCAGGGAGGGTCCTTCGCCCGTGAGGGCGCGCTGCTCGCCCTCGCCCACGCCCGCGGGTTCGCCACCGTGGCCCAGCTGCACGGCAGCTCCTTCGCCGATTTCGCCCAGAAACGTCCCGGCCTGGTCGGGCGCGTCCTGCGCGCGGCCGACGTGGTGCTCACCCTCTCGGCCGAGTCGCGAGCCGCGGCCGCCGAATTCGTGCCGGGGGAGCGGGTCATCCTCGTGCCGAACGCGGTCGCCGACGGTGTGCGCCGCGAGACCGAGCCGCTCGTGGTGTTCGGCGGTGCGGTCAGCACACGCAAGGGCGTCGACGTGCTCGTGGCGGCGTGGCAGCGACTCGCGCCCGAGCATCCGCTCTGGAAACTGGTTATCGTCGGCCCGATTATGGACCAGCCGGCGGTTCCGCTCACCCGCGGCGAATTCGTGGGTGCGCTCAGCCATGAGGCACTCATGAAGCTGCTCGAACGGTCATCGATCGCGGTATTACCCTCGCGCGACGAGGCGATGCCCATGTTCATTCTCGAAGCGATGGCCCGCAGCAACTGTGTGGTCGCGACCCGGGTCGGCGGTGTGCCGGCGGTTCTCGCCAACGGTGCGGGGGTGATCGTGGAACCCGGCGACATCGACTCGCTCGAGGCGGCTCTGCGGCACGCCATAACGGATGCCGCCTGGCGCGCCACAAAGGCGGATCTGGCCAGATCCGCCTTTGAGAGCACCTATTCGGCGACCGCTGTCTTTCCGCTGGTCGAGCGCAGCTGGGTTGCTGCGCTCGACCGTCGATTAGATCGCGTGGCTAAGAAACACACGCCAGGTTTGAGAAACCCGAGCCTGCAGCCGTGACGGTGTTCGAGCAGTAGACCTTGGTGCCGCTGGCACCCTTGCTGCCCTGCTCGTGAATGAAGAAGCCGTAGCCGGCGGCGCCGACCGGAGCGGTGTTGCCGTAGAAGGAGTTGCGCAGGCCCCAGCCGGCGACACTCCCGTTCACCGCGAAGCCGTGCGCGGTGCTGTTCTTGCCCTGGTTGTTGTAGATGCTCCAGTCGTTGCCCTTGACCTTGACCCACTCCTCGGCGCGCGGCATGGCTGCGGCGCCGTCGATCACGTTGTCGCGGATGATGCCGGCCGAGGTGCCTTCCTTGACCTCGATCGGCTGGGCGCCAGTGAGGCTGATGGTGTTGGCCATGAGCAGCGTGCGGTCGGTGCGGTCCGGCTGGCAGCTGGTCTGGGCGCACCAGTTGTTCTCCGAGGTGCCGATGTAGATGCCCTCACCGTAGAACGGGTCGCGCTTGCCGGTGTTCTTGATGGTGTTACCGACGACCTTGCTGTCGGTGGTGAAGGCACGCAGGTGGATGCCCTCATAGCCGATGTTGTCGACGAGCGTGTCAGCGATGGTGACGTTGCTGCTGCGAATCACGCTGATGCCCTTGAGGCTGTTGGTGACGGTCATTCCAGCGATGACAAGGTTGGACGAGTTGGAGATCTGGATGCCGTGGTTGTTCTGGATGCTTCCGGGGTTGACGACGGCGTTCCGCGGACCGCAGACCCAGATCGGGTTGGCAGCGGTTCCGTTCACGGTCATGTTGATCTGCTCGTTGTACGTGCCGGGCGCCATCTTGATGACCGTTCCGGGCTGGGCCTGCTGTACGGCGGCCAAGAGCTCCCGAGCCGTGGTCACGGTGACGGTCGCGGCGGGGCAGTCGGCGTAGCGGTGGGTGCTGATCGGTGCCGGGCTCGGCGCGGTGCTCGGCACGGCCGACACGACGAAGGCGTCGACGATGCTGCTGGTGCCGGTGGAGCGGGCATCCTTCTGGCCGGTGCGGGTCACCGTGATGGTGTGCGTGCCGGCCGACAGGCTCGTCGTGCTGAAGGCTGTCTTCTTGTAGGCGGTGGTGGCTGAGTAACCGTTGACCGTGGCGACCACCTTGCCGTCGATGGCCACGTTGCTTGTGCCGGAGCTGCTGGTCAGGCGGGTGATGAACGCGACGCTCGTGCCCTGGAAGGTGAACGAGGCGCTGCTCGAGGCGGTCGAGAACTTGACCGATCCACCCGAGTCATTGGCCGAGCCCGAGGTACGCCAGGTGCCGGAATACTTCACCGACGCCGACTCACTGTCGAAGGTGGTTGAGCCGACCGGAGCCGCCCCGACGGTCGTCGGGGCGAGTGTGGGCGTGGGCGTCGACGTGGGTGTCGGAACCGGTGTCGGTGTCGGCGTGGGTGTCGGAACCGGTGTCGGTGTCGGCGTGGGTGTCGGAACCGGCGTCGGCGTGGGCGTGGGCGTGGGAACCGGGGTCGGCACCGGAACGGTGGCCTCGGCCGGCGTGAGGGTGACGAAGGCGTCGACGATGCTTCCGGTGCCGGTCGAGCTGGCATTCTTCTGGCCGGTGCGGCTGACCGTGATGGTGTGCGTGCCGCCGGAGAGGTTCGACGTGGCGAACAGCACCTGCTGGTATGTCGTCGTCGCCGAGTAGCCGTCAACGGTGGCGACGGTCGTACCGTCGATGGCGATCGTGCTCGTGCCCGAGCTGGGGGTCGTACGGGCTACGTAGGCCACGGTCGACCCGGTGAAGGTGAGAGAGGCGCTTGAGCTTGACGAAGCGAACTGAATGGACCCGCCGTGGTCGGAGGGCGAGCCGGTGCTGCGCCAGGTACCGGCGTACGTGATCTGGGCGGAGGTGCTGTCGATCACCGAGGTGCCGGCGGGCGCCGTTGCGGCGGAGGCCGTCGCCACGGGAATGATGGCGGTGAGGGGAACCAGCGCGGCGATGGCAACGGCCGCGATGCTCGCACGTCGGGTGAAGCGGGGGAACAACATGGTGGGACCTTCCGGATGTTCAGGGACGGGGTGGTTACGTCCGTGAACCCGAAGGCTTCGCAAACGCACATGATCTTTGTGATTTTTCGGCGGTTGTGCTGCCGTGATCACTTCGTCAATTAGCGTCTGAGCTGCTGCGCGTTACCCGTGTGCAAATGGGTTTGTGGGCACAATTTAAGCGGATGCCGCGGCCTTTTCTCGCGCGGGCGCGCGCGAGAGGGCCGCGTACCCCTGCCGGTTGGCAGGTCGGGCGAAACTGAGAAGACCTCTGGATTTGGCCCTGACCAGTGCTATTGCCCATTGTGGGTTCTGCCCCGCGAGCAGGGGGTGCGAATTTCGAGCGGCCACGAGTGGTCGCCGGTCGGCGCATCCGTCATTCCTGTGAAAGTGCCTAGAGTCAATTTGGAACTCTTGAGATTCTGTCAGCCGTGATCATGAGGCGTTCGCGGGTGCATGCGGCGCCCTTTGACGGCCACGGCCCCCAGCGCGCTGTGACAGCGTGCTGGGGGCCGTTCAGGTTCTGCGTCTAGCGGGTGCAGGCGATGTTGGAGAATCCCTCGGCGGCGCGGGTGACCGAATTGGAGCACGACAGGTCGGTCTTGCTCGACCCCTTGCTGCCCTTCTCGTGGATGAAGAAGGCGTAGCCATCGGCGTTCACCGCTCCCGAATTGTCGGTGAAGGTGTTGCGCAGGCCCCAGCCGGCGACACTCCCGTTGACCGCGTAGCCGTGCAGGGGGCTGCTGGCTCCCTGGTTGCCGTCGATCGTCCAGTCGTTGCCCTTGACCTTGATCCATTCCTGAGCGTTGCTCATGGCGTTGGTTCCGTCGATCACGTTGCCGCGAATGACGCCGTCGGAGGTGCCTTCCTTGACCTCGATCGGCTGGGCACCGGTGAGGCTGATTCGATTGCCGAGCACCAGGGTGCCGTCGGTGCGGTCGGGCCCGCACCGGGTCTGCTCGCACCAATTGTTCTCGGACGTGCCGATGTAGATGCCCTCACCGAATGAGGCGTCGCGGGCTCCCGTGTTTGAAATCGTGTTGCCGACGACCGTGCTGCCGGTGGTGAAGCCGCGCAGGTGAATACCCTCGTAACCGATGTGGTTGACGCGGGTGTCGGCGATGGTCACGTTCGTGCCGCTGATCACACTGATGCCCTTGAGGCTGTTGGTGACGGTCATGCCGGCAATGACCAGGTTGGAGGAGTTCTTGATCTGGATGCCGTGGTTGTCCTGGATGCTGCCGACATTGATCACGGCGTCGCGCGGGCCGCAGACCCAGATCGGGTCGGCGGCGGTTCCATTGGCGTGCATGTTGATCTGGCCGCGGTAGGTGCCGGGGGCCATCCTGATGACGGTGCCGGGGACGGCGCGGTCGACGGCGGCCATGAGCTCGTCGGCGGTGCGCACCGTCGTCGACGCTGCGGGGCAGTCGGCGTAGCGGTGCACAGACGGCGACGAAGCGGGAACCGGAGCCGGTGCCGGGGCTGGTGCGGGTGTGGTGCCGGTCGCCGCATTGACGACGAATGCGTCGATGATGCTGTTCGTGCCGCTCGAGCGAGCGTCTCTCTTACCGGTGCGAGTGATCTTGATCGTGTGGGTGCCGCTCGACAGGCTCGTCGTGCTGAAGGCGGTCTTCTTGTGCACGGTGGTCGCGGAGTAGCCGTTCACGGTGGCCACGACCTTGCCGTCGATTGAGACGGTGCTCTTGCCCGAGCTCTTCGTGGTGCGCGTGATGAAGGCGACGCTGCTTCCTGCAAACGACATCGATGCGCTGCCGGCGCTGGACTGGAACCGCACGGATCCGCCGCGGTCGGCGGCATGGCGGGTGCTGCGCCAGGCGCCGGTGTAGCTGATCTTCGACGAGGAACTGTCGATGACGGTACGCGCCGAAGCCGCAGACGCCGCGCCCGGGATGGGCGCGATCATGGGGGCGAGGATCGCGAGGGTCACGGCCGTGACGGCGGCTATGGCGATCGTGGCGCGGCGGGCAGATTTGCGGTGTTCGGCCTGCGCTGTGCTGGCAGGGGTGCGGATATCAGGCTTGCGAAAGGGCAGCGTGCGGAAAAATGGCAGCTGAGAAAGTGGCACGGTGGAGTCCTCCGGAGAGTCGGGTCGCGAATGAACAGCGGGTGCGCAGTGCTGCGCGGATGCTGTGCCTGCCCGAATCGCTAGGGACGGTCCGAGTGAGCGGATGCAGCGGTCGCACCGGTGCCGGCAGGGATGTCGCCGGAGGTCGGTTCGTCAACCTCATCGAGCCGGGCAGGTGTCGTGATCCCGCGTGTTCTGCAGCAGCGTGTCGTTCTGACAGGTGCTTGGGGCGGATGCGGGCCCGGTCGGTGCGTGGTGCGGTGCGTATTCAGCGTTCGATGCCCGACAGCGCAGGGACTATTCGGATTGAACTATGGGTTCGAGCCTATCGATGGGTAAAGTCGAATCCGTTTCACTTTCCTGTGAAAGTCCTCCTAATAGCTCAGGCGGCACCACGTTCGGCAGCCAGACGCAGCAGGCGACGGTGCAGGGGCACGCTCAGCTTGGCCGTACCGGCCAGGGCCAGGCGTTTCCAGTCCCGGCGGCTAGCGGCGAGCAGCACGAGGCGCCAGGTCAGGCGGGAGCGCAGCTCAGCGACGATCTCGGCGCGTTCTTCGGCGTCGTAGGGGCCGGTCAGGGCGTCCTTCAGCCCGGACAACAGCACGTAACGCAGCCGAAAGTAGCCGTAGGAGTTCGAGCCGATGATGCGGGTGTCGAGGGTGATCGCAGCGTCCGTGACCGCCTGTTCCACGAGCAGCAGCGACTCAGCCCGGCGCGACCCCGAGCGGATGATGGACCCACCGCGCACGACATAGGAATAGAGCACGTCGTCGATGAATGCCACCCGATCGGCCGCGGCGAACAGCTGGGCGACCATGGCCAGGTCGGAGTGCACCCGGGCCGGGGTGAACTCGATCTGGTCGGCGAGGGAATGTCGGAAAAGCTTGTTCCACAGGTGCCCGGTGAGTTCGCCGTCGAGCAGCCGGCTGAATGCTTCTGCCCCGGTGATCGGATCGTTCAGTAGCGGCGCGGCCAGCGGGCGCCGCTGGCCGGGGTAGACGTACTCCGCACCGCACACCACGACGTCGGCGCCGGTCGACCGCGCCGTCGCCACGAGCTTCTCGAGCGCCGACGGGGCCCAGTCGTCGTCACAATCGATGAACCACAGGAACTCGCCCTGACTCTCCGCTACCGCGCGGGCCCTGGCGCGTGCGACCCCGCCGTTCTGCTCCAGCCGAAAGTAGTGCACGCCCGCGTGCGCGGCGGCCGCCCGCGCACCGATCACGGCCGTCGCATCCGTTGAACCGTCGTCGACCACGATGATCTCGATCTCGGCCAGAGTCTGGTCGAGCAGTCGATCGATCGCGCCGCCCAGAAATTCGGCGGCGTTGTAGGCCGGCACGATGACGCTCACGACCGGGGAACGGGTCACGCGGTGAGCTTTCGAATGCAGCTGGTTAGCTCGTGCAGAGAGGCGCGGGCTTCGACGACGTGACGCAGAATCGGTTCCCGGCGGCTGATGACGTCGCGAGCCCGACGTTCGAGTGCCGCGGGGTCGGGCAGTGACCAGCCGATCGTTGCGCCCTTGATGCCGACCGCGTCGAGGGTGCGGGCCGCCTTTGACGGGCCAGCGTCGGCGATCACGAGCGGCAACGCGCCCTCGGTCAGTCCGATCACGGCGGCGTGCAGCCGGTCGGTCACCACGAGCAGCGACCGCTGGTACACGCCCCGCAGCTTCACTTCCTGCTCGGCATGGTCTGGGCCATCCCAGACCAGAGCGGTACCGCCGAGCGACGCGGCGAGTTCCTCGGCGAGCGGGCCGTCCCGTTCGATCTGCGACACGGCCACGATCTCCAGTCCGAGGGTATCGGCCAGGCCCCTCAGGGCGCCCAGCCAGACCTCGTCGGGACGGCGCCCGTTGTAGCGCACCGACACGGCGAGCAATGGGCGGTCGGGCGTCGACGCGAGCAGGTCGGCATCCGCTGCCCCGGTGGCGAAAGCCCAGTCGGGAGCGATCCGACCGAGCCCCATCGCTGCGCGGCTGTACGCGTCGCGCCAGGCCACGAGATCGCACAGGCGCAGCGTCGCCGCGACCGGTATGCGCCACCCGGTCTTCTGCCGCACCCCGAATCCGGCGTGCACTGCGTGGCCGCCGCGCAGCCGGTTGAGCGCGAGGTGCGGAGCCAGGCGCAGGTAGCGCAGCGCGTAGGCGCGTTGCAACTCCATTTCCCCGGCATTGAAGGCATAGACGGATGCCTCCCGCAGCGTCGACCGCGAAATCTCGCGTCGCCACTCCGCGCTCGTGCGGTACACCCGATCGTCGTCGTGCAGGCCGAGCCCGCTCAGGTAGGCATCCGACCGGGCACCGACGAACACCTGCAGCTCGCCGGCGCCTCGCAGCGCATCCAGAAATGCCCGTCGCAGCACGGTATCGCCGACGTTGTCGATCTGGCCCATGGCCGAGGCGAAGATTCTCATGCCCGCTCCACGACCCGCAGCAACACCCGTTCCAGGTCGGAGCCGCTCGCCTCCTCCGAGAAACGCGCCAGCCACGGTTCGATGTTGTCGAGCGGCAGCTCGGCCGCCCGCAGGATAGCGTCGGCAAGGTCCACCGGGTGTGCGGACAGCGCGAGCTCGCCCGTGATGCCGGGCACAATCGCATCCGCTACGCCGAGCGCCCCCGAGACGGCGACCGAGGGGTACCCGGCTGCAGCCGCCTCGACCAGCACGTTGCCGAAGCCCTCGCGACTCGACGTCAGCAGGGCCACGGCGTTGTCGCCGAAGTAGTCGAACCAGTTCTCGACCCAGCCGCGGTGGTGGAAGACCACGTTCTCCTGTCGGGCCGCAGCCTGCACGTCCTCCAGCAGCGGACCGCCGCCGAACGAGACGACCTCAACGGGCACGCCGCGGCGGGCCAGCTCGGCGGCGGCGGCGATCGCGAGCAGCGGACGCTTCTGTGCCACCAATCGGCAAGCCAACACGATCTGAATGCCGTTGGCCGATCCGGGGCGGCGTTCCGATCGCGCCACAATCGTATCCACGCCGCCCGCCTCGTCGCCACCAACCTGCGCGTGCGCGGTGGTCGTGCCCTGCCCGCGCGGGGTTCCGCGCAGCTTCGCCGTTGCAGGGTTGGCGACGACCGTGACGCGGTCGCCGCGCACCCCGAAGGCGGCGACCATTTCAGCGGCGACCGGATGCGAGATGGCGATCACGTGGTCAGCCCACCGATACAGGCGCTTGGCAAACCAGATCTTCACGCGGTGGGCCAGATCCGATCCGGGCAGTCCGAGCGACACCAGGTTGCGCTCGCTCACGAGCACGCGCGGGCGCAGGCGTGCCGGCACCAGTCGGGCCGCGGTCAGCAGTACCAGGTTCGGGTGCGCCTGCAGGGAGATCGCCACGTCGGGCTGCCAGTCGAGCAAGCGGCGGCGCAGCGCGGCGGCCTTCTGCACGTGACCGTGCCGGCCAGCGAGAGAGACGGCCTCCACCCGGTCTGGCAGGTACTCCGGCTTCACCTCCGCGGCGGTGAGCACGACGCTCACCTCGTAGTCCTGGTCGGCGAGCCAGCCCATCCAGGTGCGGGCCACGAATTCTGCCCCGCCACCGTGCAGCGAGGGAATCACGAAGAGGATGCGGCGGAGCGCGGCCCGCCCGCGCGCGTCGTCGGGCGGGGTCTGCGAGGAGGGTGTCATGCGTGGCCTTGTCTGTGGGAAGTCGGGTGCTGGGCGCTCGGGTGCTGACCAGGGGGACGGGACGGGGTAGCGCTCGGCAGGGCGGCGAAGTTGCGGGCGGCCAGGCGCTGAACCTCGGGCAGTCGTTCGGCCAGGCGGTCGCGATAGCGCTTCCGATCGGCCAGCACCCCGAGCGCGACTGGAATCATACGCTCGGCCAGGCCGAGGCCCGGCTCGACACAGAGCTCCTGGGTGTCGAAGAGCCGCATCAGGCCGGCGACCTTGCCCTGGGTCGACAGCGCAACGGCCGGTACCGTGTGGAACATGGCCTGCACGGCGAGGTGCATGCGCCCGGTCAGTACGATCTCGGCGCCGGCGCACAGCCCGCGCACCTCGGCCGGGGCGAGCAGCCGGTTCACCAGAATGACTCCGTCTGCCCCCGCCAGGCGGTCGAACACGGCCCGGCAGGCGGCCGCGTCGTCGCCGCTCGACCGCACGACGTGTGGCAGCAGCACCACCCGGAGCCCCGCCTGAAGCAGCGCCGTGACGATGCGGGCGTACTCCGTGGTCTGGTCGAATCCTCGGCCGACCAGTGCGCTGGCATTCACGACGGCATAGGGTGCCGGCGTGGCGCCGAGATATTCCGTGGCGGCGAGGGCGGAGCTCGTATGGGCCGCGAACACGCAATCGGCGACATCGACAATGTTGGCGAGGTGATCGGCGCGGGCGCGGGCGCTCGAGATCGGGTCGCGCAGCTGCAGTCGGGTGCCCAGCCGGCCGGCCCGGGCGAGAGAGCGGCGCACCCCCGTATTGGCCTGGCCGTTCCAGCTGAAACCGAGGATGCGCGCTTCGACACCCACGCTGCGGGCGAGGCTCGCAACATCCGCTCGCCGTGAGGAGGCGCGCACGCTGTAGGCGCCGTCCATGATGTCGGCGCCGACCACGGTCAGCGACAGGGCGCCGTCGAGCACGGTGGCCAGCGCGGCCATGGCCTGCCGGTGGATCCGTCCCGCACCGTAGACCAGGTGTGGGATGGGCACGAGCTGGGCCCGCCAGGCATGCTGCGGCGGAATCCGCACGTCGGCCGGCCGGCGCACGAGAACCTGTACCGGGCCCGATACGTTCTCGAGAAAGGCTTCGACCATGGCCTGGTCGCCGATATTGCCCTGGCCGGGTGGGGCGACGAGCACGTGCCACCGTGCGGTGTGCACGTCGAATGGGCGCAGCCGGTCGGTCGCTCGTTTCAGTGCGGCGCGATCGCGCAGGTAGGGCAGAGCGGATGCCGCGGCGAGCCCGTGCAGCACCCGGTCCAGCCGGCGGATGATGCGCAGCCGGGTGCGCCCCGGTGTGCGGCGGCGGGCGGTCGTGCGGGCGGGCGCCAGCTGGTCGGCGTTCGGGCTGCCGGTGCCCGGCTTGGGGGATTTGGCGGAGCGCAGAAAGCTGCGGGCCTGGGCGATCGAGCGCACATCGCGGCGAAAGATCGGCCAGACCAGCATGACCAGGCCGATCGCTGCGAGCAGGGCGACCCCTCCGAGTGCGACGCGCGCGACCGACAGCTCCAGAGGGATCCACTGCACGGCGGCCCAGCTGGCTCCGGTCGCAAAACCGTAGCCGAGAATGGCGCGTACTCCGGCCAGGAACATGGCGCGTGCCGGGGCGTTCGTGACCCGGCTGATCCACCACAGGCCGATCGGCCAGATCAGGGCGACGCCGAGCGAGTAGCCGGCGGCGACGCCGTAGACGCCCCAGAACGAGCCGAGCAGCACGAACGCGACGAGCAGCGGCCGGGTGCACAGGGCGAAATACAGGTTTTGCTTGGTGACTCCCTTCGATAGGAAGACCCAGTAGGTCGCATAGGCGGCCGCTTCGAAGAACCCGGCAATGGCGAGAATCTGAAATATCGGGGCGGAGCCCAGCCAGTTGCTGCCGAGCGCGATGCTGATGATGGGGAGGGCCTGGGCACAGGAGAAGGCGAGCACGATGGTGACGGCGTGCAGCATGATGGTCTGCCCGAGCAGAATGAACCGGTCGTACTTGGGCGGGTCGTCCTGCAACCGGGCCAGTACCGGCAGGGCTACCCGGGTGGAGGGGCCGTTGATCTGGTTGAGCGGCAGCAGCAGCAGCTGGAACGCCCGGTTGTACAGGCCGAGTGGGCCGGCTCCGAGGGTCGCGCCGATCACGATCGTGTCGGTGTTGCGGCTGGCGTAGCCGAGCAGCTGGGTGCCGGCGAGGTTCGACCCGAACATGATCAGGTGACGCATGGGCGCTCGACGGTGATACCAGCCGGGAAACCAGCGGGTGATCGGAACCAGAATGAGGAGGGTCAGGATGCCCTGGCTGATCTGCTGCCCGGCGAGGGCCCAGTAGCCGAAACCATTCAGTGCCATCACGATGCCAATGACGAGGCCGCCGATCTGGGCGCCGATCTCCGACCCGGCGAGGGCCTTGAAATGGAAGTTGCGGTTCAGGTCAGCACGAAACTGGGTGGCGAGCCCGTTGAGCAGAAACGTTCCGGCGAGCACCTGGGTGAGCAGCACGAGCCGGTCGTCGCCGTACAGGGTGGCGATGAGCGGGCTGCACAGCACCGCGAGCAACATGAGCGCGAGCCCGATCACGCTGTTGATCCAGAACAGGTTGTCCTTCTGGTGCCGGCTCAGGTCGCGCACCTGGATGGCGGCCGATGACAGCCCGAAATTGCGCAGCACCTCGCCGACGCCGATGATGGCGGCGACCGACGCGACCAGGCCGTAGTCGCTCGGGTCGAGCAGCCGGCCGAGCACGACGATGCCGCCGAGCTGTACGCCGATGCGAATGAGCTGCCCGACCAGGGTGGTCGACGCGCCGCGGCCTGCCGTGCGGCCGAGTCCGGTCGTCGAGGCGGGTTTCTCGGGAGTTCCGGGCGTTTCGGGTGCGTCGGGCGGCAGAATCGCGGTCAACGGATGCTCCGCCCGGCCAGCTGTAGCGCCCGCAGGTAGGTGCGATAACTCTGCTGGCCCAGGGTCTTCCAATCCCGATCGTCGAGCCGCGGGCGCGGCCGGGAGCCGGCCGCGCGCATCCGCTCGAGGGTGTCCTGCAGAATCTCGGGCGTGAGATCGCCGTCGTAGAGGTAGATCCAGTCGGGCCCGACCTCGTCGGCCAGGGCTCGGTTCGACGGCGTCGACGGTACGAGCACCGGCCGATCGAGCGACAGCGTCACGAGCAGCACCCCCGAATTGTGCATTTCCCGGTAGGGCAGAACGACCAGTTCGGCCCCGCCGACCTCGACGACCAGTTCCTCGTCGGAGACGAAGCGCAGCACCGAGCTGATGCGCGCATCCCGCGCGGCTTCGGCGGTGATAGTCTCGCCGAGCCCGCTCGACGGCCGACCCACGACGCGCAACGTCAGGTCGGGGCCCGGCAGCGCCCGAAACACCCGCAACAGGGTTTCGACGCCCTTGTACGGGCGAATGAGCCCAAAATAGAGGATGCGCCCGCTCACGGACTCGGGCCGCGGCATTGCGCTGAAGCGGTCACGATAGTGGCCGTGCAGAATGGTGACCGCCCGGCATTCGGGCTCCACCGGCGTGGTCGGGTTCAGGCGGATGACGAGGGCCGTGCGGGCGTCGAGCGCGTCGAGGGCCCGGGTCTCGGCGCCGTGGCCGGCTTCGTGCGGGGTCAGGTTGTGCATGGTGCGCACGATGGGAATGTGCTGCAGCCGCGCCCGCAGCAGCAGCGCGTGCAGCGCCAGGCGGCGCAGTCGGGCCTTCAGCGGGCGCGGCGCACGAATGAGCAGCTCCGGCCAGTGCACGTGAAAAACGTCATAGCGACCGAGCAGCGCGGTGCGCCAGGAGAAGAAGCGCATGGTCACCGCATCCGGTGCGCCCTCGACTACCTGGTTGACGTACCGGGTGGTGCCGTCGGGCGGGCTCAGAGATTGCAACACGGTGATGTGTGTCGTGCCTGTATTCATCACGCCCATACCCCTCAGGGGCCGGTGAAGTCCGGCTAAAGTTGAGAATCTGTCGGTTTAGCGTAGCGTGCGCGCTACGAGCGCGTTAGAGCCGCGCATACCCCCGTTTGGGGCGCAGAGTTGCTCGGCCCCGGCGGGGCCCAGGCCGGGGAGCGGCATCCGTTTGCGTCGGATTCAACGCCAGAATGAGCAGGCATCCGAGCAGCAGGTGCATGGGGCGCAGGGCGTCGATCGCGTTGAAGCCGGCAATGCACACCGTGTAGGCCACCAGAGCGGCTGCCGCCCCGACCGCCCGGCGGGAGAGCGCGTGCGCGACCGCCGAACCGATCACGAGCAGGAACAACACGACTCCGGGCAGGCCGATGCTGATGAGCAGCTGCAGCAGCGAATTCTCGATGGTCACCTCGTTGAACAGGCGCCCGGTGATGCCCGAGGTGCCCGGGCCCGACCCGATCCAACCGGTGAGGTTCGCGGCCTGGAGCGACACCCAGACGCCGAGGTCACGCGCCTGCGAGGAGAGTTCGGCTTCGATCGAGTTGTTGCGGGCGGTGAAGGCGTCGAATTGGAACAGTCCGATCACCGCGACGACCATCAATACTGCGAGCAGGGCGAATTTGCCCCAGCGTTTGTCGCCGCGCAGCACGAGCGACACCGCGTAGGCGAAGGCGATGGCGATCGCCGCTGAGAGGATGGCGCCGCGGGAGACGGTCGCGACGAGGCCGAGCCCGCTGAACACCGCAGCGAGGAGGGCAGGCTTCGAATTCTCCCGCAACCACACCCCGATGGCGAGGGCGCAGGCCACGGCAAAGAACAAGCCGGCGAAGAGCGGATGCCCGAACGATGCGGTTGCGCGATACACCGACCAGTGCTGGCTATCACTGAGGCCGAGCACGCTGAACAGGGTGCCCCAGATCGGATTGGCGCGCAGCGCGCCCTCGAGCACGGCATATGCTCCGAGCCACGCTCCGAGCACGAGCCAGACGCGCCGAATCCAGTAGGCCTCCCGGCTGGCGTTGACGATGGATAGCGGGAGGAGTACCCCGGCGCTGAAGCTGATGATCCAGCCGAGGCTTGCCTGCACGTCGGTGCTGCGCACGAGCGAGAACAGCGACCAGACCAGGAACAGCAGGGCAAAGTAGCGGGTGGCTGATCGGAATGGCGCTGGCGCGGCCGGGCCCGGAAGATCGGCTGGGCCGGTGAGCAGGCGACGCACCGCCCAGACGACGATGATCATGGTGGTCAGCGGGAGGGCGCCGATCGGGCCGTCCTGGGGAAGGACGCGGGCCGGAATCAGCGCAAAGGTGGCCAGTGCAACGGCCGGAAGGATGTGCGTCGGCACCAGGAACAGCGTTGCCACGGCGACGAAAGCCAAGAGGGTCAGCGGAAGCACGATGACACCGACCTCGGCGACGAAGCGCGGCAGCACCAGGCTGGCCACGATCACGAACAGGGCAGCGAGTGCGACGAGAATAATCGGCGTGCGGTGCAGGCGCAGCGTGGTGAAATCGAACATCGGCCGCCTTCGGGGGAGGTCGCGCAGGGAATGGTGGTAGCTCAGTGGTTAGACAAGCTCAGTGGGAACACGAGATCTGGCCGCAGCGCTGTTGGTGCGATCAGGCGCAACGATAACACGTGAATTTTCCTCAGCGCCAGCGCGGCGGCCCGAAAACCGATACTTTGGGCGGGTCGCTGAAGGCCCGAACCATCAACGAAGTGGAGTTTCCGGTGAAATTGTCCCGCCTGACCTATAAGTTCCTGCGACGCTCCCGGGGCCGGGTGTACGCCATGCGGGCCCTGGGCGTGCAAATCGGGAGCGGCTGCCGAATTCTCAGTGACATCGCCACGACCGAGCCGTGGCTCATCTCGATCGGCGACCGAGTGACGATCAGCTCCGCGGTGACGTTCATCACCCACGACGGTTCCGGCTGGCTCTACCGCGACGAGCGGGGTCGTCGCTACCGGTTTGCGCCGATTCGAGTGGGCTCCGACGTGTTTATTGGTGCCGGTGTCACCGTGCTGCCGGGCGTTCGAATTGGGGACCGGTGCGTCGTCGGAGCCGGCTCGGTGGTCACCGCGTCGGTTCCGGACGGCACCATCGTGGCCGGTGTTCCGGCCCGGCCGATCAAGGAATGGCCTGAGTTCCACGCGGCGCTCGCTGAATGGCCGGCAGAGGCCGACATGGTCGGCCCGACCTACCGTGAGCGGGTCGACTCGATCGCCGAGGGGTTTCTGGTCAACATGCGGGCGTGGCCGCGGCCTTGATGAACCCGGCGCTCTGGTAGACGAGCTGGTAGGCCCATTTCAGCGGATCCATCGGCTGTCGGGCACCGATCACCGCGAGTGACCCCGCGTAGCATCGGCTGATCTGCAGCCGGGCCCGACTCACGTGATAGCTCGACGTGACCACGATCACCCGGTTCCAGCCCTGTTCTCTCGCGAACGCGGCAATGGCCTCCGCTTCACCTCGGGTCGTGGTCGGGTGCGGGTCGAAGCACTCCACCTCGATCGTCGTGCTCGGCACGGGCACGGGGCGTGCGCACAAATTTGCCGGGCGGGTGTCGCCGCCGAACGCATCCGAAATGAGGATGCGTCCGCTGTAACCGGCCTTGGCGAGGTCGACGGCCTTGGCCACCACGGCGGCGCTTCCGAGTCCACCGAGTACGACGATGGCGTCGGCGGGAACGGGCGGGTCTTCACGCGGAAACATCACCGTTCGGGTCGTGACGGCCAACAGGCCGACGGACAGCAGCACCAGGCCGGTGAGCGCCAGGAGCGCGCGCTGCCGGCAGCGCGATCGGCTCACTCGCTGCGCGGGCGCATCCGCTCTGCCGGTTCTGCCTGCCCTGCCGATGTCACCCCCGGCGCGCGCCCGGCGAACCAGGTCGGAACGATGAACCCGTATCGAAGTACCGGCAGGTCGCGCACGAGGCGCCAAAACAGCAGTGAGGCGGCGACGGCCCCGCCGGCGACGAGCACGGGCAACACGGGGCCGAGCCGGTCGAGCCAGGCCTCGCCGCGGTATAGCAGCAGCAGGCTGGTCAGGGCCGAGACGAATAGAACGTGCCCGACATAGATCGGCAGGGTATTGCGACCGACGTAGGCCAGCCACCCCATTGCCCGAGAGTCGACCAGGAATCGGGCCACAAGCAGGCCGGCGCCGAGGGCGAGCAGACTGACCAGCACCAGGGTGCCGGTGATGAACGGCACCCGCGCATCGACCGTGAGAATGACGCCGGCCAGCGCGAGGAAGGCCGCGCCGAACCCCAGGCCCAGCCCCAGGGCGCCGAAGCGGCTGGGGCGGTTCACGAAGGCGATGATCCACTCGCGCAGGTAACAGCCGAGCAGAAAGAACACGAAGTAGCGGCCGATGCCATTCCAGGCGATGTTGCCGGTGTCGGCGCGGGCGAAGAACAGCACCGACAGCACGGCGGCGCCGCCGATCTGCACCCGCCAGTCGATGCGGCCCCGCATGAGCTTGGCGGCCACGAAGAACAGGGCGAGGGCGTAGAGAAACCACAGGCCGTTGCTGGGGCGCACCGGGGCGAGCAGCAGGTCGATCGGGTTGGTCTCGTCGAAGCCGGCCGGGTTGGGCAGCAGCGAGAAATACCCGAAGCGGATGACCGTCCAGACCAGCAGCGCCCAGACCAGCAGACTCAGTCGGGTACGCCAGAGGGTGGGCCAGGTGCGGGTGATCACCGAGGCGGCGAACAGTCCGGAGGCGAGGAAGAACAGGGGCATGCGAAACACGATGAAGACGAGGTTGATCTTGTTCCACAGCTCGGGAGCGAGACCGCTGAGCACGGTCCACTGCACCGCGTGCGCGAGGGCAACGAGCAGAATGGCGATGCCTTTGGCGCCATCAACCCAGTCGACCCGCGTCTGGTTCGCTACACCGACCACTGCACTAGACGGACCACTGCGCGAAGGTCTTCATCATGTCGGTGTGGGCGAATCCCGGCGTCTCATGGGCGAGCGTGTGATACATCACCTGGGCGTCGGCGGCGACCGGCGTGATCTTATTGATCAGGGCGAGTCCGTTCTTGCTCGGAATGACCACATTATCGGGGTGGGCGTCATCGGAGACGAGTACCTTGACCCGGCTGTTGGTCCACGGCGTCGCGCTGATGCGCGCCGGGTTGGTGCCCTTGAGCAGGGTGAGGTTGTTGTTGTAGGCATCGCCGACGTGCGCCTGGTTCTGGGTGTCGTAGGCGTAGAGCCACTCGTTGTCGTAGAGGGCGTTGACCATGTACAGGCCGCGAATGTAAGGGATGAGCTTCTTGCCGTAGGTGTAGCAGGCCAGTGATCCGCCGAAGGACGTAGCCCGCAGAAAATTGCGGCGCACGGTGTAGAGCGAGTTCAGGTAGGTCCAGGCGTTCTTCTGAGCATTGGTGGCGATGGAATTGGTGTACTGGGTGCCGCCGGCGTTGATGCAGATGGCGATGGAGTTCTGGTCGACGACGAGCTCACCGGGGTACTTGAAGCCACCGTTGAGGGCGTTGTGCGAGCTGGAGGCCGCGTGGTAGAACCACACCGCCCCCACCGAAGCGGTGGAATTGCGTGAAATTGTCTGCGGAATGAACAGGCGGGCACGATCACCGCCGATGTCCACTTCGATGTTGTCGTAGAGCTTCTTTCCCTTCTGGGTGAGCACATTCGACAGGCGCGACACCTCTCCGGGTAGCTTCGGAGCGGTGGCAGCGAAAGTGGCCGGTGCGCCGAGCGCACCGAAACCGAGCGTGGCTGCGCCAGCGGTGGACAAAGTGAGAAACTCTCGACGCTTCATTCTGCCGAAGGTAGCAGAGTGAGTCCTCGAGGTCCAACCCGGGATGTGGCGGGGCTAGGTTTCGTGCGGTGCCGGGCGCGGTCCCGGGGTCAGCCGAAGCACCCCGCCTGCACAGCCAACTCGGCCTACCCGGCGGCGGAAGCCTGGCCGTTGCCGGCGATGCGCTTCGGCAGCGCGAACACCAGCACGAGCGCGAGCACGGCAAACCCGGCACTGACCGCCATCGCCAGGGTGGCGCTGTGCGTGAACGCGATGGCGAGGGCATCCGTTCCGGGGCCGGTCACCGTCAGCGTGCCGAAGAAGACGCTGCCGATCACGGCGATACCGACGGCGCTGCCCACGCGCTGCATGACGCCGACCACGCCGCTCGCTCCGCCGGCTTCGGAGCGCGCGACGGTCGCGACGATGAAGGACACGTTCGGTGCGATGAAGAATCCGCTGCCGAGGCCGGCGATGAACAACGGCGGCAGCAGGTGCCAATTGGTCAGGTCGCCCGGAGTCGTTAGAAGCATGACCAGCCAGATCCAGATCAGGCCGATCGTGACGAAGGCCACGCCGACCACGAGCACCGTGCGCCCGAGCCGTTTGGCCAGCCGGTCGCTTTGGGAGGCGCCGAGAATCGTGCCGATTGCGAACGGAATCGAGACGAGGCCCGACTCGAGCGCGCTGTGACCCAGCCCGGCCTGCCAGAGAATGGAGATCGTAAAGAAGATGCTGGTGAAGGCCGCGAAGTAGACCAGGGCAAGAATGACGCCGCCGGTGAACGCCGGGTGGGAGAACAGGTGCGGAGGCACGAGCGGGCTGCCGTCACGTTTGGCGACATTCACTTCCCAGACGCCGAAGGCAACCACGAGCAGTGCTCCGGCAGCGAGGGTGAGGAAGGTCCACAGCGGCCAGCCCTGATCCTCGCCCTCGATGAGCGGCACCAGGAGTGCGACCAGGCCGGCGGAGATGAGCAGGAGGCCGAGCCAGTCGATGCCCGCCCGCGAGACCTGCGCCTTCTGGGGGAGCGCGGCCCCGCTGGGCAGCAGGAAGACGGTGGTCACGAGTGCGAGAACGCCGATCGGCAGGTTCACCCAGAACACCAGGCGCCAGCCGTTCGGGGCCCCGAAAGCCTCGATGATGAGCCCGCCGACGATGGGGCCGAGCGCGGTGGAGACGCCGATGACCGAGCCCATGATCGCGAAAGCCTTGCCGCGGGCCGTGGGCGGGAACATCAGCTGGATGACGGCGGTCACGGCCGGCACGAACATGCCGCCGGCCAGGCCCTGGACGACGCGGGCCACGATGAGCTGCAGGTCGTTCTGCGCGAGCCCACAGGCGA
The DNA here is from genome assembly GCF_004402535.1 of Cryobacterium glaciale. Classification (GTDB taxonomy): domain Bacteria; phylum Actinomycetota; class Actinomycetes; order Actinomycetales; family Microbacteriaceae; genus Cryobacterium; species Cryobacterium glaciale. The sequence continues at coordinate 169,582 of NZ_SOEY01000018.1, read as the reverse complement.
GGCTCGCCATCGTAAACAGGGCCAGGCCGGTGAAGAAGACCCATTTGTGGCCGATGCGGTCGCCGACCCGGCCCGCCGGAATGAGCGCGAGGCCGAAGGCGAGGGCATAGCCGGAGATGATCCACGACAGGGTCGCCTCACTGGCATCGAGGCTGGTGCGAATACTCGGCAGCGCGACGTTCACGATCGTCGTATCGAGCAACGCCATGAACATGCCGGCGAGCAACACGATCAAGGCCTGCCAGGCCCGGCGCGGAACGACGGGTGCTGTGGGGGTGGCGGGCGTGGAAGTCACAGGAGATCCTACAACAAAACCCCCACTCGGCTTGAGTGGGGGTTTCACAGTTGTTCGCGGTGTTGTTGTTATTGCCACTGCTGTCGGGGTAACAGGATTTGAACCTGCGACCTCGTCGTCCCGAACGACGCGCGCTACCAAGCTGCGCCATACCCCGATGGCCCGTGGGCCTCAATCAGTATAGGCGCTCAATGCGTCCCACGACGAATTGAGCGGGCAGTTAGGCCGCGGTCAACGTGAGCAGGGTCGCCTCGGGCGGGCAGGCGAAGCGCACGGGCGCATAAATCGAGGTACCGAGGCCAGCCGAGACGTTCAGAAAAGCGGTGCGCAGGCCGTGGTTCCAGAGGCTCAACCCCTTCACCTGGCGGCGCGGAATATCGCAGTTGGTCACGAGAGCGCCGAAACCGGGCACGCAGACCTGGCCGCCGTGGGTGTGTCCGGCCAGAATCAGCTGGGCGCCGTGATTCACGAAGGAGTTCAGCACGCGTTGGTACGGCGCGTGCGCCACGCCAACGGTGAGCGTTGACCGCGGGGCTGCGGCCTCTTCCGGGTCGGGCCAGACATCGTCGCCGAGCGGATCGTTGGCCCGCAGGTCGTCGATCGCGCGCGTGATCAGATCGAGCCGGTCCCGACCGATGTGCGGGTCGTCGACGCCGAAGAACTCCACGTGGGTATCTTTCAGGTCGAGGGACTCGGCCGCATTGTTGATGTCGGTCCAACCGAGATCGGCGAAGACCCGGCGCAGAGCGTCGGTGTCGAGTTCCTCCCCGCGAATGGTGCGTCGACTCGACGGCCCGCCGAAATAGGTGAACGGGTTCTTGAGCTGCGGTCCCACAAAGTCGTTGGACCCGTTGACGAAGACACCGGGGATGCCGCGGAACGGGGCGAGGGCGTACTCGATGCCCCTGACGCCGTCTTCATGCCCAAGGTTGTCTCCGGTGTCGACCACGAGGTCGGGCTTCAGCGCGGCGAGGCTGCGCACCCACTCCTGCTTGTTCTTCTGCCAGGGCGCCATGTGCAGGTCGGAGAGGTGCAGCACCCGAATGGATGCTGAGCCCGGCGCGAGCACCGGTACGCTCACCTCCCGCAGTGTGAACCGGGTGCGCTCCACGAGCGCACCCCAGGCGAAGGCGGCGAGGCTGAGCGCGCCCGCCGCCGCGAGCGACGTGCCGACGAGCCGTCCGCCCCCGCCGAGGCGGCGAAGGGCGGTCACTCTTTGGGGTTCTTTTCGGTCGCTGCTGGCGCTGGCGCTGGCGCTGTGTATTTGCCGATGACGATGGTCACGGCGTCACCGGGGCGGCCGGCCGTGCCCTCACCAGGCTGAATGGCGACAACCTTGCCGTCTTGCGCCTTGTCGGTCACCGCCTGCTCGAGCTTGGCTACGGTGAAGCTGTAGGGCGCGCCGGTGAGCGTCGTTCGGGCATCCGTTTCGGACTTGCCAATGATCCCGGTGGGGATGGTGACTCCCGTACCGTCGCTCGAGAATGCCGTGATCGTCGCACCGCGAGTGGATGCGGAACCGCCCGCCGGATCCGTGTTGGCCACGGTACCGGCCGGCATCTCCGAGGTCGTCGCACCGCCGTCGACGAAGGAGAATCCGGCCGCCTCGATGGTCGTTTTCGCTTCGGCCATGGACTTGCCGCGCACGTCGGGAACCGGAATGGCGACGGCGTTGATCACGCTCGACGTGGCCTCCGGAAAGGCGTCTCCACCGTACTTGGCGTTGGCGACGCTCATGACTTGGGGCCAAATGAGGTGGCGGACGAGGGACGCCTGGGTTCCGTTGAGCTTGGTGAAGCGCTGGTTTTTAAACGTCCCGCTCACGTTGACCACGCCGACAACGGTGGCGACCTTGCTGCTGGCACCGCTCATCCAGGTGTCTTTGGCGGAGTCGGTGGTTCCAGTCTTGCCGATGATAGGCACCTTGGGCGAGGTGCGCGAGCCCGATGAGGCGGCTGTTCCATTGCCGGTCGTCGTGGTCGCCATGGCGTACTGCATGCCAGCGGCTACCTCCGGCGTGACCGACTGCGTGCACGTCGACTTGGGGATCGGCAGCTCGGCTCCGCCGGAACCGATCATGCTGCGAATGACGATGGGGGTGCAGGTCATGCCGTTGTTGGCGATGCCGGCGAACGCGACGGCCATGGTGAGCGGGGCGACGTAGTTCGTGCCGATGACCGACGACGCGTTCTGGCCGAGGTCGCCGCCGTCGGCCGCGTGCACGTCGAAGGCCTCAGCGGTCTTCTTGATCCCGCACAGGTCGAGCTTCTTGGCCATGCCGATGAAGCCGGTGTTGATCGACCGGGTGGTCGAGTGCAGCGCCGTCTCATTGGAGCCGCCCTCGCCGCCGTCATTGCGCGGGCTGAACCCCGTGCCGTAGTTTTGCGGACCAAGACAGCTGTCCTGGAAAGTTCCCCAGTTCGCTTTGACTCGTGAGTCAACTCGCTCGGTGAGGGCGTGTCCCTCCTTGAGCCACTCGGCCAGTGTGAAGACCTTGTAAGTTGAACCGGGCTGGAAACCGCTGGAACCGCCCGTGGCGCGGTCGGTGTTGTAGTTGATGCTCGTGAAGTTGCTGCCGGCGGGTTGCTCCACCTGGCTGTAATCCTTGTTCTGCGCCATGGCGAGCACCTCACCGGTACCGACCTTGACGCTCGAAACGACCCCGCCGACGTCCCAGCCGGGATACGTCTTGGGAACGTACTTGTTCAGGGAATTCTCGGCGGCACCCTGCAGTTCGAGGTCGAGCGTGGTGTACACGTCGAAGCCGCCGCGTTGGAAGTTCGCGAGGCGGGCTTCAGCATCCGCTCCGAAGGTGGGATCGGACTTCAGAATCTTGGTGACGTAGTCACAGAAGTAGGCGCTGCCTCCGGCGGTCTGGCAGCCGGTGCTCGGCACGGTGATCACGGGCTCGATGGGCGCCGCGATCGCGGCGTCATAGTCAGCCTGCACGATCTTGTCGTACTTGAGCATCTCAGTCAGGATGTAGTCGCGGCGCACCTTGTTCGCCGCATAGCCGTTGGCCGCACCGTTGGTCTCGCTGTCTGGCCGGTCGAGCTGAAACTTGACCGGGTTGTTCACGATCGCGACCAGGCTCGCCGCCTGCGGCAGGGTCAAGGCGAGTGCTGTGGTGTTGAAGTAGTAGTTGGCGGCGGCTTCGATGCCGTAGACCGTTCCGCCATAACCGGCGATGTTGAGGTAGCCGCGAAGAATGTCTGCTTTTTCGTACTTCTTCTCGAGGCCGATCGCGAGGCGCATCTCGCGCAGCTTGCGGTCGGCCGTGGTCTTGGTGGCGTCGTCATAGCAAGACTTCGCCGCGTCGGCGTCGGTCATGACCTCGCATTTTTGAATCAGTACGTTCTTCACATACTGCTGGGTGATGGAGGAGCCACCCCGGGTTTCGCCGCCGGCCAGGGTCTGCACGGCGCCGTTGAAGCTCGACTGGATGTCTACGCCGCCGTGTTCCATGAAACGCGGGTCTTCACCGGCAATCGCGGCGTCCTTCACGAACTGGCTGATCGCGTCGGACGCGACGTCCACCCGGTTCTGCTCGTAGAACGAAGCGAGGAGCACGCGGCTGCCGACCGGATCGTCCGGGTTGCTCGATGCATAGATGTTGCTCTTCTGGGAGAGCTGATCGATGGAGAGATACTCGGGCAGGCTGTCGAACACGTTGATGGTGTTCGTGGCGGCCATGCCGGACAGGGCAACGGCTGGGGCGACGGCGGCGGTCACGAGAATGCCGGCAACGGCACTCATTCCGACGATACCCAGGAGGCCCCCCAGAGCCCCGCTCACGGTTCGATTTTTGGCAGACATAGACTTGAGCGTAAGCGACAAATCTGAATGCCCGCCTCAATAGGAGTCACATGCCCGCCTGGGAATACCTCACAACGCCGTTGATGATCCACAACACGGCCGCCATTTTGAACAACTGGGGCACCGACGGGTGGGAACTCGTGCAGGTTGTCCCCGGCCCAGAAGGCGGTCTCGTTGCCTATCTGAAACGCCCGCTCGCGCCCAAGGAAGAGGCATAATCGTGTCGAAAATCGAAGCACGCCTGGCCGAACTCGGACTGGTACTGCCCAACGTAGTGCCCCCCGTTGCCGCGTACTTGCCCGCCGTGATCAGCAACGGGTTCGTCTACACTGCCGGCCAGCTGCCGATGGTGTCTGGCGCGCTGCCCGCCGCCGGTAAGGTCGGTGACGGCCACGGCCTCGTGCCCGCTGCCGACGCCCAGGAGTACGCCCGCACCTGCGCGCTCAACGGTCTCGCCGCCATCAAGAGCGTGATCGGGTCGCTCGACCGCATCACCCAGGTGGTCAAGGTCACCGGCTTCGTTGCGTCTGACCCGTCGTTCACCGGCCAGCCGACCGTGGTCAACGGCGCCTCCGACGTGCTCGCCCTGATCTTCGGCGACATCGGGCGGCACGCGCGTTCCGCCGTCGGCGTTGCCGTGCTGCCGCTCGATGCCCCGGTCGAGATCGAGTTTGTCGTCGCGTTCGCGTAACCCCGTGCATAACTCCTGCAATTCGGGACGGCCGCGCGGAGCATCCGCTGAAAATCAAGGCTCTCGCTGAGCCGGGCCACGAATTGCAGGAGTTATGCGCAATTGTGAGAAGAAACAGCTGAGGCCGCTCCCTTCCGGGAACGGCCTCAACTCTTATTCGGCTGGCTACTTCTTCATCTGCGACGTGATGGTGTTCATCACCATGGTGTCGGCGAGGGTCGTCACGTCGCCGACGTCGCGCCCTTCGGCTGCGTCGCGCAGCAGGCGGCGCATGATCTTGCCCGAGCGGGTCTTCGGCAGTTCGTCGACGATGTAGATGTCGCGCGGGCGGGCGATGGCACCGATCTGCTGGGCCACGTGCGCCCGCAGAATGCCCACGATGTCTTCGTGGGAGGCGATCTCGGCCTGGCTGAACTTGATCACCACGAACGCGACGACGGCCTGACCGGTCGTCTCGTCGGCGGCCCCGACCACGGCAGCCTCAGCCGTGAGCGAGTGGGCCACAAGGGACGACTCGATCTCAGCGGTGGACAGACGGTGGCCCGACACGTTCATGACGTCGTCGACGCGGCCGAGCAGCCAGATGTCACCGTCGTGGTCGAGACGAGCGCCGTCGCCGGCGAAGTACAGCGGGCCGTCTTTCGCGCCGGTGGTGCCCTCGAACTTGTCCCAGTAGGTCTCCTTGAAGCGCTCTGGGTCGCCCCAGATGCCGCGGAGCATGGCCGGCCAGGGCTGCGTGACCACGAGGAGCCCGCCGTTGCCGTGGCCGACATGCTGGCCGTCGTCGTCGAGCACATCGATGGTGATGCCCGGCACCGGAACCTGAGCGGCACCCGGCTTCGTCTCGGTGAGACCGGCGAGGGCCGAAACCATGATCGATCCGGTCTCGGTCTGCCACCAGGTGTCGACGATCGGCGTCAGGTTACCGCCAATGACCTCGCGGTACCACATCCACGCCTCGGGGTTGATGGGCTCGCCCACCGAGCCGAGCACGCGCAGGCTCGACAGATCGAACTTCTGCGGAATCTGCCGGCCGAGCTTCATGAAAGTACGAATGGCCGTCGGCGCTGTATACAGAATCGAGACCTTGTACTTCTCGATGATTTCCCACCAGCGGCCGGTGTGCGGGGAATCGGGGGTGCCCTCGTAGAGCACCTGGGTCGCACCGTTGGCAAGCGGTCCGTAGACCACGTAGCTGTGTCCGGTGATCCAGCCGACGTCGGCGGTGCACCAGTAGACATCCGTTTCGGGCTTGAGGTCGAAGACGTTCTGGTGGGTGAAAGCGTTCTGCGTCAGGTAGCCGCCGCTGGTGTGCAGGATGCCCTTGGGCGCGCCGGTCGTGCCCGATGTATACAGAATGAAGAGCGGGTTCTCGGCCGGGAAAGCCTGCGCCTCGTGCTCGCGTGATGCGGTCTCCATAGCGTCGGACCACCAGATGTCGCGGTCATTCCACTGCACGTCCTGGCCGGTGCGCTTGACCACGAGCACGTTTTTCACCGAGGAGTCATTGCTCTGCAGGGCGGCGTCCACGGCCGGCTTCAGGGCGCTGATCTTGCCCTTGCGATAGCCGCCATCGGCCGTGATAACGAGCACGGCATTGGCGTCGTCGATGCGCGAGCGCAGGCTCTCCGCGCTGAACCCACCGAAGATGACGGAGTGCACGGCGCCGATGCGGGCGACGGCGAGCATGGAGATAACGGCCTCGGGAATCATCGGCAGGTAGACGGCTACGCGGTCACCGGCCGTGACGCCGAGCCCGAGCAGCACGTTGGCGGCCTTTTTGACCTCGGTGGTCAGTTCGGCGTAGGTATAGCTGCGCGAATCACCGGGCTCACCCTCGAAGTAGAGCGCGACGCGGTCGCCGTTGCCGGCGAGAACGTGGCGATCGAGGCAGTTGTAGGCGACATTGAGTTCGCCGTCTTCGAACCACTTCGCGAACGGCGGGTTGGTCCAGTCAAGGGTCTTGGTGAATGGCTTGTGCCAATGCAACAGATTACGGGCCTGATCAGCCCAAAAGGTGGCGGGGTCCTTCTGGGCCTCGGTGTACAGGCCTGGTGTCGCTGCTGTCTGTGCGGCGAACTCGGGAGTGGGCGCGAATCGACGCGATTCGTGCAGGAGGGTGTCAATTTTAACCGTCATATGTGTAATTCGCTCCTTTGCGTTACGTGCATGCAGGACATTGCCAGCTCACCTGAACCCTACCGGTTCCGGGTCAATCTCTGTATACACAACCGAAATACTGAGAAACGGGGCCCCTGTTTCAGGGGCATTTTTTACCCCCCGGCCGAGTGTCCTCTCAAATGAGGACATTGGACTTGCAATTTGAGCGCGGCTGCGTAAACTGAAATACGTCTGAACGAAAGTTTTGACCAGCATCGCGTACGGTTCCCCCCAATCTGCGTGGTGCTAGGCGGCACCTGTTCCCCCCAATAGGTGCCGCCCCTTCTGTTTAACGCGCCTCCTCCCCAAGCCTGAGGCCCCGCAGGCTGTCCACAGAATCTGCGGCAGCCGCCGGCGCGAGGTCGCGGGGCCCTAGCGTCGAAGCATGGGTCAGCCCTTCGTTGCCGTTCCCTCCTACGCTGTTCCGGCCGTGGCGCCGTGGGCAGATCCTGGCACGCCGACGTTCGTCGGTGCGAAATCTGCTGTGTCGCCGCCCGCGAACGCCGCTCGGCATAGCACGGCCACCAGGCCTGCCGCTGAACCGACTACGGTCGGCGATCACCGCCTGAACGTGCGCGCGCTCGGACCGCTGGCCAGCTACGCCGCACACCCCGAAACCACGGACCTGTTCGTCAACGGCGACTCCGGGCTGTGGATCGATGCCGGGCAGGGCCTCGCCTTCGCGCCCGCGTGGCAACTCGGTGAGGCCGCAGTGCGGGAGTTGGCTGTGCGGCTGATCGCCCTCGGCGGTCGGCACATCGATGAGGCGAGCCCGTGCGTCGACGTTCGTCTGGCCGACGGTATCCGGGTGCATGCTGTGCTGCCGCCGGTGTCGAGTACGGGAACGCTGCTCTCGATTCGGCTGCCGCACGCCGCAGACCGCAGCCTCGGTGCGCTCGCTGATGCTGGCTTGTTCGGCGTGGGGGAGGCATCCGCTGCCCGGCTGAGCCGTCTGCGTGCTGCGGTGCGAGGCCGTCAGAACCTGCTCATCACCGGTGCCGCCGGGAGTGGAAAGACGACCCTGCTGGCCGCGCTGCTCGGTGAAGCGCCGTCCGACGAGCGCATTGTCGCGATCGAAGATGTGGCCGAGCTGCGCATCCGGCATCCGCACGTGGTCGCGCTGGAAGCCCGGCAGGCCAATCTGGAGGGAGCGGGGCGCATCGGCCTGGAGGCGCTGTTGCGAGAGGCGCTGCGCATGCGCCCGGATCGGCTCGTTCTGGGGGAGTGCCGCGGTTCTGAGATTCGTGAGTTGCTCGCCGCCCTCAATACCGGGCACGACGGGGGAGCCGGCACGCTGCACGCGAATTCGCTCGAAGATGTTCCGGCCCGGTTGGAAGCGCTCGGTGCGCTTGCCGGGATGAGCGCCGCGGCCGTGGCCCGGCAGACGGTGAGCGCGATCGGGCTGGTGCTGCACCTGGAACGCACCGACGGGGTGCGACGGCTCGACGCGGTGGGCCGGTTCACCCTTAATGGCCGTGACCGGCTGTCGATCGAGGCGGTCTGATGTCGGCTGAAGCGGTGCCGCCGATCGAGGAAGTCGCGGCGGTCACGCAGCGGCTCGCGGTGTTGCTGTCGGCCGGCGTCTCCCCGGTGTCGGCCTGGGGGTATTTGTTGCCGGCCCGAAATGCGCCGTCCGGTTCGGGTGCCGAGCCGATTACGGCCGGGCGGAGGTACAGCCGACCGCCGGCCAGCCGGGCTGATTCGGCGACCACGGGCATCCTGCGGGCTGCAGCCCGAGCAGCGACCCGCGGCGAGAGTGTGGCCGACGCGATCGCCGGCCAGGCGCACCGGCAAGCGCGGGATCACCCGCCGACTGGTGGCGATCGGCGCGGGCCGGCGTCGGCCCGCGCCGGCCGAAGGGGAGAGGGGGCGGGGCAGGCCGAGCGCGCGTGGCTCGGACTCGCCGCGGCCTGGCAGGTGGCGACCCAGGCGGGTGCGCCGCTCGCCGGATGCCTGCGAGAGCTCGCCGCGTCGCTGCGCGAACTCGCCCAGGTGCAGCGCGACCTGGAGGTGGCCTTGGCCGCCCCGCGAGCGACGGCCCGGCTGGTCATGGTGCTGCCGGTGATCGGCGTTCTCTTCGGCAGCCTGATGGGTTTCGACTCCCTGCGCACCCTGTTTGCGACCGTGCCGGGGCTGGTCTGCCTCGCTGGCGGCGCGCTCTTGATGCTCGCCGCCGCGTGGTGGAGCCGCGCGCTCGTGCGCCGGGCCGCCCCGACAGAGCTGACGCCCGGGCTGCGCTTGGAGCTCATGGCGATTGCCATGTCCGGCGGCGGGTCGGTCGACCGTTCGCGGGCCCTGGTGCAGGCCGCGGCAGGGCGTTACGGCATCGCATCCGATTCCCACGTCGATCCCATTGATCGGGTGCTCGACCTGTCGATGCGCGCGGGGGTCCCCGCCGCGGAATTGCTGCGCAGCGAGGCCGAACAACTGCGTCGCGATGCCCGCAGTGCTGGGCAGCGCCGGGCCGCGACGCTCTCGGTGACGCTGATGCTGCCGCTCGGCCTGTGCGTGCTGCCCGCGTTCATGCTCGTCGGGGTGGTGCCGCTGCTGATCAGCGTGCTGTCCTCCACCCTGACGACGTTCTGAACCTATCCACAGATGGGCGAATGCCGCGGCGCGGACGATCCGACGGGAGCAGAGTGAACGTGCTCGTGCCGCCCAACCCGCGTCGATGGACGCCGAAGGAGACGAGTCTGTGTATACAAAGATGGCTGTGCCAGCAGCGCTGGCAGAAACTGCAGCGCCGGTGAGACCCGCAGTTCTTGCTGAAGCGGCCGCGCCCGGCCGCGCTGCGCTGAGACGTCTGGCCGACGAGACCGGAGCCGCGACCGCGGAATACGTTGTGGCCACCATGGCCGCGGTCGGATTCGCCGGGCTGCTTATTGTCATCCTGCGCAGCGACGAAGTGCGGGGAATACTCACCGACCTGGTGCGACGTGCCCTCAGCATCGGGTAGCCGGAGTCTTGGGGGGCTTCGGAGTCGCTGGGGCCTTCGAGGCACTCGGGGCTCTCGGGGCAGCACGACGGCAGAATTCGCCACGGCGCTGCCGGCCGTCGTGCTCGTTCTGGCCTGTTGCCTCGGTGCCGTTCAGGTGGTCGGAGTGCAGGTGCGGTTGACGGATGCCGCCGCCAGCGCCGCGCGTGCGCTCGCCCGCGGGGATAGCACTGGGCGAGCCGCCGGGCTCGTGCACAGTGCGGTAGTGGGGGCGAGCCTGTCGTCGGATCGTCGCGGGGAGTTCGTCTGTGCCCGAGCCACTGCGCAGGGGCTGCCGGGAATATTCGTGGGCCTGACCCTCGAAGCGCACTCCTGCGCCCTGGCCGGCGGCTTATGAGAGGCAGCGCCGAGGGCCGACCTGCCGAGCGCGGGGCGGGGTCGATCCTTGCCCTCGCGGTGCTCGCGGGCACCGTACTGCTGACGACCCTGATCGTGTCGATCCTCGGGCTGCTCGCCGTCGGCCGGTCCGTCGCGAATGCGGCCGACGCGGCGGCACTCGCTGCTGCCGACACCGCATCCGGGGCGATCGCTGGCTACCCCTGCGCGGCAGCGGATGCCGCGGCGACGCTGAATGAGACGGCCGTCACGCACTGTACGGTGACGGGGCTGATCGCATCCGTTTCGGTGCGGCGTCGGGTGCACGGCATCGACATCTCGGCGAGTGCCCGGGCCGGGCCGCCGTCGGGCGACCCGGGCGGGTGAACTGACCGGGTAAGCCGGGCGCGAGCTAGGAGAGGAGCACCTCGAGGTAGCGGTACTCGACCGCGCTCGGGCGGCCCGGGGAGTCAGAACCCTCGAACTCGAGGCCGGCGCCGCGCGCGTAGAGATAGCGCTTGCCGGAATCGGCCGGAATCTCGATGCGGGGCTGCGGATCACCCGAATCGAGAAAGGTTGTCGTGATTGTCTTGCCCTGAAGGGGCCCATCCGTCAACTTCGCGGTGTATGTGGCCGTCATTGTACCCATGGGTCTATTCTGCACTTGGGTGGGCAAACAGCAAGGGTTTGGGATTGTTGTCGTGCATGCCCAGAGCGAACTGGGCGACGGCTGGGAGTGCCGTGTGTGCGAGCGGGACGCGCCGAGGAGCGCCTGTCGATTAGGCGCGCACTCCATTCCGGTGTGTATGGTGTGCCTTGGCCCATCATGTGGCCACTACGTATAAAGAGGAGTCTGGTGCCAGGCACTAAGAAGCTGGTCATTGTTGAATCACCGACCAAGATGAAGTCGATTGCCGCGTATCTCGGCGACGGCTATGAAGTTTTGTCTTCGGTCGGTCACATTCGCGATCTGATCGAGCCGAAAAACCTGCCGCCCGAGCTCAAGAAGGGTGCTCTCGGCCGGTTCTCGGTCGATGTCGACAACGGTTTCGAGCCGTACTACGTCGTGAGCGACGCCAAGAAGAAGACGGTCAGCGAGCTCAAGCGGGCCCTCAAGAATGCGAACGAACTCTTGCTCGCAACTGATGAGGACCGCGAGGGCGAGGCCATTGCCTGGCACCTGCTGCAGGTTTTGCAGCCCAAAGTCCCGGTCAAGCGCATGGTGTTCCACGAGATCACCAAGGATGCCATCCTCGCCGCCAAGGACAATACCCGCGACCTCGACACCGCCCTCGTCGACGCGCAGGAGACCCGGCGCATCCTTGACCGCATCTACGGCTACGAGATTTCCCCGGTGCTGTGGCGCAAGGTCGGCCCCGGCCTCTCCGCCGGCCGCGTGCAGAGCGCTGCGACCCGCCTCGTCGTCGACCGGGAGAAGGAACGCCTCGCGTTCGTCTCCGCCGGCTACTGGGACCTGCTGGCGCGACTGGCGGCATCCGCTTCACAAACCGACCAGGCCTTCGACGCGAAGCTCGTGCGCCTCAACGGTGAGCGCATTGCCACCGGTGGCGACTTCGACGATTCCGGTGCGCTCAAGCCCACCGTGAAGGCCGTCACCCTCGACGCCGATGCCGCGCACGCGCTGACGACCGCGCTGCAGACCCCCGGCGTGAAGCTCGAGGTCACCAAGGTCACCTCCAAGCCGTACCGTCGCAGCCCCGCCGCGCCGTTCACGACCTCGACCCTGCAGCAGGAAGCGGCGCGCAAGCTGCGCTTCACCGCCCGCCAGACCATGAGTGTCGCCCAGTCGTTGTACGAAAACGGGTACATCACTTATATGCGTACCGACTCGCCATCGCTCGGGCAACAGGCCCTCACGGCCGCCCGCACCCAGGCCGCGGCGCTGTACGGGGCCGAGACGGTTCCGGATGCCCCGCGCGCCTACAAGGGCAAGAGCAAGAACGCGCAGGAAGCGCACGAGGCCATTCGCCCCTCCGGCGACACCTTCCGCACCCCGGCCTCGCTCGCGTCGAGCCTGCGCGGCAATGACTTCAAGCTCTACGACCTGATCTGGAAGCGCACCGTCGCCTCGCAGATGAAGGACGCCACCGGTTCGACCGCCTCCGTGACGATCGCGGCCGGTCCGACCGGCACGTCGGAGCACCCTTCGGCGTCGGGCGCGCTCGCTGAATTCGGAGCCAGTGGAACGGTCATCACGTTCCGCGGTTTCATGCTCGCCTACGAAGAGTCGAAGGACGAGGAGCGCAACGCGGAGGCCGTAGCGACCGAGTCCAAGCTGCCCCCGCTCGAAGAGGGCCAGAGCCTGGCCCTGCTCGATCTTGAAGCCAAGGGGCACGAGACCACCCCGGCCGCCCGCTACACCGAGGCCAGCCTGGTCAAGAAGCTCGAAGAGCTCGGCATCGGTCGTCCGTCGACGTTCGCCTCGATCATTTCGACCATCACCGAGCGCGGCTACGTCACGCCGCGCGGCCAGTCGCTCGTCCCCAACTGGATCGCGTTCTCGGTCGTGCGCCTGCTTGAAGAGTTCTTCGGCGACCTGGTCGAATACGACTTCACCGCCGAGATGGAGGACGACCTCGACCGCATCGCCGGCGGCGAAGCCAACCGTCTGGACTGGCTCAACAGCTTCTACTTCGGCAGCGACAAGCACCGCGGCCTGCGCCAGGTCATCGACAACCTCGGCGAGATCGACCCGCGCGTGATCAACTCGGTCACCATCAGCGACGACATCACCCTGCGCATCGGCAAGTACGGCCCCTACCTCGAGGTCATCGACCCCGACGCTGCAGCGGATGCCCCGCCCCGCCGCGTGAACATCCCACCGGAACTCGCCCCCGACGAACTGACCGCGACCAAGGCCCGTGAGCTTATCGACGCCCCGGTCGTCACCGACCGCGTGATCGGCCTCAACCCGGACAACGGCAAGGAGGTCGTCGCGAAGGACGGTCGATTCGGGCCATACGTCACCGAGCTCGCGCCGGCACCGGTCGAACCCGTTGTTGCTGCCGTCGTGGCCGCTCCGGTCGAAACCGTTGACTCCGTCACCGGCGAGGTCACTAGTTCTACCGCAGCATTGGCCAAGCCGAAGCGCAAGCCGGCCGCGAAAAAGGTGGCTGCCGCGGACAAGCCGCGCACAGCATCCATTTTCAAGTCGATGGACCTGGCCACGGTCGACCTCGAAACGGCCCTGCGCCTGCTCGCCCTGCCGCGCGTCGTCGGGCTCGACCCGGAGACCGGCACCGAGATTCTGGCCCAGAACGGCAAATTCGGACCGTACCTGAAGAAGGGCATCGACACCCGGTCGCTCACGAGCGAGGACCAGATCTTCGACATTGACCTGCCGGGCGCGATCGAGCTCTACGCCCAGCCCAAGTACGGTGCTCGCCGGGCCTCGAGCGCCCTCAAGGAATTCGAAGCGCCCGACCCTGAAAGCGGCAAGGCGATCAAGATCAAGGACGGCCGGTTTGGCGCGTACGTGACCGACGGGGTCACCAACGCGACGATTCCCAAGTCGGAGGACATCGAGGAGATCGACTTCGACCGGGCCGTGCAGCTGCTTGCCGACAAGCGGGCCAAGGGTCCGGCCGCACCGCGTAAGAAGGCACCGGCTAAGAAGGCAGCCGTCAAGAAGCCGGCCGTCAAGAAGGCACCTACCGCGGCGGCCAAAGCGGCCACCGCCAAGAAGGCGGCCGCTACTCGGGCCGCGAACGCGGCAGCGAAGGCCGCATTGGCCGGCACACCCGTGCCGGTGAAGAAGCCGGCGGTCAAGAAGCCCGCCGCGAAGAAGCCGGCGGTCAAGAAGCCGGCAGCGAAGACGGCCAGTTCGGCCGCTGAATTCGCTGCCGCGACGATGATCGCGCCGTGACCGGTCTGTTCATTACCCTTGAGGGCGGCGACGGATCGGGCAAGACCACGCAGGCGCTGCTGCTCACCGACTGGCTCGAAGAGCGGGGGCGCACCGTGCTGCGCACCCGCGAGCCCGGCGGAACGGATGTCGGCGTTGAGATTCGACAGATCGTGCTGCACCACCGCGGCGAGGTCGATCCGCGCGCCGAGGCGTTGCTCTACGCCGCCGACCGGGCCCAGCACGTCGGCACCAAGCTGCGGCCGGCCCTCGCCCGCGGGGACGTGATCGTGCAGGACCGCTACCTGGACTCCTCGGTCGCCTACCAGGGCGCCGGACGCGTACTCGGCGCCACGGAGGTGCGCGACCTGTCGCTCTGGGCCGCCGAAGGACTGCTGCCCGACCTGACCGTGCTGCTCGACCTCGACTCGCGCACCGCCCGCGCCCGGCTCGACGCCGACAACAAAGTCTTCGACCGCCTTGAGGCCGAGGCGAACGACTTTCACGCCCGCGTGCGCGATGCGTTCCTTGAATTGGCCGACGCCGAGCCCAACCGGTTCCTGATAGTGGATGCCGCAGCTCCCGCCGACGAGATCGCCGCCATCATTCGGGCACGGGTGGCGCCGCTCCTCTGACCTTCCGGGCCCGGGCCCGGAAACCGGGCCCACCTCTTGCAACCGGGCCCACCTCTTGCAACCGGGCCCATCTTATGAAAGTGGGCCCATGATCAATCATGGGCCCACTTTCCGGGCCCGGGCCCGGTCGGGAGAAGGCCCGCGGAGGACACGGCCTGTCGGCGGGGCGGGTTACCCTTGACTCATGGCAGTGTGGGACAACCTAACGGGACAGGCCGACGCGATCGCCATCTTCCGGGCAGCGGCGCAACGGGTGCCCAGTACCCAGGGCAGCTCCAGCGCCGAGTCCACCTCCATGACACACGCCTGGCTCATCACCGGGCCGCCCGGCTCCGGTCGCTCGAACCTCGCCTTCGCCTTCGCGGCAGCCCTGCTCAGCCCGGGCACGCCCGCCGAAGACCTTGCGGCCGCCCGGCAAGTCGACGCACGCACCCACCCCGACCTCAGCGTGCTCACCACCGAGGGCGTCATCATCAAGATGGAATCGGTCAAGGAAGCCGTCGCCCGCTCGCAATATTCTCCGTCGGTCGGTCGCTACCGGGTCGTCGTCGTCGAAGATGCCGACCGCATGGTCGAGCGCACCTCCAATGTGCTGCTGAAAGCCCTCGAAGAGCCGCCCGAACGCACCGTGTGGATTCTGTGCGCACCGAGCGAGGCCGACCTGCTCCCCACCATCCGCTCGCGCGTGCGCACCGTGCGCCTGCGCGTACCGAGCGTGGCCGATGTTGCCGACCTGCTCGTGCGGCGCAACGGCGTCGACCCGGTCGTCGCCGAACTCAGTGCCCGCCTCGCCCAGAGCCACATCGGAATGGCCCGGCGGCTCGCGACCAACGCCGACGCGCGGGCGCGACGCGAGGAGACCCTGCGCACGGCGCTGGGCATCCGCTCGGTGTCGTCGGCGGTCAACGCGGCGGCGCGGCTGCTCGCAATCGCCGGTGATGACGCCAAAGCGATAACGATCGAGCTGGATGCCGCCGAGCGCGACGGCATGTTGCGCTCGCTCGGGGTCGAGGCCGGGCAATCGGTTCCGCCGGGGCTGCGCAGTCAGATCAAGGCGCTCGAAGACGACCAAAAGCGTCGGGCGGTGCGCAGCCTGCGCGACGGCATCGACCGCATCCTGGTCGACCTCGCTTCGCTTTACCGCGACGTGATGATGGTGCAGCTGGGCCGCGACCAGTCCGTGATCAACCTCGAACTGCTCGACGAGCTGCGCACCGCGAGCAGGTCCAGCGCCCCCGCCGCGACGGTCGCCACGATGGACGCCATCGCGGTGGCGCGCCAGCGCATCCAGGGCAACGTTGCCCCGGCCCTCGCCCTCGAGGCGATGCTCGTCTCGGCGATCCGCCGCCCACAGTGACATCAACCACAGTGACATCAACCACAGTGACATCAACCACAGTGACTCCCAGCCGCCTTCGGTAGCCTGACCCGCAGCATCCGCTCTTCGTGAAAGAGGAATCCGTTGAACCGCAACATCCGCGCCACCAGTGCCACGACCGCCGCCCTGGCCCTCACCCTCGCTCTCAGCGGATGCGCCTCCCTGTTCTCGACGGATGCCGGCCCCGCCGAGTCCACCCCCACCAACGAACAGGTCCGGAACGACCTCGCCCCGTTTTACAGCCAGGTGCTGCAGTGGGACGACTGTGGCGACGGCCTGCAGTGCGCCGAAGCCACCGCGCCGCTCGACTACGCCGACCCGACCGCCGGTGACGTGTCGCTCGCCCTGGTTCGCCACGTCGCCACCGGCGGCGACCGGATCGGATCGCTGCTGGTCAACCCCGGCGGACCGGGCGGTTCCGGTTATGATTTCATCAAGGATTCCCTCGATTACGCCACCGATGCCACCCTGCAGGCGAGCTTCGATGTCGTCGGTTTCGACCCCCGTGGTGTCGGGCGCTCCTCGGCGGTCTCCTGTTACGACTCGGCCGACATGGACGAATACCTCTACGGACTGGCAACAGCAGAACGCGGAACGGACGCCTGGATCGCCGAACTGGCAGCCTCCGCCGACGCCTTCGCGGCTGCATGCGCCGAACAGACCGGGCCGCTACTCGGCACGGTCGACACCCAGAGCGCCGCCCGCGACCTCGACCTGCTGCGCGCCGTGCTCGGTGACACCCATCTGAACTATTTGGGCTACTCGTACGGCACCTTTCTCGGAGCCACCTACGCCGAGCTTTTTCCCGAGAAGGTCGGCCGCCTCGTGCTCGACGGCGCGGTCGACCCCTCGACCAGTAATTTCGAAGTGACCAAGACCCAGGCGGTTGGCTTCGAGAATGCCCTGCGCGCCTACCTCACCGATTGCCTCGCGGGGCAGGACTGCCCGTTCCGCGGCAGCGTCGACAGCGCCATGACCACGATCGGCGCGCTGCTCGAATCGGTGGACGCGAGTCCCATTACGGCCACGGACGGCCGCCCGCTGGGCGGAAACGCACTGCTTACCGCGATCATCTACCCGTTGTACCAGGCAACCGCGTGGCCGCAACTGAGCGAAATGCTGGACACGGTGCTGCACGGCAGCGCCGACGTAGCTTTTCAGTTCGCCGACGCTTACAACGGCCGCGACGACGAAGGTAACTACACCGACAACTCGACCGAGTCGTTCATGGCGATCAACTGCATCGACTATTCCTACAACGCCGACCCGACCGCGATGCGCGCCCAGGCCGCCGAGCTCGAGGCAGCGGCCCCCGTGATCGGCCGGTTCATGAGCTTCGGCGACATCGGCTGCGCCGACTGGCCGTACAAATCCTCCGGGGAACGCGCCGAGATCCATGCGGCCGGGGCGGCACCTATCCTCGTCGTCGGCACTACCAACGACCCGGCTACCCCGTATGTCTGGGCGCAGCAGCTGGCCGAACAGCTCGACAGCGGCAGCCTGGTGACCTACACCGGGGAGGGCCACACCGCCTACAACAAGTCGAACTCCTGCGTGAATGATGCGGTCGACTCCTATCTCGTCGACGGAATCGTGCCGGCCGCCGACCCCCAGTGCTAGCAGACCCGCAGTGTCAGTAGTTTGCACGCTGTGAAATAATTGCGGCATGTCGATCGAAACTGAAGCGCCTGGACTGCGGGAGCGCAAACGCCTCGCCACCCGACGGGCCATCCAGTATGCCGTGCTGACCCTGTCGCGCGAACGCGGTATCGACCACGTCACCGTCGAGGACATCAGCAGGGTTGCCAACGTGTCGCCGCGCACCTTCTTCAACTACTTCCCCTCGAAAGACGCCGCGCTGATCGGCGACGCACCGGGACTGGCATCCGCTGAAGATATCGAGGTTTTCGTCGCCGGCGGACCGGACAGCGACGTGCTCGCCGATCTGGCCGTACTGCTCTCCAAAAGCCTGCAGCGCACCGAGGCCGACCGGGAGATCCACCAGTTGCGTCGCACGGTCATGAAAGAAAACGCCTACCTGTTCGGAATGCGCATGGCCACCCTGCGCGACTTCGAAGACCAGCTGCAGCAGATCATCGAGCGACGTTTCAGAGCGGATGCCCCCGCTGTAGCCGACGACACCGCCCTCGAAGGCGACACCGCCGAGCTGAACCAGCGCGCCCTGCTGTTCACCCTGGTGGCCGTGGCCGCCATCCGGCACGCCTGGCGGTGCTGGGCGGAGGGCGACGGTGCGAGCCCGCTCTCGGAGCGCGTGAACGCCTCATTCGCCGAGGTGTACAGAATCACTCGCAGAAACGACTAGGCTTGGCTGCTGTGTCACCGAGTGCCTTATGGGGCGTTCTGGTATCGCCGCCTTAGCTCAGTTGGTAGAGCATCTCACTCGTAATGAGAAGGTCGTCAGTTCGATTCTGACAGGCGGCTCCACTGAATATGCTGCCAGCACGGGTCCTGAGATGGCCTCAACAGCGGGTTGTGCTGAATTCGTCATTTGCGCCGACAGACGGGGCTCCCGCGATGGCCCGCGAACCGTTCAATCGCGTTCGAGCCGGCCGAGCTCAGCTGCGCTCGCATCGAGCAGTCGCAGTGACTCGTTGTCGATAATGGCCCATCTGGCCTCGGTCACCCAAGACGGGACCGGCGCGCCCTCGCACGCCATCAGCGTCGATATCCCGGGTGTAGCCAGGAACGCCCCGGTACCATCGGCTGCCCAACGGCCCTGTCCGCCGTTGCATCCGTCGGAACCCGTCCACGTGCCGTCCGCCTCAAAGACCACATGGGGGGCGGTTGTTCCACTGTGGTCAGCCGGTGTCCATCGTGCGGCCAGGATCTCCGGCGTGGCCGGGGTCAGCCCGCCGGGCAGGGGCGCTGGTTGCCGCAGCCCCTCCCGCATCCTGTCCGTGATCACCGGCGGCTCGGTAAAGAAATCGGCGGCAGTCGGGATCGGATCGGGGCCGCCGTCCAGGGTCAGGGTCGCGACCACCGCACCCTGCGCATCGCTCAACTCCCAGCTGTCACCGGCCGCACGATACCCAATGACGGACTCCAGCCAGGCCAGTCGAGGCAGGGTCGACCCCGTGACGCACTCGCCGCTGGCCCCGTATGTGGACGCCACGAACAACGTGTCTGTCGCGCGCCACGATCCCTGGATCATGCCGCAGTCTCGCCATAGCTGGAACTCCGGGACGTCCAGTCGCAGCCAGGTGTCCGTGTCCTCGCCTTCCGCGCCGGAGACGCGCCACAGATCAACCAAGCCCAGTGCGGTGGATTCGGTACCCGTATCGGGACCGGAATCGAGATTCGCAGCGCCCGGATCGCTCGGACCCTGCGCACACGCCGTCAGGGCGAGCACGAGGACTGCCGCCAAACCCGTCACCGCACGCCGGAGCATCCGTTTCACCGTTAAGCCGCTACCGCGAAGCCGCCATCGGGACCCGTCATGCCCACACCGGCCAGACCACGAAACCGGCAGAGAACAACACGACGAGACTGCCGACAAACCCCGCGACGGCCAGAAGTAAGGTCACCCAGCTCATCACTGTGAGGAGGTGATCACTCGGCACGACATACGCGGCGACCACGGCGCCACAGAGCAACAGAACCAGAACGACCGATGACACCACGGCGGGAAGTAACCGCGCCTCCGGTCCGGGGCACGGTGCAAAGCTGGAGATGGCGCAGACAGTGGATTTGAATCTGACCAGCCAGACCAGTCCAAGTGCCAGAACAACAATTCCCAGATTCAGCGCCGCCCACTGCATGGCGGTGCGCTGCGTCGTACTCGGTATAGCCCCCATGGGTTTGATTATGGCCGCGGGCCACGGGGATTGTCCAGCGCAGTGGCTTCAAATCCGGGCGGCCAGGGCAGGCTTGAGGGCCTTGACGATGGCTCCGTGCATCTCGCGGGCGACCTCGTGGGTGTATTCCACGCTCGCATCGACGAAGCCGGCTGCGGCCAGGGCCTCGAGGTACTCCCGGTTCGATAGGGCTCCGGCGATGCAGCCGGTGTAGCTGCCGCGCGCGACCCGGTCTTCTGCGCTCAGCTGGTCTTCGGCGACGACGTCGGAGATGCCGAGGCGCCCTCCGGGTTTCAACACCCGGAACATCTCGGAGATGACCGCGTTCTTGTCGGCCGAGAGGTTGATGACACAGTTGGAGATGATGACGTCGATGCTGTCATCGGCCAGGGGAATGGCCTCGATCTGTCCCTTGATGAACTCAACGTTGGTGGCGCCGGCTTTTGCCGCGTTGGCGCGTGCCAGGGTGAGCATTTCGTCGGTCATGTCGAGCCCGTACGCGAAGCCGGTCGGGCCCACCCGGCGTGCAGAGAGGAGCACGTCGATGCCGCCTCCGGAGCCGAGGTCGAGCACGCTTTCCCCGGCGCGCAGGTCGGCGACCGCTGGGGGGTTGCCGCAGCCGAGACTGGCCAGAAACGCTTCCTCGGGAACCTGCGAATTCTCGCCCTCGGTGTACAGCACGGATCCGAACACGGTGCCGTTGCCCAGGTCGGTGGGTACGCAGCACGACGTGCTTGAGACATCCGTCAACTGCAGCGCGGCGGCGGCGTAGCGCTCGCGCACCGACTCCGTGATCTCCGACTTTTCGGTCATCAGTTGTTCCTTTCCTGTAGGTGGCGGCACCAGCCTACTGCTACATTGATACTTATCGATATAGTGAGTGGAATTGACATTACGAGGGAGATCGACATGGTTGCCATCCGAATCTACGAACCGGCCCTGTGCTGCGACACAGGGGTCTGTGGTGTCGACGTCGACCAGTCCCTGGTCGAGGTGACCGCGAGCGTGCGCAGCCTGCAGGACCAGGGCGCAGACATCCAGCGTCACAATCTGGCCACCGACCCGCTGGCTTTCACCACCGATGAGACTGTTCGCGCCTTCATGCACGTCGTCGGTTCTACCGGGCTACCGCTCACCGTCGTCGACGGCGTCACCGTGGCGACCGGCGCCTACCCGTCGAAAGCCCAGTTGCTCGCCTTCGCCGGCCTCGCTGCGCCAACCGACCGAGTACAGCTCGGCCTGACCGAGAAATCCGAAAGCGGATGCTGCGGCGGCGCGACCGGCTGCTGCTAGCTCCATGAAGTTCCTGGAAGACCCACCCCGCTTTCTGTTCTTCACCGGCAAGGGCGGCGTGGGAAAGACCTCCGTCGCCTGCGCCACGGCCATCGAGCTCGCCGATCGGGGTCGGCGCGTGCTGCTCGTGAGCACCGACCCGGCCTCCAACATCGGGCAGGTGTTCGGCCTCACGATCGGCAACACGGTCACTCCGATCATCGCGATTCCGGGCCTCAGCGCGCTGGAAATCGACCCCGAACAGGCCGCGGATGCCTACCGCGAACGCATCATCGCGCCGGTTCGCGGGCTGCTCCCGGAGCGCGAGCTCGCGAGCATTGCTGAGGGGTTGTCTGGATCGTGCACGACCGAGGTCGCCTCGTTCGACGAGTTCACCAACCTGCTCACCGATGACAGCCTGCTGGTGACCTACGACCACATCGTCTTCGATACCGCGCCGACCGGCCACACCATCCGCCTGCTGCAGCTGCCCGGCTCCTGGACCGAGTTCCTCGATGCGGGCAAGGGCGATCCGTCCTGCCTCGGTCCGCTGTCGGGGCTGGAGAAGCACAAAACGGTGTACGCCGCCGCGGTCGCTGCCCTGGCCGACCCCGAGCGCACGCGACTGGTGCTGGTGGCGCGGGCGCAGGCATCCGCTCTGAGCGAGATTGACCGTACCTTCGGCGAGTTGGCGCAGATCGGCATTCGCGGCGGCTACGTCGTGATCAATGGTGTATTGCCCGCCGCTGTGGGAACGGAACCGATCGCGACAGCCGTGCGCCACCGGGAGTCGGCGGCGCTGGACGGCATTCCCACCTCGCTCGCTGCCCTGCCGCGGGACGTTCTCGAACTCAAGTCCGGCAACATGATGGGCATTGACGCGCTGCGTACCCTGTTCCAGGCCGAGAGTGCTGGCGTTGTGTCAGGCCACACCGTGGTCGACGTTCTGGAGGCCCCGCTCGGCCGCTTCGTCGACGAACTGGAGCCGACCGGCCACGGCCTGATCCTCTGCATGGGCAAGGGCGGCGTCGGCAAGACCACGATCGCGGCGGCGCTCGCCGTTGCCCTCGCCCAGCGCGGCCACCCCGTGCACCTGACCACGACGGACCCGGCCGCCCACCTGATCGACACCCTGCACGGAAGCGTGCCCGGGCTGCGCGTGTCGCGCATCGACCCGGAGCAGGCGATTCGCGAGTACCGCGAACACGTCATGGCCACCAAGGGCAAGAACCTCGACGACGATGGCCGGGCCGCCCTGGCCGAAGACCTGCTGTCGCCGTGCACCGACGAGGTCGCGGTGTTCCGGCAGTTCTCCCAGGCGGTACATGAATCCCGTCACGAATTCGTCGTCGTCGACACCGCACCGACCGGCCACACCCTGCTGCTGCTGGATGCCACCGGGTCGTATCACCGCGAAATCTCCCGCCAGATGGGGGAGAGCATGGCCTTCGTGACCCCGCTGATGCGGCTGCAGGATCCGACGCTGACCAAGGTGCTCCTCGTGACCCTCGCGGAGACGACGCCCGTGCTCGAGGCCGAGAGCCTGCAGCAGGATCTCCAGCGTGCCGGAATCATGCCCTGGGGCTGGGTCGTCAACAATTCCATCGCTGCCGCGCACCCCGAGACGCCGTTTCTGCAGGCGCGTGCCGCCAACGAAGCCACCCAGATCGAGGCCGTCTTCGCCCGCGCCGATCGGGTCGCGATCGTTCCGCTGCTCGAGGAGGAACCGATCGGCGTCGACAAGCTCGCCGCTCTCACGGCGCTCGCGCCGCAACCGGTCTGAGCGCGCCGGCATCCGCTTGTTGCGCGGCCGTTTGCTGCATGGGCGAGCGGATGCTGCTGGCTCGGGTGGTAGGCCAGCCGCGCGAGCCGCCGATGGCCGCGCGAGCAGCATTTGGGCGCGTGCGGGTCTGGGCGGTTGAGGCTAGCGGGCCATTCCGGGGTGCACCTTGACGAAGGTGATGTTCTTGGTGGGGTGCACGGTCTTGGCGGGTGCCCGCGAGAATCCCTTCGCGCCCTCGAGGCGGTTCTGGCCGCGAAACTCGGCCAGCGCATCGTCGAAGACGCCGTTGAGCTGGGCTCCGGTGAATTCCTCCGCGGCCCCGTCGGTAAAACTGATGCTGATGACTGAGTTGTCGGGAAAGTGCCGGTTCATGCGGATGAAGCCATCGGCATCCTGCTGCAGGGTGATCATCGCTCTAGTTTGTCCTATATAAAGGTCAGTACGTCGCGTGTCGGTGCCCGTGGATAAACTGCAGGCATGACGGCTCTCATTCGCTGGGGAATCCTGGCCACCGGCGGCATCGCCCACCTGTTCACCCATGACCTCGTGCAGAACGGCCACACCGTGCAGGCCGTCGGCTCGCGCAGCCAGGCCACAGCGGATGCCTTCGCCGCCGAATTCGCCATCCCCACCGCGCATGCCAGCTATGCAGCCCTCGTGAACGACCCCGAAGTCGACGTCATCTACGTGTCGACGCCGCACCCGTTTCACGCCGAGCACGCTGCCCTCGCGCTGAATGCCGGCAAGCACGTGCTGATCGAGAAGCCGTTTGCGCTCAACGCCAACGAAGCCCGACAGGTCGTCGGCCTCGCCGCGAGCAAGAACCTGCTCGTCCTCGAAGCCATGTGGACCAGATTTCTGCCGCACATGGCGCGTATCCGCGAGATTCTCGCCGCCGGAACCCTCGGCGACGTCCGCAGCCTGCTCGCCGACCACACCCAGGATCTTCCCGACGACCCCGAGCACCGGCTGAACGCGCTCGCCCTCGGCGGCGGCGCGCTGCTCGACCTCGGCGTCTACCCGATCAACTTCGCGCACGCCGTGTTCGGGCCACCCGACACGATCCTGGCCAGCGCCTCGTTCAAGGCCACCGGAGCGGATGCCCAGGTCGCGACGATTTTTCGCTACGCCGGCGGCCAGATCGCCACGACGTTCTCGGCGAGTGACACCCTTGGACCGACCACGGCGTCGATCATCGGCACCCACGGGCGCATCGACATCGACGCCGTCTGGTACGCGCCGACCGGTTTTCGGGTGCTCGACACCCTCGGCGCCGTGCTCGAGATATTTTTGCCCGCCGAATTCACCGGGCGCGGGATGCACTTCGAAGCGGTCGCAGCCGAGGCACTGATTCGCGCCGGAACGATCTCGAGCGACGTCATGCCGGCCGAGGAATCGGTCGCCATCATGCGCACCCTCGACGCGGTGCGAGCCCGGATCGGACTGCGCTACCCGGGCGAATAGCCCGACTGCAAGGCGCGTCGGTTAGCATACGGAGGTGGAAGAACCAGTGCAGACACCCGAACCCGGCACGGCTGGCGGTGCCCCGCGCGGCGGGATCGCGGCCGTCTTCAACCGGCACCGCCGGGCCTGGCTGATCGCCGCGGGCGCCCTCGTCTTCGTGCTGCTGGGCAGTGGGGCCGTGTTCGCCGGAACGCAGACCGGCGCGAACGAGCCGGCGGCGGCATCCGCTGTGAATTCACCGACGGCAACGCCGAGCCCCACGCCCACCGTCGACCCGGCCCGGCCGGTGCCCGCCGAGGCGACGACGGCCAGCCGGCTGCGCACCTGCTCGGTCGCCGGGCTCGCCGCCGATGGGAGGCTCGCCGAATTTCAGGCGCAGGTGGTCAACGCCAGCACCGGTGAGGTGCTGTTCGACCGCGGCGGAACGACGTCGTCGCGCACGGCGAGCGTCATGAAGGTGCTCACCTCGGCCGCCGCACTCAGCGTGCTCGGCAGCGACTATCGGGCCACCACCCGCGTCGTGACGGGCGCCGAACCGGGCCAGATCGTGCTCGTCGGTGGCGGAGACCTCACCCTGTCCCGGCTGCCCACCGGCCAGGAACCGTTCTACACCGGCGCCGCCCACCTCGACGACCTCGCCACCCAGACCATGGTCGCCTGGGCCGCCGATCCGGCCAACCCGCCGATCACCTCGCTCGTGCTCGACTCCTCGTATTTCTCGGGCCCCGACTGGGACGAGGGCTGGGCGCGCACCGAACTCGGCCTCGGCTACATGCCCGAGATCACCGCGCTCATGGTCGACGGCGACCGCAATGACCCCACCCGCAGTACCTCGGCCCGTAGTGAAGACCCGATTGCCCGGGCGGGCCAGGCCTTCGCTGACGCCCTTGGCGGCCAACTCACGATCAGCCAGGCCACCGCCCCGGCCGGCGCAGCGCAACTCGCCGCCGTGCAGTCCGCGACGGTGTCGACCCTTGTTCAGCAGTCCCTGATTGTGAGTGACAACACCCTCGCCGAGATGCTCGCGCGCCTCGTGGCCATCGAAAACGGTGCAGGCAACTCTTTCTCCGCGCTGCAGGCGGGCATCGTCGGCGGTCTGGCCGCCTACGGCATCGACACGACCGGCATGATCATCAAGGACGGTTCGGGCCTCAGCCCGAACAATGCCGTGTCGCCAGCCTACCTGACCGCCCTGTTTCTCAAGGTCAACGCCCGCGAGGGCAACCTCGGAGTGCTGTTCGACGGCCTGCCGATCGCCGGGGGACCGCGCGGATCGCTCTCCTACAGCGACCGTTTCGCCGGAGCCAATTCCGCCGCCGACGGCGCCGTTTTCGCCAAGACCGGCTGGATCGACACCGGCTACACCCTCGCGGGCGTCATCCATGCCGCCGACGGCACCCCGCTTACCTTCGCCATCTATGCCATAGGTAACGTGAGCTCGAACGCGAAAATCGCCATCGACACCCTGGCCACCGGCTTCTTCCACTGCGGCAATAATCTCTCTAACAACTGATTTTCGAAGGAGACATCGTGACCCGTGCACTGTTCATCATCGACGTTCAGAACGACTTCACCGAGGGCGGCGCGCTCGCCGTAGACGGCGGGGCTGCGGTCGCTGCGGGCGTGAGCGCGCTGTTGGCGCAGCATCCCCTCGCCTATAAATACGTATTCGCCTCGCGCGACTGGCACGATATCGGCAACGACAACGGCGGCCACTTCGCCCGCGACGCGGCTCCCGACTACGTCACGACCTGGCCCGTGCACTGCGTGGCGGGCACAGCTGGCGCCGAATATCACCCCGCCCTCACAACGGATGCCGTGACCTTCCACATTCGCAAGGGCCAGGGCAAGCCCGCCTACTCCATCTTCGAGGGCACCACCGAGGCCGGGCAGACTGTGGGGTCGCTGCTGAGCGAGCACGGCGTGACAGACATCGATATGGTCGGGCTCGCCACCGATTACTGCGTGCGGGCGTCCACCCTCGACGCCCTCGAACACGGCCAGCACGTTCGTGTACTGACGGACCTGGTGGCCGGGGTCGCCGCCGAATCCACCGCGGCCGCTCTCGCCGAGATGGCGCACGCCGGCGCGGTGTTCGCCGCGAGCGACGCCGTCGAGTGACCCGGTTCGCCAGAAGGATCGACGGTGTGCGTGTGGCCTTCGATGCCACAGGGGGAGAGCGGCCGGTTCTGCTCGTGCACGGTTTCGCGTCGACCGCAGCGGCTACCTGGAGTAGCTCCGGCTGGGTTCGTGCCCTGGGCGAAGCCGGCCGCGGCGCGATCACCCCCGACCTGCGCGGCCACGGCCACAGTGACAAGCCGCACCGCGCCGCCGATTACGCACCGCGGCAGCTGGCGGCGGACCTCGTGGCCGTGCTCGACACCCTTGAACTCGAGCGGGTCGACGTGATCGGCTACTCCATGGGCTCCCGGGTTGTCGCCGCCCTGGCCCGACTGGTGCCGGAACGGGTGCGCAGCCTCGTGCTCGGCGGGGCCGGGCCGCTCGAACTGTTCGACACTTGGGACCGGGGCGCTCTGGACCGGTACGTGATGTCCGGCGATCGGCCCGCCGACCCGTCCATCGCGGCGGTGCTCGGCCCGTATATCGCGGCCGGAGCCGACCGCGAAGCGCTGCTGGCCTGCGTGCGGGGGGTCGCGGGGTGCACGCTCGACGTACCCGCCGGCATCCCGCAGCTGTTCGTGGCCGGCGGAGCAGACGCGATTCCGGCCGGGGTCGCGGCCCTGGCGGCCGAACGCGGCGCGCAATACCTCGAGTTGCCGGGCCGCACCCACTTCACGGCGCTGACTTCGCGCGAGTTCCAGCAGGCCGCCCTGCAATTTCTGGCCTGAATCTCGGGCGGGTGGCGCGCGATGGTGGCTTGCGCGGCCGGAGTGCGGACCGTCAGGTGGCGCGGCGTGCTTTTCGGGTTGGGAGAGAATGGGACCATGATGCGATCGGCGACCCTCAACCGGCCCCTCGCCCTGCTCGTCGCCGGCACAACCTTCATGGAGATCCTCGACGGAACGATCATCCAGACCGCCGCGCCGGCCATGGCGGTCGACCTCGGCGTGGACGCCGTCGATATCAACATCGCCATGACCGCCTATCTGCTGACCCTCGCGATCGGTGTTCCGGTGAGCGGATGGCTGGCGGATCGCTTCGGCACCAAGCGCATCTTCGCCTGGGCGATTGTGATCTTCACCGTGGCATCCGCTCTCTGTGCACTCAGCACGACGCTGCCGATGCTCGTTGCCATGCGCGTGCTCCAGGGGGTGGGCGGCGCGATGATGGTGCCGGTTGGGCGGCTGGCCGTTCTGCGCCAGATCGAGAAGCGTGACCTGCTGGATGCCATGGCCTACCTCACCTGGCCCGCCCTGCTGGCACCCGTGCTCGCGCCCGTGGTCGGAGGGGTGATCGCTGACACTGTCGGCTGGCAGTGGATCTTCCTCATCAACGTCCCGATCGGTATCGTCGCGTTTCTGGCGGCGCTCCGGCTGGTGCCAGCGATCGATCCGGTGTACCGGCGTCGGCTGGACTGGGCTGGCTTCGTGCTGGTGGGTGTGGCGCTCGCCGCGCTCGTGCTCGGCATGGAACAGGTCGGGTCAGCGACGTCGAACTGGTGGTGGGCTGGCGGGCTGCTGGCGCTGGCGGCTGTCGTCGGCGGGTGCGCTGTGCTGCGGTTGCGACGCACGAAGCATCCGCTGCTCGACCTGACCGCGCTGACCATCCCCACCTTTCGGGTGGGTAACGTCGGCGGCGGTGTGTACCGGCTGGTGATCGGCGCTGCGCCGTTTTTGTTCGTGCTGCTGTTCCAGACCGGGTTCGGCTGGAGTGCGGTGCAGGCCGGGCTGCTCGTGATGGCCGTATTCGGGGGCAACGTGCTCATCAAGCCGGCAACGAGCCCGCTGATCCGCCGCTTCGGATTCCGCACGGTGATCGTGGGCAGCAACATCGGCGGTGCTGTGGTCTTTGTTTTGTGCGCGTTCATCGATCCGTCCACGCCGATCACCGTCATCGCCGTGCTGCTCTTCGCGAGCGGGGTGTTTCGTTCGATCGGGTTCAGTGGGTACAACTCGGTGCAGTTCGCCGATGTGCCCACCGCGCTCACGTCCAGTGCCAATACCCTCGCCTCGACCCTGCAGCAGGTGGCCGCCGGGCTCGGCATCGCCGTGGCCGCGCTCATCGTGCGGGCCACGACGGCCGGTGCTTCGATGGTTGACCCTGGCGCGGTGGAGCTTGGTTACCGCTGGGCGTTCGTCGTTGTGGCCGTGCTGCTTTTGGTTCCGGCGATCGAGGCCTGGCGCCTTGACGTTCAGGCGGGTGCGGAGGTCGCCTCGCGGAGCTCTCGGCTGACGCCCGGCTAGTTCCGAGTGGCCGCTCCGATGTGATCGCACACTGGGGTCGTGACGTGCTGTCGAAGCGGATGTACCCAATTGCGCGACCGCCATCGGCTTGAATTACCCAGTGGAGTCACTCTCCTGATCTTCTGGTGTGCGCCGAAAGCTAAGTACGCCGCGCGCGGGGACAAGTGCCGCGCGTGCTGCGGCGCCTAGCGTGGAAGCAGACAACGGGCGAGAACCCGTCCGGCCTTATTGGACTCAAAGTGGAGGACTCATGACAACGAACGACACCCTGGCAACCCCGACACTCGACACCTACGACGGGCTGCTCGCCGCCATCACTCCGTCAGCCGGCGAGACGCGCGAGGTTCTTGACCCCGCAACGGGTGCGGTCGTCGGCCTCGCCCCGGTGCACACGGTCGACGACCTCGAAGCCGCCATCACCGCAGCGACGCTGGCCCAGCCAGCCTGGGCCGCACTCGGCCACGAGGCGCGCAGCGCCGTCATGGTGCGTGCCGCCGACGCGATCGATGCCGCGTCCGAGGCCCTCGCCCAGCTGCTCTCCCGCGAGCAGGGCAAGCCGCTCAACGGACCCAACGCGCGCTTTGAAGTGGGTGGCGCCTCCGCCTGGCTGCGCACCGCGGCGGCGACCCCGCTCGACTCGGAGGTGCTCATCGACGATGGCACCACCCACGCCGCGATCACCTACCGCCCGATCGGCGTTGTCGGCGCGATCGGCCCGTGGAACTGGCCGATGATGATCTCGATCTGGCAGATCGCTCCCGCCCTGCGCATGGGCAACGCCGTCGTGGTCAAGCCCTCCGAATACACGCCGCTGAGCGTGCTCGCCCTCGTGGCCGTGCTCAACCAGGTGCTGCCAGAGGGTCTCGTCACCGTCGTCTCCGGCGGCCGTGCGATCGGCGCGGGCCTCGCCGTGCACCCCGGCATCGGCAAGGTCATGTTCACCGGCTCGACGGCCACCGGCAAGGCGATCATCAAGAGCTCCGCCGACACGGTCAAGCGCCTCACCCTGGAGCTCGGCGGCAACGACGCCGGCATTGTGCTGCCCGACGCCGACCCGGAAGCCATCGCCGAGGGACTGTTCTGGGGTGCCTTCATCAACACGGGCCAAACCTGTGCCGCGCTCAAGCGCCTCTACGTGCACGACGACATCTACGACGCGGTCTGCGATGCACTGACAGCGGTCGCCGCAAAAATGCCGATGGGCGTCGGAACCGACGAGAGCAACGTGCTCGGTCCGCTGCAGAACAAGGCGCAGTTCGACATCGTCGCCGGTCTGGTGCAGTCCGCCAAGGACTCCGGAGCGCGTGTGCTCATCGGTGGGAACCCCGACCTGGCAGCGCCCGGCTTCTTCTACCCGACCACACTGATCGCCGACATTGACGACGACAACCCACTGGTGCGGGAGGAACAGTTCGGGCCGGCGCTTCCGATCATGCGCTACACCGACCTCGAGGATGTCATCGCCCGCGCCAACAGTGTCGACGTCGGCCTCGGCGGATCGGTCTGGTCGAGCGACCTCGTCGCAGCCCGCGCGGTCGCCGCACGTCTGGATACCGGCACAGTGTGGATCAACGCGCACGGCGCGGTGCACCCGATGATTCCGTTCGGCGGGTCCAAGCAGTCCGGCTACGGGCTCGAGTTCGGCGTTGAAGGCCTCAAGGCGCTCGGTGTGCCGCAGGTCATCAACGGCTAAGCCCGGCGGTACGACGCCGCACCTCCCTGCTTCTTCACGGCGGGCGGGTGCGGCGTTTCTCGTCTCGCCCACCGGCGCCCAGCTGTGCCCGTGGGGTCAACATGGTTGCGTGCCTGGACAAACCCGTGGCGGGGTGGTGCACGCACACTGGGAGAACACTCAATGAGGAGGAAATCATGACCCAGCAATCCGACGTGATCATCGTGGGAGGCGGAACGGCCGGATCGATCATGGCCCGGCGCCTCGTCGATGCCGGCGTGACCGTGCACCTCCTGGAAGCCGGTCGCCCCGATACGAACCCCGCCATTCACGACCTGAGTCGCCTGGGCGAGTTGTGGCTCAGCCCAGACGACTGGGGGTACTTCACGACCCCGCAGAAGCACGCGTGCGATCGGCGCCTGCACTGGCCGCGTGGCCGTGTGCTCGGCGGTTCCCACTCCCTCAACGCGTCGATCTACGTGCGCGGTACGGCCCACGATTTCGACCAGTGGGAGGCCGGCGGCAACCCCGGTTGGGGCTGGAACGACGTCTTGCCGATCTACCAGCGCCTGGAAAACTATGACGGGCCGGCATCCGCTACCCGTGGTGTCGGCGGCTTGCTGGACGTCACCACCGATTATCCGAAACACCCGATTCAGGATGCCGTGCTGCGCGCCGGCGAGCAGTTCGGCCTGGCGCGCAATCCCGACTACAACGGAGGCAACCAGGAGGGCATCGCCCAGGAGCAGCTCAACTTTCGTAACGGCGAGCGTCTGAGTACCTATCGCGCTTACCTGCACGACATCGTCGGAACGCCCGGCCTGACAATCACCACGGGGGCCTGGGTACACCGCCTCATCATCGAAGGCGACCGGGCCGTCGGGGTCGAGTACGAGCAAGACGGACGGCTGCACCAACTGCGCGGCGGCGAGGTGGTCCTGGCCGGCGGCGCACTCGATTCCCCGCGCATTCTGTTGCACTCGGGCATCGGACCCGCCCGCGACCTCGAGGCGCTCGGTCTCCCCGTAGTACTCGACCTGCCCGGAGTCGGCGAAAACCTGCACGATCACTTGCTGGTGCCGGTGATCTACCGCACGACCACCCGTGACGTCGGTGCGCCTCCGGCCGGTGTCCCGATCACGCAGGTGCATTGGTTCACGACGACCAGACCCGGACTTACCGTGCCGGACACCCAGCCTCTGGCGTTCAGCGTTCCCATGGCTGACGAGTGGATGACAGACGCCCCGGCCACCGGGTTCACTCTTATGGGTGCCCTGGTCTCGCCCCAGAGCCGCGGCACCTTCAAACTCTCCAGCGCCGATCCGCACGCTGTGGCCCTGATGGACCCGAATATTCTCAGCCATCCCGATGACGTGCGCAGCCTGGTCGCATCGGTGGCCGAGGTGCGGGAAGTCGGGCGTCAGACCGCGCTCTCAGAGGAGTGGGGTGCGCAAGAGGTCTACCCCGGACCCGAGGTTCGGGACGAGGACATTGAGGCTTACGTGCGTCGCACCGCGATCACTTACCACCACCAGGTCGGTACCTGCAAGATGGGTATCGACCCGATGGCCGTGGTGAGGCCGGATCTTCGGGTGCACGGGCTGTCCGGTCTGATGGTGGCCGATGCGTCGATCATGCCGACGGTCACGACCGGCAACACCAACGCTCCGGCCATGATCATCGGGGAAAAGGCGGCGGCCTTCTTGATCGATTCGAGCCGTACGGTGCAGCACCGCTCGCAGGATGCCCGGGTCTAGACCGCATAGCGGGGGATGGCTTCAGAATCCCCCGGCGTCGACGACGCAGCAGGGGCATCCGCTCGGAACAGAACAGGACCTCGCTCGCCGGGGTCCTGTTTTGTCCTGGCCGACCTGCCCTGAGCAGCTCCCGGTGCAGGGACGAAAAGCACCGTGCCGCCCGGATCGAAACCCGGGCGGCACGGTTGGGTGTGGCAGGAGATTACTCGTGCGTGCTGATACCCAGGGGGACGCCGCGGGTCTCTTTCACGAGGGTCACCGCGACGAAGGAGATCGCGGCGAGCACCATGAGATAGATGCCGATCGAGAAGGTCTGGCCGGTCTCATCGAGCAGCAGCTGCGCGATCAGCGGGGCGAAGGCTCCACCGAGGATCGCGCCGATGGCGTAGCCGATCGAGACGCCGGAGTAGCGCACCTGGGCCGGGAACATCTCGGCGTAGAGCGCCGCCTGCGGGCCGTAGGAGAAGCCGAGCCCGCTTGCCAGGACGATGATGGCCAGTGCGAACCAGAGGATATCACCGGTGTCGATGAGCAGGAACATGGGAATGGCCCAGAGGAACAGGAACGCGTAGCCGAACTGGAAGGTGCGCACGCGACCGATCTTGTCGGACAGGATCCCGCCGGCCATCGTCGACGCCAGCCAGAAGAATGCCGCGACGGTGCTCGCGATGAGTACCGGGGTGCGCTCCATGCCGAGTCCGCCAGCTTCAGCGGGCTTGGTGGCGTAGGAGTTGAAGAACGCGATAAGCATGTAGCCGGCCGCGTTGTTGGCGATGAAGATGAGCGCGGTGAGGATGACCTGACGCGAGTGGTTCTTGAACAGTTGCTTGAGCGGTGCCGCAGATTCCTTCTTGCGGGTCTGCATCTCCTTGAAGACCGGGCTCTCGGCGACCGCGCGGCGGATGACCCAGCCGACGACGATGAGCAGCACGGAGACGAGGAACGGGATTCGCCAGCCCCAGCTGAGGAAGGTTTCCTCGCTCATCGAGGTAGTGACCAGGATCATCACGCCGGTGGCGAGGATGAGGCCGACCGGAACTCCGATCTGCGGGTAGGCACCGAAGAAGCCGCGCTTGTTGATCGGCGCGTGCTCGACCGACATGAGGGCGGCACCGCCCCATTCGCCGCCGGCTGAGAAGCCCTGCAGGATGCGCAGCACGATCAGCAGGATCGGCGCCCAGACACCGATCTGATCGAAGGTCGGCAGCAGGCCGATCAGCGCGGTCGCCGCGCCCATCATGATGAGCGTGAACACCAGCATGGCCTTGCGGCCGATCCGGTCGCCGAGGTGACCGGCGACGATGGCGCCGAGCGGGCGGAACAAGAAGCTGATACCGAGCGAGGCCCAGGCGATTAGCTGGGCCAGGGGAGCATTCTCGCCGGCCAGGGGGGCGAAGAACAGGCCGGCCAGGACGAGACCGGCGGCTTGTGCGTAGATGAAGAAGTCATACCACTCGATGGTGGTGCCCACCATGGTGCCGGCGAGCACCCGCCGTTCTTCGTTCCGTTTAGCGCTGTTCGCTTTGGTGCGCTCGGACGTTATAGCCATGGAATACTCCCTCGTATCTCACTGCGGTGCTGGGTCGGGTCTTGCTGCAAAGTGTGTGTGGATCGTGCGGAGAAAACCGGCACTGGGGCAGTATGACAGCAAAATCGAAGATTACCTACCTATTGGTCAGTATTGTGCGGGATTGTTATTTTTCGGTGTTTCAGAGTGCGAAATTGCGCCCTGCATGGGGGTGCGGACGAATGCATCCGAAGCGGGGACGCTAGTTTGGAGGGGATGTCCTCCTCGAAATTGTCCCGGGCGCACGGCCGCACCGCACTCGGGACGCTGCTGCCGCCGCCTATCTACGCATCGCGGACGGCGGGGCCGCCGACGGCTACCCCAGCTCCCCGGAGAACAGCGAAAACTACGCCCAGGCCGACGAGCCGAGCGTGGTGTCGCAACTGCGCGCCCGCCATTTTGGGTCGACCGTGTGGGAATGCAGAGCCTGTGCGTGGCGCGGTAGTTAGTTGAGCGTGGTCAACTCAGCGCGGCGACTATCGTGCGTGCGGCGGCGGTGAGCGCGGCGCCGATGTCGGTGGGGGAGTGCAGACTCGAGATATAGACGACGGCGAGGGAGGCAGGTGATTCCCCGGGCACGAGCAGAGGAACGGCAATCGAGGACAGGCCGGGAATGACCTCGTTGTGGCTCGAGGCGTAGCCGAGGGCAGCGACCTCGCCGGCCTCACTGCGGCGGGTTTCCGGGTGTCCCAGTGCGGCCCACTGCGTGGCGCTCAGGCCGGACTGGATGGCGATTCCCGGTGCGCCCATGTGCAGCGGATGCCGCGTGCCGGGCTGCTGCGCGACCGTCGCGTGGGCCTGCCGCGGCTCGATACTCACGAGGGTGAAGATCTCGCCCTGGTCGAGCACCGCGACGAACGCGGTCATGCCGAGCTCGTTGGCGATGCGGGTGAGCACGGGCCGGGCAGCGGCCTGCAGATCGCGGGACACCCCGCGCGCCAGGGCGGCCAGTCGCGCGCCGAGCCGCACCAGTCCGGCCGGGTCCCGCACGACGAGGCCGTGATCTTCGAGGGTGCGGAGGATGCGATAGGCAATCGAACGGTGCACGTCGAGGGCGGCGGCGAGTTCGATGATGCTCATCGGTTCGTCTGCTTCAGCGAGAATCTCCAGCACGCGGATGCCGCGCGACAGCGTTTGCGAGTGCGCGGCGGGTGCCGGCTGGGGGCGGCCGGAGGCCTCGGCGAATTCTGGGATCGACACCCTCCTATTCTCGCATTCGGTCGACGAGTTCCGTCGCTCAGTAACTCGGCCGCAAAACCTCGGACCCCGCCTGACCCGTTGGCCTGATGAAGGTGGCCGCGAGCGTCTCCGACGCCCGGGCGAGGATGGCCACGTCGGCACCGACGAGCACGAAGCGGGCACCGGCCGCCAGATAACGCTCGGCGGTCGCGGGCGCGAAGGCATTGACACCGACGGGCTTGCCGAGCGCGGCGACGGTGCGGATGCACTGCTCGACCGAAGCGACGACGTCGGGGTGGTCCTGCAGGCCGAGCAAGCCCATCGATGCTGCGAGGTCGGAGGGACCGATGAACAGGCCGTCCACGCCGTCGACGCTGGCGATCTCGGCGATGTTGGCCACAGCATCCGTCGTCTCGATCTGTACGAACAGTGAGATCGTCTCGTCGGCGCGGGCCAGGTAGTCGTCGATACGGTTCCACCGGGAGGCGCGGGCGAGGGCGCTGCCGACGCCGCGAACGCCGTGCGGCGGGTAGCGTACCGCGGCCACCATGTCGCGGGCCTGCTCGGCAGTATCGACCATGGGGATGAGCAGATTCTGCGCGCCGAGGTCGAGCAGCTGCTTCACGATGATCCGATCCCCGATCGGCGCGCGCACCAGCGGCACGATCGGGTAGCCGTGCACGGCCTGCAGCTGGCTGAGTGTCGACTCGAGGCCATTCGGGCTGTGTTCGGTGTCGATCAGAAGCCAGTCGAGACCGCTGCCGGCGCAGATCTCTGCCACCAGCGCGCTGCCGGAACACACCCACATGCCGATCTGCGCACGTTCGCTGTCCGCGAGAACGTCGCGGAAGGTCGGCTCTGCTGCTACTCGAATCGGCATGTGATGGCTCCCAATGGTCCGTAGTCGGCGTGCACGGTGTCGCCCTGCTCCACCCACATCGGGCGGGTGAACGAGCCGGCCAGGATGATCTCCCCGGCCTCGAGGCTGGTTCCGTGCTGGGCCAGCTTGTTCGCCAGCCAGTAGACGCCGGCAGCGGGGTGGCCCAGCACGGCCGCGGCCACCCCGGATTCCTCAATGGTCTGGTTGCGGTAGAGCAGGGCCGACACCCAGCGCAGGTCCACGTCGCCGATCTTCACCGGAGTGCCGCCCAGCACCATTCCGCCCATCGCCGCGTTGTCGGAGATGGTGTCGACGATCGTGCGGCCGGGCATCTCGATGCGCGAGCTGAGGATCTCCAGCGCCGGAACCACGTAGTCCGTCGCATCGAGCACATCGAAGAGGGTGCAGTTCGGCCCGGACAACGGCTTGCCGAGCACGAACGCGAGCTCGACCTCGATTCGTACGTTCGAGAAGCTGTCGAAACGGATGCTCGCGCCATTCTCGTAGACCTCGTCAGCGAAGATCACTCCATAATCGGGTTCGGTGATGCCGGTCGCGACCTGCATGACCTTGGACGTTAGGCCGATTTTGCGACCGACGAGCCGGCGGCCGGCCGCGATGCCGCGTTCCTTCCACAGGCTCTGCACGGCGTAGGCGTCTTCAACGGTCATGCCGGGGTAGCGGGTGCTGAGCCGGGGAACCGTCGACCGGGTTCGGCCGGCCGCGACGAGTTCGTCGGCGATCTCTTCAATGACTGACTGGTCAAGCATGCGCGCTTCTTCCTAGAGGGTCGTGCCGAGTTTGAAGCCGGCGAGCTCGTCGTCCTTGCGGGTGTACGAAAAGCCGTCGGCGCCGACGGTCACGGCCATTTCGCTGGACTCGGTGCGCTCGATGACCGGCTGCGGATTGCCGTCGAGGTCGAGCACGAGCGAGGCATCCGTGTACCAGCTGGGCACGACGGGGTTGCCCCACCAGTCGCGGCGCTGGTTGTCGTGCACATCCCAGGTGACGACGGGGTTGTCGGGGTCGCCGGTGTAGTAGTCCTGCGTGTAGATCTCGACGCGGTGACCGTCGGGGTCGCGCAGGTACAGGTAGAACGCGTTCGAGACGCCGTGGCGGCCCGGGCCGCGCTCGATCAGGTCGCTCTTGCGCAGCGCGCCGAGCTTGTCGCAGATATAGATGATGTTGTGCTTCTCGTGCGTCGAGAAGGCGATGTGGTGCATGCGTGGCCCGTTGCCGCCGGTGAGGGCGGTGTCGTGCACGGTGTCCTTGCGGCGCATCCAGGCCGCGTAGGTGACGCCGTCTTCGTCTTTGATGTCTTCGGTGACGCGAAAGCCCAAGTCTTCGAGGTATTTGCGGCCACGGCCGACGTCGGGGGTGACCTGGTTGAAGTGGTCGAGGCGCACGAGCGCGCCCGGACCCTGCAGGTCGTAACGCCAGGCGAGGCGTTCCACGTGGGTGGTCGAGTAGAAGAACTCGTACGGAAAACCGAGTGGGTCCTCAACGCGCACGCTGTCTCCGATGCCCGTGACGAAGCCTTCGGTGCGGCGTTCGGTGCGGCAGCCGAGCTCCTGGTAGTACGCCTCGGCCAGGTCGACGTCTTCGGGGCTGCGCACCCGGAAGGCCATCGCGGCGACGGCGGCGATGGGCCCCTGGCGCAGCACCAGATTGTGGTGGATGAACTCTTCGAAACTGCGCAGGTAGATTTCGGTGTCGCTCTCCTCGGTGACGACGAGGCCGAGAATATCGACGTAGAATTCGCGCGATTTGGCCAGGTCGGTTACGACGATGTCCATGTAGGCGCAGCGGAGGATGTCGGGCGGGGTAGCGGTGGGGGTGGGTATCGGATTGGTCATGGGGTTCTCCTCGTTGAGGTTGTGCTTAAACGGATGCGTGGGGCTGGTTGAATGATGGTCTCGATCGCTCGTTCCTCGCGCCTCGACCGGCGGTGACTCGTTGATCGAGGCGCGAGCTTGCGAGCGATCGAGATCGAGGCGGGCGCGCGGTTACTTGCCGCCGAAACGGGGCGTGTGCACGGGGGCGAGCGTGATGTGCACCGCCTGCGAGTCGGTGTAGAAGTCGATCGATCGGTAGCCGCCCTCGTGGCCGAGGCCGGAGGCTTTGACGCCGCCGAACGGGGTGCGCAGGTCGCGCACGTTGTGCGAGTTCAACCAGACCATCCCGGCATCGACGGACTGGGCGAAGTTGTGTGCGCGACCGAGGTCGGTGGTCCAGATGTAGGCGGCCAGTCCGTACTTCACACCGTTGGCCAGGGCGAGCGCTTCGGCATCCGTTTCGAAGGGGGTGATGGCCACGACCGGGCCGAAGATCTCTTCCTGAAAGATGCGGGCGGTCGGTGCGACGTCGGCGAAGACGGTGGGGGAGACATAGTTGCCCTCTGGCAGTCCCTCGGGGCGGCCGCCGCCGGCGAGCAGGCGACCCTCGGTCTTGCCGATCTCGACGTAGCTCATGACCTTGGCGTAGTGCTCGGGGTGCACGAGTGCGCCGACCTCGGTCTTCGGGTCGTGCGGATCGCCGACGACGATGCTCTGGGCGCGGGCCGCGTAGCGGGCGCAGAAGTCATCGTAGATCGACCGCTCCACCAGGATGCGGCTCGACGCGGTGCAACGCTCGCCGTTGAGCGAGAACACGCCGAACAGGGTCGAGTCGATGGCGGCGTCGATGTCGGCGTCGGCGAAGACCACGGCGGGTGACTTGCCGCCGAGCTCCATCGACATGCCCTTGAGGTTCGCGGCGCAGTTCCGGTAGATGGTCTGGCCGGTCGTGGTTTCGCCGGTAAAGGAGATGAGCGGCACGTCGGGGTGTTTGACCAGCGCGTCGCCGGCCTCCTCGCCGATGCCGTTGACCAGGTTGAACACGCCATCTGGCACCCCGGCCGTGCGAAAGATCTCCGCCCAGAGGCTCGCCGACAGCGGGGTGAATTCGGCCGGCTTCAGTACGACGGTGCAGCCGGAGGCGAGCGCCGGGGCGAGCTTCCAGCTTTCGAGCATGAACGGGGTGTTCCACGGGGTGATCAGCCCGGCGACACCGACCGGCTTGCGATTGACGTAGTTGATCTGCCGGCCGGGCACCTTGTAGGTGTCATCGGCCTGCGCCACGATCAGGTCGGCGAAGAACCGAAAGTTCTCGGCGGCGCGCTGCGCCTGGCCGAGCGCCTGCGTAATCGGCAGCCCGGTGTCGAAGGTCTCGAGCTCGGCGAGTCTGGCGTCCTGCGCCTCGACGGCATCGGCGATGCGGTGCAGCACCCGGGCGCGAGCGCGGGGCAGCATGCGCGGCCAGGGACCGTGGTCGAAGGCATCCTTTGCGGCGGCGACGGCCAGGTCGATGTCGGCCTGCTGGCCGGCGGCGGCGGTGGCGTAGGTCTGGTTCGACACCGGGTCGAGCACGTCGAAGGTTTCCCCGCCGACACTGTCGACGAATTCTCCACCGATGAAATGACGGATGCTGGTGGGCAGCTCAGCGGGGATGTAGTGCGTGGTCTGGACAGACGTCTGTGTCATGGTCAGGAACTCTTTCTCGTGGACGGTTCGGATACGGCGTGGGGGTGGTGCGATTTCTGAAAGGCGAGGAAGGCATCCAGTGTGCCGGTGCGGTGGGCGCGCGCGGCCAGCTCGAGCGTGAGCGCATCCGCCCCCGACTCGATCAGCTGCAGCAGGTTCTCGTGCTCCGCCACTGACTCGCGGGCGCGGCCGGGCACGAAGCTGAACGTGGAGTCGCGCAGCACCTGCATGCGGTTCCAACCGCGGTGCACCAGGTCGAGGATGTGCGGGTTCGGGCAGTTCTCGAACAGGATCGAGTGGAATTCGAGGTTGAGTTCGGTGAACCGATGCGGGTTGAGGTCTTCGAGGCAGGCGATCATCTCCTGGTTGACCGTGCGGGCGCGTTCGATGTCGGCGGCGGTGATGAATGGCGCGGACAGCGCGGTCGCGACGCCCTCGACCACGCTCAGGGTCTGCATCGTGTAGAGGTATTCGGTCTCCTCGATCATGGCGACCTGGGCGCCGACGTTGCGCTCGAAGGTGACCAGGCCCTCCGCCTCGAGTCGGCGGATCGCCTCGCGCACGGGGACGGCGCTCACCCCCAGTTCTTTACCGATCGCTCCGAGCACCAGGCGGTAGCCCGGGGTGAATGTGCTGTCGGAGATGCGCGCCTTGATCCACTGATAGGAGAGTTGCGACTTGCTCAGGCCGGTCGCGGGGCCGGTTACTTCAGCCATTCCCGGTACCTGGCCTTCCACGTTGCGTTCAGCGGGTACAGCCCGTTGACGCCCTCGCCCGCGGCGACCATCTCGGCGATGAAAGTCTCCTCGCGTTCCTGTTCGATGGCGTCGTCGACGATCTCCTCGATCAGGTGCGGTGGAATAACGAGGACGCCGTCGGCGTCTCCGACGATCACATCGCCGGGCTGCACGGCTGCGCCGCCACAGGCGATGGTGAGGTCGGTGTCCCACGGCACGTGCTTGCGGCCGAGAACGGCCGGATGCGCGTTGGCGAAGTAGGTGGGCATCTCGAGGGCGGCGACGGCGGCCACGTCGCGCACCCCGCCATCCGTCACCAGACCGGTGGCGCCGTTGACCTGGGCGCGGAGGGCGAGGATGTCGCCGACCGTGCCGGTGCCGGTCTCGCCGCGGGCTTCGATCACGAGCACATCGTCGGGGCGCAGCGAATCGAAGGCGCGTTTTTGCGCGTTGTAGCCGCCGCCGTGGGAGATGAAGAGGTCCTCGCGGTTGGGAATGAACCGCAGGGTTCGGGCCAGGCCGACCAGGCGCTTGGTCGGACGAGTGGATTGGAGCCCATCGATCGAGACGTTGTTGAGACCGCGCTTGCGCAGCTGGGAGCTGAGCGTGGCGGTACCGACGGAGTTGATCTTGGCCTTGAGGTCCTCGGTCAAAATGCTGGCCGGGCCGGTCGATGTCGGCAGTCCGGCGGCTTCAGCAGACCCCCAGGCCTCGGCTCGCTGCAGATCGTCGATCCTGGGGCCGGCGCCGAATTCGGCCATCGCGACCGTGCCCGCGACGACCGGTGTGATCAGGCGACCGGTGCTGGGCGCGCCGGGCGCGGTGGGGGCATCCACTTCGACCTCGACCAGGTCACCGGGGTGTACGACGGAGGACCCGGCGGGGGTTCCGGTGAGAATCACGTCGCCCGGTTCGAGCGTCATGAGTTGCGAGAGATCGGCGACCAGACGGCCGAACGGGAAGACCAGGTCAGCCGTGGTGTCCTCCTGCACGAGCTTGCCGTTGACCCAGGTGCGCACGCGCAAGGCATCCGGTTGAATGTCGGCGGCCTTGATCACGGCCGGACCGAGCGGGGTGAAGCCGTCGCCGCCCTTGGACTTGAGGTTCGAGCCTTTATCGGCGTAGCGCAGGTCGTAGACGCCGAAGTCGTTCGCGGCGGTGACCCCCGAGACGGCGGCCCAGCCCTCCTCGGGGCTGACCCGACGGATGCTGCGGCCGATGATCAGGGCGATCTCGCCTTCGAACGCGAGCAGTTCGGTGCCGGCCGGGCGTTCGATCGGGGTGCCCGACACGCTCACGGAGGTGCCGGGCTTCAGAAAGTAGGACGGCTGTTCCGGTACACGGCCGCGCTGAGCGATGCGCGAGGGATAGTTGAGATGCAGGGCGATCACCTTGCCGGGGGTGCCGGTGAACGGTGTGGGGTTCTGCATAGGGTGTCCTCTCGCGGCGCTGCGTGTGTATTTGAAATAATATACGATCGAGCGAAAGATACAACCCCGCGGAGCATATTCCGCCCCGGTAGTCCAGCTCGGCCTCGACAGGGATCGAACCTTCGACACCGGTCGGAGCGGGGGTTTGCGCTCGTATCTCATATGATATACGATCATGGGCGCAAGCCGTGATAGTGGTCGAGTTTGCGACCCACAATGACAAAGGAGTCACAGTAAATGTCATCCGTTTCATTAGCAGCACCGCCCGTC
Organism: Cryobacterium glaciale; assembly: GCF_004402535.1. Classification (GTDB taxonomy): domain Bacteria; phylum Actinomycetota; class Actinomycetes; order Actinomycetales; family Microbacteriaceae; genus Cryobacterium; species Cryobacterium glaciale. The sequence goes on along the minus strand of NZ_SOEY01000018.1, from coordinate 127,721 downwards.
AAACTCTCGTCCGATCGGCGACGAGTGGCGATGGCCACAGTCATCGGTACCACGATCGAGTGGTATGACTTCTTCCTCTATGCCAGCGCTGCCGGCCTGATCTTCGCCGAGCTCTTCTTTAAGCCGGCCGGACCGCAGATCGCCATCCTGCTCTCCTTTGCCTCGGTCGGCCTCAGTTTTCTGTTCCGCCCGCTCGGGGCCTTCCTCGCCGGCCACTTCGGTGACAAGCTCGGACGCCGCGCGATGCTCGTGATCACGCTGATTCTCATGGGTGCGGCCACGATGTTGATCGGAGTGCTGCCGACCTACGAGCAGATCGGCGTTGCCGCGCCGGTCATCCTGCTATTGCTGCGTATCCTGCAGGGTATTTCTGCCGGTGGGGAATGGGGCGGCGCCGTGTTGATGGCGGTCGAACATGCGCCCGACAAAAAGCGGGGCCGGCTGGGTGCCTTCCCTCAGATCGGCGTACCGCTCGGCCTTCTGCTGGCCTCGGGAATTCTCGCCCTGATGACCGGCGTAATTTCGCCCGGTGAGGCCTTCCTCGAGTGGGGCTGGCGCGTGCCGTTCCTGCTGAGCTTCGTGCTGATAGTCGTCGGAATGATCGTGCGCCGCAGTGTCGATGAGAGCCCGGTGTTCAAAGAGATCGCCAAGCGCAAGCAGCAGACCAAGGTTCCGATCGTCGTTCTCTTTCGCAAGCACTGGCTGCTCGTCATCCTGGGCGCGCTCACGTTCGCGGGAAACAGTGCCGCGGGTTACATGACCACCGGTGGATACCTGCAAAACTACGCCACCGACCCGAACGGATTCGTCGGCATGGAACGAACCCCGGTTCTTCTGGCCGTCACCGGTTCCGCCGTGGTCTGGCTGGCGATGACCTGGATAGCGGGCGGTCTCTCCGACCGGATCGGCCGACGCAACACCTACATAATCGGCTGGATCGTGCAACTCGTCACGGTGTTCATGCTGTTCCCCCTCGTCAACACGGGCAACGTCTGGCTCTTGTTTCTCGGCCTGTCCCTGTTCACCATTGGCAACGGGTTCACTTATGGGCAGCAGGCTGCGTACTTCACCGAAATGTTCCCGGCCTCGATCCGGTACTCCGGCGTCGCGATCACCTACGCGCTCGGAGCGATCCTCGGTGGCGCGTTCGCTCCGCTGGTTGCCGCGGCACTCGTGCAGGCGACCGGAACGGCACTGTCCGTGGCGTTCTACATCGCCGGTGTGACCGTCATCGCCTTCGCGGCGACGCTGTTGCTGCGCGACCGCACCGGCATTCCGCTCGGGCCCGATCACGAGGCCGAGCAGTCCACCGGCCAGATCTACGGCATGGCGCTGTAGGAAACGCCGCGGGTGCACCGGCACACCGTGACGGTGCACCGGTGCACCCCAAGCGTGCGCCGGTCGACAAGCCCGACGCGAGGGTTGGGGCGTAGCGTGCTGGTATGGGCGCAATGGCGGGCGGGATCGAACTCTGGAGCGCGGTGTGGATGGTACTCGCTCTCGCGCTCACCGGCGCGAGCGTGCTCTGCGGGCTCGCGGCTGTCCGACGGCCCCGGCGCCCCTGGCGGGCAATCGCCGCCGCGGTCGCGGCACTCGGAATGGTCGTCTCGACGCTCGACATGGCCCTGCCGGGCGCCCTGCTCTCGCCACTGGCCTGGGCCGCGGTGCTGCTGGTGCTCATGCTCGTGGGCCTGCCCGGCCTCCGGCCCGGCACAGCGAGCCATGTCCGCCGGTCCGCAGCCCAACATGCGGCCGGACTCCTGTTCATGGCGGTCATGTGGCTCGCCATGCTGCCGGCTGTACCGGCGGGTGCAGCGTCTCGTGCAGCGGATGCCGCGGCCCCCACGACACTGCACGCGGCGCACGCGCAGGCGGCCGGGTCGCTGCTGCTGCCACTGGGCTGGGTGCTGGTCGCAGCATCCGTTCTCGTGGTCGTTCTCGTTATTCACGGTCTGGTCAACCGACCGGGACCGAAGAAACGCTGGGCGGCCGCCCAACACGCCAGCATGGGCCTCGCCATGTCGGCGATGACGGTCGGCATGGTCGTTCCGCTGATGTTCACCTGACCCGAGAAACATGCGCTGCCAGCGACCGTGTTGGTGGGCGCAGCTAGGCTATTACCGTCAGATCGACGGGCAGACACAAGCATGGGAGATGCAATGACAGTTGTTACCGACGCGCGCACGAACGAATCCGAGCTGCTCGCTCGAGTGCCGGGCCAGCTCTACATCAACGGCCAGTGGGTCGCCGCAACCGGAGGTCGCACCCTCGATGTCACCGATCCGGCCACCGGGCGGGTCATCAAGACCATCGCCGACGCGAGCGTGGCCGATGGTGCCGCCGCCCTCGACGCCGCCGACGCCGCGCAGGCCGACTGGGCTGCAACCCCAGCCCGCGTGCGTGGCGAAATCCTGCGCCGAGCCTTCGACCTGCTGCAGGAACGCAAGCAGGAATTCGCCCTGCTCATGACCATCGAAATGGGTAAGCCGCTGCCCGAGGCACTCGGCGAGGTCGCCTACGGCGGCGAATTCCTGCGCTGGTTCAGCGAGGAAGCCGTGCGCATCAGCGGCCGCTACGGCGCCAACCCCGAGGGCACCGGTCGCATGATCGTCACCCAGCACCCGGTCGGCCCCTGCTTCCTGATCACTCCGTGGAACTTTCCCCTCGCCATGGCGACCCGAAAGATCGCCCCGGCGCTCGCTGCCGGCTGCACCGTCGTCGTCAAACCGGCCGCGCTCACCCCGCTGACCACCCTGCACTTCGTGGCCCTGCTCGAAGAGGCCGGCCTGCCCGCCGGCGTCGTCAACGTCATCACGACATCACAGTCGGGCGCGGTCTCCGAGCCGATCATCGCCGACCCGCGGCTGCGCAAGCTCAGCTTCACCGGCTCGACCGCGGTCGGCAAGTCGCTCATCAAGCTCTCCGCCGAGAACGTGCTGCGCACCTCGATGGAGCTCGGCGGCAACGCCCCCTTCGTCGTCTTCGCCGACGCCGACCTCGACAAAGCCGTCGAGGGTGCCCTCATCGCCAAGTTCCGCAACATCGGCCAGGCCTGCACCGCGGCCAACCGCTTCATCGTGCACGAGTCCGTCGCCGTGGAGTTTGCCCGTCGGGTCACCGAAAAGGTCGAGGCGTTCCAGATCGGGCGTGGCACAGAGGCCGGCATCACCATCGGCCCGCTGATCGACGGCAAAGCCGTCGCCAAAGCCGATTCCCTCGTGCAAGACGCGATCAACCGCGGCGCGACCCTGCTCACCGGCGGCGCTGCGATCGAGCGCGAGGGCACCTTCTACGCGCCGACCGTGCTCACCGGCGTCTTGCCGGGCAGCGACATTCTGCGCGACGAAATCTTCGGTCCGGTGCTCGCGATCAGCACGTTCACCGACGAAGCGGATGCCGTGCGCCTCGCCAACGACACCGAGTTCGGCCTGATCAGCTACGTGTTCACGACCGACCTCGCTCGCGGCCAGCGCATGATCGACAAACTGCAGACCGGCATGATGGGACTGAACACCGGCGTGGTCTCCAACGCGGCCGCGCCGTTTGGTGGCGTCAAGCAGTCCGGTCTGGGCCGCGAGGGCGGGCTCGAGGGCATTCAGGAGTACCTCTCCACGAAGTACACGCTCACTCCGGTTTCGTAGCCACCATGTTGTAACGGTCTGTGCAGAGGGGCGCGGACAGGTAGGCGGCGCGGCCAGGGAGGTGATCGCGCCGGCAAGGGCCGGGGCGGGTGCGGGCCGCTTGGCTAGACTTTGCGGATGCCCCTGATCGCGATCGACGACCTGAGCGACCCGCGACTGGTCGACTACGCCCACCTCACCGACGTGGCACTCAAGAAGGCCCGCGGCACCGAACACGGGCTGTACATCGCCGAATCGGCCCTCGTGCTCGGGCGGGCCCTGCGCGCAGGTCACATTCCGCGGTCGGTGCTCGCGCTCGGCAACACGGCCGACGAGGCGCTCGCGGTGCTCGGCGACTTCGCGGCCGACGTCCCGGTGTTCGTCGGCCCCGGAGAAATGCTGGCCGACCTCACCGGCTACATTCTGCACCGCGGCCTGATCGCCGCGATGAACCGGCCGGAGTTGCCGGACGCCGACGCCCTGCTGGCCGGTGCCCGCCGCATCGTCATCCTCGAGAACGTGTCGGATCCGACCAACGTCGGCGCCATCTTTCGTTCGGCCGGCGCCATCGGAGCGGATGCAATCCTGGTCACGCCCCGCTGCTCCGACCCGTTCTACCGGCGGGCCATCCGCGTGTCGATGGGTACCGTGTTGCAGGTGCCGTGGACTCGGGTCGGCGGCTGGACCGAGACCCGCGCCCTGCTCAGCCGGCATGGATTCCACGTGGCCGCCCTTGCCCTGCGCGACGGAGCGGTCAGCCTGCGCGACTTCGACGGCAGCCGGCATGAGCGCCTGGCGCTGCTGCTCGGCGCCGAGGGCGAGGGGCTCACGCCCGAGGCGCTCGCCGCAGCGGACAGCGTGGTGCAGATTCCGATGATGCACGGCATCGACTCGCTCAACGTCGCCGCGGCGAGTGCCGTCGCGATGTGGGCGCTGTCCGGGTAACTCGCACGCATCCGCTGATCAGGGCTGGGGACGTGCCTGCCCCGCGGGCCTAGGCTGGGGTCATGAGCAATGAAGCTGTCATCATCGACGTTCTGCGCACCCCGTCGGGCCGGGGCAAGCCCGGGGGATCGCTCGACGGTATTCATCCGGCTGATCTTCTGGCCACCGTGCTACGCGAACTGGTCAGCCGCAACAACCTCGATCCGGCGCTGATCGACGATGTGATCGGCGGCTGTGTCGGCCAGGCCGGTGAGCAGAGCAACAACGTGACCCGCACGGCCCTGCTGAGCGCCGGATTCCCGGACACCGTTCCCGGTATCACGATCGACCGGCAGTGCGGCTCCAGCCAGCAGGCGGCCGTCTTCGCCGCCCAGGCCGTGATGAGCGGCAGCGCTGATGTGGTCATCGCGTGCGGCGTCGAGTCGATGAGCCGGGTTCCGCTCGGGTCATCGGCGGGCTCCCAGGACCCGTTCGGCACGCTCATGCACGAGCGCTACCCCGATGGCCTCGTCAATCAGGGCGTTTCCGCCGAGCTCATCAACCAGAAATGGAACCTCGGACGCGACGCCCTCGACAACTACGCGGCCCGCTCGCACCGGCTCGCCGCGGCGGCGGTCGAACGCGGCGACTTCGGGGGAGAGATCGTGGCCGTCACCCGGCCGGATGGCCGCGTCGTGAGCGAGGACGAGACCATTCGCGCCGGCACCTCGCACGCCTCGCTCGCGGGCCTCCGCCCCGCCTTTCGCACCGACGCCCTCGCGGCCCGGTTTCCGAAGCTCGGCTGGCACGTCACCGCCGGCAATTCTTCACCGCTCACCGACGGCGCCTCGGCAACCCTGATCATGAGCGCCAAGCGGGCCGCACAGCTCGGCCTCAACCCGCGCGCCCGCTTTCACAGCTTCACCGTGGTGGGGAGCGACCCGCTGCTCATGCTGACCGGCGTGATTCCGGCGACCCAGCGCATCCTCTCGCGGGCCGGCCTCGGCATCGACGACATCGACGCCTACGAGGTCAACGAAGCGTTCGCGAGTGTGCCGCTGGCCTGGCTGCGCGAGCTTCACGCCGACCCCGATTGCCTCAATCCGCGCGGCGGCGCCATCGCCCTCGGGCACGCGCTCGGTTCCTCGGGCACCCGCCTGCTGGGCACCCTGCTCAACCACCTCGAGATGACCGGCGGCCGCTGGGGCCTGCAGGCCATGTGCGAGGGCGGCGGCATGGCCAATGCCACGCTGATCGAAAGGCTTTAAATGAACCTGAATGGATGCTCCGCCCTCATCACCGGAGGCGCGTCCGGCCTCGGCCTGGCCTGCGTTCGCGCGCTGCACGAAGCCGGGGTCTCCGTTGTGTTGCTCGACCTTCCGGGCGCTCCGGGTGAGGAGATCGCCGCCGCGCTCGGTGGCCGGGCCCGGTTCGTGGCCGGCGATGTGACGAGCGCGGGCGACGTGCAGACCGCCGTCGACGCGGCAGTGGCGTTGGCGCCGCTGCGCATCGTGGTCAATTGCGCCGGCATTGCGCCCGGTGCCCGCACGATCGGCCGCGACGGCCCGCTGCCGCTCGAAGAATTCGAACGGGCCATTCGCATCAACCTCGTGGGTACCTTCAACGTCGTGCGGCTGGCCGCGGCGGCGATGCAGCGTACCGAACCCCTCGGTGACCCTGACCGGCAGGGCGGCGCCGAGCGTGGTGTCATTGTCAACACCGCCTCGGTCGCCGCCTTCGACGGGCAGATCGGGCAGGCGGCCTATGCTGCGTCCAAGGGCGGCGTCGCCGCGATGACCCTGCCGCTGGCCCGCGAATTCGCGCAGAGCCTGATTCGGGTCGTGTCCATTGCGCCCGGCCTCTTCGACACCCCCATGCTGCAGGGCCTGCCGCAGCCGGTGCGGGACTCCCTCGGCGGCCAGGTGCCGCATCCGTCCCGGCTGGGCGACCCTGAGGAGTTCGCATTCCTGGTGCGGCATATCGTTGAGAATCCCATGCTGAATGGGGAAACCATCCGGCTGGACGGTGCGATTCGGATGCAGCCGAAGTAGGACTGTAGGGTCGAGGTAACGACTCAGTAGGGGATCAACCGCATGGCAGTCATCTTCGGCACGATTCTCGTACTCGCCGGGTTCGCCTGCGGTACCTTCGGTGTTCTGCTCGTGGCCCGGGCAAACCCGACGACGCCGCTGCCCCTGTTCGCCAGCCCGCCGAGCCGGCCGCGGGCATCCGTTCTGTTGAACGTCGGAGCCGTCGCGCTCGTGATCTGGGGAGCGAACCTCATGACGCCGGACATCGGCGCCTGGGCTTTCGTGCTGCTCATCGCGGCCGTGCTGGTTCCGTTCATCGTGATTCGAGCCTGGCACAATCGGCGGGTTGCCACGGCCTCCTGACCGATCAGGCCTGATCAGGCGGGCGAGGTCGGCTGCTGCTGCGTGATGCAGTGGATGCCGCCGCCGCGCGCGAACAGCGGCCGTGCGTCGACCGACACCACCCGGCGCCCCGGATAGGCGGCCGCCAGCAGATCGTGGGCCACGGCATCGGCCCGTTCCTCGCCGAAGCTGCAGGCAATGACACCGCCGTTGACCACGAGGTGGTTGACGTAGTTGTAGTCCACGAACCCCTCCGTGTCGCGGACCGCGGCGGGCGCCGGCAGGTCGATGATCGTGAAGGGCCGCCCGGCCGCATCGTGCGCATCGGCCAGCAGGTTCCGCAATTCGCGGGTGAGCCGGTAGTCGGGGTGCACAGGATCGTTCTGCGCGTGCAGCAGGATCGTGCCGGGCGACGGCAGGGCGGCGACCATGTCGATGTGGCCGCGGGTGCCGAAGCGTGCCTGGTCGCGGGTGAGGCCGCGCGGCAGCCAGACCACATGCTCGGCGCCGATCGTGCGCCGCAGTTCGGCCTCCACCGAGGCCCGCGTGGCGCCGGGGTTGCGTCCGGGGTCGAGTTGCACGCTGTGGGTCGCGAACACGGTGCCCGCGCCGTCGACGTGAATGCCGCCGCCCTCGTTCACGAGGGTCGATGGCACGGTGGTCGCGCCGGCGGCATCCGCGACAAAACGGCCGATGGACTCGTCTTCGTCCCAGCTGGCCCAGTCCTGGCCGCCCCAGCCGTTGAAGGTCCAGTCGACGGCGCCGAGCCGGCCTTGTGCGTCGTGCACGAAGCTCGGGCCGATGTCGCGCATCCAGCTGTCGTTGAGCGGAGCCTCGAGTACCTCCATGTCGGCCGACAGGTAGCGGACGGCACCGGCGCGGGCCGCCGGGTCCACGACCATGGTCACCGGTTCGAAGTCGCTGATCGCGTGCGCGACGGCGGCCCAGGTGCTGCGCGCCTCGTGGGCTTCGGCCGCGGTGTCGCCGAGCGTGTAACCGCCGGCCGGAAACGCCATCCACACGCGGTCCTGCGGCGCCGTTTCGGCCGGCATCCGCCAGATCATGCGGTGGCCCCGGTGGCGGCCGAACCGAACGGATGCGCCGGGTCGACCGCCGCCGCCAGCCGCCCGTAACTGTCGGGCCGACGAGTGGCCAGGAAGGGGAACAGGGTGAGCCACTCCTCGCGCTGGGCCAGGTCGAGATCGGCCACGAGCGCCACGGACTCGCCGCGCGGCGCCTGCACGAGCACCCGTCCGAACGGGTCGGAGATGAACGACGAGCCATAGAAGGTGAGGTCGCCCTCGTCGCCGTGCCGGTTCGGCACGACCATGAACAGTCCGCTCGTGATGCCGTTGGCCGCGATGACCTGCTGCCAGATCGGCTGCGTGTCGAAGCCGGGAAACAGTGGTTCCGACCCGATCGCGGTGGGGTAGGCCAGAATTTCGGCGCCGCCGAGCCCGTACAGCCGGGAGACTTCGGGAAACCATTCGTCCCAGCAGGTCGGCAGCCCGAGGCGTGCTCCGGCCGCCTCGTAGACCGGGTAGGCGTCCTCGGCCGGCCCCGGCCGAAAGTAGGTGTCCTCGTAGTAGCCGGCGGTGACCGGGATGTGGGTCTTGCGGGTGCGGCCGAGCAGCTCGCCGCTCGGCGACACCAGGATGGCCGTGTTGTAGCCGCGTGGGTCGTCGGGGGCATCGGTGGACGTGGGCTGTTCGAACAGCGAGGCGTGCACGATCACGTTGTGCAGCCGGGCCTGGGCGGCCGCGAAGGCGAAGGTCGGGCCGTCCCGGAGCGGTTCGGCATCCGCTTTCGGCGTTCCGGTGGCCCGCACGTTGCCCGGGTATTTGCGGAGAGTGAGCTCGGGCAGAAAGACGATGAGGGCGCCGGCCTCGGCCGCCAGATGGATGCCTTCGGCCAGCTCGGCCCGAAGCGTCGCCTCCTCGGCGTGCCAGCGATGCTGCACGAGACCGACGCGCAGGGGGAGGCGGTCGGGCTGCTGCACCCGGGTGGGCGAGGCGGGGTTGGCTGGGGCCTCGATCAGGCGCATCTTGTTCTCCTGGGGCTCTTATTGACCAAGTGATCAACAACTGGGTCCCAAACTATATACACTGGGGTCCCATGTCAACACTTTCCGCCCGCAACCGGCGCAAGACTCCCGCCGAGCGGGCCGCGGAGATCGCTCTGGCCGCCCGCCAGATCGCCCTGACCGAGGGGCTTGCCGCCGTCACGGTGCGCGCGGTCGCCGCTCGCGTCGGGGTGGCGCCCGCCCTGGTCGCGCACTACCAGCCCAGCATGAATGTGCTGGTTGCCAGCACTTTCGGCGCGATCGTTGCGGCCGAGATCGACGAGGTGGCCACTGAGCTGGGCGCCTGCCGCACATCGGTGCACGCCCTCGCCGCCCTGATCGATACCCTGCTCGGCCCTGAGCGCAGCACGGTCACCGCAGTCTGGCTCGACGCCTGGAGCCTCGGTCGGCGAAACCCGGCGCTCGCCGCCGAGGTAGGTCGCCAAATGGATGCCTGGCAGAAATTTCTGGTCGACCTGCTCGAGGAGGGCGTGACCCGCGACGAATACGCGGTCGATGACGCGCCCGCCCTGGCCTGGCAGTTGCTCGGGATCATCGATGGACTCACCGCCCACGCCACAGTGCGCTACGGCGACGCCCGCACCCAGCGGCCCCTCGTCCGCACGATCGTCGAGCACGAACTCGCCCTGCCGGCCGGCACCCTGGCGCCCTGACCTCCGCGAACTCTGGTCGCGCGCCCACAACCTGCGCGCACCACGAGCGGATGCAGCCTGCGCGCCTGAAACCTGCGCGCGCGGCTGGCCTGCCACGCGCGCCAGCAGTCCGGGCCGCGGCTGCAACAAACGTCAGCGCCAGGCGGGCCGAACGCCGCGCCACCAGTTACTCCGCCGCGTGCGCCTCCAAAAACGCGTACACCTCGGAGTCGTCCACGCCCGGAAAGGTGCCGGACGGCAGCGGTGACAGCACGTGCGCGTGCAGCCGGGCGCTCGGCCAGGCTCGTCCGGCCCAGCGCGCGGCCGCGTCCGCGTTCGGCCGGCGACAGCACGACTCATCGGGGCAACGCGACACCGTGCGCTGCGTGGTCTCCCGCCCACGAAACCACTTTGCCTGCGCGAACGGGACTCCGACGCTGATCGAGAACTCGCCGGCATCCGTTGAACCGGTCTGCGTCGCCGACCAGTACGTGCCGGCCGGGGTGTCGGTGTACTGGTAGAACTCGGTGGTGCGGTTGGTGTGGGTGAAGGCGCTGCGCGCGCTCCACTGCTTGCAGACATACTGGCCCTCGATCGAGCCCGTGACGTCCACCGGAAACGGCAGGTCGTCGTTCTCATACCCCTTCTGCAGGGCGCCGTCGCCGTTGACCCGCAGAAAATGCAGCGTCATATCGAGGTGCGAGGTGGCCAGGTTGGTCAGCCGCAGTGCTGCCGCCTCATGGGTTACGCCGAAGGCATCACGAAAATCCTCCACGGCTAGCTCGCGTTCCTGCTTCGCGTTGGACAGAAAGGCAACGGATGCCTCGCGCGGCATCAAACAGGCCGCCGCGAAATAGTTGATCTCGAGCCGCTGCCAGAGAAACTCGGCGTAGCTGGCGGGTCGTTCGTGCCCGAGCAGACGGTGGCCCATCGCCTGCAACGCCATCGACCGCAGACCGTGCCCGCCGGGAATCGAGGCCGGCGGCAGGTAGATACGTCCGTTGGCGAGGTCGGTGACCGACCGGGTGGAGTTGGGCAGATCGTTCACGTAGATGAGGCTGAAACCGAGCTGATCGGCCATGACACTGACCTCGCGGTGCGTGAGAGCGCCCGACACGTGCCCGCTCGCGCGCACCCGTTCCTCGACCAGTTCCTCGATCTCGGGCATGTAGTTGCCCTGTTCACGCATCCGCTCACGCAATTCGGTATTGGCACGACGGGCTTCCTCCGGGGTCGCGATGGCCTCGCTGGCCCGGCGGGACAGTTCGCGGTGCAGGCCGAGCAGTGATTCGATGGCGGGCAGCGGCATCCCCTTGGTCACCTTCACCAGGGGCAGGCCGAGGGCCCCATAGAGCGGATTTTTTTGGGCCCGATCAAGTTCGATCTCGAGCGCCGCTCGATTGTTCGGTGCCTCCCGGCGCAGGAGTTCGGTCAGGTCGACCGACAGCGCGGTCGCGAGGTCCTGCAGGGTGGAGAGTTTCGGTTCGCGGCGGCCGTTCTCGATCAGCGAGAGCTGGCTGCCAGCCAGGCTGACGCGTGCACCGAGCTGGTCGAGGGTGAGACCGCGCTCGCCCCGAAAATGGCGGATGCGATGGCCGAGGGTGATCAGATCCGAAGGCTGAGGTGACATTCCTTAACAATATCTAAAGAACGCGAATTCTTAACCAGCAATATCGCAGGTTCTGCCTCTCAAAGGGGGCCATCCTTGATTTGTAGCCGAAATTTACGGCCGCACGCAACGTCACACAGCAACGCAGCCCGACGTTCCACAAATTTGCACCTACCCGAGCCGTACGGAAAGGCCAGAAAATGACCCTCACCAACTCGTCCCTCCAGACCAATGGGGATGCCGACTCGAAGCGAACGGGCAGCACGGACCCCAACCTGCAGGCCTGGGTCGATGAGATCGCCCGCCTGACCGAACCCGACGCGATCGTCTGGTGCGACGGTTCCAAGCGTGAAGCCAACGAGCTCTCCAAACTGCTCGTCGCCTCCGGCCAGCTCATCCGCCTCAACCCGGAATGGCGCCCCAACAGCTTCCTCGCCCGCACCGACCCGAAGGACGTCGCCCGCGTCGAGGGCCGCACGTTCATCTGCTCCACCGATGAAGCGGATGCCGGCCCCACCAACAACTGGGCCGAACCGTCCGCGATGCGCGCCGAACTGCGCGGCGTCTTCGCCGGCAGCATGCGCGGCCGCACCATGTACATCGTGCCGTTCTCGATGGGCCCGCTCGGCGGCCCCATCTCGCAGCTCGGCGTCGAGATCACCGATTCCCCCTACGTCGTGCTCAACATGGGCATCATGACCCGCATGGGCGAGACCGTGCTGACCATGATCGAGGCCGGCGACCCGTGGGTGCACACCGTGCACAGCGTCGGTTACCCGCTCGTCGACCAGTCGGGCATCACCCGCCCCGACGTGGAATGGCCCTGCAACGACGACAAGTACATCGTGCAGTTCCCCGACACCCGCGAGGTGTGGTCCTACGGCTCCGGCTACGGCGGAAACGCCCTGCTCTCCAAGAAGTCCTTCGCCCTGCGCATCGCGTCGGTGATGGGCCGGGACGAGGGCTGGCTCGCCGAGCACATGCTGCTCATCAAGCTGATCTCCCCGGAGGGCGGCGTGTTCCACGTCGCTGCCGCGTTCCCGTCGGCGTGTGGCAAGACGAACCTGTCGATGCTGCGCCCGACCATTCCCGGCTGGCAGGTCGAGACCATCGGCGACGATATCGCCTGGCTGCGCCAGGGTGAAGATGGCCGTCTCTGGGCGATCAACCCCGAGGCCGGCTTCTTCGGAGTCGCCCCCGGAACCGGTGAAACCACCAACCCCACGGCCGTCTCCACCATGTGGGGCAACACCATTTTCACTAACGTCGCCCTGCGCGACGACGGAGATGTCTGGTGGGAAGGCCTCACCGACAAGGCTCCCGAGCACCTGATCGACTGGCAGGGCAAGGACTGGACTCCCGGGTCCGGCCGCACCGCCGCCCACCCGAACTCGCGCTTCACCGTTGCGGCCGCCCAGTGCCCGTCGATCGCTGACGACTGGGAAGCTGCCGGCGGCGTGCCGATCGACGCCATCGTCTTCGGTGGCCGTCGGGCGACCAACGTCCCGCTGGTCGCTCAGGCGCGCAGCTGGAAGCACGGCGTATTCATGGGCGCCACGATCTCGTCCGAGAAGACCGCGGCCGCTGACGGCATCGTCGGCGAGCTGCGTCGTGACCCGTTTGCGATGCTCCCCTTCTGCGGCTACAACATGGCCGACTACTGGGGCCACTGGCTCAAGGTCGGCAAGGAGCTCGGCACCAACGCTCCGGCCATCTTCCAGGTGAACTGGTTCCGCAAGGGCCCTGACGGCAACTTCATCTGGCCTGGATTCGGCGAGAACTCGCGGGTTCTCGAGTGGATGATTCGCCGCATCGAGGGCACCGCCGACGCCGTCGACACCCCGATCGGCCTGCTCCCGGCCGAGGACGGCTTGAACCTCGACGGTCTCGACCTGTCGAAGGAAGCCGTCGACCAGCTGTTCGCGATCGACCAGAACAGCTGGCTCGCCGAGTGCGACCTCACCGAGGAATACTTCGACAAGTTCGGCGACAAGGTGCCGCCGGCACTGCGCGCCGAGCTCGCTAGCGTGCGCTACCACCTCAAGGACTAGCTTCCGCAGCACGAATGGCCCCGTCACTTCCGGTGACGGGGCCATGTGCGTGTCCACCAGAAACCCCCACTGCTTTCCGGGCCCGGGCCCGGAAAGCGGGCCCATGATCTATCGTGGGCCCGGTGTCGCAAGGTGGGCCCGGCGCCCCGCTCGTGCGGTTGACCGGGGTCGCACGGGCATCCGCTGTGAACCGGCAGCGCGGCGGGGGCGCGCCGGTCGTAGGATGCCAGCATGCATGACGACAGCGCACTCGTCGAGGCTCGGCTGAACCGGTTCGTTCGCGAGCGGCTGCAGCCGGCGATCTATCGGGCCACCTCCCCGCTCACGGTCACCGCCTGGGCGGCGCCGGGGGAGCCGGTCTCGTTTGCCGAGGCGGTCTCGCATCCGTTCACGCCATTCGCCGTGGGCTCGCCGTGGGGGCGGCCGTGGGGCACCGTCTGGTTTCACCTCAGCGGGCTGGTGCCGCCGAAGTGGGCCGGCCTGGCCGAGACTCGCATCGAGGTCGTCATCGACCTGGGGTTCACGATCGCGGTGCCGGGGTTTCAGGCCGAGGGAACCGCCTACAGCCCCGCCGGTCGCCTGCTCAAGGGAATCGAGTCGTTGAACCGCACGGTCGCGGTGACCGATACTCGGATCGACCTCTACATCGAGGCTGCCGCCAACCCCAACATCGCCGGCGACTTCAGCTTCAGCCCCACTCCGCTCGGCGACCTCGCCACGGCTGGCAGCGCACCGCTCTACCTGCTGCGACAAGCGGATGTCGCGGTCCGCGACACGCAGGTCTGGCACCTCGCGCAAGATATCGTCACGCTCGACAGCCTGCGCCGCGAGCTGCCTGCCGCCCAACCGCGCCGGGCGAACATTCTGCGCGCGCTCGAACGCTGCCTCGACCTGCTCGACCCCGACGACGTGGCCGGCACGGCGCTGGCCGGTCGGGCTGCCCTCGCCGACGTACTCGCGAGCCCGGCCAACGCGAGCGCCCATCGGGTGCACGCGGTCGGGCACGCGCACATCGACAGCGCCTGGCTGTGGCCGGTGCGGGAAACCGTGCGCAAGGTCGCACGCACCTTCTCCAACGCGCTCGACCTGATCGATCGGCACCCCGATTTTGTGTTCGCGGCCTCGTCGGCGCAGCAGTACGCCTGGCTGGCGCAGTTCTACCCGGACCTGTTCGAGCGGGTACGGCGGGCCGTCGCGGCCGGCAATTTCGTGCCGGTCGGTGGCATGTGGGTCGAATCTGACACCAACATGCCCGGCGGCGAGGCACTGGCCCGGCAGTTCGTGGCCGGCAAGAGGTTCTTCATCGAGGAGTTTGGGGTCGAACCGCTCGAGGTCTGGCTGCCCGATTCCTTCGGCTACTCCGCGGCGCTGCCGCAGATCGTGCGGGCGGCCGGCAGCCGCTGGTTTCTCACCCAGAAACTGTCCTGGAACGACACCAACGTGTTCCCGCATCACAGCTTTCTCTGGGAGGGCATCGACGGCAGCCGCATCTTCACGCACTTTCCGCCGGTCGCCGACTACAACGCGCAACTTTCCGGGCGCGAACTGGCCCGCGCCGAGCGACTGTTCGCGGAGAAGGGCGCCGCGAACACCTCGCTCGTGCCGTTCGGCTGGGGCGACGGAGGCGGTGGGCCGACCGAGGAGATGATCGCCGCCGCGCACCGCACGGCATCACTCGAGGGCTCACCGATGGTAGAGCTGTCGAGCCCGCGGTGGTTCTTCGAGGTCGCCGAGGCGGAATATGCGGCGCCGCCGGTATGGGCGGGCGAGCTATACCTCGAATTCCACCGCGGCACCCTCACCTCGCAGGCGCGCACCAAGCAGGGCAACCGGCGCAGCGAACACCTCCTGCGGGAGGCGGAGCTGTGGGCGACCACGGCTCTCGTGCGGCTGGGGATGGAATATCCACGTGCGGCCCTCGAGAACGCGTGGCAGACGGTGTTGCTGCACCAGTTTCATGACATTCTTCCGGGGTCATCGATCGCTTGGGTGCATCAGCAGGCGGAGCGCGAGTATGCGCGGGTCGCTGGGGTGCTGGCGGGGGTGATCGAGGCCGTCGTTCGGGCGCTGTGCGGACCGGGTGCCGGCGCGGTCGTGCTGAACGCCGGGCCGTACAGCCTCGACGGTGTGCCGGCGCTCGGCGGCCTTCCGCCCAGTGCAGAGCCGCTCGCCGGGGCAACGATCGCCCGCACCCCCGCCGGCTGGCTGCTGTCGAACCGGCACGTGCGGGTGACGATCGCTACCGACGGCTTGTTCAGCTCGGTCTACGACCGCCACGCCGCACGCGAGGTCGTGCCGCGCGGCGTGCGGGCCAACCTACTCACCCTGCACCGAGACACCCCCACCCAGTGGGATGCCTGGGACCTCGACACCCCGCACGCGCGCCTGTTCGAGGCGCTCACCGATGCCGAGTCGGTGGAGAAGATCGACGGGCTTTCGGTCGGCCAGGTCGGGGTGCGCATCACCCGCCGGTTCGGGTCATCGTCGGTGATCGAAGACGTCATCCTGGCCGGTGAGTCGAGTGCCATCGACCTCGCGTTCGACATCGACTGGCACGAACGCCAGAAGCTGTTGCGCCTGAACTTTGCCCTCGACGTCACGGCAGGCCGGGCCGCCTCCGAGATTCAGTTCGGGCATATATTCCGTGCAACGCATGCGAACACGTCGTGGGACGCCGCCCGTTCGGAAACCGTCGCACACCGCTGGGTCCACGTCGGTGAGCCCGGTTTCGGCGTGGCCGTCGCCAACGATTCCACCTACGGCCACGCGATCAGCCGCACCGTATTTGCTGCCTCAGGAGCACCCTGCGTCGGCACCACCATCGCCTTGTCACTGCTGCGGGCGCCGGTCTACCCCGACCCGAACGCAGACCAGGGCGGCCATAGCCTGCGCGTCACCCTGCGCGTCGGAGCAAGTATTCCCGATGCGGTATATGAAGGCTACCGACTGAACCTTCCCCTGCGCACGGTGGCCGGTGTGGGTGCCGCGCACATCGAGCCGCTCTTCACGGTCGACAATCCGGCCCTGGTGATCGAGGCCGTCAAGCTCGCCGAAGACGACAGCGGCGACGTAATCCTACGGGTCTACGAGGCACACGGAACCCGAGCGCTGGCGCGGGTCATCCGCTCGTTCGAGGCGGCCCCGGCCTACGAGACCGACCTGCTCGAACGCCGCGTCGCCCCGGTTGCCGTGATCGCGACCGATGACGCCGCCGTGACGCTGGAGTTGCGCCCGTTCCAGCTGCTGACGCTGCGCTATCGGCGCACGTAACGCCGGTAAGAATTGCGAAACGCCGTCATCGCACGTCAATCGACGCGGCGTGTCGCAGATCTACCGGCGTTGCGTACCGGCGCGGCGGGTTAGACCAGCAGCTGGTGCTTCGCCAGGTCGCGGTAGAGGGGGGTAGAGACGACGAGCTCGGAGTGGGTGCCCACGCCGACGACCTGCCCGTGGTCGAGCACCACGATCTGGTCGCTGTCGACCACGGTCGACAGGCGGTGCGCGATGACGATGAGGGTGCGGTCGGCCGCGACGGCGTCGATGGCCTCCCGCATCATCTGCTCGTTCTTGCCGTCGAGACTCGACGTCGATTCGTCGAGCAGCAGAATAGGCGGCGCCGCGAGCAGCGCCCGCGCAATCGCGAGCCGCTGGCGTTCGCCACCGGAGAGTTTCACACCCGACTCGCCGACCGCGGCTCCCAGCCCGGCGGGATCGCGGTCGAGCACTTCGCCGAGGTTGACCGCGTGCAGCACGGCGACGCACTCGTCGTCGGTGGCATCGGGCGTCGCCAGCTTCAGGTTGTCGCGCAGCGACCCGGCGAGTACCGGGGCGTCCTGCTCGACATAGCCGATCTGGGAGCGCAACGCGGTGCGATCCAGCGAACGGATGTCCAGCCCGCCCAGCCGCACCGTGCCATCGGAGACGTCGTAGAACCGCTCGATCAGGGCGAGGATCGTGCTCTTGCCGGCGCCGCTCGGCCCGACGAGTGCGGTGCGCAGCCCGCGCGGGGCGCTGAAGGAGACTCCCCTGAGCACCGGGCGCTGCTCCGTGGTGGCGGGCGAGTCGGCGGCGCTGTCGGCAACCGGGCTGTCGGCAACCGTGGTGGCGGCATCCGTTGCTGCGGCGCCTGCCTCGGCGTCGACCGCCGCCGCCGCGTAGCCGAAGTGTACGTTCTCGAAGCTGATCGCGGCGGCTTCGGGGCGGACCTTCTCGTTGGCGGCGCCGACGGTCATCGCGAGTGGGGCGATCTGGCGGTCGAACTGGTCCTCGGCGGGCAGATCGATGATCTCCTGGATGCGGCCGAGCGCACCGAGCGCCGAGTTGACCGAGGTGATCGCGCCGAAGAACTGGCCGAGCGGCATGATCATCATGAACAGGAACAGAATGAACGCCACCAGATCGGCGATCGTGATGGCGTCGCTCGCAACCCGAAATCCGCCGACGCCAAGCACCACGAGAAACGACACCTGCATGGCGATGCCGGCGATCGGCACGACGAGGGCGCTGATCTTGGCGACCTTGATGCCCATGCGCCAGGCGCCACGGGCGTCCTCCTCGATGACAGCGACTTCGCGTTCGGTCGCATTGGAAGCCCGCACGGTGCGAATGGCGCTGATGGCACGTTCGACGCTCGCGGCGAGGTCACCGACCTTGACCTGGGCGGCGGTGCTGGCGGTGCGAATACGCCTAGACAGCAGCGTGACGGTGACCACCGACACGGCGATGACGAGCACGGTCAGGCCGAGCAGCACCGGGTCGATGATGAGCATCGCCACGAGCGCGCCGATGAAGGTCAGCGATCCGCCGATCGCTTCGACCAGGCCCTGGGTGAGCACCGCGCGCAGCAGGGTGGTGTCGCTGCCGACACGCGAGACGAGGTCTCCGGTGCGACGCGCGTCGAACTCGCTGATCGGCAGGCGCAGCAGACGTCCGACGAGCTTGCGTCGGCTCGAGAGCACGACGCCCTCGCCGGTGCGCTGCAGCAGGTAGTGCTGGTAACCGCTGATCAGCCCCGAAATCACCACGAGGGCGATGAGCACACCGACGAGGGAGCCGAGCGGATCGCCGGCCTGCACGATCGTGATGACCTGGCTCACGAGCAGCGGCTGGGCGAGACTCGCGGCGGCGCCGAGCACGCTCAAAACGATGACGACGCTGAGCACCTTCTTGTGCTCGAACAGGTAGGGCAGTAGCTGGCTGAATTTCGCGCGTGGCCCGGTGGGAGCTGGTCGGCCACGTCGGCCGCGGGGAGGTTTCACAGCGGTCGGCGAAGCAGATGAAGCGGGAGTTTCAGGCATACGGGTAGCGGTAGTCACTCGTAGATCTTAACCGCCATCGCTGCGAACAATCCCCAATGTCGGGCCTGCGGTCTACAGTGGGGCACTGTGCCAGGCCCTGTCATCGTCACCGAGAACCTCGTCAAGCGCTACCAGGATTTCGTTGCCGTCGACGGCATCAGTTTCGAGGTGGCCTCGGGGGAGTCCTTCGGGCTGCTCGGGCCCAACGGCGCCGGAAAGTCCACGACGATGCGCATGATCGGCGCGGTTTCCACGCGCACGAGCGGCGACCTGCGCGTGCTCGGTCTCGACCCTAACGCGTACGGTCCCGAGATTCGTTCGCAGCTCGGTGTCGTGCCGCAGGAGAACAATCTCGACCTGGAATTGAAGGTGCGCGAGAACCTGCTGGTCTACGGTCGCTACTTCGGGCTGCCGCGCGCCCGGGTGGCTCGTCGCGCCGACGAACTGCTCGAGTTCGCCCAGCTTGCCGACAAGGCCACGGCCAAGGTCGATGACCTCTCCGGCGGCATGAAACGGCGTCTCACCATCGCCAGGGCCCTCATCAACGACCCGCGCCTGCTGCTGCTCGACGAGCCCACGACCGGCCTCGACCCGCAGGCGCGCCACATTCTGTGGGACCGCCTGTTTCGGCTGAAGGAGCAGGGCACGATCCTGCTGGTCACCACCCACTATATGGACGAAGCCGAACAGCTCGGCGACCGCCTCATCGTCGTCGACCAGGGCCGCATCATGGCCGAGGGTTCCCCGGCCGACCTCATTCGGCGTTACTCCTCCCGCGAAGTGCTCGAGGTGCGTTTCGGCTCCACCCAGAATGCCGAGGTCGCCGGTCGAATTGAAGGCTTCGGCGAACGGGTCGAGGTGCTGCCCGACCGGATCCTGGTCTACAGCGACAGCGGTGAGAAAGAATTAGAGCGGATGACCGCGGTCGGCCTCCGCCCGCTCACCAGCCTCGTGCGCCGCTCCAGCCTCGAAGACGTGTTTCTGCGGCTCACCGGCAGAAACCTGATCGAGTGAGCGGCGCGAGCGACAGCATCCGCCCTGAGGCGGAGGCGGTGCTGGCTGCGGCGGTAGCGCAGGCTGCGCGTACCCGTCGCTACGGCTCCTGGTCTACTGCGTCTTCATGCTGGTCTTCGGTGCGGTACCGGGCGCGCTCGGATTCGTCGCGGTGCCGATCGCGTTGCTCACCGGCCTTTCTTTCGGCGCGTTCGTGATGGCCTATACGACCACCCTCAACGACGACACCGGCCAACTTGCCATGGTGCAGCGCTTCGGGATCCTGCCGATGACCCTGTTCTCCGGCACGTTTTTTCCCCTCGATGTGCTGCCGCCGTATCTGCAGTGGATCGGCTGGATCTCGCCGCTCTGGCACGGCACCGAGTTGTCCCGCGTCTTCGCCTATGGCATGTCGGAGCCGATCTGGCTGCGGCTCGGCCTCGGGACCTGATCGGCCAGGTGCAGACTGACGACGGCCGGAATGTGCCGTACGCCGCGTTCATCGCCCCGGCCCTGCTCGCGGTCGCCGCGATGAACGGCGCGATCTACGGCTCGACCTGGAACGTGTTCTTCAAGATGCAGTTCGCCAAGCTCTACGAGGGCATGCTGGCCACCTCGCTCGGCCCGCTCGACGTGGCGCTCGCCGAGATCTCGCTCGCCCTGGCACGCGGGCTGCTCTACGCGACCGGATTCCTGCTCGTGATGCAGGCGCTGCCGCTCTGGCACGGCGTTGAGCTCGTGCGCGCCCTGACCACGGGGCAGGTGGATGCCGGGCTGCTCTGGCACGTGCTGTACTACCTGGTGATGATTGCTTTCGGCCTGGTGCTGACCACCAGACGCCTCCGTGCACTCTTCCTCGATTAACGCACGAGAGCGGGAAATTGTGGCTTCGAGAGACTGAAGCAACAATTTTCCCGCTCTCGGGAGCACGTCCCTACCGGTGCAGGTCGAGATCTTTCGTTTCGCGGCTCAAAGCCAGCGCGACCAGGGTGATGGCGCCCATGATCGAGAGGTAGATGCCGACCCAGAACGGGCTGCCCCCGCCGACCGTCCAGAGCCAGACGGCAATGAACGGGGCCACGGCAGCGCCCAGGATCGAGCTGACATTGTAGGCGAACGCTGAGCCGGTGTAGCGCACGCTGGTCGGGAACAGCTCGGGCAGCAGAGCGCCCATCGGGCCGAAAGTCATACCCATGAGCGAGAAGCCGACGATGAGGAACAGCATCACGCCGGGGAATCCGGCGCCGAGCAGCGGCACGAAGAGAAAGCCGAACACGATGATGAACAGGGTCACGATGATGAGCGTCTTGCGACGTCCGTGCTTGTCGGCCCACGGGCCAGAGGCGAGAGTAAAGATTCCGAAGAACACCACGCCGGCAATCATCATGAGAATGAAGTTGTTGTAGGTGAATCCGAGTCCCGGCAGCGGGGCATCCGTTGCGGCGCGACCGTAGCTGAGCGTGAACGTGGTCATCAGGTAGAACAGCACGTAGGTCGCGAGCATGATGAACGTGCCGAGGATGAGTTCACGCCAGTTGGACTTGAACACCGCTGCGAGCGGCAGTTTTTCGACGCGGTCGGCCTTGACGACCTTGGTGAAGACCTCGCTTTCGACCAGGCGCAGACGCACCCAGAGTCCAACGATGACCATCACGGCCGAGAACAGGAACGGGATTCGCCAGGCCCACTCGAGGAATGCCTCGGACGGACGGGTCGGGTCGGTCGACGGCAGGGCCAGGGCGAGACCGAGGAACAGACCGTTGGCAATGATGAAGCCGAGCGGGGCGCCGACCTGCGGGAAGGTGCCGTACCAGGCGCGTTTGCCGACCGGTGCGTTCTCGGTCGCGACGAGGGCCGCGCCGCTCCACTCGCCGCCGAGGGCGAAGCCCTGGGCGAGGCGCAGGATGACGAGCATCAATGGTGCCCACCAGCCGATCATGGCGTAGGTCGGCAGGAGACCGATCAAAAAGGTCGCGATTCCCATCGTGAGGAGCGCGCCGACCAGGGTGGCCTTGCGGCCCTTGCGGTCACCGAAGTGGCCGAAGAACAGCGCGCCGATCGGTCGGGCGACCATGGCGGCGCCGAAGACGGCGAAAGAGGCGAGCAGCGCGGTGGTTTCGTTGCCGGTGGGAAAGAACAGGTGCGGAAAGACCAGTACCGCGGCGGTCGCGTAGACGTAGAAGTCGTAGAACTCAATGGTCGTGCCGATGAGGCTCGCCATGATGACGCGGCTTTTCGGATTGAGCGGTGTTGTCGGCGTCGAAACTGACGCGGTGGTTGCTGACATGAGGGTGGAACACTCCGGTTGTAGGGCTGAGCGCCGACGAAACCCGCAAGTCGATCAGACTTCCCGCAGCAGCGTGTACGCACGAATAGTGGCGTGGCCGCGTGTAGAGGTCACAAAATACCTTACCCCCGCAGGTTTCGCCTGCTACACCAGCTATTTCCAGAGCACCGCGATGACGACGTTCGCGAAGGTCAGGGCGCCGATGGCCCAGAGCACGAGCGACGACACGCTCGGCTTCTTGCGATTCACGATCACGAGCACGGTGATCACGATGAGCACGAGCAGCTTGACGCCGATCTTGGCGTTGTCGATGTGGCCGAGCGAGCCCATCTGAATGACGCCGACGAGCAGCAGGCCGCTGACCAGCTGGGTCAACGCACCGTGGAACATGGCGGGGACGATCGTGCCCTTGCCGGCAATGATCGGCTTGATCTGCACGAGAAAGCCGCCGAGCAGCGAGGCTAAGCCGACGAAGTGCAGAATGAGCAGAATGTTGCGTAGAAGGTCCATGCGTTCAGCCTAGGCGACGACGATGCGCCACAAGCTACCCGACGTGCCTGCGCAGTTGCCGAAGCAGCAGCGCGGTCGCGAGGGCAGCGGATGCCGCCTCTTCACCTTTGTCCTCCTTCGACCCGGGCAGTCCGGCCCGGTCGAGGCCCTGCTGCTCGTCGTCGAGGGTCAGCACGCCGAACCCTACGGGCTTGCCGGTGTCGAGGGCGACGCGAGTGAGGCCATCCGTTGCTGCATTCGAGACGAACTCGAAGTGGGGGGTGCCGCCGCGAATGATCACGCCGAGGGCGACGACCGCGTCGGCCCCGTTCTCGAGCGCGACCTTGCAGGCGACGGGCAGTTCGAAGCTGCCGGGTACGCGAATGAGGGAGAACTCGGCCTTGCTCGCTTCGAGTACCCGGGTGGCGCCGGCGATGAGGCCATCGGTGATGACATCGTGCCACTGCCCGGCCACGATGACGACGCGGAGGCCCTGTCCGTCAACGGTGAGTGTGGGTCCTGTTCCAGCCATCAGGCGATTCCGTTCATGATTTCGGTGTTCGTGATGTGGTGGCCCATGCGGTCACGCTTGGTCGCGAGGTACTCCTCGTTGAACTCGCCGATGCCGACGACGAGTGGCACCCGCTCGGTCACGGCCACGCCGTGCAGCTCGAGCTGACGCACCTTCTCGGGGTTGTTGGTGAGCAGCCGCACCGAGTTCAACCCCAGGTCGTGCAGGATGCTGGTGGCCGCGCCGTAATCACGGCTGTCGACGGGCAGACCCAGCGCGACGTTCGCGTCGAGGGTGTCGAGGCCGTCCTCCTGCAGCTCGTAGGCGCGGAGCTTGTTGATGAGGCCGATGCCGCGCCCCTCCTGACCGCGCAGGTAGACGACCACGCCGTTTTCCTCCTGGATGATGTCGAGAGAGGCGTCCAGCTGCGGTCCGCACTCACACTTGAGCGAGCCGAAGGCTTCGCCGGTGAGGCACTCGGAGTGCACCCGAACGATGGCGCCGTCAACCGGGTTGCCGGCGACGAAGGCCACGTGGTCGGCGCCGGTGGAGCGGTCTCGATAGGCACGCACCCGGAAAGCGCCGTGCGAGGTGGGCACCGTGGTCTCGACCTCGAAGTCGACCCGCGGCGCCTCGATGAGCGGGGCGATCGTCGGCAGGGCTTCGTTGGGATGAAACTCGTTGAGGTAGCTGATCAGGTCTTTGATTGTGATGACGAGCAGTCCCTCGCGCTCACCGAGCTCGAGCAGGCCGGGCAGGCGCATCATCTCGCCGTCCTCGGCGACGATCTCGGCAATCGCCGCGACCGGAACCAGCCCGGCGAGTTTCATCAGGTCGACGCCGGCTTCGGTGTGGCCGCCGCGCTCCCGCACGCCGCCGTCACGCGCCCGCAGTGGCAGGATGTGGCCGGGGCGGTGCAGGCTCGCCGGGGCCGACTGGGGATCGGCCAGCACCCGCAGGGTGTGGGCGCGGTCCGCGGCGCTGATGCCGGTCGACAGCCGGTCGGCGGCGTCGACGCTCACCGTGTAGTTGGTGCCGAGCGGGTCTTCGTTGTTCAGCACCATCACGGGCAGGTCGAGCTGGTCGGCGATCTCGTTGGTCATCGGGGCGCAGATGAACCCGGAAGAGTAGCGCACGGTCCAGGCGATCCACTCCTGCGTGGCGAGCTGGGCGGAGATGATGACGTCGCCCTCGTTTTCGCGGCCCTCGTCGTCAGCGACGATGACCGGTCGGCCGAGGCGCAGGGCGTCGAGTGCGGAGGGAATATCGGCGAGGCTCATGATGCGCTCCTTGTTTCGGGGTGGGAATTGTGGGTCGCGCGAAGGGACAGCATCCGCTCGACGTGTCTGGCGAGAATGTCGGTCTCGATGTTGACCAGGTCGCCGCGCAAGCGTTCGCCGAGGGTGGTGGCGGCAAGGGTTTCGGGAATGAGCGACACCTCGAACCACTGGCTCGCCTCGGCGGCCGGGCTGATGTCGCTCACGGTGAGGGAGACGCCGTCGATGGCGATCGACCCCTTGCCCACGACGAGCGGCGCGAGCTGCGGGCTCAGGCTGAAGCGCAGCACCCGCCAGGCCTCGCCGGGAGTGACGGCAACCACGGTGCTGGTGCCGTCGATGTGGCCCTGCACGATGTGGCCGCCGAGGCGTCCGCCGACGAGGGCGGCGCGTTCCAGGTTGACCGGAGAGCCGACGCGGGCCCCGGACAGCGTCGACATGGCGAGGGTCTGCGCCATCACGTCGGCGGTGAAGGTGTCGGGGGTGCGCTCGACGACGGTGAGACAGACACCGGAGACGGCGATGGAGTCGCCGTGCAGCGCTCCGGCGACGACGAGCGGACCGCGGATGGTGAGGCGGGCGGCATCCGCTGTGGTCTCGATGCGCTCGATCTGGCCGAGCTCCTCGATGATTCCGGTGAACATCAGGTTCCTTAGGTGGTGAGGGGCCGGGCGACGACGCGAATATCGTCGCCGAGGCGGTCGAGGGACTGGACACTGAGGCGGCGCTGCTCGCCGATGGAGGCCACACCGATGTCGCCGAGCGCCAGCCCGGGGCCGCCGATCAGTGTCGGTGCGAGGTAGATGAGGTATTCGTCGACCAGCCCGGCCGCGACGAAGGCGCTTGCCACGGTCGGTCCGCCCTCGATGAACACGCTGCGCAGGCCCCGTTGGTGCAGGTTCGCCAGCAGTCCCGGCAGGTCGAGGCCGTCGAAAAACAGTGGCTGTTGCGGGTGGTTCAGCAGGGCAGCGGATGTCGGTACCTCACGCCGGCCGACCACCACGGGCACCGGCTGGCGGGCGAGCAGCCCGCCGTCGGCGTCGCGCGCGGTCAGTGCCGGGTCGTCGGTGAGCACGGTACCGGTGCCGACCAGAATCGTGTCGCAGGCCGCGCGGCGCCGGTGCACGTCGAGGCGGGCGTCCGGCCCGGTGATCCAGCGGCTGGACCCATCGGCGGCGGCCGCGCGTCCGTCAAGGCTCGACGCCCATTTGAGCGTGACGAACGGGCGGCCAAGGCGCGCGGCGACGAGCCAATCGCCCAGAAGAGCCTCACCTTCCTCGGTGAGCAGGCCGTCCTGCACCTCGATGCCGGCAGCGCGCAGCTGCTTCGCGCCGCCGCAGGATTGCTCGCCGGGGTCGGTCACGGAGTACACGACGCGGGCGACACCCGCCTCGATCAGGGCCAGGGAGCACGGGCCGGTGCGGCCGACGTGGTTGCAGGGTTCGAGCGTGACGACGGCCGTGCTGCCGTGAGCGGCACCCGGGGCGAGCTGCGACAGGGCGTCGACCTCGGCGTGCCGGCTGCCGGCGCCGCGGTGCCAGCCTTCGGCGAGGGTGTCGCCCGTGGCGTTCAGGATGACGCAGCCGACCTGCGGGTTGACGCCAGTGGCCGGGCCGTGGGTGGCGAGTTCGAGGGCACGTTGCATGACGCTGCGCACAATCGGGCCGTCAAGGCCGACCGTCGCGTTCCTGTTCATCCCGCCCTCATCCTGTCGGACGAGCTCCGGGGGTATGGGTGTGCACGACCGTGAACAAACCCGTCGGTTGACCGTAGGGGCCAACCAACTCGTGCGCCTCCCGTCCGGACTTTAACCGTCGGTGCTGGAATTTCACCAGTTCAACCGCTCGCCCCGTGAAAGATCTCAAGAAACGAGCGGGTCGCGGACTTTAACCGCCGGTTCGGATTTACACCGACCCCGGAGCACGTGTAGTACTTCTAGTTATAGTGCAACAGCCTGCGCTTCGACGTATTCCGTTCAATATCTGATCAGGGAGTCTCGACCAGGGCGCGGGCCGTGCTTTCGTCCACGAACAGGTCGGTGATGAGTTGCGCGGCCAGGGCTCCGCGCAGGCTCGCGAGTTTGGAACGGCCGGCCACGACGCAGATGCGGCGCGGGGTGCGACGCAGCACGGTGAAGTCCGGGCCGGTCGAGCGTTCGTTCAGGGTGATGCCGTCGGTTGAGCCGTCGGCACGGTAGAACACGGTCGCCACATCCCCGACCACGCCCGCCGCGCTGAGCGCATCGAATTCGGCCTGTTCGAGGTAGCCGCCGGCGTAGACGCGGCTGATGACGCCGGAGAAGGGGGAACCCAGGCCGAACAGGGCAATGTCCATGGTGGCCTGCATGTCGATCAGGCGGCTGATGCTGCGTTCCCGCCACAGCGCCTGCTTGGTCGCCGGATCGTCAAAGAAGGCGGGCACCGGAAACTGCTGCACGTGTGCGCCGAAGGCCGAGCCGAAGCGGCCGAGAATCTCACTCGCGTAGCCGAGACCGGTCGTGCGCATGTTCCCGGCGCCGTTGAGCTGCACGACCTGCGAGTTATGGGTCTGTTTTGGGGTGATGTGCCGGCTGATGGCGTTCATGGTGGAACCCCAGGCGATGCCCATGGTCATGTTCGAGTCGAAATACTGACCGAGAATTCGTGCAACCGAGAGGGCCACCCGCTCGAGCCGATCGACGTCGCTCGCGCTGTCCGGAACTGGAACCACGTGCGCTTCGATCCGAAATCGGGCCTCGACCTGCTGCTCGAGGTGACTCGGGGCATCCAGTGGAGACTTGATCTGAATGTCCACCAGGCCGGTCTCGCGGGCATGGCTGAGCAGGCGAGAGACCGAAGAACGGGAGGTATGCAGCTCCTGGGCGATGGCATCCATCGTGAGGTCCTGCATGTAGTACAGGTGCGCCGCGGTGAGTGCGTCGCGGCTGCGATCGGACTGCACGGGATCGGTAGCGTAGGTCACGGCGGCTCCTTGCACGTATGGTCAATCCGATTGAGAAATTGTGTCGGACTGTCAGACTGAATCTATTCACACGGCTCGCCCCGCGCAAATTAACGGGCCGGCCCCGAGACAGAGGTGACAACAATGTCGTTCTTAAACTCACAGACTTCGACCGCGATCTCCGACCGCCCCCGCGCCCAGGTGCTCATCATCGGCGCCGGTATCAATGGCATCGCCACCTTCCGCGACCTGGCCTTGCAGGGCGTCGACGTGGTCATCGTCGAGAAGAACGACTTCGTCTCCGGCGCCTCTTCGGCCAGCTCGCACATGATCCACGGCGGCGTGCGTTACCTCGAGAACGGCGAGTTTCGCCTGGTCAAGGAATCCGTCGAGGAGCGCAACGGCCTGCTCAAGATCGCGCCGCACTACGTCAAGCCGCTACAGACGACCATTCCCATCTTCTCCACCTTCTCCGGCGTGATGGCTGCCCCGCTGCGCTTCCTCACCCACAAGCAGGGCGCCAAGCACGTCGAGCGCGGTGCCATGCTCATCAAAATCGGCATGATGATCTACGACGCATTCTCCCGGGGCGGCGGTTCGGTGCCGCGCCACGAATTCAAGGGCCGCACCAAGGCGCTCGCTGCCCTGCCGCTGCTCAATCCCGGCCTCAAGTACACAGCCACCTACTACGACGCCGCCATGCACGACCCGGAACGCCTCGCCCTCGACGTGCTGCGCGACGGCCTCGACGCCGGCCCGCACGCCCGCGCCGCCAATTACGTTGAAGCCGCAGGCATGGATGAGAACGGTGTGCTCCTGCGCAACACGATCACCGGCGAAGAATTCACCTTTGACGCGGATGTCGTCGTCAATACGAGCGGGCCGTGGACCGACCTGACCAACACGGCGCTCGGGCAGCCGAGCACCTTCATGGGCGGCACCAAGGGCTCCCATGTCGTGCTCGACAACCCGGAGCTGCTCGCGGCGACCGGGGGCCGGGAGATCTTCTTCGAGCACGAAGACGGCCGCATCGTACTGATCTACCCGCTCAAGGGCCGCGTCCTGGTCGGCACCACGGACCTCGAGCACGACATGACCAAGCCTATTCGGTGCACCGAAGACGAGATCGATTACTTCTTCGACCTGGTCGCGCACGTTTTCCCAACCGTCCCGGTCGACCGGTCACACATCGTGTTCCGCTTCGCCGGCGTGCGCCCGCTGCCTCGCCACGACGAGGAAGCCCCCGGTTTTGTCTCCCGCGACTACCGCATCGAGTCGCGTCCGCTGCCCCGCAGCGGAGCCGCCGACGGCACCCTGCTCAGCCTGGTCGGCGGCAAGTGGACCACCTTCCGCGCCCTCGCCGAAAACCTGAGCACCGACATCCTGAAGTTGCTCGGCCTGCCGCGCACCGTCTCGACCGAGGGCCTCGCCATCGGCGGCGGCCGCGATTTTCCGGCCACGGAAGCGGCCCATCTGGTCTGGGTCACCGCGCATGGCGATGAGGTCGGTTCCGCGCAAGCGGCAGCCCTGCTGTCCCGCTATGGCACGCGTGCGAGCGAGGTCATCGACTTTCTGACCGACCCGTCCGGTGAAGCGGATGCCCCGCTCCGGCACAACGCCGCGTACACCCGGCGCGAGATCGAATTTTTGGTCGGGACCGAGAGCGTCGTGCGCCTGATCGACCTGCTCCTGCGCCGGACCAGCATGGCCTTCGTTGGCGCCGTCACCACCCCGCTGATCGAGGAGCTCGCACTCGTCGTCGCCCCCGTTCTCGGCTGGGATTCCGAGCGCCAGGCCGAGGAGATCGCGCTGGCCCGCGGCATCCTGATCGACGTGCACGGGGTCGACCTCGCGCCGGTCGGTGCGGCGTCGATCCTGGTCGCGTAGCCCAGAGCACCGGCCGACAATCTGCACGAACGTGCAGTGGAAACCGGCCGGTGCCAGCCCGGGCGCCGATACGTTTTTAGGAGCGCCAGCACGATCGCCGCTCTCGACAACAAGGTCGGTCGGTGAACAGCAACACCCATCTGAAAGGTCAATGTGGACAATCTCGGTGTCGTCTTTATGTCTGAGGTCGTGGGAACGGCCATCCTCGTCTTACTCGGTTGCGGCGTGGTCGCCAACGTCGCGCTCGCCAAAAACAAGGGCTTCGGCGGCGGCTTTCTCATGGTCACCATCGGCTGGGGCCTCGCGGTCTACGCCGGTGTGATCGCCGCCTACAACTCGGGTGCCCACCTCAACCCGGCCGTCACCCTCGGCCTCGTCGCGAGCGGAGCCGACACGTTCGGTTCCGGGGTGCCGGTCAACGTCGCATCCACGCTCGCCTACATCGGCGCTCAAATGGTCGGTGCCGTTCTCGGTGCCGTGGTCGTGTGGCTGGCCTACAAGCAGCACTTCGACCAGGAGCCGGAAGCCGCCAACAAACTCGGCGTGTTCTCGACCGGGCCGGCCATCCGCTCCTACGGCTGGAACCTCGTCACCGAGATCATCGGCACCTTCGTGCTCGTTTTCGTCGTCATCGGCTTCGGCCGCAACGGTGACGCTGGCGGCCTCTCGGCACTCGGCGCGCTGCCGGTGGCCCTGCTCGTGATCGCCATCGGCGCCTCACTCGGTGGACCGACCGGCTACGCGATCAACCCCGCGCGTGACCTCGGGCCGCGCATCGCGCACTTCCTGCTGCCGATCAAGGGCAAGGGATCGAGCGACTGGTCCTATTCCTGGGTGCCGGTCCTCGGCCCCATCATCGGCGGCGTCCTCGCCGGCGCATCCTCGGGCGTGCTCCTGCCCATTCTGGGCTGAGCCTGCCGACGCAGGCTGCAGCATCCGTTTTTATACTTAATACCCACCTGGAACAACAAAGGAGTTACATATGGCCAAGTACGTTCTCGCCATCGACCAGGGAACCACGAGCTCCCGCGCGATCATCTTCGACAAGGCCGGGTCGATCATTTCGACCGGTCAGCTCGAGCACGAACAGATTCTGCCGCAGGCCGGCTGGGTCGAGCACGACCCGAAAGAAATCTGGGACAACACCCGTGAGGCCATCGGCCAGGCGCTGTCCAAGGCCAACATCACCCGCCACGACATCGAAGCCGTCGGCATCACCAACCAGCGCGAAACCGCGGTCGTTTGGGACAAGAACACCGGCGTTCCTGTCTACAACGCCATCGTCTGGCAGGACACCCGCACCCAGGTCATCGTCGACCGCCTCGCAGCTGACGGCGGCGTCGAACGCTTCAAAGAGAAGGTCGGCCTGCCGTTGGCCACCTACTTCTCCGGCACCAAGATCGTCTGGATCCTCGAGAACGTCGAGGGCGCACGCGAGAAAGCGGATGCCGGCGACCTCCTGTTCGGCACCACCGATTCCTGGGTGCTGTGGAACCTGACCGGTGGAACAGAGGGCGGCGTGCACGCGACCGACGTCACCAACGCGAGCCGCACCATGTTCATGGACCTCGAGACCCTGCAGTGGGACGACGAGATCCTGGCCGTCTTCGACGTGCCGAAGTCGATGCTGCCCGAGATCAAGTCATCCTCCGAGGTCTACGGCATCGCGAGTGGACACAGCCTGCTGCGCGAGGTGCCGATCGCCGGCATCCTGGGCGACCAGCAGGCCGCGACGTTCGGCCAGGCCGCGTTCGACCAGGGTGAGGCGAAGAACACCTACGGTACTGGAAACTTTCTGATCTTCAACACCGGTACCGAGATCATCCACTCGAAGAACGGACTGCTCACCACCGTGGGCTACAAGCTCGGAGACGCCCCCGTGCACTACGCGCTCGAGGGATCGATCGCGGTCACCGGTTCGCTCGTGCAGTGGATGCGGGACCAGCTCGGCATCATCAGGAACGCCTCCGAGATCGAAGACCTGGCCAAAACGGTGAAGGACAACGGTGGGGCCTACTTCGTGCCGGCCTTCTCCGGCCTGTTCGCGCCGTACTGGCGCTCCGACGCCCGCGGCGCCCTCGTCGGCCTCACCCGCTACGTCAACAAGGGCCACATCGCCCGCGCAGCGCTCGAGGCCATCGCCTATCAGACCCGCGAGGTGCTCGACGCGGTCAACGCCGACTCCGGCGTGCCGCTGACGGAGCTCAAGGTCGATGGAGGAGCCACGGCGAACGACCTGCTCATGCAGTTCCAGGCCGACATCATCGGCGTGCCCGTCGTGCGCCCGGTGGTTGCCGAGACCACCGCC
The DNA here is from genome assembly GCF_004402535.1 of Cryobacterium glaciale. Taxonomy (GTDB): domain Bacteria; phylum Actinomycetota; class Actinomycetes; order Actinomycetales; family Microbacteriaceae; genus Cryobacterium; species Cryobacterium glaciale. The sequence continues at coordinate 96,441 of NZ_SOEY01000018.1, read as the reverse complement.
CTCGGTGCAGCGTATGCGGCCGGCCTCGCGGTCGGCTTCTGGAGCGGCCAGGGCGACCTGCGCTCCAACTGGCAGGAAGATGCTCGCTGGGAGCCCGCCATGGACCCGGAAGAGGCCGCCCGCCTGCTGCGCAACTGGAAGAAGGCCGTCACGAAGACCCTCGACTGGGTAGACGAAGACGTGCGCTAACCAGCTCGGCCCCGTGGCCCGGCCCGCGCTCCGCGTGGCCGGGTTTTCGGCTGTGCCCCCAGGACCGTCTCACGGGATCTCGATCGCTCGTACCTCGATCAGCGGGATTCGTTGGTCGAGGCGCGACGGAGGAGCGATCGAGACCGGGTAGGACGATCCGCAGAGATTAACGCAGCGGCAGGAAGCCGACCCGGTCGTAGACGGTGGCGAGCGTCTCATTCGCGACGTCAGAAGCTCGCGCGGCGTTCTGCGCAAGCACCCGGTCGAGCTCGGCGGGGTCGCCGAGCAGCTCGGCGACGCGCTCACGAATGGGGTCGAAGGTGCCGAGGACCACCTCGACCAGACCCTTCTTCAGGTCGCCGTACCCGCGCCCGGCGTACTCGTTCTCGAGGGACTCGATCGTGCGCGAAGCCAGCACGGAGTAGATCGTGAGCAGGTTGGCCACACCGGGCTTGTTCTCGCGGTCGAAGACCACGCCGCCATCGGCATCCGTCACGGCGCGCATGATCTTCTTCTTGGTGACCCCGGGCTCATCGAGCAGCCAGATCACTCCGGCGTGCGACTCGGCCGATTTGCTCATCTTCGACGTGGGGTTCTGCAGGTCGTAGATCTTCGCGGTCTCCTTCACGATCGCCACCTCGGGAATCGTGAAGGTGTCGCCGAACCGCGAGTTGAAGCGCACCGCGAGGTCGCGGGTGAGTTCCACGTGCTGGCGCTGGTCTTCCCCGACCGGCACCACGGCCGTCTGGTACAGCAGGATATCGGCGGCCATAAGCGTCGGGTAGGCGAAAAGCCCCACCGTCGTCGCGTCGGCGCCGTGCCGGGCCGACTTGTCCTTGAACTGGGTCATCCGGCTCGCCTCACCGAACCCGGTGATGGTGTTGAGCACCCAGGCCAGCTGGGCGTGCGCGGCGACGTGCGACTGCACGTACAGCGTCGACGCCGACGGGTCGATTCCTGCCGCCATGTATTGCGCCGCCGTGCCGCGGGTGTTCTCGCGCAGCTTCGCCGGCTCCTGAGCCACGGTGATCGCGTGAAGGTCGACGATGGAGAAGAACGCGTCGTGCGTCTGCTGCAGCGACTTCCAATTGAGCAGCGCGCCGATGTAATTGCCGATCTGCAGGGACTCCGCGGAGGGCTGCATGCCCGAATACAGGCGGGGTTTGGTCATGAGTGTGCTTCTTTCGAAAGGTCATAATCGACGACGACGGGGGAGTGGTCGCTCCAGCGCTGGTCGTACGCCGCGGCCCGGTCGACGACGTAGGAAACAACGGATGCCGCCAGCTGCGGGCTGGCCAGATGGTAGTCCAGCCGCCATCCGGTGTCGGTGTCGAAAGCCTTCCCGCGCTGGGACCACCACGTGTACGGTCCCTCGACCTCTCCGGCCCACTTACGCCCGACATCCACCCACCCGAGTCCGGCACCCGCGTTGTATCGCTCGTCGCCTTCCGCCCCGAGGATACGGTCGAAATACTCACGCTCCTCCGGCAGGAACCCCGCGTGTTTCTTGTTGCCGCGCCAGTTCTTGATGTCGAGCGTGCGGTGCCCGACGTTCAGGTCGCCGAGCACGAGGGCGAGCGGGCTGTGCATGCTCAGCTCGGGCAGCCGGGCTATCATGGCATCGAGAAACTTGTACTTCTCCACCTGCTTGGGAGTATCGGTCTCGCCGGAGTGCACATAGGTACTCACGACGGTAATGATCTGGCCGTCGACCTCGTAGTCGGCTTCGAGCCAGCGGCCCGCGCTGTCGAATTCCTCAGCCCCGAGGGCGACGCGGTGAATGGACGCCCGGGAACGGCTCGCGAGGGCGACTCCGGCCCGACCCTTTGCGGTGGCGGCGTCGTGCAGAATGTTCCAGACCGGTCCGAGCAGACCCTCGAGGTCCTCGGTGGAGGCGCGCACCTCCTGGATGGCGAGGATGTCGACGTCGCGAGCGTCCAGCCAGTCGCCCATCCCTTTGCGGTACGCCGCTCGTACCCCGTTCGTGTTGATGCTGGCAATGCGAAGGGGTTTGGCAGAAGACATGGGTCAAGTCTAGTTAGCGGGCGTGGGCCTCATCGGCGTTGGCATACTCCGCCACCCGCGCCTCGGCCGCCCTCAGCCGCCGTCGGGCAGCCCAGCGGGCATACCAGGGCGACGCGTCGAGGTCGGCCCGCGCCGCCGTGAGCTCGGCCTGGGCGGTCAGCCGCAGGGCGTCCTGCATCCGCTTCTCCTGGTTCTCGGCCGCATCGTCGGCGCTGAGCGATTGTGGCGGAATGCCCGCATCGGTCATTCCGACGGCGATCCAGGAGGCGGCGATCAGGGTCACGGTGCTCACGAGGTTGAACCAGATGAGCAGGCCGATGATGACGGCGAAGGTCGCGAGCAGCGGGTTGCGACTGGCGCCGCCGAGCAGCGCGCCGCCGAGAATCTTCAGCACGCCGAGGGCGACACCGCCGAGCAGCGCCCCGGCGAACAGGCGCCGCACCGGGATGCGAACGCGTGACAGCACCCGGAACAGTCCGGCGAGGGTGACCGTGTCGATGATGAGCACCACCACGAGGCCGATGCCGCGGGCCGACGCCTCGTAGAAGAACGAGTCCTGGGGAATCTGGAACAGGCCGAACAGAGCCCCCAGCAGTGCGGTGCTGGCGAGGGAGACGAGGGCCGACACAACCAGGGCAAGCCCGAAAACCAGCCCGAGGCCGAGCTCACGCAGCTTGACCCAGATGAAGAACGTGGTCTGTGGCGGCATGTCGAACACGGTGCGCACGGCCTGGGCGGTGGTGGACAGCCAGCCGAGGGCGGTCAGCAGCAGCCCGGCCAGGGCTATGGCGCCGGTCCAGGTGAAGATCCCCGCGGTGGCGAGCAGGTCGGGGTCGATGATGCCGTCGGTGCCGATCAGGCCCGGAATGGACTGGTTGATGATCGCGTACAGGGCGTTCAGCAGTCCCTGGTTCGCGGTGAGGAACAGGCCGGCGATGGAGAACCCCACCCAGACAGCCGCGAAGATGGCGAAGATCGCCTGGTACGACATGCCCCCGGCGAGGATGCTGCCGCCCACGTTGTTGAAGTGGGTCACCACCCGCACGGGGCGCCACGCGAGGATCCGCTCCACAAGCTCTTTCACTGTGTCAGCTTAACCGGATGCACGAACACCCCCGTCGAATCGACGGGGGTGTCTGTCGTGCAGTCAATCAGTTACGCTTTGCCACGCATGATGGCCTGCTTGACCTCGGCGATGGCCTGGGTCACCTGAATGCCGCGGGGGCAGGCATCCGTGCAGTTGAAGGTCGTGCGGCAACGCCACACGCCCTCCTGGTCGTTGAGGATGTCGAGGCGCACGGCTGCATTCTCATCGCGGGAGTCGAAGATGAACCGGTGCGCGTTGACGATCGCGGCCGGACCGAAGTACTGGCCGTCGGTCCAGAACACCGGGCAGCTCGACGTGCAGGCGGCGCAGAGGATACATTTCGTCGTGTCGTCGAAGCGGGCACGCTGGGCAACGGTCTGCTGGCGTTCCTTGCCGTCGACCGGCGTGCTCTTGGCGACGAGGAAGGGCTGTACCTCTTTGAACGAGTCGAAGAACGGCTCCATGTCGACGATGAGGTCCTTCTCGAGCGGCAGGCCCTTGATGGCTTCCACATAGATGGGCTTCGTGACGTCGAGGTCCTTCATGAGCGTCTTGCAGGCCAGGCGGTTGCGGCCGTTGATGCGCATGGCATCCGAGCCGCAGATGCCGTGCGCGCAGGAACGACGGAAGGTCAGCGAACCGTCCTGCTCCCACTTGATCTTGTGCAGTGCGTCGAGCACGCGGTCGGTCGGGTAGAGCTGCACGTCGAAGTCCTGCCAGTGCGGCTCGTCGTCGACCTCCGGGTTGAAGCGACGAACAATGAGCGTGACCGTGAAGGATTTGATCTCTTCGGGAACGACGGGCTTGTTATCGATCGTGGCGGTACTCACTAGTACTTCCTCTCCATCGGCTGGTAGCGGGTGATGACAACCGGTTTCCAGTCGAGCTTGATGTGGTCGGCGGCATCCGCGCTCATTGCGTCACCCTTGAGGTACGCCATGGTGTGCTTGAGGTAGTTCTCGTCGTCGCGCACGAGGTAGTCTTCGCGCTGGTGTCCGCCGCGGCTTTCCTTGCGGTTGCGGGCGGAGTAGACGACGACCTCGGCGAGGTCGAGCAGGAAGCCCAGTTCAACGGCCTCGAGCAGGTCGGTGTTGAAGCGACGCCCCTTGTCCTGCACGCCGATGTTCTTGTAGCGCTCGCGCAGCAGGTGAATGGTCTCGGTGACGGAGGCGAGGGACTCGTCGGTGCGGAACACCTGAGCCTTCTTGTCCATTTCCTCCTGCAGAATCTTGCGCAGCACCGAGATGCGTTCGGTTCCGGTCGACGAGCGGATGCCCTCGAGAAGTTCGCGCACCTCCTTGGCCGGGTCTTCCGGCAGGGGGGTGAACGAGGCCGTCTTGACGTACTCGACCGCGTTGTTGCCGGCGCGCTTGCCGAACACGTTGATATCGAGCAGCGAGTTGGTGCCGAGACGGTTGGAGCCGTGTACCGAGACGCAGGCGCATTCGCCGGCGGCGTAGAGGCCGGGAACAACCTCCTCGTTGTTGCGCCAGACTTCGGCCTTCACGTTGGTGGGGATGCCGCCCATCGCGTAGTGCGCGGTCGGCATGACCGGCACCGGCTCGGTGACCGGGTCGACGCCGAGGTAGGTGCGGGCGAACTCGGTGATGTCGGGCAGCTTGGTCTCGAGCAGTTCCTTGCCGAGGTGGGTGCAGTCCAGGTACAGGTAGTCCTTGTCCGGGCCGGCGCCGCGACCCTCCGCGACCTCCTTGAGCATGCACCGGGAGACGATGTCGCGCGGGGCGAGGTCCTTGATGGTCGGCGCGTAGCGTTCCATGAAGCGCTCACCACTCGCGTTACGCAGGATTGCTCCCTCGCCGCGAGCACCCTCGGTCAAGAGGATGCCGAGCCCGGCCAGACCGGTCGGGTGGAACTGGAAGAACTCCATGTCCTCGAGCGGCAGTCCCTTGCGCCAGACGATGCCGACGCCATCACCGGTGAGGGTGTGGGCGTTCGAGGTGGTCTTGTAGATCTTGCCGAAACCACCGGTGGCGAAGATGAACGCCTTGCCCTGGAACACGTGCAGTTCACCGCTCGACAGATCGAGGGCGACCACGGCGGACGGCTGATCGACGCCGTCGACATTGGTCATGACGAGGTCGAGTACGTAGTACTCGTTGAAGAAGTTGATGCCGCGCTTGACGCAGTTCTGATACAGCGTCTGCAGAATCATGTGGCCGGTGCGGTCGGCGGCGTAGCAGGCGCGACGCACCGGGCTCTTACCGTGATCGCGGGTGTGGCCGCCGAAACGACGCTGGTCGATCTTGCCCTCAGGCGTGCGGTTGAACGGCAGGCCCATGTTCTCGAGGTCGATGACCGCGTCGATGGCTTCCTTCGCCAAAATCTCGGCCGCGTCCTGGTCGACCAGGTAGTCGCCACCCTTGATCGTGTCGAAGGTGTGCCACTCCCAGTTGTCTTCCTCGACGTTGGCGAGGGCCGCAGCCATCCCGCCCTGCGCCGCACCGGTGTGCGAACGCGTCGGGTAGAGCTTGGAGATGACGGCAGTGTTGGCGTGGGGGCCGGCTTCGATGGCGGCACGCATGCCAGCTCCACCCGCTCCCACGATCACGATGTCGAACTGGTGGTAGTGAACGCCGTCCACGAGGGTGGAGGTGGGTGCGGGTGCAGGTGTCGTCATGATGAGTTTGTGCAGCTCCTATAGGGTCGAGCAGAGAGCGGGGAGAAGGTCGGCGGGCGAACCGGCCGGGCAGGCATCGAACGTGTAGACCACGAGGGTGCCGAGAACGATCAGCGCGACGACGCTGAGCAGGATCGCGCCCTTCAGGATGCCGCGGCTGATCCGCGACGTGGCGTAGTCGTTGACCAGGGTGCGCATGCCGTTGCCGCCGTGAATGAGCGCGAGCCAGAGCATGAGTACGTCCCAGGTCTGCCAGAACGGGCTCGCGAGCTTGCCGGCGACGAACGCGAAGTTCAGGGCGCTGACTCCCTCACCGACCATGAGGTTGACGAACAGGTGGCCGAAAATCAGCACGATCAGCACGACGCCGGAGACGCGCATGTAGATCCAGCCCCATTTTTCCCAGTTGAGACCGCGCTTTTTCGCCGAGCGAGTGTACGGGCTGCGGGGAGCTTCGATTGTTGAAGTCATGTCTGTCGCCCCCTAGTGGCTGAACACGTTGATGAGGTGGCGCGGCACGAAGCCGAGCATGGTGACGACCCACAGGCCGATGACCACGTAGAACAGCACCCGCTGGTACTTGGCGTTCCAGAAGTCGATCAGGATGATGCGCAGTCCGTTGAAGGCGTGGAACACGATGGCGCCGACGAGTGCGACCTCACCGAGCCCCATGATCGGCGTCTGGTACTGCGAGATGACCGCGTTGTAGGCCTCGGGGCTGAGGCGCACCAGGGCCGTGTCGAGAATGTGAACGAGCAGAAAGAAGAAAATCGCGACGCCGGTGATGCGGTGCAACACCCACGACCACATGCCCGTGTTACCCCGATAGAGGGTGCCGGCGGGGCGACGTGACGTCGTCTTCTGCTGAGAATCTAGGGTTCCTGCCGTCTGTGGCATGAACAACCCTCCCTGGCTGAATTATGGCTCTTTAGTGAGACCGAGAATGCGCTGTGAGCACATTTCTGTAGTCTACAAGTGCTCCGACCACTCGTGTCGGTTAGGATTACCTAACGTTGCATCGAGGGAGGCACGTGCCTGTCGGCGCGCACCGCGAGACGCTCGTCGATGGCCTGCTCGTAGTAGTCAACCAGCTCGGCGCAGACCGTCGGCCAGGAGCGCCCCAGCACCGCGCGACGCCCGGCTTCACCCATCCGCGCCCGCAGCATCGGGTCACGCACGAGCTGCCCCACCCAGTGCCGCAGGTCACCGTTGTCGTCCGGCCGAAACAGGTAGCCGTTCTCGCCGTGCGCCACGAGGTCGATCGGCCCGCCCGCATATGGCGCCACCACGGGCAGCCCGGCGGCGTGCGCTTCCTGGACGGTCTGCCCGAACGTCTCCTCGGTGCCGGCGTGCACGAACACGTCGAAACTCGCGTAGGCGGCGGCGAGCTCTGCGCCCGAGAGTCGGCCGAGCCAGGTGACCGGCATACCGGCCAGGGCGCGTCGTATAGAAGGTACGCTCGGCCCGTCGCCGACCAACGCCAAACGGATGCCCGGCACCCCGCGCAGCGCACGCAGCCGCTCCACCTGCTTTTCCGGAGCCATGCGACCGACGTACCCGATGATGACGTCGCGCGTTGCGCCGTCGGAGGGCGTCGGCGCGATTCGTTCCCGGAGTGCCTGGACCGCCGGGTCGTTCTTCACGTTCGGGTGGAATCCGGTGAGGTCGACGCCGCGGGTCCACAGGGCGAGCCGGGGCACGCCGAGCCGGAGCAGGGCGGCCATCGACGACGACGACGGAACCAGGGTGCGGGTGGCTCCCTCGTGCACCCACTTCACGAATCGCCAAGCCAGCGCAGTGGCGGGGCCGAGGTGGTTTCGGTGAGCGTAGCCGGCGACATCCGTTTGAAAGATGGCGACCGAGGGGATATCGAGGCGGTTGGCTGCGCTGATCCCCTGGGCGCCGAGAAGGAACGGCGACGCGGCGTGCAGCACGTCGGGGCGAAAGTCGGCGAGCAGCTTCTGTACCTGGGGGCTCGGCATTCCAACCGGAAATTCGCGGTAGTTGACGGCGGAGACGGTGTGCACCGGAAATCCGGCATACTCCGCCGGGGCGCCGGACGGGGCGATGACCATGGCCTCGTGTCCGGCGGCGGCCAGGTGCTCGAGCACCTTGCAGACGCTCGTGGTCACCCCGCTGATGGTGGGGAGAAAACTTTCGCTGATGACTGCGATCCGCATGGTTTGAGGCTAAGCAGTGACCATTGCCGCCGGGTGACGGGCGCATGAACAATCGTGTCCGACAGCGGGGCCGCCCGATAGTCTGGGCGAATGATTACGCCCAGTGAGCCCATCGACCGCCTGTATAGCGTGATTCCCGCCGGCGGCATCGGCTCCCGGCTGTGGCCGCTGTCGCGAGCGGATGCCCCCAAATTTCTGCACGACCTCACCGGCTCCGGCCACACCCTGCTGCGCGACACCTGGGATCGCCTCGTGCCGCTGTCGGGCGAACAGCGCATCATGGTCGTCACCGGGCGTGCCCACCGCGCCGCGGTCGAGCAGCAGCTCCCCGAACTCATCGATCCGAACGTCGTGCTCGAGAGCGAACCGCGGGATTCCACGGCCGCAATCGGCCTTGCCGCCGCCATTCTGCAGCGGCGGGAACCCGGTGTGATCATCGGATCGTTCCCGGCCGACCAGGTCATCAAGGGCGACGCCCAGTTTCGTTCGGCGGTCACCGAGGCGGTCGCCGCAGCGGATGCCGGCTACATCGTCACGATCGGCATCCAGCCGACCGAGGCCGCCATCGGCTTCGGTTACATCAAGAGCGCTGCGTCCCTCGCCGTCGACGGGGCCCCGACCGCCCTGGCGGTCGACTCCTTCGTCGAGAAGCCGAGCCCCGACGTCGCCGAGGAATACCTCGCTGACGGGAACTACCTGTGGAACGCGGGCATCTTCATCGCGCGCGCCGACCTCTTGCTGGCCGAGATCGCGGCTGCCGAGCCCGAACTGCACGCCGGGCTGATGAAGCTCGCCGAGGCGTGGGACACCCCGGCCCGCGGCGCCGTGGTCGATCAGGTCTGGCCGCGTCTGAAGAAGATCGCCATCGACTACTCGGTCGCCGAACCGGCCGCTGCGGCGGGCAAACTCGTCGTGATCCCCGGCCAGTTCGACTGGGACGACGTGGGCGACTTCGCCTCGATCGCGAAACTGCACTCCGGCGGGCGCAAATCCAACCTCGCCATCCTCGGCGAGGGCGCCCGGGTGCTCGCGGACTCGTCGAGCGGCATCGTGGTCAGCCACACCGGCCGCATGATCGCGCTGATCGGCGTCGAAGACATCGTCGTGATCGACACCCCCGACGCACTGCTGGTCACTACGAGCGCGAACGCTCAAAAGGTCAAGGCGGTCGTCGACGCGCTCAAGCTCTCGGGTTCGAGCGACGTGCTGTGAGGCTCGCGGTGTTCAGCGAGCACTGGCTAGAATTCCAGTTCACGCTTAAGGGAGTGTCTATGCGTCGCTTGATTGCTGTTTCCGCCCTCGCGGCATCCGCTGTGCTGCTGGCCGGCTGCGCGCAGGCGCCGACACCCACCGCCACACCGGATGCGACGGCACCAGACTACTGCGCCCGCATGGTCACGAACTCGGGTGGGCTCGACGATCGCTCCTTCAACCAGTCCAGCTGGGAGGGCCTGCAGGAGGCGGCGACGACGTACAACATCGACACCGACGCGATCGTGTCGACGTCGGAGACCGATCTGGCCCCCAACGTGAGCCAGGCCGTCGCGACCGGATGCCAGTTCGTGCTCACCGTCGGCTTCGAACTCGCCGACGCCACCCTCGCCGAGGCGACCGCCAACCCCGATGTGCACTTCGCGATCGTCGACGAGGTCGTCGACGCGCCGAACGTGAAACCGATCGTCTTCGATACAGCCCAGGCATCTTTTCTGGCCGGCTACCTGGCCGCGGGCGTGAGCAAGACCGGCCGGGTGGCCACCTTCGGCGGCGGCAATCAGCCGCCCGTGACCCTGTTCATGGATGGCTTCGTCGACGGAGTCGCCATGTACAACGACAAGCACGACACGACCGTCGAGGTGCTCGGCTGGAACAAGGACACCCAGGACGGCAGTTTCACCGGCGACTTCGAAGACGTCAACAAGGGCAAGGCCCTCGCCCAGTCGTTCATCGACCAGGGCGCCGACATCATCCTGCCGGTGGCCGGCCAGGTCGGGCAGGGCGCTGCTGCTGCCGCGATCGAGACGCCCGGTGTATCCATCATCTGGGTCGACAATGACGGTTTCGTTACCCTGCCGGCCCAGTTCCAGTCGGTCGTGCTCACGAGCGTGCTGAAGAACACGTCGGCCGCGGTCGTCGAGACCATCGGCGCCGACCTTGACGGCACCTTCGACAACACGGCGTTCGTGGGGACCCTGAAGAACGGCGGTGTGGAGATCGCCGACTTCCACGATCGGGCTGCGCTCGTCTCGGCCGAACTCGTGGATGAACTCGACCAGATTCGAGCCGCGATTATAGCGGGGATCATTGCCGTGGACGGCCCCAGTTCGCCCCAGTAAGGGGAGAATTGTTTCCGCAATGTCGCGGCTTGGTAACGACTCGGTCGCGCACCCACATTGCTCATCTGCGCAGCCGCACATTCGGTAACGTGGATCGCACCACGCCCTCGCGATCTCGCTGGGCAGCACCCTGGAGGTCCTCTTGACAATTTCGACCCGTAAGACCGTACTTGCCGGTCTTGCAATGTTCGGTACCGTGGCGATGCTCGCGGCCTGTGCCCAGGCGCCCGCCACGACCGATGACACCAACTCCGCCGCCGCGAGCGACTTCCTGCCCTGCATGGTCTCGGATGCTGGTGGATTCGACGACAAGTCCTTCAATCAGCTCGGCTTCGAGGGGCTCACCGAGGCGTCAGAGGCCCTTGGCGTCGATCCGATCACGGTGGAATCAACTTCCGAAACCGACTACCAGTCCAATGTGCAGAACCTCGTCGACCAGGGCTGCAGCCTCATCGTGACCGTCGGGTTCAACCTTGCGGCCGCGACAGTCGAATCGGCACTGGCGAACCCCGAAGTGAACTTCGCCATCATCGACAACGATGCCGACCTCGACTTCGATGGCGCGGTCGACGCCCCGAACATCAAGCCGATCATCTTCGACACCGCCCCGGCCGCCTTCCTGGCCGGCTACGCGGCTGCCGGCTACAGCAAGACCGGCGTCGTCGGCACCTACGGCGGAATGCAATTCCCGACCGTCACCATCTTCATGGACGGCTTCGCTGACGGCGTCGCGTATTACAACGAGCAGAACGGCACCGATGTCAAGTCGCTGGGCTGGGATGTCGCCTCGCAGACCGGGTCGTTCACGGGTGGTTTCGCCGCCGGCGTCGAATCGCTCGCCAACGCGCAAGGGCTCATCGACCAGAACGCTGACGTGCTACTGCCCGTGGGCGGACCGATTTTCCTGAGCGCGATCGAAGCGATCAAGAGCTCGGGCAAGGACATCGCCATGGTGGGCGTTGACGCTGACCTCTACGAGACCGACGCGACCAACAAGAGCCTGTTCCTCACGAGCATCCTCAAGGGCATCAAGGTCAGCGTGTCCGACGTCGTTTCCGGCGCTGGTGAAGACTCCTTTGACGCCACCCCGTATGTCGGCACTCTCGACAACGACGGCGTGGGCATTGCGTCGTTCCACGACTTCGAATCCAAGGTCCCCTCGACCCTGGGCGACGAACTCGACGCCATCAAGGCCGGCATCATCGACGGTTCGATCACGGTCGAATCGCCTTCATCACCGAAGCAGTAATACGCTGTAGTGACCTGGGGAGGCCGGATTGTCGGCCTCCCCATTTCATTTCCCCACACTTTTCCCCCGTCGTGCTCGACTCAGGAATTCAGGATCAATGAAGCTCGAACTTCGCGGAATTACCAAGCGCTTCGGTGCGCTGGTCGCCAACAACAACATCTCCCTCACCGTCGAGTCTGGTGAGATTCACGCCCTCCTGGGAGAGAACGGCGCTGGCAAGTCAACCCTGATGAACGTGTTGTACGGCCTGTACGTCGCCGAAGAGGGCGAAATCCTGCTCGACGACAGGGTGCAGAAGTTCGCTGGTCCGGGCGACGCCATGAACGCGGGCATCGGCATGGTGCACCAGCACTTCATGCTCGTTCCCGTGTTCACCGTTGCGGAGAATGTCGTGCTCGGCCACGAACAGACCACTTTCGGCGGCCGTCTCGATCTCAGTGCTGCCCGCGCCAAAGTGCGGGAGATCTCCGACCGGTTCGGTTTCGATATCGACCCCGACGCCCTCATCGAAGACCTGCCGGTTGGTGTGCAGCAGCGGGTGGAGATCATCAAGGCGCTGTCGCAGGATGCGAAGGTGCTGGTGTTCGACGAACCCACCGCCGTGCTCACTCCGCAGGAGACCGACGAGCTCATGACGATCATGCGTCAGCTCGCGGCTTCCGGTACCTCGATCGTTTTCATCACGCACAAACTGCGGGAGGTGCGCGCCGTTGCGGACCGCATCACCGTCATCCGTTTGGGAACCGTCGTCGGCGAAGCGTCACCGACCGCGACGAACGCGGAGTTGGCCTCGCTCATGGTCGGCCGCGCCGTTGAACTGACGGTGCACAAGAACGCCCCCGAGTTGCGTGGTACCGCACTGTCGGTGAAAAACCTCTCGGTGATCGATGTGCGCAACCAGATCGTCGTCAACAACGTCAGCTTCGACGTGCAGGCCGGCGAGGTGCTGGCCATCGCCGGTGTGCAGGGCAACGGCCAGACCGAACTCACCGAAGCGTTGCTCGGCCTGCAGCAGCACGTCACCGGGTCGATCGAGCTCGACGGCAAACCGCTGCGCGGCTACAGCGTGCGGCACATTCTCGACTCCGGAGTCGGATTCGTGCCAGAGGACCGCACCGAAGACGGCCTCATCGCCGACTTCAACATCGCCGAGAACCTCATGCTCGACCGCAGCTCTGGGGCACCGTTCGTGAAGGCCGGCAACCTGCAGCTGGCCTTCCGGGCCAAATTCGCCGCGGAGAAGATCACCGAGTTCGATATTCGCTCGCAGGGCAGCGAGATGGAAGCCGGCCGACTCTCCGGTGGCAACCAGCAGAAGGTGGTCCTGGCTCGCGAACTCAGCCGTGACCTGCGCCTGTTCGTGGCAGCGCAGCCGACCCGCGGGCTCGACGTCGGCTCGATCGAGTTCGTGCACACCCGCATCATTGAAACCCGGGACTCCGGCATTCCGGTCATTGTCGTTTCCACCGAGCTCGACGAGGTCGTCGCGCTCGCCGACCGCATCGCGGTGATGTATCGAGGAGAAATCGTGGGCATCGTTCCCGGCAACACCCCCCGGGCCACGCTCGGCCTGATGATGGCCGGCGAACACGCCCCGGCAGCGGAGGCCGCACTGTGAGCGACGCCACGCCACCGGCAGCACCGGCCCCGGCACGTCCGGCTTCCGGTCCAGCCACGAAGGACGGGTCGGAGCGCTGGAACCAGACCCTGCGCGACATCACCGGCGGCAGCGCCATGATTTCGCTTCTGGCCGTCTTGGTCGCGCTCGTGGTCGGCGCCATTCTGATCGCGTTCACGAACGAAGGCGTGCAGGAGACGGCCGGGTATTTCTTTTCTCGGCCGACGGACCTGCTCCGGGCTGTCTGGGACGCCGTCTCGGGCGCCTATTCGGCACTCTTCCAGGGTGCGATCTACAACTTTCGCGCCAACAATTTTCTCACCGCTATTCGTCCGCTGACCGAAACCCTCACCTTCGCGACGCCGCTGATCGCGGCCGGCCTCGGGGTCGGACTCGCCTTCCGAGTTGGCATGTTCAACATCGGAGGCCGCGGGCAGATGCTCATCGCCGCCGGGGCCGCTGGCTACGTTGCCTTCGCGGTCGAACTGCCGGCCGGCATCCACTTGATTGTGGCCGTACTGGCCGGGCTGCTCGGCGGTGCCATCTGGGGCGGAGTCGTCGGGCTGCTCAAGGCCCGCACCGGAGCCCACGAGGTGATCGTCACGATCATGCTCAACTTCGTAGCGCTCTACCTCATTCAGTTTCTGCTGCGCACGCCCGGCGCCCTGCAGGCGCCGGGCAGCAACAACCCGAAGACACCGCCTATGCTGCCCACGGCGGTGTTCCCCGACCTGTTCGGCCCGCGGTACAACCTGCACGCCGGTTTTCTCACGGTCATCGCGGCCACGATTTTCGTCTGGTGGCTGCTCAGCCGCTCTAATCTCGGCTTTCAGTTTCGCGCCGTCGGGCAGAACCCGAACGCGGCCCGGGTGGCCGGTATCAACGTGAAAAACGTGTACCTGTATGCCATGGCTATCTCGGGTGCTCTCGTCGGTCTGGCCGGCGTCAACCAGGTGCTGGGTACCCTCACCACCGGGTTCAGTTCCGGCATCGATGCCGGCATCGGCTTCGACGCCATCACCGTCGCCCTGCTCGGGCGGTCGAAGCCGTGGGGCATCTTCGCAGCCGGCGTCCTCTTCGGTGCCTTCAAAGCCGGTGGCTTCGCCATGCAGGCCGCCGAAGGTGTGCCGATCGACATCGTCGTGGTCGTTCAGGCACTCATCGTGCTGTTCATCGCGGCGCCGCCGCTGGTGCGGGCCATGTTCCACCTGCCGACACCCGGCACCACCAAGAAACCCAGAATTCGCAAGACCAACGAGGTGGTGGCGAAATGAGCACGATCACGCAAAATTCCGCTCCGCTGCCATCGTCGGCCCCGATCGTCAAGCCGACGGCGCAGGTTCGCAGCTGGAAGATCCCGATCACGTTCGGCGGCTTCGCGGTGCTGTCGCTGCTCCTGTTCGTCGGGCTCGGACGTGGCCAGCGCGGTGAGCTCAGCACCTTCCGTCTATCGGAAGGGCGCGACCTGATCCAGCTGCCCGAGGTTGCCCTGCCGACCTTCGTGACGGGCGTGTTCGTCGCCATCGTGCTCGTTCTCCTGGCTGCGGCGTCTGCCTGGCTGGTCTATCGCCACCGCAAGATCCCGATCCTGCTGACCATTGTGTTCGCCCTGCTGTTTCTGGTCGGCTTTCTGGCCTGGGCTGCGTCCGGCTCGACCATTCCGGTACCCGGACTGTTGATCGGCACGGTCACCCTGAGTGCCCCGCTCATCTTCGGCGCCCTCGGCGGTGTGCTGTCTGAGCGGGCCGGCGTCGTGAACGTGGCGATCGAGGCGCAGCTCCTGGCCGGAGCCTTCAGCTCCGCGGTCGTGGCCTCAGCCACGGGCAACCCCTACCTCGGCCTGCTCGCGGCCATGGTGGCCGGGGCGCTCGTGTCGATGGTGCTGGCCGCCTTCGCGCTCAAGTACCTCGTCGATCAGGTCATCGTTGGTGTCGTGCTGAACGTGCTCGTGATCGGCTTGACGAGCTTTCTCTACTCGCAGGTGCTCGCTCCGAGCGCCAACCTCAACTCACCGGACGTCTTTCCGCGGCTGAACATTCCGCTGCTCAGCGAAATCCCGATCATCGGTCCGGTGCTGTTTCGCCAGACCATCATCGTCTACGTCATGTACGTCGCCGTTGCCCTGGTGTTTTTCGGCCTGTTTCGTACCAAGTGGGGCCTGCGCGTTCGGGCCGTCGGTGAGCATCCGCAAGCCGCCGACACGGTCGGAATCAACGTCAACCGCACCCGATTCGTCGCCGTCACCCTCGGCGGCGTCATCTCCGGATTCGGCGGGGCGTACTTCACCCTCGGTGCCGTTGGCGCGTTCAACAAGGAGATGACCAACGGCATGGGCTTCATCGCCCTCGCCGCGGTGATCTTCGGCCAGTGGCATCCGATCAAGGCCACCCTCGCGGCCCTGCTGTTCGGCTTCGCGACCAACCTCCAGAACGTGCTGGGCATCATCGGCTCGCCGGTACCGAGCGAATTCATGCTCATGCTGCCCTACGTCGTGACGATCTTCGCCGTTGCCGGGTTCGTCGGCCGCTCGCGGGCACCCGCCGCCGACGGAAAGCCGTACATCAAATGAGCGGTTTCGCTGTCGACTGGGCCGCCCTGCGCGCGCAGGCCCTCGCCGCCATGAAGACGGCCTACGTGCCGTACTCCAAGTTTCCCGTCGGCGTCGCGGCCCTCGTCGATGACGGGCGGGTGGTCAGCGGATGCAACGTGGAGAATGCCTCCTACGGCCTCACCCTCTGCGCCGAGTGCGGCCTGGTCTCCGCGTTGCACCGCAGCGGCGGTGGCCGGCTCGTTGCGTTCACCTGTGTCGACGGGAATGGCGGCATCCTCATGCCGTGCGGCCGGTGCCGGCAGCTGCTCTACGAACACTCCGCGCCGGGCATGCTGCTCGAAACCGTGTCGGGTGTCAAAACCATCGACGAGGTGCTGCCGGATGCGTTCGGGCCGCGCCAGCTCGCCGAGTACCGCGCCACCAGCTAGGGAGTGTCGACCGTGACCACCATCGAAGCGTTTGACGCCGTCGACCTGATCCACACCAAGCGCGACCGCGGCGAGCTCAGTGAGCCGCAAATCAACTGGCTGATCGACGCCTACACGCGTGGGTATGTCGGCGACGAGCAGATGGCCGCCATGACCATGGCGATCTTTCTGAACGGCATGACCCGCAGCGAGATTCGCTCCCTGACGATGGCGATGCTGGCCAGCGGCGAACGCATGAGCTTTGCTGGGCTCGGCAAGCCGACCACCGACAAGCATTCCACCGGTGGCGTCGGCGACAAGATCACCCTCCCGCTCATGCCCCTCGTCGCTGTGTTCGGCGCGGCGGTGCCGCAGCTCTCCGGCCGCGGCCTCGGCCACACCGGTGGCACCCTCGACAAGCTCGAGTCGATTCCGGGCTGGCGCGCCAACCTGACCAACGCCGAGATGCTCAAGCAGCTGCAGGAGATCGGCGGTGTGGTCTGCGCGGCCGGCAGTGGCCTGGCCCCGGCCGACGGCAAACTCTACGCCCTGCGCGACATCACCGGCACGGTCGAGGCGATCCCGCTGATCGCGTCGTCGATCATGTCGAAGAAGATCGCCGAGGGCACGAGCGCGCTCGTGCTCGACGTGAAGTTCGGCTCCGGAGCCTTCCTGAAGGACATCGAGCGGTCGCGGGAACTGGCCCGCACGATGGTGGAGCTGGGCGAGGATGCCGGGGTGGCGACATCCGCTTTGCTGACCAACATGAACGTGCCGCTGGGCTTTGCCATCGGCAATGCCAACGAGGTGCGCGAGTCGGTCGAGGTACTCGCCGGCGGCGGTCCATCCGACGTGGTCGAGCTCACCGTGGCGCTGGCCGAGGAGATGCTCGCCCTCGCCGGCATCACCGGCGTCGACGTTAGCGCCGCGCTCACCGACGGCCGGGCCATGGACAAGTGGCGTGCAGTGATTCGGGCGCAGGGCGGCGACCCGGATGCCGCGCTGCCGGTCGCGCGCGAAACCCACGTGGTGCTCGCCGAGCGCAGCGGCGTGCTGGTCGAACAGCAGGCGCTGCCGTTCGGCGTCGGCGCCTGGCGGCTCGGCGCTGGCCGGGCGCGCAAACAGGATCCGGTGCAGCATGCCGCCGGCATCGACCTGCACGCCAAGCCCGGCGACACCGTCGTGCAGGGTCAGCCGCTGTTCACCCTGAGCGCCGACGAGCCCGAGCGGTTCGCGCGCGCGCTCGAGGCCGTTGCGGGCGCCTGGCGCATCGGCGACCAGGGGGAGCCCGTGCTGAATGGTGGACCTTTGATCGCGGAGCGGGTCGGATGTCGCTAGGCTCAGGGTGTGGTTTTCTGGGGGGTAGACGGCCCGTCGGGCCGATCAGCAACATTCGAGGGGGAATGATGTCGCAAGATGAGGTTTTTCAGGCGCTGCTCGAACGGGTGCCGCGTTGACGCACCCTGCGGTGGACTCCGCGCAGTTCGCCCCACGCGTTGTTGTGTTCGGCGACGTCATCGACGACATCATGGTGCGACCGCACCGGACGCCTGAGGGCGATACCAACACTCCGTCGTCGATTCGGCAGCTTCCGGGTGGCGCAGCGGCCAACGTGTCGGCCTGGTTCGGAAGCGCCGGTGTCGCGGTCGACTTCATCGGCAGGGTCGGTGCCATCGACCGTGACTACCATGCGGGCTTCCTCGCTGAGTTCGGTGTGCGAGCGCACCTCACCCCTGACGCGACCCGGCCAACGGGCACCATCATTGTCATTGTCGATGACAACGACTCCCGTACCGTGCTGACCGAACGCGGTGCGAACCGGGTCCTGACTCCGCATGACGTTCCAGACTCCCTTCTCGACGGTGCTGCCGCGCTGTACTTCACCGGGTACACCGTTTTCTCGGGACAGCACGACCCGGAGGGCACCATCGACTCCTTTCAACACCTCATGAGAAGGTGCCGCGAGCGCTGCGTTCCCGTTGTCGTCGACCCGGGGTCGGCGCGCGTCCTGGCGGATTTCGGAGTCGCGAATTTTCTGCGGGCGGTGGCGGGGGCATCCGTTCTGTTACCCAACCTCCCCGAGGGGCGCGCCCTCACGGGACTTGACGATCCGTTCGACGTTGCGACGCGACTGGCCAAAAGCTTTGGGGTCGTGGCCGTGACCATGGGTGCCAAGGGCTCAGTCGTGGCTGTCGCCGGCCAACCTCCGGTTATGATTCCTGTTGCGCGCGTCGAGCGGGCGGACACGACGGGGGCCGGGGACGCCTTCGGCGCTGGCTTCGTCACAGCGTGGCTCGAGGGCGCGTCGATCGCGGCGGCGGCGAATGCCGGTGCACGCCTCGCGGCGCGCGCCGTCACCATCGTCGGGGGTCGCCCGACCTGAGACTTTCGACCCTGCGATGCCTAAGCTGGGGATATGCACAAGCGCACCCTCGGACGAACCGGCCGCACTGTTTCCGTGATCGGCCTGGGCACATGGCAGTTGGGCGCCGATTGGGGCGCTGTTTCTGACGCTGACGCGACCGGCGTGCTGGCTGCATCCGCTGATGCCGGCATCACCTTTTTTGACACAGCGGATGTCTATGGTGACGGCCGCAGCGAGCGGCTGATCGGGAATTTTCTCGCGAATGATGCCCCGGGCGCGGAGATCACGGTCGCCACGAAGATGGGTCGTCGCGCGCAACAGGTGCCGGAGAACTTCGTTCTCGCCAACTTTCGCGAGTGGACCGATCGGTCCAGGGCCAACCTCGGCATGGACACCCTCGACCTGGTGCAGCTGCACTGCCCGCCGAGCGTGGTGTTCGACTCCGGCGAGGTCTACGACGCGCTCGACATCCTCGTCGACGAGGGCGTCATCGCCAATTACGGGGTGAGCGTCGAGACCTGCGACCAGGCCCTCGCCGCGATCAGCCACCCGGGAATCGCCACGGTGCAGATCATCCTGAACGCTTTTCGCCTCAAGCCGCTCGACGAGGTACTGCCGGCCGCACGCGCCGCCGGGGTGGGCATCATCGCCCGGGTTCCGCTGGCCAGCGGGCTGCTGACCGGCAAATACACCGCCGACACGGTCTTCGCCGAGAGCGACCACCGCAACTTCAACCGGGACGGCAGCCACTTCGACGTCGGGGAGACCTTCTCCGGCGTCGACTTCGAGGTGGGCCTGCAGGCCGCCACGGAGTTTGCGGCCCTGGCCCCGGTCGGCCTCACGCCAGCCCAGGCCGCCCTGGCCTGGGTAGCCCAGATCGACGGGGTAAGCGCCGTCATTCCGGGAGCCCGCTCGGTCGCCCAGGCGCAGGGAAACGCGACCGCCGGCGTAGCCGAACCGCTCGACCTCGCCTTCAACGAGGGCGTTCAGGACATCTATGACCGGCTCCTGCGGGAGCAGATTCACCCGCGCTGGTAAGTCTGACGGGCCCCGGTCGAAGCTCGGATCGGCCGATCGATCCGGTTCGTCCGGGTCTTGCTCCTGTCGACAGCCGCCGAGATGCCGCCACCATCCGTGATGACCAGACCTTGCAATTCACTATGAACGGAGTACGTTTCCTCGTACGGGTTTTGTTCACTGCGTGTCTCCAGGGTCGATACCGGCTGCGGTACGCATGGTCTCGTGCATCAGGGATGCCGTCGCTAAAAAGACCAGGAACGGTATCCTCCATCGCAACATCGCAACCTCAAAATGAGGACATGATTATGCCAAAGAGAAAACTAGTGATTTTCGCGGCTATTCTGGCGGCTGCCGTGCTGCCCGCCGTGATCATCGCACCGCCGGCGCAAGCTGCCGTATCCGTTTCTCGGGCGGAGGTCGGTGGTTCAGCTCTGCGGATCGAGGGGACCGCCCTTGCTTCCCGCGACATCAGTGTGGATAACGTAGTGATGGGCCGCAGCGACAGCGCGGGTAAGTTCCGCATCGAGCGTGACCCGTATGCAGCGCCCGCAGACTGCACGGTGGACTTGCGGGACGGTTCTACGGCAGTGACCACGAGGACTCTGTCCGGGTGCGCCGTGACGCAGCCGCCGACGGTGGACACGAGCGCGCCAGGCACACCTACCAACCTCACCGCAGCGCTCTCCGGCGCTACGGCCAATCTCGCTTGGACAGCCAGCAGCGACAATATCGGCGTGACCGGCTATCGCGTTACCCGAAGCGGAACCCTACTTGCGGGCGCTGTCACCGGTACATCCTTTTCCGATTCAGGCCTGACGGCAGGTACCTACATCTACACTGTGGCCGCTTTCGACGCTGCCGGGAATGCCTCGGGTGCGAGCAATAGTGCTTCAGTGACCGTCTCTGCACCGACGACCGACGCCACCGCTCCCAGTGTGCCCGCCAACTTGACGGCGACACTTTCCGGCACCACCGCGGATCTTGGCTGGACCGCCAGCACGGACAATGTGGGCGTTACCGGGTACCGGGTTACCCGCAACGGCGTCGTGATCACCACCGTACTTAACAGCGTCTACAACGACAGCAACCGCAGCCCGGGAACATACACCTATTCGGTGGCTGCGGTGGACGGTGCGGGCAATGTTTCTGCGGCCAGCAACAGCGCATCGGTGACGGTGCCAGAACCGCCTGTCACGGATACCACCGCTCCCTCGATTCCGACGAATCTGGTGACTACCGTTGTCGGATCTACGGTCAGCCTGAGCTGGGGAGTCAGTACGGACGACACCGGAGTGGCCGGTTACCGGGTCAACCGTAACGGCACCTTCCTGGCTACGACGGATTCGGCGAGTTTCATCGACTCCGGCCTCGCCGTTGGCAGCTACACCTACACGGTGGCCGCTTTCGACGCGGCCGGGAATACGTCCGCCTCGTCCGTCAGCGCTTCAGCCTCGGTGGCAGCCTCCGAGCAACTCGCCTTTCTCACTCCGGCACAGATGCCTGATGCCACGGTGGGACAGGCGTATTTGGGTTATATCGTCTGCAGCGATCCCCCCGGCCCCTCGACGTTCAAGTTCAAACTTGCCTCCGGAAATGTTCCGGACGGAACACGCTTCATTGGAAACACCCTGGAGAACAGGCCGGAGGCCAGAGTCACCGGCACACCGACGAGGGCCGGGACGTTCACCTTTACCGTAGAGGTCAAGGACAATACCGGCGCGACTGCACGTAGGACGTTCACGATCAGGGTCCTGCCCGCATAGCGTCGAAGTCCGGTATGTCCGGCACGCTCTCTGCGTGCGGGCAGCACCTCCTGCGGGACCGGGCTCGACCCGCGGCCGCTCAGTCGAGGTCGTCCGGGTCTTTGCCGGTGCGCTCGCCGGTTTCGAGCGCGGCGATAGCCGCGAGGTCGTCGTCGTCGAGCACAATGTCGAACACGTCGATATTGGCGCGAATGCGCGCCGGGGTGACCGACTTGGGAATGACGATGTTGCCGAGCGCGAGGTGCCAGGCGATCACGATCTGCGCGGCTGATTTGCCGTGGCGGCCGCCGATCGCATCGAGCGTCGGGTTGGCGATCGCGCGCCCGCGGGCCAGGGGTGACCACGCTTCGGTACGGATGCCGTGGGCCGCGTCATACGCACGCACGCCTGCTTGCGGCAGCCACGGGTGCAACTCCACCTGATTGAGCACTGGCACGATATCGGTCTCATTCAGCAGCCGGTCCAGGTGGTACGGGTGAAAGTTGGAGACGCCGATCGAGCGGGCACGGCCGGTGGCTCGGAGCGCTTCGAGGGCCTGCCAGGTCTCCACGTAGCGGTTCTGCTGCGGCGCCGGCCAGTGGATCAAATACAGGTCGACGTAGTCGAGGCCGAGTTTGGCCAGGCTCTCGTCGAATGCTTTCAACGTTTCGTCATAGCCGTGGCGGTCATTCCACACCTTGGTCGTCACGAACACGTCCTCGCGCGGCACACTCGAGCGGGCGAGTCCCTGACCGACGCCGACCTCGTTCTCATAGAGCGCGGCGGTGTCGACGTGACGGTACCCGGCGTCCAGCGCGACCTGCACGGTGTCGGCGGCGAGGGCATCCGCTATTTTGTAGACCCCGAGACCGAGCTGGGGAATCAGGTGGCCGTCGTTGAGCGTGAGGGAAGTCATCACACCATGCTACGAGACCTGGATTTGGCCTACGAAACCTGAATTTGGATCGGCTCGGTGTCGGGGATGGGGCTGATGTCACGGCCGCGCAGGTCGGGGTGCCAGCGGCGGCCGAGCGCTGGGATGATGCAGCCGAGGGCGGCAAAGCCCGCCGCGACGTAGATGGCCGAGACCGGACCGGAGCGGTCGATCGAGAAGCCGGCAATGGCGGAGCCCATCGCGGCGCCGATCAGCTGGCCGGTGCCGACCCAGCCGTAGGCCTCGGCGGTGTCGCTGAACTTCACGCTCGCCGAGACGATGCCGAACAGCACGGCGAAAGCGGGCGCAATGCCAACCCCGGCCAGGAGCAGCGCCAGCGACAGCCACCAGAAGGTGAGCCACAGACTCGCCAGGGCGAGCCCGATCGTGACGATGAGCATGCGGGCGGCCAGGGCCCACGGGCCGATCGGGGCATGGCCGAGTGCGAGCCCGCCGATGAGCGAACCGATAGCGAAGATGCCGAGCACCCAGCCGGCGTCGGCGCTGCCGTGGCCGAACACCGCGACCACTCCGGCCTCGACGGCGGCGCAGGCGGCGACGAGTGTGAAGCCGACGATGGTGCTGAGCAACACTTCGGGCTTCTTGAGCACGACGCCGAGCTTGCGGCGACTGCGCGGGATGCGCACCCGGCCGACTTCGGGCAGCGAGACGAACCAGATTCCGCCGGCGACCAGAAAGAACGCGGCGAGCAGGATGCCCGCGGTCGTCGACACCTGCAGCGCCACAAAGGTCGCGATCACCGGGCCGAGCACCCAGATGATCTCCTGCGCCGACGCGTCGAGCGAGAACAACGGGGTCAGCTGGCGCGAGTTCACGATCTTGGGATAGATGGTGCGCACGGCCGGCTGGATCGGCGGGGTGGACAGGCCGGCGACGAATCCGATGAGCATGAGACTCACGACCGACAGCGGAACCAGCGCCATCACGATGATCGACACGGCGCAGATGAACATGGTCGCGATGATCACCGGGCGCATTCCGAGCCGTCCCATCAGCCGGCTGGTGAGCGGACCGGCGATGGCCTGGCCGATACTCATGGCACCGAGCACCAGCCCGGCCGCGCCGTAGGAATCAAAGATCTGCTCGATGTGAATGAGAAAGGCGAGCGAAAGCATTCCGAAGGGAAATCTCGCCGTCAGCTGCGCGCCGATCAGGCGGGATACGCCGGGCGTGCGCAGCAGGGTCCAGTAACTTTTCACAATGATTTCAGTCTAGGGTCGGGCGGGTGCGGGCCGTCCAACCTGAGCCCATTCGCCCGTACTGAGGCAAGGCATGCCATACTAAGGTAATGCTTACCTTACCAATCGAGACCGGCCTCGACGCCACCGCGGTCGCTGACCGCCCGGCGTACCGTCCGTATCGCGCGACGGTGGTGGGCATTCGTTCTCTCAGCGATCACTTCACCCGGGTGACCTTCTTCGGCACACAGTTTGACACCTTTGGTACCGCCGGGCTCGACCAGCGCGTCAAGATCGTGCTGCCGCTGCCCGGACTGGGCCTGGCCGACATCGGCGCCGCCGACGAGCGCACCATCGCCGACGGCAGCTGGTACGCCCGCTGGCGGGCGCTGCCCGATGCCGAACGCAACCCCTTTCGCACCTACACGATTCGCGCGGTGCGGCCCGAACAACGTGAGATCGACGTGGACTTCGTCACCCACGGAATCCCCAACAGCCACGGCCATGGCCAGCTCGGTCCCGCTGCGCGCTGGCTGCAGGCCGCACGGATCGGCAGCGATGTTCTCATCGTCGGCCCCGACGAGCGCAGCCCCGACCGCGCCATCGGCCTCGACTGGCACCCCGCCCAGGCGGCCGAACTGCTGCTGGCCGGCGACGAAACCGCCGCCCCCGCCATCTGCAGCATCCTCGAGAGCCTGCCCGCCGGCCGCCGCGCCCGCGCCTTCATCGAGGTGCCCACCCAAGCGGATGCCCTGCCCCTCCTTCTCCCTGCTGGCTCCGAGATCACGTGGCTGGCCCGCGACCTGGCGCCGCACGGGCAACGGCTCGATCATGCCGTGCGCGAATGGGTCGCCCGCAATCGCCCCCTGGTTGATACGGCGGTCGCCGCCACCCCGCAGCCGCTCGCGGAGGTCGACGTGGACTGCGACCTGCTCTGGGAATCGCCGGGCGACCAGGCCGGAACGGGGTTCTACGCCTGGCTCGCCGGCGAATCCTGCATGATCAAACTGCTGCGACGTTTTCTGGTGAGCGAGACCGGCATCGACCGGTCGCGAGTGGCCTTCATGGGTTACTGGCGGCTGGGCCGGTCCGAAGCTCAATGACCCTGATCGGCGAACGACCCGCGTCCGCGCCCTCTCGCACCCGTCGGCGTCGCGTCGTCATCGGCTTCGCTCTGGCCTTCGTGCTGCTCGGCCTCAGTATTGCCGCCTCGCTGCTGGTCGGCACCAGGGAGATCGGCCTCGGCACCGTGGTCGATGCCCTGGTCAACCCCGATGAAACCGTGACCGACACTGCGCTGACTGACCGCGTCGTCATCCTCGACCTGCGGGTGCCGCGCACCGTCGTCGGCCTCCTGGCCGGGGTCGCCCTCGGCCTGGCCGGCGCCCTCATGCAGGGCGTCACCCGCAACCCGCTCGCCGACCCCGGCCTGCTCGGGGTCAACGCCGGCGCTTCGCTGTTCGTCGTCGCCGGCATCGCCTGGTTCGGCGTCACCTCCTCGCTCGGCTATGTCTGGTTCGCCTTCGCGGGCGCTGCCGTGGCCGCGACGATCGTCTACCTGATCGGTTCGCTCGGCCGGGAGGGTGCGACGCCGGTCAAGCTCGCCCTCGCCGGAACCGCGCTCACGGCGGCGTTCACCTCGCTCATCACGATCGTGCTGCTCGCCGACACCGAGGCCTTCGACCGCTATCGGTTCTGGGCGGCCGGCTCGCTCGTGGCTCGCGGCCTCGACGCCGCCCTGCCGCTCGCCCCGTTCATCCTGGTCGGCGCGATCCTTAGCGTCGTGGCCGCTCGCATGCTCAACACCCTCGCCCTCGGTGACGACCTCGCCCGTGGTCTCGGCCAGAACCTCATACTCGCCCGCATCGTCTGCGCCGTGGCGATCGTCCTGCTCTGCGGCTCGGCGACGGCCATGGCCGGCCCGATCGTCTTCGTCGGCCTCGCCGTGCCGCACGTGGCCCGCTGGATCACCGGCCCCGACTACCGCCTCATCATCGTTTTCTCCGCGTTGT
The DNA here is from genome assembly GCF_004402535.1 of Cryobacterium glaciale. Lineage (GTDB taxonomy): Bacteria > Actinomycetota > Actinomycetes > Actinomycetales > Microbacteriaceae > Cryobacterium > Cryobacterium glaciale. The sequence continues at coordinate 70,892 of NZ_SOEY01000018.1, read as the reverse complement.
TCGGCCCGACCCTGCTCGTCGCGGCGGACGTCCTCGGCCGCGTCATCGCGCAGCCCGGCGAAATCGAGGCCGGCCTCGTCGTCGCGTTCCTCGGCGCGCCGGTGCTCATCGCCCTCGTGCGCCGCGTGAAACTGGCGGGCCTGTGATGACCACGCTCAGCGAGAGAACAGCGGATGCCGCCCCGCTCACCCAGGCACGCGCTCGGCGGAGCAGACGCGAGCGGGGGATTGTGCTCGTGCTTGTCGGCGCCCTCGTGGCCGTCGCCGCATTCAGCCTCACCGTCGGCGCGTACTCGCTGAGCGTGCCGGACCTGCTGCGCACCCTCACCGGCCAGGGCACGCAGAGCGAGAACTTCATCGTGCTCTCGCTGCGGCTGCCGCGGCTGACCCTCGCCGTGCTCGTCGGAGGGGCGTTCGCTCTCTCCGGCGCGCTGTTCCAGACCGTGCTGCGCAACCCGCTCGCCAGCCCCGACATCATCGGGGTGACCGGGGGAGCGAGCGCCGCCGCCGTTTTCGGAATGCTCATCCTCGGCTTCGGAAGCGTCGGCACCTCTCTCGCCGCGTTCGCCGGGGCCGTCATCGTCGCCTGTGTCATCTACCTGCTGGCCTCGCGCGGCGGGGTGGCCGGCTACCGTTTCGTTCTGATCGGCGTCGGGGTCGCGTTCATGGTGCAGGGCCTGCTCGGCTATCTGCTCTCCCGCGCCGACCTCAACGACGCCCAGGGCGCCCTGCTCTGGCTGGTCGGCAGCGTCAGCGGTGCCCGCTGGCAGGACATCTCGGTCGTGGCGGTGGTGTTGCTCGTGCTGCTGCCCGTCATGCGCGTGCTGAGCGGCCGGCTGCGCGCCCTGCAGCTCGGCGATGAACTTGCGCGCAGCCTCGGCGTCGGTGCCGAACGTACCCGGCTCGTGCTGCTCGTGATCGCCGTCGCCCTCGCCGCGACGGCGACAGCGGCGGTCGGCCCGCTCGCCTTCGTGGCCTTCGTCGCGGCGCCGATCGCCCGGCGCGTGGTCGGTACCGGCGGGCTCGCCCTCATTCCCACAGCATTGGTCGGTGCTCTCATCACGACCGTGGCCGACTTCGCGGCCCAGCATCTGCTCCCCGGGCAGCTGGAATTGCCCGCCGGAATCATCACGGGCGCCATCGGCGCCCCCTACCTGCTCTGGCTGCTCGCCACCAGCAACACAACCGGAAAGGGTGCCTGATGACCCACCTGCTGCGCGCCGAGGGCGTCACCCTCGGCTACGACCAGACGCCCATCATCGAGAACCTCGACCTGGCCATCGTGCCCGGCGCGATCACCGTCATCGTCGGAGCCAACGCCTCGGGAAAGTCCACCCTGCTCAAGGGGCTGTCCCGGCTGATCACACCGGATGCCGGCCAGGTCACCCTCGACGGCCGCAACATCACGGCGCTGCCCGGAAAGAAGGTCGCGACCGTGGTGGGGTTGCTGCCGCAGCAGCCCGTCGCCCCCGAGGGCATCACCGTGGCCGACCTCGTCGGCCGCGGCCGCTACCCGCACCAGGGCTGGTTTCGGCAGTGGTCGAGCACCGACGACGAGATCGTCGCCGCCGCGATGGCCGCCACCAACACCGACGAACTCGCCGCACGTCGCCTCGAAGACCTCTCCGGCGGGCAGCGCCAGCGCGTCTGGATCGCCATGGCCCTCGCCCAGGACCCCGAGATACTGCTGCTCGACGAACCGACCACCTTTCTCGATGTGACCCACCAGATCGAGGTGCTCGACCTGCTGCTCGAGCGCAACCGCGAGCGCGGCACGACCGTCGTGATGGTGCTGCACGACCTCAACCTCGCCGCCCGCTACGCCGACCACCTGGTCGTCATGTGCGCCGGGCGCATCGTCGCCAACGGCACGCCTGCCGAGACACTCACCGCCGAGATCGTGCGGCACGCCTTCGACCTCGAGGCGCGAATCGTTCCCGATCCAGTCTGCGGCGCACCCATGGTCGTGCCGATCGGCCGGTTCCACGGCCGGGTTTTAATTTAGGGTAGGCTACCCTTAGTATTGACCTTAACGAACTGGAGAACTTCGTGTCCCGACGCCTTACCCTCACGCTCGCTGCCGCAGCGAGCATCCTCGGCCTCGGCCTGAGCGGTTGCACGGCCGCCGCCGAGGACTCGACCGATCCCGGCGCCGCGGCATCCGGCAGCTTTCCGGTCACCATCGAGCACGCCTTCGGGGAGACCACGATCGACGAGCAGCCGACCCGCGTGGTGACCTGGGGCTGGGGCAGTGCCGACGACGCGATCGCGCTCGGCGTGATTCCGGTCGCGATGCCGTTCCAAAGCTACGCCGGCGACGAGAACGGCGTGCTGCCGTGGATCAACGAGGCGCTCGACGGCGAAGAGATGCCGGTCATCCTGCCCGACACCCAGGAGCCGCCCTATGAAGACATCGCCGCCGCCGCCCCCGACGTGATTCTCGCCGCCTACTCCGGCATCACCGAGCAGGAATACGACCTGCTCAGCGAGATCGCCCCGGTCGTCGCCTACCCGGGTGACGCCTGGGCCACCCCGTGGCGCGACCTCATCGAGATCACCGGAACCGCGCTCGGCAAGACCGATGAAGCGAGCACCCTGCTCGCGTCGATCGACGCCGAGATCGCCGACCAGGCCGCCGCGCACCCCGAATTCGCGGGCAAGACCATCGCGCTCACCAGCGACAGCGCCGGGACGTTCTACATCTACAAGAAGGAAGACCCCCGCGTCGACTTCACCCTCGACCTCGGCTTCGTCAGCGCGCCCGCCGTCGACGAGCTCGCGACCGACGAGGCGAGCTTCTACTACACGCTCAGCTACGAGCAACTCGACCAGCTCGACAGCGACCTGCTGGTGAACTTCGGTTCGACCCAGGAGGAGTCCGACGCGTTCCTTACCGCGAGCTACGCCCAGGCCATGCCGCAGGTGCAGTCCGGCACGGTCGCGTCCCCGGTCGGCGCGGCCTTCATCAGCTCGGTCTCCCCGCCCACCGGACTCTCGCTGAGCTGGGGCCTGACGGACTACGTGGCCCTGCTCGCCGCCGCTGTCAAGTAGCCCAGCTCAGAACGGATGCAGCGTAAGCCAGCCGGCTGCGCGGCATCCGTTTTTGTCTACCCGTAAAAGTCGGTCTCATGGGGTCAGGGTGCACCGGGAGATTTACCATGGAGAGATGACCAGAATCCGTGACCTCGCGGCCGAACCGCTGCGCGAAGACGTGCTCGCGAGCGTCGCCGACCTGGTCGGCAACACCCCGCTGGTCGCCCTAAGCGTGCTCGCCGCCGGCTTGCCCGCCCGGGTGCTGGTCAAGCTCGAGGGGCGAAACCCCGGCGGTTCGGCCAAGGATCGGGTCGCGTTCAACATCATCCGGCAGGCCGAAGCCAGCGGTGCGCTCGCGCCGGGCGCGACGATCGTGGAATCGTCCTCTGGCAACACAGGAATCGGCCTCGCGCTGGTCGGGCGACTCACCGGGCATCCGGTCGTCATCGTGCACACCGACCAGATCTCAGCCGAGAAACTCGCCTTACTCACCGCTTACGGCGCGACCCTGGTCGAAGCCGACGGCACCGCGCGGCCGGACAGCCCGCGCAACACCCGCGCGGTCTCCGAACGCATCGCGAGCGAGATACCCGGCGCCTGGCAGTCGCAGCAGTTCGAGAACGACGACAATCCGGGCGCGCACTACGCGAGCACCGGCCCCGAAATCTGGCGGCAGAGCGCCCACCGGGTGACCCACTTCGTCGCCGCGATCGGCACCGGAGGCACCGTGAGCGGCGCCGGCCGTTTTCTCAAGGAGGCCTCCGACGGCCGGGTGCGCGTGATCGGCGCCAACCCCGCCGGGTCGACCTACGACGGGGGAGCGGAGGCCGAGATCCTCGTCGACGGCGTCGGCTCACGCTGGCCGCGGGACTGGTGGCCGCACAACTTTCATCGCTCGGTGCTCGACGACGTCATCACGATCGACAACTACACCGTCTACGCCACCGTGCGCGCCCTGGCCAGGGAGGAGGCCCTGCTGCTCGGGCCGTCCTCCGGCCTGGCGGTCGCCGTCGCGCTGCAGGTCGCCCGCACCGCCGCGCCGGGTTCGGTGATCGTCGTGATCTCGCCCGACGCGGGCACCAACTACCTCACCAAGGCCTTCGACCAGGCCTGGCTGGCGAGCCAGGGCCTGCTGACCCCGACCATCAGCGCCCCAACTCCGAAGGACCCCTCATGACCCTGCAGCATTTCGGTTGGTTTCTCGGCGCGGGCTTCGGCGTGCAGGGCTGGAACGACCCCAGCTACGGCATCGGCTATGACTGGAAACAGCCGCCGGTCTACCAGGATGCCGCCCGCCTGTTCGAGGCGAGCGGCCTTGACCTGCTGATCATCGAAGACGGGGTGGCTGTGCCCGACACCTACGGCGGCACCGCCGAGGTCAACCTGAAGAATGCCCGCTTCGTTCCCAAGCACGATCCGCTGCCGCTCGTGCCCTACCTCCTCGCCGCGACGAGCAGAATCGGCATCGTGCCCACGCTCAGCGCGAGCTTCTACGACCCGTTCACCGCGGCCCGGCTGCTCGCGACCCTGCAGCACTTCGCCGGCGGGCGCCTCGGCTTCAACGTCGTCACGAGCGGCAGCGACCTCGCCGCGCAGAACTATGGGCTCGATCAGCAGGTCGAACACGATCTGCGCTACGACCGCGCCGACGAGTGGGTCGACGTGGTGCGTCAGCTCTGGCGCAGCTGGGAGCCGGGTGCGGTACTCGAAGACACCGTGAACGGCGTCTTCGCCGACCACACCAAGGTGCACCCGATCAACCACCACGGTCGGTTCTTCCAGGTACGCGGCCCGCTCAACACGGTGCCGCCGACCGAAGAGCCGGTCATGGTGCAGGCCGGCGCGAGCGGCCGCGGTCAGGACTTCGCCGGCAAGAATTCCGACGTCGTGCTCGCCCTCGCCTCCACCCCAGAGCGGATGCGAGACTTCCGCGAGTCGGTGCGCGCCGTCGCCGCCGCCCACGGTCGTAATCCCGACGACATCCGCGTGCTGTTCGTGGTGAACCCGATCCTCACCGCGAATGCCGAAGAATCCGCCTCGGTGCGCGCGCACCGGGCCGAACTCACCCAGGCCGCGATCGACGAAGCGTTGCAGGGCGTCTCCTACCTCTCCGGGGTCGACTTCAAGGCCTTCGACCTCGACGAGCCGCTGCCCGAGCTGACGACCAACAGCAACCAGGGCACCCTCGACAATTTCGTGAAGTCGGCGCCGTCCGGTTCGACGCTGCGCGACATTCTGCAGGCCAGGGCGAACAAGGACGGCCTGGCGATCATCGGCACCGGCGACGAAGTGGCCGAGCATCTCGCCGAGCTCGCGGATGCTGTCGGCGGCGACGGCTTTCTGTTCACCGGGCAGGTACATCCGGCGCACGTGCACCGCACCCTCGATCCGCTCGTGCCGGCCCTTCGCCGCCGCGGCCTGCTGCGCACCGAGCTTGGGCGAGGCGGCCTGCGCGCCAACCTCCGGGACTTCTAGTGCCCGTCGTTCTCGGCACCGACCGGGTCACGCGCGTGCAGGTCGCGGCAGTCGCCGCCGGAGCCTCGGTCGCCATCGACAGCGGGGCCGCCGAGCTTCTGGCCCGCTCCCACGCCGTCGTCGCGGCCGCGCTCGCCGCAGCTGCCCCGGTCTACGGGCTTAACACCGAACTCGGTGCCGGACGCGACACCACCGTCGACCCGCGCGACCTCGCCGCGTTCCAGCGGCGCATCATCGCCAATCACTGCGGCGGTATCGGTCCAGCCCTGCCGGCTGACGAGGTGCGTGCCCTCGCCTTCGTTCGTCTGGCCGGGTTCACCCGCGGCGGATCCGGCGTGCGCCCCGCCCTGGCCGACGCCTGGGCCGCCCTGCTGAACGCGCAGGTCGTGCCGCTCGTGCCGGCGCGCGGCTCGGTCGGCGCGGCCGACCTCACCCACCTCGCGGCCGTGGCCGCCCTGCTCACCGGAACCGGCCATGCGGTCGTCGGGGGCGCCGTCGTTCCCGGCCGCCAGGCGCTGACAACGGCCGGCCTCGAACCGTTCGATCTGGCTCCCGGCGAGGCCCTCGCCTGTCTCAGCAGCAATGCCTACAGCGTCGGCGTCGGCGCGCTCGAGCTGGCCAGGCTCGACCGTCTCGCGCTCGCCGCCGACCTGGCCGTCGCCCTCTCCCTCGAGGCGATCGCGATGCGCGGCGGCGGCGGCAACCTCAGTCCCTTCGACGAGGCCGTGGCGCGCGCGACCGGGCGCCGCGGGCAGGCGCAGGCGGCAGCATCCGTTCTGGCACACCTCGCTGGCAGCGCGGCATTCGAGACGGCGAGCACCGTGCAGGATCCGCTGTCCCTGCGCACCGTGCCGCAACTCCACGGCGCACTGCGCGACCAGCTCGCGGCGGCCGGCACCGAGCTTACGACTGAACTCAACGCCCGCTCCGACAACCCGCTCGTCGACGTCGACACCGGTCGCATCGTGTCGGGCGGTAATTTTCAGGTGCTCGCCCTGGCCCTGCAATTCGACGCGCTGCGGGTGGCGCTCGCGCACCTGGCGTCGGCGAGTGAGCGGCGCATCAGCGCGCTGTCCGAGCTGGCCCGGCCCGATCGCGCGACCGGCACGAGTTCGATTCCCGGGCTGCTCTGGTATTCGGCCGCGGCGAACCTGGCCGAGATTCGCCAGCTGGCCACCCCGGCGAGTATGGCCGGTGCCGCGCTGTCTGGCGTCGAGGACCAGGCCACCTTCGCCCCGCTGGCCCTGCAGCTGCTGCAGCGCAGCCGCGCGCTCACCCTCGAGATTCTGGCGATTGAAGCCCTGCACGCCGCGCAGTTGCTCGAGCCGACGAATCCGGCGGGCACGCTCGGCGGGTCAGCGGCCGGGCTCCTGCCCGCGCTGTACGCCCTCTGGGGCCGGGGCCTGCCGTCGGCCGACCTCGTTTCCGGGGCGGTGCAACTGCTTGCCAGCTAAATTGCGACGTACTTACAGCGGCGTCTCGCCCGACTCATCGACCGCGTCGAGTGCTTTGCGAAACTCCAGATAGCCGACTGCTTCCCAGTCGCCGTCGAGGTCGAACTGCGGCTCGTAGCCGAGCGAGCGGTACAGGGCGACCGCTTCGGGTTGGCGTGCTCCCGTGGTCAGCACTATGGAACGGATGCCGCGGCGGCCGGCTTCGGCCTCCAGCTCGGCCATCACCTGGCGGGCCAGGCCGCGCCGCCGATGGGCGGAATGCGTCCACACCCGTTTGACCTCGACCGCGGTGTCAGGACAAGCGTCGTTGTCTTCGGCCCGCATGAACGCGCCGCCGGCGACCGCCCGGCCGTTCTCCACGAGCAGCAGGAAGGCGCCGCCGTCGATCGGTTGAAAGCGCCTCGCCGGATACCGGCTGAGCTCCGCCGACGACGGAATGCCGTCGTTCAGGCCGTACCGCTCGTCGTACTCCCGCGACAGCTCGGCCACCAGCGGGAGGGCGAGCGGGTCGGTCGGCGACGTGTACAAAATGTTCGGGCTGGTGGTGGGCACCCCTCGACGATAGATCCGCAGCATCCGCTCGTCAAAACCGTCTTCGTGCTCCCGGAGCTCGAAATCAGGCGTCGACGGTTGTACTAGGCTCGTTAGGTCTTACCCGCGTGTGGGTTCACCGGCGAATCCGCGCATTTTCGACCAAATAAAGAAGGAAGTGCCATGCGCGCACGCTACATTGTTCCGGCATTCGCCGCCGCCGCCGTTCTGCTGCTGACCGGCTGTGTCGACAACTCCACCCCGGCCGCCACGACGCCCTCCGGCGAGACAAGCACCATTGAAGCGGATGCCGCCGCGGTCGCGTTGCTCCCCGAGGACATCAAGAGCGCCGGCGTGCTCGTGATCGGCACCGATGCGGCGTACCCGCCGAACGAGTTCAAGGATGAGTCGGGCGCACCGATCGGCTGGGGCATCGAACTCTCCAACGGCATCGCCGCCAAGCTCGGCCTCACGACCAAGTACCAGATCGCATCGTTCGACAACATCATTCCGAGCATCACCGGCGGCACCGTCGACATCGGCGAATCCTCGTTCACCGACAACCTCGAGCGTGAGAAGCAGGTCGACTTCGTCAACTACTACAACGCCGGAATTCTCTGGGCCGCGCCGACCGGATCAACCGTCGACCCCGACAACGCCTGCGGCCTGACCGTCGCCGTGCAGGACAACACGGTCGAAGACACCGATGAACTCCCCGCCAAGAACGCGGCCTGCGCCGCCGCCGGCCTGGAGAAGATCGAAGTTCTCACCTACGGTTCACAGGACGAAGCGACCAACGCGGTCGTTCTCGGCAAGGCCGACGCGCTCAGCGCCGACTCGCCCGTCACCCTGTATGCCATCAGCAAGGCTGAGGGCAAGCTGGAGGCGGCCGGCGAGAGCTTCGACGTGGCGCCCTACGGCATCACGGTCGACAAGGGTTCTGAGCTGACGGCAGCCGTGCAGGCTGCCCTGCAGTCCATGGTCGATGACGGTTCCTACGGCAAGATCCTCGAAGCCTGGGGAGTCACCGACGGCGGCATCGACACCATCACCATCAACGCTGCCTCCAACGGCTAGAGAATAAGCGACCCGCATCATGACGAACACGGCCGCGAACGGCGAAAAGACTGAGCCTGGAATCAAGGCGATTCGCCTGCGCCATCCGTGGCGCAACACCTTCGCGGTCGTGTTACTGCTCATCGTCGCCCTGTTCATCGCCGACGCGGCGATGCGCCCGGCCTACGACTGGCCGGCGGTCGGAAAATATCTATTCGACCAGCGTATCTCCCAGGCGGCGTTCGTCACCCTGCAGCTCACGGTGTACTCGATGATCATCGCGATCATCCTCGGAGTGACCCTCGCCATCATGCGGCTGTCACCCAACCCGGTCGTGAACAGCATTGCCTGGGTGTACCTGTGGGTGTTCCGCGGCACCCCGGTGTACGTGCAGCTGGTGTTCTGGGGCCTGATCGGCACGATCTACCAGTCCATCGACATGGGGCTGCCGTTCACCGAACCGTTGGTGTCGTTCCCGACCCGGGTGGCGCTGAGCGCGTTCGTGCTGGCGATCATCGGGCTCGCACTCAACGAGGCCGCGTACATGGCCGAGATCGTTCGCGCCGGGCTATTGTCGGTCGACAGCGGTCAGGAAGAGGCCGCGACCGCGCTCGGCATGAGCTGGTTCCAGACCATGGTGCGCGTGGTCGTGCCGCAGTCGATGCGGGTGATCATTCCGCCGGCCGGCAACGAGGTCATCTCGATGCTCAAGACCACCTCGCTCGTGACGGCCATTCCGTTCACGCTCGAGCTCTACACGCGCTCTCGCGATATCGCGGCCGTGACTTTTGACACCGTGCCGATGCTCATCGTCGCGTCGATCTGGTACCTGTTCTTCACCTCTATTCTCATGGTCGGCCAGTACTTTCTCGAGAAGCGGTTCGCCCGCGGCATCGGTGACCGCCGTCCAGACAAGAAAGCCGATGACGCCACCGCGTCGATCGCGGGCGCCATGACCGGCGTCACCCCGGTCGTCGGCAGCGGCCAGCCCACCGTCGTGCTGCCGCCGACGGACCCACGTGCTGACTCACCGAAGGGAGACCGCTGATGCCCGACATCCCCATGGTGGTCGCTGACCGCGTATCGAAGAGCTTCGGCTCCAATGAGGTGCTCAAGAGCATCTCGCTCGAAGTCAAGCGCGGCGAGGTCATGTGCCTGGTCGGGCCCAGCGGCTCCGGCAAGTCCACCTTTCTGCGCTGCATCAACCACCTCGAGGTGGTCTCGTCCGGACGCCTCAGCGTCGACGGTGAACTCATCGGCTACCGCGAGGCTAACCACAAGCTCTACGAGATGCGCCCCAAAGAGGCGGCTCGGCAGCGCCGCGATATCGGCATGGTGTTCCAGCGGTTCAACCTGTTCCCGCACATGACCGCGCTGCAGAACGTGATGGAAGCGCCCATCCGGGTCAAAGGCCTGTCGAGGGCCGGGGTTGAGGCCAATGCCCGTGCCTTGCTGGCCCGAGTCGGCCTCGCCGATCGCGCCGACTACTATCCGGCGCACCTGTCCGGCGGTCAGCAGCAGCGTGTTGCGATCGCCCGTGCCCTCGCCATGGAGCCCAAGCTCATGCTCTTCGACGAGCCCACGAGCGCGCTCGACCCCGAACTCGTCGGTGAGGTGCTCGACGTCATGCAGGGCCTGGCCCGCGACGGAATGACCATGATCGTGGTCACCCACGAGATGGGTTTCGCTCGCGAGGTCGCCGATTCGCTCGTCTTCATGGACGGCGGCGTCGTCGTCGAGAGCGGCGTGCCCACCGAGGTGCTCGCCAACCCCCAGCACCACCGCACCCAGGCGTTCCTCTCCAAGGTGCTCTAGCCCCCGCCCCCTACTTTCCGGGCCCGGGCCCGGAAACCGGGCCCAGGATAGATCATGGGCCCAGTTCCCGAAGGTGGGCCCGGGCGGGAAAACACCCCCACGGAGCCCCTTTACCCGGCGAGCACCTTCTGGATCCGCTGCAACGATACCGACTCCGCAGCCTTGAGCTCCTGCGCGAACAGGCTGATGCGCAGCTCCTCGATCATCCAGCGGGCGCGGAGGACCGGCGCCGCGGCATCCGCTTGGAGCGGCATGGTGCCGCCGGCGTTCTCGAACCGGGTGGTCGCGGCCTGGGTCTCGTTCATCCAGACTCGGTCGCGGCTCGGGTTGTCGACCAGTTTCGGCACGCGCACGCTGATGCCGCCGAGGTAGCGCGGCAGGTGCCGCAGCTGGGCCAGGCCGGTCTCGCTGACGAAGCCCGGGTAGACCAGGGCCGTCAGCTGCTGGCGGGCATCGCTGATTCCGGGCAGCAGCGCCATGCTGGTCGCGGCCTTGAGCGCCTTATCGGCCAGTCGGTGAGCGGTCAGAATGCGGGCCACCAGCCCCACCGTTTCGAACATGGAGTCCATCACGACCCCCGACACCCGGTCACGAATGGTATCGAACTCCGCCTTCATGAACACCTGCCCGTCGGGACGCACCCGAAACAATACGTCGTCGACCGCGGCGGCGAGGCAATCCTCGAACAGGGCCTGCGTGGTCTTGTACGGGCTCGTCGCCAAGCTGAGCTTCTCGGCAGCGGTCAGGTGCTGCTGCACGTACGCGGCCGGCGACGGCGTCGCAAGCAGCAGCAGCCGGCGCACCCCGCGAGGCAGCGCGCGGGCCTGCTCCAGCTCGGTACTCATCATGCGAATAGAAACGGATGCCCCATCATCGACCAGCGTCGGATACCCGCGAATCGTGTTGTCGCCCTGCTTCGTGTCCAGGAAGCGCGGGAGTTCGCCGAGGTCCCAGGTCACGAGGCCACCACGCTCGATCGCGTTGCTGGGCGCTGCCGCACTCGTCGCCTTCGCGACGCTCTCCCGTACCCGGGTGCCGAGCCGACGTTGCAGGTCGGCGAGGTCCTTGTCGGCGGCGACGGTGCGTCCGCGCTCGTCGGTGACGACGAAGGTCATGCGCAGGTGCGAAGGCACGCGACCGAGCTCGAAGTCGCGCGCGGAAACCGGCACATAGGTGAGCTTCTGAATCAGGGCGGCGAGGGTCTCGGCGAACGTCGCCTCTGGAACGGCAGTCGGCAAAGTCTGCACCACGCCGGGCTCGGCTGGCAGCTCGCTGAGCAGGCGGGCGGCCCAGTCCGCGGCGGGAACGACATTACGGCGGATGCTCTTCGGCAGCGACTTGATCATGGCGGTCACCAGCTCGGCACGGAGGCCAGGCACCTGCCAGTCGAAACCGTGGGGCGAGAGACGGGCCAGCAGGGCGAGCGGAATACGCACGGTCACGCCGTCGTCTTCCTCGCCGGGCTCGAAGCGGTAACCGAGCGTCAGGCGCTGGTCGCCCTGCTGCCAGCTCGGCGGAAACAGCCCCTCGTCGATCTCGGGGGAGTCCTCGGCGACGAGCGCGTCGGCGGTCATGGTGAGCAGATCGGGGGTGTCAAACCGGGCCGTGCGCCACCAGCCCTCGAAGCTCTTGGTCGACGACACCTCGGCCGGAATGCGGCGCTGGTAGAAGTCGAAGACGGCTTCGTCGTCAAAGAGGATGTCCCGGCGCCGGGTGCGCTCCTCCAACTCGGCGAGTTCCTCCCGCAGCCGCGCATTGGCCCGTTCGAACGCCCACATGCCCGGGTCGCCGGTCTGGCCCGGTCTTCCGCCCCGGCTCGCGCTCGAGCCGACGGCGGGGGCGCGGCCGGAACCGCGCCCACTGCTGGCGTCGCCGCCGTCGCTCGAGATGCTCACGCGTTCGTTGCGCGACGGCCCGCGTCCGCCGCGATCCGCTTCCTTCTCGACCGATACAGACTGCGGCCCCGACGCGCGGTCCCACTCGCCCTCGACGAGGGCGTGGCGAATGAACAGCTCCCTGGCATACGCCGGGTCGATCCGGGAGAACTGCACCCGGCGGCGGGCCACGATCGGCACGCCGTACAGCGTCACCCGTTCGTACACGACGGCGGCGCCCTGCTTCATCTCCCAGTGCGGTTCGGAATAGCTGCGCTTGCACAGGTTGCCGGCGAGCGGTTCGGCCCACGCCGGGTCGACGACGGCGTTCATGCGGGCGAACAGCCGGCTGGTTTCGACCAGTTCGGCGCTCATCACCGCGTTCGGCTGCTTCTTGGCCAGGGTCGAACCGGGAAACAGCACGAAGCGCTGCTGGCGGGCGCCGACGTAGTCCTTCTTGGCGACGTCCTTCAGCCCGATATGCGAGAGCAGGCCGGCCAGCAGCGACCGGTGCACGCCGTCGGGGTTCGAGCTCGGCTCACCTCGCGGCAGTCCGAGTGGTTTGGCCAGCTGGCGCAACTGCCGCAGCACGTCTTGCCACTCGCGCACCCGCAGATAGTTGAGGTATTCGTTCTTGCATAGGCGACGAAAGGCGCTCGAGCCCAGCTCGGACTGCTGCTTCTCGAGGTAGTTCCAGAGGTTCAGCAAGCTGAGGAAGTCGCTCGTCGGGTCGGCGAACCGGGCATGGAACTGGTCCGCCTGGGCGCGTCGCTCGAGCGGGCGTTCCCGCGGATCTTGAATGGTCAGCCCGGCGACGATCGCCATGACCTCCCGGCTGGTGCCCTGCGTCTTCGACTCGATCACCATGCGGCCAAAGCGCGGGTCGATCGGCAGCTGCGCGAGCTGCTGGCCGATTCGAGTGAGGCGCGGGGTCGTTTTATCTACAGCCTCGATGGCGCCAAGTTCGGCGAGCAGGTCGAGACCGTCCTTGATATTGCGGCTGTCCGGCGGGGTCAAAAACGGGAACGACGCGATGTCGCCGAGGCCGAGCGAGATCATCTGCAGAATGACCGCGGCGAGGTTGGTGCGCAGAATTTCCGGCTCGGTATAGTCCGGGCGGCGCAGATAGTCTTCTTCGGAATATAACCGAATCGCAATACCGTCGCTGGTGCGGCCGCTGCGGCCGCTGCGCTGGTTGCCGGAAGCCTGCGAGATCGCTTCGATCGGCAGGCGTTGCACCTTGGAGCGCACGCTGTACCGGCTGATGCGCGCGGTTCCCGCGTCGATGACATAGCGGATGCCCGGTACCGTCAGGCTGGTCTCGGCCACGTTGGTCGCGAGCACGATGCGCCGTTTGACCCCGGCGACGGTCGACGGCTGGAACACCCGGTGCTGGTCGGCCGATGACAGCCGGCCGTAGAGCGGCAGCACCTCGGTGGGATTGCGGCTGGCCGAGGAGGCGTACTTGCCCTGCAGGGCGTCGGCGGCGTCGCGAATCTCGGTCTCACCGGAGAGAAAGACGAGTACGTCGCCGTTCGACTCGCGTTCGAGCTCGTCAAGGGCGGTGGTGATGCCGTCGATATAGTCGCGGTCGACCGGGGGAGCGGCATCCGTCGTGTCGTCGTCTGCGATTCCGGGCTCAGCGACAAGTGGACGGTAGCGGATCTCCACCGGAAAAGTACGGCCGGAGACCTCGACGACCGGCGCCGGAGTGCCATCGGCGGCCGCGAAATGCTTCGCGAAACTGGCGGGGTCGATCGTGGCCGAGGTGATGATGAGCTTGAGATCGGGGCGCTTGGGCAGCAGCTGCCGCAGGTAGCCGAGCAGAAAGTCGATGTTGAGGCTGCGCTCGTGCGCCTCGTCGATGATGATCGTGTCGTACTTGCGCAGCATCCGGTCGCGGTGGATCTCATTCAACAGGATGCCGTCGGTCATCAACTTAATACGCGTGTCGGAGCCGACCTTGTCGGTGAACCGCACCTGGTAGCCGACCAGCTGCCCGACCTCCTGGCCGAGCTCCTCGGCGATGCGTTCGGCGATGGTGCGCGCGGCGAGCCGGCGCGGCTGGGTGTGGCCAATGTTCTGGCGGCCGAGTTCGAGGCAGATCTTGGGCAGCTGGGTGGTCTTGCCCGACCCGGTCGACCCGGCGACGATCACGACCTGGTGGTCGCGAATCGCGCGGGCGATGTCCTCCCGACGCTGGCTGACCGGCAGTTCGGGCGGGAAGGTGATATTCAGCGTTTCCATGAAGTCTCAATATTACGTCGGACATATCACTGCTTTCGCGGACAGTGAACATCGGGTGTTCGGGGGGTGGCTGAAGAACTGCGGCCAATAGGGTTGGGGCATGACGAAATCTGTACCTACCATCACCCTTAACGACGGCCACACGATTCCGCAGCTCGGTTTCGGCGTATTCAAGGTCGAACCCGACGAAACCACCCGCATCGTGTCCGACGCGCTCTCGGTCGGCTACCGCCACATCGACACCGCAGCTATCTACGGCAACGAAGAGGGCGTGGGCAAGGCGCTCGCCGCCTCGAACATCACCCGCTCCGAGCTCTTCATCACGACCAAGCTCTGGAACGACCGCCAGGGCACCCAGTCGGCCTTCGACGCCTTCGACGAGAGCCTCGAGAAGCTCGGTCTCGACTACGTCGACCTCTACCTGATCCACTGGCCCGCCCCGGCCAACGACAAGTTCGTCGAGAGCTGGAGAGCCCTCGAAAAGATCCAGGAGTCTAATCGCGCCCGCTCCATCGGCGTCTCCAACTTTCTGGTGCCGCACCTCGACCGCCTACTGCACGAGACGAGCATCGTGCCCGCCGTCAACCAGATCGAGCTGCACCCGGCGCACCAGCAGCCCGAGGTCACCGCGTTCGCCCGCGAGAACGGAATCAACATCGAGGCCTGGGGGCCCCTCGGCCAGGGCAAGTACCCCCTCTTCGACGAGCAGGTGATAGCGGATGCTGCCGACGCGCACGGCAAGTCGCCCGCGCAGGTCGTCATCCGCTGGCACCTGCAAGTGGGCAACATCCTGTTCCCGAAATCGAACCGGGTGGAGCGCATGGCCGAGAACTTCGACGTGTTCGACTTCGAACTCACCCGTACCGAGGTCACCATGATCTCCGCGCTCGAGCGTGCCGGGCGCGTCTCGGCGCACCCCAACGAGGTGAACTAGCGCGCAGCATCCGTGTGAGGGTGGCCCCGCAGACCGATAGCGGCGGGGCCACTGTTGGATCAGCGGGCACTGCGAGCGGCGTACATTGGGAGCTGCACCGGCTGGCCTCCACCCGTGCGCTGGGCGCAGAATGGAGCATGCCCAACCATCTCGCCGACGCCATCAGTCCCTACCTGCGCAGCCACGCCGACAATCCGGTCGCCTGGTTCGGCTGGGGCGATGAGGCTTTCGCCGAGGCCCGCGAGCGGGACGTTCCTGTGCTCGTGTCGATCGGCTATTCCACCTGCCACTGGTGCCACGTCATGGCCAGGGAGAGCTTCAGCGATCCGGCCATCGCCGAGTATCTCAACGCCCACTTCGTGAGCATCAAGGTCGACCGGGAAGAGCACCCCGACGTCGACGCGAGCTATCTCGCCGCCGCGAGTGCCTTCGTGGAGGGGCTGGGCTGGCCGCTCAACGTATTCGTCACTCCCGACGGCCAGGCGTTCCACGCGGGAACGTACTTTCCGCCGGTCGCGATGCCGGGGCATCCGTCCTTCCGCGATGTTCTCAGCGCCGTGACGACGGCCTGGCTCACCCGCCGTGCCGAGGTGACGGCCGGTGCCGCCCGGGTAGCCGACCTGCTCGCCGAATCGACCCGGCAGCTCGCCGCTGGGGGCGGTGCGGCGGCTGCCGCCCAGCCCGGCATCGACGCACTCGACCGGGCCGTCGCCGAACTGATCGGCTACGAAGACGCCCGGTTCGGCGGCTTCGGCGGCAGCCCGAAGTTTCCGGTGGCCCCGGCACTGTCCTTTCTACTCGCGCACGGTGATCTCGGGCACGGTGCAGCGCCCGGCGACGGACCGGCCCTGGCCCTGCGCACCCTCAAACTCATGGGTGCGTCACCGCTGCGGGACCCGATCGAGGGCGGCTTCTTTCGCTACGCGGTCAACCGAAACTGGAGTGACCCGCACTACGAACGCATGCTCTACGACAACGCCCAGCTGCTCAGCCTCTACACCCGTGCCTGGGTGCTCACCGGCCAGCCGTGGGCCCGTCAGGTCGCCGAGGGCATCGCCCGTTTTCTCTGCACGGTGATGCAGCTGCCCGGCGGTGGGTTCGCGAGCGCCCAGGACTCCGAGAGCACCGTCGACGGTCAGCGGGTCGAGGGCGGCTACTACGCACTCGAACCGGGGGAGCGCGCGAGGCAGACCCCGCCAGCACTCGACGAGAAGGTACTGACCGGCTGGAACGGTCTCGCCATGCAGGCCCTGGCCCGAGCCGGCTTCGCCTTCGACCGGCCCGATCTCATCGACGCTGCCCGCCGCGCCGCCGACTACCTGCAGGCGCACCACGTGCGCGCCGACGGCACCCTCGTGCGCGCCTCGGTCAGCGGACATAGCACTAAACCTCGAATCTCGGCCGCGAAAGCCACCCTGGAGGACTACGGCATGTACTCATGGGGACTCCTCGAACTCGCACTCGTCACCGGCGACGTTCCCGGCGCCACCCAGGCTCGTCACCTGCTCGAGAGCACACTATCGGGCACCACGGACACGGACACGGACACGGACACGGACACGGACACGGACACGGACACGGACACCGCCACGGCGCCCGCCTTCCGCCCGCCGCACGGCGCCGATCCGGTGCTGAGCTGGCAGGGCCTGGTCGGCGCCATCGATCCCTCCGAGGGCGCCTACCCCTCCGGACTGTCCGCCACCGCCGACGCGGCACTGCTCCTGCACCGCCTCACCGGCGACGACCGCTACCGGCGTGCGGCCCAGGCCGGACTCGCGCTCGTCGCCGGCCTCGCTCCGGCCCGCCCCCTGGCCTACGGCGCCGCGCTGCGGCTGTTCGACGAGCTGAACGCACCGATCGAGCAGCTCGTCATCGTCTCGCCCGACCAGCCGGGCCAGGCGATCGAATCCCCGAACCCGGTCACCCTGCAGGACCTCGCTCGGCGCCACCCGGCGCCAGTCGTCGCATCCGTTTCAGAATCCCAGGCGCGGGCATTCGCCGCAGCCGGATTCGACCTGTTCGCGGCCCGCATTTCATCGAGCGGCCAGCCCACCGCCTACCTCTGCCGCGACTTCGTCTGCCAGCTGCCGGTCACCGACCCGGCACAGCTGCCCCCAGTGGACGCCACCGCCGTGCTCCTCGCCGAAATTGCCGCTGAAGCGCAACAATCGGATCGACAGCACAAGCACTAACATCGGGGTACCCGTCCCGCTCCTGGGACCACCCGAAAGGACCCATCATGGTTCCCGAAATCAACATCTGGGCAGTGCTCCTGGCTACCGCGTCGAGCATGGTCGTCGGCTCCATCTGGTACACCCGCGCCGTCTTCGGCCGGTACTGGATGAAAGCCGTCGGCCACACCGAAGAAAGTATGAAGGGCAGCGGCACCGGAGCGGTCATCATCACGATCATCGTCAGCTTCATCACCGCCACAGTGCTGGCCGGCGCCGCGGCGATCGCCCAGAACTTCTACGGTGGCAACTTTCTGTTCAACACCCTGCTCACCGCGCTCATCCTCTGGGCCGGATTCACCGCAGCTCGCATGGTCACGCACGACGCGTTCGACCGCCGCCCGGCCGGTCTGACCGTGTTGAACCTCGCCCACGAACTCGTCACGATTCTGCTCATGGCCCTGATCATCGGGCTGTTCGGCATCTCCGCGCTCTGACCCGCTCGCGCAGCAAACTACCGACCTCGGGACGTACACTGGGCAAACGAGCACCGTGACGAAAGCCACCGCGTTCCCCGAACGCCAGTCGCTCATCGAGAACAGGTCACTTCTCGAGAAGATCGTCGCTGCGCACCACACTGAAGCATCCACGCCGACATCGTCGGCCGCACTCCTCGAGAGCCCCGGCTGTTCGCGATCGAGTGTTCCATTTTTTTCAAGGAGGACCATGGCGACACTCGACATCCCGGACGCACAACCGGAAACTCCCGAGCTGGGTTACGCCGATTCGTTCTCCGGTGAGATCTTCGACACCGACGCCTTCCGCCCCGACTCGGTCGGTCACGATTCGAGTGAGCCGGAACCCCCCACCAACACCGGCCTGATCCCGACGCTGTCGCTCAGCAGCGAGCCCGAGCTGGTCCTGATCACACCGGATGCCCGCACCCGCCGCTTCGACCGCGACGATCTGGTTGTGCGTAAGGGGGAGATCGCCCTGATCAACGGCCACTACACCCCGCACGAGTCCATGGTCAAGGACCTCGTGGCCGTGCACGACGCCCTCACCGGCGCCGGCATCGAATTCCTGCTGGTGCGCGGCGACCACAACCGTCCGGTCATCGCCGTCGACCGCAAGCAGCGCAAGGAAATCACCAAGGTTCTGGGCCGGGCCTTCGCCAACGAGCCCTTCTATGCCAAGCCCCTCGACGGCAACGTGAGCCAGCAGTTTCTGCTCGCCGACGGCGCGCTCACGACCCTGCGCAAGTCCAGCGTTTTTCGGGTCTACCGCCCGCGCATCGAACCGATCGGCCGTTTGCGTTATGGTGCCCAGACCGCGTTCCAGTTCGAACTGTGGCGTTTCGGCGAAGACGAGATCATCGCCCCGGTCGAGAACGCCCTCATGCGTACCCGGTTGCCTCGCTCCGAAGCCCGCGAAACCACGATCGAGCTGTATGGGCGCACCTGGCTGACCCTGCAGAACATGTTCGACGACCTCGCGAGCGACGTCTCCTTCGACATCGACCTCGTGTTCAGCTGGGTTGACGGCTCGAGCGATGAGTTCCAGCGCGAGCGCGCCAAGCGGATGCAGGCGTACGTGGTCGGCGAAGGTGACGATTCCGACGCTCGTTTTCGCCAGATCGACGAACTTAAATACGCCCTGCGCAGCGTCTACATGTTCGCACCGTGGATTCGACGCATCTTCATCGCCACGGATTCGCCCGCACCCGAGTGGCTCGCCGAGCATCCCCGGGTCACGATCATGCGCAGCGAAGACTTCTTCGTCGACACGAGCGTGCTGCCGATCCACAACTCGCACGCCGTCGAGAGCCAGCTGCACCACATTCCCGGGCTCGCTGAGCACTTTCTCTATTCCAACGACGACATGTTCTTCGGTCGTCCGGTGGGTCCGGAGTTGTTCTTCTCTCCGGGCGGAGTGACCAAGTTTGTGGAGGCATCCACTCGTATCGGCCTGGGGGAGAACGATCCGACCCGCAGCGGGTTCGAGAACGCCGCCCGCGTGAACCGTGCGCTGCTGCGCGGGCGTTTCGGCAAGGTCACCACCCGGCACCTCGAGCACACGCCGGCCCCGATGCGCAAGAGCGTTCTGCTCGAGCTGGAGAGTGAGTTTCCCGAGGACTTCAGCCGCACGGCGGCAAGTCGTTTTCGGTCGGCGACCGACATCTCGGTCACCAACTCGTTGTATCACTACTACGCGTTGATGACCGGTCGGGCGGTGGCCCAGACGCAGGTGCACTCGCTCTACATCGAGACGACTTTGCGCATCGCCCTGCGGCAGATGAACCAGCTGCGCAAGCGCCGCGACCAAGACATGTTCTGCCTCAACGACGGCAGCCACCCGGAGATCTCGACCGAGGTGCGTCGCGCCGCGGTCACCGAATTTCTCGAACTGTACTTTCCGATCGTGGCACCGTGGGAACGGGCCAGCCCGGCGACTAGTGCAGAACGGGGATCGGCCTGGTCATCGGCGGCTCGCGCAATGCAGGCAGAGTTTCCGACGGCGTGATCTCGACGCCGGAAGCGCGCAGACGACGCGCGCTTTCGGCGGCATCGACATACTCCAGCGTCGGGTAATGGCCGAGCGGCACCACGGAGTGCAGCACGGTATCCGGGTAGACGTGCACGAGGTTGAACGCGCGGGCGCCGTCGCGGCCGAGGGTACCGCCGACGGGAACGTTCAGATCCTGCGTGTAGCAGGTTGCCGACGACACCGACACGGGAATGCCGGCGAACATCGCCATGGATGAATAGTGCAGGTGCCCGGCGATGATGCTGCGCACATCCGTGCCGCGCAGCACGTCGGCCAGACGGCTCTGAGCGCGCAGCTCCACGGCGGCGGCCAAGTCGAGCACGCTCGGGATCGGCGGGTGGTGCATGGCGAGGATGGTGCCGTCGGGTGCGGGCACGCGCAGTTCGTCGGCGAGCCAGAGTAACTGCTGGTCGGTCACCGCTCCGTGGTGATGGCCGGGGACCGAGGTGTCGAGGGTGATCAGGCGCAGACCGTTGAGGTCATACGAGCGGTCGATCGGGGCTTCGCTCGGCTCCTGGTCGAGGAGTTCTCGGCGAAAGGCCGAACGGTTGTCGTGGTTACCCATCACCCAGATGACGCGGGCGCCGAGCCGAGCCGCGGCGGGCTCGACGATGTTGCGCAGGGTTTCATACGCCCCCGGTTCGCCCTTGTCGGCGAGATCGCCGGTGAAAACGATGGCCTGGGGGCGGGCCCCGGAGGCTTCAACCTCGGCGAAGAGCCCCGCCAGATGGGCCTCGACGTTGACGCTGCCATAGAGCTTCGAGCCTCCCGCCAGCAGGTGGGTGTCGCTCAGGTGTAGCAGGAAGTGGTCCGGCCGGGGGTACTCAGCCGTTCGAATGCTCACGGAGCGTCCATTCGTTTGTCTTGGGCGCGCTCTGCGAGCACGCTTCTACGATGCTTGACACTATTTGATCAGACGTTCTTGAACAACCGGTGTACGCCACGCGTTAATCTGCAACGCACGGGGTAAATGGGCAAGGGATCAGTGGCCCTAGGCTGGCCGCATGGCGCGATACGTACTCATTGACGAATTCGGTGGTCCGGAGGTGCTGAGCATCGTGCACGATGAGCAGCCGCAGGCCGGGCGGGGCGAGGTGCGGGTGCGCGTGCTCTTTGCCGGCCTCAACCCGGTGGATTACAAGATCTTTCACGGCGGCCCGGCTGCTGCGCGCTACGAGGCGGTTCCACCCTGCGGCAACGGCAACGACTTCTCCGGTGTGGTCGACGAGCTCGGTGACGGCGTGACCGATTTTCAGCTCGGGGACGCGGTCTTCGGTGGTAAACGGATGAACGCCCAGGCCGATTACGTCGTCGTCGACGCGACCCGCATCATCAAGAAACCGGCCGCCCTCACCTTTGAACAGGCCGGTAGCCTCGACATCGCCGGGCGCGCAGCCTGGGCCAGCGTGGCCTCGCTCGGGCTGAGTGTCGACGACACCGTGCTGATCGGTGCCGCCGCCGGCGGGGTCGGCGTGCTCGCCTGCCAGCTCGCGCTCCGAGCCGGTGCGACCGTGATCGGTACCGCAAGCCCGGTCAACCACGACTTCCTGCGCGGCCTCGGCGTCCTGCCGGTGGCCTACGGGGACGGCCTGGTCGACCGGGTGCGCGCGATCACCCCGTCCGTGACGGCCGCCCTCGACTACAACGGTGCAGCGACGATCGATGCGGCCCTCGAGCTCGGCGTGCCCGGCGCCCGCATCAACACGATCGCCGCGCGTGGTCATCGGGCCGGAGCCGGAATCACCGAGGTGGGTGGCCAGGTCGCTGACCTCCGCGACCTTCAGACGCTCGCTGAACTCATCGCCGCGGGCGAGATCGTGCTGCCGATCGACCGGGTGTTTCCGCTCGAGCAGGTGCAGGATGCCTACCGCTACCTCATGGCCGGGCACCTGCGCGGCAAGGTCGTGCTCAGCACCCGGTAGGCGGCTCGAGCGCAGGTTCCTCCCACATACACTGTGGCATGCTTGATCGTGCGCATCCGGTCCCTTTCCAGCTCCCTCACCCGGGGAACGCTCGGTTACGTCGCCGGAGCCGTGCTCACCACCGTCGCCTTCATCGGCCTCTACCTTTTCTTTGTGCGCAGCCAGATCGGCCAGGAAGCCGATCAGCTCGCCTATGACGGCGCCGAATTCGGTCGCCGCAGCATCACCCCGTTCACCGGGCGGGTGCTCGACTCGGTACCCGACGTGGCTGTGGCGTTCGGGGTGCTGCTGACCGCGGTCATCGCGTTCGTGCGCCGAAACTGGCGCACCCTCCTCGTCGCGCTCGTCGCTGCCGCAGCGGCCACGGCGTCGGCCCAGCTGCTGAAGTACGGCATCCTGGCCCGACCCGACCTCGCCGTCGAGGGCTACGCGGGAAACTCATTTCCGTCGGGGCATACGACGGTGGCGGCGGCATCCGCTCTCGTCGTGTTTCTGGTGGCGAGCCCGCGCATGCGCCCGATGGTCGCCGGCTGGGGCACCGCCTTCGCCGTGCTGGCCGGCGTGGCGACGCTCGCCAATCAGTGGCACCGGCCCAGCGACGTGATCGCCGCCTTGCTCTGGGTGGCCCTGTGGGGGTGCCTCGCCGGGGCGGTGCTGGCCTGGCCGCGCCTGGGCGTCGTGCCACGAACAGCGGCGGCGGCCTCCAGCTCACGGTGGCCAGCTTTCACGGGACTCCGCCGCTCCACAATTCGCATCATTCGCTGGCTGTCGATCGGTTGCGGCGCGCTCTCGAGCCTGGCCTTCATCGCCACCCTCGTTGCGAACAGCAGCCTGTTCGATAGTGTCGGAACAGTCGGCACCCTCGTTGCCTACCTCGGCGGTGTCGCGGCCATCGTGACCGCCGGCCTGCTGCTCGCCCTCAGCGGAACCCGGCTGTTCGCCCGCCTGCCGTAGCTGTGCAAAGTCGGGGTGTACTCGATCGAGGTCGCGTGCAACACTGACTCATGGCCGTCACGCTGAGAGCGCTCCAGACCGTAGTTCCCCCGACGATTCTGATCCAGGAGCAGGTGCGCGACATCTTCGCCGCCCAGCCCGGGCTCAGCCGGCTGGCGCAACGGCTGGTCAGCACCAGTTTCAATGTGTCGGGCATCGAGACCCGGCATACCGTCATCGCCGAGCTCACCCTCGACAACGACGCCGCTGATCCGCAGTTCTTCGACGCCCGGCAGCAACTCCTGCTGGTGCCGAGCACCAAAGTGCGCAACGAGCTGTATATTTCCGAGGCCACCAAGCTTTTCGTCGAGGCCGGCCGTCGTGCGCTCGCCGCCTGCCCCGACATTCGCCCCGACGACGTGACCCACGTCGTGACCGTCTCCTGCACCGGGTTCTACGCGCCCGGCCCCGACTACATGCTCGTGCGGGAGCTCGGCCTCAAAGCCAGCACCCAGCGCTATCACCTCGGATTCATGGGCTGCTACGCCTCGATGCCGGCCCTCCGCACCGCGAAGCAGTTCGTTGAGGCCGATCCGAACGCGGTCGTGCTCGTGGTCAGCGCCGAACTCTGCTCGCTGCACCTGCGCACCTCGAGCGACCCGGACACTATCGTCGCGTCCTCGCTGTTCTCCGACGGCGCCGCTGCCGGCATCGTCAGCGCCCGGGCGCCGCTGCCCGGCGAGAAGGCCCTCGGCCTCGACCTGTTCGAAACGGTGATCACCCCGGTCGGTGAGGGCGACATGGCCTGGAAGATCGGCGATGAGGGCTTCGAAATGATACTGAGCACCTACGTGCCGCACATCATCGACGAGCACATAGAAGGCGCCCTGGCCCCGCTGTTCGCCCGCGATGCGTCGATCACCGGTCGGCTCGCCGCTCCGCTCCAGGCGGATGCCGCATCAGCGTTCGACGCCGCCGCCCTGGCTGCGCCGGTGCTCACCATTACACCCCCCGCCTCGCTCAGCTCGGTAATCGAGCACTGGGCGATCCATCCCGGCGGTCGCAGCATCCTCGACAAGACCGAGGCGAAGCTAAAGCTGCGCGCCGACCAGCTCCTTCCTTCCCGCGAGACCCTGCGCACCAACGGCAATATGAGCAGCGCGACCATCCTGTTCGTGATGAAAGCCATTCTCGACGGCCCGGCCACCGCCGACGGGGAACGGGTCTGCGCCATGGCGTTCGGCCCTGGCCTCACCGTGGAATCCGGCCTGATGACCGTGATCGAGGGCTGAATGGCCCTTCCATCACTGCGGGTTCGGGCACATAGAGCGGTCGAGCTTATGGATTCGCCGCTCTGCGACCCGGCCATGCTCACCCGCACGTATCAGGATTTTCGCGTGGTCAACGCGCTGGTCTCTGGCTGGTGGGGGATCTATCGCCGCAGCATCCGCCCGGAGCTGTCCACCACGACCGAAGCCACGCTGCTCGACGTCGGATCCGGTGGTGGAGACGTTTCGCGGGCGCTGGCTCGCTGGGCGGTGCGAGACGGCCTGCGCCTCACGGTGACCGGCATCGATCCGGATGCCCGCGCACACGTGTTTTCGACCAGTCAGCCGAAAATCGCCGGGTTGTCGTTTCGGCGGGCGTTGAGCTCAGACCTCGTGGCCGAGGGCGCGCGGTTCGACTTTGTGGTCTCCAACCACGTGCTGCACCACCTCAGCGTGGCCGAGCTGAAGGGGCTGCTCGTGGATTCGGAGGATCTCGTGCGGCGCCGGGTGTTGCACGCCGACCTGGAACGCACGAACTACGCCTATCTCGGGTTCGCGGCGGCTACCAAGCCGTTCTTCCGGCACTCCTACATTCGCCCGGACGGGCTCACTTCGATTCGGCGCAGTTACACCGCCGCCGAGTTGCGCGCTGTGGTGCCCGCCGGGTGGACGGTGTCGCGCGGCCTGCCGTCCCGGCTTGTGCTGAGCTGGACCGCGCCCGATGCGTGATGTCGTGATCGTGGGAGGGGGACCGGTCGGTACGATGCTCGCCTGCGTGCTGGCCGTCGGCGGCCTCGACGTTGAGGTGCTCGAACAGCGTGAGACGCCGTCGATGCGCTCCCGGGCGATCGGCATCCACCCGCCGTCGCTCGCCGCCCTCGCTGGGATCGGCGTTGCCGACGCGCTGCTTACGCGGGCCGTGCGCATTCGCGCCGGGGAGGTGCGCTGCGACGGCCGTCAGCTCGGGGCCCTGTCCTTCGAGCGGGCCGCGCCGGAATATCCGTTCGTCGTCGCTCTGCCGCAATACGAGACGGAAGCCCTGCTGCGTGACCGGTTCGACCAGTTGAGGCCCGGCCGGTATCACAGCGGTGTTACGGTGACCGGGCTCCATGACCGAGGCGATGCCCTCGAACTCGCAACGACCGCCGGCCCGGCCCTGGCCCGCTATGTGGTCGGTGCGGACGGCGCGCGCAGTCGCGTGCGCGAGCAGGCCGGCATCAGCTGGCAGCAGTTCGGCGGCCGGGAAACCTATCTCATGGGCGACTTCGCCGACACGGATCCACGCGATACCGGCGCGGTACTCTATTTCGAGCGCGGCGGTGTGGTCGAGTCGTTTCCACTGCCCGGCGGCCGGCGGCGTTGGGTGGCGATGACCGATTATCTGGCAGCGGATGCCGACAGTGCCGACCTGGCCGCGGTCATCCGTCATCGAACCGGCGTGAGCGTGGCCGAACCGCTCGGGGCGGCCAGCGCGTTCGCGGTGCAGCAGCGGCTCGCGGGGAGCATGCACGCTGGCCGTGTCGTGCTGGTCGGTGATGCCGCGCATCAGATCAGTCCGATCGGTGGGCAGGGCATGAACCTCGGCTGGCTCGACGCCGTCGCACTCCGGCCGGCGCTGCAGCGGGCGCTGCTCGAGCCGCCGGCGGCGGCATCCGTTCTGGGCGACTACGACCGTACCCGACGCAGCGCAGCGCGCCGAGCGGCCCGGCAGGCCGGATTCAACATGGTGATGGGGCGGCCGGCCCACGGCCTGCGGCTCGGCGCCCGCAACGCCCTGGTGCGCGGTCTCACGCTGCCGCCGGCCAACGAGCTGGTGGCCCGGGCGTTCACGATGCGGTGGTTGTGACGGCGCACATCGAGTTGAATGGATAGGTGACTTCTGCAACTCTCCTCCCTCGGCTGCGCTCCGACCTCGCCGCCGCTCGTTTCTCTGTTCCCGGCCTGACCGGTTTGTGGGGCATCGAAGCGGACGCCGCCCTGCAGCGCAACCAGCGGGTTCCGGCCAGGCGGGCACTCGCCGCGCTCGCCACCACACTGGGGCGCAAAGAGCCGGCCGCGACCCTCGCCGGGCTGTTCCTGCTCGGCGACCCGGTCTCCCGCGCCGACCTCGACGCCGCGCTGCCGGAGCTCGGCGCGACCGGGGCTGAACAGCTCGGACTCGTCGTTGCTGACGGTGAGGGCGGGGTGCGCCCGATCGTCGACCTGCGCCCGTACAACTTCATCGACGCGCACGGCGCCGGCAGCTGGTGGATCGTGAGCGATCTCGGGGAGCTGGTGCTCGGGCATCCGCTCGGCGAAACCCACGTTCTGGGCATCGGCGGAGCCTCGCGCACCCTCAGCGGGCTCATGATGCCGACCAGGGCCGGGCGTGCGCTCGACATCGGCACGGGTTGCGGAATCCAGGCGTTGCACGCCTCGCGGCACGCCGAGTATGTTGTCGCCACCGACATCTCGGTGCGGGCGCTCGAACTCGCCGCCCTCAACGCCGAGCTCAACGACATCGACAATATCGAGTTTCGGCTGGGCAGCCTGTTCGAGCCGGTGGCGGGGGAGCGGTTCGATCACATCATCTCCAATCCGCCATTCGTGATCACGCCGCGCGCCGAGGGGGTGCCGAACTATGAGTATCGCGACGGCGGCATGGTCGGTGATGCCCTGGTCGAAGCCGTCGTGCGCGGGGCCGCCGACCATCTCACGCCTGGCGGCGTCGCGCAGCTGCTCGGCAACTGGGAATATCCGGGCGACACGGATGCCTTCGAGCGGGTCGAAGGCTGGCTCACGCCGGTCGCCGGCCCGGCGGCGCCTTCTTCAACGCTCGACGCGTGGATCATCGAACGCGAGGTGCAGTCGCCGGGTGAATACGCCGAGACCTGGATTCGTGACGGCGGCACCCGGCCGGGCCCCGACTTCGACCGACTGTACGACGCCTGGCTGAACGACTTCGACGCGCGTGGCGTGCGCCGGGTCGGGTTCGGCTACCTGCTGCTGCGCCGACCGGTCGATTCCTCCGCCCCGCCCACCCTGCGCCGCCTCGAACGGATGCCCGACGCCCTCGGTCACAACCCGGCCGGCCTCGGCGCGCACCTCGCCGAGTGCCTCACCGCCCACGACTGGCAGGCGCAGACGGATGACGCGCGTCTGCTGCGCACGCAGCTCACCGTGGCCTCCGACGTCACCGAGGAGCGTCACTACTGGCCCGGTCAGCAGGATCCGACCGTGATGACCCTGCGCCAGGGCAGCGGATTCGGCCGTGCGGTACCCCTCGACACGGCCCTCGCCGGTCTGGTCGGTGCCTGTGACGGCGACCTCGCGGTCGGCGCCATCATCGGTGCTCTCGCCCAGCTGCTCGAGGCCGATGAGGTCGCGCTGAGTGCCGAGCTGCTGCCCAAGGTGCGCGACCTGCTGGTGGACGGGTTTCTGACCGTGCCGGAGCCGGTCTAGCGCTAACCTGACGCCATGACTCCTGCACCCGTGCTCCCGGCCGCCTTCGACCTCGGCGGGCGCACGGCGCTCGTCACCGGGGCGGGCAGCGCCACCGGCATCGGTTTTGCCGCCGCACGGATGCTCGGTGACCTCGGCGCCCGGGTGATTCTCACCGGCACGACGGCGCGGGTGCACGACCGGGCAGCGGAACTCGCCGCAGCCGGCCGGGGCGTCGTCGGAATGGTCTGCACCCTCGACTCGTCCGAGGGAGCCGCGGAACTTGAGGGGGCGCTCGCCGCGGGCGGGTACGAGCCGACGATCCTCGTGAACAATGCCGGCATGGTCGCCGTCGGCGACGCCGAGATGGGGCACGGCGACATCCTGACCAGCCCCGCCGAATGGGACCACGCCCTCGCCATCAACCTTTCCACGGCTTTCCACGCGACGCGCGCGGTGATCGGTTTCATGCGCGCGGCCGGCTGGGGCCGCATCGTGACGGTGTCGAGCGTGAGCGGATCGATCATGGCGAGCCGCGGCGACGTCGCCTACGCTGCGGCCAAGGCCGGCCTGGTCGGACTGACCCGCGCCCTCGCCGTCGACGAGGCCGCCGCCGGCATCACGTCCAACGCCGTGGCGCCGGGCTGGATCGCGACCGGGTCCCAGCTCACGAGCGAAGCGCTGGAAGGTGCGCTCGTTCCGGCCGGGCGCAGCGGTACGCCGGCAGAGGTCGCATCCGTTATCGCGTTCCTCGCCTCGCCCGGCGCTGCCTATGTCACCGGGCAGGTGATCGTCGTCGACGGCGGCAACTCCGTGGCTGAGGAGCGCCGCCCGGCGTAACGCTTAGTTCTTCGGGGTGGCCCGGCGCAGGGCCAGAAACCCGCCGAAGCCGGCCAGTGCTGCCGGCACCAGCAGCCAGGCGAAGATGCCCGCGATGCCCTGCGTGCCACACGGGCGGCGAAATCGTGCTGCGGGCGAAAGCTGTCTGGGTACTTCTGGCTCATCCTCGATGACGCCATCGATGATGTCGTTCTCGATCTGCTACGCGATCTGCAGGAAGATCGGTTTGCCCGCTTCGATCAAGGACTGCCTGCTTTCAGTGGATGCTGCGCCCGCTTCGGTTCACGGGTTAGTTGGTCATGCAACTAACTAACTACCTCGAGAAGAAAACGTCAACCCACACGGTCTGAGGTAGTTTGGTCTCATGACTGGCGCCGGACCGACTGACCGTTCTGAACCGGGCCAGTCGTGAAGCGGCGCACTTTTCTGCTCGGCACGGCGTCGGGTTTTTCCGTGTTGGCCCTCGCAGCGTGCGTGGCGCCGGCGCCGGTGCCGACGCCATCCGCTTCGCCCACCACGCTCACGCCCTCACTGGTGCCCCAGCCCCTCATGGTCTCCCGCACCAACTGGTCGACCGACCCATTCTCCCGGGGCTCCTTCAGTTATGCCGCCGTCGGCGCCACGCCGGAGCACCGCACGGCCCTCGGTCAGGCCATCGACGCCCGGGTGTTCTTCGCCGGTGAAGCCACCGCGGGGGATGAGCCAGGCACCGTGCAGGGCGCGCGCGCGTCGGGCTTGCTCGCGGCCAGCCAGGTGCAGGACGTCGCAGCGCCCGGCGAACGCATCATCGTCGTCGGTGCCGGTATTGCCGGCATCATCGCGGCCCGCCAGCTCGTCGATGCCGGTTTCACTGTGGTCGTGATCGAGGCCCGCGACCGTATCGGTGGGCGCATCGACACGGTCAGCGGCGACTGGCCATTTCCGATCGAGCGTGGTCCCTCATTCGTGCACCGCACCTCCGAAAATTTTCTGCATGACGAGCTGACCGCCCTCGGAGTGACACTCCTGCCGTTCGTGCGCACGCCCGAGGTGCGCACCCGGGCCGGTTTGGTCGTCGAAGTGTCACCGCTCGGTGCCCAGGCCGTCGCCGGCGCCCTCGAATGGGCGGCCGATCAGCAGCAGGACGTCTCGGTCGAACGTGCCCTCGTCGATTCGGGCGAAGCCGGCCTGTCGACCACCCCGAACGCCGAAGGGCTGTCGGATGCCGACTGGCTCGAGTACGAAATCGCCACCAGGCTCAAGGTCGAAACCGGGGCGACGCCGAGCCAGCAATCGGCCTGGTACACGACTGACATTGCGAGCGCCGACGATGATCAGATCGTGGTGGGCAGCTACTCAACCCTGCTGACGAGTGACGCCGAGGGCCTCGAACTGTTGCTCTCGAGCGTGGTCAACCGCATCGCCCACGACGACCGTGGTGTGAGCCTGCGGCTCGGCACCGGCGAGTCATTGTCGGCAGATCGGGTAATCGTGACGGTGCCGCTCGGCGTACTGAAGGCTGCGGCGATCGAGTTTTCGCCCGCGCTGCCCTTTGCCCACCGGGGTGCCATCGCGGCTCTGGGCATGGGCGTGGTCGACAAGGTCTGGCTGCGCTTCGACGTGCCGTTCTGGGACACCGCTGCCCGGCTCTGGACCATCGTCGGCGAAGACGCCGACTTTCCGGTGTGGATCAACATGATGCCGCTCACCGGGGAGCCCATCCTCATGGGACTGGTCGCCGCCGAGAATGCAACCAGGTTGAGCGAACTCGACGACGACGAGTTTCTGGCCGCAGCACTCACCGCGCTCGAGCCGTTCCTCGCTGTACCGGACGAATAGCTCAGGCGCGCCAAGACGGAAGCAGGTGGCGCGGCATCCGCTTCACTCGCGTGATCCAGGTGAGCAGCGCCGCGATTCCGGTGATGATCGCCACGATGATCAGGCAATAAAACACGGTCTCGCCCGGGCCGCTCACCTGGCGGGCGTCGAGAAAGAAGTACGGGTACCACCCAACGATCGGTCCGCGAATAAGGGTGAAGACCAGCCAGAACACCGGAAAAACAATGGCCCAGCCGAGATATTTCCACGGCAGGCGGGCCTTGAACGGGTCGACGATCCAGTCGATCAGGGCGCAGGTCGGAATCACGAAATGCAGCAGTTGGCTAGACCACGGCACCTCGATCGAGTAGTTTGCCCCCGAAGACTGCCAGACGATGATTCCGTAGACCACGCCCGAGACCAGAATGTAGGTCGTCACCATGGCCCGCAACATGTCGAGCCAGGCCGGGTCGGTGGGCCGTCGTAACGCCACCACGGCGGCCGTCACGAAGACGAAGATTGACGCGATGGCGCTCTGCACCGTGAAATAGCTGAAGAAGTTCGCGATCGCAAAGGTGGCCACCCCGAGGGTGTACTGAAAATAGCCGATCAGCGCGACCAGTCCCGCCGCCGTCAGACCCAGGCGCGCCACACCGAACGCGGTGCGCGCTCTCATTGCCGCCCCCCGGCGGGGCTCCTGCGCGCGGTCATAGGCTAACGCTACGCCAGCGCCGGGCGGCCCCCGACCTCAGTCGGTGATCTGAAACTCGCTCTCGCCGATTGCGGCGATATCACTCACCTCGAGGGCGGTCACCAAGGCGTAGCGCGGTCCGGTCTGTAGCCACAGCAGCATGCGCGAAATGGGTTCTTCCCGCCCCTCAATCTCGAGTTCCACCGACCCGTCCTGCCGGTTGCGGGCATACCCGACCAACCCGAGGTGCAGAGCCTGGGCCCGGGCGTGGTAGCGAAATCCGACGCCCTGCACCTCGCCGCGCGCGAGTACTCGTTTGCGAATCACCCCACTATTGTGCGCCCGTCTCCGCCTCCGCGCGACCCGCGCGGTTCTTACTGATGTCGGTCTGTGGGCCTCGACCGAGGCGAACCTGCCGGTCGGATTCGTCTACCTGCTGGTGCTCACCCGCGGGTTTCGCCGACCGACGCCCATGCTCGACCTCAAGGAATAGCCGGTTAGAACGGGTCGGGGTCAGGGTTGTCGATATTCCAGATGCTGTCCCCGGCCGAGGTCCATGGGTCTGGCCTGGGTGGTGCAGCCGCCGGGGGTGGTGCTGGTGATGCTGGTTCGGTGTGTTGTCGCGGTGGGCTGATGCGGGTGGCGGGGTCGGTGGCGTAGTGTTTGCCGGCGGGGCTGGTCCAGTGCAGGGTGCCGTCGGGGTCGGCGACGGCTTTCCAGTCGCTGAAGTGCTTCAGGTTGTGGTGTGCCGGGGAGAGGAAGTGCAGGTTGGTGGCGGTGGTGGGGCCGCCGAATTGTTTGTCGATGGTGTGGTCGAGGTCGCTGTGCCCGGCGGAGCGGTTGCAACCGGGGAAGCGGCAGGTTCCATCGCGTAGCCGCAGGTATTTCTTCAGGCTTGCGGGCACCCGGAAGGGTTCGGCGCTGACGTCGAGGACGATGCCGGTGTGCGGGTGGGTGAGGACCCGCAGGAAACTCGTCGCGGTCCCGGCCAGCCGGCGGGCAGTCTCCGGGTCGATCGGCCCGTACCCTTCCAGGTCGGCGGGCTCCTCGCTCTTGCCCATCAGGGTGAGCACCGGCACGGTGATATTGACGTTCGCGGTCAACCCGGCGCCGAGGCCGGTGCCGGTGACGCCCTGCTGCAGCAGGTCGACAGCGACGTCGGCGCGGAGTTCACTCAGGGTGCGGGATTCGCCCGGGCCTTGCAGGCTGATCGCGGCATCGGTGATGCGGGTGTACACGGCCTGGAGGTCGTCACCGGCGGCGCGGAGCCAGAGCGTGGCCATGCCGTCTTTGTCGGGGAAGAACTGCACCCGGCGGTCGGCGAGGCATTTCGCCCGGCGCACGGTGATGCTGTCAGGGTGGAACCGTTCCCGCAATTTGCGGGCCTTACCGTCGAACTGCGTCGGCGTGAGGCGTTTGGCGTGCGGCAGCAGCACCGCCTCGAGTTCGGTGCGGGCGGGCTGCGGGACGGAGCCCAGCTGGTCGAGCATCTGGCGCACATGCCGCAGGGAGATCTGCCCGGTGCGGAGGGCATCGAGGGTCTGGGTGCGGGAGTGCACCAGCACGCGGCTGTCCCGGAGGAGGCCGGAGGCGGTGCCGTTGGGGATGCGGAGTGCGCAGGCCATCTCGGCGACGAGGCCTTGTTGGGCGGCGAAGGTCGCGTCCCAGTCGTGCTCGTGCCCGGGCCCGGCCAGGGGCCGGCCGGTTTCGGCGGTGTTGGTGGTGTAGTCCCAGGCGTCGGTAAGGACCTCCGCCTTGCTCGCCTGCGCCCAGGCGATCACCTTCTCGAAGTAGCGCACCCGGTCGACGAACTGCGCTTGGTGCCGCTGGAACGGACTCAAACCGTCGGCCGGGCTGTCGGCCGGCAGCGCCTCGCCCGGTTCATCCTCAATGTCGTGCTCGGTGCGGAGATACTCGGCGTAGAGGAACTCCTCACGCAGGTCGTCATCGAACCGATGCTCGAGCGGCACCGCGGCAAACACCTCGGTCAGGTCCAGACCGGCCGGCACAGGCGGACCGTCAGGCATCTCACGGCGGTAGGACGCCCGGCCGACAGGAGCCGCGACGAAGGGGCCCGTGCTGAAGGGGTCCGTGCTGACGAGCTCGGTATCGACGTCTTCGAGGCCGTCGTACGGAGCGAATTGCCCGAGGCCTTCGGCGATCTCGACCCGCCAATCAGCCTGGTACTGCGCCCAGAACGCATCAAATTCAGCGCGCTCCTCGGGGGTGGACGGCCGGTAGCCGTGGGCCGCGAAGAACGGATCGACGAGGCCCGGCTGGGGGGTGTCGCCGCGCTGGCTCATAGAACAAGTGTACCAAGCTCAGCCCGGCAAGTCGAGGGATACTCAGATATATTGGGAATTCTCTGCGTAGACGTATTCGGGCAGCAAGCGCCGTTCTCAGATGGACTCGGGCAGTCCGGTAGCGGCTGAGACTGCCACACTGGTCAGATGTTGCCGACAGAACGCGCCGCCCTCACCCAACAGGCCGAAACCGCGGCCCTGGTCGCGGCCCATTCGGCTGGCGTGCGGGTGAGCGACGAGGGCAGCCTTGCCGGTTTCCTAGAAATCGAAGCCCTGTTCAACCGGATTTGGCTGCTGCCGCCCGGCGAGAGTGCCATTCCGTCCGAGCTCCTGCGCAGCATCAGTCATGCGGGCTGTAATGTGACCGCGGCGCGCGACCAGACCGGCAGAATCATCGGCGCTGCCGCGGCGATCGTAACCCCGCAGTCCCAGTCGATGTACTCCCTCATCGCCGGCGTTGCGTCGGGCATCAGCGACCGGGGTGTGGGCTTCGCTCTCAAGCAGCACCAGCGGGCCTGGGGCCTGGCGCGTGACCTCACCGAGATGACCTGGACCTTCGACCCCCTGGTGAGCCGCAACGCCCGATTCAATCTCAGCAAACTCGGCGCCGACGCGAGCGAGTACGCCGTTGATTTCTACGGACCGATGCAGGGCGACATGAACGCCAACGACGAGAGCGATCGTCTGGTCGCCGTCTGGCCGCTCACGAGTGCGGAGACCGCGGCCTGCAGCGAAGACCGTCCGATCCCGGTCGACCACCCGTCCTTCAGCCGCAGCGATGTGCTCAAAGAAGGCCCCGACGGCGACCCCGTTCTGGTGAACGCGCACGGAGCCCTGTGGTGCCGGGTTCCCAACGATATTGTGGCGCTGCGCGCGCAGAGCCCGCAGGTCGCCGCCGAGTGGCGGAGCAGCATCCGCTCTATTTTTACCGATGTATTCGCTTCCGGGCATATAGCCCGCGGGGTCAGCCGTGACGGCTGGTACCGACTCGCACCAGGAGGAACAGAATGAAAATCGAGACCATCGAACTGCGTCGCGTGCACCTGCCGTTGGTGCGGCCGTTCCGCACGTCCTTCGGCACCTCCACCGAGCGGGAAGTCACCGTCCTGCGCGTCATCACAGCGGATGCCGAGGGCTGGGCCGAGTGCGCCGCCGACCCGCATCCGCTCTACAGCAGTGAATTTCTGGACGCGAGCGACCTGGTCATTCGCGACCACCTCGTGCCCCGGCTGCAGGCGCTCGGCAACCGGCTCAGTGCCGAACTCGTGGCCACCGCGCTCGAACCGGTCAAGGGGCACATGATGAGCAAGGCCGTGCTCGAAACCGCCATCCTCGACGCACAGCTGAAGACAACCGGCGTCTCGTTCGGCAGTCACCTCGGCGCGGTGCGCGACACCGTGCCGGCCGGGGTCTCGGTCGGCATCATGGACTCGATCCCGGAACTGCTCGACGCCGTCGCCGGCTATCTCGCCGAGGGGTACCTGCGGATCAAACTGAAGATCGAACCGGGCTGGGACCTGGAACCGGTGCGAGCCGTGCGCGAAAAATTCGGCCCCGACATGCTGCTGCAGGTCGACGCCAACACCGCGTACACCCTCGCCGATGCCCGCCACCTCGCCCTGCTCGACCCCTTCGACCTGCTGCTGATGGAACAGCCGATGAAGGAAAACGACATGCTCGGTCACGCCAACCTGGCCAAACTCATCACGACGCCGATCTGCCTCGACGAGTCGATCGAATCGGCTCGCGACGCCGCCACAGCGATCACCCTCGGCGCCTGCAGCATCATCAACGTCAAGCCGGCTCGAGTCGGCGGCTACCTTGAGGCGCGCCGTATCCACGATGTCGCGGCGGCCCACGGCGTGCCCGTGTGGTGCGGCGGAATGCTCGAAACCGGCATCGGCCGCGCGGCCAATGTGGCCCTCGCCGCCCTGCCGAACTTCGTACTGCCGGGCGACACGTCGGCCTCCAACCGGTACTTCGCGCAGGATCTTACCGCACCGTTTGAGCTTGAGAACGGGCATCTACGAGTACCGACCGGCCCCGGCATCGGCGTGGCGGTGCTGCCCGACGTGTTGGCCAGCGTCACCGCCAGCAGCACCAGCATCCGTTTCTAGCTGGCGCGGGGCCTACTCTGGAAGCAACGAAACCCTGGAGGAACAATGACCGTGTTGACCGCCGATTTGTACGACGAGCGTGGCGACGAGCTGCAATCCGTACCCCTGCAGTTTCAGACGATCGGTGGGCGAGCCCGCTTCAGCGGCCCGATCCGCACGGTCGTCTGCTTCGAAGACAACGCCCTGCTCAAGTCGATCCTGTCCACACCCGGTGACGGCGCCGTACTCGTCATCGACGGTGGCGGCTCCCTCAACTCGGCGCTGATGGGCGACATGATCGCCGACCTCGCCGTCGCGAACGGCTGGTCCGGCGCGATCATCAACGGCGCCGTGCGCGACCGGGTCGCGATCGGCGCCCTCGACCTCGGGGTGAAAGCCCTCGGCAGTAACCCTCGCAAGAGTTCCAAGACCGGCTCAGGGGTAGCGGATGCTGTCGTCGAGTTCGCCGGCGTGGTCTTCACTCCCGGACGCACCGTGTACTGCGATGAAGACGGCATTCTGGTCGAACGCTGACGTCGCTGAAGCGCTGAGCGAATTCGCCCAGCGCTTCACCGAAACAGACTTACTGCTGCACGTCGTCAATGCTCACGACGACGAAATTGGCGTCGAGGTCGACGTCGCTATCGCTGCCGTCGTCGAGGGTGACCTCAACCTCGTAGAGGTGATCCCAGTCGTCGTCCCGGTCGAAGTCGGTGACGCGTCCGCTGCCGATCGCGGCGAGGGCGGCGGCTTCGGCACTGGCTCGCTCGCTGGCGGCCAGGTCGGTGGCGGTGGTGGTGGCGGTGGCGCTGGCGCTCGGCGCTGCTGAGCTGTTCAATGAGTTGTTGTCGCTGTCGTAGTCGCCGACCCAGACCACGTCGAAGGAATCGTTGAGCTCAACGTCGACCGTGGTTCCATCGTCGAGACGCACCTCGAGGTCGTAGGCGCTGCCGCCGTCATCGTTGCGCTCGGCGCTCGTCACGGTGCCCGGACCGACTTCGGCGAGGGCGGCGTTGCTCGCACGGTCGAGGGTCTCGCCGGAGAGCGGGCCGTCGTTGTCGCCCATGTCACTGACGGCCAGGGCGACGCCCGCGCCGCCCAAGACGAGTACGACTCCTACGGCCGTGGCGATGAGAATATTCTTCTTGTTCATGGTGCAGGTGCCTTTACGTTGGAGCCCCCAGGCGCAGGGGACCAAACGGCCGGCCTAAGTTGCTGACTCAGCCTAAGCGAAGGTATATACGCCCCCTAACGTGCGCTCGCAAGCCACAGCCAATTCACCGGCGCGCCGATCGGCCCCCACGCGCAAGTGCCCCAAATGGGGGCTCTTGCGGTCATCCTCGGGACGGATATATTCAAACACCCGAACAGGAGAACCGTGACCATCGATGCTCCGATCATGCGACAGCGTTGCCCTGCGCAGTCGATCATAGAAGTGCTCCTGCTGGAGCAGCGCTTGGTCGCGCCTCGTAATCCGCTGGAACGCCTGATCGGTCGCTCCCCGCTCGGCGCCGACGCCGTTCGGTGCTTCGACGCCGCCCGCGCCGAAATCGCGGTGGGGCTGGCTCTGGCCGAACTGCCGCGGGAATGGATCGTCTTTCATTCCCTCCCGGTCGGCGACAGTGGCGCCGACGTCGACCATCTCGTGATCGGCCCGGGCGGCGTGTTCGCGCTCCATTCCGACCGGCAGGCCCGCAAAGCCGTGCAGGTCGCCGGGCGCAGCGTTCTGGTCGGTGCCCGCAAGATTCCCTATATAAGGGAAGCGGAATACGAAGCCGTCTGCCTCACCACTCTTTTCGCCCAACGGATGCCGCGCGCCGCTTCAGTGCACGGTGTCGTCGTGCTCGTCGATACCAAGAGCGTCACCGTGAAGGCGCCGCCGTCGCGGGTGAAAATCATCGAGGCGGCCAACCTGTGCGTGTGGCTTCAGGGGCTGCCTCCGGTGCTGGCGCCCCTCGACCGGCTGGAAATTGCCGGGTTCGTGGAGAATCCGGTGCTCTGGCAGGCCCTCGCCGCGCTCGAGCCGGCCGAGATTCTGCAGCGATTCGGTGTGCTCGAAGCCGAAGTGGCTCGTGCCCGTCGCACCCGCCGGTTGTGGTTGCCGCTGGGAATGGTGCTCACCAGCGTGGCGGCGCTGGAACTTCTTCTGACCTTGCCCCGTCTCGTGAGCGTGTTGTAGCGCGAGACGCGGGCACAGCACAGCCGCTCGGCCCTTGGGATTCGCAGGAGCAGAGCGGCTGGTCAGGGGCTAGGAGTTCGGGACCGCCGGCGCGCCAGTCGGTGTATCCGTGGGGGTGATCGGTGCGACCGGAAGGGTGCCGTCATCCGTTCCTCGCGGGCCGCCTTCACCGGGGCCGCCTTCACCGAGCGAGTGACCAGCCCTGGGGGCCGAATCGTCGTGCGCGTCGCCGGGTCCGTCGGAGATGCTGGAATTGTTCGACGCCAATTCGGCGTTCGAACCGACGTTGGCACCAATTCCGAAGCCGATCCCGGCGCCTCCGAGAAGGAGCGCAGCGGCCGCGACGCTGCCGAAGACGACCGGCTTGCGGTACCAGGCGCGCTTCTTCGGCGTGGCGGGGTCGAATGGAGCGTCCGGAGTGGCATAACCGGCAGCCGCGGCGTTCAGGGGTGCGTTGTTCAAAGGTGCGTCGTTGAACGGGACGGTCGCGTTGGAGTCGTAGGGCACGGTGGCCTGCGCGTCGTAGGGCAGGGCCGACTGAGAGTCGAGTGCCTCGGTCGGGTCGGTGGGCTGGGAATCGTTGGTGCGGGTCATGGTGTCTCCTGACGCAGTGACAAAAGTGGGGGTCAAGCCGGTTGCTCTTTTTTCAGCCTTGGGGGCGAATCTGAAGACGAACTGAATCTTGCCCGGGGCCGATAAACAGTCAGCCGGCGCATAGCAAACGTTCAGTTTGGCCCCAACCTGGTCGAGGCCTACGTGAGCACGCTCCGCCGCAAACTCGACGCCAACGGTCCCCGTCTCATCCACACCGTGCGGGGGATCGGCTACCGCCTCACCGGCTGACCCGACTCGGCGCTGCCCCGCGACAGCGGATGCCGGTGCTCGTCGCGAACGCGGCATCCGTTTATCCGCTTCTGCGAAAGTACGCCCATGCGCACCACCTCTCTGCGAGTGCGAGTCGTCGCCGCCGTCCTGGCGATGCTCACCATCGTGCTGGTGACGGTCGGAATTCTGGTCAACCTCGTGCTCGGCGAACAGTTGCGCGCCGACCTGCAGCAGCGACTGATCGACCGGGCCGGCTACGCGCAGATTCTGGCCGAAGAGGGCCTCGAAGCGCAGAGCCTGGCGAACCGACTGACCGGCGACGGCGTCACCGTGACGTACTCGGTCGGCGGCGACACGGTTTATGGCCGGGCCGATCCCACTCCCGGCGGCGATCCGGATGGCGGCCGTGTTGGCGACCGTGGCCCGGGCGCCCCGCCCCATGCCGAGACCGTGCCGGGCGCCGTCGTCTCGCAGAGCGGCGACCGAGTCTCGGTCACCCAGACCGCCGCCGAGGCGCAAGCCGCCGAGACCACGGCCCGCGACGCAGCCCAGGTCGCGGCCGCTGCCGAGGAGCGGATGCGCCAGCTCCTCGCCGACGTCTCCCGCGAGCTGCGCACCCCCGTCGCCGGCCTGCAGGCGAGCGCGGAAACCCTGCTGCGCGACAATCCGCCCCGCGCCGAGCGGGAGAGCCTCACGGTCGGCATGATCCAGCAGACGCAACGGGCCGCCCGGCTGGTCGACGACCTGCTGCTGATAACGAGGCTCGACCAGGGCGACCCGGGCGCGGCGTTCGCACCGGTCGACCTCTCAGCACTCACCCGCGGTGTCGTCGCCGAGCAGCGTCTGCTCGGGGCCAGCCGCGAGTTCGAGGTGACGGTCGCACCCGACGTGTGGGTGAGCGGCGACGCGCAGAGGTTGGCCCAGATCGTGACGAACCTGCTCGGGAACGCGCGCAACGCCACCGAGGTGGGCGCGAGCATCCGCACGAGCCTGGTCGTTGTCAACGGCGCCGCACAACTCGAGGTGACCGATTCCGGAGGAGGTGTCCCCGAGGTCGACCGGGAGCGTATCTTCGAACGGTTCGTGCGCCTCGACCCGTCGCGGGCCAGCAATCGCGGCGGTTCCGGCCTGGGTCTGTCGATTGCCCGCGCTCTCGCCCGAACCCACGGTGGCACCCTCGAGTGCCGCGATCCGGTTTCTCCGGTCGGCGGCGCTGTGGCAGCCGAGCCGCGCGGTGCCCGGTTCGCCCTGACCCTGCCCCTGGCCCCCGCCTGAGGCAGCGAGTGGGCGGCATCAGCTTGGTGAAAAGTCACCCATTCTGGGGGTCTTGCGGTGAGGGCGGCACTGGCAAGATATAGAACCCGGCGAGGAGCACTCATGACTCACATACTCTCCACGCGGCGGCGTCTGGCGACGCCCCCGGAATTGCCCGAATCGACTCGCACCGGAGCGCCTCGATCTTCGACTGGCCCTGCCTGGCTGCTCAGCCGTGCGTCGCGCCCTGCCGCTACGCCGACCGACCTGGCGCTGGCCCGTGCGCGCAGTGAGGCCGCCATTGACACGCTGCTCGCGACACTGCCGGAACACTGGGCCGCCTTCACCTCGCTGGGCGGTGACGGAGCGAGCGCGGCCCGACTGCTGGTGGGCCCGGGCGGCGTCTTTGCGCTGCATGCCCAGCTCTATGACGGCCAGATTGCCTGGGTGCGTCGCCACACGGTGCTCGTCGCCGGGCAGCGCTCCCCGGATCTCGCTGTCGCCGAAGCCGCCGCGCACCGCCTGACCACGTTGCTGCGCGGGCGGCTGCCGCTGCGCACCGCGGTGCAGCCGGCGTTCGTCGTTCTCGGTACCCGCGCCCTGTGGGTGACCGGTCGGATGAGTTCGGGCAAGGCGCCGCCCGTTCCGGTGCTCGGCGCAGCCATGCTCGGTGACTGGCTGGCAGCGCGCCCGCAGGCGTTGCGCCCGATCGAACGCATGGATCTCGCCGCCGTGATCGACAACCCGCTGACCTGGGGGATTCGCCCGTCGATCGTGCCGCGTCCCGATCTGGGCACCGGCCGCTAGCGCTTGGCGGGCCCGCGCCCCTTGGCGGAGAGTAGGCGTGCACGCACCGAGAAGGCGCCGCCGACCACGAGCGAGACCACGGCCGCCGGCAGGATCACGTCGACGAACTGGTTGCCCGAGAGCAGGTTGGCCAGCAACAGAAGCACGGCCAGGCCACTGAAACCGAGTCCAGCGATCGCGCAAACGTTGAAAGTCAGGTGCTTCACGAGCGAATCCAATCGGTGGGGTGACTTTCAGGCTAGCCGACGTTGCCCTACTTAGTGGGGGAGGCAGTGTTGGGGGTCGCACCCCTATATTGACAGCGGATGCTCCGCGCCAGCCTCGCACGTCGTTCCAGACCGGAATGAGCATTACTTAGGAATTGCTAACCAACGCTGCGACACGGCCGATTGTTAACACGGAATCGGCAGGTGTCGGTGCCACGATAGTACGGGGTGTGACCCCGTGGTGAGGCAAGTGAACGTGGCTATAACAATTCTCGGCGCAGGAGTACCGTCCCGTGACAGCGAGCCAGCACCCACGGTCGCGCAGGTCTCGCCGATCGCTCCCGGTCGGTTCGCCGGCCAGTCCGTCGTCGAAGAACTCCTCCGCCAGCACGGCGACCGGCCGCAGCGCTCCCGGCTCGCCCGCACCCTGGGCGCCTCGCCGCTCGATGCGAACGAGCTGAGCTGGTTGCGCGCCGCCCAGGCCGAGATGGTTGTCGGAGACATTCTCGGACGGCTGCCCGAGGGCTACACCGTCTATCATTCCCTGCCCATTCGCAACACGGCGTTCTGGGTTGATCACCTCGTCGTCGGGCCGGGCGGAATTTTTTCGATCAACTCGAAGACCCACTGGGATCGCGACCTGACCGGGTCGCTGCGTTCGATTCCGATCGGCGAACACGCCATGCCGTACCTGCGCGACGCCCGGTTCGAATCGGCCCAGATCACCGCGCTGCTCGCCGCAGCCATGCCGGCGTCGACCGTGGTCCAGCCCGTGATCGTGCTGGTCAACCCGCACAAGATTCTGCTCGCCCGCAAACCCGATATCGTGACCGTCATCGACTCGCCGCGCCTGCGCCGGTGGCTCGTCGGACGCCCGCAGGTGTTCAACGCCGAGCAACAGGCCGCGCTCATCGCGCTCGTCGACGACCCCGCAACCTGGCGTGCGGCCGGACAGCCGCTCGCGCCGGCGCACCTGCACGCCCGGTTCACTGCGCTCGAACAGCAGGTCGCTGCTGCCCGCACCCGGCGCACGACGTTCACCGTTCTCGCCGCCGCTGCGGCTGCCACCGTGCTCGCTCTGGCGACCTCGCTCCTCATCGTCACCGCCGTCGAGTACCTCGCCGCCGGCTGAGCGGGTCGTTAGGCGAGGCGTTCGAGAACCGTGCCCTCACGCATCCGTTCGACGCGCACGACGTGGTTGCGCAGGTCGCGCACCCCGCGGGGGATGGCGAGTTCGGCGATATCCTGCCCCTTGGTCACCGCGTGCGACCGGGTGGGGTGCCGGTAATCCTCGATCGACTCGAAGGTGTCCCGCCCGCGCGGTTCTTTGCTGTGTCGCTGCGCGAAGCCGGAATTGATGGCGCTCAGTTCGATCTCGTCTTCGTGGGCGGCGACCAGGCTCCTGGTGTTCAGGGTGATCACGGTGTGGGCGTCATCCCGATAGGAACGGGCGTTCAGCAGGTCACGCAGCAGTCGCGGCTGCAGGTGAAAGAAGACGCGGTCGTTGAGAGCCGCGTACCATTCGGCGAGCGTCATGTCTTCGAGGGCGTCCTCGAGCGAGGGCTCATGAATGGCTTTCTGATGACGGATGACCGCGGTGCCGAATTCCGCATGCTCCAGCACGCGTGACTCACCGCGGCGTTTGCCGAGAATGGCGGCTTGCGGGGCTCCCTGCTTGACGCCCCAGCGGGTCACGAGCGCAGCTGGACTGAGCAGCCCGTGCCGTTCGATGGCGGGCCAGCTTTCGTCGGCGGCCACGTGGTAAAGCTCGGGGTAGAGACGAATCAGATCGCGGGACAACACGTTTCGAGCGTACTCGCCGCCGGGGCAGCGGCGAGCCACGCATTATCTGGTCGGAACCAGGTCGAGCGTCGCGAGCACCGTGCGTCCGCTGGTCGCGGCCCGCGGCGCCATGTCCACGAGCGCGATCTGGCTGAGTCTGAGTTCGTCGCCCGTGTTCACGCGCCCCTGCGACTTCACGGTCACGTGCGCCCGAAAGTTCGATCCGGCGAAGGCCGCCTCGTTTGAAGAAGTGGCGAGCGACCGCAGTGCCTCGACCAGCCGGTCGTGCAGCCTCGTCAACACCGCGTCGTCGTCGATGAGGGTCACCGGAATGTCGTGGTGACGGCCGAACAGCTCGTCCGGCCCGGCGACCACCGTGAAGGCTAGAACCCCGGCCAGGGCGACAGCGGTGACGTGTACGATCTCGGCGGGCGCGGCATCCGTTTCGAAGGGGGCGAGCACGGTGATGTGCAACGGCCAGTGTTCTACGGCGAAGCGGTCGCCCGTCTGAAGCGGTGTGAGCGGCAGAACGACGACGACGCGGGGCATGCGCCGAGTCTAGGCTGGCAGCGGCGTTCGGCCAATCAGGCCTCCTGCCGGCGGCGAGCCCGTGCGATGACCGCGGTCACGCCCAGCAGCAGGGTCAAGAGCGCCCCGGTCAGTGGCAGCGCACTGTCTGCGCCCGTGATGGCCAGGATCGCGCTCGCGAGCGGTGTCGGGATGACTTCGATATTCACGGAAATACTCACACCATTCAAGGTTGCCGTGATGATGTGCGGCGAGGCGTGCGGAAAGGTCACCGTGGCTCCGCTGATGATGTCCTCTGACCAGTTGTTCGTGAGAGTGATGAGGCCGCTGAGGTCGCCCAGATTGTTGCCGTACTGATCGACGCCGGTGACGAAGAAGGTCAGTGAATCGCCCTGGCGCACGGTCGTGGCGTTGGCATTCAGGGTGATCCTGATGGCCTCTCCGGCGATCACCGTCAGGGGAAACGTGCCGGCGATGCCGTCCACGGTTGCGGTGACGGTATTGCGGCCGGAGACGACGAACAGGATGCTGTTCGCCGTGATGACGTCGGTGTCGTCGAGGCTGGTGAGAATGGCGTCAGCGGTCAGATCGCCGCGGGAGTTTCCGAAGGTGTCGAAACCCTCCGAGGAGAAGGTTTGGGCTATTCCCACGTCGGTCGTGTCCGAGCCGGGCGTGACCGTGACCGATGCCAGGGGACCGGGGGTCACGACCAGCGTTGCCTGAGCCTCGATCTCGCCGATGCGAGCCGTGATGCGGCTGGTGCCCGACGTCGTGAACCCGACGACGTTCTCTCGGATCTCATCCGCGGGCTGTGAGCTCGAAAAGGTGCTCAGGTCGGTGACATCGCCGCGGCTGTTCCCGAAGCTGTCAAATCCGCTGGTCGTGAACGCTACGGCATCGCCCGCTGTCAGAGCGGATGCTGCCGGCTCGATTACCAGCACAGCCAGCGGCGCCGGCACGACGGTGAGCGTCGCATCCGCTGTGAATCCGCCGGCGGACGCCGTCACCGTGCTCGTTCCGGCCGTGGTGAAGCGCACCGAGTTCGCGGTGAACTCATCGGCCGGTTCGGTGCTGCTCCACGCCGTCGCACCGGTGAAATCACCTCGGGTATTGCCGTAGCGGTCGAACCCCTGGGGGGTTCCCGCCGTGACGGTCGTTGCGTCGGGGGAGATGATGATCGCTGTGAGGTCGGCCGGGACGATCGTCATGGTCGTGTTCGTGCTGAATCCGCCGTAGCCAGCGGTGACGATAGTGCTGCCGGCGACGGTAAAACGGATGGTGTTATCGAGAAACTCGTCGGTCGGTTCGGTCGTTGAATAGGCCGCCACGCTGGTGAGGTTCTCAATGAAAGCGAATCTGAGCCGGATTGAGGGACCGTTCGAATGTCAGAGCCGCCGCCGCCGCCCGCGCCGACCCACGTTGAATACGGAGAGCCGCCGCCCCAGCCGCCGCCGTTGTAACCGCCGGCCCCGCCGCCATCGTACGAGCCGTTTTGACCGTTTCCAGCGACGAGGACATAGAGGGACTGGCCCGGTGTTACCGCAATGCTCTGCGTCACTGACGCTCCGGCGCCTCCTGGATAGGAAGGCCAGGAGCCACCCGAGCCACCAACCAGCGTGATATCCAGCGACGTGATCCCGTCGGGCACGGTAAAGGTTTGTTCAGCCCCGGTGCTGTAATAGGTGAAGCTGCATCGCGCTTCATCACCGGTGAGTACGCAATTCGGCATCGGATTGTTGCCCACGGCCGCGGCGGGGGCGGCGAGCACGAGACTGCTCGCCGCACCAAGACCAATG
Source organism: Cryobacterium glaciale (assembly GCF_004402535.1). GTDB lineage: Bacteria > Actinomycetota > Actinomycetes > Actinomycetales > Microbacteriaceae > Cryobacterium > Cryobacterium glaciale. The sequence continues at coordinate 26,109 of NZ_SOEY01000018.1, read as the reverse complement.
GCCAGCGCCGCAGCCAGTGAACCGAAAAGACCGCGCCGCCGTGATTTTTCAGACAGGTGTAGCTCAGAACGAGAAATCACGGTGGATCGTCTTTCAGCTCGGATGGGAATGGCCCATCACCGCCAAGCCCGCCCATGGCGGATCTGCGGCCCTACGTGACGAAGCTGGTTCGACTATCCCGTTGAGGTTATCTGGAGTTTAAGCGACCCTGGCCAAGATGTCCCGACACCACATCGGGGGGAGCCTGCGTTCGAGTGTAGCCATCGCGGAGTTGGAGCGGTACAACTGACTCATGACGAGTTCGCGCGTGATTCTCGGCCCGATGATGCGGTACGTCGACCATGTCTCGGCGAGCATCTGGTTCGAGATGCGGGATGCCGGTGAGGTCGTGGTGCGGGCCGCTGGTCGATCCTTTGCGGCGCGCACCTTCGCCGTACACGGCCACCACTACGCCCTCGTGCACGTGGACGGCCTGCAACCCGATTCGACCCTGCCGTACACTGTGGAGATCGACGGTACCTCGGCGTGGCCCGATTCGGAGTCCTCGTTTCCGGCGTCCGTCATCGCGACGCTGGGAAGCGAGCATCCGCTTCGCCTGTCGTTTGGTTCCTGCCGCACCAGCGTTCCCCATGACGAAGAGGGCAACCGTACGCACGGCGTCGACGCCCTGCGAGCCTGCGCTCTTCGCCTGGCCTCGCCGAACAATGACGTGCCGCGGCCGGATTTGATCCTCTTTCTCGGCGACCAGGTCTACGCCGACCTGACCACGGAGAAGATGCAGGAGTTCATTCGGGCTCGGCGTGACATCAGCGAGCCGCCCGGCAAGGAACTGGCCGACTACGAAGAATACGCACACCTCTACCGCCTGGCCTGGTCAGACGACGCGAACCGCTGGCTGCTGTCGACCGTGCCGACCGCGATGATTTTCGATGACCATGACATTCGCGACGACTGGAATACCTCGCTGAGCTGGAAGCGCAAGATGGAGGCGACGACGTGGTGGCGGGGGCGCATTGTGGCGGGGTTGGCCTCCTACTGGGTGTACCAGCATCTCGGCAACATGTCACCCGCCGAACGAGCCGGCGATGACATCTGGCGCCTGATCGCTGCCCACGATGGCCCGGATGAACTCGACCTGAGCGTCGCGCTCGACGCATTTGCCGAACGGTGTGACCAGCAGCCCACGAGCTACCGATGGAGTTATTGCCGAGACATCAGCGATGTTCGACTGATCGTGGTCGACTCCCGCGCAGCCCGCGAACTCGACCCGGCCCGGCGGGCATTATTAGACGACGACGAGATCGGCTGGCTGAATGAGCGGATGCGAGGCGGCTTTCGGCACCTTTTGATCGGCACCTCGCTGCCCTTTCTGCTTCCGCCCGGCCTCCACCATCTGGAATCCTGGGACGAAGCCATTTCCGAAGGGGCCTGGGGTCGGTCGGCCGCGCGGGTCGGCGAACGGCTGCGTCAGCTGGTCGACCTGGAGCATTGGGGTGCCTTCCAGCGCAGCTTCCGCGAGGTGGCGCGGATGGTCACCGAGGTGGCCGACGGCCAACGCGGAACGGCGCCCGCTACGGTGACGTTCCTGTCAGGTGACGTGCACTACTCCACAGTCTCCGAGGTCGAGCGAACCTCGGGGAGCCGCATCGTGCAGGCCGTCTGCTCGCCGATCCGCAATCCGCTCCCCATTGCCATGCGATCGTTCTCCGCCGTACTCGCCTATGGCATCGCCACGCGACTGAGCGCCCGGCTGGCCCGGTCCGCTGGAGTCGCGTCGCCGCCGTTCCGCTGGGCGGGCATCAAGGGGCCCTGGTTCGACAACTGTCTGGCGAGCCTCGACGACACCCCGGCCGGGCTCACGATTCGGTGGGAGAAGGGAGTCGTCCATGCCGGCGACCACCGGCATCCGCTCGTGGAGACGGTGGCAACAATCACCCTGACGCCCCGAGCGGGTCAGGGCACGAGCACGATTTTGCCGACGTGAGCGGATGATTCCAGCCGCCGGTGCGCATCCGCTGCGGTCGCAAACGAGAATCGGCCGTCGATCACCGGGCGAAACTCGCCCGACGCAACGAAGGGCCAGACCATTGATTCGAGCGAACGTATGATGGCGATTCTCTCGGCCAGCGAGCGCGCGCGCAGGGTGGTCGCCCAGTACCGGGCCCGTTTCTGCATGAGCCGGAACGGGTCGAAGGTGGCCGGTTCGCCGCTCTGGTTGGCGATCACCATGATGCGCCCGTTGACCGCGATGGCCTCGATGTTGCGTGCCGCATAGGAGCCGCCCATGATGTCGAGGATCACGTCGGCGCCGCGCCCGTCGGTGGCGGCCTTGATCTCGGCCACGAAGTCCTGCTCGCGGTAGTTGATGAGCACCTCGGCCCCGAGGGTCTCGCAGACGGCGAGTTTCTCGGCCGACCCGGCCGTCACGGCTACGCGGGCGTCCATCAGTCGGGCGAGTTGGATGGCGGTCGTGCCGATTCCGCTGCCGCCGCCGTGCACGAGCAGGGTCTCACCGGGAGCGAGCTCGCCGCTCATGAACACGTTCGACCACACCGTGGCGAGGGCTTCGACCAGGCCGGCGGCATCGATGAGGTCCATCGACAGCGGCACCAGCAGCGCCAGGCCTTCGTGCACCACGGCTTCGGTGGCATACCCGCCACCGGGAAGCAGGGCGCAGACCCGGTCTCCGACGCCGAAACGGGTCACGTCGTCGCCGATTTCGGTGACCACGCCGGAGACTTCGAGCCCCGGCCACTGCGGTGCGCCGGCGGGCGAAGGGTAACGGCCCTGCCGCTGCGAGACATCCGCTCGGTTCACACCCGCCGCGGCTACCTCGATTCGAATGTCGTGGGACCCGATTTCGAGGTCGGGCACGGTCGAAAGGGTCAGGGCATCCGGCCCGCCGGGGGAGTTCACGATGATTGCGCGCATACCCGCAGCCTACGCGCGAGGTGCGACCCGGCGTCGCGTGCTGCCAACGGATGCCGCTGCCCGCGCGCGCCGACCCTGCTGGAGCGCGTGGCGTGCCAGCAGCGCGAGCAGCCGGTGGCCGCGCCGGCAGCTTCCGGCCGCGCAACTCCCCTAAGCGGATGCCCCCGCTCCCTATTTGCTCGCGATCCGCTCGTTCACGATGCCGGCGGCCCGGTTCAGCCAGGGGTCGCCGTCGTGCGCCCACCGGGCCAGCGCTGCATCCGCTCTGGCGCGATTCGCGCCGGTCAGCCGTTGCACCAGCGGGAGCACCACGTCGAAAGTGAGCGGATCGGCGAGCTGCGGCAGAATCACTGAGCGTAGAAACCCCTCGATGCGGGTGAGGTCGCGCTGGACACGCCTCCCGCTCGAGCTGGCGCGCGCCCAAAAGCGGCTCGCGCGTGTGGCCTGCCGGTCGCGCGAGCAGCACGTAGCAGCGTGGGCAGCTGTCGGTCGCGCCGCGCTTCCCAAAAACGGATGCCGCTGGGCTCGAATCGTAAGTATTACCATGACCAGTAAGAACTGCACTCGAGGCATGCGAATCACTTCGAAAGGCCAGGTGACGATTCCACAATGGGTGCGTGAGCGCTACGGACTCATGCCCCAGACCGACGTCGAGTTCACCGAACGCGACGGAATGGTCGTGCTCACCCCGCTGGCCTCTGCCTCGAAGCACGATCGAGCCGATCTGATGCTGGCCGGGCTGAGGGGGTCCGCCCAGAAGTCCCTGACCACTGACGAGATCATGCAACTTACCCGCGCCTATGAAGATGACTGAGTCGCGCGGATTCCTGATCGATTCAAACGTTCTGCTCGGTATCATCACTCAAGATCCTCTCTGGTCGACGTGGTCAGAAGCCGCGCTCGCCGAGGCCGCTCGCTCGGGAGAGGTCTGGATCAATCCGATCGTTTACGCGGACGTGTCGCTGGCCTTTGCATCGATTGCCGCGCAAGACGCCGCGCTGCCCCCGAAAACTTTTCGCCGCGCCCCGTTGCCCTGGCCCGCCGGTTTTCTTGCGGCTCGGGCGCATCAGGCGTATCGCAGCCGCGGCGGCACCCGCACCACGACCCTCCCGGATTTTTTCATCGGTGCACATGCCGTCGTTGAGCGGCTCACCCTGGTAACGAGAGACGCGCGCCGGTACCGTACCGCGTTTCCCGACCTCCCGCTGGTCGCGCCCTGAGCAGCCTCAGTGCACCAGCGCCAGCAGCAGCGCGACAGCCACGAACAGCAGGCCGAACGTGCGGTTGAGAATCAGCTGCCCGCGGGCCGTGTTCGTGAACCGCTGAAACGACCGCGCCGCCACCGCGAAGAAGAACCACATCACCAGGACGTCGATAAGAACCACGGTGACGGTCAGCACCAAATACTGGGGGAGCAGCGGCTGCTCCGGCTGGATGAACTGCGGCATGAACGCGAGAAAGAACACGAGAGCCTTGGGATTGAGCAGGTTCACCCACAGGCCGCGGCGAAACATCGACCACGCGAGTTCCCTGGCTCGCGGTGCAGCCAGGTCTCGAGACGGGTCGGGTTTCTGCAGAATTAAACGGATGCCCAGAAACACCAGGTAGGCGGCCCCGGCATACCGAATGACGTTGAACAGGACGGGTGAGCTGGTGACAAGCACCCCGACGCCGAGCGCCACCACAATCACGTGCACGACGAGCGCCGCCTGCTGCCCGAAAATTCCCCAGATCGACCGGCGAAACCCACTGGTCAGCGAGTTGTTCATGGTGTTGATCGCGCCAGCGCCCGGGGTGAAGCTGATCAGCACGCCGGCGCCCACGAGGGCCAGCCATAGGGAAAGTTGCACATGCCAGCGTAGCGCGGGAGCCATCGTTCCGATGGCTCCCCAGGTTCAGGCAGCGTGCCGGCTGGCAGCCAGCTTTGTCGGTATGGCCTAGTCGCGGCCAAACAGGTTGCCGAGTGCCGAGAGACCGGGGATCTCAAAGTTCGATCCTAGATCTTTCACCTGCTCGCCCAGTCCGGTCGCGTACTCGCCCGCGCCGTCGGCGACGCCCTGGGTGACTCCCTCGACACCGCCGGCAAGGTTCTCGAAATCAACGCCCTGGGTGACTCCCTCAAGACCGCCGGCAAGGTTCTCGAAATCGACGCCGAAGCCGGCCGCCTGTTCCAGCAGAGGCCCGGCCACAGTACTGAGCACCGCGCCACCGGCGACGGCAGCGAGCAGCCCGCCGGCCCCGAGCCCGACAGCGGCTCCGGCCAGAGCGCCGCCGACTCCTCGGCCGGACGGCTTCGCGAACAGTTTCTTCAGGAAGCCGGGATTCTGGGCTTCGCCGCGGGTGGCCGACCGGGCCAGGTCGTCCGGGCTGGTCGATGCCGGGTATTCGTTGGCGGGCAGCTCGGCGCGCAACTGGGAATTGACCTCGTCGCGTTGAGCCGGCGTGAGCCGCGCGAACGCATCGCGGTGCACCTGCTCGAGCTGCTGCGGCTGCGCGGTCTGCAGCAGGTAGTCGTAACGGGCGATAGCCGCGCGGTCGTCCGCGCTCACCGCCGGCGCCGCTTTCGCAGCTGAGACGGGAGCGGCACTTCTTTGCGCGTTATTCGCCGGGGGCCTGCTGTCTCCGGTGACCTTGTCGGCTGCGGTGCGCACCATCTCGCGCCAATCGGTCTTGCCTGAGCCGCCGGAGGACGGCTGCCCCTTCTTATCAAGGGCCTTGGATGCCATGCTCAGAATGCGCTGGAGGTTGCTCATTGGGGGCCCTTCGGTTTGGCTGGGGTTTCTATTGTGCCCAGCCAAACCTGAGCAAAGCCTCCCAGCCCCGCAGCCATCCTGCGCCGTGCGCGTCGACGCTTTGATACAGCGGATGCCTTCGGTGGCGTCACCAAACCTCCGGTGACCGCCTCCCCGACCGCAGGCTCACTTCGCAACTACTCGTCGAGGCGACATCCACGAGTGCCTGGAAGCAGTTCCTGCACAGAACCATCCTCGAATTGCTCCGCTTATCGCCTACCGCGTTCTGGTTGCGATCGACGAAAACGCGCAAATCGTCTATGTTTTGCGAATTGCGCACCGCGCCGACGTGTGTGGCCTTCACTGAAAGGCGCACAAGTTTGACCACTGGAGACCAGGGTGCAGTCGAAGGCGCAGCGAGTGTGTAAGCGACGCGTCATCCCGCCGCAACGAATCACCGACCGGCTTTAGTCAGCCCATCAGGCCCTGCTGCACGATTGACCGCAGTCTCTGGCGTCATAGTCTTACACCGTCTAAAATGTAAGCCATGAAGGCCATCGTCACCCTGAGCAGCAAGGGACAGCTAACTCTTCCCGCAGCGGTGCGCAAAGCCCTACGACTTGAGCGCGGTGATCGACTGGAAATCTCGATCGACGAAGCTAACAACACGATAAACATCGCGCCGATCGCCGGCATCGAAGCGCTCAGCGCGCGCATCTCCAGTTACGTGACTATCATCGAGCCCATCACCGACGTCGACGCCTACTATCAGGAACATCGAGACGACGAGCGCGCAGATTGAGCGCCTCCCTGGACGCAAATGTCGTTCTCCGATTGCTGCTCAATGATGTGCCCGAACAGCATGACGCCGCTGTGGCTCTGCTGCAGGCGGGTGGCACCTTTGTCGTCTCAGATATCGCACTCGTCGAGACGGCGTTCGTGCTGGGGCGCGCGTATGGACTCACTCGCGAGCAGCAGCGCGAGGCCATTCAGGGTCTCATTTATCTGCCCCAGATCATCGCCAAAGCCTCGCTGTTCGATCGAGCATTGACGCTATACGTCCAGAATGCCAAATTGTCATTCGAAGATTGCTACCTCGTGACGTCGGCAGACATGACGTCGAATCAACCGCTGTACACATTCGATCGCAAACTAGCCAGCCAAAGGGATGCTCGTCTGCTGACGGCGGGCTAGCAACCCGCGATATAGAAACGTCCAGCCCGGGAACCTCGACAACCGCGGCAACTCGGGTACGTTCATCCCATGAGTCGACGCATGCAAGACAAGAATTACCGCGCAGACCAGTGGCAACATCGCTGCGATCCGCACATCAAGCCGATTAACGACTACGTCGACGCGATCCGCACGCCCGACCTCTGGGTTCCCTACGTCGCACCCATCCACGGCGGCATCAACGCTCGCGTGCTCTCCGTGCTGCGCGATCCGGGCCCGGCAACGCAGAGAGAGACCGGTAGCGGATTCATCAGCATCGAGAACGACGACCCCACCGCCGAACGGCAATGCGATCGCTTCGAGTCCGTCGGCCTGAGTGCGTATGACATCTTGCCGTGGAACGCCTACCCCTGGTACATCAACCGTGCCCCGAAAGCCGCCGAGCTGGAGGACGGCGTCGACACCGTACTCGAAATGCTCCGCCTGGCCCCAGCGATCCAGGTCGTGCTGCTGCAAGGTGGGGACGCCCGCAGATCCTGGCGCCGGGTGCTTCGGCGCTCGCCGAATATTGCCAAAGATCTCACCGTCATCCCGACCTACCATCCAGGACTCCAGGCACTCTGGCACAAGGACCCGGCCGAGCGCATCCGGCGCGTAAACCATCAAGCGGACGCCTACCAGCAGCTCGCCGCGGTTCTCGCGTAGCAGAATAAGAAGGCCAGAGGAGTGTGTGCTCGCCGTGCAGAAGTCATTCAGAGACTGAGCTACCAGCGGTTCCCGCTAAATTGGCACTAAACCATCGGGGGACGCATGGCAACGCAGGCACCGGGCATGAGCGACCAGATCGCGGCCCAATCGGTCATCGAAGAGCTGCTCCGCCTGCAGCAAGCCGTGCCGCCACGCTCTGGCTTCGCCCGATTTTGGGGATACTCCCCGCTGGGCGCCGACAGCGTCGCCTGGTATCGCGGCGCCCAGGGCGAGATCGAGGTCGGCAGGATTCTCAGCCGTCTCCCGCCCGAGTGGCGAGTCTTCCACGCCCTCCCCATCGGCAAAGCCGGCGCCGACATAGACCACCTGGTACTTGGCCCCGGCGGAATCTTCACCATCAACACCAAGCACCACCGCGGCAAGAAAATCTGGATCGCCGAACGGACGATTATGGTCGACGGCCACAAACAGCCCTACCTGCGCAACTCCAAATTCGAGGCAACTCGCGTCACCAAAATGCTTCGAGAGCGGATGCCGCAGCTCCCGCCAGCGCAGGCGGTGATCGCGCTGGTCGGCCCCGGGCAGATCACGATCAAAAAGAAGCCCGACGAAGTGCGAGTCATGGATGCAAACGACTTACGGCGCTGGCTTCTGAAACGGCCAGTCTCTCTCATCGAAGCCGATCTGGTCGACCTCGCGGCGATAGTCGACGCGCCAGCGACCTGGACTGCGCTCACATCGGGACCGACTCCGAGTCTGATGGCGAAATTCGCTGTGATCGACGGCGAGTTTCGAACCGCGCGCGTGAGGCGCACCGTCTGGAAGCTGCTCCGCATCGTTTCTTTGACGGCAATTTTGGTTATAGCAGGGCCATCCTTCATCACCGCGGTGTTTCAGGATTTCCTGGCCCCACATTAAATGCTGGCCACATATATTCGTTTCCCGCAGGCGGCAGCATCGACTTATCGTTGATAGCTAGCTGACAGCCAGTTTCTCCGACGCCGAATAGGTCGCTGGAGTCCACAACTCACGGTGATATCTGACGTTTTCAGTGGTTACGACATGATTCTTTCGAAATGAGAGATTTGAGATCACCGTCATTTTCTGTGTCTCTACTGCCTCCAAATTATCGGAAAGCACGAGCCCTCCGAAATCGAATTGAGTGTGGTGATTGGGGCAGAGACACAGGATGTTTTCTAAAGCGTCGTGACCAACATGTGGTCGCCCCAGGGGACGTACGTGAGCACCTTCGGCGTAAACATTGCCATCAAACGTGACCACTTGTGTATCGCAAATTTGGCAGCGAAAGTCGTACAATTTTTTCACGTCCCGCGCAAGTGCCGAGTCGCGTATTCGGCGTGAAACGATGGTCGTCGAAAATTCTGGATCCGGGACGTTTGCGCTTTGCGGCTCCAACCTGGGCTGCTCATCAATGCGCTCGAGCCTAAAACGAACGACCTCGTAACCATCCCGACCAGATTTGAGCCACCATTGCGTCACCAGATACAGACCGGAGTATAGATATCCGGCCGGTGGGGCGAAAGGTGATGCCTTGTGTTTGCCACGTATGACACGCACGGGCAGTGCATTTACATAGCTGGTGATTAGTCCAGCATTCCCCGGAGCATCGATGGATTGGTCTTTGACCTGTCGATTACTATTCGGGTCCTTGCCGCCGTGACCCGTGTAAATGATGTAGTCGCCGTGGTCGTCGTCATCGGCGTAGCCACCAGAAACAACGACAGAATCGGCGCCGTCTGATTTCGTACCGCTAATTCCCGCTTGTAAGGGCCGGTGAACGAACGCGTCATGCAATTCACGGCGGTCGACGAATAGCTGACCGACCTTTGCCCCGTCCGGTGTTCCAAAGAATTTGCCCATTTGTCCCCCTTGCACCAGGCTATCGATTTTTTACCGTGAGCGGTGCGCTTTGTATTGGACCCCGTTCGGGAGGAGAAAAGGGTTTCTATCTTGAGTTTCTTGCCTGCAGCCCATCCGAGGGCCGCGCCCGGACACGGACTGTCTCTATAGTTCGAAGTACGTGTCAAAGCTGGTGCTTGGCTGGATCTGCTTGTGTGACGGCAGCCAATCAGCCGCGGCAAGATGAAGCAACCGGGGGTTGACCATTATTTCTTCCATTATCGTGTCGCAATTTGCAGGGGTCGCGGCCGTGATGCTGTGGGCTGGCATCCTGCCGTTTGTTGCCTCATGGCTGCTCGATGGCGTCGTGCAGGTAATTCGACACAACGGTCTGAAACTCTTCTGGATGGCGCTGGGCTTCACAGTTGTCGTGGCCGGGGCCGGGTACTTCGTGCGGCAATACGGGCTGGGCGCCTCAGACGTTTCAGCGGAGTCGATCTCGGTCATGAATTCTTTAGCCAAGACGTTCCTCATGTTCACAATTCCGATATCACTGATTGCCTTTATCATGCGCACGATCAAACTACTGCGCAAATCCCGATGATCAAACACGCCCTCCCAACCTGGCAGCCCTCCGCTTGGGCCAAAACTCTCACCGGCTCCGGTGACTGGCAACTTGCCCTCCACGACGACATCGTCACGGTCACCATTGACGGTGCTGCCATTGCGACCGCGGTCGAGGATGTCGCGACAGTGGCTGTCACCGGTGGCCTGTTCTGGAGTCAAATTGAGCTGCAGGTGGGGGAGCGGGTGAGCCGGCTCCGCGGGATCCGCTCGAAAGAGGCTGCTGCCTTTGAGCACGCTTTCACCACGTCACGGCAGTCATTGCAGCTTCGGCAGCTCACTACGGAGTTCGATACGGCAGCCCGCCAGGCCACGCTCTGGCTGAATAGCTTCACTACCGCGCTCACCGAACACAGGCAAACAAAGGGTTGGATCACTACCGAATTCGACACAGATTGGGCGGCCCGCAAGGCTGCCGTGGGCTTCAGCCACCTGCTCGACAACAAGACTCTGCACTACCATATTGCGGCCCAGACCGGCAACGTCGCGGACACGATTGCGCACTGGTCGGAAGACGTGCAGGATGTAACTGCCCGTGAGAACCTGAATCACCTCGAGCGGGAAACGGATGAGTGCCGCGAATTCTTCGACAACGTGGAATCCTCGCCGTTGACCCCAGAGCAGACCCGCGCCGTGATCTGTTTTGACAACCGTATGCTCGTCGTGGCATCCGCCGGCTCTGGCAAGACCTCCACTATGGTGGCCAAGGCCGGCTACGCGCTGCACCGCAACCTCATTTCGGCCGACAAAATACTCATGCTCGCCTTCAACTCGGCGGCAGCCAAACAATTGCAGCAGCGCACCCGCGACCGCCTCACCCCGCTCGGACTTGACGCAGACAAGGTCGTCGCCCGCACATTTCACGCATTCGGCCTCGAAGTCATCGGCCAGGCCACCGGAAAGAAGCCGTCGCTAGCGCCCTGGCTCGAGGGCGGTAAGGACATCGAACAACTTGGCCTGATCGTGGACCGGCTGCGTGCCACCGACGTCATGTTCCGCTCCGAGTGGGACTTCTTTCGCGCTGTGCTGGCCCGTGACTACCCTGATGACGACGGAGAGAAGGCCGGTGCGAGCGAGGGGTTTCAGACTTTGCAAGGCGTTCCTGTCCGGAGCCCCGCTGAGCGAATAATCGCGGATTGGCTCTTCTTCAACGGGGTCGATTACATCTACGAGACGCGCTACGAGATTGAGACCGCCGACGCCGAGCACGGGCACTACCGGCCGGACTTCTACTATCCAGATATCAATGCCTACCACGAGCATTGGGCGATCGATGCAGATGGCTCGTCGCCGTTCGAGGGGTATTTGGACGACGTCGCGTGGAAGCGCAAGCTGCATCGCACCAACGGAACCACACTGCTCGAGACCACGAGGGGCGAGCTCTATGGTGGCACGGCACTTACCGCGCTCGCAAAGCAACTGACGAAACGGGGCATCTCCCTTCAGCCCGACCCCGATCGGCTCGCCGTCGGCCAGAAACCGGTCGAGAATGCCCTCCTGTTGGGTACGTTCCGCACGTTCCTCATCCACGCGAAGAGCAATTGCCTCACAGACGAACAGCTGACCGCTCGTCTCGCAGAACTAGCCCACGGCCCGGTGCGCTATCGCGACGCATCGTTTCTGAGACTTTTTGCGGCTATCCGCCGCGAATGGGACGGGAAGCTGGCAGCGGACGACTGCATCGACTTCGAGGACATGCTCACGCTCTCGGCACAGCACCTCGAGAACGGAGACTGGGACAGCCCGTACGACCTCGTGATGGTCGACGAATTCCAGGACGCCAGCTATGCCCGCGCCCGCCTGGCTCGGGCGCTTGTGGCCACACCGGGACGCTTCCTGTTCGCGGTTGGCGACGACTGGCAAAGCATCAACCGCTTCGCTGGTGCCGATGTGTCGGTCATGACCGACTTTGAGACCTGGTTCGGCCCGAGCGAGACCATGCGCCTCGAGCGCACCTTTCGTTTTCCGCAATCCATAGCGGATGTCTCCAGCGCATTCGTCATGCAAAACCCCGTGCAGATCGCCAAGAGCGTTGTCTCGTCGACCGCAGAGTATGCGCCACCTGTGGAAATCATGACGGTCGAAGCCGATACTGTCGTGGCAGCAGCCATCCGTCATCGTTTGACGACCCTGCACGCCCGCGTTGCGAGTGGCGCGGTTCCCAGCGCTTTAGGCCGCAAATTATCGGTGCTTGTGCTCGGTCGGTATCGCCACCAGAGTAGCTATTTGGATGGCTGCAAACATCTCGCGGATCTGCTCGACATCTCGTTCACGACCATTCACGCCTCCAAGGGTGGAGAGGCTGACTACATCGTGATGCCCGGCCTGGTCTCAGGCAAATGGGGGTTCCCGAGCACCATCCCCAACGACCCGGTCTTGCGTCTCGCGATGCCGGCCGCCGAAGAATTTCCGAAGGCCGAAGAACGTCGCCTGTTCTATGTGGCGCTGACCCGCGCGCGGCGCAGCGTACTCCTGGTGACGATCGACAAGCGCGAATCACGCTTCGTCATGGAACTCGTTCGCGACCAGAGTGTGCTGCGCACAAACGCCATCGGCGAGGAGCTGCACTCGATCGTCTGCCCGCGGTGCGGCCGCGGATTTATGCTCGAACGCACCAGCAAGCGCGGCCCGTTCCTCGGCTGCCGCCGCTACCCGCGCTGCAAGGCGACGCTGTCCATCGACGGGAGCCCGTCGGTGCCGGTCGTTAAGCCGGTGGTCGGGTACCGCAAACCGTTCACGCCGTACCGCCGCAACCGCTGATGGAGACAAAGTTGCGTTGGTCGTATGGCGATCTCGGCAGGCTCGATCAGCGGGATGGTGTGGCCGCGCAGGCCGGGTTTGTGTGAGGGGACTCAATAGCTCGTCGCGACAGACTTTGATTACGCAGGTGAAACACCAGCTTCGCTTTGATCTTTCGCACCATTACCGGCACTCCTTTCACCACGAGGCCATCATCGAGTCGACAGAGCCTTTCTGGTGGGGCTTAACCACACCGATAGTGGTGCTGAAGAGCGCGCATCAGAAACCAAACAGCGGCGTTCACCCGCACCACCGGTGAAGCTCACAGAAGCCACTATTCAAAGTACCGTAGGCGTAGTGAACTTCAAGTCAGCGACATTCAGCGCCGGTAACCTTTGCCCATTTCTCATTCACGAACCGCCACTACCTGCGTCAGTGGGAACAGCGATTCGCGACTCCTGCGCGAGCGTCAACCATTTCAAGGGAGGAACCCCATTTCAAGTCACGACAATTTCGACAGCTATTTGCAAACTCTCGCGCCTGATACAGTCGTTGACCTCCAACTCACCGATGGCCGCACGCTGCGCGTGACTCGCGGGGACGCTGGGTACACGGTTTCCGCCTACAGCCGCTCTAGCGCTCCGATGGCGATTCCGTGGGAAATGGTGACCGAAACAAGCATCATCCGCCCCAATTCGGCTGGACGTGGTGAATCTGCCGTCATGGCTTCCTCTCTCCAAAAGATCCTTACCGCCCTCCCTAGCCGTGACGAGATCCCGCCGACTACTTTTGGCGAACTGAGCGGCTTCATCCTTCGCTACGGAGAGACGGTGCGGCAGCTCGTGCGCGAACGTGACGACGCTCGATACGCCGCAAAACGGCTGTCACGCGAGCTTGACGAGGCGCGAATGGAGGCTCGCTGCGCCATGCAAGCTCGGAAGGAACAGGACGTTGCAGAATGGGTCGATCCACTTGGCCGGGAAATTGGCAACGACATTTACAAGCGTGACAGATCTCACGAGAGGTTTGTGGTGAGGGGTATTAGGCAGCGACAGGACGGAACGGCCGAGTACCATGTGAGAAGTCTCTTCTACGCGGACGCTGATGGCTCCGACGATTTCTGGGCTCCGTCGGACATATTCGAGACTTAGATGCGACCATTGGTGCCGCTTCGCCGGTTGCTGAGCGGAAATTGCTGACCGCTGGGGCGATCGATGTCGTTGTGGTGAACGTCCTGGGCGGATGGGATTGACGAATCGTACAAATTTGACTTTGTCTGACCGAGGAACTTGATAGGCGACGCTGTCCATCGACGGGAGCCCGTCGGTGCCGGTCGTTAAGCCGGTGGTCGGGTACCGCAAACCGTACAGGCCGTACCGCCGTAACCGCTGATGACCCCTCGTCCGAGGTCCGCGCCCACGTCTGTCCCTCGCTACAGTCAAGAAACCACCACCCTCAGCTCAGAAGCAACATGCCCGGTTTCGCCGTCATCGACTTTGAGACCACCGGACTCTTTGCGGGCGGCAGTCACCGGGTCATCGAGGTGGCCGTCGCGCATGTCAGCGCTGACGGACAGATCGAAGGGCAGTGGGAGACGCTCATCAACCCCGGGCGGGACCTCGGGCGTCAGGATATCCACCGCGTGCGCGCCGCCGATGTCATGAACGCGCCCAGCTTCGTCGAGATTGCCCCCCAGCTCGTGGCGCTGCTCGACGGCCGCGTCATCGTGGCCCACAACGCCGCCTTCGATACCCGCTTTTTGCTCGCCGAACTCGCCCGCGCCGGCTACCCGATTTTCGAACCGGTGATCAGCCTGTGCACCATGCAGCTCGCCCGTGACTTTCTACCGGGCACCGGTCGGTCGCTCGCCGACTGCTGCGCCGCCTACGACATCGATCTCACCGGCGCCCACCGAGCCTCGGTCGATACCTACGCCACCGCCCAACTGCTCAGCCACTACATCTCCGGTGCCGCCGATCCGATCCTGTGGGCCGACGCCCTCGACCTTGCCGCCGCATACCGGTGGCCGACCCTGTCGTTGTCGGAGCGCCCGTGGTTCCCGCGGCCGGATTTCGCAACGGAACAGACGGCATCCGCTTTTCTGGAACGCATCAGTGTGCGGCTGCCCGAGATCACCGGGCCGGCTGAACACCAGGACTACCTCGCCCTGCTTGACCGCTGCCTGCTCGACCGGCAGCTCTCCACCCACGAAGCGCAGGCGCTCGTGCAGCTGGCCGAGGAGCTCGGCCTCAGCCGGCACCGCTGCGAGCTGTTGCACGGGGAGTATTTCGCTGCGCTCGCCCGCATCGCCTGGGGCGACGGCGTGCTCACAACGGATGAGATGGCCGACCTCGTCGACGTCGCCAACCTGCTCGACATCTCGGCGGATGCCCTCGACGCCGCCCTGGACGAGCCGGAAGAAGCCATCGTCGCGGTGGCGAGCGCACACTTCGAACTGCACCTCGGCGACCTCGTGGTGCTGACCGGCGACATGACCCGGCCGCGCAGTGACTGGGAATCGGAGCTACTCGCCCGCGGCTTCGCCCCGAAAAGTGCGGTGACCAAGAAAGTCACGCTGCTCGTGGCTGCCGATCCGGACTCCCTCTCGGGCAAGGCGCGCAAGGCCCGCGATTATGGCATCCCGATCGTGGGGGAGGCTGCTCTCGCCCGGCTGGCGGGTGCGTTTCCGCTCCGCTGATCGCTCTGAGTGGCACTTTAGAGTCAGCAAGTACTGCGCAGGATTACTCACAAATAACGCTGCAGGCGCCGTACGCTCTTGCTATACCTAGACACGGCTCTGTGGGCTCCACAAAACGAATGGACCAGGAGGACAGGAACGAAGATGACCGGAATGCACAACCCGCCTCACCCGGGTCTGCTCTTTGAGGACTATCTCGGGGAGGTCAGTCTGTCTGAGGCCGCACGGCGCCTCGGAGTGACTCGGGCGACGCTTTCCCGCATTCGCCATGGCCATTCCGGTGTGACCGCGGACATGGCCGTGCGGCTGGGCCTGCTTCTGGGGACGAGCGCGGAACTCTGGCTGGGAATGCAGACTGCCTACGACCTGTGGAACGAAAAGCAGAAGCCACGGCCGGAGGTTCTCCCGCTCGCGGGATAGCGCGCCAGCATCCGCATGGCTGGAAGCGGTCGGATCAATGAAAGGTCACGAGGCTTTATTCGATAATCAGTGATTACTATCTCGGCTCTCCGGGCAAGATAGAGGTCATGGCCCACCGTCAACCAACGCCTTCCGATGCTGACCCCGCAGCCGCCCGGGTGGATAAGACCTGCGCGTCGTGCGGGCGACGCATCGAGGGGCGCGCAAAGTGGGCCAAGAATTGGGATTCGGTAAAGTACTGCTCGGCAGCGTGCCGCTCCCACGGCGTCAATGCAACAGACCTGAAGCTCGAAGCGACCATCGTGACGCTGCTCCAGGCCCGGGCACACGATTCCACGATCTGCCCGTCCGACGCGGCGCGAGCCATCGGCGGAGAGGAATGGCGCGACCTGATGGAGCCGGCCCGCCGAGCCGCACGCCGCATGGTCGCCCGCGGCGAATTGCAGATTACCCAAGGCGGAGTCGTGGTCGACCCGTCGACCGCCAAGGGCGCGATTCGGTTGCGAACTCCGCGCTAGCGCACTGAAGAAGGTCTTGTGAAGCGGCGCGCGGTCGACCGTGGCCAAATAACCTGTTGGTATGACGACACCGCGAAACCAAGACTTCAAGTCTGACAACCTGACCGACTTCGCCGAATTCAAGGCACGGCTCGGCGCGATATCTGTCGCGGGAGCGCCCTCAGTGGGCGCTGCCATGCGAGACCTCTCAACCGGGACATTCCCCGAAGCGCCGCTGAAGCCGCTTCCGCTGAAGAAGCCGCCGGCCACTCCGGTACAGTTCCGTCTGCGCGTTGACCTCGAGGATTCGCATCCGCCGATCTGGCGGCGGGTCATCGTGCCGTCAAATATGACTCTCGACGTGCTGCACGCCGTCCTGCAGACATCCTTCGGCTGGACCGACAGCCACCTGCACCGCTTCGCGCTGACCGGCGACCGCTACGCTCGTCAGACGCAGGAGATCCTTACCCCCTACGACATTGCGGAGGGTGAGGAGGGCATGTTGGAGATCGAGTTGCGGCTCGACCAGCTCGTGGCAAAGAAGGGCGATTCGCTGCTCTACACCTACGACTTCGGCGACGATTGGGACCACACGATCAAACTTGAAGAGGTGCTGCCGGCGACAGATGCCGCAGTGCGCTGCATCGACGGCCGCCGCCAAGGCCCCGCTGAAGACGTGGGTGGGATCCATGGCTGGGAGCACCTTCTGGCGGTGGCCGCGGGCACCGTGGCTCCTGACTACCCGGAGGAACGGGAGATCGCCTTCGAGATGGGCCTGCACGCGTTCGTCGACGAGATCGATCTCGCCGAGATCAACCGGGGCCTGGAGCGGCTGGCAGGGTCGCGAACCGCGCTCATTTCGTTACGTCAACAGTCGAATGCCGGCGAAGAGCCATCCCCACTCGTCGTTCTCCTCGCGGGCCTTAGTGAACAGGCGCAGCGGCATCTCGCGGGCTATCTTGCGGCGGCGAAAGTGGAGGAGCCGGTTGAGGTTGGGGAGCCCGAGGCGGCGGCAGCCACCGCGGTGATCCGTGCCTTCCTCGAACATGTGGGCGCAGGCATCCGTTTGACCAGCGCGGGATATCTTCCGCCCGTGCACGTCAAGGCGCTGATGCGAGAGCTTGACATAGACAAGCGCTGGCAGGGCGAGGCGAACCGGGAAGCGCAAACGTACCCGCTGCTCATTCTGCGTGAAACACTCACGCAATTTGGCCTGATACGCAAGTATCGGGGCGAGCTGCGCCTGACCAAGCGTGGTGCCCAATTGCGCGAGACACCCGTTGAACTCTGGCACCACGTCGCGGCACGGCTTCCAGTGGAACGCACCGATTACGGCCACGACTGCGCGCTGCTCCTGCTGCTGCTGGTCGCCGCCGGTGACGCCGGGGAATGGGAGCGCACACGCCAGTCGCTCGACCTGCTCACCTCCATGGTGGGGTGGAGTTTCGGTGGGCGCGGTCGATATGGAAACGAGTCAGCTCTGAACGACGCCTCGGACACCCGAAGAGTGCTCGGCTGGGCGGGAACGGGCGGCCTGCTGCCGCCGCGGGGTCTGTCGTCGCATGGGCTCGACACGGATGCCTCCCGTCGGCTAGCACGCGCCGCGCTGATCACCTGGGCGTGAGCCCTGCAATCGTAGATGCCCGGGTTCTGGATATCTGTATCGACAGGCCTGCATGCGCCCGCGGCGATAACCCAGCAGATCTGGACTTAGTCCAGTGGACTAAGTACGCTGGCTGCATGACCGAGATCGTGAACATCCACGACGCAAAGACCCAATTATCGCGACTGCTTCAGCGCGTCGAGGGTGGGGAGCGGGTAGTCATCGCCCGGGCTGGCAAGCCGATTGCCGACTTAGTGCCTCATCAAGGCGGTAACGGGCTGCAATTCGGGGCGCTCGAGGGCCAGATCTGGGTGGCCACAGACGCATTCTCGTGGCCGAACGACGAGATCGATGCCATGTTTTACGGTGATCACGCACCCCTGCACACTGATGATCCTTCTTGACACCAACGCGTTGCTCTGGGTGCTCGGCGATCCGAAACAGTTCGGCGCGAATTCCCTCCGTCTGTTGGCCGAGAGCGACGAGGTCTACTCGTCTCCAGTTTCGCTCTTCGAGATCTCGATCAAGACCATGCTGGGCAAGCTCTCCGTTCCGCCGGACTTCGCCGCTGTTGCTCGCGCCAATGGGATCCAACAATTACCGTTGAACCACCGCCACGCTGAGGCTGTGGGAGTCTTCCCTGAACTCGCCCGACATGACCCGTTCGACCGTCTGATTCTCGCGCAGGCATACGTGGAGGGTATGACCCTGCTCACCGCAGACCGGGTCTTGATCTCGTTAGGCCGACCATTCGTGCGCGACGCCCGGTCGTAACCAATCAGTGTGACCAGAACAGGAGCGATCGACATGACAGTGACCTGCGACATGATGGTCTCGGAAGACGGCTACGCGGCCGGCGTGAATCAGAGTCTGGAGCATCCGCTCGGAGAAGGCGGCGAACGTCTGGCCCGCTGGCGCTTCGAGCGGCCCGACGAGAACGCCGCCGAGATCGCCGCCATCGCGACCGCGGGCGCCTACATCATGGGGCGCAATATGTTCGGTCCTGGCCGCGGCGAGTGGGACGACGAATGGACGGGCTGGTGGGGCGACGACCCGCCGTACCACGCGCCGGTGTTCGTGCTGACGCACTACCCGCGAGCTCTGCTGACCATGAAAGGCGGGACATCCTTCACGTTCGTCACCGCTGGCATCGAATCGGCACTGGAGCAGGCTCGCTCCGCTGCGGGGGAGCGAGAGGTGGCGATCGCGGGCGGGGTCGCCACTGCGCGGCAATACCTGTCAACCGGGCTGATCGACGAACTGCGGCTGCACATCGCGACGGCGTTGCTGCGCGCCGGCGAGCCGTTGCTGGCGGGGCTAGACGACCTCAAGCTTGAGAAGCTCAGCTCGGTGGGGCGGGAACTGGTCACACACGTCACGTACCGCAGGGCTCTCCCCGTCTGAGATTCGACAGGTGGTCTCGCCAGGTCTCGAGATGCCGGCGAAAGGCATGCCGGCTCCTCGACCGGCGAATCGCGTACGTCAGCCTCGGCCGGCGCCGTTAGTCCAGTTGCAGGGCGAGACGGAGGGCATCGTCAATGCTGTTGAGTTCCTCGCGGCTGACATGACCTATCAGCACGCCGAGACGTTCGGGCGCGACAGGGGATGTCTGCTCCACGAGCACCTGCGTTCGTTCGCCCGCGATCGAAATTGTCGGGCGAAAGCTTCTGGGTTGCGCAGAACGAGAGGTCGGGGCCACCAAGACGGTCGACAGCATCAGATCGTCGGACTGCAGGATGACCGCGAAACGCTCGCCCGACTGCTCGTGGCCACGCGTGCCGTGAGGTGCGCGCAGCCGGTGGATGTCACCACGCACGCAGGTCGTCCATATCGCGGAGCGCGGCACGGCTTTCTGCGAGGTCGGCTGCGTCATTCAGAAGGGCAGTGGACTCGCGCCGCATGAAATTACGCCGCTTCTGGCGTGCCGCATCGAGTAAAGCCTTACGAATCGCGGCGGAGACGGTTGAGCCCTCGGCTGTGAGCTCGTCGAGTGCCTGTTGGGTGACTTCGTCGGTGCGGAAGTTGACTATCGCCATGATGCCAGCGTAATACGAAGCGTAAGACTTTTCTATGGGAAAGTTCGACCCAGGCCTGCCTGTGGTGCCGGCGCCGGCGGCATCCGCTTTTCTGCAAAGCATTGGCGTGCGACCGATGAACGTTAGGGCGTGTCGACTATCTGCTTGCCGAGCGGCATGAGCGCGACCGGGATCAGCTTGAAATTAGCGATGCCGAACGGGATGCCGATGATGGTGATGCAGAGCGCGATGCCAGAGAGCAGGTGCTCGAGGGCGATCCACCAGCCGGCCAGAATCACCCAGACGACGTTGCCGAGTAGGGACGCGACGCCCGCGTTCGGGGTGTCGACCACGGTTTTACCGAACGGCCAGAGCGCGTAGACGCCGATGCGTGCCGCCGCGATTCCCCAGGGAATTGTGACGATGAGCACGCACATGATGAGGGCTGCCACCATGTAGCCGATGAACAGCCAGAACCCGGAGAGCACGAGCCAGATGATGTTGAGGAGAGTCTTCATGGTGGTTCTATTCTCGCAGGTGGCGTCTAACCGATCAGGGTGAGCATCAGCCGCGACTCCTCGAGCGCCTCGACCTCGTGTTCGAGGCTGGCATCGAGCCGCAGCAGGGCGCCGGGCACCAGGTCGGTGACCTGCCCGCCGGCGGTGACGCGGAGGCTCCCGTCGAGGGCTTGCATGAGCAGGATCTTGGGCGCTGAGTGCTTCTTGAGCGTGAATCCGGCCTCAAAGGTGAGCACGACCACGCGCACGCCGGGGGAGGCGAGAACCGTGCTGTGCCCGAGTCGGCCGGGTTCAACCGCGGCGTCGGCCCGAACGTTCGCGATGTGGGTGAGGGGCAGCGTTGTGTGTTCCATGATTCAACGCTAGACCCGTGGCCGCCTCTCTCTCGATCGATGGTGATTGCTAAAATCGGCGCTGGCTGGGAGCGAACCCTGAGCATCCGTTTGGGTGTGTCGTTCGCAGGCATCGCTGGGTATCGTTGAGATATCGCTGTATATCGTTCGCAGTTCCTAGAGGAGGCAATCATGGGCAATACATTCCCAACAGGCGGGTTCAACGCTGGCAACATCGACGGCATCTGGCAGGCCATGGAACAGTTCCGCTCGCGGTTCGAAAAGCAGACCGGCACCCGCGCCGGCCGCGGCGAGGTACGCACGGCAGTGCTGGCGCTGCTCGCGGAACAGTCGATGCACGGCTACCAGATCATTCACGAAATCGAAGAGCGCAGCGGCGGTAGCTGGAAGCCCAGCGCCGGATCGGTCTACCCGACCCTACAGTTGCTGGCCGACGAAGGCCTGATCAGCGCCGAAGAGAGCAACGGGCGCAAGATCTACTCCCTGACCGACGAGGGTCGCGCCGCTGTCGCTGACGCCGACACCAGCGCGCCCTGGGAAGCCACCCCGTCGCCTTCTGGCCATGCGGCACTGCCGAAGGCCGGTATCGAGCTCGCCCAGGCAGCGGCACAGGTTGGCCGCACCGGCTCGCCCGAGCAGGTGAAGCAAGCCGTCACGGTGCTCGACGACGCCCGTCGCAAGCTCTACTCGATCCTCGCCCAGGACTGACGGGTGCCACTGGCTCGACGAGGTAGCTACGACTCGAATTCGGGCGCGGGAAACATGCGCGCCCGCTACCGCCGCATACTGCGTTTTGCCAGCTGGTATCTCGCCATAACGTGGTGGTTCGAGTTGTTCCTGCCTCGCATCGGGCTGGTCAAAATCGCCGAGCGCACCCGCTCCAAGCGGATGCAACGCTTCGCCAAGGGTTTTCACGTGCTCGCGGCCGACCTCGGCGGTCTCATGATCAAGGTCGGGCAGTTCATGTCATCGCGCCTCGACGTGCTGCCGCCCGAGATCACCAAAGAACTCGAGGGGCTGCAAGACGAAGTCGCGCCGGTATCGTTCGCGGCCATTCGCGCTGCCATCGAGACCGAGCTGGGCATGCCGCTCGAGCGGGCCTTCACGTCGGTCGACGAGACGCCCGTGGCGGCGGCATCGCTCGGGCAGGCGCACCGAGCCCGACTAACCGCACTCGATGCCGCTGACACGGGACTCGACGAGGTCATCATCAAGGTGCAGCGACCCGGAATCGACGAGATCATCGACGTCGACCTCGCCGCCCTGCGCAAGGTGGGCGGGTGGCTCAGCCACGTTCGGCTGGTGTACAACCGCGTCGACATGCCAGCGCTGGTCGAGGAATTCGCCCAGACCAGCCTCGAAGAGATCGACTACCTGCACGAGGCAGCCAGTTCCGAGCGCTTTGCGGCGGCCTTCCCCGACGACGACCGGGTGAGCGTGCCCGGTGTCGTCTGGGAGCGTACTACCCGCCGGGTGCTCACCCTCGAAGACGTGACGGCGATCAAGATCACCGACGTCGAGGCCCTGCGTGCTGCCGGGATCGACCCGGCTGAGGTGGCCCCGGTCTTCGCCGAGGTCATGTTCGACCAGATGTTCACGATGGGCTTTTTTCACGCCGACCCGCACCCCGGAAACATCTTCGTCACCTCCGACGCAGAGAGCGAGCGTGGCTGGAAGCTGACGTTCATCGACTTCGGCATGATGGGTGAGGTTCCCACCAGTACACGCACCGGACTGCGCAAAATGCTGATCGCCGCCGCCTCACGGGACGGGCGCGGACTGGTCAACGCTATGAACGACGTCGGCGTGCTCCTTCCCTCGGCCGAGACGACGGAACTCGAACGCGCGATGACGACCCTGTTCGCCCGGTTCGGCGGAATGGGCTTCGCCGAGTTGCGCGAGGTCGACCCGCGCGAGTTCCGCGACTTCGCGGTGCAATTCGGCGACGTCGTGCGCTCACTGCCGTTTCAGCTGCCCGAGAACTTTCTGCTCATCATTCGGGCGATGTCACTCACCTCCGGGGTATCCAGTGCGCTGAACCCCGCGTTCAACCTGTGGGACTCCGTCGAGCCCTACGCCGCGCAACTGCTGCGCGACGAGAGCGGCAACCTGGTGCAGGACATCATTAAGCAGGCGATGGAGACGGTCGGTCTCGCCGTTCGTCTGCCGAAGCGACTGGATGAGTTCATCACCCGAGTCGAAGACGGCTCGGTGGGCGTCGCCAGCCCGGGCCTGGAGAAGCGGGTCGCGCGCCTCGAACGCTCCACCCGGCAGGCGGTTTCGGCCGTGTTGTTCGGCGCACTGCTCATCGCCGGTGTACTTCTGCGAGCGGATGACGCGGTGCTGGGCACCGTAATCATGGTCGCGTCGGTCGCCCCCCTGTTGCACGCCCTGTTCGCCGGTCGCCGTTAGGTCGGAGCTGCGTTAGGTCGGAGCTGCGTTAGTTCAGAGTCGGCGGTCGCGACGGTCTGCGACGCGGAGGCGACCCGGCCGACGGGCGGGACGGCATCCGCTTGTGAGGTCTATGGGCGCAGTCCTGGGCCCGTATTGCGCCCGCTGGACTGCTAATTTTGGCAGCCGACTCCGTCGTTGTCGCCGTCGAGGTGGTCTCCGTACCCAGGGTCGCCTCTGTACACCGGGGCGGCGCCCGCCGCTCGTGCCGCAGTGCAGTTTTCGTAAGAGGCGCTTGCCGGAGCGGGCTCAACCGGTGCCGGTTCTACGACGACAGGAACCGGCGCGACGACCACCGGAGCGGGGGCCACGACCACTGGCTCCGGCGCAAAAGCGGATGCCGTAGCCCGCTCGTCGGGGCAGGCCGTGAGAATGCGGGTCATCGCGTCGTGCTCGGCCTGGGTCACCCACAATCCGTAGGTTGCCTTGACCGAAATCTGGCGTGCCACATAGGCGCACCGGTACGACTTCACCGGCGGTAACCAGGTGGCCGTGTCGCCGTCACCCTTGCTGGAGTTCGTGCGCCCATCCACGGCCAGAAGGTTGAGTGGATCGTTCGCCAGCGACACCCGCTGGGCCTGGCTGAGTTGCTGGGCGCCGGTCTGCCACGCATTCGACAGAGCCACCACGTGGTCGATCTGGACCAGCGACGATGTCGCGTTTCCACGCACGAAATTGATGGTTTTTCCCGTGTACGGCCCGAGTAACGTGCCGGTCAAAACCCGACAGCTGCCCGATTTCACCGAGCCGGTGAGGTCTCGCGCCAGAATGTCGTTGCGCGTGTCGCAGCCGTTCTGGTCGACGTCGAGCCAGGCGGTGCCGAATTCCCCGCTGCGGTCGTACCCGGTCTTGGGCGCGCGTCCCTTCACAGCCAGGGTCGCCAGCAGCGCGACGGCCGTGGTGTCGGTCGCTGCGGTATCGGCCAGAACGATGCTCGCCCCTTCGGATGCCGGCCTCGTGGTGGCCGGATCCGCCGGCGCTTCGTCGGTGAAGGCCACGGGAGTGGGCGTCGGGCTCGGCGTCGGGGTCGGGGTCAGTGTCGGTGTTGCGGCGGTCGCGGTCGGGTGGGCAGTCGAGCTCGCCAGATTGGTGTCGATGGATGCCGCCGCCAGCGACGATCCGGCGATGACCGCCACGAGAGCCCCGGCCAGAACGACTCCGGCAACCTTGCGCGTGGGGATGACAGCCCAGGATTGGCGGCCGGTGGCCAGCACGTAGATGGCGGTAAAGGCGCCGATCGAGCCAATCATCATGAACAGGCCGGAAAAACCGCCGGTCGATGCGGCCACGAGCAACAGCACTTGTGACACTCCGAGCACGATCCAGGTGAGCGTGGAGAATTTGGGTCCGCGAAGGCGGGGTGTTGTGGACATGATGCTCCTTCGGCCGCATAGCCACGACGTGTCCAACTTATCGTTGGGCCAGGGTCTGCGCACTCCACCTTCGGGGCTCGATGGCTGTCTGGCGGCGAACCGGCCGGGCCTGCGGCGTCCGCTTGTGGCGGGGTGTACCTCTGAGTCGGTCGGAAGGCGCTTAGCGATAAGAAGAAACTTCTGAACTTACGTCATCATATTATTGAGATTCTCTCGCCTTTATTGGCGATTTGCGTTAGGATTGTGGGTGAAGGAGGCACCGTCGCCATGACCCTCACCGCCCCGCCCGCCGCACCCGGCCCTGTGCCGGAACCCGAGGGATCCCTGGTGGCGGCGGTCGCTCAGGCCGGGTCGATTCTGGCTGCGGCGTTCGACGGTGTGAAGTTTGGGTACCTCGACGATGCCGAGGCCATCGCGGTCCTGGCCGCCCTCGAAGGTCTCGGTCGCAAGGTTGATGGTGTCAGACTACGTTCGACCACCGACATCGGGGTGCGTGCTGAGACCGACCTCGGCAGCGGGTCGCTGGCCTACCGAAACGGATGCCGCAACCGGGTCGAATTCATCAGCCAACTCGCCGGCATCTCCGGCCGCGAAGCTAAACGCCGCCTCAAACTCGGTGAAACCACGGTCGAACGCACCCCGATGGGCCTTCCCGTGCCCGCCCGGTATCCGGTCATCGCCGACGGGCTGGGCAGCGGCGAGCTGGGTATCGAGTCGGCGGAGATCATCGCCACTACTCTCACCGCGCTGCACGGCACGGTCATGCAGGACGACCTCGACCACGTCGAACGTGCTCTGGTCGCCTCTGCCACCGGCGCGATCACCCCGGAGACCGCGGGGCTGCCCGGGGCGGGCATCCGCTTCGCCCCCGACCTGCTCCGCGCCCAAGCCCTGGAGTGGCAGGGGCGGCTCGACCCCGACGGCACCGCCCCGGGCGACGACGCGACCGAAGCGAAGAGCACCCTCACCTTCGGCCTGCTGCGCAACGGGCTCTACCCGCTGCGCGCCGACGTCACCCCGGAACTACGCGGCATCATGGACACCCTGTTCGACACCCACCTGTCGGCACGGTCTCGCACGCCACGGTTTGAACCCACCGAACCCGCTGAACCCACTGACGGCAGCGGCGTGGACGGCGCTGACACCGCGTTGGATGGCCTCGATCCGGCAGAAGACGGCACCGAGCGCTTCAGTGCCGACCCCTTCACCGGTGACACCCGCTACGACGGCGACCGCCGCACCGCCGGGGAGAAACGCGCCGACATCCTCCGCGCCGTGTTCGAATCGGCCGCCCGCGACCCGAAGACCCCGACCATGGGCGGCGCCGCCCCCACCGTCATGATCCACATCAACGCCACCGACCTCGACAACGAACGCGGCGTCGGCTGGATCGACGGCATCGAAGCCCCCATCA
>NZ_SOEY01000028.1 GCF_004402535.1 Cryobacterium glaciale | reverse complement strand
TCAGCGCCGATGGTACTGCAGGGGGGACCCTGTGGGAGAGTAGGACACCGCCGGACTTAACTTGAAACACCAGAAAGGCCACCCCCACGGGTGGCCTTTCTGCGTTAACACACCGGTCGTTGGTCGAAATTTCGACAGGCTCAATCCGGCAGGAGCGCGCATGCTTTTCGCGCGCGTCTCGAAACCAGAGGACCCGACCGCTACCAGCCTCGACACCCCAAAAACTCGTCACCCCGCGAATATCCCGACGCCCCACCCACAGGGTGAACAGTCAGGGAAAACCGAACTGCGTACGACGGCGGTAGTGGCACCCATTTGCAACGAGGTTTGGGCGCCTATCGGCGGGCGCCGGCCATCCGCGTGGTTAGCGGTTCGGGAAACCGTGCGGGAGGCCGGTCAGCACGGGGGCGAGACGAGCGAGGCGCTCGCGCTCGAGCAGGAGCGCGGTGTACTCGCGTTCGCGGCGCACGGCGGCGACTCCGACGAGAAAGTACTCGGCGGGAGCCTCGGGCAGCGGAAAGACGAACGGCGTGACCTCGGCCGCCAGGGTCTGAGCCAGACGTTCGCGAGTGCGCGGCGTCAGGTGCGAGGACTGGCGCAGGTACTGGGCGACGCGGCGGGCCAGCCGGTCGGGCAACCGGGCGATATCCACGGTCTGCGACCAGGCCAGGAGTGCTGCGGGAAGGGGACGGGGGATCTCTCTGTTGCGCTGAACCCGCTCGTGCTGGCTATAGGTGCCGGCGAGCAGATCGCCGAGGCGCTTGGAACGGCCGTTGAGCAGCGCGGTGGTGGCGGCGAGGCCGCCGAGGGTCATGATGATTTCGAGCACCCCGGTCAGGGCCCGAATGAAGGCGTGGCGCAGGGAGATCGCCCCACCGTCGTCGCGCACGATACGAGCGCCGATGGCGAGCTTGCCGAGTGACCGGCCGTGGGTGAGCGTCTCGACCAGCACGGGCACGACCAACAGCGAGAAAACCACTGCGGCAATCGAGACCGCCTGGGTGAGCGCCGAATCGGTGTACTCCGCGAGGCTGAGAAAGAAGGCCAGCAGAATGAGCAGGTACAGCGCCACATACGCCACCGTGTCGATGATGGCGCCGGCGGCGCGCAGTATGACGCTGGCCGGCCGCACGTCGAGCGCAACGGCCTCGCCGGTGACCAGCTCGTCGCCCGGACTCAGGTCGAAAGCTGCCGTGGGACGCGCGGTCTCCTTCATGTCTACTATTGAACCAGATGGATCTAGACGCATACACGGCAGCGCATCGCGCCGACTGGGACCGCCTGACCGAGCTCGGTGCCCGGCGGCGTCTGAGCGGTGCCCAGTCCGACGAACTCATTGAGCGGTATCAGGCTGGCGCCACCCAGCTCTCCGCCATCAAATCCACCGCCGGCTCGACGCTGGAAGGCGACCGGCTGTCGGTCGGCCTGTCCCGGGCGCGGCTGCGGTTCACCGGAGTGAGTGCCAATGTGCTCGCCCAGATTCCGCGCTTCTTCCTCGCCCAGTTGCCGGCGGCGCTGTACCGGCTGCGCTGGCTCACTCTCGCCGTGGCCGTCGTCACCTTCGTCGTTGCCGGGCTGTACGCCGTCTGGGCCTACAACGACCCGAGGGTGCTGGCCAATCTCGGAACGGATGCCCAACTCGCGCAGGTGGCCAACGAGGACTTCGTGGCCTACTACTCTTCGAGTCCTGCAGCCTCGTTCACCGGATTCGTCTGGACCAACAACGCCTGGATCGCGGCGCAGTGCATCGCTTTCGGCATCGTCGGCGTCTACGTGCCCTTCATCATTCTGCAGAACGCCATGAGCCTCGGCACCACCGCCGCGATCATGTTCGCCTATGACAAGGGCGACGTGTTCTTTCTCTACATCGCCCCGCACGGACTGCTGGAGCTCACCGCCATCTTCGTCGCAGCGGCCGGCGGTCTGCTCATCTTCTGGGCCTGGATCGCGCCCGGCGCTCGCACCCGCGGGCAGGCACTCGCCGAAGACGGCCGGGCGCTGTTCACCGTGGCCATCGGCCTCGTGTTCGTGCTGCTGGTCTCCGGCATCATCGAGGGCTTCGTCACCTCCCAGCCGTGGCCGTGGCCGGTCAAGATCGGTATCGGTGCCGTGGCGCTGGCTGCGTTCCTGACCTACATGATCGTCCTCGGCGGGCGGGCCACCCGCGCAGGGGAGACCGGTGACCTGGGCGAGTTCGAAGCCGGCAGCACGCGGATCTACGGGGCCTGAGTCAGAGCTTTCCGGCCGCCTTCAACGCGATGTACCGGTCAGCGAGGGCTGGTGGAAGCTGCGAAGGCGAGGCGGTGACAACATCCGCTCCCAGCTGGCGGATGGCGGCCGATACGCGCGCCACGTCGAGCAGGGCCCGCTCGGCCGCTGCCGCCCGGTAGATCTCGTCGCGTCCGCCGCGGGTGGCCGCGGCGAGCACGGTGGCCGGGTCGAGCGTAGAGGCCACGACCACCGTGTGACGTTTGGTGAGCTGCGGCAGCACGGCGAGCAGCCCGGTTGACGCGCCAGCGGCGTCGATCGAGGTGAGTACCACGACCAGGGCATGCTGGCTGGTGATCGAACGCACCTGTCCGGGAACGGCCGCCCAGTCCATCTCGATCAGTTCCGGGTCGATCATGGCCATGGAATCGACCATCTGTGAGAGCAGGGCGGCGCCGCTCGCGCCCTGCACCCGGCCCCGCACCCGGCGGTCGAAGGCGAGGAAGTCCACCCGGTCACCGGCGACCGAGGTGAGGGCCGCGAGCAGCAGGGCAGCCTCGAAGGCGGTGTCCAGCCGCGGCTCGTTGTCGACGCGGGCGGCCGAGGTACGCCCGGTGTCGAGCAGAATGACGACGCGACGATCCCGTTCCGGCCGCCAGGTGCGCACCATCACGTCGTTCCGTCGGGCTGTTGCCCGCCAGTCGATCGAGCGCACGTCGTCCCCGCGCACGTATTCGCGCAGCGAGTCGAACTCGGTGCCCTGCCCGCGCACCATCACGCTCGTGCGCCCATCGAGCTCCTTGAGCCGGGCAATGCGAGAGGGCAGGTGTTTACGGGCGTGAAACGGCGGCAACACCCGGATGCGCCCCGGCGCGTTCAGCGTCGCCTGGCGATTCATAAGACCCAGCGGTCCGCGCGTGCGCACCGTCACCTGTTCCACCCGCCGTTCGCCACGACGAAAGGGCGTGAGCGTGAGTGAGACGAGCCGTCGTTCGCCGCGCGGAATGGTGACCCGGCTGCGATTTCGGCCTGCACCCGCCGACGGCTGCCAGGCATCGCGCACCACAGCGATCAGGCGCCGGCGCCCGGTGTTGGTCAGATACAACTCGCTCGTGACGGATTCGCCGAGTCGAACGCGGGAGGGCAGCATCCGTTCGACCGTCACGGCGCGTGGTGACGCCGCCAGCGCGAGGTCGACGCCACCGAGCGCGAGCACGAACAACAGCCAGAGAAAGAGCACGCCGCTCGCTTGCTCGCTGGAAGGCCCGAACCACACGATGGGCACCACGCCGAGGGCGAGGAGAAGAACGAACCGTCCGCTGAGCGTCATTGTTAGATCGGAACCTGAACCTGCTGCAACACGCCGCGCAGAATGGCATCGACCGAGACGCCTTCGAGTTCGGCTTCCGGGTGCAGCTGCACGCGGTGCCGCCAGACCGGCAGCGCCATCGCCTGCACGTGATCGGGGGTGATCGAGTCGTAGCCGCTCAGCCACGCCCAGGCCTTGGTGGCAGCGAGCAGTGCGGTCGTTCCGCGGGGGCTGACGCCGAGCTTGACCGAGGGACTCGTGCGCGTGGCGCGGGCCAGGTCGACGATGTAGGCGAGCATATCAGCGCTCGACCCGACGCTGGCGACGGCCGCCTGGGCTGCTGTGAGTTCGGCCGCGCCGAGCACCGCACTCACGCCGGCTCCGGCGAGGTCGCGCGGGTTGAAACCGGCCGCGTGGCGTCGCAGCACCTCGATCTCATCGACCCGCTGCGGAACGTCGAGCACGAGCTTGAGCAGAAACCGGTCGAGTTGCGCCTCGGGCAGCGTGTAGGTGCCCTCGTATTCGATCGGGTTCATGGTCGCGGCCACGATGAACGGCTCCGGCAGCTGGAGCGATTCGCCGTCGACGCTGACCTGCCGTTCCTCCATCGCCTCGAGCAGCGCGGACTGCGTCTTCGGCGGTGTGCGGTTGATCTCGTCGGCGAGCATGATGTTGGTGAACACCGGGCCCTGCCGAAACTCGAACTCCCCCGCGCGGGCGTCGTAGATGAGCGACCCGGTCACGTCTCCCGGCATCAGGTCGGGCGTGAACTGAATGCGTTTGGTGTCGAGGCTCAGCGCATGGCTGAGCGTGCGCACCAGCAGCGTCTTCGCGACGCCGGGCACGCCCTCGAGCAGCACGTGGCCGCGCGCGAGCAGGGCGATGATCAGCCCGGTCACCGCGCCGTCCTGCCCGACGACGGCCTTGCCGACCTCGGTGCGCACCCGGCCCAGCGCTGCCCGCAGCGCGGCGGCATCCGCTGCGCCGGCGGGGGCCGGGTTGATCAGATCGGTGGGGGTGGCGGGAGTCGTCATGGGTCCATTCTCTCGGCTGGAGGGGGTGAAAATTCACGAGAAGCGGATGCCGCTGCCTCGGCAGCGGGCACCGCCCCGGCCATAACGGCTCGGCCGGCCGCTTGTTCGAGGGCCTGCAGGGCGTCGGAGAGCGCCATCAGCTGCGCGTCGGAATGCGGATTCGCATTGACCAGCACCCGCCGCACCTCGTTCGGGTCGCTGCCGGTGATCTGGGCGACCGTGCCGATGACCTCCTCCAGCTGGGCGAGGCGGCCGAGGCCGACGGCTCGGGCGAGGCGTTGCACGGCGCCGACGCGCAGGGCGTCGAGCGCGCGCAGCCGGGCGTTGCTGCGCGCGTAGAGCCGGGCCCGCCCCTCCATGGTCTCGCTCGCCTTCACCGTGACCGGCAAGTTCTCGGCCACGAGCGGTCCGAACCGCCGGCCACGCCAGAACGCGGCGGCGACAGCGGCGAGCACGAGCAGCACCGCCACCGGGCTGACCCAGCCTGGCGTCAGCTCGGCGAGCGACGGCGGACCGGTGCGGGGGAGGTCGGCCAGCGTCGGCAGATACCAGACCAGGGAGTCGCTCTCCCCGAGCAGTCCGAGGGCGAGCGCCGCGTTGCCGTAGCCGGTCACGTTCTCGTTGTTGAAGACGCGCGCGTCGGGCACGAGCGAGACGAGGCCGCCGGTCGTGGCGTTCTCCACCTGAACCAGGGAGAAGGTGTCGGTGCTGCTGGCGAAACAGCCGGTGAGGAGCGGATGCCCGCCCTGCGGAATCGAGAGGGTATCCCCGCCCGGCAATAGTTCTTCGGCCCGGTTCGCGGCGGGCAGGGAGCAGTCGGCCTGCAGCGATGAGGCGGCTGAGACGCCGCCGAAACCCACGGTCGGGGCGAGTGCCTGCAGGGCCAGAAAATCGGGTGCGACGACCACGGTACGCGCCGCTCGCGCGGCCAGCTCCGCCAGCTGGTCACCGTCGAGGTAGCCGTTCGCGTCGTACAGCAGCACGGTCGAATCAGGGCCGACAGCATCGCGCACCTCGACCAGTGAGTCGGCCAGAGTCACGGTCACCCCCTGCTGACGCAGCACCTCCGCGAGCGCCATCGACCCCGCTGGCGCCGCGTTGTCGCCGGCCAGGGCGCGGCCGGCGGCGTGGCTGCCGCCGGACACGAGCACGCCCACGATCGCGACGATCACAATGCCGGCGAAGGCGAGGATCCAGAATGAGGAGCGGCGCAGCAACGCGCGCAGGGTCGGTGTCGCCACGGTCGTGGGAACGCCACCGCCGGAACTGCCGCCGGAATTTCTGCCAGGGGTTGCGGCATCCGTTGTGAGTGTCACGCTCATGACCGGCCCGCCTCGGCCAGCGCGGCCGGCGGAGTGAGAGCCACCGGCGACGCCGCCCGCAGCTCGGCCTCGAGCGCGGCGAGGGCGCGATAGTCGGGCTCGGTTCCGGCCTGCTCGAGGTAGCGCACCCGATCGAAGGTGTCTGCCGCGAGGGCCAGGGCCGGGCCGCTTGGCGGAAAGGCCAGCCGGGCCCGCGCTGCGAAGTCGTGCGCGGTCGTGCCGGGGGTGACCGAGAGCACCGTTCGTTCGGCGAGGCCCCTGGCCAGGGCGCGAAAGATTTCCTCGCAGGCCAGGCTCCAGTCGCCGCGACTGGCCGCAGCATCGGCCGCCGTGCGCATCTCGGCGCTGCTGCGCTGGTCGATCGTGCCGAACAGGTCGCTGCCGGCTTTGCGTCGCCTCGCCAGCCGGGGAGCTCCGAACAGCAGCCAGCCCGCCACGAGCGCCGCGAGGATGAGAACGACCGCGACGACCGGCAACCAGTCCGCCAGGCTGCCGTCGCCGCTCGCGGCGAGCGAGTTGATCCAGTCCAGAAAGCCCTGGGACGCCCGGTCGAACCAGGTCGGCCTGGCCGCTTCGTAGGGAGCCTTGGCGAGTTCCTCACGCAGCCACTGGCGGGCTTCTGGCGCGTCGGGAGTCACCGGCACGTCACCTGCCAGGCCGAAAATCCTCGGCCCGGCCACCGGTCCGAGCTGCGCCAGGCCGAACGCGGTCATGCCGCCGGGTATCCGCCGGAAGCGGCCGGTGCCAGATACGGGTCGGGCACGTCTCCGCCCTGCATTGCCGATTCGACATAGCGGGCCAGTTCCAGATCGAGGCCCTCCTTGCGCATGCGCAGGTCGAGGTAGATCAGCGCGACGGCCGCCGATTGCACGACGGCCGCGACTGCCGCCACGGGAATGGCGATGATGAGGCTGACGATCACGCTGAGGATCGACGACTGCTCGGCGAACGCACCGGTCGGGTCCACCAGCACGGTGCCAACGCCGAACAGTAACGAGACCGGGGTGGTGACGATCTGGCTGATCACCTGCACGATCAGGCCGACCAACAGCAGCACGCCCAGGGTGCGCCAGAAGTAGCCGCGGGTCAGCGACCACGACCTAACAACGGATGCCCGCACGCTAAACTTCTCCAGCACGATCAAGCTCGGAACGGCACTGGTTTTGGTGTAGATGAAAGCGCTCGCCGCCGCGAGCAGTAAGCCGCCGAAAACGCCGACCAGTACGCCGGCGACGATGCCGGCGACATCGCCGACGCTGACCAACAGCACGACGATTCCGGCGATCACGGCCACGCCGATGAGCAGCGCCAGGGTGAGCAGCAGGGTCCACAGGGTCAGCGGCCAGAGGCGGGTCGCCGCTCGGCGCCACAGGGCGCCGAGCCGAAGCTTCTCGCCGAGGGTCGCGCGAGCCACTTCGACCACGATGACGGCCTGCAACAGCGCCGACCCGATCAGTGACAGGGCCACGGGAACGATCAGGGACAGCGCGCCGATCAGCACCGATCCGGCCGTGACGGCATCCTTCTGGTCGAGGGGGGCGCTGTCGATGCGGTCGATCGCCCAGAAGGTGACGAGCCCGACGATGACGACGGTGACGAGCATAAGCGCCGCCTGCACGATGAGGCCGCTGCCGAAGGTGGCCTTCGGATTGCGGCGCAGAACCTGGAACGACGCGCCCAGCAGCGTGCCGAATCCGATCGGCCGCAGCGGAATCAATCCCGGCTTGGGCGGCGGAGCCCAGCCCTGGCCCGGGTCACTGCTTGGGTAGGGACTGCTTTGGTAGGGACGGCCCTGGTACGGTGCTCCCTGACCGGGCGCGGCGGGCGCAGCGAACTCGCCGTAGCGCGGTGGAACGGGGGCGTCGGGAGCTTGCCAGGGGTCTGTCACCATTCCATGCTGGCACAGGTCGATCGAGAAATGCGCTGGGAGGCACTCTGTCAGCGCGCTCGGCTACTCTTATGCCAGACTTTGCCCTACTCATCGGGCAATCTGCTGAGCGCACAATCAGAACACAGCACCAAATTGTTCTGGAAAGAGACCCATGACCGCACGCATTCTGGTGATCGACGACGACACCGCCCTGTCCGAGATGATCGGCATCGTTTTGCAAGGCGAGGGCTTCAACCCGGGCTTCTGCGCCGATGGATCGCTCGCCCTCGAGACTTTTCGCACCGAGAAGCCCGACCTGGTGCTGCTCGACCTCATGCTTCCCGGCCTCGACGGCATCGAAGTGTGCCGGCTGATCCGCGCCGAATCGGGAGTGCCGATCATCATGCTGACCGCCCGGTCCGATACCACCGATGTGGTGAAGGGGCTCGAGTCGGGGGCTGATGACTACATGGTCAAGCCGTTCAACCCCAAAGAGCTGGTAGCCCGCATTCGCACCCGTTTGCGCCCGCCCGCGGCCGACGGTGCGCTCGCCCTGCACATCGGCGACCTCGTGGTCAACGCCGTCGGCCACGAAGTCACCCGCGGAACGGCCGCGATCAACCTCACCCCGCTCGAATTTGACCTGCTACTGGCCCTCGCCTCCAAACCCCAGCAGGTCTTCACCCGAGAAATGCTGCTGGAACAGGTGTGGGGTTACCACTACAAGGCCGACACCCGGCTCGTGAACGTGCACGTGCAGCGGCTGCGCGCCAAGGTCGAGCACGACCCTGACAATCCCAAGATCGTCATGACGGTGCGCGGAGTCGGCTACCGTGCCGGCACGGCCAGCTAGCGAGCCGGAACCACCCATGACCTCCCGGCGACCCCCGCAGAAACGGTTGGCCGCACCGTGCCACAGCTGACCTACTGGCGACGGCCGCGCAACTGGCCCCGGCTGGTGCGCGCGTCGTGGCGTTCGTCCCTGCAATTTCGCACCGTGACCATCTCCGTCGCGCTTTCCGGCGTGGCGATTCTGGTGGTGGGCGTGTACATGTCGGTCAGTATCGGCAACGACCTGTTCCAATCCCGGCTCAGCCAGGTGCTGCTCGAATCCGACCGGGCGACCAGTGCCGCGCAAAGCCTGTTCGATTCCTCCGATGCCACCGACCGGGTGCAGGTGCAGAACCTCCTCAGCTCGGCCCGCACCTCGATCTCAGCAACATCGTCGAGTCGACTCGTCGCCGTACTGCGAGTACCCGGCCAGGACGCGTCCACCGTGGCGCCGCTCGATTCATCGACCTTCGGGCAGTCCACCGGTGTGATCGGGGCCGAGCTGCGCACGGAGGTGCAGGCCAACACCGGCGACCAGTTCTGGCAGTCGGTCACCCTGACCGGCGACGACGCCACGACCGTTCCCGGCATCGTGGTCGGGTCGCAGATCTCGGTGCCGGTGGCCGGCCGCTACGAGCTGTACATCGCGTACAGCCTGCAAGATGCGGAAGCGACGCTGCTCTTCGTGCAGCAGACACTCGGGGTGGCCGGTGTCGCCCTCGTGCTGTTGATCGGTGCCGTGTCCTGGATCGTCGTGCGCTTCGTCGTGACGCCGCTGCGGGTGGCCGCTGAGACGAGCCAGAAACTCGCCTCCGGGGACCTCGAAGTGCGCATTCCCGAGAAGGGCGAAGACGTCATCGCGACGCTTGCCCGGTCCTTCAACGGCATGGCCGACAGCCTGCAAAGCCAGATTCGTGCGCTTGCCGACCTGTCCGAGGTGCAACAACGGTTCGTGTCGGATGTCTCGCACGAACTGCGCACGCCGCTG
Source organism: Cryobacterium glaciale (assembly GCF_004402535.1). GTDB lineage: Bacteria > Actinomycetota > Actinomycetes > Actinomycetales > Microbacteriaceae > Cryobacterium > Cryobacterium glaciale. The sequence goes on along the minus strand of NZ_SOEY01000028.1, from coordinate 381,975 downwards.
ACCACCATCCGCCTGGCCGGCGATGTGCTGTACGACCAGCGGGCGAGCTTTCCACCGGCTACCGGCCGCACCGCTGAGCTGCTGCATACCCAGGTCGAGCGGTTCGAGCTGCTGCTGAGCGACCTGCTCGAAATCAGCCGCTACGACGCCGGATCGGTGGAGCTCGAGAGCGAGCCGACCAACCTAGTCTACCTCGCCGAAGACGCCATCGACAGCCTGCGTTCCCTCGCCGTTTCCAAGGGCAGCGACCTGCGGCTGGTGGCTCCGGGCGGGTATCTGAACGCCGACGTCGATCCGCGCCGCATCCGCCGGGTGCTGCACAACCTCATCGGCAACGCCATCGAGCACGGTGAGGGCAAACCCGTGGTGGTGTCGGTCGACAGCGATGCGAACGCGGTCGCGCTCGCTGTGCGCGACTATGGCCTCGGCATGAGCCAGGCCGAGGTTGCGCACGTCTTCGACCGGTTCTGGCGGGCCGATCCGTCCCGCCAACGCACGATCGGCGGCACCGGGCTCGGGTTGGCCATCTCCCGAGAAGATGCGAGCGTGCACAATGGCTGGCTGCAGGTCTGGTCCAGTCCGGGCGAGGGGTCGTGTTTTCGGCTGACCCTGCCCCGCATGGCGGGTGCCGTGCTGGAAGCGTCACCGATCCCGTTGCCGCCCGACGACGCCACGGCCGCGCTCGGCGAGGCCGGGCATGTGCCCGGACAGGGCGGAGTCCGACATGACTGATCACAGGTCCAGCCTGAAGCGCTTCCGGCGCGTCGTCCCGGCGCTCCTGGTGGCTGTCAGCCTCGCCGTCGGCCTCGGCGGCTGCACCGGCATTCCGCGCGACGGTGTGGTGCACGCCGGCAATGACATCGCGCCCGACGATAATCCGGCCCCGGTCTTCCTGCCGGCGCTGCCGCAAAAGGATGCCTCGACGGAATCCATTCTGCGGGGCTTCATCGATGCCTCCTCGAGCCCCGAGAACAACTACGACATCGCCAGACAGTTTTTGGCCCCGGCTTTCCAATCCAGCTGGGATGCCACGGCGGGCGTCACCGTCGACAACGGCTCCGGGCGCACCCTGACGGTCGTCGACGACGGCACCACCCTCGTTGCTGTCACTCCGGTGGCCGAGGTGGACCAGACCGGGGAATATCGTGAGGTCGACGCCAGCCCGGTCCCGTTGCGCTACGAATTTCAGCAGATCGGCGGCCAGTGGCGCATCAGCTCCGCCCCGAACGGCACCGTGATCGACGAAAACACCTTCAACGAGGTGTTCAGCTCCCAACCCGTGTACTTCTACGACCCCGGCTTTCGGTTCCTGGTTCCGGACCTGCGCTGGTTCCCGCGCGGGGCTTCCGCTCCCACCAAACTCGTCAACGCCGTCTTGAACGGACCGAGCGCCTGGTTGACCGGAGCGGTCGCCACGGCGTTCCCGGAAGGGGCCAAGCTCACCGCCGACGCCGTGCAGGTGGTGGGGCGCCAGGCCATGGTCGACCTCAACAGCGAAGCACTCAACGCCGACAGACAGACGCTGCAGCGCATGAAGGCGCAGTTGGCGGCGAGCCTGCCGTCCGGGCTGACGGTCGAAATCACCATCGACCAGAACTCCCAGGCCATCGATGACGTCGAGACCGGGGCTCCCCTCGTCGATCCGCGCGTGGACGCCCGCGCGCTCGTGCTGCGCGGTGGCGAATTCGGTTTTCTCGCCGCCACCGGGCAGAACGTCACACCGCTCGACGGGCTGTCCGCCGCCATCGCCCAGCTGGCGCCCACCGCGGTGACGCTGGCATCGGGGCAGGGCTCCGCCGCCGTGCTCACCAGCGACGGCGTCTATGTCGTGCGGGGCGGTGACGAGCCCGAATTGCTCGACTCTCGCGCCGGACTGCTCGCGCCGTCGATGGACAACGACCGTTTCGTCTGGTCGGTGCCGTCGAACGATCCGACCGCTCTGGTCGTCTACAGTCCCGCGGGCGAGGCGACCGTACTGCCGACGCCGTGGCCAGAAGCCACATCGATCACGTCCCTGAAAATCTCCCGGGACGGCGCCCGGTTGATCGCCCTGCTCGGCACCGGCTCCGAGACCCGCTTCGTCGTTGCGTCCATCATTCGCACGGGGGCGTCCCCGACCGGCATCGGCGCGCCCGTGCTGTTGGCGTCGGGTGGCGGGGTCGGCCTCGATGCGACCTGGATCGACGAATTAACCGTCGCATCGCTCAGTACCCTGCCGAGCGGCGACGCGCGGATCACCCTGCAGCAGATCGGCGGCGTCAGCTCCGTTCTGGAATCCGCCGCGAGCAGCCGGTTCATCGTCGGCAGCAACTCCGTGCGGGACCTGCGCGTGCTCACCGCCAGCGGCAGCCTGGAGGTGCAGCGCGGAGCGGGCTGGCAGGCCCGCATCGACGATGTGGCCCTCCTCGCCACCCAGCAGGGCCTCGGCAGCTAGCCGGCCGATCGTCCCCTCCCCAGAGGGCGCCAGGCGCGCTTCTGCACCGCTGGCGAGTTGGCGCGCTGCGCACCGGTCGCACGCGGCACACTGGCCCCATGACAAGGCGGCTGCGTAATCGACTGACCGCTGCGGGTCTGGATGCCTGGGCCACGATACTGCCGACCGAGTGCAGCGGCTGCGGTGCCCTCGACCGCGCGCTGTGCCCGAGCTGCCGGCTGGCCCTACGCCCGGCCGTGCATCCGGTCACCCGCGACGATGCCCTCGTCTGGGCTGCCCTGACCTACGAGGGGGTGGCCCGCCACGTGATCGGCGCCTACAAAGACGGCGGTCGAACGGATGCCGCAGCCGCGCTCGCCGCACCGCTGCGAGCGGCCATCGCGGCCGCGCTCACCGCCGTCCCGAGTGTGAACGGCGGCGGCATCCGGCTCGTCACCATTCCCTCGTCCCGCCGGGCCTGGCGTCTGCGCGGTTATCACCCAGTCGATGCCCTGCTGCAGCGGGCCGGGCTGCACCCGGTCCCGGCGCTCGCGCAGCGCGGGGAATCCGTCGACCAGGTCGGCCTCGGCCGCGCGGCGCGCGCCGCGAACAAGGGCAACAGCCTGGTCGCGCGGCATCCGCTCACCGGAACGCGGGTGATCCTCGTCGACGACATCGTGACCACCGGTGCGACCCTGCTCGAGGCGAGGCGCGCCGTGTTCGCTGCGGGCGGTACCGTGGTCGGTCTGGCCACACTGGCGGAAACACGGCGTCTGTTGCCCCCGTATTCGCACTCGGGGCAAACTGATCGACAAATACTGTGACATATCGCACCGCCACGGCTACGGTGGAGACAAAGGCGCGCAATGATCGCCCGGATTTGGGGCGGTCCGCCAAACTGGAGGTCGTCATGGAAACTAACATCGTCGGACGCAACCTTGGGATCACAGATCGCTTCCGGGATTACGCGACGGAGAAGGCTGAGAAAATCGCCCTCCTCGCCGAGAAGGCCCTCGCGCTCGAGATTAAGGTCAGCCGCCACCACGAGAAAAACGGTGCTGCCGTCGGCAACGATCGGGTCGAACTCACCCTGATCGGCAAGGGTCCGCTGGTGCGGGCCGAAGCTGATGGTTCCGACAAGTACGCCGCTTTTGATGTAGCTCTCGGCCGTCTGCTCGAGCGGGTTCGCCGGGCCAAGGACCGCAAGAAGGTACACCGCGGCGGCGCCCACCGTCCCACCTCGCTGCACGAGGCGTCCTCGGTCGGTTTCAGCGTCATCGACATCACACCGGCCAACCCCGAAACGCTCGAACGGGTCCGCACCGGCGCGATTCCCATCGTTGCGCCGGATGCTCCCGCTGCTGCTGAAGAGGAAGAGTACTGCCCCGTCGTCATCCGTCGCAAAGTTTTCGCGGCGGCCCCGATGTCCGTCGACGATGCCCTCTATTTCATGGAGCTCGTCGGCCACGACTTCTACCTGTTCCAGGACGTGGAGACCAAGCGTCCGAGCGTGGTCTACCGTCGCAAGGGCTGGGACTACGGGGTCATCGAACTCGACGGTTCGGGCGAGGAGCTGCAGGAGGCTGTGCCCGTTGCCAGCGGGCGTGCCAACTGACCAACTAGCATTGCCTTAGCCGCCGACCAAATCGGTGCTCTGGCATCTGCCAGACGAGAGGCGCAGGCGTGTGCTGCGGTAGTCCGATTGGGCTGCCTCAGTGCATGCCTGCACCGTTTGACTAGTGGAGTACATTCGTGGCGTCAATTCTTGAAAAGGTTCTTCGTGTTGGTGAAGGCCGCGTTCTGCGCCGCCTGGAAAACTATGCGAAAGCCATCAACGCGCTGGAAGAAGACTTCCATGAGCTCACCGACGAGGAGCTGAAGAACGAGACCGTCACCCTGCGGGAACGGTACTCCAACGGCGAATCGCTCGATGACCTGCTGCCCGAGGCCTTCGCGGCCGTGCGCGAGGCCAGCACCCGCACCCTGGGACTGCGTCACTTCGACGTGCAGCTCATGGGCGGAGCAGCCCTGCACCTCGGCAACATCGCCGAGATGAAAACCGGTGAGGGCAAGACCCTCGTCGCCACCACCGCCGCGTACCTCAACGCGATCAGCAGTCGCGGCGTGCACGTCATCACGGTCAACGACTACCTCGCGAGCTACCAGAGCGAGCTCATGGGTCGCGTCTTCCGCGCTCTCGGCATGACGACCGGATGCATCCTCTCCGGTCAGACCCCGGCGCAGCGTCGCGAAATGTACGCGGCCGACATCACCTACGGCACCAACAATGAGTTCGGTTTCGACTACCTGCGCGACAACATGGCATGGCAGGCCAGCGACATGGTGCAGCGCGGACACTACTTCGCCATCGTCGACGAGGTTGACTCGATCCTGATCGACGAGGCACGCACCCCGCTGATCATCTCGGGACCGGCATCGGGTGAAGCGAACCGCTGGTTCAACGAATTCGCGAGCCTGGCCAAGCGCCTCGTCGCCGACGAAGACTTCGAGGTCGACGAAAAGAAGCGCACCATCGGTGTGCTCGAACCCGGCATCGAAAAGGTCGAGGACTACCTCGGCATCGACAACCTCTACGAGTCGGCCAATACTCCGCTGATCTCCTTCCTGAACAACGCCATCAAGGCCAACGCGCTGTTCAAGAAAGACAAAGACTACGTCGTCATGAACGGCGAGGTGCTCATCGTCGATGAGCACACCGGCCGTATCCTCATGGGGCGACGCTACAACGAGGGCATCCACCAGGCGATCGAGGCCAAGGAGGGTGTCGCCGTCAAGGCCGAGAACCAGACCCTGGCCACCGTCACCCTGCAGAACTACTTCCGCCTGTACTCGAAGATCTCCGGCATGACCGGAACGGCCGAGACCGAAGCCGCCGAGTTCATGAGCACCTACAAGCTCGGCGTCGTGGCCATTCCCACCAACAAGCCGATGCAGCGCATCGACCAGTCCGACCTGATCTACAAAAACGAAGAGTCCAAGTTCCGTCAGGTCGTCGACGACATCGCCCTGCGCCATGAAGCCGGCCAGCCGGTTCTGGTCGGCACGACGAGCGTCGAGAAGAGCGAGTACCTGTCGCGTCTGCTCGCCAAGAAGGGCGTGCGCCACGAGGTGCTCAACGCCAAGAACCACGCCCGTGAGGCGGCGATCGTCGCGCAGGCCGGCCGGCTCGGTTCGGTCACCGTCGCGACCAACATGGCCGGTCGTGGTACCGACGTGATGCTCGGCGGCAACGCCGAATTCCTCGCCGTTGCCGAGATGAACGGCAAGGGCCTCAGCCCGGTCGAAACCCCCGACGAGTACGAGCTCGCCTGGGACGACGTCTTCACCGCGGTGAAAGCCGACGTCGCTGAAGAAGCGGAGAAGGTCATCGCCGCCGGCGGACTCTACGTGCTCGGTACCGAACGGCACGAGTCCCGCCGCATCGACAACCAGCTGCGCGGACGCAGCGGGCGTCAGGGCGACCCGGGGGAGAGCCGGTTCTACCTGTCGCTCACCGACGACCTCATGCGGCTGTTCAACGCCGGTGCCGCCGAGGCCCTCATGGGCCGCCAGGGCGTGCCGGAGGACATGGCGATCGAATCGAAGGTGGTCAGCCGAGCCATTCGCAGCGCCCAGTCCCAGGTCGAGGGCCGCAACGCTGAGATTCGCAAGAACGTGCTCAAGTATGACGACGTGCTCAACCGTCAGCGCGAGGCCATCTACGGCGACCGTCGCCACATTCTCGAAGGTGACGACCTGCACGAGCGCACCCAGACCTTCCTGACCAATGTCATCGACGAGGTCCTCGACGTGCACGCGGGCGACGGCAACGGAGATGACTGGGACTTCGACGCGATGTGGACGGAGCTCAAGACTCTCTACCCGGTGGGCCTGACCATCGACGAGGTCGTCTCCGAGGCCGGCGACAAGGGCAGGATCAACCGCGACTTCATGCGCCGCGAGATCCTCTCCGATGCCAAGCTCGCCTACTCACGCCGCGAAGAGTCCCTCGGGGCGCCCGCGATGCGCGAACTGGAACGCCGCGTCGTGCTCTCGGTGATAGACCGTCGCTGGCGCGACCACCTCTACGAGATGGACTACCTGAAGGACGGCATCGGGCTGCGCGCCATGGCCCAGCGTGACCCGTTGGTGGAATACCAGCGCGAGGGTTTCGCCATGTTCCAGCAGATGATGGGGCAGATTCGTGAGGAGACCGTCGGGTTCCTGTTCAACCTCGACGTCGAGGTGACAGCCGGTTCCGGTGCCGTCGCCGGACCGGTCGTCGCGGCCAAGGGGCTCGCCCCGGCCGACGCCCCCGAGGAGAAGCTCAGCTACACCGCCCCGAGCGATTCCGGCGGAGTCGAGGTGCGCAACCAGCGCGGCCAGATTCAGCAGGCCGCCACGGACCGGGCCAGGCGCACGGCCAGCGTCGCCGCGAGCGACGACGAGCCGGCCGAAGCCGCCGGCCCGCCCCAGCGCGGAGCCTTCGGACAGAAAACTGAGGGCGCCGCCCCGGTGAACCGGGCCGAGCGCCGCGCCCAGGGCAAGAAGACGACCTAGCCCGTGGAACACCCCGGTGACGCGCGCCCAACAGCGGGCGCGTGTCACCGGTGCCGGGCATCCGTGTGTTGGCGGTGCTGCCCGCGCATCACAGGACGACGAGCACGGTGGCCCGCCAGCGCTGGGCCAGGCCTTCCACCTGCAACGAGACGACGTGCGGTCGGCGTTTGTCGTATACCAGAATGACGGCGTCGAATCCGCCGGTGGCGGTCGGTGACATCTTGACGTGGTCGATCCACAGTCTCGGGCGTTCGGCGACGATCCCCGTGATGGCTCTGGCCCGCGCCGCGATCGAGACGCGAACGCGCAGATGAGCGTAGACGTCGTCGGTGACCCAGCGGGCGAGCTGCTCGAGGTCCCTGGCCCCGGCGATGATCTCGACAGCACGCAGGGCGAGGGCGCGCAGCACTTGCTCCGCTTCGAGCCGGTGCTCGGACCCGTTCAGTTGCGGGCCCGTGCCGCGCGCGTCGACGTGGTGCGCGTCGACGCGGTGCCGCCGCTGGTCATCCTGCCAATGGGGGGCGCTGGAACCGGGTGATGTCATCGTTCCTCCTGCCGTCGAGCCTGCAACTTGTGTGGCGCAAAACCTAAGCAGCCTGGTCGTGGGGCTGTCGAGCGCATATAGAGCCTGTGTATAACGCGAGCGGGAATGCCCGGTGTCGGCTATTTTCTACGTGTGCGCTGGGATGATCTGTTTGATGACCTCGAAGGGCAGCTCGAACGCGAGCTGCACGCCGAGGCCGCTGACCTGCGCCTGCACGAGGAACGCCAGCGCCTGGACAAGCTCTCCCTGCGCACACGGTTGAGCAACGTCGTGCGGTCTGCCGGCCTCGGCGGCACGCAACAGATCCGCGTGGTGCTGGTCACCGGTGAGGCCCTCGCAGTGAGCCCCACGACGCTCGGGCGCGACTGGCTCGCGGCCGACCTGCTGGGCGCTGAGAACAATCCGGTCGAGTGTGTGATCCCGCTGTCGGCCGTTGCCGGTGTGTTGCTGAGCGAAGAGCAGAGCCTGGCCTCGCTCGCCATCGAGTCAGAGTCCACCAGCAGGCAGACCGACCGCGTCGGATTCCCCTTCGTGCTGCACAGCCTGTGCCGCAGAAGGCGCACCGTGGAGCTCGACACCCGTGGTGGTGTCCTGGTCGGGACCATCGACCGGGTGGCGCGTGACCACCTAGATCTGGCGGTGCATCCGCTCGGAACGATGCGCCGCACGCCCGAGGTCCTGCACTACCGTCTCGTCCCGTTCTGGCAGATTCATGTCGTGCGCCTGCGCTAGTGCCCGCCCGATCCGCCCACCCATTCAGCTACCTGATAACGACAAGCGAGGCAACGGATGAAAACACCCCGTCCCACCCGCACGCGCCGCCGATTCTGGGTCGATCCCCGATTCGTCATCGGTCTGGTACTCGTCGTCGCTTCGATCGCCGGAGTCGGAATGATCGTCGCCAGCAGTGACCGCACCACGGCGGTCTACACCGCACGGCACACGCTGACCGTCGGAGACCAGCTCGAGTCAGCCGACGTCACCCTGACCCGCGTGCAGCTCGGCGGCGCGGCCGACCTGTATCTTGCGCCCGCACCCGACCTGAAGGGCGGGCTGCTGGTCACCCAGACCATTCTGGCCGGCGAACTCGTGGCCCGATCGGCGGTCGGGGACTCGTCGGGGAGCGACCTGACCAGTGTCGTCGTCGACATTCCCGGTGGACTGGCCGGGTCCATCTCGGCGGGCTCCGTCGTCGATATCTGGTCGGCGCGGGCTACCGGACCGAGCGAATATGCGCCGCCCACGATCCTCGTGGGGCAGGCCGTCGTCGTGCGAATCGTCGAACCGACCGGCATCATCGCCGCCTCCAGTGGCCAATCGGTCGAGATGCTCGTGCCGCAGAACAACGTGGGCGCGGTACTCGAAGCCATCATGAACGGCGACGCCCTCGCGATCGTGGCCGTGAACACCCCGGCGGGCCCGTGATGGCCCGGCTCGCGCTCGTGCTGGACCGGGCCACCGAACAACGCCTGCTGGCCGACATCATCGACTGCGGTCACACTGTGGTGACGCGGGTCGATACCGCCCGCGAATTCCTGGAGACCCTCTCCCACGGACAGCCGCATGTCGTCGTGGTCAGCGGCCGACGGGAATCCCTGACCGGCCAGCTGATCGCCGCGTGCGACGAACGCGGAATCCGGGTGGTCGCCCTCACCGCGACGGAACAGGAGCGGCGCCAGGCCGGCACGCTCGGCCTCTACGAAACGGTCGCGATCCCCTGCGACTGGTCTGAAATCGAGGATTTGCTCGTGTCGGGCGTCGTCGTTCCGTTACGCGTGGGGGAGCGGCACTTCACCGGCGGCGCGCTCAACACCGGTTCGGTGATCGCGGTGTGGGGGCCGTCCGGGGCTCCCGGACGCACCACCCTCGCCATCAACATCGCCGCGGAAATCGCCGCAGCCGGCCACACCGTGGTGTTGGCCGACGTCGACACGTACAGCGCCTCGATCGCCCCGAGCCTCGGCATGCTCGATGAGGCTCCGGGCTTCGCGGCCGCGTGCCGGCTGGCCGGAAGCGACAGCCTGAACCAGTCGGAACTAGAGCGCATCGCACAACGCTACAACTCGCCTCAGGGTGCGTTCTGGGTACTCACCGGCCTCGGCCGGCCGTCGCGCTGGCCCGAACTATCGACGGAACGCGTCACCCGCACCATCGACGCGTTGCGCCACTGGGTGGATTACGTGGTGGTCGACACCGGGTTCAACCTCGAGAGCGACGAGGAGCTGACCAGCGATGTTCTGGCACCCCGCCGGAACGCGGCCACGATCACGGCCCTGAGGGTGGCCGACCACGTCGTTGCGTGCGGGCTCGCCGACCCGGTCGGCATGGCCCGGTTTCTGCGCGCCTGGAGCGACCTCGCCGAGGTGATCGGGAGCAGTACGGTCAGCGTCGTCATGAACCAGGTGCGAGCGAGCGCCGTCGGGCTGAATCCACGCGGTCAGCTGACGGCAGTGCTGTTGCGCTTCGGCGGCATTGAGTCTCCCATTCTGGTGCCGCACGACCAGGGCGCCCTCGACGCGGCGGTGCTGACCGGTCGCACCCTGCGGGACGCGAGCCCGAAGTCGCCGGCGCGCCTGGGCATCCGTCGTTTTGTGCTGGAAGACCTCATTGTCGCTCCGTCCCCAGTATCCGAGCGGATGCCGCGGCGCGCGTGGTGGCGAGGCCGAAAGACGGCCCCGGCACTCTGATCTGGTTAATTCCGCAGCGGTGTCACGTCGATGCTGCCGCCGGCACCCACGACGGCGAGCACGCGAGGTGCGGTCACTCCCGCGAAAGCCCGGCTGAGGCGTTCGGCCGTCGGCGGGGAATCAGCGGGCGAGTCGCCGGCGGCGCGATCATCACCGAAGGGAGCGCGCTCCCAGACGGTTATGGCGGCTCCGGTCAGATCCGCGATGAGGTCGCGCACCACGGTCGGGTCTCCGGCCGTGACCAGGATCACGCGGTGGATGGCGCGGCCGGGCAGGCCGGCCGCGGCCAGGGCCGACCGGTCGCGTTTCCAGACCGAGAAATGGTATCCGGCGGCGAGGCCGGTGGCGACGAGCAGCCCCAGCGGCGCTCGCACCCGGTCGAGGAGGCTCTGCCCACTCAGATCGTCGAGGACGAACTCGAAAACCCGGTAGCCGACCACGAGCAGGGTGATGATCGCCACGATCGCGCTGATCCCGAAGATCAGAATGAGGTAGACCCGGCGGCCCGTCACTCGGGCGGACACCGGATCGACCGGGCGCAACGGCTTCCAGGCGGCCCACCAGACCGGGCCCCCGACGATTGCAGCGCTCAGCCCGCCGAGCAGCAGGGAGCGCGTGTCCGACCCGACCACGACCGGTGCCAGGCCGGCCAGCAGGGCGTTGACCACGATACCCAGCCCGGTCGCCGCGGCCACCAGGCCGAAACCGGAAACGACCAGCGTGGCGGCCAGCCGAGGCAGCACCGCGCGCCGCCGCATCAGGCCGTGGTGGTAGGCCCAGATCAGGGCGCCCACGAGCGCAGCCGCCATGGCGGTGCCGAGCGGATCGAGAACATCGGTGAGCGAATTTTCTCCGGCGAAAGCGAGCCGGAGCACCACGAACAGCACCGTTCCCGCTCCGACCAGCGTTGTGGCGGCTGAGGCGGCGATACCCACGACGACGAGCACGAGATCGGCCAGCACGCCGCGCACCAGCTGGGCGTGCTCCCGCATCCACTGCCACCACCAGATCAGGGCGCCGCCGAGCAACCAGACGCCGGCCTGCAGCGTCAGGCGCCACCACTGGTCGCCGACGGCGATCGAGGAGAGCAGGGCGTCGACCGCCGCGTTCACCACGGACGCCACGGCGGTCACGGCGCCGACGGCCCCGATCAGTAAGCCGAAAATCGAGCCAAGGATCGGCGCGACGCTCCTCAACTGGGTGGGACTTCTGGTCGGATGCCGGGACATCCACCGGTGCCAGGCCCAGACCAGAGCCCAGACCAGCGCGATCGCGAAGGTGCGCGGCTGCCAGTCGCCGCGCACCAGGGCGGCCAGGGTCGACAACAGGGCCGACGTCGCCGTCACGAGCGCAACGATCTGCATGCCGGCGAGGTACAGCCCCCAGGCGATCGACTCACGCTCCGCGCCCACCAACCGCCGCCAGAGCACCCACCAGAGCAGCGCAGCGAACGGTCCGGCGATCAGGGTGAAGGCGAGGGACCGCGCTAGGTGCGTCACATCGCTTCCGGCCAGGTTCGTGCCGGTGGCCGGTACGATGCCGCCGGGGACGGTGGTGGTATCGAGGAGGCGCCCGAGGAGGCCGCTGAGGCCGATCGCGGCGATAGTCACCAGCGCGAACAACAGAATGTAGACCACCACCCGGCGTGCCGTCGGGGCCCCGGTGCTGCCGGGTTGGCCGGCAGATCGGCGCACGGCCACGACAATGGCGGTGATGCCGGCGCCCAGCACGACGACGAGAATGAGGAGAACCAGAATGGACATTATTTCGTCACCGTCACTTCGTTATCGACCGGTTCGGGCAGATCGAAAGCTCCCACGGGGCCGTCGCGATCAGCCAGGCACCGTCGACCCTGACCAGGTCGAAGTTACCCTCGAACTCATACTCGGAGGCGCCGAACGGACCGTCGTCGTACGAGGTCACCAGGGACACGACGACATCGGCCGAAGTGGGGCGAACCGTCGTTGACACCAGGACGACCCGGAGATTGTTGGTCGGACCGTGCTCGACCGGCCCGCAGCCCACCGAGGCGTCCGTGGTGAGGAATGCGGCGGCGGCCGCCTCATCACCGTCGATCACGGCTGCGGAATAGGCCTGCACCACGCCTTCCGGAGTGCTCGGATCGAGCGTCTCCGGTGCACCCCGGGTGAAGACCACCACGAGGGAGACGAGCACGAGGGCGGCGATGATACTGAGGATGACGATCAAGGTGCGATCCTTCGTTCCCGTCGTAGTGAGCATGATCACATCATGGACCCAATATTGTGGCATCACCACACGGGGCGTGGTGGGAGCGTGCGGGGATCTAGGCTAGTGAGGGTGTCGACTCTCAGTGATCTCGTACTTGCCCAGGGCCGCAGCAGCGCGGAAGATGTGGATTGGCTGCACATGCTCGTTGCGGACGGCCAGCTGCTGGCCGACCTCGCCTTCGCGGACATCGTCGTGTGGGTTCCGACGACCTCCGGCAGCTTCGTGGCGGTCGCGCACGCGCGCCCGTCGAGTGCGGCCACCCTGTTCTATCGGGACTTCGTCGGCCAGCACGTCAAGGCCGAGTGGCGCAATCAGGTCACCGAAGCTTTCGAGACCGCCAGGATCGTCGACACCACTGCCCCCGACTGGTACGAGGAGACTCCCACCCGGGTGCGCGCCATTCCGGTTCTGCGTCGGCTGAGCACGACCGGCTCCGAGGTGGCGCCCGCCCCGGTGGCGGTGCTCACCCGCCACACCAACCTGAGTGAAGCGCGCACGCCGAGCCGTCAGGAGCTCACCTTCAATGATTGCGCGAACGACCTGTTCGCCATGATCGCCTCCGGCGACTTTCCCGACCTCGGTGCCCCGACCGGGCCGCGGCGCGGCGCCCCGCGCGCATCGGACGGCCTGCTGCGGCTCGATGTCGACGGCCTGACCACCTTTGCCAGCCCGAATGCGCTCTCCGCGTTCAACCGCATGGGCTTCGCTGAGGAGCTCGAGGGAGAGTCGCTCGCCGAAGTCACCACGGGTCTGCTCACCGGCACCGCCGTCGTCGACGAGTCCCTGCCCCTCGTGGTCACCGGGCGCGCGCCGTGGCGCACCGACATCGAAGCGCGCGGGGTGACGGTGTCGCTGCGTGCTATTCCCATTCGCAATCGCGGAGAACGGGTCGGCGCGATCATTCTGTCGCGTGACGTCACCGAGCTCCGGCATCAGGAACGTGAGCTGATCACCAAGGACGCCACCATCCGGGAGATTCACCACCGGGTCAAGAACAACCTGCAGACGGTGGCTTCGCTGCTGCGCATCCAGGCACGGCGTACCCAGTCCGACCGTGCGCGCGAGGCGCTGACCCAGGCGATGCGGCGGGTCGCGGCCATCGCGGTCGTGCACGACACCCTGTCGGAAGGGCTCAGCCAAATCGTCGACTTCGACGCCGTATTCGAACGGGTGCTGCTGCTGACGGTGGAGGTCGCATCCGCTCACAACACGACCGTGCACCCGAAGTCCTTCGGCAGCTTCGGAACGCTGCCGAGCGCGTACGCGACGCCGCTCGCGCTCGTGCTGACCGAACTCGTCACCAACGCGGTCGAGCACGGCCTCGCCGGGCGCGAGGGCGAGGTCTCGATCGAGGCGCAGCGCAGCGACGAGACCCTCACCGTGATGGTGCGCGATACCGGCGCCGGCCTGCCGGAGGGCAAGGTTGGTTCTGGCCTCGGCACGCAGATCGTGCGCACGCTCATTCAGGGCGAACTCGGCGGCACCATCGACTGGCACACCATGATGGGCAGCGGCACCGAGGTCACCATCGAGATCCCGCTGCGCTTCATGCAGGAAGGCTAGCCCTCGCTGCCGCCCCTTCTGCACGGGTCTTTTTCACCGGGCCCGGGCCCGGAAAGTGGGCCCAGGTTAGGTCATGGGCCCGGTTGCATAAGGTGGGCCCGGCGAGCGGATGCCCGCTCCGCACGGGCACAAAAAAGCGAGCCCAGGGCCTTCCGGGGATACCGGATGGCCATAGGCTCGCGTTCTGTCGTTACGCCGACTCGCTAGGAGGCGCGGCGGGCGCGTGCGGCGCGACGCTTGAGCGCGCGGCGCTCGTCTTCACTCAGGCCGCCCCAGACGCCGGAGTCCTGTCCGGTTTCGAGTGCGTACTGGAGGCACACCTCGGTGACGTTGCATCGAGCGCACACCGACTTTGCCTTCTCGATTTGGTCCACAGCGGGTCCAGTGTTACCGACCGGGAAGAAAAGTTCCGGGTCAGCGGTGAGGCAGGCAGCTTTATCGCGCCAGTCCATAGGGATGCTCCTTTTATTACATGGGTGCACGGCCGATTGGCCAGAGTTGCAGGGGTGATAGCCGGTTGCAGGAAAGTGGGATCTGCGCGATAACCGCGTTGAAACAGCTCACGTCCCTGTGAGCGTCAACCGGGCCTCAAATATCGTCCCATAATAGAGGTATCAAATCAATAGTTTTGTATGGTTTTTCGCTGTGAACAGCGGCTCTGGTGCAGGGCGCCCATCCCGGATCGACCTCCGGGCACTTCGTCGTGCCCCCCTGTTGGGGGTGTTCATCACGCTGCTCGCGCTGGAGGCCCTCGCCCTCTGGGTCTTCAGCGCCTGGTGGGTGCTCGAACTGCTCATCGCCACCCCGAACTCGGTGGGCGCATCGCTCGCCCTGTTAGCCCTCACCGTGGTCGCTGCCGTCTGGGTCAGCGCGATCACCGTCGGAGCATTGCGCCGGCGCCCGTGGATTCGCGGCGCCGCCGTTACCTGGCAGCTCGTGCAGGTAATGATCGCCATCGGCTGTTTTCAGGGGATCTACGCCCGGCCCGATGTCGGCTGGGCATTGCTGGCCCCGTCGATCGTCATGCTCGTGCTGGTGTTCACCCCGAAAGTCGTCGCCGCGACCAGCCACGAGCCAGAGCCCGAGACCGACTGAGCGGCGTCACGCGGCCCTGTGCGGCCGGCCCGATCAGGCGAACCTCAGGCGTCGAGGCCGAGCTTCTTGCGCAGGCTCGCGACATGGCCGGTCGCCTTGACATTGTAGAGGGCGTGCGTGATGACGCCAGCCTCGTCCAGTACGAAGGTCGACCGCAGCACGCCGGTCACAATCTTGCCGTACAGGTTCTTCTCACCCCAAGCGCCGTAGGCACGGTGCACCTCGAGGCCGGTGTCGCTGAGCAGCGGAAAGTTCACCGCATCGTGCTCCTGGAACGTCTTGAGCTTGGCCGGGGCGTCCTTGGACAGGCCCAGCACCTGGTACCCGGCGGACTTGAGGGAGCCCAGGTTGTCGCGAAAGTCGCAGGCCTGGGTTGTGCAACCGGGGGTCATCGCCGCCGGGTAGAAGTACACGACGACCTTGCTGCCTCCGAAACGGCTAAGCGAAACGGACGCCCCATCCTGGTCAGTCAGGGTGAACTGGGGGGCTGAATCGCCGATTGCAAGGCGCGCTGGATCCGTCATGCCTTCATGGTACCGGGGGCTTCGCCAGGGGTCGCTTCAGATTTGCGTGCGTCGGGTTTCGAGACGCGGGCGTACAGCGTGCCCGCTCCTCAACCAGCGGGTTCCCGGCTCCTTCAGCCGGCGGGAGGTCGGTCTCGCTGGTCGAGGCGCGAGGAACGAGCGATCGAGACCTGACGACTCAGCGGGCGGGCGCGAACGTCGCGAGCAGGCGCTGCAGCGAGTCGAGGCGCACCCGGCCGGTGTCGCCGAGTTCGTGCGCCTCGACGGCCTCAATGATCGCGCAGTCCGGGGAGCCCGGCAGGTGGGTGCAGCCGCGCGGGCAGCGCTCAGCGATCGTAGCGAGGTCGGTGAACGCCTTGAGGATGTTGTCGGTGTTGATGTGGCCCAGGCCGAAGGACCGCACGCCGGGGGTATCGATGACCCAGCCGCGGCCGGCATCCGTTTGCAGGCGCAGCGACACGGTCGACGACGAGGTGTGGCGTCCGCGGCCGGTGACGGTGTTCACGACGCCGATGGCCCGGTTGGTGCCAGGTACGAGCGCGTTCACGAGGGTGGACTTGCCGACGCCGGAGTGCCCGACGAAGACGGTGTCGTGGCCGATCAGCGCCGCCGAGATCGCCTCGATCGGCATGCCGCCCTCGCCGCTCTGAAAGACCGGCAGGTCGAGGCCGGCGAAATTGGCCAGGAATGCGGCCGGGTCGGCGAGGTCGGTTTTGGTGATGCACAGGATGGGCTTCACGCCGGCGTCATACGCAGCGACCAGGTAACGATCCACCAGGCGGATGCGCGGCTCCGGGTTGGCCGCCGCGACCACGATCAGCATCTGGTCGGCATTGGCGACGATCACGCGCTCGACGGCGTCGGTGTCGTCGGCGCTGCGCCTCAGCAGGGTGCCCCGCGGCACGATACGCACGATGCGGGCCAGGCTGCCCTCCGCACCGGTCGTGTCGCCGACGATGTCGACCCGGTCGCCGTTGACGACCGCCTTCTTGCGCAGCTCGCTCGCCCTGGCCGTCGTGATGCGCCGCTCGGTCGGCAGGTTTTCGTCGAGCATGACCGTGTAGCGACCGCGGTCTACCGAGAGGATGCGCCCGGTCAGGGCGTCCTGATGGCTCGGCCTGGTCTTGGAGCGGGGTTTACTGCCCTTGCGGCCGGGGCGCACGCGCACGCTCGACTCGTCAAACTCGGGTTCGTCGTCGTCGGCGGAGGCCCACCAGGTATCGCCGGGATCGCCCGCCAGGTCGCCGGCCTCGCTGTGCCGGCCTGAGGCTGGTCCGCGGTCACTGTCGTCCCGGCCTGCGGCGGGCGGCAGCACGGGCATCTACAGCGCCGCTTCGGTGAGCATCGCGTGCCACAGTTCAGGAAACTGGGGGAGGGTCTTGGCGGTCGTGCCGATGTTCTCCACGTCGACACCGGCCACCTTGAGGCCGATCAGCGCGCCGGCCGTAGCCATGCGGTGGTCGTCGTAGCTGAGCCACTGGCCGGCGTGCAGGGGAGCGGGCTCGATCTTGAGGCCGTCGGCCAGTTCGGTGATGTTGCCGCCGAGTCGGTTGATCTCGGTGGCGAGAGCGGCGAGACGGTCGGTCTCGTGGTGGCGAATGTGTCCGATGCCGGTGATCGTGCTGGGAGTCTCGGCCAGGGCGGCCAGAGCCACGAGAGTGCAGGCGAGTTCGCCGCCGGTGGCGAGATCGAGCTCGACGCCCAGAATGTGCTTGCCGCCGGTGACGGTGAGGCGGTCGCCGACCCGGGTGACGGTGGCACCGAACAGCGGCAGCAGCTGCTCGAGGTCGGCGCCGACCTGGGTGGTTTCAGAAGGCCAGCCGGTGATCGTGACGCTTCCGCCGGCTACGAGCGCGGCGCAGAGGAACGGCGCGGCGTTCGAGAGGTCGGGTTCGATGTCAACCGTGCGCCCGGCGAGCTCACCGGGTTCGACGATCCATTCGCCGACGGTCGGGGTGGCGACGACGACGCCGCGTGCGCGCAGCACCTCGATCGTCATCTCGATGTGCGGCAGGCTCGGCAGTCGCTCGCCCGAGTGGGTGAGGTGCAGCCCCTGCTCGAACCGTGCGCCGGCCAGCAGCAGCCCGGAGACGAACTGGCTTGACGTGCCGGCGTCGATGGTCACGGCGCCGCCGGTGACCGCCCCACGGCCGTGCACGGTGAAGGGCAGGGCGCGTTTGCCGTCGTCGTTGATGTCACCGCCGAGATCGCGCAGCGCCCCGATGATGGGACCCATCGGGCGGCGGCGCGCACCGGCATCACCGTCGAACGTGGTCGGGCCGAGGGCGAGGGCGGCCAGCGGCGGCAGGAACCGCATAACGGTGCCGGCCAGGCCACAATCGATCGTGGTGGACCCGAGCAGTTCGACCGGCGGGGTCACGCGCAGATCGGCACCGAACGCGCCCGCGCCGGCCACGGCCTCGATCGTGGCGCCGAGTTGGCGCAGCGCGTCGACCATGAGGTCGCTGTCGCGCGAGTGCAGCGGAGACCGCAACAGGGACGGTCCACTGGCCAGAGCGGATGCGACGAGCTCCCGGTTGGTCAGCGATTTCGAGCCTGGCAAGGCCAGGACCGCCTGCAAGGGTGCGTCCGCGGTGGGCGCAGGCCACCAGGCATCCGCTTCGGTCGGTGAATTGTCGCCGTACGGATCGAACTCCGGCTTGGAATATCTCGAGATCAACATCGGTTATCAGGATAGTCGGTGATAACAATCTGAGGGAGATCCGTAACGGTGTCAATGCTGTTGGAACGACCCCCGGCTGTGGGTAACAGCTTAGAATTGCTCGTGATGACTTCAGACACGCCCGTTTCCGCGGAAGACCTTTCGAGCAGTGACCCAGAACTCACGCCGCCTGCACCTACCAAGGCCGAACTTCGCGAGCAGTCCCGCGGATTGTTCGAGGAACAGGCGCTGCCTTTTCTCGACCAGCTCTACGCGGCGGCCATGCGCATGACGCGTAACCCCTCCGACGCGCAGGACCTCGTGCAGGAGACCTTCGTGAAGGCCTTCGCCGCGTTCGCGCAATACGAGCAGGGCACCAACCTCAAGGCGTGGCTGTACCGTATCCTCACCAACACCTTCATCAATGCGTACCGCAAGAAGCAGCGCGAGCCCTATCAGGGCACCATTGATGAGCTCGAAGACTGGCAGCTCGGCGGCGCCGAATCGACCACCGCCATGTCGGGTCGCTCGGCCGAGGCCGAGGCCATCGACCACCTGCCCGACAGCGCCGTCAAAGACGCCCTGCAGTCCATTCCCGAAGACTTCCGACTCGCCGTCTACTTCGCCGACGTCGAAGGGTTCTCCTACCAGGAGATCGCCGAAATCATGAAAACCCCCATTGGCACCGTCATGAGCCGCCTGCACCGTGGCCGGCGACTCTTGCGCGAACTCTTGGCCGGCTACGCGGCTGAGCGCGGGCTGGGCCAGGGCCAGAAAACATCCAGGAGCGCACACAAATGACCGACTGTGGTTGCGAGAAGGCCAAGGCCGAACTCGAAGAATACCTGCACAACGAACTTCGCAAAGATGATGCGGCCGACATTCAGGAGCACCTCGCGAGTTGCCCCGACTGCAGCAGCGAGCATCTCGTCGGGCGCACCCTCACCGAGGTGATGCAGCGGGCGTGCAAGGAGACCGCGCCCGAAGACCTGCGCGACCAGGTTCTGCTCAAGCTGCGCGCCCTGCAGGCTTCGCACTAGTCAGCTGACCTCCGGTTGGACCTGGCCGAGCAGGAAGGCGGCGCCGGTCGCATCCGCTATCTGGGCGAAGGTACCGAAGTCGGAATCCCACGGCTCGCGCAGCACCGTGCCGCCGAGCTCGGGCACCCGGGCTGCGGCAGCCCGCACATTTGCGACGCCGATGTACACCTGCCAGTGTGACGGCACCCCCTCCGGCAGCATGGCGTCGGCGTTGCACACCCCGCCGGTCATGGATTCGTCGTGGCCGAAGGTGCTGTACCGAAAATCGGTCGTGTCACTCAGCGGAATCGGGGTCCAGCCGAAAACCTGTTCGTAGAACGCGATCGCCGCCGGAAAGTCGCGGGTGATCAGCTCGTGCCAGACCGGCGTGCCGATCTCATTGTCGGCACCGAAGCCCGCAAAAAAGCCAGCTTCCCAGATTCCGACCGCCGCTCCGGCCGGGTCGGTCAGCACGGCCAGCCTGCCCTGATCGCCGATGGTCTGCGGCGGCGCGAACACCGTGGCGCCGGCAGCGTTCGCCGCCTGCACCGTCTCGTCGACGTTGTCGCTCGCGAGGAAGGTGGTCCAGAAATCCCGGTTTCCGCCCGACGGATCCTGAATGGTCAGGCCGGCGACGGCGGCATCACCGTGAAAGAACATCGTGTACCGACCGGAATCGGCACCGGTGTCAACGGCTCGCCAGCCGAGGAACGCGCCGTAGAACGCGATCGACCGCGCCGGGTCGCGCGTCTCTAGGTCGATCCAGCACGGCTCCCCGAGCTGACTTTCGGTGCGAACAGGCAGGGGATCCCTCTCCTCGGATTGACCCGAGCCGAGAACCGTCGGCGCCCGGTGGCAACGCACGTGCGGTTAGGCACGGCCGAGGCGAGCGGATGTACGCTCACCAGCCCCGGATACAGCAATGGAGGGTGACCTCAGTCACCCTCCATTGCCACACCGATGCCGTTAGAGCGTCAAAGCCTCGCGCTGCAGCCTGGCCTGCTCGATCGCGTGGCGCTTGGCCGAGCCGGCGGCCGGCGAAGCCGACGCCGGACGGGAGAACAACCGCATGGCTCTTGGGCCGAGCTTGTTGGTCTCCAGATAGAAGAACGGCCAGGCTCCCTGGTTCTCCGGCTCGTCCTGCACCCAGGCCAGTTCGGCGTTCGGGTACTGGGCGGCCACGTCCTTCAATTCCACGGCGGGCAGCGGATAGTACTGCTCGACGCGCACGAGGGCGATCTCGGGGTTCGGGTTCTTCTCGAGTTCGTTCAGCAGGTCGTAGTAGATCTTGCCGGCCATGAACAGAACGCGCTTGACCGCATTCTTGTCGGTGATGCGGGCATCGTCGATGACCGTTTCGAACTTGCCGCTCGTGAGTTCGGCCACGGCGCTCGTCGCGCCGCGGAGGCGCAGCATCGACTTGGGCGTGAACACGATCAGCGGACGGCGCGGACGCATGTACGCCTGGCGGCGCAGCAGGTGGAAATACGATGCGGGCGTCGACGGGCGCGCCACGGTCATGTTCTCTTCGGCACACAGCTGCAGGAACCGTTCGATGCGGGCCGACGAGTGGTCGGGGCCCTGGCCTTCGTAGCCGTGCGGCAGCAGCAGCACAACGGATGACCGCTGCCCCCACTTCTGCTCGGCGGACGAGACGAACTGGTCGATGATGGTCTGCGCGCCGTTGGCGAAGTCACCGAACTGGGCTTCCCAGAGCACGAGGGCATCGGCGCGTTCCACCGAATAGCCGTACTCGAAGCCCATGGCGGCGTATTCGCTCAGCAGCGAGTCGTAGATCCAGAATCGGGCCTGGTTGTCTTTCAGGTTGGCCAGTGGGAGCCATTCCTGGCCGTTCACCCGGTCGTGCAGCACCGCGTGACGCTGCACGAACGTGCCGCGGCGGGCATCCTGGCCGGCGAAACGTACCGGGGTGCCCTCGACCAGCAGCGAGCCGAGTGCGAGCAGTTCGCCGAAGCTCCAGTCGATGTTGCCGTTGCGGCTCATGTCAAGACGCTTTTGCAACAGCTGCTGCAGCTTGTTGTGCACGGTGAACCCGACCGGCTTGTTGTTGAACGCGTCACCGATGAGCTGGATGACGCTCTCGGGAACACCGGTCGTCTCGGGTTCGCCCGCGGCGTCGTCCCTGGCTTGCGCTTCAGACTCGGCCTTGGCCGCGGCGGCCATCTCGGGAGTGATGATCGGAATCGACGCGGTCTGTGCGGCGTGCGTCTCCATGAAGGCGCGCTCGAGGCGGTCCTGGAAGTCGCGGTGGGCGGCTTCGTATTCTTCCTCGGTGATGTCGCCACGGCCGACGAGCGCCTCGGTGTAGAGCTTCCGTACGCTGCGCTTGGCCTCGACCAGGTTGTACATCAGCGGCTGCGTCATCGAGGGGTCATCGCCCTCGTTGTGCCCACGGCGGCGGTAGCAGATGAGGTCGACGACGACATCCCTCTTGAATTCCTGGCGGTAGGCGAAGGCGAGTTCTCCGGCGCGCACGACGGCCTCTGGGTCATCCCCGTTGACGTGGAAGATCGGCGCCTGGATGGTCTTGGCGACGTCGGTCGCGTAGATGCTGGTGCGGGCATCCTGCGGCAGGGTCGTGAAACCGAGCTGGTTGTTGACGACGATGTGCACGGTTCCGCCGGTGCGGTAGCCGCGCAGCTGGGACATCTGCAGGGTTTCCAGCACGACGCCCTGGCCGGCCATCGCGGCGTCGCCGTGGATGAGGATGGGCAGGGTGGAGAACGTTCCGATCGGCTTGCGGTCCTGTTTGGCCCGCACGATGCCCTCGAGCACGCCGTCGCCGGCCTCGAGATGGGACGGGTTGGCGGCCAGCGAGACCGGAATCTCGGCGCCGTCCTCACCGCGGAACATGCCCGTGGTGCCGAGGTGGTACTTCACGTCGCCGGAACCGTGCACGGTGCGCGGATCCTGGGTGCCCTCGAACTCGCGGAAGATCTCGCCGTAGGTCTTGCCGGCGATGTTGGTGAGCACGTTCAGGCGGCCGCGGTGGGCCATGCCGATCGCGACCTCGTCGAGGCCCTGCTCGGCAGCGCCCTGCAAAATGGTGTCGAGCAGCGGAATGGTGCACTCGCCGCCCTCGAGGCTGAAGCGCTTCTGCCCGACGTACTTGGTCTGCAGGAACGTCTCGAAGGCTTCGGCCTCGTTGAGCTTGGCGAGAATGCGCATCTGCTCGTGGTGCGTGGGCTTGACGTAGGACTTCTCGATCTTCTCCTGCACCCACTTGCGCTGCGCCGGGTCTTGGATGTGCATGTACTCGATGCCCGTGGTGCGGCAGTAGGAGTCGCGCAGCACACCGAGGATGTCGCGCAGCAGCATCTGGCGCTGGGAACCGAAACCGCCGGTCACGAAGGAACGGTCGAGGTCCCAGAAGGTGAGGCCGTGGGTGGCGATGTCGAGATCAGGATGGCTGCGCTGCGAGTACTCGAGCGGGTCGATGTCGGCCATCAGGTGGCCGCGCACGCGGAACGAGTTGATCAGCTCCTGCACGCGAGCGGTCTTGTCGACGGCGCTGGTGAGGTCGACGCTGATGTCCGGTGCCCAGTGGATCGGATCGTACGGAATGCGCAACGCCGAGAAGATCTCTTCGTAGAAATTGTGCTGGCCGATCAGCAGTTCGTGCACGATCTTGAGGAACTCGCCCGAACCGGCACCCTGGATGACGCGGTGGTCATAGGTGCTCGTGAGTGTGATGGTCTTGGAGATCGCCAGTCCGGTGAGGGTCTTGACGCTCGAACCCTGGAACTCAGCCGGGTAGTCGAGGGCGCCGGCGCCGATGATGCAGCCCTGGCCCTTCATCAGGCGGGGCACCGAGTGCACGGTGCCGATGCCTCCCGGGTTGGTGAGCGAGAGGGTCGCGCCGGCGAAGTCGTCGGCGGTGAGCTTGTTCTGGCGTGCGCGGGTGACGAGGTCTTCGTAAGCGGCTAGGTATTCGCCAAAGGTCATCGTGTCGGCGCGCTTGATCGCCGGGACGAGCAGCGCGCGGGTTCCGTCTGGCTTGGGCATGTCGATGGCCAGGCCCATGCCGACGTGGGCGGGGGCGACGACGGACGGCTTGCCGTCGACCTCGTCGTAGTACACGTTCTGGCTGGGGAACATCTTGAGCGCGCGAATCAGCGCCCACCCGATCAGGTGGGTGAAGGAGACCTTGCCGCCGCGAGCCCGCTTCATGTGGTTGTTCATGACGATGCGGTTGTCGATGAGCAGCTTGGCCGGAATGGTGCGCACGCTCGTGGCGGTCGGCACGGTGAGGCTCGTGACCATGTTGGTGGCGAGCGACTTCGCCATACCGCGCAGCGGCGAGACCTTGTCGTGCTTGACCGGCTCGGATTCGTCGACGACGACGGCCTGCGGGCTGGTCACGGGAGCGTCGGCGGGCACCGGGGCCGGCTTGGGCGCACTGGAGGTGGTGCGGGCAGTCGGTTGGTTCTCGGTGACGGGGGCCGGCGTTACGGCTGCTGCCGGTGCGGCAGCGACGGGCGCTGCGGCCGGGGCAGCTGATGCTGCCGGTGCGGCTGCCGGCGCTGCCGCCGGGGTGTTCGCGGTCTGGTGGTAGCTCTCGAGCACCGGCCACCACGATTCATCCACCGACTGCTTGTCGATAAGAAATCGTTCGTACAATTCGTCAACGAGCCACTCGTTTGCTCCGAATTCGCCTGACGTTGTCTCGTCAGAAGCTCCACCGGTTACCTGGCTTGACACCGTGGGATCGCCCACTCTCTGCTTTGAATTTGGATGCCCTCGGCGGGGGTCAATCGCCGGGTCAATCTTCGCTTTCATGAGTCTGCCGCTGACGATGTCGACCGCCAGGTCAGTCTGCCCGTCTAGCCTAATCCCATCCCACGCGACCTTAAACACCCTGTTGAACGGCTAGCGTTCTTGGTATGCAGTTCTATGGAACGACGCCCAGCCATGATTTGACCTATTCCGACGTGTTTCTGGTGCCCGGTCAATCGGCCGTCACCAGCCGTTTGGACGTCTCCCTGGCCCCGAATGACGGCACCGGCGCCACGATCCCCATCGTGTCGGCGAACATGAACTCGGTCACCGGGCCGCGCCTGGCGGCCTCGCTCGCCCGGCGTGGCGGACTCGGGGTGCTGCCGCAGGACATGCACCTTCAAGACCTGGATGCGGCCATCCGCTGGGTAAAAGACCAGTCGGTTCGTTTCGACACGCCGTTCGTGTTCGCCCCCGACGACACCGTCGAACGCGCATTGCGGCAGGTTCCGGCCGTTGCAGGGCAGGGAATAGTGGTTCACTCCGACAGCGGCGACTATCTCGGCTGCATCGTCGCGAGTCGCCTGGCGACCGCCCTGCCCGACGCTCGCCTCGGCGATCTGCTGCACGGTGAACTGACCGCGCTCGACGCCGATGACGTCGACGGACCGCGCCGTGCCTTCGACCTGATGACGGAGGCCGACATCGACTTCGCCCCGGTGCTGCACCACGGCGTCGTCGTGGGCACGCTCAGCCGTAAGAGCGCCCTGCGCTCCACCCTCTACCAGCCCACCCTCGACGTGCACGGCCGGCTCAAGGTGGCCGCGGCGATCGGCATCAACGGCGACGTCGCAGCCAAAGCTCGTGCACTCGCCGCGGCCGGCGTGGACATTCTCGTGATCGACACCGCCCACGGCCATCAGGCCGGCATGCTGCGCGCGCTCGGCATCGTCGCCGACCTGAACCTCGGACTGCCGATCGTGGCCGGCAACGTCGTCACGAAAGACGCCGTGCGCGACCTGGTCGGCGCCGGCGCCACGATCGTCAAGGTCGGAGTCGGCCCTGGCGCCATGTGCACCACCCGCATGATGACCGCCGTCGGTCGGCCCCAGTTCTCGGCCGTGCTCGAAACGGCCACCGCCGCCCGCGAACTCGGCGCCCACGTCTGGGCGGACGGCGGGGTGCGCTACCCGCGGGACGTGGCGCTCGCGCTCGCCGCTGGCGCGGCATCCGTCATGATCGGTTCCTGGTTCGCCGGAACAGCCGAAGCGCCAGGCACCCTCAATACGGATGCCCGCGGCGCGCTGTACAAGGAAAGCTGGGGAATGGCCTCGACCAAGGCCGTTCAGGCACGGTTCGAGCGGCTCGACGCCTACGACCTCGCCCGCAAGACCCTGTTCGCGGAGGGAATCTCGAGTTCGAAGATCTACCTCGATCCGCTGCGGCCGTCGATCGAGGACCTGCTCGACATGATCACCTCGGGGGTGCGGTCCTCCTTCACCTATGCCGGGGCCATGACCGTCGCCGACTTCCACGAGAAGGCGCTCGTGGGCATCCAGTCGGCGGCCGGTTACGAGGAGGGTAAGGCGCTGCCGGTTTCCTGGTAGCGCCGGTATAGCGCTGGTAGGCAGGCGCTGCCGGACGTGCTGGTACCGCGCTGGTAGCGCCGGCGGTATCTCGCGGGGGCAGCATCCGCTGGCTGCCGGGTGCACGGGCAGGGGCGCCCGGTATACTCGGAGGAATAATGGATGACCCTCCCACCGCTGAACCCTCCTCTCACAAACCCTCGCCCGTAACCGCTGGCGGTGAACTCCTTGTCTGAGCTGATCATGCTCGGGTTCGGCCTCATCCTGACCGTCGGAACGGGCCTCTTCGTCGCCAGTGAGTTCGCCCTGGTGAATCTCGACCGCGCCGACCTCGAAGCGCGACGCGATCGGGGGGAAACCCGCCTCCACCTCACCATCTCCGCGCTGAAGATCACGTCGACGCACCTGTCGAGCGCGCAGCTGGGCATCACCCTCACAACCCTGCTCACCGGGTACACAATCGAACCGGCCCTGTCGTCGCTGCTGCGCGGCCCGCTCACTTCGGTCGGACTGCCCGTCGACCTCGTGCCGGTGTTCGGCACCACGATCGCCATCGTGACGGCGACCCTCGTGTCGATGGTGATCGGCGAGCTGGTTCCGAAGAACTTCGCCCTCGCCCTGCCGATCCAGACCGCGCGCCTGGTGATCCCGTTCCAGACCGTCTTCACGACCGTGTTCAAACCGGCTGTCCTGGTACTGAACAACAGCGCCAACGGCCTGCTGCGCGCCGTTGGCATCGAACCGAAAGAGGAGCTTTCCGGCGCCCGCACCGCCGAGGAACTCTCCTCGCTCGTGCGTCGGTCGGCCAGCGCCGGACTGCTCGAAAAGGACACCGCGACCCTGCTGCACCGCACGCTGCTGTTCTCCGGCCATGACGCCTCCGACGTGATGACGCCGCGCCCGCGCGTGGCGAGCATCCACCGCACCGATTCGGCGCAGGACGTCATCGACCTCACCCGGGCGACCGGCTACTCACGCTTTCCGGTCGTCGATGAGAGCGTCGACGACGTCGTGGGCGTCGTGCACGTCAAGCAGGCGGTGGCCGTTCCCCGCACCCGACGAGCGGATGTTCCGGTGTCGGCCCTGCAGACCGACCCGGTCCGCGTCCCCGAAACCATGAAGCTCGACGACCTGCTCAGCGAGCTGCGCGGCCGCGGCTACCAGATGGCGATCGTCGTCGACGAGTACGGCGGAACCGCGGGCGTCGTCACCCTCGAAGACCTCGTCGAAGAGCTTGTCGGCGAGGTCGCCGACGAGCACGACCGTGCCCGCGCCGGTGTGGTGCGTTCCCCCGATTCGCTGACCTTTCCCGGCATGCTGCGCCCCGACGAACTGCTCGAACGCACGAACGTCGTCGTGCCGGAGCAGGGCCCGTACGAGACCGTGGCCGGTTTCGTCATGAGCGAGCTGGGCCGACTGCCGGTGATCGGAGACCGCGTGCCGGTGAGCGGCGGATTCCTCACCGTCGAGCGGCTCGAGGGACGCCGCATCGACCGGCTGCGCTTCACCCCTGAAGCCGTTCCGGAGCCCGCACGGATCACAGAAACCAAGACTGATCGAAAGAAGGTGAGCGACAAATGAGCGACTGGGCCGGACTTGCCTGGTTGGTCGTGCTCCTCGCCGCCAACGCTTTCTTCGTCGGGGCGGAATTCGCCGTCATCTCGGCCCGACGCTCCCAGATCGAACCGCTCGCCGAAGCCGGAAAACGCAGCGCCAAGACCGCGCTGTGGGCAATGGAACACGCGACGCTCATGCTGGCGACCTCCCAGCTGGGTATCACGGTGTGCTCGCTGCTCATTCTGAATGTCTCCGAGCCGGCGATCCACCACCTGCTCGAGGTTCCGCTCGGGCTGACCGGCCTTCCTGACGGCGTGATCGGCATCATCGCATTCATCGTCGCGCTGCTGCTGGTCTCGTACCTGCACGTCGTGTTCGGTGAAATGGTGCCGAAGAACCTGTCGTTCTCGGTGCCGGACCGCGCTGTGCTGCTGCTCGCGCCGCCCCTCGTGTTCGTCGCCCGCGTCTTCAAACCGCTCATCGTCACCCTCAACGCCTGCGCCAACGGCGTGCTCCGCCTGTTTGGAGTGCAGCCGAAGAACGAGGCGACGAGCGCCTATACGCTCGATGAGGTCGCCACGATCGTCACCCAGTCCACCCGGGAGGGCGTGCTGAGCGACGGAACCGGCGCCCTCAGCGCTGCGTTCGAGTTCACCAACCTCAAGGTGCGGGACGTGGCTGTGAGCCTCGGCAAGCTGGTCAGCCTGCCGGAGTCGGCCACGCCAGCCGATGTCGAGAAGGCCGTGACCCGCCACGGGTTCTCGCGCTACGTCCTCGCCGACGCCGAAGGGTACCTCGCCGGGTACGTGCACCTGAAGGATGTGCTCGACCTTGATGTCGCATCGGCCGGCGCTGCAACGCTGGTTGCGCCGGACAGTTACGCGGGTCGGATCCCGGCCAAGCGCATCCGTGCCTTGATCTCGATCTTCGAAGATACCGACCTCGAAGATGCCCTCGCCACCATGCGTCGCTCGGGTGCGCACCTGGCCCGGTCGTTCACCGCCGAGGGCGAGACCACCGGGGTGCTCTTTCTCGAGGACATCATCGAGGAGCTCGTCGGCGAAGTGCAGGATGCTACCCGTCGCGAGTAGCCTTGTCCGCCTGCACGCTCTCGCGCCGGCGACGTGCGGATGTCGCCCCCTCCTCGCCAAGGCGCCGACACGGGCGTAAAATGTTCCCTGAAAAATGCACATTCGGTGCAGAAAGGGAATGCTCATGTTAAGTCAATTGGAAACCTACTCCGTGCTTCCCGCACGTAACCTGGCACGCGCCCGGCGCTTCTACAAGGACGTGCTCGGCATGGAACCCGTCGAGGAACGCGTGGAAGGGCTGCTCTACCGCACCCCGAAGGGCGCCGCCATCATGGTCTACGAGACCGACAACGCCGGCACAGCGGCCAACACCGCGATCGGGTTCGACACCGACGACATCGACGCTGAGGTCGCCGTGCTGCGCGGACGGGGCGTCACGTTCGAGGAATACGATTTTCCGGGATTGAAGACCGAGAACGGCATCGCGATGACCAACGAGGATCGTGCGGCGTGGTTCAAGGACACCGAGGGCAACATCATCTGTGTGTCGCAGAACGTCGCCTTCGGCCACGCCGAGGCGCGCGAGCGTGAAGGGACCGCGAACTCAACGGTCAGCGACCGACCCGGCCGCGACACGTTGAGCGGATGAGCGCGCCCGACCTGGGTGGCCGCTACCGAGTTACCGTAGCGCGCACCGATATCGGGCGCGGTCGCGAATGTCGGCGCGCCCAGCCGGCGCACTCGCACAAGTCGGAAGCGGCACCGCGCGCCGATCGGAAACGACCTATCGTGGAAGCATGGTGAAACCGCGCGGCTGGCTCGAATGGGAGGCCGAACAGGCCCGCGACTGGATCTCCCGGCCCCAGGCCGGCGACGACAAGTACTCGCGCGGCGTGCTCGGCGTACGCACCGGTTCCAAGGACTACCCGGGCGCGGCCGTGCTCGGCGTGGACGCGGCCGTGCGCACCGGCCTCGGCATGGTGCGCTACCTCGGCCCGCGCCGCGCCGCCACCCTCGTGCTGCAGCGCCGCCCCGAGATCGTGACCGTGCCCGGCCGGGTGCAGGCCTGGCTGCTGGGCTCCGGCATCAACTCCACCACCAGAACGGATGCCGTCACCTCCGCCCTCGAGGAAGCCCTCGCCGAGGGCCTGCCCACCGTCATTGACGCCGGCGCCCTCGACCTCGTGTCGCGCGCGATCGGCCCGACCGTGATCACCCCGCACGCCGGGGAACTCGCCGCGATGCTCGAGGGCGAGGCCAAGCCGGGCTCCGCCTCGCAGATTGCCGCCAACCCGGGGGAGTGGGCTATTCGCGCTGCCCGCCTGTTCGACGTGACGGTGCTGCTGAAGGGCGCCGTCACCCACATCGCTTCACCGTCGGGCGCTCGCCTGACCGTGTCGACCGGGCCGGCGTGGCTGGCCACGGCCGGGTCGGGCGACGTGCTCGGCGGCATCCTCGGCGCGCTCCTGGCCACCCATTCCGACCAGCTCGAAACGGATGCCGCCTCCCTCGCCCCTCTCGCCGCCACCGCCGCGCTCCTGCACGCCGACGCCGCGAATCTGGCCTCGGCCGGCGGTCCGATCGCGGCGCTGGACCTGGCGGATGCCGTGCCGCGGGCCGTCGCCGCTCTTCTCGATCACGGTGTCGATCCGGGGCCCCGCCCGACCCGCTAAACGGAACACGACGCGGCCGGTTGTGCAAAGGTAAAAGCGTGCACATTCACGATGAGAGCAGGGCCGTGACCCGGCCTGCGCGGCCGGCGCCGCGGCATCCGCTCGCCGCGCTGTGGTCGGCTTTCGCGATCGTGCACCTGTTGCTGATCCTGCTGGCCCTGTTCGGTCCGGGGTACCCGTTCGGCGACGTCGAGGTCGTCTACCGCGGCTGGGCCGAGAACGCGGCCGCCGGCAGCATCGTGGGAATCACCGAGAATTTCGTCTACCCGGTGCTCGCCCTCCTGCCGATTCTGGGCGCACTCGCCCTCGGCGGCCCGGCCTACCTCGCAACCTGGTTCGCGCTCGTGACCGGGCTGAACGCCGGGGCATTCTGGGTACTTGCGCGCTCGTACCGAACGGCGGCCTGGTGGTGGCTCGCCTTCCTGGCGCTGCTCGGACCCGTAGCGCTGCTGCGCATCGACGCGGTCACCGTCCCGCTCTGTATCGTCGCCCTGCTCTGGCTGAGCCGCCGCCCGCTCTGGGGCACGGTGCTGCTCACGATCGCCACCTGGATCAAGATCTGGCCGGTCGCTGCCCTCGCCGCCCTGTTCGTCGCCTCGAAACTGCGCTGGCGGATGCTCCTGCTCGCCGCCGTGGTCACCGCGACGGTGATCGGGGTGGCCGCGTTGCTCAGCCTGAGCCGGGGCAGCGGCCTGCACGTGCTGAGTTTCGTGGCCGAGCAGGCGGGGCGGGGGATCCAGATCGAATCACCCATCGCCGTTCCCTGGCTCTGGCAGGCCGCCCTCGGCGTGCCGGGCAGCTTCATCTACTACGACCAGCAGATCCTCACCTTTCAGGTGGCCGGCGCGGGCGTCACCGCCGTGAGCGCCGCGATGACCCCGCTGCTGGCGCTCGCCGCCGCGAGCGTGCTGCTGCTCGGCCTGCGGGCCCAACGCCGGGGAGCCGGCGCACTGGCGGTCGTGCCGCCCCTGGCCCTCGCCCTGACTCTGACCCTGATCGCATTCAACAAGGTCGGTTCGCCGCAGTTCATCAGCTGGCTGGCCGCCCCGATCATCCTTGGACTCGTTCTGAACGGCCGCTCCTGGCGCACCCCGGCGCTGCTCGGCCTCGCGCTCGCCGTGCTCACCCAGGTGGTCTATCCCTCCCTGTACGACTGGGTGATCGTGGCCCACCCGCTGATGGTGCTCGTGCTGACCGTGCGCAACCTGCTCGAGTTCGTGCTGCTCGGCTGGGCGCTCCGGGCACTGTACCGACCGACTGCAGGAGCGTTCTGATGAGTGCCGGATTGCGCCCGACGCCAGCCACCGGTGCCGGCTCCGAGCCCGCAGCCCCACTCGAGGCGTGGCACACCCTCCCGGCCACGGTCGTTTCCACACGATTGGACGTCGATCCCGCCACCGGTCTGCCCTCCGCGTCGGTCGAGGCCCGACAGCAGGAACACGGGCCCAATCTGCTCGCCGAGCCGGCTCGGGTGCCGGTCTGGCGCAAGATCATCCGCCTGCTGGCGGAGAAAATGACGCTTGTGCTGGTGATCGCCGCGGTGGTGAGCGCCGTCGTCTCACGGGAATGGGAGACGCCCGTTGTCATCCTGGCCGTGATCATCCTCAACACGGCCCTGAACTACCTGCAGGAACGACGGGCCGAAAACAGCCTCCAGGCGCTGCGAACCATGTCGGCGGGCACGGCGGTGGTTCGCCGGAACGGCATCGAGCAGGAGGTTCCCCGGAGCGCTCTGGTGCCCGGCGACATCGTTCTGCTCGATGCCGGAGACTCCATTCCGGCCGACGGCCGAATCGTGGAAGAATCGCGGCTGCAGGTGGCCGAGGCCACGCTGACCGGAGAATCCGAACCCGTCGGCAAGTCGACGCATCCGCTCGCGGCCGGCAACCTGCCGCTCGGTGACCGCGACAACATGCTCTTCATGAATACCGAAGTCACCCGTGGCCGGGCGACCATGATCGTCACCGCGACCGGCATGCGCACGGAGGTCGGCGCCATTGCGGCGTTGATCAGTGGGGTGAGAAGCGAACGCACCCCGCTGCAACGAAGGATCGATCAGTTGGCCCGGATGCTGACCCTGGTGGCCCTGAGCGTGGTCGCGGTCGTTTTCGTCCTGGGACTGCTGCGCGGGCAATCGTGGTCCGACCTGCTGATCACCTCGGTGTCGCTGGCCGTGGCGACCATCCCGGAGGGGCTCACGGCGGTCGTCGCCTTCACACTGGCTATGGGTGCCGCGCGGCTGGCCGGCCGGGGGGCCATCCTCAAGCAGCTCTCGGCCGTCGAAACCCTCGGCAGCGTCACCCACATCGCCACGGACAAGACCGGCACGCTGACCATGAACGAGATGACGGCACACCGCCTGCACATTCATGGACACGACTTTCAGGTCACCGGCATGGGCTACTCAACGGACGGGGAGATCCTGATCCCGGACAACGTGCCTCTGCCCGACTTGACCGAGGCGCTCCTGACAATGGCGCTGTGCAATGATGCCGTCATCGGTGACGGTCGCCTGGTGGGAGATCCGACGGAGGGCGCGCTGGCCGTGCTGGCCGAGAAGGGCGGTCTCGATGTCGCCGAAGCCCGGCGAGATCACCCGCGCGTAGCGGAGATCCCCTTCGACGCGGAATACAAGTACATGGCCACCTTCCACAGGCTGGCGGCGGCCACGACGGATGCGAACCTGCCCGCGCCGGTCACCGGCTACCGGTGCCTGGCCAAGGGAGCCCCGGTCGCTTTGATGCGGCTGACCGACTCGGTACTCACCGCGGACGGCATCCGCCCGATCACCGACGAGCATCGCCGCGGTATCCACGAGGCCATCCAGGAACTGGCCGGCGACGGCCTGCGCACACTCATGATCGCCGGGCGGAAACTGCACACGGTCCTCCCGGACGACGAGAAATCGTTGCAGGCGCTCGTCACCGGTTTGACGATCTACGCGATCGTCGGAATCGTCGATCCGGCCCGTGCTGAAGCTGCCCAGGCCATCGCCGAGGCGCGCGGAGCCGGCATCAAAGTGCACATGATCACGGGCGACCACCTGGTCACCGCTTCGGCCATAGCGAAGGATTTGGGCATCCCGGGTGACGCCGCGTCTGGCCTCGACCTCGACGAACTGGACGACGGCGAGCTCAGCAGACGGGCTGCCGGGTACGGGGTGCTGGCCCGGGTCACTCCCGCGCACAAGATACGAATGGTCAAGGCTTTGCAAAAAGGGGGAAATGTCGTGGCCATGACCGGGGACGGCGTCAACGATGCCCCAGCCCTGAAGCAGGCTGACATCGGGATAGCCATGGGCATCACCGGTACGGATGTGTCCAAGGGCGCAGCGAACATGATCCTCACCGACGACAACTTCGCCACCATCGTGGCCGCGGTCAGGGAAGGCCGCGGCATCTATGCCAACATCCTGAAGTTCGTGAGGTTCCAGCTCACCACGGCCTGGGGGTTCGTGCTCATCTTCCTGGTTGCTGGCGTCACCGGGCTGGCCGGCGGTGCGCCGTTCACCGCCCTGCAGATCCTCTGGGTCAACATCATCATGGACGGCCCGCCCGCCCTGGCCCTCGGCGTGGATCCGGCCGAGCCGGGCACGATGAAGCAACAGCCTCGCCCGGCGAATGAACGGCTGCTGACCCGGGCCCGACTCGTCCGGATCCTCGGGCTCGGTCTCGTCATGGCCGCCGGCACCCTCGTCGTGCTGACCCTGGCTCCGGTGGTGTTCCCAGACAGCGCCACCGACCCGGCCTTCGCCACTACCCTGGCGTTCACCACGTTCGTGTTCTACCAGGTGTTCAATCTGCTCAACGTGCGGTCCGACACCCACTCCGTCTTCTCCGCCCAGACCTTGACGAACCGGAGCATCTGGGTCGCACTGGTCGCTGTCATCGTGCTGCAGGTCTGCGTGGTGCAGATCGACCTGCTGCAGGGCCTCTTCGACACCACCGGGCTCACCGCGCCGCAGTGGGGTGTGGCCGTACTGGTCGGGTCGTCGGCCCTCTGGGTCGAAGAAGCCGGTAAAGCCATCGTTCGGGCGTCCGGCCGACGCCGGCTGCGCCCCGCTGCAGAGAACCTGTCCCCGTCCAGCTCAAACCACAATTAGGGAGTCACCCATGCTCGTAGCATTCTCTGTCGCACCGTCCGTCGCCGCCGACTCACAGGGCTCCGTGCACGACGCGGTCGCCGCCGCGGTGCGCGTCGTCCGCGAATCCGGCCTGCCCAACCACACCGATTCCATGTTCACCACCATCGAGGGCGACTGGGACGAAGTCTTCGCCGTCATCAAGGCGGCGACCGAGGCGGTAGGCGCTTTCGGACCGCGAGTTTCCCTCGTGCTGAAGGCCGACATCCGCCCCGGCCACACCGGGGAGCTGACCGGCAAGCTCGAGCGTCTGGAGAGCGCCCTCGACACGTAGATCTCCCGCGCGGGCAGGCCGGGGATTAGGCTTTACGCATGCCCCTCACTGCTGACGGGTCGACGCAGCTGTCGTCGACCCGTATTCGTCTTGCCCTCCTCGCCCTCGCCCTCGGCGGCTTCGGCATCGGCGCGACCGAATTCGTCGCCATGGGCCTGCTGCCCAACCTCGCCGCCGACCTGCTGCCCGGCCTGTACGCGAGCGCCCCGGATGCCGCCAACGCGCAGGCCGGCTGGCTCATTTCCGCCTACGCTCTCGGCGTCGTCGTCGGCGCGCCGACCATCGCCGCAGCGGCTGCCCGCTGGCCGCGCAAACAGTTGCTGCTCGGCCTGCTGACCGCGTTCACCCTCGGCACGATCGCCTCGGCACTGCTGCCCACCTTTGAGACCGTGCTCGCCGCC
This sequence comes from Cryobacterium glaciale, assembly GCF_004402535.1. Taxonomy (GTDB): domain Bacteria; phylum Actinomycetota; class Actinomycetes; order Actinomycetales; family Microbacteriaceae; genus Cryobacterium; species Cryobacterium glaciale. The sequence goes on along the minus strand of NZ_SOEY01000028.1, from coordinate 347,258 downwards.
CGCTTCGTGGCCGGGTTGCCGCACGGTGCCTACTTCGGCATTGCATCGCTCGTCGCAGCCCACCTGATGGGACCGGGCAAACGAGCGCGCGGCATCGCCATCGTGCTCTCCGGCCTGACCATCTCCAACGTGATCGGGGTGCCGACGATCACCTGGATCGGCCAGGTGAGCGGATGGCGCGTCGCCTACCTCGTCGTCGCCGCCATCTTCGCGCTCACCTTCGTCGCCGTCGCCGTGTTCGTGCCGTTCCAGGCCGGCAATCCGAAGGCCACCATGCGGGCCGAATTGCGCGCGTTCCGCAAACTGCAGGTGTGGATCACCCTGTCGATCGGCGCGATCGGCTTCGGCGGATTGTTCGCCGTCTACACCTACGTCGCGCCGCTCGTGATCGAAATCACCGGGCTAGCCGCCGCCGCGGTACCGCTCATCCTCGTGGTCGTCGGCCTCGGCATGACGGCCGGCAACTTCGCCGGGGGAGCGCTGGCCGACTGGAGCGTGCGCCGAACCATGTACATCGCCTTCGGCGTGCTCATCCTCGCGCTCGTCACACTCGGCCTGTCGGCGCAGTTCCTGGCCGGGCTGCTGGTGGGCATGTTCCTGGTCGGTGCGGCGGCATCCGCTCTCTCACCGACCATTCAGGCGCGCCTGATGGACGTCGCCCACGAGAGCCAATCGCTCGCCGCGGCGCTCAATCATTCCTCGCTCAACGTCGGGAACGCGCTCGGTGCTGCCCTCGGCGGCGTCGCGATCGCCGCGGGGCTCGGCTATCTCGCCCCGGTTTGGATCGGTGTGGCGCTGAGCGTCATCGGCGTGCTGCTGACCCTGCTCACCTTCAGCATCGACCGGCGACGCCGCCACGCCGGCCACCACGTTCCGTACGGTACCCAGCTGATCCCGGTCGTGCGCACGCGTTAACGCACGCTGACCGGCCCGCATGTCGCCATGTGGGCCGGTCAGCGTTCAGAAGGTGGATCAGTCCGTCTGCAGCAGGATGCCGTCGTGGATGGCGCGCTTGCGCAGCGCGACCTTGGTTCCCACGTCGTACCCGGCGAGGCGGTACTTCTCGCGAATGCGCTTGAGGTAGCTCTTGGCGGTTTCCTCGGAAATGCCGAGTTGGTAGGCGACGGCCTTGACCGGCTCGCCGGCACCGTAGAGCGCCATGACCCGGCGTTCCTGCGCGCTGAGGCGGGGGCCTTCGACGTTCTCGGTGGAGTTGAGCGCGTAGTCGAGTTCAGCCGAGATGTACGACTTGCCGTTGTACGCGGCGCGAATGGCGTCGACGATCATGCTCGCCTCTTCGCTCTTCACGAGGTAGCCAAGCGCGCCGGCCGCGAGGGCTTCGCGCACGAGGGCCGGTTCGGAATAGGTGCTCATGAGCACCGTCTTCACACCGGTCGTCTTGAGCGTGGAAATCTTCAGGGACACCGGGATGTTGTCTTTGAGATCGAGGTCGAGCAGAACGACATCCACCGGAAATTCGGGATGCGTGAGCAGTTCGGGCCAGGTGGTCACCGCCGCTACCATCTCGATGTCATCAGCGGCGCTCCGGATCCACTCGGTGAGTGCACCCAGGAGCATCCTGTGGTCATCAACCAGGGCCAAGCGAATGGGACGGTCTGTTGTCGTCATTTTCTGCCTCCTACTGCCTGCACCCTATCGTCAAAATCCCCAATATTAGGCATCCGCGGGATTGACCACACTACACTCGATGTCGACCCGCAGGCTTCCGGACCGATTTGAGTCCACATGCGGGCCGACGGCACGAATCGCCTGCCAGGTTTCCGGATCGACACGCCGTCGGGCGACCCCCGTTGTGGTCAATTCGACCGGAAAACGTACCTTGTGGTGCGGCCCTGCCCCATGTGTGGGGGCAATCGGTCCAAGGCGCAGCGAAACGGATGCCCCTGACCGCGCCGTATCCCCGATCAGGAGCCAAATCGTGAGAAGCAGCCCATCGCGTTGCGGCGGGGACAGCAGGCCGGCGAGGCCGGCCGGATCGCTCAGCACGACGACCGGGCCGAGAAATTCACTCTCGGTGATTGCATGGTGCAGCCAGGTCTCCGTGCGGCCCTCGATCAGGTGCAGACGTAACTGGGTGGCCAGGGACGCCGCCGTCGTCGCCGTCGACGGTGCGAGTGGCAACGCGGTGCGGCCCTGGGCGACATCGTCGAGCAGGGTTTCAGCATCGAGGTCGAGCTGGGCCAGCTGCTCGGAGGCGAGCATGCCGACCGCGAATCGTGGCTGGGACACCGTGCTCTGCACCAGCACCAGGTCGAGTTCGCGCTGCACCATGCGCCGAAACGCCTGCACGATGCTCGCCCCGACCAGCGGCGGCGCCACCGCCAGGGCAATGGACAGCACGTCCGGACCCAGGGTGAGCAGGTCTGTGCGCGTTTCGAACAGGGTTCCCGCGCTCAGGGCCAGGCCGAGGGCGACGGTGGCCATGGTGATGTCGCCGGTTTCCCGCAGCGTCACGATCGACAGGAGGAAGGCACCGACGGCGGGGGCGGCGGTGGGGAAGTCGCTCGCCCCGGCCAGATCCAGTGCCACCACGACCGCGCAGGCACCGAGGGCAGCCAGGAACAACCCGAGCGGCAGGCGGGACGCCAGTTTGTGCACGGCGAGGTTCACGGCCACGGCGGTCGCCAGCAGAATCACCCAGGCCAGAATGCTGAGCACCGGAAGGTGGGCCGGGTCCGACTGAATGATCAGCCGCACGAGCAGGAACAGCGCGATACAGGCGCCGCTGACGCGCATGCCGATTCCCAGATGACGGGCGCCCAAACCGTTCTGGTCTGACCGGAACACGGTGATGCGGCCGTCGCCTCGCAAGATCGTGCGCGGAAACCGCAGCGGCAGCAGGTCAGTACGACTGCGCCGACCAGCGGATGCCGGCGGCCAGCTCCGCTCGGAGGGGCCGCCGAGCAGACGCGAACCGACACCGCGCGGGTGGGTGGCGATGGGCGCGGTATCGCTGAACTGGCTCACTTAGGAACTTCCAGGACGACCGTCGTTCCGGCGCCCGGCGAGGAGAACAGGCGGCCGTTGCCGCCGACGTCGCGCAACCGAGCGATGACCGATTCGGCAACGCCGAGCCGTTCGGAGCCCACCTGGCCGAGATTGAAGCCGACCCCGGTGTCGGTGACCATCGCGCGAACGGTGGTGTCGTCATCCGTTATGGTCACGTCGGCGTGGTCGACCCCGGAGTGGCGACGCACGTTTTCGAGGCATTCGGAGAGCGCCAGCAGGAAGGAGTCGAGCACATTGCTGTGCAGCTGCACCTGGCCGCTGCCGTGCCAGTTGACGGTGAGGCCCAGGCGTTCGAACCGCTGGCGCACGGCGTCGAGGGTGTCGCCGAGGGTGAGGACCGTGGCCGGTTCCAGGCTGTACACCCCGGAACGGCGCGGGGTCGGCAGGCCGCCGAGGCGCAGTTGGCGCAGCAGCCTGGCGTCATCGCCGGCCTGTTTCTGTAAGGCGGTCGGGCTCACCCCGACACCGGAATGCGCGAGCAGGGTCAGGGTGGCGAGCACGGTGTCGTGCAGCAGGCGGGCGTCCTGGCGGCGTTGCGCTTCGAGCTCGCTCGCGTGCCGTTCGGCTCGATGGGCGCGGCCGATCGCGGCGATGCGGTGCATCACGCGGGGCACGCTCTGCGCGATCCACCAAGAGGCGAGAGTGAAGGCCAGCCACATACTCACGGTCAGGGCCAGCAGCACCGTGCGGTCTGGCGCATCGACCGTCACCACGGCCACACAGGTGATGGTGACGACGAAGAAAGTCACGAGCAGCAGCAGCCGGCGCGGGCTGGTCAGCAGCACGGCCGCGACCGCGCACATCGGTGCGGTGGAGACCATGCCGATGACGCTTTCCTCGATCAGGTTCGGGGGCACGCCGGGATGGCTGGCTAATCCGACGACCAGGATGATGGCCAGCCCGCTGAGCACGGTCAACACGGCCCAGCGCAGTGCCCCGGTGCTGCCGAGCAGGTACTGGCCGGCAGTCATGAACAGCACGAACACGGCGGCCCACGTACGAGCGTCGGCTTGCACACCGCCCGGCACCAGCAGACAGGTGAGCGTCGTAGCCGAACCGGTGAGCCCGGCTGCCTGCACCGCTCTTCGCAGGAGACGGTCGCGCTCCTTTAAAATGCGTTGCATGGGTGCCTGTCGGGTTGGAGATGAACGTGTCTATCAGCACCATACCGGGCGCCACACACGCGCAGATCGCCTTAGTGCAACACCCGCCGAATCTGGGCGCCGATTGCTTCGTTCTCAATGAGGAAGCCATCGTGACCATACCCGGATTCCAGCACCACCGCGGTGGGGCCGTCGATATTATTCGGGAGGTGGGCGGCGATGGTGCGTTGGCCATCGACCGGGAACAGTCGGTCGCTGTCAATTCCGACGACGACCGAGCGGGCGGTGATCAGGGCGAGGGCAGCCGCGACGCCGCCGCGTCCGCGACCGACATCGTGGGAGTTCATGGCTTCGACGAGCACGATGTAGCTGTTGGCGTCGAATCGTCGGGTGAATTTATTGCCGTGAAAGTCGAGGTACGATTCCACGGCGAAGCGGCCGTTGGCGCCGAGCGGACTGATGCCGCTCTGCCACCCACGGTCGAAGCGGGCGTTCAATTCGGCCGGGCTTCGGTAGTTCAACAGGGCCATGCGGCGGGCCAGGGCCAGCCCACGGGTCGGGCCATCGCCATCCGCTTCGTCGTAATAGTCGCCGGCTCGAAAGGCCGGGTCGGTGCGGATGGCCTCGATCTGCACCGAGTTGAGGCCGATCTGGTCGGCGGTCGTGACGGGCGGCGCGGCCAAAATGATGAGGCGGTCGACCCGCTCCGGGGTCTCGATCGCCCATTCGAGGGCGTGCATACCGCCCATGGAACCGCCGATGACGGCGGCCCAGCGGTCGATGCCGAGCCGGTCGCTGAACACGCGCTGCGCGTCGACCTGGTCCCGAATGGTCAGATAGGGAAAGCGGATGCCCCACTCCAGCGCATCGGGCGCGAGCGAGGCCGGCCCGGTGCTGCCCTGGCAGCCGCCGAGCATGTTCGGTGCCACGACGAACCAACGATCGGTGTCGATGGCCAGGTCGGGGCCGACGATGCCGTCCCACCAGCCGCCGGTCTCGTGGCCGGGACCGGGTGCGCCGACCACGTGGCTGTCACCGGTGAGGGCGTGCAGCACGAGCACGGCATTGTCGCCGGCCGGGTTGAGGGTGCCCCAGGTTTCATAGGCGAGACGCACATTCGGCAGGCTGCCGCCCGCCTCGAAGGTGAGCGGGCCGAGGTTCAAAAACTGTCGGTGGCCGACCGGGTCGCCGTCGCGCCAGGCGCCGGTCGCCGGAGGCTTGCCGAGGACCGAGCGCGCCTGGGCTTCGGTGATGAAGCTCGACGGGACCGTGTCTGCTGATGATTGCCATTCCATACACGTCCATTCTGGCGGTGGAATGAACGGCCCGGGCGCATGTTACGTTGTGCGCCCGGGCGGCGACCGGCTTTAGGCGTCGGCGCGGTCGCGCTTGACGACGGCGCGGGCAGCGGCCAGACCGTCCTCAAGGTCGGCTTTCAGATCGGCGACGTTCTCGATGCCCACCGAGAGGCGCACCAGGCCGGGCGTGACGCCGGCGGTCAGCTGCTGCTCAGGGGTGAGCTGGGCGTGCGTGGTCGAGGCCGGGTGTATCACCAGGGATCGCACGTCGCCGATGTTGGCGAGATGGCTGAACAGGCTCAGGTTGTCGACGAGGGCGCGGCCGGCTGCGACGCCGCCCTTGAGCTCGAACGAGAGCACCGCGCCGACGCCGAGCGGAGCGTACTTGTTGGCGGTCGCATACCAGGGGCTCGACGGCAGTCCGGCGTAGTTCACCGAGGCGATGTCCTCGTGGTTGTCGAGCCACTCGGCGATGTCCTGGGCGTTCTGCACGTGGCGTTCGATGCGCAGGCTCAGCGTCTCGATGCCCTGGATCAGCTGCCAGGCGCTCGCCGGGGCGATGGCGCTTCCGAGGTCGCGCAGCAGCTGCACGCGCGCCTTGATGACGTAGGCGATGCCGTCGCCGACGGCCGTGGTGTAGCTCGCGCCGTGGTACGACGGGTCCGGTTCGGTCAGGCCGGGGAACTTCTCCACGTTCTTCGACCACTCGAACGTGCCGCCGTCGACGAGCACGCCGCCGATGATGGTGCCGTGGCCGCCGAGGAATTTGGTGGCCGAGTGCACGATGATGTCGGCGCCGTGCTCGAACGGGCGAATCAGGTAGGGCGTGGCGATGGTGTTGTCGACGATGAGCGGAATACCCGCCGTGTGGGCGACATCCGCTACGAGCGAGATGTCGAGCACGTTGATGCGCGGGTTGCCGATGGTCTCGGCGAAGAACAGCTTGGTGTTCGGGCGCACCGCGCGCTCCCACTCGGCCGCGTCATCCTGGTCTTCGACGAAGGTGACCTCGATGCCGAGCTTGGCCAGGGTGTACTTGAACAGGTTGTAGGTGCCGCCGTAGATCGAGCTCGATGACACGATGTGGTCACCGGCCTGCGCGATGTTCAGCACCGCAAAGGTGGATGCCGACTGGCCGCTCGACAGCAGCAGCGCCGCGGTGCCGCCCTCGAGCGCGGCGACGCGCTCTTCGACGACCGCCTGGGTGGGGTTCTGGATGCGGGTGTAGATATTGCCGAATTCGGCCAGCGCAAACAGGTTCTGGGCGTGCTCGGAGCTGTTGAACACGTAGGACGTGGTCTGGTAGATCGGGGTGGCCCGCGCGTTGGTGACCGGGTCGGGACGAGCGCCGGAGTGAACCTGCTTGGTCTCAAACTTCCACGATGAAGAATTGTCGGTCACGATAGCCTCCGGCTCATACAGCGCGGACTCTCCAGCGCTCTGGCCCCGAGCATAAAGAGGCCCGAATGGCCGTGCAACAGCGGGCGAAACACAACGTCATGTTGTTCGAGCGGTCATTTGCGATCGCGCTGCGGCAGCACGATCGTTCCGGTGGGTGTGGCCGCACTAGACCGGAACAGCCACCGCGCCCGCGGCTCGACGAGCGGCCGAAACGCCCGTCGAACGACGGGCAGGGACAGCACGATCGAGATGGCCACGCTCAGCACGATCATGCCGGGCAGAACCCACGCCGGCTGGGGCCCGTCGAGCACGCCCATCTCCCGCAGCGGGTACAGCACGAAGGTGTGCAGCAGGTAGATGTACATCGTGGCAGCGCCGAGATCGGTGAACCAAGTCGAACGCCTGGGAATCAGCATGAGGAACGCCACGATGAGCGCGAAGGCGAGCAGCATGACCGCCAAACGGATGCCGCCGGCCCACCATGAGGAATAGTCAAACACGCCGTAGGCCTCGTCGTAGAGCAGAAAACGGCGCACCTGCAGGTCCCGCAGGGCCTGGATGTTCAGCGCGATGACCAGGTAGAGCAGCGCGAAGAGCCCGATCGCCCCGGCCCGCCAGCGCCAGATGAGGCCGGCGCGCAGTTCCAGCCAGGTGTCGGTCAGCAGCCACTGCCGCAGTTTCCAGCCGAACACGAAGAACGGCAGCAGCCCGAGGGTGCGGGAGAGGGCGAAGGTTCCATCGATATTCGGAAGGTACCCGGCGCCGATGGAGATAGCGATGCTGATCAGCAGGGGGTAGCGCAGCAGCACGAGGTAGGGCAGGGCGATGCGCCAGACCAGCAGGGCGAGCAGGAACCACAGGGTCCAGCTCGCGGTGGAGTAGTCCAGGACAAGTTTGCCGCCCAAAATCCAGCGCAGGCCGGTCCAGATCGTCTCGAAGATGACGTACGGAATGATGATGTCGGTGAGCAGCCGGTGCATCTGCCGTGCGTCGGGCGGCCCGCTCTTGGCAAAGTAGCCGCTCACGGCCACGAAAACCGGCACGTGGAACGCGTAGATGAACAGGTAGAGCGTGTACGCGACATCCGCTTCGCCGATGAGTTTGAGAATAGCGTGGCCGACCACCATGAGGGTGATCGCGATCCAGCGCGCGTTGTCCCAGAGGGGTACGCGACGACGCGGTTGAGTGATGGCGGTGCCCACTGAGTTCATCGGTACGGTGCTCATTGAATCCATTCTCCCGCCACAATGGACAAATGAGTACTCGACGAGTGGTTGTGACCGGAGCAAGTTCAGGAATCGGAGCGGCGACCGTTCGTCTGTTCCGGCTTCGAGGCTGGGATGTGGTGGGGGTCGCCCGGCGTGCCGACCGCCTCGCCACGCTGCACGCAGAAACGGGAGCGGATGTCTTCACCGCCGACCTCACGGTGCAAGCGGATGTCGACGCGCTGCGCGACTACCTGGCAGCTAGCGGCCCGGTGCACGCCCTGATCAACAACGCCGGCGGCGCCAAGGGACTCGACACCGTCGAGGCCGGCAGCATCGAAGACTGGGCCTGGATGTTCGAGATCAACGTGCTGGCCGTCAAGCGCGTCACCACGGCCATTCTGCCGCTGCTGCGCGCCGGCATCGACTCGGGGGCCGGGTCGGCCGACATCGTGACCGTCACGTCGATCGCAGGCCACGTCGCCTACCTCGGAGGCGGCGGGTACAACGCGGCGAAGTTCGCGGCGCACGCGATGACCGAGGTGTTGCGGCTCGAGCTGTCGGGGGAACCGATCCGGGTGATCGAGATCGCGCCTGGCATGGTCAAAACGGATGAGTTCGGCCTGGTTCGCTTCAACGGTGACGCTGACAAGGCGTTCGCGGCCTACGACAACGTTCCCGATCCGCTCTCGGCCGAGGATATCGCCGAGACGATCGTGTCGAGCGTGGAGCGACCCGCCCACGTGAACCTCGACCTAATCGTGATCAAGCCGGTCGCCCAGGCGGCGCCGACCCGGATCGCCCGCGGCCCCCTGACTGTGCGCGAGTAGTAAAGAAACACCAAAACGGGCCGGACAGGGGAAACCTGGCCGGCCCGTTCGTTGTTCTGCGGGGGGTTAGTGCTCGACGGCCTTTTCTGCGCCGTGGCCGGTGAGCGAACGCACCGACATCTCGGCGGCGAGCTTCGGGCTCTCCTTGACGGTGCTGGTGACCGATCCGAGCCAGCCCAGGAAAAACCCGAGCGGGATCGAGACGATACCGGGGTTGCTCAGCGGGAAGACCGCGAAGTCGACGCCGGCACCGAACATCGAGGTGTCGGTGCCCGAGAACACCGGCGAGAAGATGATCAAAAGGACGGCCGAGGCGAGTCCGCCGTACATGCTCCAAACCGCGCCCCGGGTAGTGAAGCCACGCCAGAACAGGGAATAGAGAATGGTCGGCAGGTTGGCGCTCGCCGCGACGGCGAAGGCCAGGGCCACGAGGAAGGCGATGTTCTGACCCTGCACACCGATACCACCGGCGATGGCGAGGATTCCGATCACGATGACGGTGCGACGGGCGACCTTGACCTCGTCGTCGGGGTTTCCCTTGCCCTTCTTGATGACGGATCCGTAGATGTCGTGCGCGAAGCTCGTTGCCGCCGTGATGGTGATTCCGGCCACGACGGCGAGGATCGTCGCGAAGGCGATCGCCGAGATGAAGCCGAGCAGCAGCGGACCGCCGAGGGCGAGCGCGAGCAGCGGGGCTGCCGAGTTCACGCCGCCGGGAGCGGCCTCGATGGTGTCTGCACCGACGAGTGACGCGGCACCGAAGCCGAGCACCAGGGTGAAGATGTAGAACGCGCCGATGAGCCAGATGGCCCAGACGACCGAGCGACGAGCTTCCTTGGCGGTCGGAACCGTGTAGAAGCGCATGAGCACGTGCGGGAGGCCGGCGGTTCCGAGAACCAGGGCGAGGGCGAGCGAGATGAAGTCGAGCGGGTTGGTTCCGTACTTCAGTCCCGGGGCCAGAACGTCGGCGCCGAAGGCAGACTGGGCGACCGCGGTGTCGAGCAGTGCCGACAGGTTGAAGCCGTTGATCGCCATGACCCAGATGCTCATGGCGAGAGCGCCGAGGATGAGCAGGAACGCCTTGACGATCTGCACCCAGGTGGTGCCCTTCATGCCGCCGACCAGTACGTAGACGATCATCAGCGCGCCGACGATGGTAACCACGATGGACTGGCCGAGCTTGTCATTGATGCCGAGGAGCAGCGAGACGAGTCCGCCGGCTCCAGCCATCTGGGCGAGCAGGTAGAAGAAGCAGACGGCGAGGGTGGTCGTGGCTGCTGCCACGCGCACGGGGCCCTGCTTGAGCCGGAAGGAGAGCACATCGGCCATGGTGAACTTGCCGGTGTTGCGCATGAGCTCTGCAACGAGCAGCAGAGCCACGAGCCAGGCGACGAGGAACCCGATCGAGTACATGAACCCGTCGTAGCCGCTGATCGCGATCGCGCCGACGATGCCGAGGAACGATGCCGCCGAGAGATAGTCGCCGGCGATGGCGAACCCGTTCTGCGGTCCGGTGAATGAGCGGCCACCGGTGTAATAGTCAGCGGCGGACTTGTTGTTGCGGCCCGAGCGGATGACGATGATCAGGGTCACCGCCACGAACGCGAGAAAGATGGAGATGTTCAGGACCGGGTTGTTCTCAACCGGTTTGACCGTCGTGGCCAGGAGGTGCAGTGTGTTCATCGCTGTTCCATCCGCTCGAGTTCAAGGCGAAGTTCTTCGGTGCGGGGGTCGATCTTGCGGTTGGCGAAGGTCACGTACGTCATCGTGATTGCGAACGTCGTGACGAACTGGCCGAGCCCGAGGAGCAGCCCGATGTTGATGCGGCCGAACACCGGCGTCGCCATGAAGTCGTGCAGGTATGCGGCCGCGAGAACGTACGCGATGTACCAGACCAGGAAGAAGATGGCCATCGGTACGACGAACCTGTTGCGGGTGCGCTTCAGCTTGAGAAAACGGGGAGTCTTTTCAAACGCCTCGTAGTCGATGGTGGACTTCGGTGGGGCGTCTTTCACTGCTTCACTCATGGGGCCTCCTTGCCTCAGGGACGAAAATAGGGGATTTCAGAAAATTTGTGGGTGCGCGGTGAGGCGTGGTCGTGACCGGGTTACGAAACGGATGCTGACAGCGCCCGTTTCAGATCGTCGAGAACGGTGGGGTCTTCGATGGTGGGGGGAACGGAATATTCTTCACCGTCGACGATTTGCCGAATGGTTTTGCGAAGAATCTTGCCCGACCGCGTTTTGGGCAGTCGGTCGAGTATGGTGACGTCGCGAAACGCTGCGACCGGGCCGACATGCTCCCGGACGAGGGCGACGAGTTCTGCGGCGAGAACGCCGTGGTCGACATGGCTTCCGGCTTTGAGGGTGACGAAACCAGCGGCACGCTGACCCTTGAGCGGGTCGTGCACGCCGAGCACCGCGCACTCGGCGACGGCCGGATGCAGCGTGAGGACCTCTTCGAGCGAGCCGGTCGACAAGCGGTGCCCGGCAACGTTGATGACGTCGTCGGTGCGGCCCATCACGAACAGGTAGCCGTCGGAATCGAAATGACCGGAGTCTCCGGTGGCGTAGTAGCCGGGAAACGCGGTGAGGTAGGAACTGGTGAATCGTTCCGTGCTGCCCCAGATCCCGAGCAGGGTTCCGGGCGGCAACGGAAGTCGGATGGCGATGTTGCCGTCCTTGCCGACCTTCTCGATCGGCTTGCCCTTGGAATCCAGAATGGCGATGTCATAACCGGGTACCGGAACGGTGGCGGAGCCAGGCTTGGTCGGCAACTCTTCGATGCCGAGCAGGTTGGCGCAGATCGCCCAGCCGGTCTCGGTCTGCCACCAGTGGTCGACGACCGGGCAGTGCAGCCCGTTATTGGCCCAGTGGAAGGTTTCCGGGTCGAGGCGTTCACCGGCCAGGAACAGGCTGGTCAGGCTCGACACGTCGTGATTCTTCAGTTCGAGCAGGTCGGGGTCGACGCGGCGGATCGCGCGAATGGCGGTCGGTGCGGTGAACAACACCTTGACCTTGTAGTCATCCACGACGCGCCAGAACGCGCCGGCATCCGGGGTTCCGATGGGTTTGCCCTCGTAGATGACCGTGGTCGCCCCGGCCAAAAGCGGTGCGTAGACGATATAGGAATGCCCGACCACCCAACCGACATCGGAGGCCGCCCAGTAGACGTCACCAGGTCCCACGTCGTAGACGTTGCGCATCGACCAGTTCAGGGCGACGGCGTGGCCGCCGTTGTCCCGGATGATGCCCTTGGGCTTACCCGTCGTGCCGGAGGTGTAGAGAACGTACAGCGGGTCGTCGGAGCGGAGGGCGACCGGGTCGGCCGGCGCCGCTTTCGCTTCCTCGTCGGCCCAGTCCAGCCAGTTCACATCCGTTTCGGAACGGCCCTGGTAGTCCGCCGCCGAACCGGGAATGCTCTCGCGGTTACGCACGATGACGGTGTGGACCGAGCCCTGGCTGAGCGCCAGTGCTTTTTCGACCAGCGGAAGGTATTCCACCGTACGGCCCGGTTCCAGCCCGCCCGACGCCGTGACGATGACACTCGGGCGGGCGTCGTCGATGCGCACGGCCAGCTCTGTGGCCGCGAACCCGCCGAACACGACCGAGTGCACCGCACCGATGCGCGCGCAGGCGAGCATGGCGACGACCGCTTCGGGAATCATCGGCAGGTAGATGATGACGCGGTCGCCGGTGCCGACGCCGTTGGCGCGCAGGGCGCCGGCGAATTTGGCGACGCGGCCGAGCAGATCGAGGTAGCTCAGCTGAACCCGGGTACCGGTCATGGCCGAGTCGTAGATCAGTGCCGTGTGAGCGCCCCGACCGGCCAGGACGTGACGGTCGAGGGCGTTGTAGCTCGTGTTGAGCGTTCCCCCGGGGAACCAGCTACCGGTCGCCGGGCCGTCTGCCGCCAGGGCTCTCGTCGGCTGCGTGACCCAGTCGATGCCCGCGGCGGCTTCCAGCCAGAAGTCCTCCGGCGACGAGATGCTGCGTCGCCAGGTCTCCCGGTAGCCCCCACCTGATTCGCCGTTCATGTCTACCTTCTCCATCGAAGAGTCTCTGTATACAAAGAGTGGTTGAAGTATTGCATATAACCCAGCAATGTGGAATAGGATCGCTCTTGTGTATACAGAAACCGCAATGTTGGGGTTAGACGTACCGCTTCGCGCCAGCGAGCGGGCGTATCGTCAGCTGCGCGGGGAGATCCTGAACGGACTCCTCGCCCCGGGCGCCGCCCTGCTCGAAGTGGAACAGGCCGAGCGCATCGGTGTCTCCCGCACCCCGTTGCGAGAAGCAGTGGCCCGATTGATCGCCGACGGCCTCGTCGTCGGCCGTCGGGGGCGCGGCTTCGAAGTGACCGACATCTCCGTCGACAGCATCTCCGAGCTGTATGAGCTGCGACAGGCGCTCGAGGTGCAGGCCATTCGCCTGGCCGCGACACGGCGTGATCCCGCGCCGTTCCAGGAACTGCGCGATGCTTTCCTCACTGCGCCGAACCTTCTGGAGCAGGGCGACCTTGGGGTGCACCGTTACTACGTGCTGATTGACGAACTCGAAGACGCCGTCGACGCCGCCGTCGAAAACCCCTTTCTCGTCGGCGCCCTGCGCGCCGTACGCACCCACCTGGCCCGTATCCGTCGGCTCGCCCGTAGAAATCCGCTGCGGCTGCGTGCCGCAGCGGCGGAGCATCTGCTGATTATCGACGCCATCATTGCCGGCGACCCGTCGCTGGCAGCCCATGCCACCCATATTCATCTTCACCAAAGCCTCCTGAGCGTCCTCGCGGCGATCGATGAGGACTCGGTCAGCAGTCGATCAACGACTGCGGCCGACTAACGAAGGGATCCACAGTGCAGCTTCATCACGTTCGAGTTCACAAGAGCGACGAGAATCTGGCCCGCGAGGACCAGCTGGCCTGGAAGATCGCCGAGGTCGCCGCCGACCCCGCCCCGGTCTCCGAGGAAGTGACCGAAATGGTCATCAACCGCGTGATCGACAACGCTTCCGTGGCCGCGGCCAGCCTGACCCGTCGCCCGGTGATCGCCGCTCGATCCCAGGCACTCGCGCACCCGCGTTCCAACGGTGGCGACGGAGCGACCGTGTTCGGCCTCGCGCCCGCCCGCCGGGTGTCCCCGGAATGGGCGGCCTGGGCCAACGGCGTCGCCGTGCGTGAACTGGACTACCACGACACCTTCCTGGCCGCCGAATACTCGCACCCCGGCGACAATATCCCGCCGATCGTTGCCGTCGCTCAGCACCTCGCCGCGTCCCGCGGACTGACCGGCAGCGCCCTGATCCGCGGCATCGCCACCGGCTATGAGATCCAGATCGACCTCGTGAAATCGATCAGCCTGCACGCGCACAAGATCGACCACGTCGCCCACCTCGGCCCGTCGGTCGCCGCCGGCATCGGAACCCTGCTCGGCCTGGACAAGGAGACCATCTTTCAGGCCGTCGGCCAGGCGCTGCACACCACGACCGCGACCCGCCAGTCGCGCAAGGGTGAAATCTCCAGCTGGAAGGCCCACGCCCCCGCGTTCGCCGGCAAGATGGCGGTCGAAGCCGTCGACCGTGCGCTGCGCGGCGAGACCAGCCCGACCCCGATCTACGAGGGTGAGGACGGCGTCATCGCCTGGCTGCTCGACGGCCCCGACGCCGCCTACGACGTGTCGCTGCCCGCGGCTGGCAGTATCAAGCGCGCCATTCTCGACAGCTACACCAAGGAGCATTCGGCCGAATACCAGGCCCAGGCGTGGATCGACCTCGCGCGCAAGCTGCACAACGAACACCCCGAACTGCTCGTGGCCGGTGCCATTAAGAGCGTCCGTCTCCACACCAGCCACCACACGCACTACGTGATCGGCTCCGGCGCCAACGACCCGCAGAAGTACGATCCCACCGCGAGCCGCGAAACCCTCGACCACTCCATTCCCTACATCTTCACGGTGGCGCTGCAGGACGGCAGCTGGAACCACGTCGACTCCTACAGTCCGGAGCGTGCCGGTCGCCCCGACACGATCGCCCTGTGGAACACCGTCACCACGACCGAAGACCAGGAGTGGACGCGCCGCTACCACTCCCTCGACCCGGCCGAGAAGGCCTTTGGCGGTCGCGTGGAAATCGAGCTGGCCAACGGAAACCGCCTGGTCGACGAGATCGCCGTGGCCGATGCGCATCCGCTCGGCGCTCGACCGTTCGCCCGCGCCGAGTACATCAACAAGTTCCGCACCCTGGCCGCGCCGGTGATGGAGGAATCCCAGATCGAACGCTTCCTCGCCCTGGCGCAGCGCCTCCCCGAGCTGGGCGGCGCCGACCTCGGCGGCCTGACCATCGTGGCCAAGCCGGGACTGCTCGAGACGATCGCCACCCCGAACGGCATCTTCTAATGCTGTATGCCAAGGCCACGGCCGCCGACAAGCGCAGTGCCCTGCGGGCCGGCCTGTCGAGCGGCACGATCCTGCGCTACCCCGGCGCCTTCAACCCGCTCTCGGCCAAGCTGATCCAGCAGAAGGGGTTCGAGGGCGTCTACATTTCGGGCGCCGTACTCTCGGCCGACCTCGGCCTGCCCGACATCGGCCTGACCACCCTCACCGAGGTGGCCGGCCGGTCGCAGCAGATCGCCCGCATGACCGACCTGCCGGCGATCGTCGACGCCGACACCGGCTTCGGCGAGCCGATGAACGTGGCGCGCACGATCCAGACCCTCGAGGATGCGGGCCTCGCCGGCATGCACATCGAGGACCAAATCAACCCGAAGCGCTGCGGTCACCTCGACGGCAAGCAGGTCGTGGACGCCGACACCGCGATCAAGCGCATCCGCGCGGCGGTCGACGCTCGGCGTGACCCGAACTTTCTCGTAATGGCGCGCACGGACATCCGTGCCGTTGACGGGCTGGACGCGGCCGTGACGCGTGCGAAGCAGCTGCAGGACGCCGGGGCCGACGCGATCTTCCCCGAGGCGATGGGCAGCCTGGCCGAGTTCGAGACCATTCGGGCGGCCGTATCGGTGCCGATTTTGGCGAACATGACCGAGTTCGGCAAGGGTGAGCTGTACACGGTGCAGCAGCTCGAGAACGTGGGAATGAATCTCGTGATCTTTCCGGTGTCGCTGCTGCGCCTCGCGATGGGTTCCGCCGCGCGCGGACTCGACGCGATCGAACAGCACGGCTCGCTCACCACGATGCTGCCAGAGATGCAGCACCGGGCCGACCTGTACGAGTTGCTCGACTATGCGTCGTACAGCCAGTTCGATTCGGGTATCTTCGATTTCACGCTGAACCCGCACATTTCGACGTCCAGTTCGACGCAGGTCTAAAGGAGCACCATGTCTGACATCCAAACGGTGGAACCCCACGTTTATAAAGGACTCACCGGCGTCATCGTCGATACGACCGCGGTCTCCAAGGTCAATCCGGAGACCAACTCGCTGCTCTACCGCGGCTACCCCGTGCAGGAGCTCGCGGCGAAGAAGAGCTTCGAAGAGGTCGCCTACCTGCTCTGGCACGGCGAACTTCCCGACGACCAGCAGCTCGCCGATTTCGAAGCCCGCGAACGCTCGCTGCGTCACCTCAGCCCGGTGATCAAACGCATCATCGACGAGCTGCCGCTGACCGCCCACCCGATGGATGTCGTGCGCACCGCGGTGAGCGTCATCGGCGCGAGCGACCCCGACGCCGAA
Source organism: Cryobacterium glaciale (assembly GCF_004402535.1). GTDB lineage: Bacteria > Actinomycetota > Actinomycetes > Actinomycetales > Microbacteriaceae > Cryobacterium > Cryobacterium glaciale. The sequence continues at coordinate 330,711 of NZ_SOEY01000028.1, read as the reverse complement.
AACCCGTCGGCGGAATCCGACCTCGCCAAGTCGATTCGCCTGTTCGCCCAGCTGCCCGCCATCGTCTCCTACGACCAGCGTCGCCGCCACGGCCTTGACCTGGTCGAACCGCGCGACGACCTCGGCTACTCGGCGAACTTTCTGCACATGGCCTTCGGCGAGGTGCCAGAACTCGTCGTCGTGAACGCCTTCGACGTATCGATGATCCTCTACGCGGAGCACTCCTTCAACGCGTCGACCTTCACCGCCCGGGTCATCACCTCGACCCTGTCCGACCTGTATTCGGCCGTGACCGGCGCGGTCGGAGCGCTCAAGGGAGCCCTGCACGGCGGTGCCAACGAGGCCGTCATGCACACCTTCACCGAGATCGGCCTCGAAACCGGCTCGGCCGCGCGGGCCGAACCGTGGCTCGAACAGGCCCTCGCTGAGAAGCGCAAGATCATGGGCTTCGGACACCGCGTCTATAAGAGCGGCGACTCACGGGTGCCGACCATGCGGGCCTCGCTCGTCACCCTGGCCCAGCACTACCAGAAGCCGGAACTGCTCGAACTCTACGAAGCCCTCGAGACGGCGATGACCACCCGCAAGGCGATCCTGCCGAACCTCGACTACCCCTCGGGCCCGGCCTACCATCTGATGGGCTTTGACACCCTCACCTTCACGCCCCTCTTCGTCGCGGCGCGCATCACCGGGTGGACCGCGCACATCATGGAGCAAAAGAAGAGCAACGCGCTCATCCGCCCGCTGTCCGCCTACAACGGCGTCGACCAGCGCCAGGTTCCGTAGCGTTCCCTCCCGAGCGGATGCTGCGCGGCCGGCCGGTCGCGCAGCATCCGTTTGCGCCGATCGGAACGGGGTGCTGTGGATCGTCGCTAGCATTGACGGATGACACCTGATGCCGAGGCTGTGCCCACACCATCCGTGCTCGACCGCGAAATTCTGCAGTGGACCGACTTCGCCGCGGCGTCGCGCGAGCTGGCCGTGCGGGTGCGGGAGAGCGGTTTTCACCCGGATGTCGTGATCGCCATCGCCCGCGGCGGCCTGCTGCTGGCCGGCGCCGTGTCGTACGCGCTCGGCACCAAGAACTGCGGCAGCATCAACGTGGAGTTCTACACCGGCATCGACGAACGCCTGCCGGAACCCGTGCTGTCGGCCCCGATGCTCGACGCCCCGGCCCTCGCCGGCAAACGGGTGCTGCTCGTCGACGACGTCTCCGACTCCGGCCACACCCTCGCGCTCGTCATGCGCCTGCTCGGCGAAACCGCGATGGAGGTGCGCACCGCGACGCTCTATACCAAGCCGCGCACCGTGCACGTGCCCGATTTCACCTGGCGCGAAACCGACAAGTGGATCGTGTTCCCCTGGTCGGCGCTGCCGCCGGTTCCGGGCGCCCCCGAGACAATCGCGCCCGAAGCGCTCGCCGACCTGGCTGCTGAGGTCACGGCGTGAGCGTGCACCTGGTCGGCGGCGGGGGAGACCCCGTACACGACGCCGAGGTGTTCGGAACTTTCCTGTCCGAGGTCACTTTTCAGGCCAGCCAGGTCGGCCGCGATGAACCGATCGTGGCGATCATCACCGTCGGGCCGGGCAGCGCCCACGCCGACGAGCTCGCCGCGTCGCTCGGTGTGAGCGTGCAGACCCGCCGCACGGTGCTCGCGCCCGGCGACACGGCAGCCCTCACCGCTCTCGGCGCCGTCGACGGCATCGTCATCGGCGGCGGCGTGACGCCCGACTATCTCGCGGCGCTGCTGCCGATTGCCGGCGAGATTCGCCGCCAGGTCTCGGCCGGCGTGCCCTACCTCGGCTTCTCGGCCGGCGCGATGATCGCCGCCGAACGCGCCCTGATCGGCGGCTGGCGCATCGGCGGGGTCGAGGTCACGCCCGAAGACGTCTCTGAGGGGCTCGACGAGATCACCCTCGCCCAGGGCATCGGCCTGCTCGACGTCACGGTCGACGTGCACGCCGCCCAGTCCGGCAGCCTGTCCCGCCTGATCGCGGCGACCGAGGCCGGCCTCGTCGATGGCGGCCTCGCCATCGACGAGAATACCGTGCTCGTGATCGGCGAGGGTGCCCTCCGCGTTCTCGGTGCCGGCAGCATTTGGAAGGTCAGCCAGGCCGACGGAGGCGTGCTCGTGAGCACCATCGGCGCCTGAGTCGCTCGTGAACCTCGATGTCCTCGCGGCCAGCGGCGAGATCGACCCGGGCTGGGCGCAGGCACTCGCCCCCGTGGCCGATGACCTGGCCAGGGTCGGCGCGTTCCTGGCGAGCGAACGGGCCGCCGGGCACGAGGTGTTGCCGGCACCGGAGCACCTGCTGCGCACGTTCCGCCAGCCGTTCGACGCCGTGCGGGTGCTCATCGTCGGGCAGGATCCGTACCCGACCCCAGGACATCCGATCGGCCTGGCCTTCGCCGTCAACGCCGACGTACGGCCGCTGCCGCGCAGCCTCGGCAACATCTACACCGAGCTGGGTACCGACCTCGGCCTGCCACGCCCGCAGCACGGTGACCTCTCGGCCTGGTCCGACCAGGGCGTGCTGCTGCTCAACCGGGTGCTCAGCGTGCGCTCGGGCGCGGCCGGATCGCATCGACGGCACGGCTGGGAAGCGGTGACCGACCAGGCGATTCGTGCGCTGGTGGAGCGGCAGCGTCCGCTCGTGGCAATTCTCTGGGGCAAGGATGCCGGCGCGCTGAAGCCCCTGCTCGGTGACACACCCGTGCTCGAGTCGGCGCACCCGAGCCCATTGTCGGCCCGTCGCGGATTCTTCGGCGCGGCGCCGTTCAGCCGGGCCAACCTTATTCTGACCGAGCAGGGGGCGGCGCCGGTTGCCTGGGCGCTTCCGGTAATCTGGAACCAACCAGAAAGGGGAGTGCCCGGTGCTTGAGGAAGAGTACGAGCCTCGTCGTCGGCTGCCCCGCCACCTGCGGCCGGAGATTGCGGCCGAGGCGCCGTTCGAATACGAGATGCGCGAGGTGCGGGCGACCGACCTGCCGCACATTCGCGAGATCTACAACTATTACGTCGCCAACAGCACCGTCACGTTCGACGAAGATGCCATGACCCTCACCGAGTGGCGCGACAAGTTCTATTACCTGAACAAGCAGGGCATGCCGTTCATCGTTGCCGTATCGCCGGCCGGTCAGATTCTCGGCTACGCACTGGTCAGCCCGTGGAAGCAGAAGAAGGCCTACCGGTTCACGGTGGAGAATTCGATCTACCTCGGCGCGGCGTCGACCGGCAAGGGACTCGGACGTGAACTGCTCGGCGAACTGATCAAACGGTCCAAAGCGGCCGGCCTGAAGGAGATCATCGCCGTCATCGCCGACCAAGGAGCGGATGCCTCGATCAAGCTGCACCGCGACTTCGGCTTTGAGGAAATCGGCCGAATGGGCAAGGTCGGCTTCAAGTTCGAGCGCTGGCTCGGCACCGTTTTGCTGCAGAAGAGCCTGAAGTAGGCCGTCAGCGCGCGTCGCGCGGCGTGTTTAGGCGGCCGACGGTGTTCAGCACGACGCGGCGTGGGTAGATACTCGCGACCCGGGCGAGCAGCGCGTTGCGGGCGCCGACCAGCACGACGGATGGCGTCACCGACCGGTCGAGCGCGGCGAAGGACGCACGCATGACCTCATCGACCGTGAGCGGCGTGCCCTTCCTGCCGCCGCCGGTTTTAGCAACCTCGAAGAACTCGGTGTCGGCCGGGCCCGGGCAGATCGCTGTCACCTTGAGCCCGCTCGCCCGCGTCTCGTAGCTCACCGCTTCGGTGTAGCTGAGCACGTAGGCCTTCGTCGCGCCGTAGACCGCCATGCGCGGCACGGGCTGGAACGCCGCCGTGCTCGCGAGGTTCACGAGCGCCGCGGTGTGCGGGTGCACCGACGCGGTCTCGACCAGGTCGGGCAGGAAGGCGTGGGTCAGCGCGGTCAGCGCGTGCACGTTGAGGGCCACCTGCTCCCGTTCCCGCTCCTCGTCGGAGTCGAGCACGGTACCGAAGGTCGCGAAACCCGCATTGTTCACGAGCGTGCCGATGGTGATCGCGCGCTCGCGCAGGTCGCTGACCAGCTCGGGAACGGCATCCGCTTCGGTGAGATCGAGGGGAATGACGGTGGAGACGGTGCCGTATTTCTCGGCGAGGTCCACCGCGAGGGCTTCGAGGCGAGCCTGCCGGCGGGCGACGAGCACGAGATCCGCGCCGCGCTGCGCGAGCTCGTGGGCGTACCCGACGCCGAGTCCGCTCGACGCTCCGGTGATAAGCGCGGTGGTGCCGATGGGGTTGTACAAAGCGCTGGCCATGGCTTGAGGCTAGCCGTCCTGCGCGTGCATAACCAGTGTTGGCTGGCCGCCCGCCCCGGTCGAACTAGGCTCGGCATATGGCTGATCCACACGAATTGACCGCCCTGGAACAATGGCAGGCCCTGCAGAGCCGCGAGATCAGCCCGAGCGAACTCGCGGAACATTACCTGGCCCGCATCGAGAAATTCAACCCGGCGCTCGGCGCCTTCGTCACCGTCACCGCGGATGCCGCCCGGGCCAGGGCCCGCTACGTCGAAGAGCGGATGCCGCGCACCGCACCGCTCTGGGGCCTCCCGTTCGCCGACAAAGACCTGCACCTGCGCGCGGGGGTGCCAGCGCGGTTCGGGTCGCGCCTGCTCGCCGACTACGTGCCCGACGAGTCCGACGACCTCGTGCTGGCGCTCGACGACGCCGGGGGAGTCAGCCTCGGCAAGACCAACACCCCCGAATTCGGGCTCGCGTCGTACACCGAGAGCCTCGCGGCCCCGCCCGCCCGCACCCCGTGGAACCTCGCGCTCGGTGCCGGCGGCTCGAGCGGCGGCGCCGCCGTGGCGGTCGCCGCCCGACTGCTGCCGTTCGCTCCGGGCTCCGACGGCGGCGGGTCCATTCGCATTCCCGCGGCCGCCTGCGGGCTCGTCGGGCTCAAGCCCAGCCGCGGCCGGGTGCCGTCCGCCTCCGGCATCGACAAGCTCGGCGGCCTTGCCGTCGGCGGGCCGCTCGCCCGCACCGTGGCGGATGCCGCCCTCCTGCTCGACGCCATGATCGCGCCCCGAGACGGTCGCCCCGACCACCACTACGCCCTGCGCGCCCCCGATAACGAGACGCCGCTGCTCGCGGCGGCCGTACGCGGCGAGGGCCGCTTCCAGCTCGGCGTGATGACCACCTCGGCCTGGGACGACGACTACTCCATTACGATCGCCCCGGAAGCGCAGTCCGCCCTCGACCTGGCCGTCGCCGGGTTCGCCGCGCTGCATCACGGACTCGAGGAGACGGCTTTGAAGCCCGACCCGAGCTACGTGCCCGCGTTTCGCACCATCTGGCAGGCCGGGGCGGCGACCATCCCCGCCGACACCGACGCGGAGATCGCCCTGCTCGAACCGCTGACCCAATGGCTGCTCGCCCGCGGCCGGGCCCTCAACGCCCGGGACCTCGCCGAGGCCCTCACCGCACTGACCGCGTTCGAGCGGTCGTTCATCCGCCAGCTGTCGAAATTCGATGCCGTGCTGACCCCGGCCATGGCCCTGACCCCGCGCCCGGTCGGCTGGTATGACGCGCACGACGCCGAAGCGAACTTCGCTCAGCAGGTGCAGTACACGCCGTTCACCTCGATGATCAACGTGAGCGGGCTGCCGGCCATCGTGCTTCCGGTGCACCAGACCGAGAACGGCCTGCCGATGGGCGTCCAGCTCATCGGCCGGCCGGGCGGTGAAGCCACCCTGCTCGCGCTCGGAGCGCAACTGGAGCGGCGCATCCGCTGGCAGGACCGGGTGCCGCCCGAGCCGGCCTAGGTTCTGGCGGGCCGGGTTCTGGCGGGCCGGGCTACCGACGCGTCGCGACCGGCCGGGACGGCCACCAGAATCGGTCGTCGACCAGAAACACCAGGGCGGGCACGAGTACGGTGCGCACGACGAGGGTGTCGAGCAGCACACCGATGCAGACGATCACACCGATCTGGGTGAGCGCCACGACGGGCAGCACCCCGAGCACGGCGAACACGGCCGCGATCAGAATTCCGGCGCTCGTGATCACCGCGCCGGTGGAGGACAGCGCCCGCACCATGCCCTCCCGGGTGCCGTAATGCCGCGCCTCTTCGCGCGCCCGCGTGGTCAGGAAGATGTTGTAATCCACGCCGAGGGCCACCAGGAACAGAAAGGAGAACAGCACGACGCTGGTGTCGAACGCCGTGAAGCCGAGCAGGTTCTGAAAGATCAGGTTCGAGGCGCCGAGGCTGGCGAAGAAGGTGCCGAGCACGGTGGCGATGAGCAGCACCGGCGCCACGAGCGAGCGCAGCAGCAGCGCGAGAATCAGAAACACGATGCCCAAAATGAGCGGCAGAATCAGGCCCTGGTCACGCTCGGCGCTCGTCTTCGTGTCGAGGGCCGTGGCATCGCTGCCGCCGACCAGCGACGGCGAAACCGTGCCAGGGGCATCCGCTAAATCGGTGCGCAGCGCGGCGATCGTCGCAAAGGTCTCGTCGCTGCCCGGTTCGCTGTCGAGTGTGACGTCGATGCGGGTGAGCCCGCCGGCATTCTCGCCGGCGACCGCCGCCGACACGCCTGCGGTGTCGAGGGCCACGGCCACGGCGTCAGCGGATGCCGCATCCGGCGCGAGCACGACCGTCTGGCTGGTCAGCCCCGCCGAGAACGACGCATCCACGATCTCCTGCGCCACGACCGACTCCGGGTTGCCGAGCAGCTGGTCGGCCTGGGACAGCCCGACCGCGGCGCCGTTCAGCCCGAACGCGAGCGAACCGATCGCCAGAACGGACACGACCGTGACGATGGCCGGGTGCCGCGCCACGCCACGACCGAGCCGGGTCCAGAGGCCGGTGCGCGCCGGCGCAGCTTCGCCCTTCGGGCGCGGAATGAACGGCCAGAACAAGCCGCGCCCGCACACCACGAGGGCGGCCGGCAGCACGAGCAGGGCGAACCCGATCGCGATGAGCACACCGATCGCGCAGGCGATGCCGAGCGCGCGGTTACCGGCGAGTTCGGCGAAGACCAGGGTGGCGAGGCTCAACGCGACGGTGCCGCCACTGGCCGCGATTGCCGGGCCGGCGCTCGTCACAGCGGTGCGCATGGCGACATTGCGGCTCTCGGTGTGCAGCAGTTCTTCGCGGTAGCGGGCCACGAGCAGCAGGGCGTAGTTGGTGCCGGCGCCGAACACGAGCACCGAGAGAATGCCCGAGATCGAGGCGTCGAGGGCGAAGCCGAGCGGTTCGGCGAGCGCGCCGGCCACCTTGCCGGCGAGGCCGTCGGCGAGGCCGACCACGGCGAGCGGCACGATCCAGAGCACGGGGCTGCGGTAGGTCACGATGAGCAGCACCGCGACCACGATGACGGTCACGAGCAGCAGGCGAAAGTCCGCTCCGGCGAAGGCGTTGGTGATATCGGCCTGAAACCCGACCGGCCCGGTGATATAGGCGGTCAGCCCGCCCGGCAGCCCGGCCGACGCCGTCGAACGGATGGTCGTGGCCGTCTTCTCGATATCGGCAGTCGCTCCGAGGGCCTCGAGCGGCATCACGCTCAGTGCCGCCTGCCCGTCGTCACTGAACTGCGGTGTGGTCGCGCGCGGGGCGATCGACGCAGCGCCGAGGTTCTCGGCCGCGGCGGTGATCGCGGCGCGGTCGGACGTGGTGAGATGATCGCCGTCCCGGCTCCAGACCACGATCGCGGCGGTCCGGTCGGCCGAGGGAAATTCGGTGAGCAGTGCGGTGACCTGCGCGGCCTGGCTGCTTTCCGGCAGTCCGGCGGTCGGAAAATCCTCGGATTCGTTGGCCGGCAGCAGGGCGAACAGCAGGCCGACGGCCATTACGGTGCCGAGCAGTACCGCCCACGCGGTGCGTTTGCCGGTGATGAAGCGGGTGATCACGAGCACAGTTCCTCCAGAACCTTGACGTTCGCTATCCTAGCTAGCTAAAACCCCGCACCAGTTAAGACTCCGCATATTGTTTTGAATTACTCAAAACAAATGCTAGGGTCGAAGCATGACAACGACCGATTCGAGCAGCGACCACGCGGGCCTGCGCCTGGCCGCGGCCGAGCCCGAGTTGTTGGCCGGCAGCATCCGCTCGGCGGGTCTCAAGGTGACCGCGCCGCGCCTGGCCGTGCTGCGCGCCCTCACCGACCGGCCGCACTCCAACGCCGACGCCCTGTTCGGGCTCGTGCACGCAGGCCTGCCTGGCACCTCGCTGCAGGCGGTCTACGGGGTGCTCGCCTCGTTCACCACCGCCGGGCTCGTGCGCAAGATCGAACCGGCCGGCTCGCCCGCGCTGTTCGAACGCCGGGTCGGCGACAACCACCACCACATCGTGTGCACCCGCTGCAACGTGGTTCACGATGTGGACTGCGCCGTCGGCCACGCCCCCTGCCTCACCCCAGCGGATGCTCTCGGCTTCGACGTGCGCGCCGCCGAGGTCATCTACTGGGGTCTGTGTTCCAGTTGCCAGGCCGCAACGTCGAACCCCTAAACTTCCTCCGTCAACCTCGCGTTGCTGTTCACAATCAAGGAGCACCATGACTATCAAGCCCACTACTGACCAGACGGGAACGCCCGTCGCCAGCGACGCGCACTCCCTCACCGTCGGCGCCGACGGCGTTACCGCGCTGCACGACCGCTACCTGGTCGAGAAGCTCGCGCAGTTCAACCGTGAGCGCATTCCGGAGCGCATCGTGCACGCCAAGGGCGGCGGAGCGCACGGCGAATTCGTCGTCACCGGCGACGTCTCGAAGTACACCCGCGCGGCCGTGTTCCAGCCGGGCACCGTCACCCCCACCCTGCAGCGCTTCTCCAGCGTTGCCGGCGAGCAGGGCAGCCCCGACACGTGGCGCGACGTGCGCGGCTTCTCGGTGAAGTTCTACACCACCGAGGGTAACTACGACATCGTCGGCAACAACACCCCGGTGTTCTTCATCCGCGACGGCATCAAGTTCCCCGACTTCATCCACTCGCAGAAGCGCCTGCCGGGCACTGGCCTCCGCGACGCAACCATGCAGTGGGACTTCTGGACCCTCTCCCCGGAGTCGGCCCACCAGGTCACCTACCTCATGGGCGACCGCGGCCTGCCGCGCTCCTGGCGTGAAATGCCCGGCTTCGGCTCGCACACCTACCAGTGGATCAACGCCGAAGGCTCGCGCTTCTGGGTGAAGTATCACTTCGAATCCAACCAGGGCAACGTCGAGATGGAAGGATCCGAGGCCGAGGCTCTAGCCGGAGCGGATGCCGACTACTACCGTCGCGACCTGTCCGACGCCATCGCCGCCGGCAACTTCCCGTCCTGGAACGTGTCCGTGCAGGTCATGCCCTACGCGCAGGGCAACACCTACCGGTTCAACCCCTTCGACGTTACGAAGGTCTGGCCGCACGCCGACTTCCCGCTGATCCCGGTCGGCACCCACACGCTCAACCGCAACCCCGACAACTTCTTCGCCGAGATCGAGCAGTCTGCGTTCTCGCCGGCGAACTTCGTGCCCGGCATTGCGGCGAGCCCCGACAAGATGCTCATGGCGCGCATCTTCTCCTACCCCGACGCACAGCGCTACCGCGTGGGCACCAACTTCGCCCAGCTGCCGGTGAACGCTCCGATCAGCCCGCTGAACAACTACTCGCAGGATGGCGCGCAGCGTCACTTCTACAACGCGCCGAGCGAACCGAACTACGCGCCGAACTCCCTCGGCGGTCCCGTCGCCGATCCCGCCGCTGCGGGCGAGGGCTCGTGGGAGAACGACGGCTCGCTGCTGCGTGCCGCCGCGACCCTGCGCAGTGAAGACGACGACTTCGGCCAGGCCGGAACGCTGTACCGCGAGGTCTACGACGACGCGCAGAAGGCCCGTTTTCTCGACACCATCACCGGTGCCATCAGCGGGGTGACCCGCCCCGAGGTCACCGAGCGGGCCATCGGCTACTGGACCAGCGTTGACGCCGACCTTGGCGCCAAGCTGCGCGCGAACCTCGCGGTCTTCGCCGAGGCTGCCGCCGTCGACGCCGAGTACGTCGCCGCGCAGTAGCACTTCCCGCCCAAGCAGAACCGCCCGGCCTGTTTGCAGGCCGGGCGGTTGTCTGTGCCGGCACGCATCCGCTTGAGCTAGCGAATGTAGCCGCCTTTTTTCAGGCCGGCCTCGATCTCGAAGCGGTTCTTCAGCGGGTTGCGGCCGGCGACCGCGTACAGCAGTGGAAAGACCAGGCCGAACCGTTGCCACTGGCGTTTGTGCACGGCTTCGTGGTCGAGCACGTTGGCAGTGACGTTCTGGTCGGTGAGGTAGCAGCCGCCCACGCACGAGCCGCCGCGCCCGAACGTCCAGGGTGGCATTCCGCGGAACACGAACAGGCCCGACCGTTTTTCGACGCGGCCGGTGCTCCAGATCGACCCCCAGACCAGCCCGAATGCCGTCGCGTAGAGGTAGCCGGCCCGGCTCAGGGGCGAATCAAAGAGGATGCGTCGCATCCGGTCAGCCTAATTCTTCCTCGGTGTCGTTGTTGGTGTCGTTGTCGGTGAAGCCGGGGCGCCCGTAGGCTTCGAGCAGGCGCAGCCACACCTCGCTGAGCGTCGGGTAGCTTGGCACTGCGTGCCAGAGCCGGTTGATCGGCACCTCGCCGACGATGGCGACCGTGGCCGAGTGCAGCAGTTCGGCCACGTCCTGACCGACGAAGGTGACGCCGAGCAGCACCTCCCGGTCGAGATCGACGATCGCCCGCGCCTTGCCGACGTAGCCGACAGCGAGCACCGAGGCGCCGCCGAGGTTGGCGAGGTCGTAATCGAGAATACGGATGCGAAACCCCGCCTTCACAGCGGATGCGGCGGTGTGCCCCACCGAGGCGACTTCCGGGTCGGTGAAGGTCACCTGCGGAACAGCGGCGTGGTCGGCGGTCGCGACATGGGCGCCCCACGGAGCATCGTCGACCGGGCCGCCGGCCGCGCGGGTCACGATCGCGTCGCCCGCTGCCCGGGCCTGGTATTTGCCCTGGTGGGTGAGGAGGGCCCGGTGATTGACGTCGCCGGTGGCGTAGAGCCAGTCGCCGGTCAGCGCGGGGGAGCCGCCCTGCACGAGGAGGGTGTCGTCGACGTCGAGCCAGTCTCCGGCATCGAGGCCGACCACGTCGAGGCCGAGATCGTGGGTGCGCGGGGTGCGTCCGATGGCCACGAGCACCTGGTCGGCCGCGACGGTGCTGCCGTCATCGAGCGTGAGCGTGATCGTGTTGTCGTCGTCGCGGTGCGCTTTCGTGGTGGACGGGCCGACGAGCACGGTCACCCCGTTGTTCTCGAGCGCGGCGGTGACGAGCTCGCCGGCGAAGGGTTCCTGCCCGCCGAGCAGGGGGCTGCGGGCGATGACGGTCACCGCCGAGCCGAGCGAGGCGTAGGCGGCGGCCATCTCGGCGGCGACGACGCCGCCGCCGATCACCGCGAGGCGCTGCGGGATCTGCTGGGCGCTCGTCGCGTCGCGGCTGGTCCACGGGCCGACCGCTGTGAGGCCGTCGATGTCGGGCAGCAGCGCCGCCGATCCGGTGCTGACGACGACGGCGTGGGTGGCGGTGAGAACGGTCACCGCGCCATCCGCTGCGGTCACGGTGACTTCCTTGACGCCGGTGAGGCGGGCGTGGCCGCGTACGAGGCCGATGCCGGCGGAGTCGAGCCATCTCGCCTGGCCGTCGTCCTTCCAATGACTGGCGATGGAATCGCGCTGCTTGAGGGCGGCCCGCGCGTCGACCGTTCCGGTGACGGCCTCTGCGGCGCCCGGCACCCGCCGGGCGCCGGCGAGAGCGGCGCCGCTGCGCAGCAGCGCCTTCGACGGCATGCAGGCCCAGTACGAACATTCGCCACCGACAAGGTCGCTCTCGACGACGACCGTGCGCAGTCCGCCCTGTGCGGTGCGGTCGGCAACGTTCTCCCCGACAGCGCCGCCGCCGATCACGATGACGTCGTAGTTCTGACTCGACATTGAATCTCCTTGACTGGGGTGGGGGCGCGTTTGGAGCAGCCTAGCCGAGGTCGCTGCTGTTCGGGGTGTGCTGTCTGGGCGCCCCGGGCCCACCTTCGGAAACCGGGCCCATGATCTATCGTGGTCCCGCTTTCCGGGCCCGGGCCCGGAAAGTATTGAGCTCGCGGCGGGAACGGGTCATCCGCTCCTCGCGTCTTGAATCTGACTTAAATTCAGCTACTGTAGCTTGATGCCAGCCGGCCGATATTGCCCGAACAATTACCCGGAGGTCTCCATGAAGCATGTACCGTCCACGCCTGAGCGCAGGCATGCTGCCGTTATCTATAATCCGGTGAAGGTCGATATCGACGCGCTTCGGGAAGCGGTGAACACGGAAGCGGCTGCCGCTGGCTGGGCGGAGAGCGTCTGGTTTGAAACGTCCGTCGACGACATCGGCCAGGGGGTGACCGCCGAAGCGCTGGCGCGCGGTGTTGACCTGATTATTGTCGCTGGTGGTGACGGTACCGTGCGAGCGGTCGTCGAGGCAGTCCGAGGGCGAGATGTTCCCGTCGGCCTCTTGCCATCGGGCACGGGGAATCTTCTCGCCCGCAACTTGAAAATGACCCTCAACGACATGCCTGAAAGCGTGCGTACCGCCTTTGCGGGCGAGGATCGCGCCATTGATCTGGGCATGATCCGGGTCGAGCGAGCAGACGGCACCCGCGATGAGCACGCGTTCGTGGTGATGGCCGGCTTGGGACTGGACGCGAAAATGATCACCAATACCGACGAAGACCTCAAGAAGAAGGCCGGGTGGGCAGCGTACGTGAAAGCACTCGTCGCGTCCCTGCGTGACCCTGAGGAACTCCATTTGCGATTCCGGCTCGATGATCAACCCATCAAGCGTGCCACGGTGCATACCCTCATACTCGGCAACTGCGGGTCATTGCCCGCGAACATTCTGCTGATGCCGGAAGCGGTCCTCGACGACGGCCTGTTCGATGTGATGATGACCCGGCCGGGCGGTGCACTGGGCTGGATCCGGGTGTGGGTGAAGATAGCCTGGACCAACGGCATCGTGCGACGGACCAAAGCTGGCCGGGCTATCGCCGGGGAACACAAGAACGACAAGGATCTGCGCTACGAAACCGGTTCGGTGCTGACCGCACGCTTCTCACGGCCGGAACAGATCGAACTTGATGGGGACGAGTTCGGCAGGGCCCTAGCCTTCAAAGCATGGATGGAGCCCGGCAGCCTTCGGGTCCGAGTTCCCATCGTTCCCTCATGACCCTTCCGGGTCGAATCACAATCGACGGTTTTGAATTCGGCGTGCAGTATTCTCCCGCGTCGTCGGGAGCGGTCACCACGCCGGTGTTCGTGATCGTGCACGGCATTGGAACCTCACACCGGTATTCCGTTCCACTGCACCGCGCTATCGCAGCCGGGCATAGTACCTACTCGGTCGATCTGCCGGGCTTTGGCGGGACGAGCACACCGCGACACCGATTGTGGGTCGAGGACTACGCGAACCTGCTCGGCACTCTCCTGGACACGCTCGGCCTGACCAGCTGCGTCATCATCGGCCACTCGATGGGTGCCCAATTCGTCACCGAACTGGCCATTCAACGGCCCGAGCTGGTCTCCCAGGTCGTATTGATCGGACCGGTTGCCGATGCCCGTCGTCGAACAGTCGTGGCCCAGGCCGTCGACCTATACCGGGACACGCTCAAGGAGCCGCTGCGCGCGAACGTAGTGGTTTTCGGCGACTACGCGCGCTGTGGCCCGCTGTGGTACACGAAAACTCTCAGTGCCATGCTCGCCTATGCGACCGATGAGAATATCGTGCGCGTGGCCTCGCCCCTGCTCGTCGTTCGGGGCGGCGACGACCCGATCGCACGACACGGCTGGTGCCGTGGCCTCGTGCACAATTCCCGCCACGGTCGCCTCGTGGAAATTCCGGGGCACCGTCACCTCGTTCACTACAGTGCTGCCGACCGCGTCGCGGACTGCATCGTGGAGTTCTCGGGTGTCGGGCGCGGACCCGTGACATGACCGTGGGCATCCGTGATCTGCTCTCGTGGGCTCAGGACTACGTCTACGCTGCCGAGAGGCAGCTGCGGGCGATCACATCGCGCTCGGGCCCTCGCGGCTTTCAGACCGGCGACGGGTGTCCGGTCGTGATCATCCCCGGAGTGTACGAAACCTGGAAATTTCTCCAGCCGCTGATCACTCGGGTGCACGATGCCGGGCACCCCGTGTACGTTGTCGACCGGCTGTCCTGGAATCTCGCGCCCGTGCCCGACGCCGCTCGGCACGTCGCAGATCTCATCTTTGAAGAGCGCCTGGCCGGCGTCGTCCTGCTCGCGCACAGCAAGGGCGGCCTCATCGGAAAATTTGTGATGACCGGACACGATGCTGGCTCGCGCATCGCGGGCATGATCGCAGTAGCTGCCCCCTTTTCCGGCTCCAGCTACGCGAGGTACATGCTCTCGCCCGGGCTTCGGTCATTCGCTGCGAGCAATGAACACATCACCGGCCTGAACGCGAACACCGAAACCAATCGCAAGATCACCTCGATTTTTGCTCGGTTCGACCCGCACATTCCGGAAGGAAGTGCCCTGGCGGGGGCGACAAACATCGAGATCGACGCCGGTGGGCACTTTCGTCTCCTCGCCGACGTGCGCGTTGCGGATGCTGTCCTGACAGCGTTGGCCGGTTTCGGCCAGCCCCGCGACGGGATGAGCGTCGAATAACGGCCGCACTGCGACTCGGGGCCCACCTTCTGAAACTGGGCCCATGATCGATCATGGGCCCACTTTCCGGGCCCGGGCCCGGAAACGAGGAGGGGGGGTCAGCGACCCACGAAGGCGGCGGGAGTTCGAGACAGGAACGACTGCATGCCGATTCGGGAGTCCTCGGTCGCCGCCAGGCGGGCGAGGGCGGGCTGCAGCGCTGCTTCAGCGGATGCCGCCCCCTCCCGCTGCGCCAGCCGCGCGTTGGCGAGGGTGGCCGCGATGGCAAGCGGCGCCTGGGCCGCGATCTTCTCAGCGAGTTCGAGCGCGCGGTCGAACTGGGCGCCGTCGGGCACGATCTCCTGCACGAGGCCGAGGCGGTGTGCCTCGACGGCATCGAACAGGTCGCCGGTGAGCAGCCAGCGCATGGCGTTACCCCAGCCGGCCGCGCGCGGAAACCGGATCGTCGCGCCGCCGAACGGCAGAATGCCGCGGGAAACCTCGATCTGCCCGAACCGGGTCGATGCGGCGGCGACGACGATGTCGCTCGCGAGCATCAGCTCGATGCCGAGGGTGAGACAGGTGCCCTGCACGGCGATGACGACCGGTTTGCGCAGGGACACGCCATCCACCTGCCACGGGTTGATGCCGCCCTCCGGCACCATCTCGAGCCCGTTCGGGCCGAGCCGGGGGCCGATGTCGGCGAGGTCGAGTCCGGCGGTGAAGTGCTCGCCGACCGCGTAGACCAGGCCGACGCGCAGTTCGGGATCCCGGTCGAGCTCACCGTAGGCGAGCGCGAGCTGCTGCAGCAGCGAGAAGTCCGCGGCATTGCGTTTTTCCGGCCGGTTGAACCCGATCAGCAGAATGTGGCCGCGGCGCTCGGTGAGGATGCGGGGCTGGTCGGTCATGGGGCCTCCATTGGCTTGCGTGACGAACGTGCTGGGTCAGCGGGTGAGCGCCCCGATGATGCGCAGAATGCTCGGCAGGTCGTCGGTCGCCGCTTCGGGCGACGCGGGCGCGAACCCGGTGATGGTCGCGCCGGCCACCGTGAACTCCGCGCGCAACGCGGTGATCGCCCCATTGAGATCGGCCACGCTCAGCCCGAACGGGATCAGGTCGCTGAGGCCCTCGAGCGCCGAGGGGTCGAGTACATCGAGGTCGACGTGCACGAAGACATGCTTCGCACCGGTCGCAGCGACCGCCGCGACGAGCGCGGCCGGGTCGGCCAGCTCGGAGCACGACACGCTCACCAGTCCGCGGTCCTGCAGGAGCACGTCTTCGGCGTCGTCGACGTCGCGAATCCCGGCCAGCACGACGTTCGCCAGTGGCACCGTGCTCGTGGCGGTCAGCTCCAGTTCGGCCGGTCCCTCGCCGCTGATCGCGCGCAACACCATACCGCAGAATCCGCCCGACGGCGAGGATTCGGGGGTGTGCAGGTCGGGGTGGGCATCGAACCAGACCACGGCCAGGTCGCCCTGATGCCTGCGTGCCGCGTGTTCCACGGCGGCCAGCGCAATGCCGCAGTCGCCGCCGATGGAGAGGGCCCAGTCGGCGGTGTCCTTCAAGACGGCCGAGTGGCGCTCGCGCACCACCTGGATCGCCGAGAACCGGTGCACCCCGGTATCGAGCGCATCACCGGCCTCGACGGGAACGTCGACCAGGCGGGTGGCCGAGAAGGGCAGGTCGCCCTGAATGGCCGCCGCCCCGTCGACCAGGCGCATCGCGCGCGGAGAAATCGAACCCTGCCACTGCGGCACTACAACGAAGGTGGGAGCCATACCTCAGTATGGCGCAGCGACCGGGCAGGTCAGCATCCGCTTCGCCATCAGCGAATTTCTTGCGAAGCGGATGCGTGAAATCTCACTCGACAACCTTGACCCAGTCCCGGGGTCACCGCTCGTCAAAGTCGTCCACCCAGCGACTAGCTCTCGATGGCGGCGGTGTTGCCGGCTTTCAGGGCCGCGAGGCGGGCATCCACTTCGGTGAGTTCGCCGAGGTCGTCGAGGCTTTCGAACTGGGCGTCGAGGCTCGACGCGGCGAGCTCCTGGGCGCCGCGCACGCGGGCTTCTTCGCGGCGGATCTTGTCCTCGAACCGGTTGACCTCGCTCGTCGGGTCCATCATGTCGATGCTCTTGACGGCGTCCATCACCTGAGCCTGCGCCTTGGCCGTCTTGGACCGGGCGATCAGCTCGGCGCGCTTGTTGGTGAGCTGCACCAGCTTCTCCTTCATGGCGCCCAGGCCGGTCTTGAGCTGGTTGACGACCGCGGTCTGCGCCTGAATCTGCGGTTCGGCGGTCTTCGCCTCCTTCTCGGAGGTGAGCTGACGACCGAGCGCGACCTTGGCGAGGTTGTCGAACTTGTCGGCGTCGGCGGTCTTGCCGACCAGACGCAGTTCGTCGGCCTTGCGGCTCGCGGCGAGGGCCTTGTCGCCCCACTCCACGGCGGCTTCCTGGTCTTCGCGATAGTCGTCTTCGAGCAGGCGCAGGTTGCCGATGGTCTCGGCGATCGCGCTCTCGGCGTCGGAGATGCTGCTCGAGAAGTCCCGCACCATCTGGTCGAGCATTTTCGCCGGGTCTTCCGCCGAGTCGAGGATGGCGTTGATGTTCGCCTTCGCGAGCTGGGAAATACGGCCGAAAATGGACTGCTTGGTCATTCGGAGGTCCCTTCCATAGGAGTGGTCCTGGGTGAAAAATTTCGCCAGGAAAATGCGGGTGTGTCCAAAGTTTAGGGTGACCGACCGGCGCGAGTCTGGGAACCCCGGCAAATACCGATGATCAGCATGTTGCCCAGTGTTACAGGGCCACTCGCGTGCTCAAGCCGCGCCGCCCACAATTGACTCAGGAGCGCAATTCGATACCGACGGGAGATGCGGCATGAACGAAGAATTCACGAACCGGATGCTCGTCGTCGTCGAGGTCACCACCACGCGTCCCGACCGCCCCGCGTATCACGCCAAGGTGCAGGTGCTCAATTCTCGCGTGGTCGCCGACGCCGAAACGGCCGGCTGGGCCGTGGTGCGCATCGCCGCGGCCGACGTCACGCCCGCCGAACTGCTGCGCCGCACAGCGGATGCCGACGCCTTCGTCATCGTCGGCGGCGAAGACGTGACCCCCCGCTACTACGGCGGCACCACCGGCTACGAGGGCGAGACGGCGCACTTTGCCACCGCCGACGAGGGTCAGATCGCCCTCGTGCAACGTGCCTTCGCCCTCGGGACCCCGTTGTTGGGCATTTGCCGTGGCCTGCAGATCATCAACGTCGCCCTCGGCGGCACCCTCGTGCAGCACATCGACGACGGCATCCACAAGAACATCGACGTGCCGATCGACCAGATCCTCTCCACCCACCCAGTCACGCTCGCCGCCGACAGCACCCTCGCGTCGAGCCTGGGCCGGGTCGACATCTCGGTGCAGAGTGCCCACCACCAGATCGTCGACCGCCTCGGCGCCGGACTCGTTGCCGCAGCCCACGCCCCCGACGGCCTGATCGAAGCCCTCGAACACGAGAGCGCGCCGATCACCGGCGTGCAGTGGCACCCCGAAGCGCCCGATTCCCCCGCAGACCAGCTCGCCCTGCTCCTGGCCGGCCTGGCCGCCCAGCACGACTCCCGCGCCCTAGCCGAGTCCCTCGCCGCCGCCTAACCAGCTGCACAGTACCGCGCCTCGGGTCGGTTCGCGTCGGAGCGGATATCCCTGGGCTCCACACTTTCCGGGCCCGGGCCCGGAAAACGGGACCACGATAGATCATGGGCCCAGTTTCACAGGGTGGGCCCGGTCGCTCCGGATGCGTTCTTTTGCCGAGCCCGAGACCGAAAAAGCCCCGGCACTTCTCGCCTGGGGGGAGGTGAGAAATATGCCGGGGCCAATCGTTGGAGTGGGGGAACTCCGTGTGTAACCGTACGGGGGATGGCCTGAGAAGAGGCTGACAAAAACCGAAAATCGAGTCTACCCCGGTGCGGGATTCGGTTCTCCCGGTCGGTCGGTTTGTTATGCATCCGTTGCAACCACTGGCCCGACAGCGCCTCCCCGTTCGGGGCGCATCCTTCGTCCGCTCTTTTACCTGTTCGTAACATCCCGGTCATACCCCGATCAATTCATCTGGTTACTCTGAAGCAACAAGATTCACTCACAGTGAACTGCCGAACAGGGATCACCACCCAGAGGAGAGGTCGGGAATGACAAATATTGCAGAGCTGGGGGAGGCGCGACGGGCCCAGGCCGTCACAGCTTCACCGCAATCAGCCACACTCAGCCCACCAACCCTGCGCGAACTCGCCGAGGCGGACGGCGTGCGTTTCATCCTCGCCGTCTTCGTCGATCTGAACGGCAAGCCGTGCGCCAAGCTCGTGCCGACCGCGGCGGCCGACCAGCTCGAAGCCGGCGACCTAGGCTTTGCCGGTTTCGCGGCCGGCTTGATCGGGCAGCGTCCGCAGGATCCCGACCTCATCGCCGTTCCCGACCTGTCGTCCTTCGTGGCCATCCCGTTCGTGAAGGAGGGCCTCGGCATCGTGCACTGCGACCCGCACGTGAACGGCGAACCGTGGCCGTACGCTCCGCGGGTCATCCTCAAGAAGGCGATCCGGGACCTCGCCCAGCGCAACCTGCAGGCCAAGGTCGGCGCCGAGGTCGAATACTTTCTCGTGCACCAGGACGAAGCCGGCGCCATCAGCACCGCAGACCGCCGCGATGACGGTGCGCGCACCTGCTACGACGCCCGCGGCGTGACCCGCATGTACGACCACCTCACCGCGGTGAGCGACGCCATGAACACCCTCGGCTGGGGCAATTACGCCAACGATCACGAGGATGCCGCGGGCCAGTTCGAGCAGAACTTCGCCTACGACGACGCCCTCGTCACCGCCGACCGGGTGGTCACCCTGCGCTACCTGATCAGCGTGCTCGCTGAACAGCGCGGCATGACCGCGACGTTCATGCCCAAGCCCTTCGCCGATCGCGCCGGCAGCGGACTGCACTTTCACCTCTCGCTGTGGGCTGACGACGCCCCGGTGTTCCCCGACGATCACGACCGGAGAGGCCTCGGCCTGTCGCCGACCGCCTATGCCTTCATCGGCGGCATCCTGGCCCACGCCTCCGGGCTGCAAGCCTTCCTGGCGCCGTCGGTCAACTCCTACAAGCGCCGCGGCGCGTCCACGAGTGCGTCCGGGGCGACCTGGTCGCCGAAGAAGGCCACCTACGGTGGAAACGATCGCACCCACTTCATCCGGGTGCCCGACGGTAAGCGCATCGAGTTGCGCGCCGGCGACGGCTCGGCCAACCCGTATCTCGCCATTGCTGCCACGATTTCCGCCGGGCTCGACGGGCTCGACCAGGCGATCGACCCGGGGGACCCGTGCGGGCCGGGGGAGTCGCGCGCGACCTCCGCGGTACTGCCGCAGACCCTGCTGCACGCGGTGGAGGCGCTGCGCGGTGACCGGGTGCTGCTGGACTCGTTCGGAATCGCGCATCCGGTCGGCGCATATTTCGCCCAGGCGAAGGAAGACGAATTCCTGACCTGGCACAACACGATCACCGACTGGGAGATCAACTCCTACCTCACCGCTTACTAACTCGAAGAGACAGGATCCCCTATGTGTGGCATTGCAGCACTTCAAATTCGCGACGTCGCCCTGCGCGCCAGCCTCGGCGAGCTCATGCACGGCATGCTGTGCGGCATCGTCGATCGCGGCCCCGACTCGGCCGGACTCGCCATCTACAACGACCCGAGCCTCACCCCGGCCGGCACGAGCACCGTCACCGTGCTTAACGCCGAGTTGAACCCCGACGCGCTCGCCGCAGCCCTCCGGGACGCAGTGCCGCCGGCCGTCGGCGTCACCGTCACCGGCTTCGGTGAGACCACCCTCATCAATGCCCAGATCGGCACGAGCGCGCTCGAACAGGCCGTGACAAGCATCCTTCCCGGCGTGCAGATCGCCGGCCGCGGCGAGCACGTGGCGGTGCGTAAGGGCACCGGGCATCCGCTTGACCTGGCCGAGCAGTACGACCTGCGCGCGGCGACCGGCAGCCAGGGGCTCTCACACACCCGCATGGCCACCGAGTCGGCCGTGACCGCCGCCGGCTCGCATCCGTTCACCGTCGCCGACGACCTCTGCCTCGTGCACAACGGATCGTTCAGCAACCACGCCACCATCCGTCGCCAGCTGTGCGCCGAGGGCGTCACCTTCGACAGTGAGAACGACTCGGAGGTCGCCGCCCGCTACATCGCCTGGCGCCTCGCAGCCGGCGACACCCTCACGACCGCCCTCGAAAAGCTTGGCGGCGTCTTCGACGGGTTCTACACGCTCGTCGTCACGACCGCCACGAGCATGGCTATTGTGCGCGACCCCATCGCATGCAAGCCCGCCATCATCGCCGAAACGGATGCCTGGGTCGCGATGGCGAGTGAATATCGCGCCCTCGCGCACCTCCCCGGCATTGCGAACGCGCGCATCTTCGAACCCGCTCCCGGCGTCGTCTACACCTGGACCCTCGACTCGACCAAAGAACTGGTGACCCTGTGACCATCACCCACGCTCCCGCACCCACGAACACCGCGCGGATCACCGCCATAGACCTCGCGGTGAGCACCGTCCGCGACCTCAACCAGGCCCTGCACGCCACCGACGACGGCACGAGCTGGGTCGTCGACACCCCGGCCGGGCAGCACAACATCGCCGTCGGCATCGACCGTGACCTCGACCTCGTGGTCAACGGGCACGTCGGCTACTATTTCGCCGGCATGCACCAGAAAGGCCGCGTCACGGTGCACGGCAGCGCCGGCGTCGGACTGGCCGAGAATATCATGTCGGGCACGGTGCACGTCACCGGTGACGCCTCGCAGGCCGCCGCGGCCACCGGGCAGGGCGGCCTCGTCGTCGTCGACGGCAACACCGGCGCCCGCTGCGGTATCTCGATGAAGGGCGTGGACATCGTCGTGGGCGGTGACATCGGCCACGCCTCGGCGTTCATGGCTCAGGCGGGTCGGCTCGTGGTCTGCGGCGACGCCGGAGAGGGCCTCGGCGACTCAATCTACGAGGCCCGAATCTACGTGAAGGGCACGGTCGCCTCCCTCGGCGCCGACTGCATCGAGAAGCCGTTGCGGCCCGAGCACCTGGCTGAACTGGCCGAACTGCTCGCCCTGGCCGGTCGAACGGATGACCCGGCCGAGTTTCGCCGCTACGGCTCAGCCCGCACGCTGTACCACTTCGCCGCCGTCAACGCCGCCGCCTACTAAACGCCGCTCACGAAATCAAGGGACACACCATGACGAACAGCTATGCCAGCCGGGGCCTGCGCGAATCGGCCACCTTCGACCGTGCCACCATCAACGACATCCAGCGGGCCGCCACGACCGGTATCTACGATATTCGCGGCTGGGGCGCGAAGCGGGCCCTGCCGCATTTCGATGACCTGCTCTTTCTCGGCGCGAGCGTGTCCCGGTATCCGCTCGAGGGGTACCGCGAGAAGTGCGGCACCGACGTCACCCTCGGCGGCCGCCACGCACTCAAGCCGATCACCCTCGACATTCCGATCACCATCGCCGGCATGAGCTTCGGCGCCCTCTCAGCCAACGCCAAGGAGGCCCTCGGCCGTGGAGCCACCGAGGCCGGCACCTCCACCACCACCGGCGACGGCGGCATGACCCCCGAGGAACGCGGGCAGTCCCGCCACCTCGTCTACCAGTACCTGCCGTCCCGCTACGGCATGAACCCCGATGACCTGCGCAAAGCCGATGCGATCGAGATTGTGCTCGGCCAGGGCGCCAAGCCCGGTGGCGGCGGCATGCTCCTCGGCCAGAAGATCACCGAACGCGTCGCCGGCATGCGCACCCTGCCGGTGGGCATCGACCAGCGGTCGGCCTGCCGGCACCCCGACTGGACCGGCCCGGACGACCTCGCGATCAAGATCGCCGAACTGCGCGAGATCACCGACTGGCACACGCCGATCTACGTCAAGGTCGGCGCCTCCCGGCCCTACTACGACACCGCGCTCGCCGTGAAGAGCGGCGCCGACGTGGTCGTGCTCGACGGTATGCAGGGCGGAACGGCGGCCACCCAGCAGGTCTTCATCGAGAACGTGGGTATCCCGATCCTCGCCGCGATCGGTCCGGCGGTCGCCGCCCTGCAGGAGCTCGGCGTGCACCGCACGGTGCAGCTCATCGTCTCCGGCGGTATCCGCAACGGTGCCGACGTGGCCAAGGCCATCGCGCTCGGCGCCGACGCGGTCTCGATCGGCACCGCAGCGCTCATCGCCCTCGGCGACAACGACCCGCGCTACCAGGCCGAATACGAAGCGCTCGGCTCATCCGCCGGGTTCTACGACGACTTCCAGGACGGTAAGGACCCGGCCGGCATTAGCACCCAGGACCCGGAGCTCGCCGCGCGGCTCGACCCGATCGCGGGCGGCAAGCGCATCGCCAACTACCTGCGTGTACTGACCCTGGAAGCCCAAACGATCGCGCGGGCCTGCGGCAAGTCACACCTGCACCACCTCGAACCCGAAGACCTCGTCGCCCTCACGGTGGAAGCCGCCGCGATGGCCGGGGTGCCGCTCGCCGGCACCAGCTGGATTCCCGGCCGCTGAGCATCCGCTCTCTTCACCGATAAACGACAAGGACACGCTCATGGATACTGGCAATACAGCCTGGCTGCTGACCAGCTCGGCACTCGTGGCACTGATGATTCCCGGCCTCGCCCTGTTCTACGGTGGCATGGTCAGCTCGAAACGCATTCTGAACATGATGATGATGTGCTTCGGCGGCGCAAGTCTCGTCGCCGTTCTCTGGGTTATTTTCGGCTACTCGGCCACCTTCGGTGACTCGCTCGGCAGCCTCGGGCTGCTCGGCGACCCGCTCGAATTCTTCGGACTCGAAACGATCCTCGCCGACGACCCCGACGCAGCCCTGCCGCTCGCGCTGTTCATCGTGTTCCAGCTGCTGTTCGCCGGGGTGACCACCGCCCTCGTGGCCGGGGCCGCGGCCGGACGCATGAAGTTCGGCGCCTGGCTGCTGTTCGCCGGCATCTGGGCCGCGCTGGTCTACTTTCCCGTGGCGCACTGGGTGTTCGCCTTCGACGGCGACAGCGTCGTCGGCGGCTGGATCGCCAACGACCTCGGCGCTATCGACTTCGCCGGCGGCACCGCGGTGCACATGAACGCCGGCGTGGCCGCCCTCGCCCTGGCCATCGTGCTCGGCCGCAGCAAGGGCTGGGGCGGCCCGCTCAAGCCGCACAACCGGCCGCTCGTGCTCGTCGGGGCCGGCCTGCTCTGGGTCGGCTGGTACGGCTTCAACGCCGGTTCAGCCCTGAGCGCCGGCAACGCCGCGAGCGTCGTCTTTCTCAACACCACCGTGGCCGCCTGCGCCGGCCTGCTCGGCTGGGCCCTCGTCGACCGACTCCGCCATGGTTCGGTCACGAGCCTCGGCGCCGCGTCCGGCCTGATCTCCGCCCTCGTGGCGATCACCCCGGCCTGCGGTGCGGTCAGCCCGATGGGTGCGATCGCCATCGGTGCCATCGCCGGCATCGTCTGCTGCCTCGCCGTGGAATGGAAGTTCACGCTCGGCTACGACGACTCCCTCGACGTCGTCGGCGTGCACATGGTCGGCGGCCTGGTCGGTACCCTGTTGATCGGGTTCTTCGCAACGGATGCCGCCCCCAACGGCCGCAACGGCCTGTTCTACGGTGGTGGTATCGAGCTGCTCGGTATCCAGGCCCTCGCCGCCGGCGCCGTGCTGCTGTACTCCTTCGTCGTCACCTGGCTCATCGCCAAGGTGCTCGACCTGACCATCGGACTGCGCATCCCCGAGAAAGATGAGGTCGACGGGATCGACCGGCACGCGCACGCCGAAGACGCCTACGACGACCACGCCGATTCCAGTACCGCCGCCGACCTGGTGTCGGCGCCGTAAGCATCCGCTTTATCCCATAAGTCGAGCAGGAGAACACAGTGAGTAGCGCACAGTACGTCATCATCGGAGCAGGCCTGGCCGGAGCGGCCACCGCCTGGCAGCTCGCCCGTCGTGGCCACGAGGTCACCATCCTGGAACGGTCCACCCCCGCCAACGATGCTGGAAGCTCGCACGGTTCGGCGCGCATCTTTCGCTACGCCTACCCCGAGGCGTTCTACACCGGCCTCGTGCAGCAGGCCAAAGTCGGCTGGGACGAACTGACCCGGCTGGGCCGTCGGCAGCTCATCACCCCCACCGGTTCCCTCGACTACGGAACGCTGCGCGAGCCCGAAGCGCTCGCCCGGGTGCTGCAGGGCGCCGGCATCGACCACGACCTGCTCACAGCGGATGCTGCCCGCCAGCGCTGGCCGCAGATCGCCTTCGACACCCCGGTACTCTGGCACCCGGGCGCCGGAGTCATCGACGCCGAAACGGCTGTGACCACCATGGTCGAGTTGGCCCGCGCGGCGGGCGCGCAGTTACGGAACAACTGGCCGGTGGCCCGGGTGAGTGAGACGGCCACCGGATATCGGGTGCACAGCGCCACTGGCGAGACCGTCGACGCCGAGAACGTGATCGTCAGCGCCGGCGGCTGGCTGCCGAGCCTGCTCGGAGAGCTGCCGCTGCCGAGTGCCTTCCGCGCGCAGATCCCCACGATCACGGTCATGCAGGAGCAGGCCTATCACTTTCCCTACGTCGAACCCGATACCACCGGGCACTGGCCGACTTTCATTCACAAGATGGACGGCATGCAGGTGTACGGGCTGCCGGGCGGCCGTGACGCCTCTTTTCGCGGCCAGAAAATCGCCGAGTACAACGGCGGCAAACACCTCGCCTCGGCGGCCGACCAGGACGGCATCATGGGAGCGGCCAACCGTGAACGGGTCGTCAACTACGTGGCCCGCTACCTGCCGGGCCTCGACCCCACGCCGTACGCTGAGACCACCTGCCTGTTCACCAACACGCCGACGGAGGACTTCATCATCGACCGCGTTGACAACATCACCCTGCTCTCACCGTGCTCCGGGCACGGTGCCAAGTTCGCGCCGGTGATCGGCGAGCTCGCCGCCGACCTGGCGACCGGCGTCGGGTCGGTGCCGCCGCAGTTCCGGGTACACCCGTGACGGTGCCCGCCCCGGCCGCCGGGCCCCGCACGGCCGCCCCCGCCGACACGGTCGCCGGGCTGCTGGCCGAGATCAGCCGGGTCGGCGCCGATCCGCACCGCGGCGGCTATTCTCGGCCGGTCTTCTCCAGCGCCGAATTCGACCTCCGCGCCTGGTTCCTCGCCCACGCGGCCAAACGTGGGCTCGACGTCGAGACGGACCGCAACGGGGTCATCTGGGCCTGGTGGTACACACCAGCCGGTGACACCGCCAACGCTGTCGTCACCGGCAGTCATCTCGACTCGGTGCCCGGCGGCGGCGCCTTCGACGGTCCGCTCGGGGTCGCCTCCGCGCTTGTCGCCCTCGATATTCTGAGGGCCGGCGGCCTTCGCCCCGAACGCCCGCTCGCCATCGCGGTGTTCCCGGAGGAGGAAGGATCGCGGTTCGGTGTGGCCTGCCTCGGAACCCGCGTGCTCACCGGCGCGATCGACGTGGACCTGGCCCGCGGCCTGCGCGACCAGAACGGCGACTCGTTCGCCGAGGTGGCAGCGAAGAGCGGCTTCGACCCGGCCTTTCTCGGACCGGACCCGGAGGCACTGGCCCGGATCGGGACGTTCATCGAGCTGCACGTCGAGCAGGGCCGCGTGCTCATCGACCGCCACCAGCCAGTCGGCATCGGCTCGTCGATCCTCGGCCACGGTCGCTGGCGCCTGAGCGTGACCGGCCAGGGGAACCACGCCGGCACCACGCTCATGACCGACCGACACGACCCGATGATCGCGGCGGCGGGCATCGTCATGGCCATCCGCGACACCGCCCGCGCCCAGCCGGGCACCCGGGCCACCGTCGGACGGCTCGAACCGGTGCCGGGGGGCACTAACGTGATCGCTTCCCGGGTCGACCTGTGGCTGGACGCGCGGCATCCCGACGACGCGGTGACGGCAGCCGTGGTGGCCACCATTCTGGCCGAAGCCCGTCTGATCGCGGCGAACGAGGGTTGCACGGTGCAGCTCACCGAAGAGTCGGTCAGTCGCACGGTCAGCTTCGACTCGGCCCTGCGCGACCACCTGAGCCTGCTCCTTCCGGATGCGCCGGTGCAAGACACCGGCGCCGGTCACGACGCGGGGATCCTCACCCAGTTCGTGCCGACCGCGATGCTCTTCGTGCGCAACCCCACCGGGGTCTCACACTCGCCAGAGGAATACGTCGAGGACGACGACGCCGAGGCCGGTGCCCGCGCCCTCGCCCTGGTGCTCGCCGACCTGCTGGTGCCTGCGAGTACCTGAGCCCGGCTTGCACGCTAAAGCGGGTAAACGGTGACCTCAGCCGGCTGAAGCAACCGTTACCCGCTTTCGACGAGCAGACAGCCGGCATCAATCGTTCGGGTTGATTGATGTCGTTGGGTTTGTGCGGTCAGGCGGCCTTGTGTTTGCCGGCGCCCACCGCAGTGGTGGAGTGGGCCCAGGCGAGCAGTTCGGCTTGGGCGCGCCGACGGCTTGCGGCAGTCTGTTTGGGGGGTACCGGAACGGTCATTCGGGATCCGGGGCAATCCTCGGTGGAGTTGGCCAGGGAGTGATAGGTCGCGAACCGGGTATCCGACGTGATCCACACCATTTGCTGGCATTCTGGGCACTCTGTCTGCAACATTTTCACGATTGTCCGTTCCATCGCCGACTCGGGTAATCGGTGCGATAGCTCCAATGTAGTGGGGATAGACAGGTCGATGTCCTCCCCCGTCGTGGGGGCAGCAGAAAACCCGATTCGGTGGTACTTTGCTGCGGGTCAACGACCCGCGGCGTACCCCTGGGCCCCGCGCGGATTGGCCGCCGCCTGCAGCAATCCGGTCTTCGGGTCGCGGGTGACCGCCGAGATACGGCCGAGCGCCCAGTCGCCGGCCCGGGTGATTCGGTGGCCGCGCTGCTCGAGTTCGGCGATGACCGCCTCGCCCAGGCGGTCTTCCACGACGGCGCCGCCGGGTTCCCAGGTGCGCGGCCAGAACGAACCCGGAAACGAGGTGCTGTGAAAGGCGGGCGCATCAATCGCCTGCTGCGGAGTGTAGCCGCCCACGATCGTGCGCAGCAGGTAGAGCAACTGCCACTGGTCCTGCTGGTCGCCGCCGGGGGAGCCGAGCGCCGTCACCGCCTGCCCGTCTTTCAGAACGAGTGTGGGGGTGAGGGTCGTGCGCGGGCGTTTGCCGCCGGTCAGGGCCGAGGGCGCACCGGGCTCCAGCCAGGTCATCTGCAGGCGGGAGCCGAGGCAGAAGCCCAGCTCGGGAATCGTCGGCGACGACTGCAGCCAGCCGCCCGACGGCGTCGCGGAGACCATATTGCCCCAGCGGTCGACGACGTCGATGTGGCAGGTGTCGCCGCGCAGCTCACCGGTCGAGAGCGTTTCGGGCTCCGTTTCGATGCGTGCGGCGCGAGTGGGCGCGGCGACCGTCGGTTCGCCGACCGCAGCGGATGCCGCCGCCCCCTGCTTCGCTAGCGCCTCCGTCGTGTACTCGGTGCGCAGCACCGGCAGGTACGGGGAGCGTCCTGGCACGACGCCCGGGCGCAACTCGGGGGAGGCCTGCCCGGTGATGAGCGCCCGCCGGCTGGCCGCGTAGTCGGCAGACAGGAGGTAATCCAGTGGGACGTCGTCGTCCCCGTAATAGGCTTCCCGGTCGGCGAAACTCAGCTTCTGCGCCTCGAGGATGGTGTGCGCGCCGAGCGCGGTCGACGGGTCAAGGTGCTCGTCGCTGAACCCGTCGAGAATCATCAGGGTCTGCAGCAGCGCCGGCCCCTGCCCCCAGGCGCCGGTCTTGGCGATCGTGTGGCCGCGGAATACCACGGTAGTGGCCTCCTCGATGCTCGCTTCGAAACCGGCGAGGTCGGCCAGGGTCATCACGCCGGCATGGTCGGTGCCCGAGGAATGCCGGTGCGGTGTGCGCCCGAAATCCACGATGGCACGGGCTACAAACCCCTCCCGCCATTCCCTTCGGACCGCGTCGATGCGCCCCGCGCGGTTGGCGACGGCCGAGCCCGAGCCCGAGCTCGCCGCGAGCAGGCGGTCGAGGGTCGTCGCCCAGGCGGCATTGGTCACGAGGTCGCCAGCCTGGGGAAGGTGGCCATTCGGCATCCACTGCGCGGCCGAGGTCGGCCAGTGCTCGGTGAAGAGTGTCGCGACCGAGCCGATCGTGGCGACGACCCGGCCGAGAATCGGATGTCCGTCGCGCGCGTACCCGCGGGCGAAGGAAAGCACGTCGGCCAGCTCCCAGGTGCCGTGATCGCGCAGCAGCACGAGCCAGGCGTCGACCGCGCCGGGTACGGCAGCGGCGAGCACCCCCGATCCGGGAACCAGGTCGAGGCCCTCGGCGCGGTAGTGGTCGATGGTGGCCGCCTGCGGGGCCGGCCCCTGCCCCATCACGACGCGCGGGGCATCCGGTTCACCCGCCGTGATGAAGACGCCGGTCAGGTCGCCGCCTGGCCCGTTCAGGTGCGGTTCCACGACGTGCAGCACGAAGGCGCCGGCCACCGCGGCGTCGAAGGCGTTGCCGCCCCGCTCGAGCACGGCCTGGGCGCAGGCCGTTGCGAGCCAGTGCGTCGAGGCGGTCATCCCGAAGGTTCCCTGCAGGGTCGGACGGGTGGTGAATGCGTTCGGAGCGGTATAGGTCACCCGTCTACCCTCGCACGAGACCAGCAAGAAGGTTGCGGGTCTGCCGGATGGAATCGTGCAATGATCAGGCCAAGCGGCCCGACCGCCCATTCTGAGTCCCCCGAAGTCACAGCTTTGAACTGGAGACGCATTATGATCATTGATTGGGAATTCAACGGACTGCCGCTGCACGTGCTGATCGTGCACGCCGTCGTGATCGTGGTGCCGCTGGCCGCGCTGTGCGCGGTGCTTACGGCTTTCTGGCCGGTCGCTCGGCGGCGACTGGGCATCGTGACGCCGCTCGTCGCCCTCGCGGCGCTCGTGCTGGTTCCGGTCGCGGTGCAGGCGGGAGAGTGGCTGCAGTCGCGCCTCGTCAATGTCAGCCCGCTGCTGGGCGCGCACACGTCGCTCGGCACGACGATGCTCCCGTGGGTGATCGCCCTGTTCCTCGCGGCCGCGCTGCAGTGGGTCTGGTACCGCTATATCGCCGCTGAGGGTGCCCGTTTCGCATCCGCTCTGCCGAACCGTACGGGGCGGCTCGTGGCGACCGTCGTGCTCGACCTG
The DNA here is from genome assembly GCF_004402535.1 of Cryobacterium glaciale. GTDB lineage: Bacteria > Actinomycetota > Actinomycetes > Actinomycetales > Microbacteriaceae > Cryobacterium > Cryobacterium glaciale. Next base: position 300,823 of record NZ_SOEY01000028.1, on the reverse strand, counting down.
GTCGTTCTGGTCAGCGCGATCGGTGCGGTCGTCACGGTCGCGCTGATCGGGGAGTCAGGGTCGAGAGCGGTCTGGACCGACGTCTTCACTTCGTGAGGGTGTCGCACGGCTGGTGCGGCACCCCCACGCGGTGGCGGCCAGGGTCAGGCGCGCGGCCGGGGCGGCTGCGGCTTCTGCACGGCCAGTTCGCCGCCGACCCGTCCGCCGAACGGACGGCCGTGATCGGCGAACTCCTCCCGAAAGTAGCCCATCCGCCACGGACCCATTTCGAGCCGCGAACCGGTGCGTAGAATCTGCCCGTTGCCGATGCTGCGGCCGTCGTCGGTTGGGCGCGAGCTCCCCGCGACCTCACCGATGGCGAACAGGCGGTACTCGTCGTTGTCATCGTGGCGAATCTCGGCGTGCAGCGGCTTCAACCCCGGCAGCTGCAGGTCGGCTTCGGGCGACGACCCGATCGTGGTCGTGCCCGACAACAGGTTGAATTCCCGGGGCATCTGCCCGTTCCAGTTTTGTGACCCCACGACGAAGATGAGGCGCGGACGCCCGCTTCCCGGCGTGTAGTGCGTCGTGGTGACCGTGCGGCGGCTGCGCCGGTCGAAGGTCGGTGCGAGGGGGAACACGGTCGTCGGCGGCAGCGGGATAGCCACCGGCATCCGTGCCTGCCCGCGCAGGCGTGCCTGCACGAGCGGACCCAGCGCGTTTCGCGACCCGAGAACGATGTGCGGCGACCGCGTCACGAGCCGTTGCGTGACGGATGCCTGCACGTCACCTAGGCGGGCGATCAGCCCGACCGGCCCGGTGATGGAGACGGTCAGTTTTCGGGCAGCCAGCTCCGCGGCCAGTGCGCGCAGCGGTTCCAGGTTGAGAGCGCGGCCCTGCACGAACATTTCCGGGTTGCTCGTGTAGATGGTCACGTCGGTTCCGTCAGCGGTGATCGTGCCCTGCATCGTGTCGGTGGCTCCAAAGGAGTCCCCGGTGGAGCCGTCGGAGGAACCATCGGGCGCGGCCGTCGGTTCCTCCAGCGAGAACGCCAGGTCGATGTGCAGGCCGACGGGGGAGGCCGTGGGTACGCTCGCGGAGGAGCTCACGATTAGCTGCGGAACGGATCGGAGCCGAGAGACTTCTCATCGCTCGTGGTGACCCGCAGGGTGCCGTTGAGCTTCCACACGGCGCGGGGTGCATCGGGGCCGATATCGCGCGGAACCTCGACGACCATGTCAATGAAGCTGTAGTTGATGGCTGCGCCCTTGCCGGTGAGATACGACCACATTTCCTGGCCGAGATCGGCCCAGTCCTTGATAGTGTGCGCTTCATCGCTGGCGCCGGTTTCAACGTTTCCCAGGTAAGTCTGTCGTTCGGTCACAGTGGAGTCCTTCTTCGTCGCACGCAGGGTAGTGGCGGGGTACCCGGATGGATGCCTGCCGATTTCCCTAGCTTAGTTACGTACTTGCGAGTGTCCAAGGGTTTTACCCAACTGAATCGAGCGACTATTCGGCGTCGAGGTCGGTCTCGAGAATCTTGACCAGCGAGTCGAGAGCCTCGTCGGCGCCCTCACCGTCGGCGCGCAGCACGACGGTGTCGCCGTTGGAGGCGCCGAGGCTCATGATCGAGAGGATGCTCGAGGCGTCCATGGCGTCTTCAGCCGGTTCGCCGGCCATCGCGATGGTGACCTCGAGGGGCAGTTCGCCGACGGCGGCGACGAAGATTCCGGCTGGGCGGGCGTGCAGGCCGACGCGGCTGGCAATGACGGCGGTTCGTTCGGGCATGGATCCTCCAAGGTAGACAGAGCGGGTTGCAGAGTGTGGCTGGTTACAAACCCAGCGTATTAAGTATCGGGAGTTTTTCGCGAACGATGCGACGGGCATCCGTTGCGGAGTGCGCGGTCAGGGCCAGCGCGGCCAGTTGTTGCGCCTCGGGCAGCGTCACGCTGGCCAGTACCGCGGCGACGGCGGAAAGCGCTCTGGCGGTCATCGACAGCGTCGAAACGCCGAGTCCGACCAAAACCACCGCGAGGGCGGGATCGGCTGCGGCCTCGCCGCAGACGCCGACCGGCTTGCCGTGACCCTCGTCACGCGACCCGGCCACGGTCAGTCGAATCAACTGCAGCACAGCGGGTTGCCACGGGGTGTTGAGGTCCGCGAGCGGGCCGAGCTGCCGGTCAGCCGCCATGGCGTACTGGGTGAGGTCGTTGGTGCCCAGGCTGACGAAATCCACGTGTTCGAGAATGCTCGCCGCGGTCAGCGCGGCCGAGGGAACCTCGACCATGACGCCGGGAGTCGTGAGCCCGGCGGCCGTACACAGGCCGGCGAAGTGCTCGGCCTCCTCGGCGGTCGAGATCATCGGGGCCATCACCCAGACCTGGGCTTCGGTTCCATCTGCGGCCTGCGCGATGGCTTGAAGCTGACGTTCCAGCACGCCGGGGGAGGTGAAATCGGTGCGGTAGCCGCGCACGCCGAGGGCCGGGTTGGGCTCGGAGGCATCCGTCAGAAAGGGGAGCGGCTTGTCAGCGCCGGCGTCGAGGGTGCGCACGACAACCTTTTTGCCGGGAAAAGCGTCGAAGACGCCGCGGTAGGCCTCAACCTGTTCGGCAATGGTGGGTTCCGTGTCGCGTTCGAGGAAGCAGAACTCGGTGCGCAGCAGGCCGACGCCCTGGGCTCCGGCGGCGGCGGCCTTGACCGCATCCTTGGCGCCGCCGACGTTGGAGAGCAGGGGAACGAGGTGGCCATCTTTGAGCCGCCCGGTGCCGTCGAACATGGCGAGGGCCGCGGTCGTCGTTTCCCACGCCTTGGCGAGGGCGACCTCGTCGGCGCCGGGATTGACCAGAATGGTGCCGGCGGCCCCGTCGACGAACACGAGGGTGCCGTCATGCAGGCCCTCGACCCCGGCGGCGGCGACCACAGCCGGCAGCCCGAGGGCACGGGCGATGATGGCGGTGTGGGATTGCGGTCCGCCGCTCGAGGTGACGAGCGCGAGCACCTTGGCCGGGTCGAGGGTGGCGGTGTCGGCCGGCGCGAGGTCCTCGCCGACCAGGATGAACGGGGTGTCCGAATAGGGGATTCCCGGGGCGGGAACGCCGCGCAGTTCGGCGACGATGCGACCGCGCACGTCGAGCACGTCGGTCGCGCGCTCGGCCATGTAGCCGCCGAGATTGTGCAGCATCTCAGCGACCGAGGCCGCAGCGTCCCAGATGGCCCGCTCGGCCGAAGCGCCGTTGGTGATGAGCTTGACAGCTGCCTTGACCAGCATCGGGTCGTTCGCCATCAGTGCCGTGGCCTCGAGCACCTCCCGGCCGGCGCCGGAGGCGCCAGCCGAACGGGCAGTGAGGTTGGTCTGCACAGCCTTCGCGGCGGTGCGCAGGGCAGCGGATGCGTCCTCCGGTGCGGTGCCCTCGGCCAGCCGCTCGCCCACCGCGGGCTCACGTACGGCCTTGGGCATCAACAGGATGGAGCCGATGATGCGGCCGGGGCTGACGCCGACTCCGGCGAACGTGCGGCCGGTTTCGGCCTTGTCGGTACTGGCCTGGCCTGAAATCGTCTGCACGATCATCCTCGATTCCTAAATTCCCAGCATTCGGCTGGCGTCACTGTACTGCGGAACTGCTGCCCCGCGCGGGTAGCCCGCGCGGGAGAAGCGGTCGGGTCAGGCGTTGACCAGGGCAGCTTCCGGTGCATCAACCGGGCGCTTCCGCACGGCATACCGCTTGAGTCCGACGACGGCGAACGCCGATACCAGCGTACCGATCACGATCGCGAGCACGAACAGCAAGAAGTTGTCGATAGCGAAGAACACGAACATTCCGCCGTGTGGCGCTTTGCTCGTGATGTTCCAGGCCATCGACAGGCCACCGGTGACCGCAGCGCCGAGCATGGCGGCCGGAATCACCCGGAAGACGTCGGCGGCGGCGAACGGAATGGCACCTTCAGAGATGAACGAGGCACCGAGCAGCCAGGCCGCCTTGCCGTTCTCGCGCTCGGACAGGCTGAACAGCTTCTTGTCGATCACGGTAGCGAGGGCCATCGCGAGCGGCGGCACCATGCCGGCTGCCATGACCGCGGCCATGATCTGCCACGGCGCCTGGTTGGCGAGGCTTGCTGCACCGAGGCCGGCTACGGCGAAGGCATAGGCGACCTTGTTGACCGGTCCGCCGAGGTCGAAGGCCATCATGAGGCCGAGAATGACACCGAGAATCACAGCGGATGCTCCGGTCATGCCGTTCAGCCAGTCACCGAGACCGACGGTCAGCAGGGCGATCGGCCCGCCGAGAACGATGAACATCAAACCGGAGGCGACGATCGACGCGATGAGGGGAATGATCACGACGGGCATCAGGCTGCGCAGCCAACGCGGAACGTTGAGCTTGGCGAAACTCGCGGCGACGACACCGGCGAGCAGGCCGCCGACGATGCCGCCGAGGAACCCGGCACCCATGAATCCGGCGACAGCGCCGGCGACGAAGCCGGGGGCAATGCCGGGACGGTCGGCGATGGCGAAGGAGATGTAGCCGGCCAGCGCGGGAACCAGGAAGCCCATCGACAGGGCGCCGATCTTGAAGAAGACCGCCCCGAGGTAGGTGAGGAGACCGCCGTCTGGCAGGTTGAACAGGCTGTTGTTGATGACAACGTCATCCGCGACCTCGGTGATCTCGTAGCCACCGAGCAGGAAGCCGAGGGCGATGAGCAGGCCTCCGCCGGCGACGAACGGAATCATGTAACTGACACCGGTGAGCAGCGCGCGCTTGAGCTTCTGGCCCAGGTGCTCGCTCCTCTCCTCCGACGCGCCACTCTGGTCTGCGGTGCCGCTGACCCGACGGGCGTTGGGGTTGAGGGCAGCCGCGAGGGCCTCCTCGATCAACCGGCCGGGTTCGTCGATGCCGCGCTTGACCGGGGCGTTGATGACGGGCTTGCCGGCGAAACGTTCCCGGCCGCGCACGTCGACGTCCACGGCGAAGATCACGGCGTCGGCCGCGGCGATGACGGCGGGGTCGAGCGGGGTGAGGCCCGCCGAACCCTGGGTTTCCACCTGCAGGTCGACTCCGACCGCTTTAGCCGCAGCCACAAGCGAGTCGGCGGCCATATAGGTGTGCGCGATGCCGGTCGGGCAGGCGGTGACGGCGACGATGCGCGCCCTGCTGGGTGACGCGGCGCCGCTCGCAGCCGGGCCGGTGCCGGCGTTCGCATTGTCGCTGGAGTGGGCGCCCGCGACAACGGCAACCGGGGCGACAACATTGTTGACCAGCTCGACGATCTGCTCCGCGGTCGACGCGGACCGCAGGGCGGCGGTGAAGTCCTTCTTCATGAGCGACCTGGCCAGCTTGGCCAGAATCTTCAGGTGCTCCTGGTCGGCGCCGTCCGGTGCTGCAATGAGAAAGACCAGGTCAGCCGGGCCGTCCTTGGATCCGAAATCGACCGGGGTCGACAGGCGGGCCAGCGCGAGCGTGGGCTCCAGCACGGCGGTGGAACGGCAATGCGGGATAGCCAGGCCACCCGGAATGCCGGTGGCGGTCTTCGCTTCGCGGGCGAGGGCATCCGCGTACAGCGCCTCGATTTCGGTGGCGCGGCCGGCGGCGACGACGAGCTCGGCCAGGTGCCGTATGACGTCCTTCGGCTCTGTTCCGAGATGGGTGTCCAGAGCAACAAGCTCCGGGGTAATCAGTGCACTCACTGGTCATCCTCCTTTGGATGTGTGGCCAGCACTGGCCGTGCGGCCGATGCTGGGGCAAAGTCCGTCACGGTGACGGCGCTGGGGTTGGTTTGGTGCAGGGCGGGAACGGTGGAACCGGGCAGGGAGGCGGCGGCCGCGCCGTGGGCGGCGGCCTGGCGCAGGCAGTCGGGGGCACTCGCTCCGGCATTGCTCTGCAGCAGGTAGCCGGCCAGTGCTGAGTCGCCGGCCCCGACGGTGCTCACGGCGAGTATCGGGGGAGTGGTGGCGATCCAGCTGCCCTCGGCGGTGACGAGCACGGCGCCCCTCGCTCCGAGAGTCGCGAGCACGGCACCTACGCCGCCCGCGATCAGAACGCGAGCCGCATCGACGACGAGGCCGGGGTTCGCCTCCAGCGTGTCACCGTCGAAGAGTCCGCTGAGCTCGGCGAGTTCCTCGCCGTTGGGCTTGAGCAGGTCGGGGTGGGCCAGCGCGGCGGCGGCGAGCGGGCCGCCCGAGGAATCCACGGCGACCCTGGGTGCCTGGCTGCCGAGTCGAGCGCGCAGCTCACGAATGATCCGGGCATAGAAATCGTCTGACACTCCGGGCGGAACCGAACCGGCCAGCACGAGCCAGCTCGCTCCGACCGACTGTTCCAGCACGAGTTCTACGAGGGCATCCTGCTGGGCGAGGCTCAGTACCGGGCCGGGTTCGTTGAGCTTGGTCGTGGTGCCGTCGGGTTCGGTGATCGCGACGTTGCTGCGGAGCGGCGCGCCGATCGGCAGGCCGAGGTGCGGAATTTGGTGGCTGGTCAGGGCCAGCAGCACCGGGTCGTCGGCATCGCCGGGCAGGATGGCGAGGCTGCTGATGCCGCTCGCTTCGAGGGCGCGGCAGATGTTGACGCCCTTACCGCCGGGCTCGCTGTGGGCGGCAACGGCCCGCTGCACCTCGCCGCGCACGAGCGGGCCGGCGAGCTCGATGGTGCGGTCCAGGCTCGGGTTGGGGGTCAGGGTGACGATCATGCGATCACCACGTCGACGTCGGCGGCGGCGAGGGCGGCGGCGAGCTCAGCGGATGGCGCGGCATCCGTTATCAGGGTATCGATCGCCGCGAGCGTGGCAAAGCGGACCAGGGTTTCCTGGTCGAGCTTGCTGGAATCGGCGAGCACGACGACGCGCCGGGCCGACGTGACGATGGCGGACTTGACGGCTGCTTCCACCGAGTCGGGGGTGCTGAGTCCGAAAGCGGCGCTGATGCCGTTGGTGCCGATGAAGGCAATGTCGGGGCGGAGCGCCTCGAGCTGCGCGACGGTGCCGGCACCGACGATGGCGCTGGTCAGTCCGCGCACGCGGCCGCCGAGAATGTGCAGCTGGATGGTCTCGTTGCGGGAGAGTTTGCCGGCGATCGGTACCGCGTTGGTGATCACGAGCAGCTGGTCGCCGGTCACGGCGGGCGTCCAGTCGGCCAGGCGGTCGGCGAGACGCTCGGTGGTGCTTCCGGCGTCGAGCACGATCGAACCGGTGCGGCTCGCGGGAATCATGCGCATCGCCGCGTCGGAAATGCGCGACTTCTCGTCGAGACGCTGGGTCTGGCGTTCGTCGAGGCTCGGCTCCGACAGGCTCAGACGGTCGATGGCGACGGCCCCGCCGTGCACACGGCGCAGCTGGCGGGCGGCTTCGAGGGTGTCGAGATCGCGGCGTACGGTCTCGGCGGTGATGGCAAATCGCGTGGCGAGGTCGGTCACGGTGACCCGACCCTGGGTTGCCACGAGTGCGGCGATCAAGAGTTGACGTTCTTCGGCGAACACGAATGCCTCCTCGACGGTGAGTGACGTAGTCACAAGAAGTTGGTTTAGTTGACTTTAGCTGTGTTTGTTTTTGTTTGTCAAGAAAAAGAAGATAAACAAAGAATCACGTCGGTCGGCACTGTCGGTGCACCCCGGTAGCGTCATGAGTATGAAGATTCTGCACACCTCGGACTGGCACATCGGGCGCACCTTCCACACCCACTCCACCCTCGATCACCTCGGCATCGTGTTGGATGCGCTGGTAGAGCTGGTGTGCGAACGCAGCGTCGACGTGGTGGCCGTGGCGGGCGACGTATTCGACTCAGCGATGCCCTCGAAAGAGGGCTACGCGCTGCTGACCGGCACGCTGCGGCGACTCAAAGAGGCCGGAGCATCCGTTGTCATGACGAGCGGCAATCACGACTCGGCGACCCGGCTCGGCTTTCAGTCGGAGTGGGCGGCCCTGGCCGGCATCCACGTCGTGACCGGGCCGGAACAGTACCTCGAACCGGTCACCATCACCGACGAGCACGGCCCGGTGCATTTCTATGGCATTCCCTACCTGGAGCCTGTGCTCATTCGCCACCTGCATCCCGGCGTGCCGCTTAAAACTCACGAGCAGGTGCTGAACTTCGCGATGACGCGCATTCGTGCCGACCTGGCCGGCCGCGGCGGCCGCGGCGTCGTGCTCTCGCACTGCTTCGCGGCGGGCGTGGCACCGGCCACCGAGGCGAGCGATGTGGAGCGCGATATCACCGCCGGAGGGCTCGACGTCGTGCCGCTCGCTGTCTTCGACGGCCCCGACTACGTCGCGCTCGGCCACATTCACGGGCGGGCCACCCTGACCGAGCGGGTACGCTACTCCGGAGCGCCCCTGCACTATTCCTTCTCGGAGGTCGGCAAGCCGCGCGGGGCGTGGCTCGTCGAACTCGGCGCGGCGGGCCTCAGTACTACTGAAACCCCTGCCGTCGAGTGGGTCGACCTGCCCGTACCGCGCCGGCTCACGGTGCTCACCGGCGAACTCGCCACGCTGCTCGACGATGAGGGCCTGGCCGGCAACGAGGGTGACTGGGTGAAGGTCATTCTCACCGACCAGGTGCGCCCGCTCGACGCCATGCGCTCACTGCAGACCAGATTCCCGCACTGTGTTGCGCTCGAGCACCGGCCAACGATCACGCTCGAAGCGGATGGCTCCACCTACGCCGAGCGCATTCGTGCCGCCACGAGTGATGCAGAGATCGTGGCGGGCTTCCTGTCGTTCGTGCGAAACGGGGTCGGGCCCAGCGAATTCGAGAGTGCGTTGATCGCTGAGCTTCAGACCGAACTGGGCGCGAAAGAGGTGAACGCATGAAGATTAAGCGACTGCGTCTGGCCGGGTTCGGACCATTCAAGAACGAGCAGATCGTCAATTTCGAGCGGTTCGACTCCGACGGAATCTTTCTTATTACGGGCAAGACCGGCGCTGGCAAGTCCAGTATTCTCGACGCAATCTGTTTTGCTCTCTATGACCAGGTGCCGCGTTTCACCGACACCGAGCAGCGCTTGCGCAGCGACTACTGCGAGCCCGATGATCCCACCTTCGTCGAACTCGACTTCAGCCTGCGCGGGCGGGACTACCGGCTGCTGCGCAGCCCGAAATATGAGCGAGCGAAGAAGAACGGTACCGGAACGACCAGCGCGGCGCCGACGGCTGTGCTGCAGCTTCGCCAGGGCGGGGAATGGCGGGGTATTGCGGCCAAGCCCCGAGAAGTCGGCCTCGAACTGAGCACCATCCTGCCCTTGAAGGCCGACCAATTCCTCCAGGTGATCCTGCTCGCTCAAAACCGGTTCCAGTACTTCCTGTTGGCCAAAACCGAGGAACGTCGTGCGGTGCTGCGCACCCTGTTTGGAACCACCCGCTTCGAACAGTTGGAGTCCGCGCTGATCACGCGCCGCAAATCTCTCGACGAGAGTCTCGCGGCCGTTCAGCGCGATGTCGCGGAGCATGCCACCGCAGCCATGCACCAGTTGCGACTTTCTGCGCTGCCCGTCGAGCCCGACCTCGACTGGTTCCGGGACTCCCTCGCCGGCCTGAATCGCGCGGTCGACGTTGCCGCGCACGACGCGGAGACCGCAGCGGCGACGCTGGAAAAGGCGACAGTGCAACACCGAGCGGCCACCGAGACACAGCGGCTTCAGGCCAGGCGTGCCATCGCCGAGACCACTCTCGCGATGCTCGACGCACGCTCCGGCGAGGTTGAAGAACAGCGCGGTACGCTGCGCCAGGCCGCGCGGGCGGCTCGGGTCTGGCCGCACATTCGCAGCAGCCGGGCGGCGACTCTTGCGTGGCAGGCGGCCCTGACCGACGAAACCTCGGCTCGGGCCGCCTGGCTGCCGTTTGACCTACCGCTCAGTGTGAACGGCGTCGGTGTGAACGGCGCCAATGTGAACGGCGCCCATGTGAACGGTGCCCATGCGAACGGTGCCAATGCGAACGGTGCCAATGCGAACGGTGCCGGTATGAGCGGCGTCGATGCGTCGGGGGGTTCCGAGCCGGCACTTCGACCGATCATGGATGCCCTGGTGGGACGGCTCGGAGCGCTCGCCGAGGTGCTCGCGGAAGAAAAGCAGCTCCCGGCCCTTGACCACGAAATCACGGCGTTGTTCGATCTGCTTGCCGTCCACACCGATGACCTGACGCGTGCCCAGCAGCGACTCGACGAGCTGCCCCAGCAGATCGATTTCGTCGGCGTGCAGCTCGTGGCAGCGTCACTCACCGCCGCCGGTGAGGCCGACGCTGACGAGGCCGTGCGCCGTGCCGACGCCGGGCTCGCGGCCGCCGAAGACGTGGTGGCCGTGCGGTCCGAGTTGGTCGGGGCGCACGAGCACTTGCTCGACCGCAGTCGCGACAATGCGGCGGCCGCCGTCGACTATGAGGCGCTCGTGGCCCGACGGATTTCTGGCCAGGCGTCGGAACTTGCCAGTTATCTCGTCGATGGTGACGCTTGTGCGGTCTGCGGGTCCATCGAACACCCTGCCCCGGCGGCGACCCAGGGCGGGCTGGTGACTGCCGCCGACCTTTCCACTGCCCGTCAACACTTGCAGGGTCGGCAGCAGCAACTGGCCGATGCCCAGGAGACCGCGACTGCCCTGACGAATCGGCTCGCGCAGGCGGAGGCGCTGGCCGGGCAACGAAGCGTCTCTGACCTCCGCGCTGAATGCGCTGCCGCCGGTGCCCGGTTGTCGACCGCGCACACGGCTGCCGATCTGATCGGGGGGCTTCGGCAGGAACAGACCGATCTTCGCCATGGACTGACCCTGGCTCAGGCCGCAGTGCTGGCCGTCCGCGCGTCACGCGATACGGCAGCCGACACTCACAGCGTGCGGTCCGGGCAGCGCGACCTGCTCGCTGCACGCGTCGGCGCGCAGCGCGGCGAGTGCGACAGCGTGACCGACCAGGTACGCGCCTTGCAGCACGAGCTGGATTGCGCGCGCGCACTCGACGGCGCGCTCACCCTCAGCCGGCAACGCGCCGCCGCTAACAACGCCGCGACCCTTCAGCTCACGGGCCAGCTGCGGGAAGAAGGCTTCGACGACGAGGAGACGGCCCTCGCGGCGCAGCGGGGCGAGGGCGAGACCACACGGCTGGAGACCGTCGTGCGGTCCTTTGACGACGAGCGTGCAGCAGCGCGGGCGGCAGCGGCGGATCCCGAGCTGGCCGATCTGTCGCCAGAACCGGTCGATCTCGAGCCGTCTCTCCGAGCGTTCGAGGCTGCCGGCAGCACGCGCGATGCCGCTGTGAGCACGCACGGCTCGCTCGGCGAGCGTGCCGGCCAGCTCGCGGAGCTCGTTCGCGAAGTCACGACGAGATTCGCGGAATCCGCTGATCTGCTGGCCGTGCACTCCCAGGTGCGCCAGCTGGCCGACGTCATGCAGGGCGACGAACCGAATACGAAGCGCATGCGGTTGGAAACCTACGTGCTGGCCGCCCAGCTGGAAGAGATCGTCGTGGCGGCCAACCTGCGGCTGCGCACGATGACCAGCGGACGGTACGCACTCGAACACGATGACTCCCGCGTCAAGGGTGGTGCGCGCTCCGGTTTGGGCCTGATGATCCGTGATGGATTCACCGGCCGTGCGCGCGCGACGCATTCCCTCTCCGGAGGCGAGACATTCCTCGCCTCACTGGCCCTCGCGCTCGGCCTGGCCGAGGTGGTGTCCGCGCAGGCGGGCGGCATCACGCTCGATACCCTCTTCGTCGATGAAGGCTTCGGCTCGCTCGACAGTGAAACCCTCGAGACCGCCATGAGCACCCTGGACACCCTGCGCGCCGGCGGCCGCACGATCGGCCTGATTAGCCATGTCGACTCCATGAAAGAGCAGATTCCGGCCACGCTGCGCATCTGGGTGACCGACCAGGGCTACAGCCGAATCGAGGCCGACACGACCGTTGACTGACCCAGGGCAGTGGCGGTCGGCCCTGACGGGGTTGACCGCAGGCATTGCCGATCCGGCGTGAGCCTGTCACGATCGGAGCGTTGCCGCAACGAAGCGAGCCGCGCCAGGGAGCCCGAATGAAAAAGATCCTCTATATCGACCTCGACAACACCCTCGTCAACGTACAGTCGGGAATCGACCGACTCACCAATGCCGAGTACAGCCGGTATGAGAAGCGGCTCGACGAAGTACCCGGTATTTTCGCCCGGATGGAACCGATAAGTGGCGCCATCGACGCGTTTCACATCCTCGCCCAATCATTCGACACCTACATTCTGTCCATGGCTCCGTGGGGCAACGCGAGTGCCTGGCAGCACAAGCTCGAGTGGGTGCAGGAACATCTCGGAGCGGATGTCGGCGGCCCGGCCTACAAACGGCTGATCCTCTCGCACCACAAGCATCTCAACCGGGGCGACTTTCTCGTCGACGACGGGTCGGCCATCGGTGCTGACCGCTTCGAGGGCGAGCTGATCAAGTTTCTGACCCCGCTCTTTCCGGACTGGAATACGGTGACGCGCTACCTGCTGGAACGCGCCGATAGCGCACCGTGCCCGGAGTTCACTCCCCGCTCGCTGCGCCGACCGGCGCTCCACAGCGGGGCGGTGCTGGCCCCGTAGCAGCTCACTCAAAACCCACTAACCCGATTTCGCGATTCTGGCAAGAAAATAAGTGAATTTGGCCCTTGAACGCCTGCACCGCGCCCGGTATATTCATTTTGCTTAGACCAGTCCGATCGCCCTGCCGACCGGACTGGTCTTTCCATTTCCGCGCGCACGACTCGTGCACCTGTGCAATGCGCGCGGGATACCATACATCGTCCAAATTGTTTGTCCAGGGGTTTACCCACATGTAAATCTGGGGTAATCTCACTTTCAGACAGGCTCGAATCGGTCCCGGTACATCACCCGGACGGGTGCGGGCCACCAGAAGATTGGGTGAAGACGATGGTGGACCTGAAGAAGATGACGGAACTGAAATCGGACTTCGTTCCGATGGGCGAAGTCAGCGCCGATGAGCGCTCCCGCATGGCGTTCGGCAAAGCCGGGGTGCACCGCGATGATCGTTACGCCGTCGCCGTGAACGCTGAGGGTGAAATTCTTCTGACCCCGCTCGTGTCCATCCCCCGCCGCGAACTTTTGGTCTGGGATGACGAAGGCATCCGTGCCGCCCTGGTGCGAGGCCTCGAACACAGCAGCAAGGAAGAGACGAGCGAGGGGGCGACTTCACTCGATACGCCGATGAGGAGCATGCGGTCGACGAGTCCGCTGCACCCGCCGAGCCCCAGTCATGAGTTTCACGCTCCTTCTCACGAGGGAAGCAGCATCGGGACTGTCCATTCTCGAAACGAAGCCGCAGCTGGTCGGCCGTCTCAAACGAGTGCGCACCGCACTCGGACGGCTGCAGCTGAACCCCGACGACCCGGCGTTGCGCTCGCACCAGTATGTGTCGCTCGCCGGCAAGAAGGGTGAGGCCGTCTGGGACTCCTACATCGAGCACCGAACGCCGACGGCCGGCCGCATCTACTGGCACTACGGACCTGGCCTCGATCGCATCACCGTCGTGATCATCACCCCGCACCCGTAGCGCACCACAGCGGAACGGACGTCGCTCGGCTGCTGGGCCCTAGAACGGGTGGAGCAGCCGATGCAGAAACTGGCGGGTTCGTTCCTGCTGCGGGTGCCGCAGCAAGTGTTTCGGCTCGCCATGCTCGACGATGGTGCCGCCGTCCACGAAAGCGATCTCGTGCGCGACCTCGCGGGCGAATTCGAGTTCGTGGGTGACGATGACCATGCTCCAGCCTTCGTCGGCCAGCTCCTTGATCAGGCGCAGTACGTCGCCGACGAGCTCCGGATCGAGAGCAGAGGTCGGCTCGTCGAACAAGAGCAGCTGCGGGCGCAGCGCGAGCGCCCGCACGATGCCGACTCGCTGCTGCTGGCCGCCGGAGAGTTCGAACGGGAAGCTGCCCTGCTTGTCGGTCAGGCCGACCCTCTCCAGCAGCACGAGCGCCTCGGCCGTGACCTCGGCGACCGGGCGGCGCTGTACGACGACCGGTCCCTCGATCACGTTTTGCAGCACAGTCTTGTGCGGAAACAGGTTGTAATGCTGAAAGACCATGGCCGACCGGTCACGCAGGCCTGCGAGCTGCTTCGACGTGGTCTTGGTGGTGAAATCGACGCTCACCGGCACGGCCGAATTGGTACCGCGACCCGAAGCCTGGCCGGCACGGCCGCGGTCGGTATCGGCGGCTGCGGCGATCTCGATGATGCCCCCGTCGGGCAGCTCCAGCCCATTCAGGCAGCGCAAAATGGTGGTCTTGCCGGAGCCGGACGGACCGATCAGGGCGAGCACGCGGCCGCGGCCCACGGTGAGGTCCACCGATTCCAAGACCCGGTTGCTGCCGAAACTCTTCTGCAGACCCCGAACCCGCAGCAGCCAAGCGGATGCCGCGGCATCCGCTTGGCTGGTCGGCGTTGAAAGATCAGCGGGCGACATAGCGGTCCAATCGTTTCTCGAGAAATCCCTGCCCGGTGGAGAGCACAAGGCAGATGACCCAGTAGATCAGGGCTGCTTCGAGGTAGAGCAGCATGAACTGACTGCTGAACGCGGCCACTTGCTGCGCTTCGCGAAACAGCTCGGTGACCAGGATGAGCGAGGCGAGCGAGGTGTCTTTCACCAGGCTGATGAAGGTGTTCGACAGCGGCGGGACCGACACCCGGGCGGCCTGCGGCAGGATGATGCGAGTGAGCGCCCGACTGTGGGACATGCCGATCATGTAGGCCGCTTCCCACTGGCCCTTGGGCACCGAGAGAATCGCGGCGCGGATTACCTCGGCCGCGTAGCCGCCGACGTTGATCGAGAACGCCACCACGGCGCTCGGCCACGGCTCGATCGTCACTCCGATCGACGGCAGCCCGAAGAAGATCACGAACAGCTGCACGAGCAGTGGAGTGCCGCGCACGATCGAGATGTAGCCGCGGGCGATACCCGACAACCAGCGCTTCGCCGACAACCGCATGAGCGCGAGAATGAGCGCGAGCACGAGACCGATCGCGAACGACATCAGGGCAAGCGGAATCGTGCCCCGTACCGCGCCGTCGAGCATCGGCCACAGCGAGCTGAAGAACAACTCCCAATCAGGCTGGATCATCGAATGAGCATCACTGGCTGACGTCGGCGCCGAAGTACTTGTCGGAGAGCTCGGCGAGCGTTCCGTCGGCCGTGAGGGTCGCGAGCGCTTCGCTCACGGCCTCGGCCAGCGCGGTGCCGTCCGGGGCGAAGGCGAAAGCACTTTCCGAGCGGTCCTCGGTTTCGGCGGCGATCTTCAGGTTCTTGGCGCCAGTGGACTTCTGGTAGTCGAGAAAGGTCAGCTTGTCGTTGACCGTGGCATCTACCCGACCCTGTTCGACCAGGGTGACCGACTGGGCCCAGCCCTCGACGCCTTCAACGGTCGCGCCGCTCTCGGTGGCGAGGGTATACCAGTTGCTGGTGAGCGACTGCGCCGTGGTCAGGCCGTCGAGGCTTGCGAACGAGGTGATCGACGTGTTGTCGGCGGGAACGACGATGACACCGGTGGAGTAGGTGTACGGCGTGGAAAACTCGTACGCCTCGAGGCGTTCCGGAGTGATCGATACCTGGTTGGCGATGGTGTCCCAGCGTCCGGCGGTGAGGCCGGCGAAGATGGCGTCCCACTGGGCCTCTTCGAACACGGCGTCGACGCCGAGCTCGGCGGCGACTGCTCGCGCCACCTCGACGTCGTAGCCGGTGAGTTCGCCCGAGCCGTCTTCGTGGAACGAGAACGGCCGGTAGGTGCCCTCGGTGCCGATCACGAGCGTGCCGGAGTCGAGCACGCTGCTGAGCGAATCGTCGGTGCCGGCCGCGCTGTCACCGGTCGAGGCGGAGCAGCCGGTGAGGGTGAGGGCGACGACGCTGAGCAGGGCAGCCGGAATGAATCTGAACTTCATGAAGAGGAACGCCTAACGAACTAGGTGGGGAGAGCGCGGGTCGTGCGGGTGCTGCCCCAGAGTGTGCGGAGACCGCGGGTGGCGGCCTACTCAGCGTAACAAGGAGCCGCAAGCCCCAAATATTCCGAGTACGCCCGAAGAGGGGCTACGAGCGAAGGGCCAGGGTGAACGGCAGCACGGCCGAGGCGCCGTGCCGGCGGAGTACGCGGGCCGCCACGGTCAGGGTCCATCGGCTGTCGGCGACATCGTCGATGAGCAGAATGGGGCGCCCGGCGAACGGGGCGAGTGCCGAGGCCAGTTCGGGTCCGACGGTGAAGCGGTCCCAGACACTCGCCAGTCGGTAGGCGCTGTTACCGCCCGGCTCGCCGGTGGGGCCGCCGTTTGCCCAGTCCAGGGCGCCGAGCCACGGCAATCGGCCGACTTCCGAGAGGGAACGGGCCACCGAATCAACGGCCAGCGGATGCCGCCGCGACGGCATCGAGACGATCGCCGCCGGTCGTTCGGCCCACCCCCACTCGGCGAGAACACGCACACAGGCTGCCAGCATCGCGGGCGGGGCTGCGGCATCCGCTTGGCCGGTCGCGAACAGGTCACGCAGGGGGCCGCCCCAGCCGAGGTCGGTCAGCCGGGCCAGCGCGCGACCGGGCTCGGCTCGTTCGGTGACCGGGATCTTGCCGGTGGCCGCGACGCCGAGGCTGCTCATGCCGGTGGGCCATTGGGCGCGCACGTCGATGGCGACGCCGACCCGGTCGAGCGACTTCGCGGCTGTGGCCGCTGCGCCCTCGGCCACATCACTGGGATACCAGGCGCCCTGGCAGTTATCGCAGCGACCACAGGCCACGGCGGTGTCGTCGTCGAGGGCGCGTTGCAGGAATTCCATGCGGCAGCCGGTGGTGGTTTCAAATTCGAGCATCGACTTCTGCTCACCGAGCCGGGCTGTAGCGATGCGTTCGTAGCGCTCCTCGTCGTAGACCCAGGGCTGCCCGGTGGACTGCCAGCCGCCCTTGACCCGGCGCACGGCGCCGTCGACGTCGAGCACCTTCAGGAGCAGCTCGAGCGGGGTGCGGCGAAGGTCAACCCTGGCCTCGAGGGCCGGGGTCGACAGGGGAGCGCCGGCGGATTCGAGCGCGCCGAGAACGGCGAGGGCCTTGGCCTGGTTGGGCATCGAGGCGGTGGCGAAATAGTGCCAGATGGCTTCGTCTTCGGCGCCGGGCAGCAGCAGCACGTCGGCCGAGGCTGTGGCACGGCCGGCGCGACCGACCTGCTGGTAGTAGGCGACGGGGGAGGATGGGGCCCCGAGGTGCAGCACGAAGCCGAGGTCGGGTTTGTCGAACCCCATGCCGAGAGCACTCGTCGCAATGAGCGCCTTGACCTGGTTGGTCTTGAGCAGCCCCTCGGATTCTTCACGTTCGGCCGTGTCGGTCTGCCCGGTATAGGCGCGCACCGCGTGACCGGCCTCGCGGAGCAGCCGGGCGGTATCTTCGGCGGCCGCCACGGTGAGGGTGTAGATGATGCCGCTGCCCGGCAGGTCGCCGAGATGGCTGAGCAGCCAGGCCAGACGGGCGCGCGAATCGGGCAGGCGCAGCACGCCGAGCCGCAGCGAGGAGCGGGCGAGCGGGCCGCGAATGGTGACGACCTCGGCGGTGCCGGCGATCGTGCCGGCACCCTCGAAGCCGGTGGTGACCATGCCGACCTGCTCCGCGACATCCTGCACGACGCGGCTGTTGGCGGTGGCCGTCGTGGCGAGCACGGGCACGCCAGCCGGCATCTGCGCGATCAGGTCGCGCAGGCGGCGGTAGTCCGGGCGAAAATCGTGGCCCCAGTCGGAGATGCAGTGCGCTTCATCGACCACGAGCAGGCCGACCCGGGCGATCAGGGCGGGCAGCTGTTCATCGCGAAAGGACGGATTGTTCAGTCGTTCGGGCGACACCAGCAGAACATCGACCTCGTCGGCGTCGAGCTGGCGCAGCACGTCGGTCCACTCGTGGGCGTTCGACGAGTTGATCGACACCGCCCGCACGCCGGCGCGGGCCGCGGCGGCGACCTGGTCGCGCATCAGTGCCAGCAGGGGCGAGACCAGAATGGTCGGGCCGGCGCCCTGGCGTCGCAGCAGCAGGGTGGCCACGAAGTACACGGCCGATTTGCCCCACCCGGTGCGCTGTACCACGAGCGCGCGGCGGCGGAGGTCGACGAGGGTTTCGATGGCCTCGTACTGTCCCGTGTGAAAGTCCGCGTCGCCCTGGCCCACGAGGGTACGCAGAATGGCCAGAGCGGATGCGCGAGTGTCGGTCATCCTCCCAGCGTGCCAGATGCCGCCGACATTCCCGATCGCGCTCGGCTGGTCGCCGATGCGAAAATCGGCTATGGTCATGCGTTCATGGCCGGGGAGGCGCCTGGAGAATCCATTCCGCCCGGCCGACTTTGCGCGTACTGTTCAGCGCATCGCGATACCGTGACCGGCTCGCCAATCCTGCCAGCGCGCAAGCGATCAGGAGGAGTGCGCTATGCGTGCAACCAGCGAACACATCAGCAGTACCGCGCCGGTGAAGACGGCGGCCGGGAACACCAATCGGACAGCGTTGCGGGCAGGCGGGATAGCGGTGATCATCGCCGGGCTCGCAGGCATCGCGATGTTTGCACTTGAGCTCATGGGGCCGGTTCTCGGTTTCGATGACACCGACAACCCCGCAGTGAGCCTCGAATATCTGCGCCAGTATCCGCAGTTTTACGCTCTGGCGGCGGTCGCAGAATTCATCATGGCACTCGCTTACATCGTGGCGAGTTTCGCTATCTCAGATGTGCTTGCGCCACGCACGAGTGGCATCACTCGCCGAAGCTTGAGCGCACTCGGACTTTTTGCGGCTGCGTTCTTGTTCATGCACGGGGTCTTGCGCGAGTCGGTGGGGCCGTTGCTGTACATCGACTCGGTCAATAGCGGATGGGGCGAGTCCGCCTACCTCACCATTCAGATGTTGGGAACCCATGGTTTCCTGGGGGCGAGCCTCATTGCGCTCGGTGTCTGGTCCGTGGGCATCTGTGTGGCCGGGGCTCGCTCCCGCTCCCTTCCGATCTGGTTGTGTGTCCTGGGATTAGTCGCCGGCCTCCGTCTCGTGATGCTCATGGCTGGGCCATTCCTGACGGCAGCACGTATCGACTTCCCCGGGTTTCTTTGGTTCGCCTCCATGGCACTGATCCCACTCGGAATGCTGTGGTGGCTGGGGCTCGGCGTTGTGCTGTTGGTCAAGTCCCCCGCCGAACCCGTCCGGTAGACACACCTGCTGAGCCCCGCGGACGCTGAGGGCGGGTCCACCGCGCGTGTCGCGGGGCATCCGTCGCCCCGGAACCGGATCGCTCAGTAGGCTCGGTGGGTGAATGTGATTCAGGAGATCGAAACGCGACTGCCGGAACAGGCCGTTGTCGGTTTTCGCCGACTCATCGGGCAGGCGCGGGTGAACGATCCGATCCTGCTGCAGGAGCGAGCAATGGCGCGCATGGTTGCCCCGGCGCAGTGGATCCTGACCCGGGTCGGCGCCGACGGCATCCGCTTGACCAAGGCCGGGCACCTGCCGCCGGCCATCGTCATCGAGGCGTCCGCCGAGCTCGACTGGGGCTGGCCGATCAGCGTCAACCGCGAAGTGCATCTGCGTCCGCTGCAGGAACTACGCGGGCACCTGCGCGACGTCGGATTGCTGCGGATCAGCAAGGGGATGCTCGTGCTCACCAGAAAGAGCACCGCCCTCTCCGGGTCGCCTCGCGAGCTCTGGTGGCACCTGGCCCGCACCATCCACCACAGTCGGACGCCCGCTGTGAGTGACGCCACCCGCCTGCTGCTGCTGTTCGTCGCGACCCGCGGCCTTGCCCGCCGCGAAGACTATCTCACGACCCTGTCGCGCGCACTGGGCTCGCTCGGCTGGGTGCAGTCCGATGGCCAGGAGCCGACGACAGAGTCGGTCTGGCGCCTCGTCGACACCAAGTGGCGCCTGCTCGACCGGCTCGGCGCGTTCGAGCAGACCGAGGCCTGGCACGGCGACCGCGGCACGGTCACCGTCGGTGGTGCCGCCTTCGCTCGCGCCGCGCTGCAGTCCGACGCACCGAACGACTCGTAGCACGCGGCCCGCGGCATCCGCTGTCCCCGTGCGGTGGTTGGATGGATGAATGGATGCCTACACCGCTGATTTCTCCGCCTTTCTACAAGCGTCACCGTCGTCGTACCACGCGGCGGCCGAAGTCGCCCGGCGACTCGACGTGGCCGGTTTCACCAGGCGGAGCGAGTCGGAGAGCTGGACCGGTACTGCCGCCACGAGCTGTTACGTCGTGCGCGACGGCGCCGTCATTGCCTGGTCGCAGCCGGTCGGCGCCGGTCCAACTACCCCGTTTCGCATCCTCGGCGCCCACACCGACTCCCCGGGTTTCAAACTCAAACCCAAGCCCACGATCGGCGGGCACGGCTGGCTGCAGGCCGGCGTCGAGGTGTACGGCGGGCCGCTGCAGAACTCCTGGCTGGACCGCGAGCTCGAGCTCGCCGGCCGCCTGGTCACCCGGGACGGCACCGAGCACCTCGTGCGCACCGGACCGTTCCTGCGCATCCCGCAGCTCGCCGTGCACCTCGACCGCGAGGTGAACAGCGGTCTCACCCTCGACCGGCAGCGCCACCTCACACCCGTCTTCGGCGTCGGCGACGCGGCCGAGGCCGACCTCGTGGCCCACCTCGCCGGCCTGGCCGGCTTGCGGGCAGCGGATGTCACCGGTTACGACATCCTCACCGCTGACACCCAGCCGCCCGCCACCTTCGGGCTCGGCAACGAGCTGTTCGCGGCCGGCCGCCTCGACAATCTCTCCTCGGTCTATGCCGGCCTGTGCGCCCTGATCCGGGCGAGCGAGCGGACCACCGACAACGGCCCGATCAGCGTCCTCGCCGCGTTCGACCACGAAGAAATCGGCTCCCAGTCCCGCTCGGGAGCAAGCGGCCCGGTGCAGGGCGATGTTCTCACCCGGATCGGCCACGGCCTTGGCGCGACCGGGTCAGAGCGCCTGCAGGCCTACGCCGAATCCTGGTGCCTGTCCGCCGACGCCGGTCATGCCGTGCACCCGAATTATCCCGAACGTCACGATCCGGCCAACACGCCAATTCTCGGCGGTGGCCCGCTGCTCAAGATCAACGCCAACCAGCGCTACGCGACGGATGCCCATGGCGCCGCGCTCTGGGCCCGCACCTGCACCCAGGCGAACGTTGACTACCAGGAATTCGTCTCGAACAACACGGTTCCCTGCGGTTCGACCATCGGGCCGCTCACCGCGACCCGGCTCGGCATTCGCGTCGTCGATGTCGGCGTGCCGCTGCTGTCAATGCATTCCGCGCGAGAACTGTGCCACGTCAACGATCCCCAGGCGCTGAGCAAGGCCGCGGCCGCCTTCTTCGCCCCGGAAGAGTAACGGTTCGCCTGAGCTGGGCCCGACGCATCCGCTCTAGAATGGTCCTATGGCGACGGATCCCAGGGTGGCGCGCGCTGAGGCAGCGGTTGTGTACAAAGTGCTCAACAACAACGTCGTCATCTCCGTCGACAAGTCGGGTCAGGAACGGGTGCTGATGGGGCGCGGGCTGGGGTTCCAACTGCTCCCGACCGACACCGTCGACCCGGCCAGGGTCGAGAAGACCTTCATCCTCGAACAGGGCAGCGAGGCCGACCACGCCCGGCAGCTCCTGACGTCCGTGCCGTACCCGGTGATCGAAGCCGTCACGCGGGCCGTCGACGAAGCCGAACGGATGCTGGGCCGCAGCCTGGGCCGCCGCCTGCCGCTCGCCGTCATCGACCACGTGCAATATGTCCTCGAGCGCCTGCAGAAGGGCATCCGCATCCCGAGCGCCGCCATGCCCGAATTGCGCGTGCTGCACCCGCAGGAATTCGCTGCGGCGACTGCGATGGCCCAGTCGGTCAGTGCGAGCCTCGCGACCGAGCTTCCCGAAGAAGAAGCTGTTTTTCTCAC
Source organism: Cryobacterium glaciale (assembly GCF_004402535.1). Classification (GTDB taxonomy): domain Bacteria; phylum Actinomycetota; class Actinomycetes; order Actinomycetales; family Microbacteriaceae; genus Cryobacterium; species Cryobacterium glaciale. Next base: position 278,977 of record NZ_SOEY01000028.1, on the reverse strand, counting down.
GATGCACCTGTTGAACGCCACGCGGGATGAACCGAACGGCACCGCGGCGCTGCTCTTTCGACGTGTGCAGCACGTGATGAAGACGGTGGAGACCGGCCTCGGCGTACACCTGGATCCGGCGAGCCCTGACTACGCCAGGTTCATCCTCCACGTGCAGTTTCTGCTGCAGCGCCTGGGCGCACAGTCGATGCTGCGCGGAACCGACACGTCATTCTTCGACTTCGCCAAGCGCAGCTATCCGCGTTCCTACGCCATCGCCTCCGACGTCAAGCTGTACGTGAGCGCGGCGACCGGCTCCGACCTCACCGATGAGGAGCTCCTGTACGTGATCGTGCACGTCGAGCGTCTGGCCAATCAGGTCGTTGATAGCGCGACCACCTGACAGTGTGCTATCGTCGGCGACACAGGGCGAAGACGACCTGTGGAAGCTTCTTGGATTGTTACTGCGCAAGCAGGCAAAACCTGGACTCTCACCGCATTGCGCGGTGCATGAGTTCAGGTCTTTTTTTTGCCCAGAATCCGTGAATCCCTTCCTTGTGCACGATAAGCCGCGATGTAGCGGCGGAAGGTGAATCAGAACGATGGATTACTCCAAGACCGCGGCTGCGGTGCTCCAGGGCGTCGGCGGCGAGAAGAACGTGTCGTCGCTCGTGCACTGTGCGACCCGACTGCGTTTCGTCATCAAAGACAACGCCCTGGTTGACACCGCGGCCGTGAAAGCAGCACCCGGGGTCATCGCCACTGCCGAAGCCGGCGGCCAGTACCAGGTCGTCATCGGCAACGAGGTCCCAGAGGTCTTTGCCGAGATCGCCAGGATCTCGAACCTCGCGGGCCCTGCCTCGAACGAGAACTCGGCGTCGGATGGTCCGAAGGGCAACCTGCTCAACCGCTTCATCGCGATGATCTCGGCGATCTTCACACCGTTGCTCTGGGCCCTGGCCGGAACCGGACTGCTCAAGGCGTTCCTCGCCGCGGCCGTCACCTTCGGCTGGCTCGACAACACGACGAGCACCTTCTTGATCCTCAATGCGCTGTCCGATGCGTTCATCAACTTCCTGCCGCTCGCGCTCGCGATCACGGCAGCAAAGTACTTTAACGCGGCCCAGTTCACCTCGCTCGCGATCGCCGGTGCCCTCGTGTACCCGTCGATGGTCGACCTCAATGGTGTTCCCGACCTCACCTTCTTCGGCATCCCGGTCACCATGGTCAGCTATGTCTCGAGCGTCATCCCGATCATCGTCATCGTCTGGCTGCAGAGCCACGCCGAACGGTTCCTCTACGCCAAACTCCCCGCTGCGATCCGCCGATTCGTCACCCCGATGCTTCTGGTTCTCATCCTGGTTCCGCTGACCTTCCTCGTCATCGGCCCGGTCTCCAACCTGATCAGCGGAGGACTGGCCGGCGGCATCGGCTGGATCTTCAACGTCGTGCCGTGGCTCGGCGGCGCCATCATGGGTGGCCTCTGGCAGGTCTTCGTGATCTTCGGCCTGCACTGGGGCTTCGTGCCGCTGATGACCGCTGAACTGCAGACCAGCGGCTACATCTACCTGATCGCACCGCTGTTCGCCGCCGTGCTCGCACAGGCCGCAGCGGTCACCGGCGTCTGGGTGCGCACCAAGGACGAGAACCTCAAGTCCCTCGCCGCCCCGGCGGCGCTGTCCGGCTTCCTGGCCGGTGTCACCGAGCCCGCGATCTACGGCGTGAACCTTCCCCTCAAGCGACCGTTCGTGTTCGGTGTCGTCGGTGGTGTGCTCGGTGGTGGCCTGATCTCGGCCGGCGGCCTTGCCGGCAATGCGTTCGTCCTTCCATCCGGCCTGGGAATTCCCGCGCTGCTCGGCACCGGAAACCTGGTCCTGCTGTTCATCGGCCTCGCCGTTGCCATCATCGTGCCGTTCCTCCTCACCGTCATCGTCGGGTTCAAGGACCCGGTCGTGGCGACCGCGGCCCTCGCCCTGGGAACCGACCTGCAGGTGCTCAGCCCTCTGGACGGCACCGCGGTTCCGCTGACCGAGGTTGCCGACGCGGTCTTCGCCGCTGGCACCCTGGGCCGGGGGGTCGCGATCCTTCCCCGAGTCGGCGCCGTCTACGCACCCTTCGACGCCGAGGTGGTTGCCGCGTTCCCGACCGGCCACGCGATCGGTCTGCGACACGCCGACGGCGCTGAAGCGCTGATCCACATCGGAATCGACACCGTCAAGCTCGGCGGTAAGCACTTCTCGCTCAAGGTCGAAAAGGGCCAGCGCGTTGTGGCCGGCGACCTGCTGGTGGAGTTCGACATCAGTGCGATCACCGCGGCGGGGTATGACGTCACCACCCCGGTGATCATCACGAACCCCAGGAAGTACCCCACCATCGGCTCGCCCGCCTCTGGCCCAGTGGCGCACGGAGACCCGCTCTTCCTGGCCGTCGCCGAAGAACTGACCCTCGCCTGATTGAACTGCGTAAGAAAGTAATAAGGAGTACACGAATGACTGATTCATCAAGCTTCCCCGCCGACTTCCTCTGGGGTGGCGCTACAGCCGCCAACCAGATTGAGGGTGCGTACAACGAGGGCGGCAAGGGCCTGTCGATCCAGGACGTCATGCCGCAGGGCATCACCACGCCGCGCACCGAGGGCCCGACCGACGACAATCTCAAGCAGGTGGCCATCGATTTCTACCACCGCTACGCGGAAGACATCGCGCTGTTCGCCGAGATGGGTTTCAAGACCTTCCGTTTCTCCATCGCCTGGAGCCGCATCTTCCCGCTGGGCGACGAGACACAGCCCAACGAAGAGGGCCTGGCCTTCTACGACCGCGTGATCGACGAATGCGAGAAGCACGGCATCGAACCGCTCGTCACGATCTCGCACTACGAGACGCCCCTGCACCTCACCGACACCTACGACGGCTGGGTCAACCGCGCCCTCATCGGCTTCTACGAGCGCTACGCCCGGGTATTGTTTTCCCGCTATGGCGCCCGCGTGAAGTACTGGCTCACCTTCAACGAGATCAACTCCGTGCTGCACGCCCCGCTGATGTCCGGCGGCATCAACACGCCGCAGAACGAGCTCTCCAAGACCGACCTCTATCAGGCCATCCACAACGAACTGGTCGCCAGCGCCCTGGCCACCAAGGCCGCCAGAGAACTAGCCCCCAACGCCCAGATCGGCTGCATGGTTCTGGCGATGCCCGCCTATCCGCTGTCACCCGACCCGGACGACGTCATGGCGTCGCTCACCACCGAGCGCACCAACCTCGCCTTCGGCGACATCCACGTGCGCGGCGAATACCCGGGCTACTACCTGCGCAGCCTGCGCGACCAGGGCGTCGACCTCGTGATCACCGACGAGGACCGCACGCTGCTCAAAGAGAACACCGTCGACTTCGTCTCCTTCAGCTACTACATGAGCGTGGCCGAGACCGCCGACAAGACCAAGCGCGTCATCGGCAAGGGCAACATCATGGGGGGTGTACACAACCCGACGCTGGAGGCATCCGAGTGGGGTTGGCAGATCGACCCGGTTGGACTGCGCATCGTGCTCAACCAGTTCTGGGACCGCTGGCAGAAGCCGCTCTTCATCGTGGAGAACGGTCTCGGCGCCAAAGACGAGCTCGTCACGGTCGACGGCCGCCAAACCGTCATCGACGACTACCGCATCGCCTACCTGAACGACCACCTCGTGCAGGTCGGGGAAGCGATCACCGACGGCGTCGACGTCATGGGATACACATCCTGGGGCTGCATCGACCTGGTCAGCGCCAGTACCGCGCAGATGAGCAAGCGCTACGGCTTCATCTACGTCGACCGCAACGACGACGGCACCGGCACCCTGGACCGGTACAAGAAGAAGTCCTTCCACTGGTACGCCGACGTCATCGCGTCGAACGGTGTGAGCCTCACCCGCTAGCGTCGAAACCAGGCATTAACCAGTCGGCGGTCTTGCGGTCGAGTGTCGTCCCGCAAGACCGCCTCGTTTGGAGGACCACATGTTTTCCCCGCGCATCGCGTTCCTCGACGTCGACGGCACCCTCATCGACGCCGGGGAGGTGATCGCCCCGTCGACGATTGACGCGGTGCGCACCGCCCGCCAGAACGGGCACCTGGTCTACCTCAGCACCGGGCGGGCGGCGGTGGAGATCTACCCCGCCATTCGCGACATCGGCTTCGACGGCGCGATCAGCGCCGGCGGCGGATTCGCCGAAGTCGGGGACGAACTCGTGATCGCCCGCACGATGCCCGAGGAAGCGGTCGCCCGCATGGTCGGCTTCTACGAGGAATCAGGGTACGACTTCTACCTGCAATCGCTCACACACCTCTACCCGAGCCCCGGAGTGCGCGCGCGCTTCGCGACCTACCTCCAGCAGGATCGGGAGCGCCGTGGCGACGATCGCACGGATCTGCACTCCGTCGCCGACCTCGACGAGCACCCAGCGTTAAAGGCGTTTGCCAACGTGCGCCCGCTCAGCTACTCCGGGATCGCGAAATCAGTTTTTCTTGCCGGTGATCTGATGGCGTACGACCGCGTGTCTGAGGCACTGAGCTCGGAGTTCCACGTCATCACGGGCACCATCCCGCACATGGGAACGGGCAGCGGCGAGGTGACGCTCAGCGGGGTGAACAAGGGCAGCACGATTTTGCAGCTCCTCGACCACCTCGGAATCGACGCGGCAGCCGCGATTGGTATCGGCGACAGCAGCAATGACATCGAGATGCTTCAGGTCTGCGGAGTCGGCATCGCCATGGGCAACGCCACCGCTGACATCAAGGCTCACGCCGATGAGATCACGACGGCCGTGCTCGATGACGGCGTCTGGAACGCCTTCCGGCGCCACGGCTTGATCTGACCGAGAAACTAGGCGACCCGCGCGAGCCGCGCGAGACGCGTGCGGGCGGCATCCTCTGAGGTCGAAGTCGGGCCGAGCAGGCTGCGCACGACCCGCAGAACGAGCCGGGTACCCCAGATGACGGGCAGACTGGATCGTTTCAGGCCGAGCATGCCGCGATACTCGCGCGGAAGCGATGCCACGGCGCCGGCGAACATGATGCGGTAGAACGGCAGCATGCCGCGGCGAAGCGGCGGGTAGCGGATGAACCGCACCGCGTCGGCGACGCGGTCGTCACTTTTCAGCGTCCCGGCACTGCGAAAAGCCTCGAGCTGGGCGGCGAGCTCAGCCGCGGAATGCGGGGCGTCCTGCACGCCGATGAGTTCGCCGGCGGTCGCCCATTCGCTGACGTAGCGGTCGGCCCCGCCAGGAATGGCGTCGCCCCAGAGCAGGTGGGATTGCAGAAATGCGTCGGTGAACACCACGTGCACCCACGACAGCAGTTCGGGATCCCCCGCGGCGTAGGCGCGGTTTTCGCCGCGCGCATCGCGGTAGGTCCCGGCCACACGTTCGTGAAAGTGGGCGACGCGGCCCGATTCGCGCTCGGCCACAACAGTGTCGGCGAAGGTCACCGTGACGAGCCATTGGATCGTTCCCGCCAGGCGGCCGAGCGGGTCTTCGTGATAGCGGGACCAATCATGAACACCGGCCATGGCGCCCGGATGCAGGGTCTGCATGAGTAGGGCACGAATACCGGCGACCATGGTCGCCATTCCGCCGTGCACCGTCCAGGCCGCACTTCCCGGACCGAAGAATCCGGCATTGTCGCCGGTCTCGATCTCGTCGACCCAGCCGGGCCGCCCGTCGCTGTTCCCCGAAAGCGTCACCAGGAGGTGCGAGCGCCAGCTGTCCGTGAATCTGCTCATTCAAGATGATAGCCCGGCCTCGCTGGACGCCCGCCGCGAACGCCCGCCGCGAACGCCCGCCGCGAACGCCCGCCGCGAACGGCTGCCGAGGGCCGCGTTGGCCCCCGCCGCCCGGGCCTGCAGTTCTGGGACGGGGCCCGGGCCGTGGGCCCAGGTTGGAAACTGGGCCCACGGTCAGAATATGGGCCGGGTACTGCGGATCGCCGTGTTGGCCGTAGGGCAGGGTCTGGCTCTGCACCGGAAGCAGGGAATGACAAGAATTCGATTAAGACTTCGACCCGGCAAAACGAGGCTCCGTATACTCCCGGCGGAAGAACGCACTGGGGCCCGGTACCCAGCGGATTCGACTCGAACTCTTGGTAGCCAGGCGCAGGGTCGCAAAATTTGGATTTCCTAGTCCTGTTGAGTTTTTCTCGCTTTCCTGTTCGATTTGCGGTAGAATCGTTGTGAAGGAGGCACTGGCGCCCATGTTCATGGAAAACCCTGGCAGCACCGGCTCGAATCCCGTCATTGTGGCGGTGGAGCAGGCCAGGGATCTGTTGCTGGCGGCGTTGGGCGGGGTGTCGTTCGGGTTGCTCGGTGACGAGGAATCCCTGACCATGTTGCTCGCCCTCGAAAGCGTGGGTCGGATCGTCGATGGGGCACGGGTGCTCTCGACGACCGATGTGCTGCGTCGCTCCGAATATTTCGATGCTGCTGCTGCGAAGAGTGCCGCAGCTCGGGCCGTCGCTGTCCAGACTGCCGCGGTGGAGGTTGCTGGTGTGGAGGTTGCTGGTGCCGAGGCTACTGGTTCGGAGTCGGTGATACCGGAGTCGGTGATACCGGAGTCGGTGCTGCCGGACGCGGCGGCGGCGCTGGGCATGGTTCCGAGCGTGGCGGGTGCGGCGGCGGCTCTGGCCGCGCCGACACTGGCGCGCCGGCTCGGCTGCCGCAGCGGCGTGGATCTGATCTGTACCCTGGCCCGGCTTTCCCGCGCCGAGGTGCGCCAGCGTGCCGCGCTCGGCGAGAAAGCTGGCGAGCGGATGCTGCTCGGCCGGCCCCTTAACCCCACCTATCCTGTTCTGGGCGAGGCACTGCAGGGCGGAGCAGTCGGGGTGGAGCAGGCCCGCGTGATCGTGAAGGTACTCGACGGCCTGCGCTCCTCCGTGCTGATCGAGGACCTCGATCGGGTCGAACGCTCCCTGGTCGCGAGCGGCTCCGGCGCGATCACCCCCGAAACCGAGGGCCTTCCCGGCGCTGGCATCGCCTTCGCGCCGGAGTTGCTGCGGCAGCAGGGCATTCAGTGGCAGGCACGCCTCGCCCCCGACGGCACCGCGCCCGGCGAAACCTCCGCGGAACGGCGCAGCTGGCTCACCTTCGGCGGCCTGAGCAACGGCGGCTACAGCCTCAACGGCTGGTTCACCACCCTCGACCGCGCCATCATCGGCAACGTCTTCGACGCCTACCTCTCCGCCGCGGCGGCCAACCCCGTCCCCGGCGCCAGCACCCCCGGCGCCACCCCGGCTCCCGCCAGCACCACCCCGGTGTCCGGCACCAGCGGCACCGCTCCGCGGGCCACGGTCGAATTCCGCGAAACCGAGCCCACTAACACCGAAAACCACGAGGGCAACGAGGGCAACGAACAGAACGATGTCTCCGCCAACGACAACCAGGAGGCGGCGGCCAGCGAGAACGCGGTCGAGATCGACGCTGACGCTGACGAGAGTATCCAGCCGGACCCGCTCGGTCCTTGCCCGCAGCAGCCCGATGACACCCGGTCGATCAGTGAGAAGCGCGCCGGCATCCTCCGCGCCGTTTTCGAAGCCGCAGCAAGGCAGCCGGGCACCCCGACGATGGGTGGCGCCGCACCGACGGTGCTCGTGCACATCAACATCAACGACCTCCTCGCCGGGCGCGGAGCCGGCTGGATCGACGGCATCGACGGCCCCCTCACCACCCGACAAGTCGACGAACTCATCTGCGCCGGCGGCTACCAACCCATCCTCTTCGGCCACACCGGCAAAATCCTCAACCTCGGCACCACCAGCCGGTACTTCACCGCGAGTCAACGCCGGGCCCTGGCCGCCCGCGACGGCGGCTGCGTCATCCCCGGCTGCACCGTGCCACCCCACTACACCCAGGCCCACCACGTCATCCCCTGGCACCAAGGCGGCCCCACTGACATCGGCAACGCCGTACTCCTCTGCAACGCCGGCCACGCCAGCATCGACACCTCCGGCTGGGACATCGACATGAGAGACGGCCGCCCCTGGATCCGCGGACCCCTCCTCTTCGACCCCACCCAAACCTGGCGCCCCGCCAGCCACCACCGCGCTGCCACCCCCACCGAACAACCCAACTGGGACAAGTAGGCCCACGTCGCGAATTCGGCCAGATCAACGCGGCCAGATCAGCAGCCAGATCAACGCAGCCAGATCAACACGGCCAGATCAACACGGCCACGCGAGATTCCAATTCCGCCCGAGTGCGCATCCACTCGGCTGGGCGTCTTCGTGGTACGGCTTTACCTCTACCTTGCCGTCAGTTCTGGGCGCGATCGGGCGGAAGGATTGACAGGTTGGGGGCGATCACGGTCGGCATATGTCCGGAGTAGGACAGGCTGCAGACTGCTTGAATCCCGAACCGGGAGCACGGAACGGTGGCGTACTGGGTGCTGCTAGGCATTTAGGGCGCATTTAAGCAGTGCGCGGCGATACCCACAAGCCCCCGAACGGGTTGTCGCAACGCGACGGGTTTGCGGATAACTTCGCAGAACAAGATTGTGGAGTGTGACCATGCCCGAACGTGGATACGCCGTTATATGTTTGAAAACCACCGGACTGTTCCCGTATCAGCGGGACCGGGTCGTCGAGATCGCCGTGGTGCACCTCGACGTGGGTGGTCACATTTCTGCCCGTTGGCAGACCGTCATTAATCCCGGCAGCAACGCCGGTGATGTGGCTGGCCATGGCGTCAGCACTGCTGAGCTGCTGCGAGCGCCGACCTTTGAGCAGATCGCACCACGTCTGGTCGACCTGCTGCGCGGCCGGGTGTTGGTGACCCACAACGCCCAGTTCGTCACCGGATTTCTGATGCGCGAGTTTGAACTGATCGGGTATGCCCCCGGGCGTGGACTCGAGGCGGTCTGCACCATGCACCTGGCTCGCAGCTACCTGCCGGGAGCCGGCCGGCTGCTCATCGATTGTTGCGCGGCCTACGATATCGAGATCGAGCCCGGCCCCGGCGCGTTGGCGCAGGCAGTGGCGTGTGCCAGCCTGTTGGCAGCATACGTGCACGGCTCGCCCAGCGCGGCACCGTGGATCAACGCCCTCGATCGGGCCGAGCAGTGCGACTGGCCGAGAATGGCGGGCGCCAGCGCCGCCCAGTGGGTGCAGCGCGACCCGTCGACGACAATCGACGCCGTGCCGACCCCGAGCTTCCTGGCCAGGGCGGCCGTGAAACTTCCCGATTACACCGGCCCGGAAGAACACCTCGACTATCTCGCCCTGCTCGACCTGTGCCTGCTCGATCGGGTGTGCTCGCCTGGCCAAACGCGAGAACTTCACATTCTGGCCGAATTGAGCGGCATCACTGTGGCCGATTGTGCCATCCTGCACCAGCGGTACTTTGACGACCTGGTGCGAGTGGCCCGGTGCAACGGCGCCCTCAGCGTCGCGGATTCCGCCGACCTGATCGCGGTCGCCCGCATGCTCGACATCGCCCCCGCGGGCACCGCCGCCGCGCTGGCGGCACCGTCATCGATCGCGCGCCCGCTGATCGCCTCGATCGACACGGTGCTGCTGGAACAGGGCGACATCGTGGTGCTGACCGGTGAAATGGCCCGCGCCCGCTCCGACTGGGGCCGGGAACTGGTCGCTCGCGGCCTCTCGCTCGGTACGGCGGTCACCCTGCGCACCCGCCTGCTCGTTGCCGCCGACCCGGAGTCGGTCACCGGGAAGACCGGTAAAGCCCGCGACTACGGCATTCCCATCGTCTCCGAATTCGGCCTGCGGTCTCTCATCGGGGTGCGCTAACCTCAGATCAGGCCGCGCAGGTACTCCTCGACGGTCACTCCGCCGGCCGTGGCCCGCTGCAGCACCCGTCGGTGTTCCTCGGCGCTGAGCGACAGCGTGACCCGGTGCAGCTCCCCGTCACTGCGCGTCGCGTCAGGGCCGTGCGGGTCGGTCAGGTCGCGGTGATCCTCGCCGAAGTCGTCGCCAAGGTCGTCGAGCGAGAACAGTTCATCGTGCGCGTAGACGCCGGCCCGTTCGGTGACGCGCTCCGTCGTCGGGGCTGACGCGCTGTGCCCAGCGGATGCCGCCGCCCGCGAGGGAACCGCAGGTTCAGCTGCCGCCTGGCCGCCGCGAAAACCCGGTCCGGCCGGCGCCGGCCGCCCGCGCTGGAACGCCTCGGCCGCACCGCGCGCGCGCACATCGGCGGCCTCGTTGAGCGGATGCCCGACGTGACCCTTCACCCATTCGAACCGGTACCGACGCCCGGCGATGGCCTCGTCGATCTCCTTGAGCAAGTCCAGGTTCATCACCGGCTTGCCGTCACCCTTGCGCCAGCCCTTGGCCTTCCAGCCCCTCATCCACTTCGTCACCGAATTGATCACATACTGGCTGTCGCACAGTATGAGCAGGTCGTCGTCGAGGTGCGCGGTGGCCCGGAACAGCTCGAGCACGGCCTTCAGCTCACCCTGGTTGTTGGTCGCGTGCTTCCAGCCGCCGGCCGACCAGCAGGAATCGTCGACGTACCAGGCCCAACCGGCCGGTCCGGGGTTTCCGAGGGCAGAACCGTCGGCGGCGGCGGTGATCGTCATGTGCGGGCCTTTCAAACAGAGGAATACGTAAGCGCGGGTTGTCTAAGTCTGCCACCCACAGCATCCGCTGCCCGTCCGCACCAGGGGTTTGTGTCCGTCATGTAACAGCGCCCCAACACCCCCCCGAACGGCCTGTGATCATCTGGTGATCGAAAGGTAACGGGTGTCACGGTTGCCGGAAACACGCGCTGGCTAACGTCGAAGTCATGGCCAGCCGCTTGGGCTGCCTGCCGTTTCATCCCGAGGGGACTTCGATGACATCCAGCACCGTTGAATCAGCACCGAACCTGATCGATACCGATTCGGCGGTGCTCGTGCACCGTCCGGGACGCTGGATCGACAATTGGAACCCCGAGAACAAGCGCCAGTGGGAACAGGGCGGCAAGCTCATCGCCGCCCGCAACCTCAAATGGTCGATCTTCGCCGAGTTCCTCGGCTTCGTGGTCTGGCAGCTGTGGAGCATCGTCGTCGTGTCGCTTCCGGCCGCCGGCTTCACCTTCTCCACCACGGAGGTGTTCTGGCTCATCTCGATGCCGAGCCTCGTCGGCGCGACCCTGCGTTTTCCGTACACCTTCATGGTGCCCAGGTTCGGTGGCCGCAACTGGACCATCATCTCGGCCGGGCTGCTGCTGATCCCGTCGATCGCCCTCGGCTTCTGCGTCGGCAACCCCGACACCCCGTTCGGTGTGATGCTGTTCGTCGCCGCGCTCGCCGGCTTCGGCGGCGGTAACTTCGCCAGCTCGATGTCGAACATCACCTACTTCTACCCGCAGAGCCAGAAGGGCTACGCGCTCGGCCTGAACGCTGCCGGCGGCAACCTCGGCGCTTCGATGGCCCAGCTCATCGTGCCGATCGTGATCACCCTCGGCGCCGTCGGAACCTTGAACATCTCTTTCGCCGGCTGGTTCTGGATCCCGTTCATCCTCGTCGCCATGTGGGGCGCCTGGAAGTATATGGACAACCTCACCAACGCCAAGGCCGACTTTGCCGGGTCGATCGCCGCGATCAAGGAACCGCACTTCTGGATTCTCGCCGTGCTCTACATCGGCACCTTCGGCTCCTTCATCGGCTTCGCGAGCGTGTTCCCCAAGCTCATCGCCGACCAGTTCCCGGCGTACTCCACCTTCCAGGTCGCGTCCGCCTCCCTGTCGCTCGCCTTCATCGGCGCCCTGGTCGGTTCGCTGGCCCGTCCGGCCGGCGGACGCCTGGCCGACCGCTTCGGCGGGGCATCCGTCACCGTCGCCGCCTTCGGCGTGATGGCCGTCGGCGCGCTCGTGGTCGTCGCGGTGCTGCCGCTCGGCAACTTCTGGGCGTTCCTCGGCAGTTTCCTGCTCATCTTCGTCGCCACCGGAATCGGCAACGGCTCGACCTACCGCATGATCCCGAGCGTGTTCTCGGCTCGCAGTGGGGTGAAAAATGCCCACCAGAACTCGGGTGACGTCAACACGCAGCGCAAAACGGCTGCGGCCCTCGGCCTCATCTCTGCCGTCGGCGCCTACGGCGGGTTCATCATCCCGCAGGTACTCGGCTTCTCCAAGACCAGCACCGGCGACTATTCCAGTGCCATCTACGCCTTTGCGATCGCTTATGTTGTCATGATGTGTGTCACCGCCTTCGTCTACCTGCGCCGCGGTTCCTCCGTCGCCGGCCAGAAAATCTAGGCATCCGTTGAGCGGCACCCGAACCCACTGCCCGTACTGCGCCCTGCAGTGCGCGATGACGCTCAGTACCACCACAGCGGATGCTGACAGCGTCGCTGCGCCGGTAGCCACGGTGCGGGCCGGCGCGGTGACGGTCGCCGGCCGGGCCTTCCCGACCAACCGGGGCGGCCTGTGCAAGAAAGGCTGGACCGCCGCCGAACTCCTCGTCTCGCCTGACCGCATCCTCGAACCGCTGCTGCGGCAGGTGGACGGCACCTTCGAGCCGGCGTCCTGGAGCGACGCGCTCGACCTCGTTGCCGCGAAGCTGCACGAGACCCGCGCCGGATTCGGGGCCGACGCGGTCGGCGTGTTCGGTGGCGGCGGACTCACCAACGAGAAGGCCTACCAGCTCGGCAAGTTCACCCGGGTGGCGCTTCGCTCCAGCCGCATCGACTACAACGGCCGCTTCTGCATGTCGAGCGCTGCAGCCGCCGGCAACCGGGCCTTCGGCCTCGACCGGGGGCTGCCGTTTCGGGTCGACGAGCTCGACGCGGCCGACACCATCCTCATTCTCGGCTCCAACGTGGCGCAGACCATGCCGCCGTTCATCGGTCACCTCGAGGGCGCCCGCGCCGCTGGCGGACTCGTGGTCGTCGACCCCCGCCGCACCGCGACCGCCCGGCTCACCGACGACGGCGCCGGCATGCACGTGCAGCCGACCCCGGGCAGCGACCTCGTGCTGCTGCTCGGCCTGGCCCACATCGTCATCGCCGAGAAGCTCGCCGACCTGGATTACCTCGAAGCCCGCACCACCGGGTTCGACGCGGTGCGCCGGAGCGTGAGCCAGTGGTGGCCGACCAGAGTGCAGGAACACACCGGCGTTCCGGTCTGGCAGCTGCGCGAACTGGCCCGCCGCCTCGCGGCCGGGGCTGCACGCGGAAAAGCGACCGGTAACGGCACCTATATCCTCACCGGACGCGGCGTCGAACAGCATGCCGACGGCACCGACACGGCCACCGCGGCAATCAATCTCAGCCTCCTGCTCGGCCTCGTCGGCACGACGCACTCCGGCTATGGCACCCTCACCGGCCAGGGCAACGGGCAGGGCGGTCGCGAACACGGGCAGAAGTGCGACCAGCTGCCCGGCTACCGCAAGATCTCCGACCCCACCGCCCGTGCCCACGTCGCCGGGGTCTGGGGTGTCGACCCCGACAGCCTGCCCGGCGTCGGCCTGCCCGCAGTCGAGCTGCTGAGCGCGTTGGGGGAGCCGGGCGGCATCCGCTGCCTGCTCGTGCACGGTTCTAACGTCGTCGTCTCCGCGCCGAACGCCGACCGGGTGCGTGCCGCCCTGAAAACCCTCGACTTTCTGGTCGTGGCCGACTTCTTCTTCTCCGAAACCGCGGTGCTCGCCGACGTCGTCCTGCCCGTGACCCAGTGGGCAGAGGAAGAAGGCACGATGACCTCGCTCGAGGGGCGCGTGATCCGTCGCCGCCGTGCCGTCGACGCGCCAAACGGCGTGCGCAGCGAACTGTGGATCTGGCAGGAGCTGGCCCGCCGGCTGGGCTCCGCTGGTACCTTCAGCGCCCAGGCCAGCGAGGTGTTCGACGAACTCTGCCGGGCGTCGGAGGGCGGCCTGGCCGACTATTCCGGCCTGAGCTATGCCCTGCTCGACACCGAGGAACCGGCCTTCTGGCCGTACCCGGTCGGGTCGACCGGTACGCCCCGACTGTTTCTCGACAGGTTCGCCCACCCCGACGGCCTGGCCCGCCTGGTGGCCGTCACGGCACGACGTCTCGGCACGCCCGCCCAGGTCGGCGGCACGCTGACCCTGATCACCGGCCGTCTGCTCGAGCATTACCAGAGCGGCACCCAGACCCGGCGGGTGCGGGAGCTCTCCGACGCCCAGCCCGACGCCCGCCTGCAGCTGCACCCGGCCACTGCCGAGCAGCTCGGCATCAGCGACGAGGCCTGGGTCGAGGTCAGCAACGACCGCGGCACGGTGCGCTGCCGGGCCCAGGTGAGCACGGACATCCGCTTGGACACGGTCTTCCTGCCGTTCCACTTCAGTGGCGACCAGCGCGCTAACCTGCTGACCGACGACGAGACCGATCCGATCAGCGGCATGCCCGAATTCAAGAAGACCACCGTTCGAGTGCGTGCACTCGTGAAAGCAGGCGCCGATGTCTGAGCGACCCCATCCCGAGCGCATTGTGCTGGTCGGCTACGGCCCGGTCGGAGCCCGTTTCGTCGAAGAACTGCTGCCGCTCGTGCGTCAGGGCGCCGCCACGCTCACCGTGGTCGGGGCCGAGAGCGCCGACGCCTACAACCGGGTGCTCATCGCCGAATACGCGGTCGGCCATATCGCCCGGGACAGCCTCGAAATCACCGACACCCTCACGGCCCGCGAAGCCGGCGTGCACCTGCGCCGCGGCGTGAGCGTCACGGCCATCCTCCGCAGCCGCCGGGTGGTCTCCCTCAGTGACGGCACCCTGCTGCCCTACGACCGGCTGGTGCTCGCCACCGGTGCACGCGCCAACATCCCTACCCTTGACGGTGTCACCCGGGTGCGTCGCGGCCGAATGATGCCCGCAGCGGATGCCGCCACCCTCGACACGAGCGGCGCCTCGCTCCCGCGCGGGGTCACCGTGCTGCGTGACCTCGACGATGCGGAACGGGTGCTCGCTGCCGTCACGGCCGGATCCCGCATCGTGGTGCTCGGCGCCGGTGTGCTCGGCATGGAGATCGCGCTCGCCGCTGCGAGCGCCGGTGCACAGGCCTGCGTCGTCTACCACGGTGAAATTCCGATGGCCCGAAACCTCGACCGCGGCGGCGGCAGCGTGCTCGCGCAGAGCGCCCGGCGAGCCGGCGTGACCATGGTCAACCACTCCCGCGCCGAGAGCCTGATCTTTCACCAGGACGACGACGGGGTCGACCGGTTCGACGCCCTGATCTGCGCCGACGGCAAACAGATCCACGGCGACCTGCTGCTGCTCTCCTGCGGCGTCGGCGCCCGTACCGAGCTTGCGCAGTTGGCCGGGCTGCCGGTATCGACCGGAATCCTGGTCGACGACAACCTGCAGAGCTGGAATGACCCGCAGATCTACGCGATCGGCGACTGCGCGCACGTGGCCGCGGCGCCCCAGGCCGGCGATTCCACAGCCCTTCCGGCCGGCGGGCCGAGCGGCCTGATCGGGCCGGGCTGGCGCCAGGCCGACTGGCTCGCCGCGCGGTTCGCCGCGGAGGTGCTGGGTCGCGGCCAGACCCCGGACCTCGCGGTCTCTGCCTCAGCCGTGGTCATGCTCAAGGCAGACGGCATCGACGTCGTGTCGGTCGGCAACACCGCCGCCGACCCGTGGGATCGCACAGTTGATGAACCGGCAGCCGACGATCATGCGGCGGGATGCGCCGTCGCGCCGCTGCGGGTAGCGCAGTGGGCCGATCCGGAACACGGTCGCTACGTGAAAATGGTCACCCGCAAGGGCATCCTCGAAGGCTTCGTCTGCGTCGGGATGCCGCGCACAGCTGCCGAGCTGACCCTGCTGTTCGAGCGCGGCAGCGAACTGCCGGCCGATCGCTCGGTGCTGCTGCGCTACGACGGACCGGACTACGAGCCCTCCGCCGGCAGTGCGTTCGCGCTCGATGCGACCGTGTGCTGGTGTAACGGGGTTACCGTCGGAGCCATTGCCGAGTCGGCCGCAGCCGGCAACACCACCGTTGCCTGCATCGGCGCGGCCACCCGAGCCGGTACCGGATGCGGCGGCTGCAGGGTGCGCATTGGCGACGTTCTCGAGCGCTTCCGGGCGGCGGAACCCGCCGCCGGGTAGGCATCCGTCTCAGGCTTTTCTCGAGAAAAGCTTACAGCCGTAGTAAATGCTGAGACTGACCCGGTTGTGTCGGCGGTGCGGCGGTTACACTGCTGCACGACCGACATGATTCAAGGGAGAATTCGCATGCTTCAAAACCTGACCGGCTGGCATTTTCTGGTCATTCTCGTCGTGATCCTGCTGTTGTTCGGCGCTCCGAAGCTGCCGGGGCTGGCCCGCAGTCTCGGCCAGTCGATGAAGATCTTCAAGAGTGAGATCACACCGGACCGCACCGAGTCCAACCGCGCCGGCACGGATGACAGCACGGATGCCGGTACCGACTCGAGCGGCCCCCCGAACCCGAAGGCGTAGACCAGATGGTCGTGCAGGGCGTGCACCGCGATAAGAGCACGATGTCGCTCGGCCAGCACCTGCTGGAGTTGCGCAAGCGCCTCTTTCTGGCGGCACTCGGCATCCTGGTCGGCGCGATCGCCGGCTGGTTCCTGTCTGGCCTCGTCTGGGACGGCCTGCGCGAGCCGATCTACGCGATCGTGCGCGCCCAAAACCGCAATGCGCAGATCAACTATCCCGATATCACGAGTGCGTTCGACCTCAAGCTGCGCATTTCGTTCTATGTGGGCTTGATCGTGTCGAGCCCGGTGTGGCTGTATCAGATCTTTGCTTTTTTCACCCCCGGGCTCACCCGCAAGGAGAAGCAATACACCTTCGGCTTCTTCTTCACCGCCGTGCCGCTGTTCCTGGCCGGGTGTGCTGCGGGCTGGTATGTGCTGCCGCACGTGGTCGAACTCATGACGAGTTTCGCGCCGCAACAGGATGCCGCGCTCATCAACGCGCAGAACTATTTCGATTTCGTGCTCAAACTCATGATCGCCATTGGAATCGCGTTCGTGCTTCCGGTGTTCGTCGTGCTGCTGAACTTTGCCGGTGTGATCAGCGCCCGCTCCATCATCAAGTCCTGGCGGGTGGCGATACTGGTGATCGTCCTGTTCACCGCGATCGCGACGCCGGCGGCCGACGTCGTGTCGATGTTCCTGCTGGCCGTTCCCATGGTGGTGCTCTACTTCGCCGCGTACGGCATCGCGGTGCTGCACGATCGTCGCGCCGCCCGGCGCCTGCCCCCGGTCGGTGTCGACGGCCTCCTGCTCTAACCCGCCGCTGTCCGCGAAAAAGTGAGAAAATTTCTTATCATTTGCTTACGTGCCGTGTCCAGCCTTTCGAACGATTGCTTACTGCGGGTACGTTGACGACGTCTTTTCAGACATGCCCGACACATTCATACAACGTCAGGAGAACAAGGATGTTCGATCAGGGTTTCATTACCAACGCCATCAACCGTAGCGCGGAGAATTCTTCGGACCGCCGCAACTTTCTGCGCGCGGCTGGTGTGGCTGGCTTCGGTGTAGGAGCAGCGATGCTCGCCACCGGCGGGCCGGCATTGGCCGCAGAGGCGTCCGAGGCGCCGGCAGGAGCACCGAGTGACGCGGCCATCTTGAACTTCGCACTCAACCTCGAATACCTCGAGGCCGAGTTCTACCTGCGCGCCACGACCGGGAGCGGGCTGCCCGACAACATGACCACGGGAACCGGCACCCGCGGCGGTGTGACCGGTGGACGCATGGTGAACTTCAAAACCGGGATCATCAAGAAGTACGCCGATGAAATCGCCGCCGACGAGAAGGCCCACGTGGCCTTCCTGCGGTCCGCACTGGGCAGCGCAAAGGTATCTCGCCCGAAGATCAACCTCGACGCGAGCTTCACTGCGGCCGCCCAGGCGGCCGGGCTGGTCAAGCCGGGGCAGAAGTTCGACGTGTACGCCAACGAGGCGAACTTTCTGTTCGGGGCGTTCATCTTCGAAGATGTCGGAGTAACCGCCTACAAGGGCGCGGCTCCGCTGATCTCGAACAAGACGTTCCTGGAGGCGGCCGCCGGCCTGCTCGCTGTCGAGGCCTACCACGCCGGGGTCATCCGCAGCACGCTCTACGCGCTCGGGATCGCACTGCCCTCGGTCTACACGACCGCGCAGGCCATCTCTGACGTGCGCGACGCCGTCGACGGCCCGACCGACCTCGACCAGGGCATCGGCAACGCTTCGAAGGCCAACCTCGTGCCGACCGACGCCAACGGCCTGGCCTTCAGCCGTAGCGCCGCCCAGGTGCTCAATATCACCTATCTCAACGCGGCGCCGGTGCGCTCTGGCGGGTTCTTCCCGGCCGGCGTGAACGGCGTCATCAACACGAGCGGCGCTAACGGCTAACCACCGGCGTCGGGTCGTGCTCGAGGTGCGCCGGTGCGCGGGAGTAGAACTCCCACGCACCGGCGCACCTCCTGATCGAACCGGCGAGCGCCATGCGCCTGCAGTTGGGCATCAATCTGGCGGATGCCGCGCCCACCGACCGCCTGCTGCTGGCCGGCGGGATGTGCACCCACAAGGTGTCGGTGACCACCAGCCTCGCCGACGTCGACGACGAGCTGCTCGGCTGGCTGCGCGCCGCCTACGAGGGCAACTGACTCGGGTCATCCCGAGACGGACACCGAAATCTCGTGCAGCCCGGTGGCGCCGTCGGGGGCGACGTCGGCGGTGGCTGACGTCTGAACGAGGCCGACGGCATCCGTTGCCCGCACCCTGACGGTGTGGTCGCCGGCGCTCGCGTCGTCCCAGGTGTAGGCCCACTGCCGCCAGGTGTCGACCGAGATCGCGTCGGCGAGGGTGGCGTCTCGCCACGGGCCGTCGTCGATCTGCACGGCGACCGCGCTGATCCCCACGTGCTGCGACCAGGCGACACCGGCGATGACAACGGAGCCGGCGGGAACCGTGGTGCCCTCGCGGGGCACGTCGATGCGCGAGGAGAGCTTGACCGGTCCCAGCTCGGACCAGCCGCGCGGAGTCCAGTAGCCCTGCTCCTGGTCGAATCGGGTGAGCTTGAGCTCGACGACCCATTTCGTGGCTGAGACGTAGCCGTACAGGCCTGGCACGACCATGCGCACCGGGTAGCCATGCTCGAGGGGGAGTGGTTCACCGTTCATGCCGACGGCGAGGATGGCGTTGCGCCCGTCGGTGAGCGCCTCGATCGGGGTGCCGGCGGTGAAGCCGTCCTGGCTCGTGGAGAGCACCATGTCGGCGCCGCTCGTGGGTTTGGCGCGGGCCAGCAGCTCGCGGATCGGGTAGCCGAGCCAGGTGGCGTTGCCGATCAGGTCGCCCCCCACATAGTTCGACACGCAGGCCAGGGTGGTCGTGCTCTCTTCGAGCGGCAGGGCCAGTAGCTCGGCGAAATCGATCTCGACCTCGTTCTCGACCATTCCGGTGATTCTCAGCCGCCACTCGCGCGGGTCGATGCGCGGCACGCTCAGGGCGGTATCGATGCGGTAGAAGTCGGCGTTCGGGGTGATCAGCGGGGTGATGCCCGGCACGTCGAGGCTCGCTCCGGCCGGTATCGCGGCCTGGCGAACGGATGCTGCGGGCAGGGTGAATAAGGCGCGCGCGGCATCCGCTGCCCTGGTTGCTGCGGCGCTGAGCTGGCCGCCGGCGAGGGCGAGCACGCCGATGCCCGCGGTTATGCCGGTGTAGACGAGGAAGCGGCGGCGGTCGGGGCCGGGCGCAGCCTCGGCCGGTGCCGGGGGACTCGGCAGCCGGGTGCAGAGAAAAGTGAGCGCGATGGCCGCGGCGCCCATGGCGACGACGGCGGGCACGGCGTCGAGGGTCGAGGCGCTGGAACGGGAGAGCGCCGCGAACAGGGCGATCCCGCCGATGAGTACCACCAGCAGGCGGCCGAACGGCGGGCGTCGACTCTCGAGGATGCCGGCGAGGGCCGCGACCAGAAGCAGCACGAGCACGATGGTCACGATCAGCACGATCTTGTCGGCCGTGCCGAACAGGCCGATGACGAGTTCCTTGACGGCGGGCGGAACAATATCGATGATGAGGGCGCCGACGGTGAGTACCGGGCTCGCGCCGGGGGCGAGCCACGCGGCGGTCAATTCGGCCAGGCCGAGTCCCGCGATGGCGGCGGCAAGACCGGCGGCCGCCGGCCGCCAGAACCGCCGCACCACGGGGGCGTGCCGCCGGGTCGGGGTGCTCACGGTAATGGGGGAGGCCATGTTGCCAGCCTAGAACCGGCGGCTGGGATTACCACCCGGCGGGGACGTCGAGGCGGTTTCGTCAGACATCCGTCACATCTTGCTGCTTCGGTAGTGCAGTCTTGAGGGACTATGTCTGTGCTTGAACGCCTCGAAAACGAAACCGACCCCGACGTGCTCTTCGAGGCCTTCGAAAGCTGGGCGACCGAGCAGGGGCTGACGCTCTACCCGGCGCAGGAAGAGGCGGTCATCGAGATCGTCTCGGGTGCCAACCTCATTTTGAGCACCCCGACCGGAACCGGCAAGTCGCTCGTGGCCGTCGGTGCGCACTTTGCGGCGCTCTCGGCCGGCAAGCGCAGCTTCTACACCGCGCCGATCAAGGCCCTCGTGAGTGAGAAGTTCTTCTCGCTGGTCGAAACCTTCGGTGCCGAAAACGTCGGCATGATGACCGGCGACTCGAGCGTCAACGCCGATGCCCCGATCATCTGCTGCACCGCCGAGATTCTGGCCAACCTCGCGCTGCGGAACGGCGAGAACACCGAGGTCGACCTCGTCGTGATGGACGAATTCCACTTCTACGGAGACCCGGAACGTGGCTGGGCCTGGCAGGTGCCGCTGTTGCTGCTTCCTCGGGTGCAGTTCATCCTCATGTCGGCCACCCTCGGCGACGTGAAATTCATCAGCGATGACCTCACCCGGCGCACCGGGCGGCCCACGGCCGTGGTCACCGGGGTGGAGCGTCCGGTTCCGCTGAGCTATTACTACGAGCAGACGCCGGTGCACGAAACGGTGGAGGAACTGCTGCATACCGACAAAGCGCCGGTGTATATCGTGCACTTCTCCCAGGCCGCAGCCCTCGAACGCGCGCAGGCGCTCGCGAGCGCGAAGGTGGCCACCCGCGAACAGCGCGACGTCATCGCCGAGCTGATCGGCGAGTTTCGGTTCACGACGAGTTTCGGCAAGACCCTGTCCCGGCTCATTCGCATGGGTATTGGTGTGCACCACGCCGGCATGCTGCCGAAGTACCGCCGGCTGGTGGAGCAGCTCGCCCAGCGCGGCTACCTGCGCGTGATCTGCGGCACCGACACCCTCGGCGTCGGTATCAACGTGCCCATCCGCACCGTGCTATTCACCGCCCTGACCAAATATGACGGCGTGAAAATGCGCCAGGTGAACGTGCGCGAGTTTCACCAGATCGCCGGACGGGCCGGGCGGGCCGGCTACGACACGGCGGGCACCGTGGTCATCCAGGCGCCGGAACATGAGAGCGACAACCTCAAGGCCATCGAGAAGGCCGGCGATGACCCGAAGAAGAAGCGCAAAATCGTGCGGAAGAAGGCGCCGGACGGCTTCGTGTCCTGGGGCGAACCGAGCTTTCGCCGCCTGGTCGATGCCGAGCCCGAAACCCTGTCGTCGAGCATGCAGATGACCGCGGCGATGCTGATCAACGTGATCGGGCGCGGCGGCGACGCCTTCGCCCACGTGCACTCGCTCGTGTTCGACAACCACGAACCGTGGCGGCGCCAGCTGGTGCTGGCCCGGCGTGCGCTGGGCATCTACAAGACCCTGCGCGAGGCGGGCATTGTGGAGCAGCGTTTCGACAAGCTCAACGACCGTATTAACATCCGCTTGACCGTTGACCTGCAGGCGAACTTCGCGCTGAACCAGCCGCTCTCACCGTTCGCCCTGGCCGCTTTCGAGCTGCTCGACCCGGAATCGCCCACCTACTCGCTCGACATGATCTCGGTTCTGGAGTCGACCCTCGATGACCCCCGGCCGGTACTCATGGGGCAGCAATTCGCCGCCAGGGGTGAGGCCGTGAACGCGATGAAGCGTGAGGGCATCGAATACGACGAGCGGATGGCGCTGCTCGAGGAGATCACGCATCCTAAGCCGCTCGAAGAGCTGCTGAACTACACCTTCGACACGTACAAGGCCTCCCAGCCGTGGATCGCCGACTTCGAACTGCGGCCCAAGGCCGTTGTACGGGATATGTATGAGCGGGCCATGTCGTTTGGCGAGTTCATCGCCTTCTACAAACTTGCCCGCAGCGAGGGTGTCGTGCTGCGCTATCTCTCCGACGCCTATCGGGCGGCGCGGCAGACCATCCCCGACGAAGCCAAGAACGAAGACCTGCTCGATCTCATCGAGTGGCTCGGCGAACTCGTGCGCCAGGTGGACTCGAGCCTGCTCGACGAGTGGGAAGAACTGCTGCACCCCGACCTCGCCGCGCACGAGGCCGAAGCGCACGCCATTCTGCCGCCGCCCCCGCGTCGACTCACCACCAACGTGCGCGCCTTTCGCATCCTGGTACGCAACGAACTGTTCCGTCGGGTGCAGCTGGCCGCGCTCGAGCACTACGACGAGCTCGGCGAACTCGACCGGGAGCACGGCTACTCGGCCGATGTCTGGGCCGATGCCATGGACGGCTACTTCGCCGAGCACGATGAGCTGCTCACCGGCGGCAACGCGCGCAGCTCCGACCTGCTGATGATCGAAGAGGGTGCCGAGGAGTGGACGGTGCGGCAGATTCTCGACGATCCGGCCGGCGACCACGATTGGGGGATCAGCGCGAGTGTGAACCTCGCCGACTCCGACGAGCTCGGCGCGGCGGTCGTGCGCGTGACCGGGGTGAATCGGCTGTAGCGCGCTCAGCTGTTGTCAGCTACCGGCCGGGCGCGCTTAACGGAGCCGAGGCGTCGGCGGCCCACTCGTTGAGCGAGCCGTCGTAGATCGACACGTGTTCGTTACCGGCGCGGACGAGCGCGAGGGCGCTCGCGGCCGCGGCGATACCGCCGCCGCAGTAGGTCACCAGGTGCCCGGATGACCCGACGGCCGCGACAGCCGGGGCGATCGTGGCGGTGAGCCGGTCCCCGCGCAGGAACGCATTGGTGGCGGGGTCGACGAGCGCGCCCGCCGGCAGGCTGATGCTGCCGGGGATGTGCCCGGCGCGCGGGCGTGACCCGGCCGTTCCGGCGAATTCCGCCGGCGGCAGCGAGCAGACGAGGGCGGCATCCGCTTTACCGGCAACGATCGACTCGACGAAACTCTTGTCGACCCACAGTTCGGGGCGTGGCTTGGCCACAAAACCGCCGGCGTTCCGCGGGCGCGTGCCGCCGGTGGCGAACGGACGTGTCTCGGCGTGCCACTTGGTGAGACCGCCGTCGAGTACGGCGACGTCGTCGTAGCCGAACGAGCGGAAAAGCCACCAGATGCGCGCTGCCCACTGGCCGACCACGGCGTCGTAGACGACGACGGTCGTGCCGTTGTCGATACCGACGGATGCCGCAGCCGCCTCAAACAGCTCTGCGCTCGGCCGGGAGAAATCGTAGTCACCGGCCGGGTCGGAGAAGACGTCGAACAGGTCGGCGAACACGGCGCCGGGAATGTGTCCCTTGGTGAGGTAATCGTCACGCCCGCTGAGGTAGCGTGGCCCAGCCGCGCCGGCTTCGGTCGAGGACGGGGCCAGGGCGAACACCGTGGCGTCGAGAACGACCAGGTTGTCGGAACCGAGGTGGTCGGCCAGCCATTGAGTGGAGACAACGGGGCTAGACACGACGGGGCTAGACACGACGGGGCTAGACGCGGCGGGGCTGGACACGGCGGGCGAGGACGGAACGGGTGCGCTCATGGTCCAAGGCTAGCGGGGGCCTCCGACACGGGGAGGAACCGGTGCCGGTGTGAGTCATCCGGCGACACACAGACGCGCTAGCCCTCCACTCAACCGGCTACCGAGTGGTGGTCCAGTCCAGGTTGATGATCTGCTTGATGTAGATGTTCTCGCCGAGCCCGGGCACCGAGGGGTTCATGGTCAGCATCAGCTGCACCGGAACGTTGAATCGTTGCGCGATGTCGAAGAACGCGTCGCCCTCGACGACCGTGTAAGTGAGCAGGGCTCCGGCCCCGTCAGCGGTCGTGGTGCCGCGGGCTCCCGGGGTGCTGCCGAGGTCCGCGGCCGGTCCCTGCGGCAGCGGCACCGGCTCCGCGTTGGGAACCAGGTCGGGCACCTGTGGATTCGGGATGAGCGCCGCCTCCTCGGTAGGAGTCGGCGTGGGTGTCGGCGTCGGACTCGGTGTCGGCGTGGGGGTGACGGTCGGCGTGATGGTCACCGTGACGGCCGGGGCCGGTTCGCCGGCACAACCGGCCACCGTCACGAGCAGGAGAGCGGCAACGATGATGCCCCAAGGGCGGCGTGCGAGTGAGCTGCGAATGGTTCAAGC
Source organism: Cryobacterium glaciale (assembly GCF_004402535.1). Classification (GTDB taxonomy): domain Bacteria; phylum Actinomycetota; class Actinomycetes; order Actinomycetales; family Microbacteriaceae; genus Cryobacterium; species Cryobacterium glaciale. Next base: position 254,687 of record NZ_SOEY01000028.1, on the reverse strand, counting down.
CTTTCTCAAAGGCGCACGGCGACCTCGTCGATGCACGCGTTCAGCCAGCTTAGGCCGACAAGGTGGCGCAACAACCATGCGGGCTACCCCCGTTCAGGTGGCGGGTCAGCACTCGATGACGTTCACCGCGAGCCCGCCCTCGCTGGTTTCCTTGTACTTCGTCATCATGTCGAGCCCGGTCTGCCGCATCGTTTCAATGACGGTGTCGAGCGAGACCAGGTGGGTGCCGTCGCCGTGGAGCGCCAGCCGGGCCGCTGACACGGCGGTCGACGAGGCGATCGCGTTGCGCTCGATGCAGGGCACCTGCACGAGGCCGCCGACCGGATCGCAGGTCAGCCCGAGGTGGTGTTCCATGGCGATCTCGGCCGCATTCTCGACCTGCCGGGGGGTGCCGCCGAGCACGGCACAGAGCGCGCCGGAGGCCATCGCGCAGGCGGCGCCCACCTCGGCCTGGCAGCCGCCCTCCGCCCCGGAGATCGACGCGTTGGCCTTCACCAGCGAGCCGATCGCGACGGCCGTGAGCAGATAGCGACGGATGCCCGCCGCATCCGCTCCGGGAACGAAACGCAGATAGTAGTGGCCGACTGCCGGGATGATGCCGGCCGCCCCGTTGGTCGGCGCGGTGACGACCCGGCCGCCGGCCGCATTCTCCTCGTTCACCGCGAGCGCGAACGCATGCAGCCATTCGGTTGAGGTATCGTGATCGCGCAGTGGCTGGACGTCATATTCCTCCAGGCGCATACGTACCGCGGCGGCTCGACGCTTGACCTTGAGGCCGCCCGGCAGCACGCCCGTGGCGGTGAGTCCGGCTTGCACGCAGGTGTGCATGGCCTCCCAGATGGCGTCGAGCCCTGCATTGAGCGCTGCGGCGCCGTGGATGGCCTCTTCGTTGCGGCGGGCGACCTCGCAGATCGCGAGGTCGTGGGCGTCGCACAGGGCGAGCAGCTCGGCGCTGGAATCGTAGGGGAGCGGCTGGGCGACGCGGGTTTGGGCGCTCGAGCGCTCGGTGCCCCGGCGGATGAAACCGCCGCCGATCGAGTAGAACGTCTCCTCGAGCAGCGGGGCGCCAGTCCATGAATCGTCCGTCGCTGCACTGTCGGTCGGCCAGGCGGTGAGCGTGAGGGCGTTGGGGTGCCCCGGCAGTCGGGTGCGCGGCTCGAATCGTACGTCGCTCGTGCTGATTGGAATGGTATGACCGCCGAGCAGGGTGAGGGTGGCTCCATCCGTGAGGCCGGACCAGGCGGCGCGCACCTCGTCGGGGTCGCAGGTTTCCGGGCGGAGTCCGGTCAGGCCGGCGAGTACGGCATCCGGGGTGCCGTGGCCCAGACCGGTGGAACCCAGAGATCCAAACAGAGAACAGCGGATGCGCCCCACCTCATTCAGGCGGCCGGTCGCCACGAGGTCTTCAGCGAACACGCGGGCAGCGCGCATCGGACCCACCGTGTGGGAACTGGACGGGCCGATTCCAATGGAAAACAGGTCCAGGGCTGAGACGTACGCAGTCACGCCCTCATGGTACGGCACCCGCACGCGAGGGTGCTCAATGCGACAACGCCCCGCACCGTGAGGTGCGGGGCGTTACCCGACAGGTCCACTGGCGCACACCGTGCTTCTAGTGCGTGCGGAAGCGCTGCACCATCGGGCAATCGAAGGGGTCACGCGCCGCGAGGCCGACCTTGTTGAGGTAGGCGATGACGATGCCGTAGCTCTCGAAGACACCGGTTTCGGTGTACTTCACGTCGTGCGTCAGGCAGTATTCCTTGGCGATCTCTTGCGCCTTGCGCAGGTGCGGCCGGGCCATGTTCGGAAACAGATGGTGCTCGATCTGGTAGTTGAGGCCACCCATGTAAGTGTCGATGAAGGTGCCACCGCGAATGTTGCGGCTGGTGAGCACCTGGCGACGCAGAAAGTCGACCTTGCTTTCGGCCGGAAGCTGCGGCATCCCCTTGTGGTTGGGAGCGAATGATGCCCCCATGTAGACACCGAAGACGGCCATCTGCACGCCGATGAAGGCGAAGGCCATGCCGAGCGGCAGGAAGTAGAAGATCACGGCGAAGTAGGCGGTGAGGCGGGTGACGAGCATGGTGATCTCGACCCAGCGTTCGCTGACCTTGTTCTTGCCGAAGACGGTCTTGAAACCCTGGATGTGCAGGTTGATGCCTTCGAACATGAGCAGAGGGAAGAAGAAATAGCCCTGCTTGCGGGTGACGATGGCGCCAATCCGGCTCACCTTCGCGGCGTCTTCTTCGCGGAACACGATGAAGTCGGGCTCGATGTCCGGGTCCTTGCCGATGACGTTCGGCTGGGCGTGGTGACGGCTGTGCTTGGTCATCCACCAGGCGTAGCTGATGCCGACGAAGAGGTTCGCCAGGACGCGGCCGGCCCGGTCGTTGGCCTTGCCGGAGGTGAACACGGCGCGGTGCGAGGCTTCGTGGGCCAAGAAAGCGAACTGGGTGAAGATGAGGCCGAGTGCGCCAGCGATGATCAGCTGGTACCAGGTGTCACCGAGCAGAACGAAACCAGCTGCAGCGCCGAGGGTGGCCGCCACGAGGATGGAGAAGACTATCCAGTAGAAGCCGGTGCGACGGCCGAGAAGGCCAAGATTACGCACGGTGTGCAAGAGTGCCGAATATTCGGTAGTGGGGTTCTTCGTGTCTCCACCCGGCCGGGTCCTGATGATGCGGACCGAGGGTGCGGCTAGTGCTTCCGACATGAGGCCTTAGTGGATCGGGACTTCTCAGCCGGGACGTGAGCAATTACTCGTAAAGCAGATAGGCGTCAGTCTACGTTCGTGAAGCCCGCCATCGTGCCCAATTCACACGCGTTTCCCAGTGATTATATGCCAAAAATGGAATGTATTCGACCGATCTATCGCCAACTTGGCATCCATATGTGGAGCTGCCAAAACGCGAACGGAGTCCGCATTCCGGTCCACACGGGGAAGAAGAATGCGGTCAGCAGGAGCGCGACCCCCAGCCCGACGGTCACGGCTGCGAGGGCTCCGGCACTCGACGGGCGGTCATATTCGTACACCTGCGAATGTGCTGAGTGTCGACGCTCGGGCCGCGCCTGATCGGGAATTCGCCCCAGGAGCAGCCCGATGACACAGGTGAGGCCCAGCAACAGGTAGGGCTCGAAGGCGATCGTGTAGAACTGGAAGACCGTGCGATTCAAATACATCAGCCAGGGCAGATAGCCGGCGACCATGCCCATCAGAATGAAGCCGACCCGCCACTCCCGATATCGCGCGAGCCGATAGACCAGGTAGAACAGCGCAGCCGTTGCCGCCCACCAGATGAGCGGGTTGCCGACCGAGGTGATGGCCTCCGAGCAGCTCTGAAACTGGCAGCCGAATTCGCCCTGGCTCGACCCCTGGTAGTACATGCTGGTCGGCCGAATCATGAATAGCCAGGTCAACGGATTGGCCTGGTACGGATGGGGCGTGGCCAGCCCCACGTGATAGGTGTACGCGGCCGCCTGGTAGTGCCAGAAACTCTGCAAGGTGTTCGGAACCCAGGCGAGCGGCCCGGTCCAGGCTGCGTCGGCCCCATCGGCCCACTCCCGGTAATACCCGCCGCGGGTGACAAACCAGCCCGTCCACGACACCAGGAACGTGGTGACCGCCACCGGCACCAAGAGCAGAAAGGTTGCAGGGGCCTGCTTGAGAATGGCGGCACTGACCCAGAAAGACACCCCGTGCCGGCGCCGGGCGAGCGCGTCGACGACGACGAGATAGATGCCGAAGGCGGCCAGAAAATACAATCCCGACCATTTTACGGAGCTGGTCAGCCCGAAGGCCAGGCCGGCACAGAGCAGCCAGGGGCGCCACCACAGGGTGGGGCCCCAGCCCGGTTCGACCAGGCCGGCCAGTCGGCTGGCCAGGCGGGTCTCGTGCCACTGCCGGTCCAGCAAAATGGCGGCGACCCCGAGCAGGGCGAAGAACATGACGAAGTTGTCGAGCAGGGCCACGCGGCTCATGACGATGGCGTGGCCGTCGATGGCGAGCAGAAAACCGGCGATCAGGGCGAGCAGCCGCGACCGAAACAACTGGCGGGCCACGAGCATGATGAGCACGACCGCGAGCACCCCGACCACGGCGGTCGCCAGGCGCCAGCCCCACGGGTTGCCGGGGCCGAGCAGGTTCATGCCGAGTGCGATGAGCCACTTGCCGAGCGGCGGATGCACCACGAACGAGGGATCCGTCGTGAAGATGTCGGTCTGCCCGGCCTCGAACAGGGGATTGGCGTCGGCCGGCCAGGTGGACTCGTAGCCGTTGTTGAACAGGCTCCAGGCATCCTTCACATAGAAGGTCTCGTCGAACACGAGCGCATGCGGTATGCCGAGGTTCCACAGACGTAAGCCGGCGGCCAGCAGGACCACGAGGAGGGGCGCGCCCCAGTGCATCCAGCGAATCCAGTGCATCCAGTGCATCCAGCGAATCCAGTGAACCCATCGACTAGTTGCCAGCACCTGACCATCGTACTGAGCAGCGACTGCGAGACTGGACCCATGATCATCCTTGCTGCCACCCCGATCGGAAACCTCGGCGACGCCTCCCGGCGCCTGATCGAGACCCTGACGACCATCACCATCGTGGCCGCCGAGGACACCCGCGTCACCGTGCACCTGCTCAAAGCCCTCGGTATCGAGAACCGGCCCAGGCTCATCGCCCTGCACGACCACAACGAACGCGGTAAGGCGGCCGAACTCGTGGAACTGGCCCGCGACGTGGACATCCTGGTGCTGAGCGACGCCGGAATGCCGACCGTGTCCGATCCTGGCTTTCATCTGGTGGATGCCGCGGTGGCGGCCGGCGTGCAGGTCACCGCCCTGCCCGGTCCGTCCGCCGTACTGACCGCACTCGCCGTCTCCGGGCTGCCGACCGACCGGTTCACCTTCGAAGGGTTCCTGCCGCGAAAGCACGGCGAACGGGTCAAGCTGCTGCGTGACCTCGCCGCCGAACGCCGCACCATGGTGTTCTTCGAATCGCCCAACCGTCTGGCCGATTCGCTGACCGACCTCGCCGCCACGCTCGGCGACGACCGCCGCGTCGTGGTCTGCCGGGAACTGACGAAGTTCTTCGAAGAGGTCAAGCGTGGCACGGCGGCAGAGCTGGCCGAGTGGGCGGCGGCGGGCGTGCGCGGCGAAATCTGCATCGTCGTCGCGGGCGCTGAAGTTCGGGTGCTGGACCTCGCCATGGGTGTGGCCGAGGTACTCGACCTGGTGGCGGGCGGCATCCGTTTGAAGGAGGCTGCGGCCGACGTGTCGGCGGCCAGCGGCCTCGGAAAACGCCAACTGTACGAACACGCGCTGCAGGCCAAGGCCGGCCCCGGCAAGGTTGCCGTGAAAAAATCGGAATACCCGATCCTTCCTCAGCGTTAATTTCGCTAAGCGCGAGTCGCGCGGTTGCGACTAACCTCGGGAGGTTTTTATGTGGCACTCGGTGCAATTCTCCCGCTATGGGGGGCCGGAAGTTCTCGATCTGGTTGAGATAACCACGCCTGTACCTGGTGTCGGCGAGGTAGTCGTCGAGGTCATGGCGGCAGGACTGAATCCGGGCGAGTCCAGCATCCGGGAAGGCCGACTCGACAAGGAGTGGCCTGCGCACTTTCCGGCGGGGCAGGGCAGCGACTTCGCCGGCTTTATCGCAGGCACCGGAGCGGGCGTTACGGGGTGGAAAATCGGCGACGCGGTGCTTGGTCACACCGTGCGCGGTTCGCAGGCGAATTTCGTCACCGTTCCGGCCGGGAACGTGATTCACAAGCCAGAGCGTTTGCCCTGGGAGATCGCCGGCAGCCTCTATGTCGCCGCAGCGACCGCCTGGCAAGCTGTCTCCGGTGCAAACCCCGGTCCCGGTCGCACGGTGCTCGTGCACGCGGCCCACGGCGGTGTCGGCGTGATCGCGGCGCAGCTCGCCAAACGACGCGGAGCGCGCGTCATCGGCACCGCCAGCCCGGACAGTTTTGATTACCTCCGCCAAATCGGCGTGATCCCGGTGGAATACGGTCCAGGATTCGCCGAGCGATTGCAGCGGATCGCGCCAGACGGCGTCGACGCCGAGCTGAACCGGCTCGGCGACAACGTGCTGATGAATGTCGACTCGACTGACACCGTCGTTCTCCAAAAGATTGCCAGCCTGATCGCCGACCATCAGCTCGTGATTCCCGTCGCGGCCATTTACCCGCTCGAACGAGTGCGGGACGCCTATCGAGAGTTGGAAGCTGGACACGCCCACGGCAAAATCGTGCTGTGCATGATGCCGGTGGAGTATCCGCACCAGAAGGTGCACGGCATCGACCTGCGCGAGACCGAGGCCACCAAGGATGCCCCGAACCGCCCGCCGGTTCCGCCCAACCGCGAGGCGCTCCCGCCGGTGTTCGGTCACCGACACCACCTTTCGACCGCCGGCCCAGTCACGGAGGGCTCCTACATCGAGTAACACAAAACGTCAGGGTCCGCTCGCCGCATAAGATGAACGCATGTCCGCAGGCTCTTTTTACATCACCACGCCCATTTTCTACGTGAATGATGTGCCGCACATCGGGCACGCCTACACCGAGGTGGCCGCCGACGTGCTCGCACGCTGGCACCGGCAGTCCGGCGATGACGCCTGGCTGCTCACCGGCACGGACGAACACGGCCAGAAGATTCTGCGCACCGCGATCGCCAACGGCGTCACGCCGAAGGAATGGGCTGACCGCCTGGTCGAGACCGCGTGGAAGCCGCTGCTTAAAACCGTCAACATCGCCAACGACGACTTCATCCGCACCACCGACGAACGTCACGAGGTGAACGCGCAGAAGTTCCTGCAGCACCTGCACGACGAGGGCCACATCTACACCGGCGAGTACGAGGGCTACTACTGCGTCGGCTGCGAGGAATACAAACAGACCAGCGACCTCGTCGACGGCACCGGCGAGTACGTCGGCCAGCTCGTCTGCGCCATCCACTCCAAGCCGGTCGAGCTGCTGCACGAGAAGAACTACTTCTTCAAGATGAGCGCCTTCGCCGAGCAACTGCTGGCTCTCTACGAGGAGAACCCTGATTTCGTGCAGCCGGAAGCGGCCCGCAATGAGGTCATGTCCTTCGTCAAGCGCGGCCTGTCCGACCTGTCGATCTCGCGTTCGAGCTTCGACTGGGGCATCAAGGTGCCGTGGGACGAATCACACGTCGTCTACGTCTGGTTCGACGCGCTGCTGAACTACATCACCGCGGCCGGGTATGGCCAGAACGACGAGGAGTTCGCGAGCCGCTGGCCGGCCACCCACATCGTCGGCAAGGACATTCTGCGCTTTCACGCGGTCATCTGGCCGGCCATGCTGATGGCCGCCGGTATCGAGGTGCCCAAGCAGGTCTTCGGCCACGGCTGGCTGCTGGTCGGTGGCGAGAAGATGAGCAAGTCCAAGCTCACCGGCATCGCCCCGAGCCAGATCACCGACACCTTCGGCTCCGATGCCTTTCGCTACTACTTCATGCGCGCCATCAGCTTCGGGCAGGACGGCTCGTTCAGCTGGGAAGACCTCTCGGCCCGCTACCAGTCCGAACTCGCCAACGGCTTCGGCAACCTCGCCTCCCGCGTGATCGCCATGGTCGTGCGGTACTGCGACGGCGTTGTGCCCGCACTGTCTGAAGGCACAGCCGGCGCCTTCACGGCCGAGGACCTGGCCATCCAGGCCACCGAACAGCGTGTGACGGATGCCGCCACATCGTTCATCGAGACCCTCGCCATTCACGACGCCCTCGCGAGCGTGTGGCAGCTCGTCGACGAGCTCAACGGCTACATCACCCTGCAGGAGCCGTGGGCGCTGGCCAAGAACCCGGACAGCCGCGAACGCCTCGGCACCGTGCTGCACACCGCGGTGCGCGGCCTCGGAACCCTCACCGTGCTGCTGTCCCCGGTCATTCCGGTCGCCACCGGCAAGCTGTGGACCGCCCTCGGCGGCGACGGCGCCCTCGCCGACCAGCGCGTCGACCGCGCCTGGGAGTGGACCGGGGGCGTCCAGGTCAGCGCGCTCGAGCCGTTGTTCCCGCGCATCGAATCGATCGTGGAGCCGGCCGATGGCTAGTGATTCCCTGGTCAGCCTCGGCGGCGGCGTCGACGGTTACGGCAGTGCTATTCGCAAGCGCGAGAACACCGCGGGCCGCGACCTGAGCTACCCGCCGCTGCCGGAGCCGCTCACGGTGCCCGTCTACGACAACCACACCCATCTCGAAATCAGCGACGGGGAGCATCCGCTCAGCTACCGGGAACAGCTTGACCGCGCCTCGAGCGTCGGCGTGCGCGGAGTGATCCAGGTCGGCGGCGACGTTGAAACCTCACGCTGGTCGGCCGCCGCAGCCCTGATCGAACCGCGCATGCTCGCCGCCGTCGCGATCCACCCCAACGAGGCGCCCGCGCTCGAGACGGCCGGGACCCTCGACGACGCCCTCGCCGTGATCAACGAACTCGCCGGGCAGCCGCGCGTCGTCGCGGTCGGCGAGACCGGACTCGACTTTTTTCGCACCCCCGAAGAAGGACGTGCCGCCCAGTTTCGCTCCTTCGAAGCGCACATTCGCATCGCCAAGGAGCGCAACCTCGCGCTGCAGATCCACGACCGCGACGCCCACGAGGCCGTGATCGAAACCCTGCTGCGGGTCGGCGCCCCCGAGCGCACCGTCTTCCACTGCTTCTCCGGCGACGCCGACATGGCCAGGCTGTGCGCCGATCACGGCTGGTACATGTCCTTCGCCGGCAACGTCACGTTCAAGAACGCGTCCATGCTGCGGGCCGCCCTGTTCGCCGCCCCCCGCAACCTGCTGCTGGTAGAAACGGATGCCCCGTTCCTCACCCCCCTGCCCTACCGCGGCCGGCCCAATGCGCCCTACCTGCTGCCCAACACGCTGCGCGGCATGGCCGCCCACCTCGAAACGGATGTCTCCCTGCTCTCCGCCCAAATCACCGCGAACACCGAGCTGGTCTACGGCCGCTGGGACGCCGAACCGGTCACCGCCGCCTTCGCCAGCCAGGAAGACGACCCCCGCCCCGAGCAGACCCCCCGCGGAGGCCTGGCATGACCGACGATGCAGCTGACGCGGCCAAAGCCGTCAAGACGCTCCTCGGCCCGGCCGAAATCCGCGACCTCGCCGAGATGCTCGGAGTCAACCCCACCAAAAAGCTCGGCCAGAATTTCGTCATCGACGGCAATACCGTGCGGCGCATCGTCAAGGTCGCCCGCGTTGCCCCCGGCGACACCGTCGTCGAGGTCGGCCCCGGCCTCGGCTCGCTCACCCTCGGCATGCTCGAGGTCGGTGCGAGCGTCGTCGCCGTCGAGATCGACGACCGCCTCGCCGAGCAGCTGCCGCTCACCGTCGAACTGATGCAGCCCGGCGCCCGGCTCACCGTCATCCGCGCCGACGCCCTGAAAATCACCGAGCTGCCCGGCGACCCCACCCGGCTCGTCGCCAACCTGCCCTACAACGTCTCTGTACCAGTGCTGCTCTACCTGCTCGAACACTTCGCGTCGATTCGCGCCGGTGTCGTCATGGTGCAGGCCGAGGTCGGCGAACGCCTCGCCGCCCCGCCCGGCAACAAGATCTACGGCAGCCCGAGCGTGAAAGCCGCCTGGTACGGCGATTTTCGCACCGCGGGCAAGGTGAGCCGCCAGGTGTTCTGGCCGGTTCCGAACGTCGACTCCATCCTCATCGCCTTCGACCGGCGGCCCCAGCCGCTGGAATCCGAAGAACTGCGCCTCAAGACCTTCGCGCTCATCGACGCCGCTTTTCAGCAGCGGCGCAAGATGCTGCGTCAGTCGTTGTCGGTCGTTCTCGGGGACTCGGCGGCGGCATCCGCTGTGATGAGCGCGGCCGGCATCGACCCGACAACGCGCGGCGAGCAGCTGACCGTGCACGACTTTCTCGCCATCGCCCGGGTCTGGGCGCCGGCGTAGCCCGCACGGTCCGTGCGGGCCGACGGGCTGGGCTAAGTTAAAAGCATGATGACGACCGCCGCCACCACCGTCGTGCACGCGCGGGCCCCCGGCAAAATCAACGTCTTCCTCAAGGTCGGCGCGGTCATGGAAGACGGCTACCACGACCTCGCGACCGCGTACCAGGCCGTCTCCCTGTTCGAAGAGGTGCGGGCGACGGCGGCCAGCGACTTCTCGGTGGAGTTCAGCGGCAGCATCGACACCTCCGGCCTCACGACCGGCGGCAGCAACCTCGCCATCAAGGCGGCCCGCGCCCTCGCCCGCAAGGCCGGCTATCGAGGCGGCGTTCACCTCGAGATCGAGAAGAACGTACCGATCGCCGGCGGGATGGGCGGCGGCTCCGCCGATGCGGCAGCCACCCTGCTCGCCTGCGACGCCCTCTGGGGCACGAGCGCCGCCAAGGACGAGCTGCTCGCCATCGCCGCCACGCTCGGCGCCGACGTTCCCTTCTCCTTCACCGGCGGAACCGCCATCGGCACCGGCCGCGGCGACCAGCTGAGCCCCGCCCTGGCCAAGGGCAAGTTCCAGTGGGTGCTCGCCCTCGCCGACTTTGGCATGTCCACGCCCGGCGTCTACCAGGAGCTCGACCGGCACCGCGATCGCCACGCCCAGGACATCTTCCCGGCCGAGCACCAGCCATCCGTCGACGCCAATGTGCTGCAGGCGCTGCGCGCCGGCGACCCGCACATGCTCGCCGATGTGCTGCACAACGACCTGCAGGCCCCCGCGTTGCACCTCGCCCCGGGTCTCGGCAAGGTGCTGCAGCTCGGCGAACAGAACGGCGCCCTCGCCGGCATCCTCTCCGGCTCCGGCCCGACCGTGGCTTTCCTGGTAGCGGATGCCGACAGCGCGCTCGAATTGCAGGTCGCGCTCTCCGCCAGCCGCCTGAAGGTCGTTCGCGCCACCGGACCCGTGCACGGCGCCCGCCTCATCTAACCCATCGGCGTGCCGTAAACTCGGAGGCTATGGCACATCTTCTCGGGGCTGAGTCCCTGCACCTCGAATTTCCCACCCGCGTCATCTTCGACAGCGTCACCGCCGGCCTCAACGAAGGCGACCGCATCGGCGTCGTCGGCAAGAACGGCGACGGCAAGTCCACCCTCATGCGCCTGCTGGCCGGCCGGATGGAACCCGACGAGGGCCGCGTCACCCGTCGTCGCGGCGTCACCATCGGCATGCTCGACCAGTCCGACGATCTCGCCTCGGGCCAGACCGTCGGCCACACCATTGTCGGCGGCATCGAAGAACACGTCTGGGCTGGCGACGCCAAGGTACGCGACGTCATCGGCGGCCTCGTGCGGGACATCCCGTGGGACGCCCTCGTCGACGACCTCTCCGGTGGCCAGCGCCGCCGGGTGGCCCTCGCTGCCGTGCTGATCGGCGACTACGACGTCATCTTCCTCGACGAGCCCACCAACCACCTCGACGTGGAGGGCATCTCCTGGCTTGCCGGTCACCTCAAAACCCGCTGGGCTGCGCAGAGCGGTGGACTCGTCGTCGTCACCCACGACCGGTGGTTCCTCGACGAGGTCTGCAACATCACCTGGGAGGTGCACGACCGCCTGATCGAGCCCTTCGAGGGAGGCTACGCCGCCTACATCCTGCAGCGCGTCGAACGCGACCGGATGAGTTCCGTCGTCGAATCCAAGCGCCAGAACCTGATGAAGAAGGAACTGGCCTGGTTGCGCCGCGGCGCCCCGGCCCGCACCGCGAAGCCCAAGTTCCGCATCGATGCCGCCAACGTGCTGATCGAAAACGAGCCGCCGCCCCGCGACACCGTCTCGATGCAGTCGATGGCCATGCAGCGCCTCGGTAAGGACGTCGTCGACCTCATCGACATCGGCGTGAAGTTCGGCGACAAGACCGTGCTCAACGACGTGACCTGGCGCATCGCGCCGGGGGAGCGCACCGGCATCATGGGGGTCAACGGTGCCGGCAAGTCCACCCTGCTGAACCTGGTCGCCGGCACCCTGCAGCCCACAACCGGCACAGTGAAGCGCGGCAAGACCATCAAGGTCGCCGTGCTCACCCAGCAGCTGTTCGAACTCGACGAGATTCGCAACGACCGCGTGAGCGACGTCATCGGCCGCCAGAAGACGAGCTACATGGCCGGCGGCAAGGAGATCACGCCCGGCCAGATGCTCGAACGCATGGGCTTTCTGAGCGCCCAGCTCACGACCCAGGTCAAGGACCTCTCCGGTGGACAGAAGCGCCGCCTGCAGCTGCTGCTGATCGTGCTCGACGAGCCCAACGTGCTCATCCTCGACGAGCCCACCAACGACCTCGACACCGACATGCTCGCCGCCATGGAAGACCTGCTCGACTCCTTCCCCGGCACCCTGCTGGTCGTCTCGCACGACCGGTACCTCATCGAGCGCGTCACCGACAACCAATATGCGGTCATGGACGGCGGCTTTCGTCACCTGCCAGGCGGTGTCGACCAGTATCTGGAGGTGCGCCGCAAGGCGGTCGCCGGTCCGGCATCCGGTTCACCGACGGATGCCTCGGGTGCGAGCAAGAAGATCCCCACGCTCGGCGGCGCCGAACTGCGGAACGCCCAGAAGGAGCTCGGTTCGATCGACCGCAAGGTCGTCAAACTGCAGGAGCGAATTGCCCAGAAGCATGAGAAGCTCGCCGCCCACGATCAGTCCGACTTTGCCGGCCTCGGCGAGCTCGGCGCGAAGCTGACCGAACTCGAGGAGACCATCGCCACGCTCGAAACGCGCTGGGTCGAACTTACTGAGCTGATCGAGGGCTAGTTTCGCAGAAGCTGTGACGCAGTGTGTCGGCACAGGCCACGCGTCGCAGCTTCGGCACGTATCGTTAAGGGGTACCCGCGCAGCCGCGGTACGTAGCTCATCGTGGGCGCAGCCTTCTGGTTTGACCGGTCGTTGTTGTGTGCCTGGAGCAACCACAACCCAGATCGCCTGAAGGAATCATCGTGAACAAGTCTGTGAACAAGAAAACCATACTCGCCGCAGTCGCCGTCATCCCGCTGGTGGCCCTTCTGGCCGGCTGTGCTGGAGCTTCCAATGGAGCTGCCACCGGCACCGAAGACGACGTCATCAAGATCGGTGTCATCGGAGCCAGTGACCCGTACTGGGACATCTACCAGGACGCCGCCGCCGACGAGGGAATCAGCATCGAACTCGTCGACTTCGCCGACTACCAGCAGCTGAACCCCACCGTGAGCGAGGGTGAGCTCGACATGAACCAGTTCCAGCACCTCGTGTTCCTCGCGGACTACAACGTCTCAAGTGGCTCCGACCTCGTACCGATCGGCTCAACCGCGATCTACCCGCTCGGTCTGTACTCGACTGAGTACGACGGCCTCGACGAGATCCAAGAGGGTGACACCGTCGCCGTTCCTAATGACGCGACCAACCTTGCCCGCGCGTTGTTGCTGCTGCAGGCCGAAGACCTCATCACCCTCGACGGTGGCGGCACCAACCTTTCGGGTCTCGATGACATCGACGAGGAGAACTCCAAGGTCACCGTCACGGCCCTTGAGCCGTCGCTCACCGCCGCGTCGCTCGCCGATGTCGCCGCGGCCGTCATCAACAATGACTTCGTAGAGAAGGCCGGCCTCACCTTCGAGGGCGCCCTCGCCGCCGACGACCCGACCGATGCGGGTGCTTTCGCGTACATCAATGTCTTCGCCGCCCGCGCCGAGGACAAGGACAACGAGACCTTCCTCAAGCTCATCGAGATCTTCCAGACCAACCAGGACGTTCAGGACGGCCTCATGGCCGTCTCCGGCGACACCGCGGTGCCGCTCGCCGCGACCACGGCCGAACTTGAAGCCGCCCTCGCCGACGTGACCGCCGACGTCGAAGCCGCCAAGTAGCTCACGCACCACCAGCACGACGCGTACCCGTTTCGCGAGTGAGCAGTTGTGGCGCTTCCCGAGTCCGGGAAGAGCACAAACTGCTCACTCGCGTGACTTTAAGTCAGCACCACGAAGAGCAGAACAGGAGTCCGTATGAGCGTTGTGTCGCTGCGGAACGTTAGTAAGAGCTACCCGAGTAGCACGAAGGGTGGCGCCTCCGTCATGGCCATCGACTCGGTGAGCCTCGACGTCGAGGCCGGCGACATTTACGGCATCATCGGATACTCCGGCGCCGGCAAGAGCACGCTGGTGCGGCTCGTCAACGCCCTCGAACGCTCCACCGGCGGCGAAATCCATATCAACGGGCGCGATATTGCGACCCTGCCCGAGCGCGAGCTGCGCAAGATTCGGCTCGGCATCGGCATGATCTTTCAGCAGTTCAACCTGCTCGGCTCGCGTACCGTCGCCGGCAACGTGGCCTATCCGCTCGAGGTCGCGGGTTTTCCGAAGCAGGACCGTGCCACCAGGGTCGCCGAGCTGCTCAGCTTCGTCGGCCTGACCGACAAGGCCAAGTCTTATCCCGACCAGCTCTCCGGCGGGCAGAAGCAGCGTGTCGGCATCGCGAGAGCGCTCGCGACCTCCCCGAGCATCCTGCTCGCCGACGAGGCCACAAGCGCGCTCGATCCCGAAACGACGCACGAGGTGCTCGCGCTCTTGAAGCGGGTCAACGCCGAGCTCGGCATCACCATCATCGTGATCACGCACGAGATGGATGTGATCCAGACCATCGCGACGAAGGTTGCGGTCATGGACCAGGGCAAGGTCATCGAGCGGGGACCCGTGTTCGACGTGTTCTCGAACCCGCAGCACCCGGCATCCGCTCGCTTCGTGTCGACCGTCGTGAAGGGCGTGCCCTCCGCGCCGGAGCTTGAGGTGCTGCGCGAACGCCACACCGGGCGCATCGTGACGCTGTCGTTTCGCGACACCGCGGTCGATCAGTCAGAGGTATTCGGCGAATTCGTGCGCGCGGGCGTTCCCTTCCAGGTGATCTATGGCGGCGTCAACGAAATTCAGGGGCGCCCGTTCGGGCACCTCACCCTCGCCCTACACGCCGATGACGAGCTGGTGGATGCCGCGCTCGAGCGGGTACGCCAGCTAACGACCGTCACGGAGGTGCGCTGATGGATGCGCTCACCAACCTGCTGCCCGAACTGTGGACGGCGACGGGCGAGACGCTGTACATCGTCGCGGCGACCCTCTTCTTCGGTGGAATCGGCGGCCTCATCGTGGGCCTCGGGCTGTACCTGACCCGCGGCGGCAGCATCCTCGACAACAAGCCGATCTTCGTTGTTCTCAACGTGCTCGTGAACGTGATCCGGCCGATCCCGTTCATCATCTTTCTCGCCGCGGCCCAGCCGCTTGCCCGCGCCGTCACCGGCAGCGGCATCGGCAACGACGCCATCATCTTCACGATTTCGCTCGCTGCCTCGTTCGCGATGGCCCGCATCGTCGAGCAGAACCTGCTGACGGTCACGCCCGGAGTGATCGACGCCGCCCGCAGCGTGGGGGCGGGGCCGGTTCGCATCATCTTCACGGTGCTGCTGCCCGAGGCACTCGGCCCGTTGATTCTCGGCTTCACGTTCATCTTCGTCGCCCTCGTGGACATGTCGGCGGTCGCCGGCTTCGTCGGCGGCGGCGGCCTCGGAAACTTCGCTCTGCAGTACGGCTACCGGCAGTATGAGCCCGTCGTCACCTGGGCCGCCGTGCTGCTGATCATCGTCCTGGTGCAGCTCGTGCAGTTCTTCGGCAACTACCTCGCCCGCAAGGCCCTGCGCCGGTAGCTGTCGCGGGGTCTTAGTCGAAGTCGAGGCTGAGCTTGCGGAGCAGACCGGCCAGCCGCTCCTGGTCGGTCACCGACAGAGTGCTGAGCAGCTCAGCTTCGGCGTCGACCAGCCGGGTGATGGCGGCATCCACTCTGGCAAGGCCGGCGGGCGTCATGCCGACGAGGATGCCGCGACCATCGTTGGGTGCGGAGCGGCGCTTCACCAGCCCGCGATCGACCAGGCCGTCAATGCGGTTCGTCATGGTGCCGCTCGAGACGAGGGTCTGTTGCAACAGGGCTTTGGGACTCAGTTCGTAGGGGGTGCCGGCCCGGCGCAGGGCCGAGAGTACATCGAACTCCCACGACGCAAGCTCCGAGCGGGAGAACGCGGTGCGGCGGGCCCGGTCGAGGTGCTTCGACAAACGGGCGACCCGGCTGAGCACCTGCAGCGGCGCGAAATCAAGATCGGGACGTTCGCGCAGCCACGAACCGACGATTCGGTCGACTTCATCATGGCCAGGCATTGCTCCATTATCCCGCTTACCGGGGGGTTTCTTCGCCCGGGGGTGGTCTGACGGCTCCAGCGGTGCATGCCGGCGCTAAGAATCTGGCAGACTTGACAGGTTGCTGGCCCCGGTCAGCATGGTCCGCCATAGTGTAACGGCAGCACGGCAACCTTTGGAGTTGTTCGGTCCAGGTTCGAATCCTGGTGGCGGAGCCTCTTCTTTCTCTCACCACTGCGTAAGGAATCCTGTGACAGACGCCCGCCTCGCCATCATCGTGCTGGCCGCCGGCCAGGGGACCCGCATGAAGTCCAGCCTGCCGAAGCTGCTGCATCCGCTCGCCGGTGTGCCGATCGTCAGCCACGTGCTGGCCACCGCACGCGCCCTGGACGCCGCCCACGTCATCACCGTCGTGCGGCACGAACGTGACCTGCTCGCCGCCGTGGTGGCCGAGGACCTCCCCGAGAGCACCATCGTCGACCAGGATGAGATTCCCGGCACCGGCCGTGCCGTCGAACAGGCTGTCGCGGCGCTTCCAAACGATTTCGACGGTGACGTCCTCGTCATCAATGGTGACGTGCCGCTGCTGAACGCCGCCACCCTCGCCTCCTTCATCGCCTCGCACCGCAAGGGCGCCGCCGCGGGCACCGTGCTGTCCGCCTACCCAGAGGATGCGACCGGCTATGGCCGCATCATCCGCTCGGTCGAGGGAGCTTTCGACCGCATCGTCGAGCAGAAAGACGCGACGGATGCCGAACTGGCCGTCACCGAGATCAACGCTGGTGTCTACCTGTTCGGCCTGGCCGCGCTGCGCGAGCAGCTGGCCGAACTCACCACCGCCAACGCGCAGGGTGAGAAGTACCTCACCGACGTGATCGAATTGCTGCGCCGGGCCGGCTCAGAGGTCAGCGCCGTTCCCGTCGCCGATGCCTGGATCGTCGCCGGCATCAACGATCGAGCCCAACTCGGCGACACCGCACAGAAGCTCAACGCCCTCATCGTGCGCGGCTGGCAGCTGGCCGGTGTGACCGTGCAAGACCCGGCGACGACCTGGATCGACCTGAAGGCCGTGCTCGAACCCGACGTGACGCTGCTGCCGGGAACGCAGATCGAGGGGGCCACCGTCGTGGCCACCGGCGCCATCATCGGCCCTGACACCACCCTGCGCGACTGCGAGATCGGCGCGGGTGCGCGGGTGAACCGCACCGACGCGACGCTCGCGGTGATCGAGGCCGGGGCATCCGTCGGCCCGTTCTCGTACCTGCGCCCGAACACCGTGCTCGGCGCAGAAGGCAAGATCGGCGCCTTCGTCGAGACCAAGAACGCCCAGATCGGTGCCGGCAGCAAGGTGCCGCACCTGAGCTACGTGGGCGACGCCACGGTCGGTGTCGGATCGAATATCGGAGCCGGAACAATCTTCGCCAACTATGACGGCGTCGCCAAACACCATTCCGCAATCGGGTCGCACGTGCGCACCGGGTCGCACAACGTGTTCGTCGCGCCGATTACAATTGAAGACGGCGCGTACACGGGAGCTGGCACGGTCGTTCGCAAGAGCGTTCCGGCCGGCGCACTGGCCATCAACGTGGCCCCGCAACGCAATATGGATGGCTGGGTTCACGCCAACCGTCCTGGCACGGCCGCGGATACGGCGGCGGTCGCAAGCCTGCGCCCCACAAGCAGCGAAAAGACTGGAGAATAGGTGTCGGAAATCAAGACCAGCGGCGACAAACGACTAGTACTGGTTTCGGGGCGAGCGCACCCGCAGCTCGCTCTCGACATCGCCACGGAGCTTGGTTCAGAGCTGCTCCACACTGACGCACGCACCTTCGCCAACGGCGAACTGTACGCCCGGTTCGACGAGAGCGTGCGCGGCTCTGACGCCTTCGTCATCCAGTCGCACACCGCGCCGATCAACGAATGGCTGATGGAACAGCTCATCATGGTCGACGCCCTCAAGCGGGCCTCCGCCAAGCGCATCACCGTGGTCGCGCCGTTCTACCCCTACGCCCGGCAGGACAAGAAGGGTCGCGGCCGCGAGCCGATCTCGGCCCGCCTCGTCGCTGACCTGTTCAAGGTCGCCGGCGCCGACCGCATCATGTCGATCGACCTGCACGCCGCCCAGATCCAGGGCTTCTTCGACGGCCCGGTCGACCACCTGTTCGCCATGCCGGTGCTGCTCGAGCACTTCCGCGAGAAGCTCGACCCGGCCACCCTCACCGTGGTCTCGCCCGACATGGGCCGCGTGCGCGTCGCCGACATCTGGAGCGACCGCCTCGGTGTGCCCCTCGCGATCATTCACAAGCGCCGCGACCCCCTCGTGCCCAACCGCGTGTCCGTGCACGAGATCGTCGGCCAGGTCGAGGGCCGCGTCTGCCTGCTCGTCGACGACATGATCGACACCGGTCGCACGATCGCCCTAGCCGCCGAGGCCTTGCGCGACGCCGGCGCCATCGGCGTCGTCGTCGCCGCCACCCACGCCGTGTTCAGCGACCCGGCCGTTGACATGTTGCAGAACCCGGCCATCAGCGCCGTCGTCGTCACTGACACGCTGCCGATCCCGCCGGAGAAGCGCTTTCCGACCCTCACCGTGCTGCCGATCGCCCCGTTGCTGGCCCGCGCCATCCACGAGGTCTTCGACGAGGGTTCGGTCACCTCGATGTTCGACGGCGCCGCGTAGGTTCAAACCTTGCCGAGGTGTGAGGTTTAGCCCGATTTTTGCGATTTTTCGCGTCGAAACTCACACCTCGATGATGCAAATTAGGTGGGCGTTCCGGGGGCAAGCTGGCGTGGCGCGGAGGGATGATGCCGAGCGGCGTCACGAAGGTGTCGCGCTCGTTCAGGTCGACGGCGTAGCACTGCCAGCCGAACCCACCCGGTCCGGCGAACTCGAAGCGAGCGTCGAAGTCGACGGCCGAGGGGTAATACTGGGCCACCGCGGTCGCGCAGGCGTTGGCGGCGGTGTCGGAGGCCACCCGCATGGTCGTGAGCACACCGGGAACGACGAGGGCGATCAGTCCGAGAACCACGACGACCCGCAGAATGGTCGCGAAATGCTTGCCGCGCAGCGGGCGGTAGCTGTCGTTCGGCTCGTAGCCGGAGAGCTCGGGGTGATCATCAGTCATGGCTGCCCCCTTCTTTCAGAGCCGGCCGGCGGCATCCGTTCTCAGCGCGTGAGAAATGGATGCTGCCGGCCGGCAACGCGGATGATCAGTGCGTGGACGCCTCGGTGGCGATCTCACTGCGGTCGCCCGACCACAGGGTGTGGAAGGTGCCGGGCATGTCCACGCGGTGGTAGGTGTGCGCTCCGAAGAAGTCGCGCTGACCCTGCACCAGAGCGGCCGGCAGGCGCTCGCTCGCGAGCGAGTCGAAATAGCTGAGGCTGGAACCGAATCCGGGAACCGGGATGCCCGACAGCGCGGCGGTCGAGACCACGCGGCGCCAGGCTGCCTCACCGGAGGCAACGGCCTCGGCGAAGTACGGGTCAACGAGCAGGCTCGGGATGGAGGGGTCGTTGATGTAAGCGTCGACGATGCGGTTGAGGAACTGGGCGCGAATGATGCAGCCGCCGCGCCAGATGGTGGCGATGGCGCCCTTGTCGATGTTCCAGTTGTACTTCTTCGCACCGGCGATGATCGCGTCGAATCCCTGCGCGTAGGCGACGATCTTCGAGGCGTAGAGGGCCTGGCGCACGTCTTCCTGGAAGGTGTGGCCGACGACGGCGATCTCGGGGCGAGCGGTGAGGGTGGCGCGCACCGGTCCGCGCTGCTCCGGGTGCGCTGAGACCGCGCGGGCGAAGACGGCCTCGGCGATGCCGCCGACCGGAACGCCGAGGTCGAGGGCGTTCTGCACGGTCCAGACGCCGGTTCCCTTGGAGCCGGCCTCGTCGAGTACGACGTCGATGAACGGCTCGCCGGTCTTCGCGTCGACCTGGCGCAGAATCTCCGCGGTGATCTCGATCAGGTAGCTGTTGAGTTCCCCGCTGTTCCAGTCGGTGAAGACCTCGGCGATGGCCTCGGGGGAGTGCCCGCCGACCTTGCGGAGCAGGTCGTAGGCCTCAGCGATGAGTTGCATGTCGGCGTATTCGATGCCGTTGTGGATCATCTTGACGAAGTGGCCGGCGCCGTCGGTGCCGATGTGGGTGACGCAGGGCACACCGTCGACGACGGCGGCGATGGATTCGAGGATCGGGCCGAGGGTTTTGTACGCCTCGACCGAGCCGCCGGGCATGATGCTCGGGCCGTTGAGGGCGCCCTCTTCGCCACCGGAGATGCCGGCGCCGACGAAGTTGAGTCCCTTGGCACTCTGCTCCTTCTCGCGACGGATGGTGTCGGTGAATTCGGCGTTGCCGCCGTCAACGATGATGTCGCCGGGTTCGAACAGCTCGGAGAGCTGAGAGATGACGGCGTCGGTGCCGCGGCCGGCCTGCACCATGATGATCGCGGTGCGAGGCTTGCTCAGCGAGGCGACGAAATCGGCGATGTTCTCGGACGCGACGAAGTTGGCCTCGGGGTGCTCGGTTGTGAGCAGGCGGGTGCGTTCGGGGGAGCGGTTGTAGACCGCGACGGTGTTTCCCTCGCGGCCGGCGAGGTTGCGGGCGAGGTTCGAGCCCATCACCGCCAGACCGACGACACCAATATTTGCCTGTGCTGAACCGGACTCTGACACGTTTTCTCCTTCGGGGCTGTATTGAGCAGACCACCTGCGAGTTTAGCCCACGGGCCTGATCGGTCCCGCAAGCGGGGGTCAGGCCCGATTTCATTGAAGCAGATTTAAGTGTTAGCGTGCTCGTTGTAATCAGATTTATTACGTGCGTGTTGCGTCGTAATTCGATGCAATGAAGCAGCGGCCGGCGAAGGAGCACCATGCCTGATCACTTCTACACCCCTATCGTCGTGATGGGCGTTCAGGGTTGCGGCAAATCGACCGTCGGCCTCGCACTGGCGGAGGCCAGGGCCTTGCGCTTTCTCGACGGTGACGACCTGCACAGCGAGGTGGCACGCGCCAAGATGGCGTCCGGACATCCGCTCACCGATGACGATCGGCTGCCCTGGCTCACCCGAATCGGCGAGACGCTGGCGGCGTCGCTGCACCAGGGCGACCCCCTCGTCGTGGCTTGTTCGGCCTTGAAGCGCAGCTACCGCGACCTGCTGCGTTCCTTCGTGCCGACCCTGGTCTTCGCCGAGCTCTACGGCAGCCAGGAACTCATCGCCGAGCGTCTGACCCACCGCAACCACGAATATATGCCGCCCACCCTGCTCGACTCGCAATTCGCGACGCTCGAACCCCTCGCCGCCGACGAAGCGGGTCTCCGCGTCGACCTCATCCATACCCCCGACGAGCTCGTCGGCCTGATCCACAAAGGGATAGCTCACTGATGACCGATCTTGAAATGAACTGGGTGCTCGGCACCCCCGGATTGCTCGGCGTCGCCGCCGGCGCCATCGCGGTGCTCCTCGTGCTCATCATGAAGTTCAAGGTGCACGCCTTCCTGTCGCTGATCATCGTGAGCCTGCTCACCGCCGTCGCCACCGGCATCCCGACGGTGCGCCTCATGCCGACCCTGCTCGATGGCTTCGGCGGCACCCTCGCCGGCGTCGCCCTGCTCGTGGGCCTCGGCGCGATGCTCGGTCGCATGCTCGAGACCAGCGGTGGCGCGCAAGTACTGACGGATGCCCTGATCTCCCGTTTCGGAGAGAAGCGCGCGCCGATCGCCCTCGCGGTCGCATCGCTCATGCTCGGTTTTCCAATCTTCTTCGACGCCGGCCTCGTGGTCATGCTGCCGATCATCTTCGCCGTCGCGCGACGCCTCGGCGGATCCTTCCTCGGCTATGCGTTCCCGTCGGCCGTGGCCTTCTCGGTCATGCACATCTTCGTGCCCCCGCACCCGGGGCCCGTCGCTGCGACCGGCCTGCTCGGCGCCGACGTGGGACTCGTGTTGATCTTCGGCCTCTTGGTGGCCCTGCCCACCTGGTACGTCGTCGGTCACCTGTTCGGTCGCTACGTCGGCCGCAAGTACGACATCCCCGTGCCGTCCATCCTGCGCGGCAGCACCGGTAACTTCACCGAGTTCGCCTCCGCGCCCCGTGTCGGCATCATCATGACCCTGCTCCTGCTGCCGATCGGCCTGATCTTTCTCAACACCGGCCTCAACATGGCCGCCACCGCCGGGCTGGTCTCCCTCGACGACGCCTGGGTGCAAATCCTGCGCGCCATCGGTGAGACCCCGGTGGCCCTGCTGATCACCGTGGTGCTCGCCATGGCCCTGCTCGGCTGGAAGAAGCGCAAGTCGGCCACCCTCGTCGAGTCCGTCGTCGACAGCGCGCTCGGCCCGGTCTCGGCCGTCATCCTGATCACCGGCGCCGGCGGCATGTTCGGCGGCGTGCTGCGTGCCAGCGGGATCGGTAACGCCCTGGCCGAGTCGCTCGACGCCATCGGCCTGCCGGTGATCGTGGCCGGTTTCGTGATAGCCGCTCTCGTGCGCATCGCGCAGGGATCAGCGACCGTAGCCCTGACCACTACCGCGGCGCTCCTGCAACCGGTCGTGATGGGCAACAGCACGTTCAACCCGGTCGAGCTCGCCGCTATCGTGCTGGCACTGGCCGCCGGGTCGGTCTTCGCCGGGCACGTCAACGACTCCGGCTTCTGGCTGGTCAGCCGGTTCTTCGGCATGGATACCAAGACCACGCTCAAGACCTGGACCGTCGGTCAGGCCCTGGTCGGAATCGTCGGCTTCACGATTGCCCTCGCCATCTACCTCGTGGCGAGCCTGTTCTGACCTGCGTCTAGAAGAAGAGCCGGGGCGTATCGGCCCAGGCCTCTTCCACTTCGGCGATGGTGCGCCGCATGATCAGTTCCATCGACTCGCGGGCCTGCAGGGGATGGCCGCCCTGGATGGCGTCGGCCACGTCGACGTGCCACTGCAGGGCGGTTTCGTGCGGGTGGGCCGGCATGAGGCCGAGGCCGGTGCGCCCCGACAGCACTGCCGCGATCACCTCGTCGAGTTTGGCGAACATCTCGTTGCCCGATCCGTGCAGCACGAGCCGGTGAAAGTGGATGTCCAACTCGAGAAAACGCTCCAGGTCACCGGACCGCCCGACCGTGCGCATCTGCGCGGCCACGGTCATGAGTTCGCCCGACATGACCTGCGGGCAGTGTCGGGCGGCCAGTTCGGCGGCCATCGGCTCAACGGATGCCCGCAGTTCGGTCAGTGAACGCAGCTGCGCGCCGCGCCCCGCCCCGGCCAGACGCCAGCGGATGAGCAGAGGATCGAACGCGTTCCACACCGATTGCGGACGCACCCGGATTCCGACGCGCTTGACCGATTCGACCAGCCCCATGGCGGCGAGCACGCGCACGGCCTCGCGCACGACCGATCGGCTGACACCCTGGGTGCGCGCGATCTCGTCGGCGAGCATGACGGTTCCGGCCGGCGTGCGGCCGTCGACGATGGGGGTGCCCACCGCCTCGACCACGCGGTTGTGCAGGCTGGATGGCATGCTCCGACCCTAACGCCTGCGTCGTCACCAGCGCGGCGTGCGACACGCCCGGGCTGCAGGCTCCGCCCGAACTGTGTAAGCTTGAGTACGAACTTCGGCGAGGGATACGGCCGGGCCAGTATAGTGGGCCGGCGGCATCCGTTATCGACGCGGCGGACGAGGCCCTGGGCTTTTCCTCACGCTGACATGCGTTCGAGTTGAATCACTATCCCACGACCTGGGCCCACGCCCGCAAGGAGAAATATCATGGCTAAAGAAGTTACCGCCGTCGCCGCTGAACTGCGCGAAAGCTTCGGCAAGGGCGCGGCCCGCAAGCTGCGCGTGCTCGGCAAGATCCCGGCCGTCATCTACGGCCACGGCACCGAGCCGGTGCACGTGTCGCTGCCCGCCCACCGCATCGCGCTGCTGCTGCGTCGCGCCAACATGCTCCTCGAGCTCGACATCGAGGGCGCCAAGCAGCTCGTGCTGGTCAAGGACGTCCAGAAGGACCCGGTGAAGGCCATCATCGAGCACATCGACCTCGTCGTCGTGCGCAAGGGCGAAAAGGTTCAGGTTGAAGTTCAGGTGCACATGTCGGGCGAGTCCTTCGCCGGCACGATCGCCGACTTCGACACCAAGACCCTGCTGCTCGAGGTCGAAGCGACCAACATTCCCGAGAACGTCACCGTGTCGATCGAAGGCCTCGAAGACGGCGCCCAGATCCACGCCAAGGACGTTCCGCTGCCCGACGGCGCCGTTCTCATCTCCGACGAAGATGCCCTCGTCGTCTACATCCACACCCCGCGTGGCGAAGACGAAGCCGAGGCCGAGACCGAGGTCATCACGGCCGGCACCCCGGCCGCCACGCCCGCCGCGTAGCACTCATCTTCAACTGGTTCGCCCAGGGCTTTCCAACACTCAAGCGGAGGAATCCCCTGGAAACGAACCTGTGGCTCGTAGTCGGGCTCGGCAACCCCGGGCCCGACTACGCCGGCAACCGGCACAACGTCGGGCAGATGGTGGCGGCGCAGCTCGCCGAGCGTCTCCCGTCCAACTTCAAGCGTCACAAAACGGCCGCCCTCGTCGCCGAGGGGCGGCTTTCCCCCAATGGACCCAAACTGGTGCTGGCCAAGCCCACCACGTTCATGAACGTCTCCGGCAGCCCGGTCGCTGCGCTGCTGCGGTTCTATTCGCTGCCCGTCGGCCGGCTCATCGTGGTGCACGACGACCTCGACCTGCCCTTCGACACGCTCAAGATCAAGGTCGGCGGCGGTCACGGCGGTCACAACGGTCTGCGTGACATCATCGCCGCCACCGGAACCAACGATTTCATTCGCATCCGCATGGGCATCGGGCGCCCGCCCGGCCGCCAGAATGCGGCCGATTTCGTGCTGCACGACTTTGCCTCCGCCGAGCGCAGCATTCTGCCCAACCTGATAGCGGATGCCGCTGACGCGATCGAATTGATCGCCTCCGACGGCGTCGTGGCCGCGCAGCAGAAGTTCCACTCGCCCGCGTAGGTAGACTCGTTCAGTGATCCTTCAGGGCTTAATCGCAGCGCTCGCGCGCGCCTCCACGTTCGACAACGCCCTTGCCTACGCCAGCCGGGACGCCGATTTCTCGCTGACCGAGGGACTGCGTGCCCCGCTGCTCGCCGCGCTGCTCGACCTGCGGCCGGGCGACGCCCAGGCCTTGTTCGTTATCACCGCGACCGGTCGGGAATCCGAGGCGCTGCGCGAGAACCTCGGCTGCTTCGCTACCAGTGCTGAAATCGTCGATTTCCCGGCCTGGGAGACCCTGCCGCACGAACGGCTCAGCCCGAGTGCCGAGATCGTCGGCAAACGTCTGCACGCCCTGCGCCGCATGCGGGAGTGGCAGGAGCAAGACCCGGCCAGCCGGCATCCGCTCATCGTGGTCGCCTCGGTGCGGGCCGCCCTGCAGCCGGTCGCCGACAACCTCACCGACTACGAACCGATCGAACTCACGGTCGGCGCGCGCGGCCACGACCTCGCGGCGATCGTGCTGCAACTGGTCAATGTGGCCTACGCCCGCGTCGACATGGTCACCCGACGCGGCGAGTTCGCCGTGCGCGGAGGCATCCTCGACGTGTTCCCGCCGGTGGCCTCCCACCCGTACCGGGTGGAGTTCTTCGGCGACGAGGTCGAACAGATTCGCCTGTTCAGCGTCGCCGACCAGCGCTCCCTGCCCGAACCGGTCGCCTCGGTGAGCCTGCCGCCCAGCCGGGAACTGCTGCTGAGCCCCGCAGTGCGGCAGCGCGCCCGCGAGATGCAGCACGAATTTCCCAGCCTGTCCGGCCTGCTCGCCAAGATCGCCGAGGGCATCCCGGTCGAGGGCATGGAGAGCCTCGCGCCGGCCCTGGTCGACCGGCTCGTACCGGTCACCCACTACCTGCCCGTCAACGCCGCCATCGCGGTGATCTCCCCGGAGCGGGTTGCGAGCCGCGCCATCAGCCTCGCCGAGACCAACCGCGAGTTTCTCGGCGCCGCCTGGAGCGCCGCCACGGCGGGCGCCGACGCGCCGATCGACCTCGAATCGGGCGATTTTCTCACCCTCGGCCGCCTGCGCGACAGCGTGAAGTACTCGGCGCCGGGTGCGCCGGCCTCCGGGCACAGCTGGTGGACCCTGAGCACCTTCCAGGCCGCGCCGACCGATGCGCCGGTGTTGCCCGAACACCTCGAGCTCGATGAGCTCCTCACCATCCGCATCGAAGCGGATGCCGTTCCCACCTTCGCCGGCAGCGTCGACGGCGCCGTGGGTCACGTCGCTTCCCGGCTGCACGACGGCTGGGTCGTCGGCATCGTCGCCCAGGGCGCCGGTCTGGTCGAACGGGCCGCCCAGGTGCTCGCCGAGCGTGAGCTGCCGGTGCGGGTGGTGGACGTGTGGCCGCTGGAACCGGAACCGGGTATCGCCTACCTGGTGAAGGCATCCGTCGATCATGGTTTCGAACTGCCGCAGAGCAAGCTCACGCTGATCAGCGAGAGCGAGTTCTACGGGCGCACCGTCGGCTATTCCGAGCGGCAGATCAAGAAGCTTGCGAGCCGCCGTAAGAACGTCGTCGACCCGTTGCAGCTCGTGCCAGGCGACCATGTCGTGCACCAGACGCACGGTATCGGTCGTTTTCTCGAACTCACCCAGCGGGAGGTGTCGAGCGGCGGTCGCAATCCGGTGAAGACCACCCGCGAATACCTCGTGCTGGAGTACGCGCCGTCGAAGCGCGGCCACGCCGGCGACCGGCTGTACGTGCCGACCGACCAGCTTGACCTGGTCACCCGCTACGTCGGCGGTGAGGCGCCGACCCTGAGCAAGATGGGCGGCAGTGACTGGTCCAGTGCCAAGACCAAGGCACGTAAAGCGGTGCGCGACATCGCCGTTGAACTGGTCAAACTGTATTCGGCGCGCATGGCCAGCAAGGGGCACGCTTTCGGGCCGGACACCCCGTGGCAGCGCGAGCTCGAAGAGGCTTTCCCGTTCGTCGAGACGCCCGACCAGCTCACCACCATCGACGAGGTCAAAGCCGACATGGAACGGCCCATTCCGATGGACCGGCTGCTCAGCGGCGACGTCGGTTTCGGCAAGACCGAGGTCGCCATTCGTGCCGCCTTCAAGGCGGTGCAGGACGGCAAACAGGTGGCCATGCTCGTGCCGACCACCCTGCTGGTCAGCCAGCACATGGAGACGTTCAAGGAACGCTTCGCCGGGTTCCCCATCCACCTGCGCGCCCTGTCACGGTTCCAGACCGACAAGGAGTCTCGGGAGACCATCGCCGGCATGCTCGACGGCACCGTCGATGTCGTCATCGGCACGCACCGGCTGCTGTCGCCGTCGATCATCTTCAAGGATCTCGGCCTCGTCATCATCGATGAGGAACAGCGCTTCGGCGTCGAGCACAAAGATGCCCTGAAGAAACTCAAGACCAACGTCGACATTCTCGCGATGAGTGCGACGCCCATCCCGCGGTCCCTCGAGATGGCGGTCACCGGCATCCGTGAGATGTCGACCCTGGCCACGCCGCCGGAGGACCGGCACCCCATCCTGACTTTCGTCGGACCGTATTCGCAGCGGCAGGTGGCCGCGGCGATCCGTCGTGAGCTGTTGCGTGAGGGACAGATCTTCTTCGTGCACAACCGGGTCACGAGCATCAACCGCATCGCCACGCAGCTCGCCGAGCTCGTGCCGGAAGCGCGTATCGCCATCGCACACGGGCAGCTGCCCGAGGCGCAGCTCGAACAAGTCGTCGGCGATTTCTGGGAGCGCAAGTTCGACATCCTGGTCTGCACCACGATCATCGAGACCGGCCTCGACATCAACAACGCCAACACCATCATCATCGACCGCGCCGACAAGTTCGGCCTGAGCCAGCTGCACCAGCTGCGCGGCCGGGTCGGGCGTGGACGCGAACGCGCCTACGCCTACTTTCTCTACGACGAGAACAAGCCGCTGTCGGAGACCGCGCACGACCGACTCGCCACCATCGCGGCGAACAACGAGCTCGGCGCCGGTATGCAGGTCGCGCTCAAAGACCTCGAGATTCGCGGTGCCGGCAACCTGCTCGGTGGTGAGCAGGCCGGGCACATCGCGGGTGTCGGCTTCGATCTGTACCTGCGCATGATCGGTGAAGCCGTGAGCACCTTCCGCGGCGACGTCGCCGAGGGGCAGACCGAACTGCGGCTGGAGCTCCCGGTGGACGCGCACATTCCGCACGACTTCGTCGACAGCGAACGGCTGCGGCTCGAGGCCTACCAGAAGCTCTCCAGTGCGAGCTCGCCGACCGCGACCGACGACCAGATCGATCTCGTGCTCGACGAACTCACCGACCGCTACGGCGAACCGCCGGTGCCGGTGCAGAACCTCGTGGCCGTGTCGCGGCTGCGCTGGCAGGCCCAGCAGGCGAACCTCAGCGAGGTCGTCGCCATGGGGTCGAACCTGCGCGTGGCGCCGGCCGAGCTGGCCGACTCGATCCAGGTGCGCCTGCAGCGGATGTACCCCGGCTCGCGTTACGTGTCGTCCACCGGGGCGCTCAGCGTGCCGATGCCGCGGCCGAACGGCGAACCACTCGGCGATAACGCCCTGATCGAGTGGACCAAGGCGCTGCTCACGGCGATCTTCCCGCCGGCCGTGCCGAGCGTCGCCGCGAAGGCGTAGCGGGTCTAGTCGCGGAGCGAGCATGGCCCTGGGACGATTCCGGAGCGCGATCCTTTTCGGCTGCCCATTCATAGCCAACTCGTGGCGAAATTTCAAGGCCTTGATTTCTGCCATAATCCAGACATGACTACACCAGAGATCCCTGGGGCGGACTCACAGCAGCCTGCGCCCCTCCAGCCACAAGAACCACCGCTCGGGCAGCCGGCTTACTCGGCGCCAACTCAGACGCTCCCGGCCGAGCCGGCGAAGGCACAGCAGCAGTTGAACAAAATTGGACTCATCGCGCTCATCGCGGCGGTGCTCGGGTTCATCTTCGCGTGCATCCCTGGTGCCCTCATTGTCGGCTGGATACTCCTGCCGATCGCATTCGTTTTGGCTATTGTTTCTCTGTTCCTCAAGGGCAGGGCTAAGTGGATGGGCATCACCGCCCTGATCGTCTCAATCGTGGGAACGATCGTAGGGGTTATCGTATTCTTTGCCGTCCTCGTGACGTCGGTCGATGACGCATTCAACAGCGGCGACGTCACCGTCGTCGAACCGTCGAACGATACAGCGGCCGATGACGGAGCAGCAGCGGAAGAGCCGACCGTCGAAGCCGGAACCCGCGAGAACCCATACCCGATCGGCTCCGTTATGGAGTCTGACGACTGGCGCGTCGTGATCAACTCGGTCAGCCTCGGCGCTACGGACACCATTCTCGCGGCGGAATCGTATAACGAGCCACCGACTGAGGGGTCGGAGTACATCCTGGTGAACTACTCCGCTACCTACCTCGGCGTCGATCCTAACGGCCAAATGCCCGCCTTCGTGACGATCGGATACGTGACGGTCGACGGAACGACCGTTAACGCGTTCGACAAGATGATCTTCGCACCGGAGCCCATCGACACAACGAGTACTCTCTACACAGACGGCATCGCAACCGGCAACACGGCCTTCGAAGTGCCGTCCGCCACCGCCGGCCAAGGCGTCCTCGCGGTAACACTGGACCTGTTCGACGACAAGGTGTTTGTCGCCGTTCAGTAACACTGATTGATAGGAAGCAGCACAGCCCCCGGCACGTCGCCGGGGGCTTCAGCTATTGAACAGCGCTGCACGAAATTGAACAGCAGCGAGGCGAAGCCCCGGTGCTTCATCGGTTGCGGGCCGAATCGCATGGCACCGGGCCGTATTGGCGCGGCTTGCTTCAGGGAAGGGAGTGAATCCCCCCAGTAGGAAAGACGAGCCCCAGCGACCTCGAGGTCGTCGCCATGGGGTCGAGCCTGCGCGTGGCGCCGGCCGAGCTGGCCGACTCGATCCAGGTGCGCCTGCAGCGGATGTACCCCGGCTCGCGTTACGTGTCGTCCACCAGGGCGCTCAGCGTGCCGATGCCGCGGCCAAACGGCGAACCACTCGGCGACAACGCCCTGATCGAGGGGACCAAGGCGCTGCTCACGGCGATCTTCCCGCCCACCGTGCCGAGCGTCGCCGCGAAGGCGTAGCGTCGCGGGAGTTCTGGCCAGACTGGAACTCCCGCGCACTGGCGCAGGTCC
The DNA here is from genome assembly GCF_004402535.1 of Cryobacterium glaciale. Taxonomy (GTDB): domain Bacteria; phylum Actinomycetota; class Actinomycetes; order Actinomycetales; family Microbacteriaceae; genus Cryobacterium; species Cryobacterium glaciale. The sequence goes on along the minus strand of NZ_SOEY01000028.1, from coordinate 224,395 downwards.
CGCGCAGCGTGCTCGGTCGGACCCCATCGGTGCCGGAACTCGCGCGCACCCTCTGCGTCAACTCCCGCGCCAGGCGATGCGGCCGAACGGATGCCCGCTGCCGGAACTCCCGCGCACTGGCGCAGGTCCTGCGCGTCCAACCCAAGTGGTGCTCGGAGCCGGCCCGGTGTCGGCTGTTAGCGCGCCTGCTCGGCCTGGTAGACATCCGGAATGCCATCGTTGTCGCTGTCGATGGCTTCCTTCTCGGCGATGCGGCCGTAGTGACGGTTGCGCGACCGCAGGATTGCCGTGGCCAGGAGGGCGGCCAGAAGCGAGCCGAACAGGATGGCGACCTTGGCGTGGTCGTCGTGCGGGCTGCCCTGGCCGAAGGCGAGCTCGCTGATGAGCAGCGAGACCGTGAAACCGACGCCGGCCAGCAACGAGACACCGATCACGTCTATCCAGGCCAGATCGGGGTCGAGGGTGGCCTTGGTGGTCTTCGTCACTATGAAGGTTGCGAGCAGCACGCCGATCGGCTTGCCGACGACGAGAGCGACGACGATGCCGATCGCTACCGGGTCGGTGATGGCCTGGTACAGGCCGTCGGCCCCGCCGAGGGTGACGCCGGCGGAGAAGAACGCGAACACCGGAATGGCGAACCCGCTGGACAGCGGGCGGATGCGGTGCTCGAGCACCTCGGCCAGCCCTGGCCCGGCGTCGGGGCCGCCGCTGCGCTTGCTGCGCAACACCGGCACGGCGAAGCCGAGCAGAACGCCGGCGACGGTCGCGTGCACACCGGAGCCGTGCACGAGCGCCCAGGCGATGAAGCCGAGCGGGAGCAGCAGAACCCAGGCGGCCCAGGCCTGGCTCTTGAAGAAGTGCGAGAAGCGGTGGGTGACGATCCAGAACAACACGAGTGGCACGATCGCGAGCAGCAGCAGTGGCACGTTCATGTCGGTGGTGTAGAAGAAGGCGATGATCGCGATGGCGAGCAGGTCGTCGACCACGGCGAGGGTCAGCAGAAAGATGCGCAGCGCGGGCGGCAGCTTCGAACCGATCACGGCGAGCACGGCCAGGGCGAACGCGATGTCGGTCGCCGTCGGAATAGCCCAGCCGTGCAGCGTCTCGGCGCCGGTTTCGGTACGGGTGAGTACCGTGTTGATCAGAACATAGATGAGCGCGGGAATGATCACGCCGCCGACAGCGGCGGCCACCGGCACGATGGCCCGGCTGACGCTGCGAAGGTCACCGGCGACGAACTCGCGCTTCAGTTCGAGTCCGGCCAGGAAGAAGAAAATCGCGAGAAAGCCGTCGGCCGCCCAGGCGCCGAGGCTCAGCTCGAGGTGCCAGGGTGCGTAGCCGATCTTGTAGTCGCGAAAGGCGTAGTAGGCGTCGGAGAATCCGGAGTTGGCCATGATGAGCGCGGCTACGGTCGCGGCGAGCAGAATGGCGCCGCCGACGGTTTCCTTACGCAGGATGGCGGAGATGCGCACGAACTCACGGTGGCTGCCGCGGCGCAGCACGGTCGCGGTCGAGGGTGCGGGGGGAACCGCACGGACGGTGGGCAGGTTGGATGGTTCGGTCATCAGTATCCTCTGGTCTTTCGGGCGCGCACAAACATATGCCGACCAGACTTCCCGGCTCACCGTGGACCAGAATACACGACGTACCTGAGCGCATCCGGGCGGCCCCGTGTGATTGATGCGACGATGGACGAAAGATGGAACCGATCCAGGAGTGCCGACCATGATGAACCCGCTGTTTTCCTCCGCTCCTGCGCCAGATTCTGACCTGAGCCCGGCAGGAGCACCGCAGACCTCGCTCGACACCCTCATCGCCACGGTCGCGCAACTGCGCGCGCCGGGCGGATGCCCGTGGGACGCCGACCAGACCCACGCCTCGCTCGTACGCCACCTGGTGGAGGAGACTCACGAACTGATCGAGGCGATCGAAGAAGGCAGCCGCGACGATCTGCTTGAAGAGCTCGGCGACGTGCTCTACCAGGTGCTGTTCCACGCGGATCTGGCCGCGCACACGCCAGCGGAGAACTTCGATATCCAGGATGTCGCCGCTCGCCTGACCGAGAAAATGGTCGGCCGGCACCCGCACGTGTTTGGCGATGTCACCCTCGACACCGCGGCCGAGGTCTCGGCCGCCTGGGACGGCTTCAAAGCCGAGGAGAAGCCGGGCCGTACGAGTGTTCTCGACGGTATTCCGGCCGGCATGCCGGCGCTCGCCCTCGCCGACAAGGTGCTCGGCCGCGCCGAAAAGCTCGGCCTGATCGAAGCGGATGCCGGCTTCCCCCTTCCGATCGAATCCGAAGCCGATCTCGGCCCCCTGCTGTTGGCCATCGTGGCCTCGGCCAGGGCCCAGGGGCTCGACGCCGAGCGGGCGCTGCGCGCCGCCGTGCGCGACCTGCAGTCCGAGATTCGCGCAGCGGAAGCCCCCGATGACGATGCCTTCGACGCCGGAGTGATCGCCCTTCCCTCCTGACATCATGCTGCGTCTAGGCGATGCGGCTTCCGGTGGGGAGGTGGGTCGCGGGGGTGCGGGTGCGACGCCACGCCCAGACCAGGGCGCCCGCGGCGAGCAGCAGGTGCATCGTGAGGCCGATGAACCAGCTCGGCACCGCACCGTCGTAGATCTCCTGCGCCGTCGGTCCTGGGTCGTAGGCCTGGCCGGAATAGGCTTCGCTGTCACTGAAAGTGGTATCACGGTAGCTGCCCTGTGCGGCCCGCTCGCAGCCGTTGGATTCGGTGAACAGCTCCGGCGGCGCTTGCGCGCTGCGCACGCCGACGGCGATCTGCCCGAACAGGTCGGTCGGGTAGCCGGCGTCGTTGAAGCTGCCGGGGGCGGCATCCGCGACCACCACGTAGGGGTTCGCGGCGAGAAAGAACCAGAAGTAGTCGAAGCGCGGTACGTTGCGCGTCGTGGTCTGCGCCGTCGAACAGACGATGTCCGATTGCGTCCCGGTCTTCTCGTCGAAGGTCGACGACACCACGTAGTAGTTCACGTTCGTGGCCTGCTGCTGGGTGGCGGTGCCGAGCAGCGCGAAGGCGATGAGGGTGCCGAGGCTCAGCGCCGCGACGACCAGGTAGGTCAGCACGATTGAAAACAGCGGTCGGGTCAGGATGCCGGAGAGTCCAACACCGACGGCCGCGATGACGCCGAGTTCGGCGGCGAGCACGAGCACCGAGACGGCAATGGTGGCCAGAGAGACCTCGCCGAGAACGACGGCGAAGATGAGAAACGGCAGGGCCGCCGCGAGAAAGGCGAGCGCGGTGATCCACGCGGCCAGAAACTTGCCGAGCACGAGCTGCCCGGTGGAGATGAGCGTGACCTGCGTCGTGGCGAGGGTGCCGGCATCCCGGTCGCCGTTGACGGCGTTGCCAGACAGGGCCGGTGAGACCAGCGTTCCGAGCAGAAGCACGAAGAAGATGATGGTCGAGAACACCCCACCGCCGCCGGACAGCCAGGCCGACGTCGCCAACCAGAGCAGAAACGTGACCACGCCCACGAGCAGCATGAACACGCCGAGCAACACGTACCAGGAGACGCCGCGCACGCGCTGGCGCAGCTCCAGGGTGACGATGAGCCAGAGCCCGGAGAGAAATATGCGGTTGCGTGCAGCGGTCATTCCCGCGCCTCCGATCCAGTCGGCAGGGCAGCTCGGGTGAGGTCGTGAAAGGTGTGTTCGAGGTTGCCGACGGCCGGCCCGAAATCGCAGACCGGAACCCCGCTCAGCACCAGATTGTGCAGCAGGGCCGCGGCCGAGGCCTCGTTCTCCACCTGCACCAGGGTGCCGAGTTGGTCGACGCCGCGCACCTGCACGAGCGCGCCGACCACTCCGGGAGTGGCGAGGGCGCGTTCCAGCGCCGCCTCATCAAGAGAGCGGATGCGCCACGCCCGGGCGCTCGCGCCCGCCGCGGCTACCTGCTCCGGGCTTGCGGTGCGGCCGTCCGCGAGGTACACCGCGGCATCCGCCATCTCGTCGAGCTCGGCGAGCACGTGACTGGACACGAGGATGGCGGTGCCCTCGCCGGCCAGACGACGCAGCAGGTGGCGCAGCGCGGCGCGGGCGGCTGGGTCGAGGCCGGAAGCCGGCTCGTCGAGCAGCAGTACCCCGGGGGAGTGCACGAGCGCCCGCGCCAGGCTCAGGCGTTGTTTCTGGCCGCGCGACAGCACCCGTGACGGCCGATCGGCGAAGTCTCCGAGGTCGGTCAGTGCGATCAATTCGTCGGCGCGCACGGCGGCCTGCTCGCGGGTCAAACGGTACATGCGCCCGGTGGTCTGCAGGGCCGCGCGGGCACTCAGGCTTGGCCAGGACCCGAGGGTGTCCGGCATCCAGCCCAGGAGGGCGCGCACGCGTTCCGGCTCGGTGACCGGGTCGTGACCGTTGATGCGAATGGTGCCCGCGTCGGGGGTGAGCAGCGTGGCGAGTATGAGGAGCAGTGTCGTCTTGCCCGAGCCGTTCGGTCCGATCAGGGCCGTGACCGATCCGGCCGGAACGGTCAACGTGGCGTCCAGCAGCGCAGAGACCGCGCCGAACGACCGGCTGACCCCGGTCACCGTGATCCCGCTCGACACGATCCCGCCTGATTCTGCCGCTGATTCGAAAACTCGCCTGACAGACATGCGTACCCCCTTGACCCCGAGTCTAGGGGTACCCCGTGCTGGCACACCGCGAACAGGCCGGGTAACGTCAAGGCATGACCGCCACCTCCTTCAATACGCTCCTGTCCGACCAGATCGGCAACGAATTCGCTGCATCACAGCAGTACATCGCGATCGCCGTCTGGTTCGACACCCAGTCCCTGCCGCAGCTCGCCGGGCACTTCTACCGCCAGTCCATCGAGGAGCGCAACCACGCGATGATGCTCGTGCAGTACCGCATCGACCGGGACCTGGAGGTTGTCATTCCCGGCATCCCCGCCGTCAAGAACGATTTCGTCAACGCCGTTGAACCGATCAGTCTCGCACTCGCGCAGGAACGCCAGGTCACGGCGCAGATCGAAGCACTGTTTCGGGCCGCCCGCGCCGACGGCGATGCCCTCGGCGAACAGGCCATGCTCTGGTTCCTCAAGGAACAGGTCGAAGAGATCGCCTCGATGTCGACCCTGCTCACCATCGCCGAACGCGCCGGCGACAACCTGTTCGACATCGAGAATTTCATCGCCCGCGAGCACGTGGGCGACGGAGGCGTCGAAGCGGATGCTCCCAGCGCCGCCGGCGGAGTGCTCTAACCGACCCGGGGCGGTCACCGGCCAGAACCTGCGAGACTGGCCCCATGGCTATTGCAGTGACCCCGCCGCGCGGCATGCGCGATTTTCTCCCCGCCGACAAGGCCGTGCGCGAGAGTTCCCTCGGCATCATCCGCGAGAGTTTTCGGGCACACGGCTTCGACGAGATCGAAACCCCGGTCATGGAAGATTCCGCCCGCCTGCACTCCGGCCTCGGCGGCGACAATGAGAAGCTCGCCTTCGCGGTGCTCAAGCGCGGCCTCAGCGCAGCAGATGTCGCGGCGGCGGCCGAGCAGGATGACCTGTTGTCCCTGGCCGACCTCGGCCTGCGGTTCGACCTGACAGTCCCACTCGCTCGGTTCTACGCCACCCACCGCGCCGCGCTGCCGACCGTGTTCCGGTCCATTCAGATCGCGCCGGTCTGGCGGGCCGAACGCCCGCAGAAGGGGCGCTACCGCCAGTTCATGCAGTGCGACATCGACATCATCGGCGAGGCCGGCCCGCTCGCCGAGATCGAGCTGATCACCGCCACGGCCGCGACGCTCGACAACCTCGGCCTCGACGGCTGCTCGATCCGCATCAACGACCGGCGCATCCTCTCGGCACTGCTCACCCACTGGGACGTCGCCGCCGAGCTGACCGAGCGGGCCCTCATCGTGATCGACAAGCTCGACAAGATCGGTGTCGATGGCGTCGTGACCGAGCTCGGCACGCTCGGCATCGACGCCCCCGACCTGGCCACGCTGCTCACCGAGCTCGGCACGGGCGGCTGGGCCCTCGGCGCCGGTGTTTTAGGCGACGATACTGTCGAAGGCAGCGCGCCCGCCTGGCTCGACCCGGCGGCCTTCGCCGACCTCGAAGCCCTGCGCGCCGCCCTGCCCGGCGTCGACCTCAGGTTCGACCCCACCCTGGTGCGTGGCATGGGCTATTACACCGGCACGATCTTCGAAATCTCCCACCCCGATCTTGCCTATTCCCTCGGCGGCGGCGGCCGGTACGACGGCATGATCGGCCGGTTCCTCGGCACCGACGTGCCCGCCTGCGGATTCTCCATCGGTTTTGAACGCATCGTCGACCTGCTGCAAGCGGATGCCGCATCCGCTCTCAACGCGGTCGTGCTGGTACACGAGAAGGACGCCGATCCGGCCCGCCTGGTCGCCCTCAAGCGCGACCTCGTCGCTGGGGGTTTGCGGGTGCGGCTGGAACGCCGAACCAAGAACCTCAAGGCCCTGCTCGACCGGGCCGGCGAGGCCGGCTATGGCCGCTTCGCGTTCGTGACGGCCGACACCGAGGCGGCCGCCGGTCTCGACTTCAAACCGCTCGGCGTCTAAGCCGCGGCCGGCCCAACGAACGGCCGACGCGTTTGGTTAGACTGAATTCGCCCGGACCAACGGGCACACCCCCACTTATACCCCGACCCATACCCCGGCGTCTGCAGAGACGTTCACCCCGACAAATCAGGAGACAGTTGTGGCCCTAATTGAGGCAGTAGACGCACGCGAAATTCTCGACTCCCGCGGCAACCCGACCATCGAGGTCGAGGTTTTGCTCGGCGACGGAACCGTCAGCCGTGCCGCTGTGCCGTCCGGCGCGTCCACCGGGGTGTTCGAGGCCTACGAGCTGCGCGACGGCGACAAGGCCCGCTACCAGGGCAAGGGCGTGCTCAAGGCTGTCGAAGCGGTCATCGACGATCTCGGCCCCGCGGTCGAGGACATCGACGCGACCGACCAGCGCATCGTCGACCTCGTGCTCATCGAAGCCGACGGCACCGACAACAAGGAGCGTCTCGGCGCCAACGCCATCCTCGGCGTGAGCTTGGCCGTGGCCAAGGCCGCCGCGAGTTCGGCCGGCCTGCCGCTGTTCCGCTACCTCGGCGGCCCGAACGCGCACACCCTTCCGGTGCCACTGATGAACATCATCAACGGCGGCTCGCACGCTGACAACGATGTCGACATCCAGGAATTCATGATCGTCCCGCTCGGTGCCGAGTCGTTCAGCGAGGCCCTGCGCTGGGGCGTCGAGACCTACCACTCCCTCAAGGCGTTGCTGCAGTCGAAGGGCCTGTCCACCGGCCTCGGTGACGAGGGTGGCTTCGCCCCCAACCTGCCGAGCAACCGGGCCGCGCTCGACCTCATCGTCGAAGCCATCGAAAACGCCGGCTACGTTCCCGGCAAGGACATCGCCCTCGCCCTCGACGTCGCCGCGAGCGAATTCTTCAAGGACGGCAGCTACAACTTCGAGGGCAAGAAGCTCTCGGCCGCGGAAATGAGCGCCTACTACACCGAACTCGTCACCGACTACCCGCTCGTCTCCCTCGAAGACCCGCTCGAAGAAGACGACTGGGACGGCTACGTGCACCTCACCGCCGAGCTCGGCGACAAGGTGCAGATCGTCGGAGACGACCTGTTCGTGACCAACCCCGAGCGCCTGGCCAAGGGCCTTACGCTCAAGGCCGCGAACTCCATCCTGGTCAAGGTCAACCAGATCGGCACCCTGACCGAGACATTGGATGCCGTCTCCATCGCCCAGCGCGCCGGCTACACCGCGATCATCTCGCACCGCTCAGGCGAAACCGAAGACACCTTCATCGCCGACCTCGCCGTCGCGACGGATGCCGGCCAGATCAAGACCGGCGCCCCGGCACGCAGCGAGCGTGTCGCCAAGTACAACCAGCTGCTGCGCATCGAAGAAGAACTCGGCGACGGCGCGGTCTACGCCGGCCGCGCCGCGTTCCCCCGCTTCACCGCCTAACCGCGCAGCAGCGGCACGCGGGGCTCCCGACCACCGAAGTTTCGGATGGTCGGGAGCCCACAGCTACACTCGATACCATTTTCGAACAGGGAAAGGAGTTGCCATGGACCACAAAAGACCGGATTCCTTTCCACGGAAATCCCCTCAGCCGGCCCAGCGGCAACCCGTCAGTTCGGATGCGGAGACGCCGGCCGGCGGCTGGCTGCGCAGCATCCGCTTCTCCGGATTTTCACTCGTGATGATGGTCGTTCTGGTGCTCGCGGTCGTGGTGCTCGCGCCGAGTCTGCGCACCTACGCCGAGCAGCGGCAGCAGATCAGCCAGCTCAGCGCCACCGTGGCCGACCAGAAGGCGGAGGTCGACCAGCTCACGAGCCAGCGGGAACGCTGGAACGACCGCACCTACGTCACGACGCAGGCACGCGAAAGACTCTCCTACGTGCTGCCCGGCGATATCAGTTTTCTCGTCATCAACGACCTGCCGGTCGTCGCACCGCTCGAAGCGGATGCGAGCCCGGTCAGCACCAATATTCAAAGCACCACAATTGATTGGCTGGGTTCCTTGTTCGCCTCCACCATGACCGCCGGTCTGGCTCCGCAAGCCGCAGCGCCAGCGAACCCGGAAACCGTGGTTCCGTGACCCGGCCGCCCTTCGACCCGTTCACTCCCGCGGACATCGACCTCGTCTCGGCCCAGCTCGGTCGCCCGGCCCGCAACGTCGTCGGCATCGCGGCGCGCTGCGTCTGCGGCGCACCGACCGTGGTCGCTACCGCACCGCGCCTCGCCGACGGCACCCCGTTTCCCACCCTGTACTACCTCTGCCACCCGGCTGCGACTGCGGCGATCTCCTCGCTCGAGGCCACCCAGGTCATGAACGAGTACAACGACCTGCTCGCCGCCGATGACGACGTGCGCGCCGCCTATGAGCGCGCGCACGAAAGTTTTCTGTTCGATCGTGACCAGCTCGGCAGCGTGCCGGAGATCGCCGGAATCTCTTCCGGCGGCATGCCCAGCCGGGTCAAGTGCCTGCACGCCCTCGCCGCCCACTCGCTGGCCGCCGGTCCCGGCGTCAACCCGATCGGCGATCTGGCGCTCGAGCGTGCGACCTGGTCGCCCACGGTCTGCGTCTGCCTGGACTATTCCGCCGAGGCGTCTGCCAGCGAACCCGGGTCGGCTCCGGCGTGACTGTGACCACCCGTCGGCTCGGCACGAGCGTTGGCCTCGTGCTCGCCACCGCCCTGTTCGGCGGCACCGTCGCCGGTTCCGTCGTGCTCGATGCACCCGCCGCCCACGCCGACCAGATTCGCGATCTGCAATACTGGCTCACCGACTACGGGTTCACCGAAGCCTGGAATACGACCAGGGGCGCCGGCGTCACCGTGGCCGTGATCGATTCGGGAGTCGACGGCAGCGTTGCCGAGCTGAACGGCGTGGTGACCGGCGGAACGGATGTTTCCGGTCTCGGCTCTGCCGACGGCCAGACTCCGGTCGCCGGCGACGACGATGACGGCGAACACGGCACCCTCGTGGCCTCCCTGCTGGCGGGTCGTGGCACGGGTGACGGCACCGGCCTTATCGGCGTGGCTCCGGAGGCCTCCATCCTCGCCGTGTCGGTCGGGTTCGGCAGCACCCGATCCACCGTGACCAACGATGACCAGATCGCGCAGGGCATCCGCTGGGCTGTCGACAACGGCGCCGACGTCATCAACATGTCCCTGACCCGCAACACGTTGTATTGGCCGGAGAGCTGGGACGATGCCTTCCTCTACGCCTTTGAGAACGATGTCGTCGTCGTGGCCGCGGCTGGCAACCGGGGGAGCGGCACCACCGAGGTCGGCGCTCCCGCGACGATCCCCGGGGTGCTGGCGGTCGGCGGGGTGGATCGCAACAAAACGGCGAGCTTCGATGCCTCGTCCCAGGGCATCACGATCGCAGTATCGGCGCCGAGCGAGAAACTGGTCGGAGTCATGCCCGATTCGACCTATGTGCAGTGGGACGGTACCAGTGCGGCCGCGCCGATCGTGTCCGGGCTGGTGGCCCTGGTGCGATCCGCCTACCCCGACCTGGACGCGGCGGGCGTCATGAACCGGGTCATCGCCACCGCGAACGCGAACGGGCAGTCGGTGCCCAGCCCGATCTACGGGAACGGCCTGATCGATGCCGCCGCCGCGGTGACCCGCTCGGTCGCTCCGGCGACAGACGCCACCCCCACAGAGTTGTTGACGGAGTGGATCACGCTGCATCGTCGTGCCGAGATCGAGGTGGTTCCCACCGAGGTGCCCGTCGAACAGGCGCCGGCTGCCGCCGACGAAGACCCGGCTTTGCCGGCCCGGAACGCGCTCACCGCGTGGCTCCCTAACCAACTGACCTTGACCTATATCAGCCTTCCGCTCGCTGTGCTCGTGGGGTTTGGTATCCTAGTAACGCTGTTCGGCATTGGGGCCACTCGGCATATCAAGCGAATTCGGCGCAACCCCAAAGATTTCGCACAATCATAATCATGTAGGAGGCCTTCTCATCGTGCCCAAAATTCTCATTGTCGGTGGCGGCTACGCCGGTTTTTACACGGCGTGGAAGCTCGAGAAATGGCTGCGATCCGGCGAAGCCGAGGTCACCATCGTTGACCCGCTGCCGTACATGACGTACCAGCCCTTCCTGCCGGAGGTCGCTGCCGGATCCATCGAACCGCGTCACGCGGTCGTGTCCCACCGTCGCCACCTCAAGAAGACCAACGTCATCTCGGCCAAGGTCACGCACGTGAACCACGCGGAGAAGACCGCCACGATCACGCCGCCGACCGGCGAGCCGTACGAGTTCCAGTACGACATCGTCGTGGTCACCGCCGGCGCCGTGTCGCGCACGTTCCCCATCCCAGGCGTCGCCGACCAAGCCATCGGCCTCAAGACCATTGAAGAGGCTGTCGCCATTCGCGATCGCGTGCTCACCAACTTCGACCAGGCCGCCGCCCTGCCGGCCGGCCCCGAGCGCGAGCGTCTGCTCACCTTCGTTGTGGTCGGTGGCGGGTTCGCCGGGATCGAGGTCTTCGCCGAGCTGCGCTCCTTCGCGACCTCGCTGCTCACCCTGTACCCGGAGATCAGCTTCGAAGAGACCAACTTTCACCTCATCGAAGCCATGGGCCGCATCATGCCCGAGGTCTCGCTCAAGACGAGCCTGTGGGTCATCGATAACCTGGCCGGCCGCGGTGCCCAGATTCACCTCGACACGCAGCTGACCAGCGCGATCGACGGCAAGATCGAACTCTCCACCGGCGAGACCTTCGAGACCGACCTCATCGTCTGGACCGCCGGCGTCATGGCCAACCCGACGATCGTGCGCCACACCGACCTTCCCATCGAAGAGCGTGGTCGCCTGCAGGTTCGCGCTGACCTGCGCGTCGGAACCGAAGACGACATCATCGCTGACGCCTGGGGCGCCGGCGACGTGAGCTGCGTTCCCGACCTGAGCGGCGGTGGCGTCGGCGGCAACTGCGTGCCTAACGCCCAGCACGCTGTGCGCCAGGGCAAGCTGCTCGCCAAGAACCTCGTCGCCGTGCTGCGCGGCGAAGAGCCGGTGCAGTACCTGCACAAGAACATGGGTGCTGTCGCCGGCCTCGGCATCGGAGTCGGCGTGTTCCAGAGCGGCAACCTCGCCATCACGGGCATGCCGGCCTGGTTCGCCCACCGGGGCTACCACGGCCTGGCCATGCCGAGCTGGGAGCGCAAGCTGCGCGTCGTTTGGGGCTGGGTCAACAACGTGTTCCTCGGCCGCGATGTCGTCTCGTTGAGCGCCACCGAGAACCCGCGTGCCGTGTTCGAAGAGTTCGCGTCGCGTCCGAAGCCGCCGGCACCGGCCGCGGCCCCCGCTGCGCCCGCCGTTCCCGCCGCCAAGGCGCCGACGGCCCCGCGAGCGCCCCGGGCGCCGCGCAAGCCCACGGTCAAGGCTGCTGCAGCGGATGCCGCTGCTCTCGCTACCAAGGCTCCCGCGTCACAGCCTGCCGTCAAGGTGCCGGTCGCCGAGAAGGCGGCCGCTGAGGCATCCGCTTCGAAGTAGCACTCTCGGTAGGTGCTGCCAGGCGATATCGTCGCCCGGCAGCACCTACGCTGTAACTGCCCGTCTTCGGGCACGCCCCCATAGCCCAATTGGCAGAGGCAGACGACTTAAAATCGTCACAGTCTGGGTTCAAGTCCCAGTGGGGGCACCGCGCATTTTTACAGGCTGATCTGGGCTTTAACTTCGTAACAGGTGCCTCAGGTGCCCCGTTTGCCGACATTTTGCGCACACTTGAAATCATTCGGGCCTGATCGAGGGCCACTGCAACGCTGTCCAGGTCGTCGTCGAAGAGGTCCGCGTACACATCCAGGGTCATCGCGGCCGAGGCGTGGCCGAGCATCCGCTGCAGCGCTTTGACGTTCGCCCCGGCGGACACGGCGAGACTGGCGGCGGTGTGCCGGAGGTCGTGGGGAGTGACGCGCGGGAAGGTTGGATCGACCTCCCGGGCGCGTTTGAGGGCGTAGACCAGCCAGCCGTCCCGGGTTGACGGTGTGCGCTGGTGCGAGAGCCCGTTGCCGAGCAGAATCTTGCCGCCGACACGTACCGCGTTCTCCCGTAGCGCCAGACGCCTGCGGGCGAGGTCCACGTCTCTCACCCGTAATCCGGTCACTTCACCCCAGCGTACGCCGAGGGCTTGAGATGCGTCTGAGCGGCCAGCCACGAGCGTCCCAGGGCGCCGATGGTGGCACGGCCCGCCGAGTCCTCGATGTACTCGCCGCGACTTTTGGACACCTCGGTGGAGGCAAGAAACAGTTGGGCGGACCGCTTGGTCTTGAAGTCTCGTTTGTCCGTCTGGCTGTGGTCGGGTCTGCGGTAACGCACACGGTAAAGTAGCTCAGAATGCCATTCTGGCCCCGTTCGCTGGCGGCGGTGCTGAGCGCAACCGAGCCGCGACATCGGTCGGCAGGGCGTTCTCTAGAATGATCGCCACCGGCTGGGATGGAGCGCCTGCAGGCCCAATGCCCCGCGTCAACGCAGAGCGCGGCCGTCCTCGACGCGCACCCAGACGGGCGGCACGTGCCTGTGCAATTCGACGCCGCCGAGCCTGTTTCGGCAGGCCACGCGGCACGAGGTTGCCGTTGCGACGGTGTCGGCGCGGTACCTGGCGCAGGGCTTCACGCGGCAGCGGTATCAGAAGATCGTGACCAACCACGGCTACCGTCTCGTGCACGAGGACGTCGACCGGGTCGCGTACTTCTGCACGGCCGACGCCCATCGCGATCACCCGCGAAGCCGACAGACGACTCGTGCGCACCGAACGCCCACGGTTGGTCTCCTACCCCTGCCTCGACGTCCGCGGCATCTGGATCGGCCCCAACCTCGACCCTGGCGACCCTGGCGACCCTGGCGACCCTGGCGACCATGCCGTCCAGCTCGCGGCCGCGACGCAGCTCGACGGACCCGCTGACTGGAACAGATCTGCCGGAACCCGCGTCTGACTTATCGGGGGAAGCATCGGTCGAAGTGCCTCGAGCTACGATTGGCCGCTCCCGATGGCCGTCATTCAAGAGGCACGGATCGAAGTCCCGGGCAACGAATCAAAGGCGATATTTTCTGCCCCGGTTAGCCCCTTCACCGGGCATTTTCTCGGGCGGGTCTTACGGGAATGAAGGTCCTAGCCTTCATATGGCTCTCCGCGGAACACGACCGCGGGTTGTACCGTCCCGGTCGAGGTCCCTCTTTCGGGTGCTCGCGTGGTCGATAACGTCCGGCATTTTCGCTCACTCAAGCAACCTTCGGTTGCGCGAAGCGGGTGTGTGGGGTTATGGTGACGTGCAACCAAAGATTGCAGAAGGTCGGACGAAAATGGAGTACGGACGCATCGAACGCGAGTTCCGCATCGACGCCTCGCCCGATGTGGTTTACAAAGTCATCAGCAGTCCCGCGCACATCCGGGAATGGTGGCATGCTGAAGCTCTCCTGGAGCCTGTCTCAGGTGCTGTCGGTGAACTTGTTTGGGGAGACAAAGCCAAAGCTGAGGCGGAGGTCGCTTCTATCACCGTGGTTGATGCTGAACAGCCTCGTTTGTTTTCCTTCCGTTGGGTCTATCCCCTCGGTGAGGTCGCGACCCCTGCTAACTCGTTGCTGGTGACCTTTGAACTCGTGCCGTCTGGCACTGGCACCGTGGTTCGTCTTACCGAGGTGGGATTCCGCGAAATGGGTTGGGAGGCTGCCGTCCTCGAGGAACAATACAAGGAGCACTCCGTCGGCTGGGATACGCACTTTGCCAGCCTTCGCGATTATCTCGGGCAGCTGGTTGCCGCCCAATGACTGCGGAAATCGACGATGACCTGTGGTCTGCGATCGGCGACCCGACTCGGCGGCGCATGCTCGACATGCTCTTGGCTGCTGGCGGTGGCACGGCAACCAGCCTCAGCCACGAACTTCCCGTGACGCGTCAGGCCGTTGCAAAACACCTTGGAATACTCCACCGTGTTGGCTTGGTGCACGCCGCGCCCATCGGACGGGAGATGTGCTACCGGTTGGACGATGCACAGTTCGCTCGCGCGGTAGCGCAGCTCTCCACCGTCGGGGCGTCGTGGGACGCACGGTTACAACGGATCACCCAGATCGCCGAAACAATCCAGCGTCGCCAAGACGCTGATCCCGGCCGACAAAACAAGACGTAGAGGAAGCACCTCATGATCACTACAGCCCTTCGAAGCGCCTACGAGAAGTTGTTCGAAACGGCATCCATTCCCGACCTCGGCGAAGATGGTGACGGGGGTTGGAACGCCGATCAGATATTGGCTCATCTCCTCAGCGTGGATGCCGCTATCGCGGCGGTTGCGCTCGGAGTCGTTGCGGGCTCGCGTCCCAGCTTCGACAACCGGATTTCTCTCGATTCCTGGAACCTGGACCGGATCATCGCCGCCCACTCAGGTAGGTCCAACTTGATCGACCACGTTCGAAATCAAGCCACGATGTTGTGCGACATCGCCGATCAACTCAACGACCAAACTTCCTCCGTGCTGATCCCGGCGCTCCTGCTGTCTAACGACGCGCTCGTGCTAGATCAGCCCATCCCCCTTGCAAGCCTCATCGACGGGCTCGCTGAGGACCACGTTCCCGTCCACACTCAACAACTCCTCGACCTTCGCGTCGCCGTGCGCGAGCACATCTCATAGCGGCACTCTCGGCCGGAGTCGACACAAGCCAGGTGCCAGCTAATTTCGCGAACAAACATTTATGCACGATTCCGATTCGCTCGACGTGCATCAGCGTCCACTCACCCTTCCCAAGCGGGACCGGAACTCGTCTGCACCGGCGCCCGCCAAGTCAGCCGCGGCCGTACGACGGCGGTTGAGTGCGCTGAGGAGAGTAGCGACATCGCCACTGACTTCGGGTCCTCCACCCAGCGACCAGTCGGTATCGGTGGCTTGGAAGCGCAGTCCACGAAGGAGATCGTCACCGACCGAGTGCCTGCCGCTCGTCAGCTCATTGAGCACCATCCAGCCCGCTTCAGGAGAAATCCGACCAGCAAGGCCGAGCGGCCGACGAACGTCTCCGGAGTGAATGGCCAAGTGTGCCAGTGGGGCGAGTTCTCCCGCGCCGGGGACCGCGAAACCGGCAACACTGGTCTTTGCGATCAAGCGCGTCAGCTCGGCGCCAGTTCGTCGGTCAGTCCTAGCCCAGCGATAAGCGAACTTGTCGAAGTTGAAGCGCGCTTGCGCGACACCGACAATGAAGCTGCCAAATCCTAGCTCGTAGGGCATGAGCAGATGCGCGCACAAGTCGCGCACTGTCCACCCTCGGCACAGGCTCGGCGTCTGCCAGGATGCGTCATCGAGACCGGCGAGATCCTCAGCGAATCGGTCGCGCTCAGCGGCGTATAGCGCCTCTACGTCTGTCGTTGTCACGGCTAACTGGCCTCCGAAACGGGTGGTGATCAAAAAGGTCACCCGCCGGGGGGTCCCTTGCAAGCATTCGCCGCGATAAGACTACCGATTTCAACTATTCGATTTTGTCGCGGCGACCAGCAAACTCCTTTGGACACGTGCTGGTGCTCCGCCCAGTGACTCTCTAAAAGTCCCATTCAGGGTTGGTCATTCGGCGCAGCTTTGAGACTGGAGTTGTGCATCGACTTTCGAGTCTTTCTCCGTCAGCTATATTGATGACATGTCATTCAATAACACGTCATCTAAATTCGATGTGACCGCGCTCCCTACAGTCGTGTGCGTGCCGTGCTTTTCAGGTGCACCGTGGGACCTCGAGGTCCTCATCGGTCTCGATGGTCTTCCCACTCGCACTATGCGACTGCCCGAGGACCTCGCGGATGTCGACGCTTACGCCAACTTTCTGGCCGAACAGGTTCACGACCTCGACTCCTATGTCCTCGTGGGCGATTCCTTCGGCGCTGTCATCAGCCTCGCGCTCGCCATCCGCCCGCCGAAAGGCCTCGTGGGACTCGTACTTTCCGGAGGTTTCGCCGCGAACCCTCTTCCGAGATGGAAGGGCGTCGCCGCGACGCTGTCACGTTTTGCCAACGGCGCCCTCTATCGGCACGGCACGCTGCGGTTTCACGCCTCCCAGCTCGCTTCGCATTTCGACGCGGCAGCAGAAGTGCCGCACACTCAAAACGACTACCGACACCTGTTTGTTCAGAACACTCCGCGATCGAGCTACACCGCACGAGTGACGTCCGTCACACAACTCAATCTGCTCAACGACCTGGCGCTGGTTCGGGTGCCGACGCTCGTGCTCACGCCGGCCGATGACCGACTTGTTGGCGCGGATGCTGCGCGCCAACTGTTGGATGGTATCCGTCAGTCGTCAGAAGTCGTGTTGCCGAAAACTGGCCACATGTTCCGTTTCACGCATCCGACCCTGTATTCGAACACGATCCGCGCTTTCCTGGATAGCCTGCAGTCCGTCGACGTGTCGCCTAACAGTGTCGCCTCGTGAAGCCCGCCGAACAGCTCCGCTTTCTCGTTCTTGCCGCCCAGCGCGAAGGCAACCGCATCCTGCTCGATCTCCTCCGGCCTGTTGGTGTGTCACCGTCCCAGGCTGAAGTGATTCGCGTGTTGGCCGATCACGGGCCGCTCTCCCTCGTCGACCTCGGCCTGCTGCTGGTCTGTGAGACCGGGAGCCCCAGCCGCTTGGTCGATGGCCTGGTAGCGGCGACACTACTCGAGCGGATGCCAGCAGTCGGTGACCGGAGGCGGGTGATCCTCTCCCTGACCGACGCCGGCCGGGAGAAAGAAGTCAGCATTCGAGAGGTCGAAGCAACACTCCACGGCTTCATCGAGCAGTCGCTGAGCCCCGTGGAAATTGCGAGCGTCAACGCCACGCTGCACAAGTTCGTATCCGGACGCCCCGCCGGCATCGCAGTCGTGAAACGTTCGGCCGCTCCGGTCCGCGCTGATATGCATTGAACGGGAGACGACGCCGAGACCGGTGCCGAGCTGAACGCGCCCGTAGAGGTTTCACTTACGGGAACAGTCAGTAGTCGTCTCTCGGCTAAACGCCGGGGTTAACGATGCGCTCCATCCACGTCTCCGGGGCGATCAAGGTGGAGAACCCGAGGTTGGAATACAGGCTGTGTGCATCGTTGGTTGAGAGGGCGATGCGCCTCAGTCCCAGGGGATCGCACTCCTCGAGAATCCCCGCGATGAGGGCTTTGCTAATGCCGTGACCGCGAACTGTGGGGTCGACGAAGACATCGCAGAGCCAGGCAAACGTGACGCCGTCCGTGATGACGCGCGCGTAGGCGACCTGCCGATTAGAGACAGTGTCGTACATGCCGAAGTTGCGTGAGCCGTCAATGGCTGCGTCCTGCCGTGAGCGTGATCGCTCGGGCGCCCAATAGGACAGCTCGCTGATCCAGCGGTGCACCTGATCGCGGTCGATCTCAGCAAGGTCAGATGAGAACCGATAATTTGCATTCATCGTCCCATCTAATCGTGTTGACACAAACCGTGCTGAGTTCGGTCAACTGGACCGACCGCCGAATCCATTTGCGCTTGGCGAGGATCAAGACGAACGAGCGCCCCGTAGGGGGTTCGACATGCGAACCGTCGTGTGGCCGATATGGTTGCGGAATGGACACTACTCAGCGGCTGCAATACCGCTGGGCGGCCGGGCTGCTCCTAGTTCAAGGCGTCCTTATGGAGGGGCTCGTCTTCATTGGCGTCCTTGTCCTCTTGGCTCTCAGAATTCCGCAAACGACCATCGTCGAAAATGCCGATGTCTTCGTCCTTCCCTATCTGCAAGAAAACCTCTATCTCATGATGGCTATGAGCGGGATTTTCGCGGCTCTGCGCGTGATGGGCGCGGTCGGGCTTCTGAGGAACAGATTGTGGGGCCTTGCGCTTTCCTTGATCAATTGCGTTGTGACGCTGGCGCTGATGGTTTTCCTGCTTCCCGCTGGCCTGTTAGACGGGGTGTTGTCGGGCACAGCCCTCGTGCTCATGCTCTTTGCTCGATTCGGCCAGACGCCAGATAAACGACCGAAGCTGATTCTCTGAATGGCGGCCCCCGCCGTCTAAGTGGAAGTCTGACGGACCGTCTCGCAAGACGTTCGGTTTATGCGACCCATATGATGCTATATTTGTATAGCATCCTGAGGAGGGATTCCATATGCCGCAAATCAATCTCCGCGTCGACGATGAAACAGAACATCGCCTGCAGTACCTGTCGGAGCGCACGGGTCGGTCGAAAACGTTCTATGCGACCGAAGCATTGACCCAGTATCTGGATGAGAACGAAGACTATCTCCTGGCCAAGGATGCGCTTGAGGAATTCACTCAGTCCAACGACGACGCGATTGACCTCGCCGACGTGGTCTGGCCTGTGTGAGCTACACGATCAGATTCACCCCGAGAGCTGCAAAACAGGTCAGGAAACTCGACTCGGCCCCCGCGAAACGGATCCGTGATTTTCTTGAGCAGAAGCTCTCCCAACTTGATAATCCGCGCCAGCTCGGAAAAAAGCTCGTCAACAACGAATTCTGGCGGTACCGAGTCGGCGATTACCGAATCCTCACAAATATTGACGACGACCAAATCCTCATCCTCGTCGTAGAGGTCGCACACCGTCGCGAGGTTTACGACAAGCGCTAAACACAGGAGCAGCGCGTCTAGATGCACCAAGTGCGATGCCACCAGCGGAAAACGAGATTGTGTCCCGTAGAGGGTTCCCCTTACGGGCAGGTGCCGCGCTTTCCCACCATGACGGTGATTTGGCACTGATAGCCTCAAGGCCCGGCTCGGTTGCTCCGAGAGCTGGCGAAGGTGGAGGCAAAGTGCAGGCCAACGACTACGACAGTTTCGCCGAGGCCTACTCAGCGGACAATGAGACCAATCTCGTGAATGGTCATTACGAAAGACCAGCGATGTTGGCTCTTGCGGGAGACGTCCACGGGCGCCAAATTTTGGACGCTGGCTGTGGCTCCGGGCCTCTGGCTATGGCCCTCCGGACTCGGGGCGCCACCGTGACGGGCTTCGACTCCAGCGCGGCGATGGTTGAGCTGGCACGGCAGAGGCTTGGCGAGGAGGCGGAACTTCACGTAGCTGACCTTGGTCAGCCGCTTCCGTTCGCCGATGGTGCATTCGACGACGTGGTCGCCTCGCTAGTCCTTCATTATCTGCAGGACTGGACCGGGCCACTCGTTGAGCTACGGCGAGTACTGAGGCCAGATGGCCGACTCATCCTGTCGGTGCACCATCCCCTCATCTTCAAGCTGATGAACCCCGAGGCCGACTACTTCGCTCTGACCGAGTGGTCGGACGCTTATACCTTCAGTGGCCAGCCTGCCGTCCTCTCCTACTGGCACCGACCGTTGCACGCGATGACGGATGCCTTCACCGCAGCGGGGTTCCGGGTCGCCGTCGTCAGCGAGCCGCCCGTCTCAGCCGAAACTCCGCGAGAGCTGCTCCCACCGCACCTCAAGGGCCGAAGGTCATTCGTGAGCTTCATCTTTTTCGTGTTGGACGCGAACTAAGTCCGCTCATCTCCAACCGCCCTCGAAGCACCAATGAGGATCCCGTGCCGTCACGAGTGCTCGGATAGTGATTGTCCCGCAAGACGTTCGCTCTGTGGGCAGATGGTGCCCACAGCGGGCCCACACCACGGCTAGGCTCGTCGGATGACTTCCGCCGATGCAGATCTTGACAGGCACCTACTGGTCACGGGGGTCTCGGCGTACCGCTTATCGCGCGTGATGAGCGTGGTGGTGGGTGTGATGGCGGTCACTGTGGGCGTCCTTGTTTTCTTCTTTCTTCAAGGCGAGGGCGATTCCGACCTGAGCGGGCAAAACATCCCCACCCTTATTGCGTTATTCGGGATCCCGGTCCTGACTATCATCTGTTTCAGCTTTGCGCTGGGTCGTCGGGGGCGTGCTGAGGCCGCAGCCGGGTACACGACCATGACGAGCGGCCACCAGACTCTTGATCAAGTTGAGCCCCATTCCGGTTTGGTTATCCGCCGCGCCGGGTCGGCCGTCTACGCGACACCGTCGAAGGGCCTTGACGTTCCCGCCACAGTGTCCAGAGCGGTATCCAATGCCTCGTCGCTCAACAACTCGCTGCGATTTGAAGACCTGCCCAATGCCCAGCGAAATCGAACATTGAACCGTCCCTGATTTCCTGACGTTTCAAGTGCAGTTGGCGGCAGGCGAAACTGGAGTGCAGAGTGAGGGACCGTTCGACGCCTGCTTCGAGGTGGAATTCGACTACTACGGTGTGAGTGACGAGCGAATATGGGAGAGCTCTGACTATCTTCGCGAGGAGTCGTGTTCCACGAGTGTCGCTCCGGTCACCCCATCGGTTGACACGAGCATCCACTATGTTGTGGCCGACAACGCCGAGGCTGCGGCTACAGAGGTTCTCTCCGACGAGACCTCACCCTCCGAACCGGTCGGCAGTGATATCACTGCACGGATCTTGGCCCTTCTCGACGCACCGGTTGGCGAATTTCAGCAGGTCGCCCCGCCGACCGTGATCGTTGACAAGGCAAACGTGGGCGTGGCGATGGGGTACACGCCGGACGACTGCGTTCTCGTGTCCCGTATCGACGGCGTCGTTTCACGAGTGATGCCGGCCCCCATCTTGTTAGAGCCGGGAGAACTCGGCTGCCATCCCGGCACAGCGCTCCAAGACCCCGCGCAGCTCCGATCGCCACATTGATCTCACCGAGGCTGACACTCAATTCGAGATGTCTCGGTTCTTGCCAGAGCTGCTTTCTCCCAGAGAAGTAATGTGGACGCATGCTCCCAGTCCTACCGATCCGGATCACTACAGCATCACCGACGTCCACCGAAGCCAAGCGCGTTTCGACTCGGTATTACGAGGACCTTGTGGGCCGGTATCACCGGCGTCCCGCCACTCGGAAGGAAGTTCTTGATGCCGAAGCCGGATACCCCGACGATGACCTTCTCGCTCCCACGGGGATTTTTCTGCTCGCCCGCCAGGGGCTCGCGGTGCTCGGCTGCGCAGGTATGCGGGTTCGCCCTGAGTCCATCGGTGAGGTGACCCGAGTATTTGTGGAATCGGCGGCACGTGGCAACGGTTTGGGGCGTCTGCTGATGGAAGAACTGGAACGCAAATCACGCCAAATGGGGATCCGTACGCTCCGGCTGGACACCCGCACCGACCTCATTGAGGCGCGGGGCCTCTACGTGTCCCTCGGCTTCGTCGAGGGGGAGCCGCACAATTCAGACCCATACGCGAACCACTGGTTTCGAAAGGATCTGGCGTAAGTCATGCCGGGAAGGACCAGCCTGCAGCGGCCGGACCTGATCCAGTGACGGCGTTGGGTGTTACGTCAATTGGCGCTGATTCAACTTCAGGGCCCTCGGAGTAGGCGCTCGGGGTGCGATAGAGGCGCGTTCGCACGGCGATGCCGGCGCTGAGGATGACGGCGATGCCGCCGATGATGGTCTGCCAGGTGAGCTGTTCTCGGAGGATGAGCGCGGCCCAGAGGATGCTGAGGACTGGTTGGGTGAGTTGTACCTGGCTGACGCGGGTCATGGGCCCGATGGCCAGTCCGCGGTACCAGGCAAAAAATCCCAGGAACATGCTCACCACTCCGAGATAGGCAAACGCCGCCCAGTCAATAGGTGTGCCGGTCGGAGGCTGGTCGACAATAGCAATCATGGTCAAGGCGACCATGAGGGGCGCGGCCAGAACGAGGGCCCACGACACCGTTTGCCACGATCCAATCTCGCGCGCGAGCAGGCCCCCTTCGGCGTAGCCAATGGCGGCGGCCACAACGGCGCCGAACAAAAGCAGATCCGACCACTCCAAGCGGATGCTTCCGCCACCCTGAATGGACGCGAAAGCAACGGCCACCAGCGCCCCGACGGACGCCATGATCCAGAATGGCAGGGGTGGTCGCTCTTTGCCTCGAATGACGGCCATGACGGCCGTCGCGGCCGGGAGGAGAGCAATGACCACGGCGCCGTGACTGGCCGACGCGGTCGTGAGGGCGAATGATGTCAGGAGGGGAAAGCCGACGACGACGCCGCCCGCGACGACGGCCAAACGAAGCCACTGGTTGCCGCGCGGAAGGTGTTGGCGCGTGATGATCAGGGCGGCCGCGGCGAGTACGGCAGCGATGACAGCTCGGCCGGATCCGATGAAGAGCGGGGACATGCTCTCGACGGCCACGCGGGTGAACGGCACGGTGAAGGAAAACGCGGCGACACCCAGCAGCCCCCAAGCGAGACCGGCCCGGGAAGGGGATAGCGGTGCGAGCATCCGCTTGATAGCGCTATTATGATCTGACATGGACAACGATAGCAGTTTTCGGATCGTAGCCGCACTGCGCGAGTGGATCGCCGGCCGGGCGCCAGGCACTCGGCTGCCCACCAGCCGGATGCTCGTCGCCGAGTACGGGGCGAGCCCGGTGACAGTGCAGAAAGCACTGCGCACTCTCGTGGGGCAGGGCCTGATCGAAACCCGGCCCGGCGCTGGCACCTTCGTTCGTTCGGTGCGCACGGCCCGCCCGCTCGACTTCAGCTGGCAGACCGCTGCCCTGCGTTCCCCGAATAGCCACCTCACCGGGTTGAGTCCCGCGCTTCGTGCCGCACCGCAGGGAAGCATCGCACTGCACGCCGGGTATCCCGACCGGGAGCTGTTGCCGGAACGGTTGATCCGGTCGGCGCTGGTTCGGGCGGGCCGGAGCGAAGCGGCGGTCACGCGCTCACCAGCGGCGGGCCTTCCGGAACTACAATCCTGGTTCGCCCAGGAGCTCGGCGCCGCGACACCGGTCGGTGTGACCCCGCCCGTGCCGAGCGATGTCATTGTGCTGCCTGGAAGCCAAAGTGGGCTCGCAACGATCTTTCGTGCCCTCGTCACCACCGGACAGCCCCTGCTGACGGAATCGCCCACCTATTGGGGCGCGATCCAGGCTGCGGCCCAAGCCGGGGTCGATATTGTCCCGGTTCCATCGGGACCCGAGGGACCCGATCCCGACGAGCTCGACCGGGCATTCCAGGAAACCGGCTCGCGCGTTTTCTACGCACAGCCCACTTACGCGAACCCGACTGGTGCGCAGTGGTCAGCTTCCACCACGGCGCAGATCCTCGACGTCGTCCGGGCGCACGGCGCGTTCCTGGTCGAGGACGACTGGGCCCATGACTTCGGCATCGACACGGACCCGCACCCCGTCGCCGCTCGTGATGACGGTGGCCACGTGGTCTACGTGCGATCACTCACCAAGAGCGTTTCGCCGTCCCTTCGCGTCGCGGCGGTCATTGCCCGCGGTCCAGCCAAGGAACGCATCCTCGCCGACCGCGGGGCCGAATCGATGTACGTCAGCGGACTTCTGCAAGCCGCAGCACTCGACATCGTTACTCAACCGGGTTGGCAGACTCACCTCCGGAACCTTCGCCCGCAACTGCGGGCGCGTCGCGATCTCTTGTTGACGAGTCTGCGTGAACATGCGCCCGACGCGCACATTGCCACTGTTCCGGCTGGTGGACTCAATTTGTGGGCTCGCCTGTCCGACGCAACCAACCTTGACCGGCTGGTCTCAGACTGCGAAGCCGCGGGCGTCTTGATCGCTGCCGGCTCGAGTTGGTTCCCGGCCGAGGCCACCGGTCCCTTCATCAGACTTAATTACTCCGGGCCAAATCCCGGAGCGTTTACGGACGGAGCCCGCATCATCGGTCAGGCGATGGCCGCAAATCACTGACCGGTGCATGGATCAGGGTCGCCGGCACGGATCCGTTTCTGCCGCGCTGACCGAGCGTCCGATCGTGAGCCTCGACGGGGACCCGGCCGAAGCCGTTACGCGGTGGTCAACCGATTCGCTCGGCCACAGCCACAATGATTCCCTCCGGGCCACGCACGTAGGCCATGCGCCAGACACCCTCATTCGGGAATCAGGGATCGCTATCACCGTGTCGATGAATTCGCCCTCCACGAACGCTCTGCCCTCGATCTCGAGGCCGAGTCCGACGAAGAACGCCGTCACCAGGTCGAGGTCCTTCAGCACGCTCGGAAGGCTCAGCCGCGCGGGGCGGGGTCACGACGGCCCGACCGCGTTACCGAAAGGGCATCCGTCAGCGGCGCTCGCTCCGCAGTGCGCGTTCACCGTGCCCCTCGGGCTGCTCCCTGCTCTTCGCGGTGCCCTTGTTTCGTGCCCGGGACGAGACACCGTCATCGGGTAGATTCGGCCTATGACGAAACCACAAGGTGTCGGCCCGTACGTGAAAGTGACGGAACGCGGGTGGCCGGAGTGGGTTGCCCTGATCGACGAGATGGGCGGAAGGGAACTTGCTCATCCCGACATCGTGCCGCTGGTGCAGGGTGTGATCGCGCATCTGGATCTGAAGAATCACGGGTGGTGGGCGCAGGGCATAACGATCGCATACGAACAGCACATCGGGCGCCGCATTCCTGGACAGCAAGGGGACGGCACCTTTGCCGCCAGTGCCAGCAAATCAGTATCGGGCTCGATGGATGCGGCAATTGCTGCCTGGATAGCCCTGGTCGGCGGGCGCACCTCGTTTAACGGGCTTGACGTGACGGACGAGCCCAGCACTTCCGCGACCGCGAAGTGGCGTTATTGGCGTTGCCAATTGGAGGATGACTCGCGGGTCAATGTCACTGTCAACGAAACGGCACCCGGCAAGTGTCGGGTTGCAGTGCAACACAGCCAACTTGTCTCGCCCGAGGCGGCGGTCGAGTGCAAGGCATATTGGAAGACTCAACTCGCTGGACTGTGATCAAGGCAGCGCAGCCGCGTTTTTCGCAGTCAGAACTAGTTCAGACAGTCGAGGTTCAGCCTCAGGGCGTGGCCCGTCCGCGCTCCTAGAAGGGTACGGGGTTGGGGTTGTCGACGTTGGGGGCGTCGAAGTTCGGGGTGGTTGCGGAGGTCCAGGGGTCGGGAATGATCCGGCCTATGGGCGGTTCCGGTGCTGGTGGTGGTGCTTGTTGGAGGTGGGGGCTGATGCGGGTGGCGGGGTCGGTGGCGTAGTGCTTGCCGGCGGGGCTGGTCCAGTTCAGGGTGCCGTCGGGGGTGGCGGTGGCTTTCCAGTCGCTGTGAGCCGCCGCGAACACCTCGGACAGGTTGAGGTCGGCGGGAATGGGCGGGCCGTCAGTGAGGGTGGGGGCGGTGACGTCGGGGGTCGTGAGGTCCCGGATGGGGAATTCCGGGGCGGTGATCGGTGTGGGGTACGCGGTCACTGTGGTGTTCTCCTTCTCGGGTTTGCATCGGCGTTCTCCCAAGGTCGGTGAAATGCTAGTACCGATCAGCGCAGTCGGTCGAGATAACGCAGAATGACACCCTCGCGCAGGGCCCACGGCGATACCTCGAGTTCCGCAGCCCCGAACGCGGCCATCGCCGCGCCGAGCACGATGCCGCCGGCGACGATTTGAAAGGTGCGGTCGGCGGTGATGCCTGGCAGGGCCGGGCGGGCTTCGGCCGGAATGCGGGCGAGACGGGGCACCCAGTCGTCGAGTTCCGTGCGGCCCAGCCGCAGCCGATCCGCGGCTCCGACGCCATCGGACGTCGTGCCGGCCAGCCGCGCCAGCGAACGAATAGCCTTCGACGACCCGACAATGTGGTGCGGCGCCGGCAACTGCGCGAACGCACCGACAGCATCGCGCAGAACGGATGCCGCATGCTTGCGCAGCGCAGACACCTCTTCCGGCAGCGGAGGATCGTGGTGCAAAAACCCGATCGTGCTGCGCCCCGCGCCGAGCGGGAGCGACAGGGCGACGTCGGGAAACTCACTGCCACCGGCCGCGATCTCCAGCGACCCGCCGCCGATGTCGAACAGCAGAATGTTGCCTGCCGACCAGCCGTACCAGCGTCGCACCGCCAGAAAGGTCAGCCGGGCTTCGTCTTCACCCGACAACACCTGCAGAGCGACCCCGGTTTCCCGTTCAACCCGGTCCAGCAGCTCCGGGCCGTTGCTCGCGTCGCGCAGTGCCGAGGTGGCGAACGGCAGCAGCTCGTCGATATTGTGCCGCTCCGCGACATCCGCTGCATGTTGCACCGAAGTCAAAACGGCGGCAACACCTTCGTCGTTGATGGCGCCGTCGGGCGTGATGTAGCGCATGAGACGCAGCACACTTTTGTCGGCGGCCATCGGCACGGGCGGAGCGCCTTCGTGCGCGTCAACGACCAATAGATGGACGGTATTCGAACCGACGTCGAGAACTCCTAGGCGCACATGTGTACGTTACAGCCTGCAGCGCCCTAGCGTTGGTTCGGTGCCACGAACCGCTGCCATACCCACGCGCTTGCGCACAGTGCGGCGAAGGTTGCGGCGGCGATCCAGAGTGCCATCCCGGTGCCCTCGCTCTGCCACTGTTCGACCATGGGAGCGAGCGCCGCGAACAGGATGCCATAGGCGACGACGGTCAGGCCGGTCCACAGCGCCGGTGACCAGGCCAGAATGCGTCGCCCGCTGGTATGACCGACGGGCACCAGAATCAGCACCGCCGAGCCGATGGCGGCGAGCACGATCGTGTTGCCCGTTTCCGCAGCGAGTGAGGTGGCGAAATTGCTCGCGCCGGGCAGCAGCGACCCGAGCGACCAGGCGAGCACGGCGAATGCGGCGAGAGCGCCCACCCGCACGGCGGCGAGTTGGCCGCGCTGCGCTGTCGTGGGCTGCTGCTGCGCACCGGCCTGGCCCGCGGCATCCGTTGTGGTGGTCAAGGTGACGCTGCCGAGCAGCCCGAACAGCAGGGCGGGGTGCACGTCGAACACCCGGGACGCGATCGCGGCGGCCGCAATCAGCAGCAGGTAGCGCGGCAGAAAAGTGACCGTTCCGTGCAGCCGAAGCACGCGTGAGCTCCACCACAGCGGAACCAGAATGGCCACAGCGTTGACGAGCCCCAGCCCGATGACCACGGCGATGAGCAGTCGCAGGTAGGCCGGCTGGTCGACGATCGGCCCGGAGAGCATGACGAACGTCGCAGCGGCCACCAGCGCTGCCCCGCCGCGCAACCAACGGTTGAGGCGCACCGTCGGGGCGACTTCGAATTCTTCGAGAACCCGATTCCGTCCCGCCAGGGACGGCAGTCGCCGCAGCGGTCGGCCGCCGCGCGTGCGGGAAATTGTGCCACCGAGCAGACGCAGGGGCACCGCGATCAACACCAGCGCGCCGAGGGCGAGCAAGCCGGCTTGCAACCAGGGAAACGGCGAGCCGTTGCCGGTCGGGCCGATGGCTGCGGCAAAACGGGTTGGGTCATTCCACTGGCCGGGAAAAGCGGATGCCCCCGCCGCGTCCGGCTCCGCCGCTTCCGGATCCGGAGAGTCAGCACCAGGTCCCGGCGGCGGCGAAGGCTCGGCCGTCGGGCCGGGCACGGCCACCGAACCCTCCGGTGACGGCGAGGTCACTGGGCTCGGGGTCGGCGTGACCGGTGGCGTTGTCGAGGCGGACTCAGACGGCGTCGGCGTTGTTTCGGCGACGTAACTGACCGACCGGGCCGTGCTGCCAGGGCCGACGTTGCCGGCGATGTCTTTCTGCACGGCGATGACCGCGTACGACCCGGCGGCCACGCCGCCAGCCGTGCAGCTCCAGGATCCGCCGGTGACCGGGGCGGAGCAGACCGAGTAGGCGCCGGCGAACACCGTCACCGTGGCGCCGGTCTCGCCGGTGCCGGTGTACTGGGTGCCGGCGACCGGAATCTGCGAACCGGCGACGGGAGCCGTCACGACCGGGGCATCCGGTGCGGTGACATCGAACATGATCGTGACGGGCTCGCTCGAGTTCGACGATGACGGGCGGCTGAACGATGCACTCTGGTTCGCCGTTACGTCCCTGCTGCCGTCGCTCAGGCCGGAGAACAGGCAGGCCCAGGCACCGGAACCATCGACGGTGCTGGTGCAGGTGTCATCGTTCGGCAGCGTCGCGGTCACTGTGGCCTGGGGGTGCCCGGTTCCCCGCACCCAGCCGTTGGATTCCGGCCCGGTCAGGCCGCCGAGCACCGTCGGGGCGCCGAGCACGGCCACGGCAATCTCGTCGCTGAGGCTCGAACCGGTCGCGACCACCCGCAGCTTGATGTTCGGGCCGTTCTGCAGATAGACGTTGCCGCAGCTCCACGAGGTCGACGAGTCGCTGACGATGCACAGCGGGTCTCCGCCGCGCGGCGACAGCAGTTGGATCTCCTGGTTGGCGGCCTTCGACCCCGACACGGTCGTGCGGTTACTGCCGATGAATTGTGCGTCGCCGGGGGTTTCGATCTGCGGACTCAGCGCGATGTTCGAGTTCGGCACAGGCTCCTCGGTCGCCGCCGGTGCAGACTCGGCCGCGGCAGGCGTCGGAGTCTCTTCGGCCTGGGCCGTCGGCAGTGCGGGCGCCGCGAGGGCTAGGGCGCAGCTGAGCAGCAGGGCCGCGACCATAACCACGCTGCGAGAGTGTCGCGGGCGCGCCGAAGCGCCCGATCCCTCGAGTCGAGCCGATTCGGACACAAGTCACCCCCTGCCCCAATTTGAGGGGCAGACAGCGAGAATGTCAACCTTCCGCGCCCGGAATCCCGTAACAAACCATGGGAATTCTTCGCGGCGCCTCCTCCCGCCCGTAAACGTGACACCCTTAAGCGAAGCGGATGCCCAGCACGAGACCGCCGAGGAAAGCCGCACCCTGATGAATCCCACGCCCAGATCACCCTCGACTCGCGCCGTCGCCGCCCGCGACTGGGAACACCGCGCCGGCGAACTCGGCGATCGCCTGCCCACCGGGTTCGAGGTGGCCGTGGCCACCTCCGCCTTTCAAATCGAGGGTGCTGCCCGTGACGGCGGCCGCGGCGACAGCGTCTGGGACGCATTCAGTCAGGCACCGGGACGCATCCGTGACGGCTCCAACGCCTCCGTCTCGGCCGACCACGTGAAAAACTATGCCGACGATACCGCCCTGCTGCGCGACCTCGGCGTCGACTCCTACTGGTTCTCCTTCGGCTGGACCCGGCTGCAGCCGGACGGTCGTGGGGCCCTCCACCGCAACGGACTCGCGTTCTACGATCGCTTGCTCGACGCGTTGCTGGCCGACGGCATCCGTTCGACCGCCACGCTCTCGCACTGGGACACGCCGGCAGCCCTGCGCGGCGGCTGGCTGAACCGCGACACTGCCGGCCGCTTCGCCGACTACGCCCACGCGGTGGGGGAGGCGTTCGGCGACCGCATCGACGCCTGGATCACCCTCGCCGAGCCGGCCACGGTCACGACGAAGGGGTACGCACTCGGTACCCATGCGCCTGGCCGCACCCTGCTGTTCGACGCGTTGCCGAGCGCTCACCATCAGCTGCTCGCCCACGGACTCGCGGTGCAGGCGCTGCGCGCCGCCGACGTGCGCGGACGCATCGGCATCGTCAATTCCCACACCCCCGTGCAGTCCGCGACTGATCGTGACCAGGACCGCTCCTTTGCTGCGCTCTACGACCTGCTACGGAACCGTCTGTTCACCGACCCGGTGCTGCTCGGTCACTACCCCGACCCGCTCGAACCGTTCGCCGTGGAGCTGCGCAGCATGCTCGAAGCCGACCCCGCCGACCTGCGCACGATTCACCAGCCGCTCGACTTCTACGGTCTGAACTACATCGAGCCTGCCCGTATTGCCGCCGGCCCAACGGTGCGGAAAACCCCCGAGGGTCAGCCGATCCCCACCACGTCGTGGCCGTTCCACCTTGAGCCCTTTCGCGAGCACCCCACCACGTCGGCCGGCGCCGTCAACGCACCCGACTATGTGGCCGTGGCGCTCGCCGAACTGGCCGAGCGCTACCCCGACCTGCCTCCCGTCTCCCTCTCACTGGCCGGCGGCGCCTTCTCCGACCAAGCGGATGCCCGCCACGCCGTGCACGATCCCGCCCGCATCGACTACCTCGCCGAACACCTCGTCGCCGCCCTGGATGCGACGGCGCCGGGAGCCTCGGCCGCCGCCGTCAACCTCGCCGGCATCACCTTCTGGTCCCTGCTCGACGCGTTCGAGTGGGACGCCGGCTACACCCAGCCGACCGGCCTCGTGCACGTCGACTTCAGCAACGACCGCCGCACGCGCACCCCCAAATCAAGCTATCGCTGGCTGCAACACGCCCTGGCCAACCGCTGACTCGAGCCCTGGGTACCTAATGCCGGTAAATTTCGCGACACGCCGTGATCTCAGCAGGATTTTACCGGCGTGTCGCACATTTACCGGCATAACGTACAAATCCGAAGCCAGAAAGCTAAGGCGTGCGCCGCCGCAGCGTCACCGACCCCAGCACGACCGCTCCCACGATCCACGCGCCGATGATGAGCAGCTCCCCGCCGACATAGGCGGCATCCTGCGAGTCGGTCGCGACCGCCTGCAGCGCGTCGATCGCGTGGGACAGCGGCAGCCAGTCGCTGGCAGAGCGGAGCACATCGGGCAGTTGTTCGCGCGGCAGAAAGATACCGCCGAGCAGAATCTGCGGAAACACCAGCGCCGGCATGAACTGCACCACCTGGAACTCGGTGCGGGCGAACGCGCTCGCGAGCAGGCCGAGAGTCGTGCCGAGCACCGCATCGGCGACCGCGACCGCAAGCAACAGCCAGATCGATCCACTGATCTCAAGCCCGCACACCCACACCGCGAACCCCACGGCGACGGCCGATTGCGCCACCGCGAGCAGCCCGAACGCGAGCGTGTAGCCCAGAATGAGGTCGCCCTTGCCGAGCGGCATCGACAGCAGCCGCTCGAGCGTGCCGGTGCGGCGTTCCCGCAGGGTGGTGATGCTCGTCACGAGAAACATCACGATGAACGGGAACAGCGCGATCATGCCCGGCCCGATCGTGGCGAACACGGGCGTGTCAGAGAAAATCCAGGCCAGCAGCCCGATCAGCAGGCTCGGAACTACGAGCAGCAGCACGATCGTGCGCGGGTCGTGCCGCACCTGGCTGAGCACCCGGCCGGCGGTCGCGAGCGTACGCCGTGGGTTCATGAGTCGTTGCCGCCGGTCGTGCCGCTTCGTGAATCGTCAGCGAGCGGATGCCGCTGGATCAGCGCCAGAAACGCCCCCTCGGTATCCTCGGTGCCGGTCGCGGCGAGCAACCCCGCCGGGGTGTCATCGGCCAGTATCTCGCCGTCGCGCATGAGCAGGAGCCGGTCGCATCGGCTGGCTTCGTCCATCACATGGCTGGAGACCAGCAGACTCGTTCCCGAGGCGGCGAGGTGATGGAACAGTGTCCACAGCTCGACCCGCAGCAGCGGGTCGAGGCCGACGGTCGGTTCGTCGAGCACAAGCAGGTCGGGAGAGCCGAGCAGGGCGCCGGCCAGCGACACCCGACTGCGCTGCCCGCCACTGAGCGATCCGACGAGCTGCCCCGCCTGGCTCGTGAGGTCGGTGAGGGCCAGAACCCGGTCGACGTCCCCGCGCGGGGCACCCAGAACGGCCCGAAAATACTGCAGGTTCTGCCGCACGGTGAGGTCGTCGTACACGCTCGCGTCCTGCGTCACATAGCCCACCCGGTGCCGGAGCGACGCCGACCCGGCATCTTGGCCGAGCACCGTCACCGTGCCGGACTGCACCACCTGCACGCCGACAATTGTTCTCAGCAGTGTGGTCTTGCCGCATCCGCTCGGGCCGAGCAGCCCCACCACGACTCCGCTGGGAACACTGACCGACAGCCCGTGCAACACCGGATGCTTCCCCCGGCGCACGTGCAGATCGGTCACGTCGACCGCGGGGGCGGATGTGTTCACCATGTGCGAACTCTCCGCCGCTGCGCTCTCCCTGTCAAGCCCACAATGGGCGGTTGCCTGCTTCCCTGCGCGCCCAGAGCTTGCTTGGAGTGTCATGGGAAGCGGGTGGGAGCCTCCGGGGTCGCGGTTAGTATAGGCAGGTACGCACGGGGGGTCGCTTTGGCCAGTTCATGTCTCCGTGCCAACCTACACATCGTGCCAATTTGCAAGGAGACGCTGCCATGGAATGGCTCATCCCGGTTTTGATCGTCGTCGCACTCGTCGCCATCGTGGGTATCTACCTGTGGTCGACGTACAACTCCCTCGTGACGCTCAACGTGCGCGTCGACGAAGCGTGGAGCGACATCACGGTGATGCTCAAGCGTCGTGCAGATCTGCTGCCCAACCTGATCGAAACGGTCAAGGGCTACGCAGCACACGAGAAGAGCGTTTTTGAAAACGTGACCAAGGCGCGGGCCGAGACGCTGTCTGCACAAGGCCCGGCCGACGCATCCGCTGCTGAGAACCACATGCAGACCGCGCTGAAGAGCATTTTCGCCGTGGCCGAGGCGTACCCGCAACTGCAGGCCAGCCAGAACTACCTGCAGCTGCAGGGCGCGATCGTCGACACCGAAGACAAGATCCAGGCCGCACGCCGGTTCTACAACGGTGGCGTGCGTGAGATGAACACCAAGATCAAGGTGTTCCCAAACCACCTGTTCGCCGTCAACCTCGGCTTCACCGAACGCGAATTCTTCGAGGTGGCCGACTCCGCAGCGATCGCGGAGCCGCCCCGCGTGCAGTTCTAACGGAGCCCTAGATGTATAGCGCGATCGCCAAGAATAAACGCAACACCGTCTTCATCATTATTTTCTTTCTCGCCCTGATCACCGGCCTCGGCTGGCTTGCGGGTGTGGCTTATGGCATGAACGGGTACACCGCCCTCATCCTGACTCTCGTGATCGCCTCCGCGTACGCGTTGATCCAGTACTTCGCGGCGGGCCGCCAGGCCATCTCGATGAGCGGCGGCATTCGGGTCAACAGCCAGTCTGATCACCCCCGGCTGTGGCGCACGGTCGAGAACCTGTCGATCACGACCGGCACGCCCATGCCAGAGGTCTACATCATCAACGATCCGGCGCCGAACGCTTTCGCCACCGGCCGCGACCCCAAGCACGCGATCGTCGCCGCCACCACCGGCCTGCTCGACATCATGGATGACGCCGAACTCGAGGGCGTGATGGCCCACGAGATGGGCCACGTGCGCAACTACGATATTCGACTGTCGATGATCGTGTTCGGCCTGGTCGTCGCGATCGGATTCGTGTCCGACATCTTTCTGCGCATGGCTTTCTTCGGCCGCAGCAACAACAGCAACGGCAACCCGGTCGTGATGGTGTTCGGACTCGTCGCCATGATCGTGGCTCCGCTGATCGCGACGGTCGTGCAGCTCGCGGTCTCCCGGCAGCGGGAATACCTGGCGGATGCGACGGGTGCGTTGACCACGCGGCACCCCGACGCCCTCGCTTCGGCGCTGGCCAAACTCGGCGAGTATGGCCGTCCGATGAAGAAGCAGAACACCTCGATGGCGCACCTGTGGATCGCCGACCCGCTGAAGAAGGGTGCCATGGCGAAGCTGTTCGCCACGCATCCGCCCCTGGAAGACCGCATCGAGCGGCTCACCGCGATGGGCAGCAAGTTCTAACCTGACTGCCGTAGCACGAGTCGCGGACGAGGGTTATCCGCGCAGGTTGCGAGTCTTGAGGGCCTTTGGGGCCGCCGCACGCTTTTCGCGGTGGTCCCACAAGCCCTCAATGTCTGAGCGAGGAGCCGGTGACCCTCGGCCGCGACGGCCCGCCTACCGGAGCTCGGCGGCCAAGCCGTCAGCCAGGTTGCCCCGGGGAATCACAACGATTTCATCGAGCCCCTGCCACACAGCAGCCTCCCGCAGCACCTGCGCGAGCCGACCAGCCGCATCCGCTGGAGCAGCCGGTTCGGCCCAGGCCGCCTGCACCCGCAGCACACCCGCCTGGCGGTCGTTCTTCAGGTCGACCCGGCCGACGACCCTGTCGCCGAGCAGGATCGGCAGCGAGTAGTACCCGAACACCCGTTTCGGTTCCGGCGTGTAGATCTCGATGCGATAGTGAAAGTCGAACAGGCGCAGCGCGCGGGCGCGCTCCCAGACCACCGGGTCGAACGGCGACAGCACCGCCTGCGCGTCCATCGCCCGGGGTTGCCGGGCGTCCCGATGCAGCCAGGCCGCGCCCGCCCCGCCACCCGGCCCCCAGCCCGGTACCGCCACCGGACGGAGTTCGCCGGCCTCGGCCAGCTCGCGAATAGCTACCAGGGTCGGCGCCGACTTCAGCCGAAAGTAGTCCGCGAAATCCTTCACTGTTCCGATACCGTGTGCGCGGGCGGAGCGGCGCACCAGCTCGCGGTGGGCATCCGCTGTCGAAATTGTTTGCCCGAGCAACTCGGGGGAAAACACCTGCTCGGGCAGGGCATACACCCGTTCGAAGCGACGGCGCCCAGCGCTCACCACATCGCCCCAGCGGAACAGGATTTCGAGCGCGGTCTTCACGTCGGACCAGCCCCACCACGGCCCGCTGCGTTTGTTCGCGTCGTGCTCGATCTCGCTCGCCCGCATCGGCCCGTTGGCGGCCAATTCGGCGAGGAGCCAGTCAAGCATCGGCTGGTTGGCACTCGACCAGCTGCCAACGGTCCGTGCAGAACGATCCCGATTCTCCTGCATGCGCCAGCGGAACAGTGGCCACACGTCGACCGGCAGAAAGGATGCCTCGTGCGCCCAGTATTCGGTGAAGCGGGCCTCCCGCCCGGTCGTAAGCCGGTCGAGCTGGGCCTTGTCGTAGGGGCCGAGCCGGCTGAAGGCCGGCATGTAGTGGCTGCGTTCGAAGACATTGACCGAGTCGATCTGCAAGAGTTCGAGCCGGTTCACGAGGGCGGTCAGCTGGCGGATGCCAACGGGAGTGGTAGGGCGCGCGCCGAAACCCTGCGCGGCCAGCGCAATTCGCCGCGCCAATGCTGCAGAGACCGTGTCGACCATTCGACACACTCTAGCTGCGCCGCGTTCACGTGACGTTCAGACCGGCAGGGTCTGGCGTCCATGTCGCTTTTGTACTGTCGGGCGACCGGCAAGCACCGCCCACATCCTGTTCATCCGGAACGGCTGCCACAGTAATCAGACTTTCCGGGCCCGGTCACGATGGAGGAAACATGTCTATTAAACGCACCCTGACGGTGTCTTTGGCAGCAGCAGCGGCCTTGGCGCTCACCCTCACGGCTTGCTCCACCTCGGCCGAAGCCCCCGCGTCGGACGTTGACGCCGCGACCGCCACGAGCCTGAGCGCCTTCGGCGACCTGGCCGGACTTGAAGAAGCCGCCATGGCGGAAGGCGCCCTCAACGTGATCGCGCTGCCACGCGACTGGGCAAATTACGGCGCCATCCTCGATCTGTTCGCCGAAAAGTACCCCGAGATCACGATCACCGAGGCATCTCCCGACGGATCAAGTGCCGAGGAAATCCAGGCCGCTGACAATCTCAAGGGTCAGGACACGGCACCGGATGTCTTCGACCTCGGCCTGGCTGTTGCCCTCGCCAGCACTGACCGGTTTGCTCCCTACCAGGTGGCGACCTGGTCGGACATTCCGGACGCGCTCAAGGAAGAGTCCGGACTGTACGTCGGCGACTACGGCGGATACCTGTCGGTGGGTTACGACCCCGATGCTGTGCCGGAGCCGAAAGAACTCTCCGACCTTCTCGGAGCTGACTACAAGGGCAAGGTCGCCATCAACGGTGACCCGACCCAGGCCGGTGCGGCGTTTGCGGCAGTCGGTCTGGCTACCGTGCAGAGCGACGGCACCGCCGATGATTTTCAGCCCGGCATCGACTTCTTCTCCGAACTCAATGCGGCCGGCAACTTCCTGAAGGTCAACCCGACGACGGCTACGGTCGCCTCCGGCGAGACTCCGGTGGTCTTCGACTGGGACTACCTGAACGTCGGTTACGGCGCTCAGCTTGAGGGTCAGCGCAACTGGAAAGTCGTCGTCTTCGACGGCACCGGCTACGCGGGCTACTACAACCAGGCCATCAGCAAGGATGCTCCGCACCCGGCGGCCGCGCGGCTCTGGCAGGAATTCCTGTACGGCGATGAGGCACAAAACCTGTGGCTTGCCGGCGGAGCCCGTCCGGCGCGAGCCGAGGCCATGGCCACGGCCGGCACCATCGACACCGAGCTGTTTGACGCGCTGCCGCAGGCGCCGAGCGACACCGTCGTTCCGACCGAAGATCAGAGCACGGCGGCCGCCGCGCTTCTCGGCGAGAAGTGGGCTGCGGCTGTCCAGTAACATCCGTAGTCGGGCAGCAGCCTTCGGGCTGCTGCCCTTCGCGGTGTACGTGGTGTTGTTCCTGGCCGTACCGACCCTGATCGCCATCGGAACGGGCTTCTTCGACACTACCGGCGCCTTCACTTTGGCCACGGTCGCCGCGCTCGGCGACCCGGTGGTGCTGACCACCTTCTTCAACTCCTTCTGGTTGTCGGCACTGACGGCAGTCGTCGGCGCTGTCGTGGGCGCTCTGGTCTGCTATGCGCTGCTCGGTACCCGCTTGGACGGTGCGTTGCGCAGCACCGTTGATTCCCTTAGCGGAGTGCTTGCCCAGTTCGGTGGGGTCATGCTCGCCTTCGCCTTCGTTGCGACCATCGGCATTCAGGGCATGGTGACCGTGTATCTGCGCGATACATTCGGCCTGGACATTTTCGAGAACGGGGTCTGGCTGTACTCCACGACCGGCCTCATTTTGCCGTACATCTACTTTCAGGTGCCGCTCATGATCATCACCTTCATGCCTGCCCTGCAAGCGTTGAAACCGCAGTGGGCCGAGGCGAATGCCACCCTCGGTGGCACCACCGCAAGCTACTGGCTGCGCATCGCCTTTCCCGTGCTCGCCCCCTCCTTCCTCGGCAGCCTGCTTTTGCTCTTCGCCAACGCGTTTTCGTCCTACGCCACGGCAGCCGCGCTGGTCAGCCAGGGATCACAGATCGTGCCCCTGCAGATTCGCGCAGCGCTGACGAGCGAAACCCTTCTCGGTCGGGAAAACCTCGCCGGCGCGCTGGCCCTCGGCATGATCGTGGTGATGGCCGTCGTCATGGTCGGCTATTCAGCGTTGCAATCACGGGCTGCACGGTGGCAGCAGTGACCGGCGGCTTCACGGCCAACGGCGTCGCGCACGCGCCGTCGCGCACGGTTCGCGTCACTATTCTCAGTCTCATCGGGCTGATCTTCGCCCTGCCGATCGCAGCCATGATCGAATTCACCCTGCGCGCGGGGCTGGTCGGGGGCTACAATATCGACCGCTGGGTCGCGCTGTTCCAGAGCGGTTTCACCGGGGTCTACCGGCCGGTGCTCGTCGCGCTCGGCAACTCCGTGGTGCTGGCCATCGGCACCGTCATCATCGTGCTGCTGTTGCTCGTCCCCACGATGCTGCTGGTCCACATCCGTTTTCCCTACCTGCGCCGGGTGCTGGAATTCATCTGCATCCTGCCCATCACCATTCCGGCCATCGTGCTCGTCGTGGGGCTCGCGCCGGTCTACACCGTTGTGGCCCGAATGCTGGGCAGCGGCGTCTGGACGCTCGCCCTTGCCTACGGCATCACCGTCCTGCCGTTCGCCTACCGGGCCATTCAGTCCAACATCGACGGCGTCGATGTGACGACGCTCACCGAGGCGGCCCGAACCCTGGGGGCAGGCTGGGGGAGCGTGCTGGTGCGCATTCTCGTGCCCAACCTGCGCCGGGGCATCCTTGCTGGAGCCTTCATCGCTGTAGCCGTCGTGCTAGGCGAATTCACGATTGCGTCCCTGCTCAACCGGGTCAACTTGCAGACCGCGCTCGTGGTGGTCAGCAAAGTCGATCCGTATACGGCCGTCATCCTGTCACTGCTGGCCCTCGCCTTCGCTTTTGTGCTGCTCCTCGTCATCGGACGGTTGGGCGCACCGCGTACCCAAACGCTCCGCCGTCGTACCACCGTGAAAGGCCCCGCATGATCTCGCAGCCGCCCCTACTCCAGACCCGATCGGGAACTGTCGTTGAATTCACCGGCGTGGTGAAGGAATTCTCCGGTCTGCGAGCCCTGGACGGCTTCAACCTCACCCTGCACGCCGGCGAGTGCGTCGCCCTGCTCGGCCCGAGCGGAAGCGGTAAGACCACCGCGTTGCGTGTCCTGGCTGGATTGGAATCGACCGATGCCGGCAGCATCACCATCGACGGCATCGACGTGTCAGCCCTCGCGACGAGCAAGCGCGACATGGGCATGGTGTTCCAGTCCTACTCACTCTTTCCGCACCTCAGCGCCGGAGAGAACGTGGAATTCGGATTGCGAATGCGCAAGATCAAGCCGGCCGAACGGCGGAGTCGGGCCTCCGCAGCCCTGGCCCTGGTCGGACTCGAGCACCATTTTGATCGATTTGCGCACCAGCTTTCCGGTGGCCAGCAACAGCGTGTTGCGCTCGCCCGGGCGCTCGTCACCGAACCGCGTGTGTTGTTGCTGGACGAACCACTCTCCGCGCTCGATGCAAAGGTGCGGGTGCAATTGCGGGACGAGATTCGCCGCATTCAGACCGAGCTGGGTATCACGACCCTGTTCGTGACCCACGATCAGGATGAGGCCCTCGCGATCGCCGACCGCGTTGCGGTCATGCGCTCGGGAAACATCGAACAGGTCGGAACGCCGGAGGAACTGTATTCTCGGCCGGCCACACCCTTCATCGCCGATTTCGTCGGACTCAGTAACCGCGTTGTCGGAATCGTTCGTGACGCCCACGCCGAGGTGCACGGAACACGCCTGCCCCTCATCGACCCGGCAGTGACGGAGGGCCCGGTGCGCGTCTCGGTGCGTCCGGAGGACATCGAGTTCGCGGCCGAAGGCCTGGCGGCATTCGTCGTCGCGTCAAGCTTTCTCGGCTCGCTTCGCCGCACGACGGTGCGCCTTCCCGACGGCAGCATCGTGTTGCTGCAACACGGCGTGCGCATCCACCCGAAATCGGGCGAGAGCGTGTTTCTCAAATTTACCGGGGCCCCGGTATCGACCGAGCCGCTGGAGGCAGCGAGTGTGGCGCCGCACCAGTCCTGATTGCAGTCCTAGACTGATCCGGTGAGCGAATCAACCGGTAATCCTGGCGCGCGCGCGCGGCTGCGGCTGCAGCGTCGACGTTCCGCCGAGCAAACGCGTGACGGAGCTCCCGAGAGTGCCGATCAGGTCGGTGCCGAGTTCGTCGTGACGCCGGTCGATGTGCTGGCACCGACGCCGAATGGCGTCGACGAGAACCTGCCGTCGGGCATCCGTTTGGCCGGTGCGTGGTCCTGGCGGTTGATCGTGATCGCTGCGGCCATTGCCATCCTGATCTTCCTGGTTATTCAGTTGCGGCTCATCGTCATTCCGCTGCTCGTCGCGGTGCTGGTGTCGGCCCTGCTCGTTCCCCTCGTCGCCTTTCTGGTGCGGCACCGCTGGCCTAAAGGCCTCGCCGTTGCTGTGGCCATGGTGGGTACGCTCGTACTCGTCGCCGGGCTCGTCACCCTGGCGTCCACCCAGATCGCCGAAGGAACGGTTGGGCTCAGCGATCGGCTCACGACATCTTTCGACGCATTCAAGGCGTTCCTGGCCGGCTCGCCGCTGCAATTGTCCGAAACTGAGATCAACACCTACGTGCAGGCGGCCTGGGAGGCCATCCAGAACGATAGTGCTGTCTTCATCAGCGGCGCTCTCTCGGTCGGTACCACGCTCGGACACCTGCTCACCGGGGTGTTGCTCGCCCTGTTCAGCTTGCTGTTCATTCTCATTGACGGCAAGGCGATCTGGGGCTGGATTGTGCGACTCTTTCCCCTGCGCGCCCGGGCAGCTGTCGACGGCGCCGGTATCGCCGGCTGGACCACCCTGGGCAACTTCGCTCGAGTGCAGATTCTGGTCGCGTCGATTGACGCGGTCGGTATCGGAGTCGGAGCTGCCCTGCTCGGGGTGCCGATGGCCATCCCGATCGGCATCCTGGTCTTCCTCGGCTCGTTCATTCCCATTGTCGGGGCGGTAGCCACCGGGTCCGTCGCCATTGTCATCGCCCTGATCTTCAACAACTGGGCCGTCGCCCTCGCCATGCTCGGTGTCGTGCTGCTCGTGCAGCAGGTTGAGGGGCACGTTCTGCAGCCGCTCATCATGGGGACCGCCGTCAAGGTGCATCCGCTGGCCGTCGTGCTCGTGGTAGCCGCCGGGGCGCTTCTCGCCGGAATTCCGGGGGCGCTGTTCGCCGTGCCGGTCGCGGCGGTGTTGAACGCGATGACGAGCTACATCGCCGGCGGTACCTGGCGGTCGAGTCCGCCAGCGGCGGTGTCTCCGAGTGGATCAGTCCTGTGGCAGACGGTGCCGCAGAGCCGACCGGGTTACCGACCGACCGGCGCACCGGCCCGCGCCGCACGGGTGCGACCGCGGAGCATCCGCACGACCCGGAACGGGTCCGCTCGCAGCACACCCTCAGATTTGAGCGCACCTCGCGCCCCGCACGACAGTTCGGAGAACTAAGACATGCCAGAGACCACCCTCGCCGCACCCACCCTCGCCGAATTCGAGGCCGCCCGCGCCGTTGTCGCCCAGGTCGCTGATGTCACCCCGATGGAGAGCTCGCGGTACCTGGCTGACGTGCTGGGCGCGCCGGTCTACCTCAAGTGTGAGAACCTGCAGCGCACCGGTTCGTACAAGATTCGGGGCGCCTACAACCGGCTGTCCAAACTCACCGACGAGGAGAAGGCTCGCGGCGTCGTTGCGGCCTCGGCCGGCAACCACGCCCAGGGTGTGGCCTTCGCCGCCCGCGAGTTGGGCATCAAGGCCACCATCTTCATGCCGGTCGGCGTAGCCCTGCCCAAGCTGTCGGCCACGCGTGACTACGGCGCCGAGGTGATTCTGCGCGGCACGACCGTCACCGAACCTCTTCTCGCCGCGGCCGAGTACGCCCGTGAGACCGGCGCGATACTCATTCCGCCGTTCGATCACGCGGATGTCGTCACCGGGCAGGGCACGCTGGGCCTGGAAATCCTCGACCAGGTTCCCGATCTTGAAACCGTCATCGTTCCCATCGGGGGCGGGGGGCTGATCTCCGGTGTCGCCAGTGCGCTCAAGCAACGTGCAGCCCGGGACGGGCGTCACATCCGGGTTATCGGGGTGCAAGCCGAGAACGCAGCCGCCTATCCGCCGTCCCTCGAGGCCGGTGAGGCCGTCATGATCAGTATCCTGCCGACCATCGCAGACGGCATCGCCGTCGCTAAGCCCGGTCTGCTCAACTTCGAGATCGTGCGCGACACGGTCGACGAGATCGTCACCGTCACCGAAGACGACACCGCTCGTGCGTTACTCGTGCTGCTCGAACGTGCCAAACTCGTCGTCGAACCGGCGGGAGCCGTGGCCGTCGCGGCCATCCTGGCCGGCAAGGTCACTCCGACCGGGCCGACGGTGGCCATCCTCTCCGGTGGCAACATCGATCCGCTGCTGATGCAGCGGGTGATCAGCCACGGACTCGCCGCGTCGGGTCGTTACCTGACCCTGCGCATCATGCTGCCCGACCGCCCCGGCCAACTGGCCCGCATCTCCGAGCTCCTCGCTGAGGCCACCGCGAACGTCATCGAAGTGCTGCACACCCGGCACGGTGTCGGTCTGCAGATCAGCGAGGTGGAACTCGATGTCAGCGTTGAGACGCGCGGACCCGAGCACCGCCAGCACGTCGTCGACACCCTGCGCGCGGCCGGCTACGACCCGCAGATCGACTAGCCGCTCGGAGTGTAACCGAGTCAGGCGCCGGTGAACGTCTCCACGTTGGAGATGTGCACGGTGATCTCCTTGCCGTTCGGCGTGGTGTAGCTCGTCCTCGCGCCAACCTTGAGGCCGATGATGGCCGCGCCGAGCGGGCTCTGCTCGCTGAACACGTCGAGGTCGCTGTTCGCGCCGATCTCGCGGCTGCCGATCAGAAAACGGCTCTCGTCGCCGGCGATCGTGGCGGTGATGACCGTGCCTGGCACGACGATGCCGTTGCTTTCGGGGGCGTGGCCGACCTCAGCGGTGCGCAGCAGCACGGTGAGGGTACGAATGCGCGCCTCCATCTTGCCCTGCTCTTCTTTTGCCGCGTGGTAGCCGGCGTTCTCTTTGAGATCGCCTTCTTCCCGGGCGGATTCGATCTTCTTCGCGATGTCGCCCCGGCCGAAGTTGCTCAGTGTCGCCAGTTCCGCTGCGAGGCGGTCGTGGGCCTCCTGAGTCAGCCAGGTGACCGTTGTGTCGGTTGTCACGAGTGATCTCCCTTATTACGCTCGAGCGCGGACAGGCCCTGGGGCCGCGCGGATATACTCGACGCCCCGGCGATTGCCGAGGCGAATACGTCAGTTTAGGTCAGCCAGCAGTCGTAAATCAAACCCGTGTTGCTCAGGTCGGTGGTGCGCAGAATCTCGGTGAAAGAGCGGTTGTACAGCGTCGATGGCGGCAGATCGATGATCTTCCAACCGACCACAGAATAGCTCTCGTTGAGAGCCTGAACCGCGCAACTCGCCGTGCGGTTCACCGGAAGCGCCACCTCGAAGGTGACGCTCACCGTGTGCTCATCGATAATGGTGTGCCCGATATCGCGCGCCTCGATCTGAGTGGATGCCCCGTCGAGCCCGGTCCACAGCACCCACGCTCCCAACACCAGCACAAAAATGCCGCCCAGGCCCCAGAGGATTCGGCGGTCGCGTCGGTTGCGGGAAGGCGTGCGCCCGTACCGCGATTGAATCGCCCCGCTCTCGATCGGCGCCGGGGCCGCTGAGTCGTCCGATTCGTCGAGGCGGTAGGGCTCGGGACTCGGCTGAACATTGGCAGGCGTGCTGTTGAGGGGCACTGGTGATTCACACTTTCACGGGAGCTATTAGGCTGGTAACTAGGTTATCTGGCCTAAGGTTATCCGGCATTCCTGAGGAGTATGGTGACGCTGCGATTGATGGCTGTGCATGCCCATCCCGACGACGAGTCGAGCAAGGGTGCTGCGACCTACGCCTACTACCGCAGCCGCGGTGTCGAGGTGCTCATCGTGAGCTGCACCGGCGGCGAACGTGGCAGCATCCTGAACCCTGCCCTTGAGGGTCATGCCATGGCCGAACGAGACATGACGGGCCTGCGCCGCATCGAGATGCGGGCGGCGCAGCAGGCCCTTGGGGTGCAGCACCGCTGGCTCGGCTTCGAAGATTCCGGCATGAACGACGACAAGTCGGTGCCGCCGAACTCGTTCGCCGCTATCCCGCTGGAACATTCGGCCGAACCGCTGGTCACCCTCGTGCGCGAGTTCCGGCCCCAGGTCTTGATCACGTACGACGAAAACGGCGGCTACCCGCACCCCGACCATATTCGTTGCCACGAAGTCTCCCTCGAAGCGTTTCGTGCGGCCGCCGACCCCGACCGGTACCTGGATTCCGGTGCGCCGTGGCAGATTGACAAGCTGTACTACGACCGCATCTTCAACCTCGAGCGCATCGATGCGATGTACCTCGCGCTGAGCGTGGCTGAGCCAGATTCTCCGCTCCTCGAACCGCTCGGGGCAGCACGGGAGCGCATGGAGAATTATCCGAAGCTGGCAACCACCCACGTTCCGGCCGGCGAATTTCTCGAGGTGCGCGATGCCGCGCTGCGCTCGCACGCGAGCCAGGTCTCACCCGACAGCAGCTTCTTCTTCTGGCCCAATGATCTGGTGCGCGAGGCCTGGCCCTATGAAGATTTTCAACTCGTCGAATCGAAAGTAGACACCGCAATGCCCGAATCTGATCTTTTCGCCGGAATTCAGGACGAAGAATGATGTCTTTGATCACCGTCGTGCTCGCCGTCACCCCGACCCCGGATCCCGACTTCGACCCGAACACCGTCACCCCCGGTGTCGTCGGGTTCGTGGTCTTCTTCCTGATCGCGGTGGCCACTCTGCTGCTGTGTCTCGACGTGGTCCGTCGCATCCGTCGCACCACTTATCGCGCCGAGATCAAGGAACGTCTCGACGCCGAAATCGCGGCCCGCGACGCCGACCCTGACTCAGCAAGAGACGACAAGACCGAGTAGTCGCGCTCGGCCCGTTACGGGTAGAGCGGATGCGTGGCGACCAACAGGATCGCCGTGAAATGACACAGGAATGCCACGACCGTGAGGGTGTGGAAGATCTCGTGGAAGCCGAAGACCCCGGGCACCGGGTTGGGTTTCTTCAGCCCGTAGACGACGGCGCCGACGGTGTAGCAGAGCCCGCCGACCAGGATCAGCGTCATCATGGTGGCGTTGGCCTGGAAGAAATCCACGATGAACAGCAAGGCGCCGTAGCCGAGCACCAGGTAGAGCGGCACATACAACCAGCGTGGGGCGTGGATCCAGAACACTCGAAAGAGGATGCCCAGCCCGGCTCCGCCCCACACCAGCCACAGCAGCAGCGTTGCGCTCGTAGGCGGCAGCGCGAGCACGGTGATCGGCGTATACGAGCCGGCGATCAGCAGAAAGATGTTGGCGTGAT
Source organism: Cryobacterium glaciale (assembly GCF_004402535.1). Lineage (GTDB taxonomy): Bacteria > Actinomycetota > Actinomycetes > Actinomycetales > Microbacteriaceae > Cryobacterium > Cryobacterium glaciale. Next base: position 179,728 of record NZ_SOEY01000028.1, on the reverse strand, counting down.
CGATGCGCTTGAGAATGATGCGGGTGCGCGGCTGCCAGTTGAAGCGGTGGTACAGCGCCGAATTGCCGAACAGCAGCATCGAACTGAGCACGAACACGGCCGAGCTGATCTTCGCTGCCGAGCCTTCGGCGAGTAGGAGCAGCACGATGCCGGCCACGATCGTCACGGGAAAAGTTCCGGCGTGAATCCAGCCACGCCAGGTCGGTTTGACGTCCTCCGGATGGGCGTCAGCCGCCTCGATCAGTGGCAGATTAGGGATATCGTGCTCGGTGGCCATGCTGCAAGGATACGACAGGGCGTGGCCCGCCTGCCCCGAACCCTCGCCGGAGTGGACTAGCGTAACTGTGTGCAGAAACCCCAAGTCCCCTCAGCGCGCGGCCTCCTCTACAGGCTCTATCAGCGCCGGCTGAAGCGCGGACTGACGGCGGAGCACCTGCCCCGCCACGTCGCCATGATCATCGACGGCAACCGGCGTTGGGCCCGGCAGCTGGGCTTTCAAACGGCCGCGCACGGGCATCGCGCCGGCGCCGCCAAGATGCGCGAATTTCTGGAATGGTGTGACGACCTCGGAATTTCGGTCGTCACCCTGTACCTGCTCTCCTCCGACAACCTCACCCAACGCCCGAGTGACGAACTCGCCGACCTGATCGAGATCATCGCCGACCTCGCCGAAGAGCTATCGCACTATCGCAATTGGCGGGTGCAGCAGGTGGGGTCGAAGGCCGGACTGCCCCTTCCGCTGGTCGCAGCGCTCGATGCAGCGGATGCCCGCACCAGCGACCGAACGGGACTGCACGTGAATCTCGCGGTCGGCTACGGCGGTCGCACCGAGATCACGGACGCGATGCGCAGCATCGTCGCCACCCACCACGCGCACGGCGGCAGCCTGGAGGACCTCGCGGAGACCCTCACGCCCGAGCTGATCGGCCAGCACCTGTATACCGGTGGTCAGCCAGACCCCGACCTGGTCATTCGCACCTCGGGCGAGCAGCGGCTGAGCGACTTCATGCTCTGGCAGAGCGCACACAGCGAGTTCTACTTCGTGGAAGCCCTCGGCCCCGACCTGCGGCAGATCGACTTTCTGCGTGCCCTGCGTGACTTCTCTCGCCGCCAGCGTCGGTTCGGTGGCTAGACCGCGTTTCGTGGGGGAGACCAGCTGGGGAAGTATTTTCTGACAACCGATTGGACCCGCTTCTATGAATTCGCTCCTGAGCTTCACCGACGGCTTTCGTGACGAGCCCGGGTACCTCGACTTCGGCCGGGTCGGCCCGCTCTCGGAGGCCGTCGTCGCTGAGACTCTCGGCCAGACCGAGGTGCTCTCCCGCGCCCGGCACGGCAGTCTCGACCACCTCGTCGAACAGGACCTGCGGGCCCGCACCGCGGTATCCGCTCTCACCGGTTTCACGCCCGACCAGATCGTGCTGCAGCCCAACACCAGCTCGGGTCTCATGCAAGCGATGTTCGGCCTGACCGGCGGCGTGCTGCTGTCAGCCGGGGATTTTCCCAGCGTGCCCTTCGCCGCAGTGCGGGCCGCTGAGGCACTGCACGTCGTCACGCCGATCTGGCTGGAGACCGTGCGAGGCCGCGTCACCCCCGGCCAGATCCGGGACCAGCTCACCCCGGCCGTCGCCGCCGTCGCTGTGTGCCTCGTCGATTCCCGCACGGGCTATCGCACCGACCTCGACGGGATCCGTCAGGTCATCGGCGATCGTCTGCTGATCGTCGATGCGATCCAGGGCTTCGGCGTCGTCGATGCCGCCTACGAGGCAGCGGATGTCGTCGCTTCCGGTGGTCAGAAATGGACCAGGGCCGGTTGGGGCACCGGGTTTCTGGCCCTCAGTGAGCGGGCGATCGAACGCCTTGTTCCCGTGTACTCTGGCTACGTCGGCACCGACACCGACGTCCCGTGGGATGAGGTCACTCCGCCCAGCCACAGCGCCCGCGCCTTTCGGGTGACCAACGGAGACGCCATCGCCCAGGCCCGGTTCGCTGCGGCCCTGGAGCAGACCGCTACGGTCGGGGTAAACGCGATCCAGACCGCCATGAATGACAACGTCTCCCAGATCATCGAACTCGTCGACGAATTCGTCATCGACATCGTCTCACCCCGCGATGCTCGGGAGCGCGCCGGCATCGTCGTGCTCGAGCCGCCGGCGGAACTATTGACCACCCTCGTCGCCAGCCTGCACAACCACGGCATCACCGCGACCACCCGCGGTGCCACGGTGCGCTTGAGTGTGCACGCGGCCCTCGACCCCGACACGGTGACCATGCTGAGGGGTGCCCTCACCTCTTACGCTCTCACCGCCACGTACTAGCATTTCTCCTGGTGCAGACCGAGCGTCTGCCCCAACGTAAGGTGAACGACAGATTTCAGTGGGCGTGTCGGGTTCCATTTTGCGCCCGTACGTCGTAGCGTCTGTTGCATCAGGTACGGCACCTGATCGAGACGGCCATATAAGTACGGCTCGAGAATTGCTTGATGGCCAGCTCGCCAAAGTGATCCGCGTCCTCGTGGCGCAGGGTGGGAGTGGCTGTGACCGCTAATCGAACCGACCTTAATGCGACTGACCGGGTGGAGACATCCGCTTCGCAAACCGAGCGCACCTACGTGTTGGACACCTCGGTGCTTCTGTCAGATCCGAAAGCGATTTTCCGCTTTGCCGAGCACGCCGTTGTATTGCCCGTGGTGGTGATCAGCGAGCTGGAGTCCAAGCGCAACGACCCGGAGATCGGGTATTTCGCCCGGCAGGCGTTGCGCAACCTGGACGAACTGAGGCTCAAGCATGAGCGCCTCGACTTTCCGATTCCGGTCGGCGAGGGCGGCACCCTTCGAGTGGAACTGAACCACTCCAACATGTCGGTGCTGCCGTCTGGCCTGCAATTGGGTGACAACGACTCGCGCATCCTCGCGGTGGCTCTCAACCTGGCCAACGACGGAATGACCGTGACCGTGGTGTCGAAAGACCTGCCGCTGCGGGTGAAGGCCGCGTCGCTCGGTCTCGCTGCCGATGAGTACCGCCACGAACTCGCCGTTGATTCCGGCTGGACCGGTATGGACGAGATCACTCTCAGCGCCGAGCAGATGAGCGTGCTCTACGACAAGGAGACGCTTGACTCGCGCACGGTGCAGGACATGCCCATCAACACGGGACTCGTCATTCACTCCGACCGCGGGTCGGCCCTGGGCCGGGTGACCAGCCGGGGCACCCTCAAGCTGGTGCGCGGCGACCGTGACGTCTTCGGACTGCACGGTCGGTCGGCCGAACAACGTCTGGCCATCGACCTGTTGCTCGACCCGGACATCGGCATTCTCTCGCTCGGCGGGCGGGCCGGAACCGGCAAATCGGCCCTGGCCCTGTGCGCGGGGCTGGAAGCCGTGCTGGAACGGCAGCAATTCCGCAAGATCATGGTGTTCCGGCCGCTGTATGCGGTCGGTGGCCAGGACCTCGGCTTTCTGCCCGGTGACCAGGGCGAGAAAATGGGGCCGTGGGCGCAGGCTGTCTTCGACACGCTCGGCGCGATCGTGTCGGAGAACGTGGTTGAGGAAGTGATGGAGCGCGGCATCCTCGAGGTGCTCCCGCTCACCCACATTCGCGGCCGCAGCCTGCACGATGCCTTCGTGATCGTCGACGAGGCGCAGTCCCTCGAGCGCAACGTGCTGCTGACCGTGCTGAGCCGCATCGGTCAGAACTCACGCGTGGTGCTCACGCACGACGTCGCCCAGCGTGACAATTTGCGGGTCGGCCGCTTCGACGGCGTGGCCAGCGTGATCGAAACGCTGAAGGGGCATCCGCTGTTCGCGCACATGACCTTGACCAGGTCGGAGCGCAGCGCGATCGCAGCGCTCGTGACGGAGATGCTGGAGGGCAACGAGGTCATGTAGTTGATACAGCAAACCGCCCGGCTCCTGTCAGGGGCCGGGCGGTTTGTGTGGGTGGTGCTGCTACTTCTTCTGCGGGGGACGCGTCATGCTCAGCACGTCGAGCGCCGTGTCGAGCTCGGCGAGCGTGAGGTCACCGCGTTCGACGTGGCCGAGCGCGATGACAGCCTCGCGCACGGTGAGACCCTCGGCAACGGCCTTCTTGGCCACCTTCGCGGCGGCTTCGTAACCGATGACACGGTTGAGCGGCGTGACGATGGACGGCGACTTCTCGGCCAACGCCCGAGCGTGCTCGAGGTTGGCGACGAGGCCGTCGACGGTCTTGTCGGCGAGCACGCGGGTCGCGTTGGACAGCAGACGGATCGACTCGAGGAGAGCGGTTCCCATGACCGGGATGCCGACGTTGAGCTCGAACGAGCCCGAAGCACCGGACCAGGCGATGGTCGCATCGTTGCCGATGACGCGCGAGCAGACCATGAGCACGGCCTCCGGGATGACCGGGTTGACCTTGCCGGGCATGATCGACGAGCCGGGCTGCAGGTCGGGAATGTTGATTTCGCCGAACCCGGTGTTGGGGCCTGAACCCATCCAGCGCAGGTCGTTGTTGATCTTGGTCAACGAGACGGCGATGGTGCGCAGGGCGCCCGACGCGTCGACGAGGCCGTCGCGGTTGGCCTGGGCCTCGAAGTGGTCGCGGGCCTCGGTGATCGGCAGTTCGGTCTCGGCCACGAGCAGTTCGATGACGAGCTGCGGAAAACCGTACGGCGTGTTGATGCCGGTGCCGACCGCGGTGCCGCCAAGCGGAACCTCAGCGACGCGGGGGAGCGCCGTGCGGATGCGCTCGATGCCGAGGCGCATCTGGCGGGCATAGCCGCCGAACTCCTGGCCGAGGGTGACCGGGGTGGCGTCCATCAGGTGCGTGCGCCCGGCCTTGACGGCCTCTTTCCACAGTTCAGCCTTGGCCTCGAACGAGACGGCGAGGTGATCGAGCGCGGGGATGAGTTCGTCGATCAGGGCGCTCGTGACGGCGATGTGCACCGAGGTGGGGAACACGTCGTTGGAGGACTGGCTTGCGTTGACGTGGTCGTTCGGGTGCACCGGGCGGCCGAGGGCGCGGGTCGCGAGGGTCGCGATGACCTCGTTCATGTTCATGTTCGAGGAGGTGCCGCTGCCGGTCTGGTACACGTCGATCGGAAACTCGGTGTCGTATTGGCCGGTGATGACCTCGTCGGCGGCCGCGGCAATCGCGTCGGCGATGTCCGCATCGAGCACGCCGAGCTGGGCGTTGGCGAGGGCCGCAGACTTCTTGATGCGAGCCAGGGCCGCGATCTGCGCGGACTCGAGCGTGGAGCCCGAGATCGGGAAGTTCTCCACGGCTCGCTGCGTCTGGGCGCCGTAGAGTGCGTCCATCGGAACCCGGACCTCACCCATCGTGTCGTGTTCGATCCGGTAACCGGCGTTTGCGGAGGTGTCCACCACTATGTGCATTCCCTTTCGGTGCTGTATGAGAGTCGTGCTGTGCGCAACGGGTGCGCGATAAGAAACCCGGTGGGCCTAGATCAGGCCCACTTTGATGTGAGGATCGGCGTGCCCTTCGTGAAGAACGTAGTTCGCACCGACGATAGCCAATGTACCTTCTGCGATGGCCGCGCTGATCACCTCGGACTGCTCGAGCAGCTCGGTGACCGTGTCTTTGAGGTGCTCCCGGCCCACCTGGCCGGCATCCACCTCTGTCGGTTCGACGAGAGCGGATACCGCTCGCCCGCTTACTCGACGCACCGCCGGCACGATCTTCTCGATGATGTGCGCGATGTGAACGGGCAGAGCCGGGGCATCCGTGTCTTGCGAATCGATGGCGGCGCGCACCGCACCGCACTCGTCGTGGCCGAGCACGAGGATCAGCGGAACGTGCAGCACGGCGACCGCGTACTCGAGCGAACCGAGCACCGATGTGGAGATGACCTGGCCGGCATTGCGCACGACGAACAGGTCGCCGAGGCCCTGGTCGAAGATGATCTCGGCGGCGAGGCGGGAGTCGCTGCAGCCGAACAGTGCGGCGTGCGGGGTCTGCTGGCCGACGAGCTCAGCGCGCCGGTCGACGTCCTGCCGGTGCCGGGGGGTGCCGGCGACGAAGCGCACGTTGCCCTCACGCAGTTCGTTCCAAGCCTCGGCCGGAGTCGGGATTGCCGTCGATTCGCGGTTCATTCGGCGGCGTTCTCTGCCACGTTGGCGGCGAGCGCGGTCGCCAGGGTCTCGAAGTCGCCGGTGGGGGCCGTGCCGATCAGCGCGTAGGTGCTCGTGCCGGCGGTCGTGACGAGGGCGTAGTCGAAATTGCCCCGATCGGCCTCTGCCGCGCTGTTGCGGTACACGTCCCAGGTGACGCCGGCGATGCTGGCAGTGTCAACGACGGGCGAGTCGGGCAGTTTCTGGGCGAGCCAGGTGGGGTTGGCGTCGAAGGCCTGGCTGAAACCGATGTACTGGTTGTCGGGCGTGAGCAGCCCGATGTACCAGGACGGAACCTGGCCGTTGGTTCCGGCCTGCCACTCGGCGACGTTGGCGCTCCAACCATCTGGCAGCTCGGGGCTGGCGAGGGCATGGTCGACGACCGGTTGCAGCTGGGCGGCCACGCTCGCATAGTCGATGTCGCGAGTGATCGGGTTGTCGTTACGCGGCACCAGCAGCACCAGTACGAGCACGGCACCCACCGTCACGAGCAGGGACAGCACCAGATTGTTCACCGTCTTGTGCGAGCGGTACTTGCGCGAGTTCTCGGCGAGTCGGTCGGCGGTCTCCTGCGGAGTCTCCGGCCGACCCAGTTCGGCGACGACGCGCGGCGGCTTGGGGGCGCGGCTCATCTGGTGGTCGCGGCGTCTTCGCCCGCGGGCGCCGCCTGGGCCAGACGGGCGGCATCGAGTCGGGACTTGGCCCCGATCAGCCATTCTTCGCAGCGGCGGGCGAGGGCTTCGCCGCGCTCCCACAGCGCGAGCGACTGCTCCAGCGTGCTCGAACCCTGCTCGAGCTCGTTGACCACGCGGATGAGCTCATCGCGGGCCTGTTCGTAGCTGAGATCACTGATGTCTTGGGCAAGCGAGGTCATGGCATCCATTCTATTTAGGTCAGTGCGGTGGCGGGCACGTTGGCGGACACGGCGGCGTTCGCGGTGACGGGCACCGTTCCGCTGGCCAGGGTGAGCAGCAGCTCGGTGCCGGCCGGGGCGTCGCCGGAGCTGCGCAGTACGTTGCCGCCCGGCAGCTGGGCGATCGCATAACCACGATCGAGGGTGCCCTGGGGTGACAGGGCGCGCAGCTGGGAGCGTAGTTCCACGACGGTGGCCCCGGCGCGTTCGACAATGCGACCGGTGAGTTCGGCGCCGCGCGCCACGTAGCGGGTGAGGTCTTCGCTGCGGGAATCGATGATCCAGCGCGGGTCGACGAGCGCCGGTCGGCTGCGCAGCTGCGAGATCCGGTCGATTTCCGACGAGAGGATGCCGGTGAGCCGGCTACTGAGACGCGCCCGCGCCTGCTGCACCCGGTTCAGTTCGTCGCTGACGTCGGGGACGACGCGCTTGGCGGCATCCGTCGGGGTGGACGCCCGCAGGTCGGCCACCTCGTCGAGCAGCGGACGGTCGGCCTCGTGCCCGATCGCGCTGACCAGCGGCGTCAGGCAGGCGGCAGCGGCGCGCACGAGGCCCTCATCGCTGAAGGTGAGCAGGTTCTGAAAGTCGCCGCCGCCGCGGGCGACGATGATCACATCGACTTCGGGGTCGGCGTCGAGTCGTTGGATCGCGCTCGTGACTTCGCCGACGGCCCGATCGCCCTGCACGGCGGCGTGCGCGATGCGAAAGTTCACGGCCGGCCAGCGCAGCTGGGCATTGCGAATGACGTCTTTCTCGGCGTCGGAATCTTTGCCGGTGACGAGGCCGATGCAGTGCGGCAGGAACGGCAGCCGCTTCTTGCGGGAGGCGTCGAACAGGCCCTCGCTCGCAAGCTGTTTGCGGAGCCGTTCGAGCCGTTCCAGCAGATCGCCGAGCCCCACATGGCGCATTTCGAAGGCCTGCATGGTGAGGGTGCCGCCCTTGACCCAGAAATTGGGTTTGACCAGGGCGACGACGCGGTCACCCGCTTTGAAGTCTGCGGTGAGCTTGGCGCGCACCGACGACCAGATCGTGAAACTCACGGTGGCGTCTTCGGTCAGGTCTTTGAGCTTGCCGTAGACGTTGCCGCCGCTCGCGCCCCACTGGGTGATCTCGCCCTCGACCCAGACCATGCCGAGCCGTTCGATGTAGCCGCGAATCTTATTGGAGAGCAGGGCGACCGGCCACGGTGTTTCGACGGTGGCGGGGGCATCCGTCATGCGGTGGTCCTTGGCGTGGCGCTGGCGTGGGGCACAGGCGGGTCCTCCCAGAGTTCTTCGGTCGTGCGTGCGTAGACTGAGGCGGTGAACACCAGCATGCACACCCAAAGTAAGCCGACCGCTATCGGCCTGGGTATGCCGCGCATTCCCAGCGCTCGCAACAGGCTTAAGGATACCCCGGTGGTCGGACATAAGCGGGTGCTGCTCGCGGCCCCGCGTGGTTACTGCGCCGGAGTCGACCGCGCCGTCATCGCCGTCGAGAAGGCGCTCGAGCACTACGGCGCCCCTGTCTACGTGCGCAAGCAGATCGTGCACAACATCCACGTGGTGTCCGAGCTTGAAAACCTGGGCGCCGTCTTCGTCGACGAGGTCGACGAGGTGCCGCACGGCGCGCACATCGTCTTCAGCGCCCACGGCGTCTCCCCGGCCGTCGTCGACGCTGCCGCCGCACGGGGCCTGCAAGCCATCGACGCGACCTGCCCGCTCGTGACCAAGGTGCACCGCGAAGCCGTGCGCTTCGCCCGCGACGACTTTCAGATTCTGCTGATCGGCCACGAAGGCCACGAAGAGGTCGAGGGCACGGCCGGTGAGGCCCCCGAGCACACCACCCTCGTCGGCAGTCCCGATGAAGCCGATACCGTCGTCGTGCGCGACCCCGACCGGGTGGTCTGGCTGTCGCAGACCACGCTGAGCGTCGACGAGACCATGGAGACAGTGCGTCGGCTGCGGGCGCGGTTCCCCAACTTGCAGGATCCGCCGAGCGACGACATCTGCTACGCCACCCAGAACCGTCAGGTGGCCATCAAGAAAGTCGCCCGCGACTCCGACCTGGTGATCGTGGTCGGTTCGGCCAACTCGTCCAACTCGGTGCGCCTGGTGGAGGTCGCCCTGGAATACGGCGCGAAAGCGGCGTATCGCGTCGACTTCGCGAGCGAGGTCAAACAGGAGTGGCTCGACAACGCGACGACCGTCGGGGTGACGAGCGGGGCATCCGTTCCCGAGGAACTCGTCGACGAATTGCTCGAAGCCCTCGCCGACGCCGGTTACAGCGACGTGGAACAGGTCAAGACCGCCGAAGAAGACCTGATTTTCTCGCTGCCCAAGGAACTACGCAAGGACCTCTCCGGCGAAACGGATGCGCGCGCCTTCGGTGGTCGAGCCGCCCCGGCCGAGTAACCAGCTCGGCCGTAACGGCTACTGGCGGCTGAGGAACTCGATCAGGGTCGGGTCGCTGAATAGCGCGGCTATCGTGAAGGCAAACAGCACCACGAGCGACACCGCACCACCGATGATAGGTACGAAAAAAGCGCGTCGCCGCCGTAAGAGCAGTCGCACGGATACCGCTGTCGCGACCAGCCAGACGAAAACGAGCGTGATCGCTCCGACCGTCGTGATGGTGCCGATGGACACTGCTGGAGTGTAGGTCCCCAACCCCTGATCGGTGTAAAAGGCCTGCATAGCGATCGGGAATCCGCCCAGCGAGAACACGCCGTAGACGGTGGCGAGAAGCCCGAAGGCCAATAGCCCGACGGTCCACGGGCGATCCCAGGCGGGCACGCTACGCGGTCCGGGCGCAGACTGGAAAGTCGGGGTCGACGCATGTGGTGGTGCTCCCGCTCCCGCCCCAACAGAGGGGGAGGGAGCGGGGTCAACCCGGTCTTCGTCCTGCGGAGGTTGCCAGGTCCAGCCTTCAGGGGCGAGTTCGCCGTACTGCGGGCGCGGGCGCGGGCGTGGGTCTTTCGCGGGGGGTGGAACGGAGTCCGGGTTCTCTGTCATTGCTCTAACTGTTTGAGTGCCCGGCGGAGCCGAGCTGGCGGGTGGAATCGACGACGCGGGCGGCCATGGCCGACTCGGCCACCTTGCCCCAGGCGCGCGGGTCGTAGACCTTCTTGTTGCCGACTTCGCCGTCGACCTTGATCACGCTGTCGTAGTTCTTCAGCATGTAGTCGGCGATCGAGCGGGTGAAAGCGTACTGGGTGTCGGTGTCGATGTTCATCTTGACGACGCCGTTGGCGACGGCTTCAGCGATTTCGGCATCCGTTGAGCCGGAACCACCGTGGAAGACCAGGTCGAGCGGCAGCGCGGCGCGCCCGAACTTGGCGGAGAGGCCGGTCTGGATCTCCTTGAGCAGTTCCGGGCGCAGCTTTACGTTGCCGGGCTTGTACACGCCGTGCACGTTACCGAAGGTGAGCGCGGCCATGTAACGGCCCTGCTCGCCGAGGCCGAGGGCTTCGACCATCTTGATCGCGTCATCGAGGGTCGTGTACAGGTTCTCGTTCACGTCGGCCTGAACGCCGTCTTCCTCGCCGCCGACGGCGCCGATCTCAACTTCGAGAATGGCGTTGATCGCGCGGGTGCGCTTGAGGATGTCGGTAGCGATCTCGAGGTTCTTGTCGAGCGCGATGGCCGAACCGTCCCACATGTGCGACTGGAAGATGGGGTGGCCGCCATCGGCCACCGCCGACTCCGAGGCCTCGATGAGCGGAATGACGAAGTCACCCAGCGCGCCCTCCGGACAGTGATCGGTGTGCAGAGCCACGGTGATCGGATAGTTGTCGGCGACCGAATGCGCGAAGCGGGCAAAGGCGAGTGCGCCGGAGGCCCGGTTCTTCACGGTGTGGCCGGCAAAGTAGTCGGCACCACCGGTGGTGACCTGGATGATGCCGTCGGATCCGGCTTCGGTGAGGCCCTGGAGAACGGCGTTGATGCTCTGCGACGATGACACGTTGAACGCCGGGTAGGCGAACCCGCCGGTCTTCGCTTTGTCGAGCATGGCGGCGTACTGGTCGGGGGTTGCGATGGGCATTGCTTCTCCTCGAGAGTGTGCGGGGGTGTGACCCGAGTCTAGCCAAGCCCGCCTCGGCGCGGTCGGTCGCGATAAGGTGACTCGGGCGGACAATCCGCGCGACCCGCCGCGCATCCGTCGTATTCGAAGTCGAACTTACGTCCGGGAGGACCTTTTGAACAGCACCGAGACCGCCACTCTGTTTCAACACCCCGACCGTAACCTCGCTATGGAGCTCGTGCGTGCCACCGAGGCCGCAGCCATCCGCGCCGTGCCCTTCATCGGCCGCGGCGACAAGAACGCCGCAGACAAAGCCGCCGTCGACGCCATGCGCGCCTTCCTCGGTACCGTCAATTTCGACGGGCTCATCGTTATCGGTGAGGGTGAAAAAGATGAAGCGCCGATGCTGTTCAACGGCGAGCACGTCGGCAACGGCCGCGGCCCCGCCTGCGACATCGCTGTCGACCCCATCGACGGAACGAGTCTCACGGCCGCCGGCCGCCAGAACGCCGTCTCCGTCATCGCGGTCTCGGACCGCGGCACGATGCTCGACGCCTCGTCAATCTTTTACATGGACAAGATCGTCACCGGTGCGGCCGGGCGCGGCGTCGTCAGCCTCGACCAGTCAATTGCCGAGAACATCCGTGACCTCGCGATGGCCATGAAGAAGCCGATCGGGGAAATGACAATTGCCGTTCTCGACCGCCCGCGCCACGCTGGCCTGATCGATGCGATTCGCAGCGCCGGTGCCGGAACTCGCCTCATGCTCGACGGCGACGTGGCCGGCGGTATCAACGCCGCCCGTTACGAGACCCGCATTGACATGTGCGTCGGCATCGGCGGAAGCCCGGAAGGCATCACCACGGCCTGCGCCCTCAAGGCTCTCGGCGGCTACATGCAGGGACGCCTCGCCCCGAAGGACGACGCTGAGCGTGCCCGCGGCGTTGCGGCTGGCCTCGACATCGACAAGCTGCTCGAAGTCGACGACATGGTCAGCGGCGACAACACGTTCTTCGTGGCAACCGGCGTCACCGACGGCGGACTCGTCGACGGCGTACGTCGCAAGGGCCCGATGATCCGCACCGAAAGCATCGTGCTGCGCTCACGTTCGGGCACGGCTCGTCGCGTCATCGCGGAACACCTCGCCGAGAAGTGGCTGTAAGCACTACTTCCTGGTTGTATCGGAAACTGCACGCCTCGGGTCTGTTCGTTCAGACGCGGGGCGTGCAGTTTTTGGGTCCTGCGCGGCCGGCGCCTCCCTTCGAGGTCTGCGAATTACACTCGGATCTCGAGATCAGAATCGTTCTCGAGATCCGATTCGTCGACATCAGCGAGGCGCAGTTTGATGGCACTGTGTTTCGCTTCGTTCAACTCGGCGCCATCCAATTCGACGGGCAAGTCGGGCGCCTCGGGCGGCCCGGGCTCCAGCTCGGGCGCGGTCAGCTTGCGCGGGGAATCGTGGATACGGGCCGGTTCGGTGAGCAGCCCGATCTTGGTCTCGTCGATCCCGGGAAACTGCCTGGCGGTCACGAGCACCCGGGATTCCAGCGAGTTGGCGAACTTGTTGTAGCTGTCCACCGTGCGTTCGAGCGCCTTGCGCAGTGACTCGGCATGCCCGCTCAGCGCACCGAGCCGCTGGTACAGGGCATTGCCCAGGTCGAACAGCTTTTGCGCCTCGTCGGTGACCGCCTGCTGCTGCCAGGTGAAGGCCACCGTCTTGAGCACCGCCCACAGGTTCACCGGCGACGCCAGGGCCACCCGCTTGCCGAACGAGTAGTCGAGAATCGACGGATCGGCTTCGAGCGCCGCCGACAGCAGCGACTCGCTCGGAATGAACGCGATCACGAATTCCGGGCTGGCATCGAAGCCTTCCCAGTAGGTCTTCTTGGCGAGCGCATCGATATGGGCGCGCACAGCCTTCACATGCTTGTCGATCAATAGCTTGCGGCGTGCGCCCTCCTCGCCGGTGGCGGTGTAGGGGATGGTGCTCGCCTCGATGTAGTGCTCGAGCGGCACCTTGGCGTCGATAGCGATCGACTTGTTGCCGGGCAGGCGCACGACCATGTCGGGTCGGCCGAGGCCGGCATCCGTCGTAATGTTGGTCTGGGTGTTGAAGTCGACGTACTGGGCGAGGCCGGCCGCTTCGACGACGCGACGCAGCTGCGTTTCGCCCCAGACACCGCGGGTGCTGTTGGAGCGCAGTGCGCTTGCGAGCGATTCGGTGGTCACCCGCAGCTGCTGGTCCGAAATCTGCGCCTGCTTGAGCTGCTCTGACAAGGAGCCGTACTGTTCGCTGCGTTGCGTCTCCAGCTCGGTGACCTTCTCCTGCATGATGCGCAGGGTCTCCCGCACTGGGCTGAGAGCCTCCAGTACGAGGTGTTCGCGTTTTTCCCGCTCGGACTGCAACTGCTGGTCGGAGCGCTGCCGTTCGATGGTGTCGCGCGCCGTGGCGCGGTCGTGTTCGATCTGGGCGGTGAGTCCGTCGACGGTGGCCAGGGCGGCCGACAACTCACTCTGCAGAGCGGCGCGAACAGTTGCCTCGCTCGCACGCGCCTCGGCGAGAGCAACCTGGTGACGTGCCTCGACCACGGCGGGGTCGATGGCGCCCTGGGCGGGAATCTTGGCGCGGCGACGTTGCAGCAGCACCGTGGCCAACAGGGCGCCCAAGGCGACACCGACGACGAGACCGACGATCAAACTCAGCAGTGGATCCATGGTTTAAGTCTGCCAGCGCCCACCGACATTGCCGAAATGACACTCGGACCAGCCTGAATGCTGCGGTCGATCATGCTGACGACGGGTCTAGTTGAGCGCCATTGGCCCGTGCGTCGACGCGTGCTCCTGGGTGGCGACCGGTCCGATCACACCGACCTTGACGCGGGTCACGTGGGCGAGCTGCTCGATCGTATCGACTTCGTGGCGCTTGGCCGAGTGAATCATGATGGCAGCGCAGGCCTCGGCGTCAGCGAGCGCGTTGTGGTGTGAGAAGTCCTCGAAGCCTGCCGCCATGGCCGCGACCGGCAGGCGATACGACTCCAGGTGGTAGGTGCGGCGGGCCACCTGCAGGCTGCAAACGTAGCGAAAGTCGGGCACCGGCTGTCCGGTCACGAGCGACGCCGTCTTGATCACACCGAGGTCGAAACCGGCGTTGTGGGCGACCAGATAGTCATCACCGACGAAGGAGACCAGCCGGGGAAATTGCTGGGACCATGTGTCGGCACCGTAGACATCCGCTGCGGTGATGCCGTGAATGCGGGTGTTCCACTCCGAGAATGTATCGTGGCCGGGCGGAGGCTGGATGAGCCAGTAGGCCGAATCAACGACCACGCCGTCACGCACCCTAACCATGCCGACAGAGCACGCCGAGGCGCCCGAGGAGTTGGCGGTTTCGAAATCGATCGCGGTGAAGTTCAGCACGTCTCATGATCTCACGGGCCACCGACAGGAGCCGCCGACGAGGCCGTCGACACGGCCGACAGCGGCGTGGCCGGTAGAATGGTCTCTCGTGGCTCTTACTATTGCAATCGTCGGACTCCCCAATGTGGGCAAGTCCACCCTCTTCAACGCCCTGACCAAGAACAACGTGCTCGCGGCGAACTACCCGTTCGCGACGATCGAGCCCAACGTTGGAATCGTGAACCTTCCCGATTCGCGTCTGGCCGACCTCGCAACCATCTACGGCAGCAAGACCCTGCTGCCTGCACCGGTGTCGTTCGTCGACATCGCCGGCATCGTGCGTGGCGCGAGTGAGGGGGAAGGGCTCGGCAACAAGTTCCTCGCCAACATTCGCGAAGCGGATGCCATCGCCCAGGTCATTCGCGGATTCGCCGACCCCGACGTGGTGCACGTCGACGGCAAGGTCAACCCCGCCGGCGACATGGAAACCATCAACACCGAGCTGATCCTCGCCGACCTGCAGACCCTCGAGAAGGCCGTGCTGCGCTTCGAGAAAGAGGTCAAGGGACGCAAGCTGCCTGCCATCGTGCTGGAGACCGCGCTCAAGGCGCAGGCCATCCTTGACGGCGGCCAGCCGCTGTCCTCGGCAACGCTCGACATCGAGCCGATTCGTGAGCTCGGTTTGTTGACCGCGAAGCCGTTCATCTATGTCTTCAACGTTGACGAGGCCGTGCTGCAGGACCAGGCGAAGCTCGACACCCTCGCTGCGCTCGTAGCCCCGGCGAACGCCGTATTCCTCGACGCCAAGCTCGAGAGCGAACTGAGCGAACTCGACGCCGAAGACGCCGCAGAGATGCTCGCCTCCACCGGCCAAGCCGAGAGCGGCCTCGACCAGCTCGCCCGCATCGGCTTCGACACCCTCGGCCTGCAGACCTACCTCACGGCCGGTCCGAAAGAGTGCCGCGCCTGGACCATCCACAAGGGCTGGACCGCGCCGCAGGCCGCCGGGGTCATCCACACCGACTTCCAGAAGGGCTTCATCAAGGCCGAGATCTTCTCGTTCGAAGACCTCATGGCCGCCGGCTCGATCGCCGAGGCCCGCTCCAAGGGCAAGGCGCGCATCGAGGGCAAGGAATATGTTATGCAGGACGGCGACGTGGTGGAGTTCAGGTTTAACGTTTAGGCTCGGACTCCTCGCGGTTGTCGTCACCGCCGCATGAATCCAGGGAGATTATCGTGCCTGTCATCGCCATCATCGGAGCCGGACCGGGACTCGGTGCAGCAGTTGCGCGAAGGTTCGGGCGCGAGGGCTTCTCAATTGCCCTAGTCGCCAGGAACCAGTCGAAGCTGGACGCTATGGCAGCCGAGCTCACCGCTGCCGGCTTCACCGCGTCTGCTTACGCTGCGGATGTCCGCACGCCGGCGTCGCTCGAGGCCGCCCTTGCGCGTGCCGCGGCAGAGCTCGGGCCCATCACCGCGCTGCAGTACAGCCCGCTTCCGTCGCGTGATTATCTGAAGCCGGTGCTAGACCTGACTCCAGACTTGGCGTTGGAAGCATTGCAATTCTCGGCTCTCGGGCTCATTCACGCGGTGCGTGCGGTGCTCCCGGCGATGCAGCAGGCAGGTAGCGGCAGCATCATCATGATCAACGGCGGAACCTCGGTGAAGGCCCGCGCCGACTTCGCCGGCACATCGGTCGCCTTCCCGGCTGAGAGCGCCTACGGCGAGATGCTCCACGATGCCCTCGAGGATGAGGGAATCCGTGTCAACCAACTGGTGATTCCCGGCGGCATCCCACAGCTTCAGCTTGCCAACGGCATCGACGGGGTCGCCGATCGCATCTGGGACCTCCACGCCGTTGCCGGTCCGTTCCGCACCATGCTGATCCCGCTTGAGGACGGCAGAGAGTAGGACGCAGCATCGGGCGATACTCGCCACGGGATGAGCCGTGTCACCACCGATGGCTGCCCAGGCTCGGCCTCGATCGACACCGATGGACGGTGCTCCAGCTGTTCGTGGGTGACTAGATGGACTGGGCGGCGATGGGGTGCAACACCTGTAACCTTTCCACTAATGATGCTCCGACTGCGGAGCGGTGAAAGGTAAAGCACAGATGGCGTCCAGCGGCACATATGTAGTAATCCAGATCGTCCTCAAGGAGAAGTTTTTGGGCACCGGCTCCGGCAATCTCACGGAGCTGGAGAACGCGATTAATTCACAGGCCTCGCTCGGCTATCGATTGCACACCATTACAACCGCGGCGTCGGGCAGCAAGGGCTTCGGAGGCGGCGATCGTGTCCAAGCGACGATGGTGTTCGAGCGAATCGTGTGAGTCGGACACAGCTCCCGGCAGAGCCAGGGACGGCGACGTTGTGGAGTTCCGCACCAACGTGTAGCTAGCACCACCCGAGCGGCCGCTTGACCGACTGAATCCTGTCGACCGCGCGGTCGCTTACTGCATGCGCTGTCGTTGCGAGTCGATGGCGCAATCATCACACGACGTTTCCACGCCGCTACGGTGGTTTGAAACCGAAGATGGACGATGACATCCGGCGTGACGTGGTGCTGTTGTGATCGGCCGCAAGGCTGCCAATGACTGACAATAGCTATCGTGTTGTCGAAGTGGTCGGCACGTGGAAAGTTGGTTCCGACGAGGCGATCGCCAACCCGGTTCGGCGCGCCAGCGAGACGGTGGAGAACCTGGATTGGTTCGTGGTCGTCCAGATCAAAGGTCATATTGAGGACGGCGCCGTAGACCACTGTCAAGTGGACCTGAAGCTGGGGTTCAGGCTCAAATCCGTGAGTTAGAGCCCTCCGGTTGGCAGCGTGTTGCGTCTGTCGTTGCGACTGGGATGGCGCACTAGGCAATCAGGGAGTGCAGATCAACCCCGAAGAGAACGAGCGGCCACAGCACGATGGCCGCCAAACCCTCCAGAATGTTGCCGGGAATGTTCCACGCCACCAGATACCCCTGCGTGGCGGCGACCACTATTCCGATGACGAGATAGATGATCCCGATAAGACCTGTTCCGCGTCCGCGCATTGGGCCCACCGCCATTCCTGCGTATCGTCTAATTTCCCCGTGTGGGGTGGTAAGCACAGCATAGTTGTGTCCAGGAATTTCGGTCAGTTTCTCGTCTAATTTCCTTCTGTGCGCCGCGCGCCCGCAGTGGCACAATGGGCGAATGACCCTGCACCTCACCGGCGATACCGACGCCGACGCTCTCCTCAGCGAGAACCCGTTTGCCCTGCTCGTTGGCATGCTGCTCGACCAGCAGATCGCCATGGAAACCGCCTTCGCCGGCCCGGCCAAGATTCGAGACCGCATCGGCGCGCTCGACCCGGCCACGATCGCCGACTACGACGCCGATGCTTTCGTCGACGTGTTCCGCCAGTCGCCGGCCGTGCACCGTTTTCCGGGCTCGATGGCCAAACGCGTGCAGGAGGTCGCCGCGGTCATCGTGAGCAACTGGAACGGCGACACGGCCTCTATCTGGACCGCTGACCACCCCAGCGGCGCCGAAATCCTCCGTCGGCTCAAAGCCCTCCCCGGGTTCGGCGAGCAGAAGGCAAAGATTTTCCTCGCCCTCCTCGGCAAACGGCTCGGGGTCGACGCGGACGGCTGGCGCGAGGCATCCGCTCCCTACGGCGAGGACGGCGCGTACCGGTCGGTGGCCGACATCGTCGATCCCGAATCATTGACCCGGGTGCGCGAAACCAAGCGGGCCGCGAAGGCTGCAGCGAAGGCGTAGTTTCGCCAACCACCCCGTCGACTAGATCAGCGCCGCAATTCGGCTTAGCACCTGCTCCGGAACTGCCTGGTGCGGCACCTCGCCCACCAGAAAATCGCCGTCCGGCAGGGATTCGGTGTCGGTCGACCAGAATCCCGCGCCGATCACCGCCCCGCGGAGCGCGCTGCCGTGCAGCTCGACCCGATCCTCGTGCCGGCGGCCGAGCGCCCACCGGTAGTGGTCGGTCACGTTGGCGATCGGCGAATACGTCTCCAGCGGCACCGATTCGGCGCCGAGAGCCGGGCCGCGGTCATCGAGCAGTACCGCCATCAGGGGAAGCGCGGCGAATCCGCGCAGCCAGTCGGCGACATACATGGAGGCGTTCTCGGCATTGTCGGCGTCAAGCCCCGAGACGTCGTCCGACCCCGAAAACGGATGCGTGCGCGCCAGCCACTGCATCGGCGACGGAATTTGCAGCACGACCGGCACCCGCTGGGTCTGGCTGAACACCGTGGCCAGTTCGACGACGGCCGCCGTGGCGTCTGCGTCGCCGAGCAGGGTGCGCAGGGCGTAGCCGGTGCGGGATTTGGCGCCCATCGCGGCTCGCAGGGTCGGGTCGGCGGCGACTCGCTGGGCGTAGAAGCGGTCGAGGCTGAGCAGCGCGAGGTCAGACCCCAGCACGCCCTGAACCTGGCCGAAGAAGTTCGCGAACGCCATCGGCTCCTGCCACGGAACCGGCTTGCCCTGCAAAAAGACGGTTTGGGCGTAGTCATGGCTGTCGAGCACGACCGCCCGGCGGCGGCCCGACGTCGGCAGAGCCAGTAGGTCGGTCAGCGAAAGTGTCACGGTGTCTCCCATCAATCAATCAATCAGTGAATCAGGCAGTTCGACCAGCGGCTGCGGGGCCGTAAGGAGACGGCCCCGCAGCCCGGGTCAGCATGGGAAGGTCAGGACTTGTGGTCGACCACCTCGCCGTACTTCTCCTCGAGTTCGCGCACGCGGGCCTCAAGCTTGCTGATCTTGAGCACCCGACGATCGGGAACCATGATCAGCGGCAGCTCCTCGAGCTTGCCCTTGACCCGTTCCGGCTCAAGTCCGCCCCAGTGGGTGGCGATCAGGTTTTCGTCGTCGTCCTGACCCCAGGAACCGAAGTACAGCAGGTCGGCCGGCGGCTCCTCCTTCACGAAATTCTTCACAAACTCCTTGTACGGGGTGCCGCGGCTGATGCGGTCCCGGCGCATCTGCGCCCGCAACGCCACGGTCTGATCCTCGTGCACGACGTAGGTGCCGGGTTCCCAGACCACGCCGTACATGGTCGACGCGGTGTGGGCGCTGATCCGGTCGAGTTCGAGGTCGGTCACCACGAGCTCAGGGTCGCGTTCGAGCACATCGCCGTAGCCGCCGCCGGCTCCCTGGGCGATCATATACAGCTCGCCCTCCTTCGCCACATCGAACTGCAGGCCCATGTGCGCGGACTGGTAGTCGCCGCCCTCGAACGGCTGCTCGTTCATCACCCGTTCCATCGACAGGTTGAACTGGGTCGGGTCCTTCTGGATGATGTCGTAGATATTGACGTTCTTCACCATCGCGAGCGGGTAGACCGGGCAGCCGTAGCCGCCGAACATTCCGGGCACCGACGAGAACTTCGACCCGCTCGTGACGGTCATGAAACCCCAGCTCGGGGTGCCGCGGGAGGCGACGATCATCTCATAACCCATACCTCCACGAAACTTGCCGAAGCCCTGGTTGTCGCGCACGAGGCGCTTGCTCACGAGCTGGAGAAAGGGGACTTCCTCTTCCATCACTTCCTGCTCGCCGATGTCGGCCATCGCGCAGAACAGTGGCGCTACGGCATCTTCGCCGTCGCGGAACGCTTTCGCGCCGCCGCCCATGCCGTTCAGGTCGGCGCACAGGTTGCCGACCTGTTCACCGTTCTGCGTGGTGCCGCCCCAGAGAAAGTCGTTGATCTGGTTGAACCAGGGGGCGACGACGTTGGAGTATTTCTGCGGAGAGGAGAACTGCATCTTGGCAAACGCCGTCTGCAGGGCCGAGAAGCCGCGGAAGGAAGCCTGCAGCGACTGGCCTACCGGGGCGTCGTAACCGGCATCCGCCCAGCTGTGCTCCTCGGTGATGACCTCGATCGGTGACAGTGCACCGGTCGAACGGGGCAGGTCGGGCCACCAATACGACAGGATGGCCTGGGCCATGAACGACTTGGTCGAGGCCAGGGGTGAGTTGATGGCCCGGTTGAGAATCTCGGGGCCGGTGCCGGTGAGATCCACGATCATGCGTTCGCCCTTGATGGTGATCTTGCAGGCGAACTTGATCAGGATGTTCTCTTTGAGGGTGGAGTCGACGAACTGGTTGAAGGTCACCGTGCCGTCGGGCAGTTCGCCGATGCGGCGACGTACTTCGGTCTCGACGTCTTCCACGGTGACCCGCAGCGAGGCGACGAACGTTTCCTGGCCGACTTCGTCGATCAGGCGGTCGACGGTGTCCATGATGCGCTTGACGGCGCCCATCTTCACCTTGATGTCGGCGAGCATGAGCTTCGGGTCACGCGTCGAGTGCTGCAGGAAGGTCAGCAGGTCGCGGCGCAGGTGGCCCTTCTCGACGATTTTGATCGGCGAGGCCCGCAGGCCGTCGTCGAACGGGGTCTCAGAGCCACTCGGCATGCCGCCGGGCTCGCAGGCGCCGTTCTCACCCTCGTGGATGGTCGCACCGACCCAGGCGATGATGATGCCGCCGCGAATCACCGGCACGAGCATCGACTGGTCGGTGTTGTGCACCATGCCGAAACGCGAGTCGTTGTGAAAGAAACCGTCACCCTCGTTGATGCCGACGGTGGGCTCGTCCTTCCAGTTCTTCATGATGTAGCGGATGGGGTGGTGCAGCACCGCGGAGAACGCGATCACGCCGCGGTTGGAGAGGTAGGTGACGTCGCCCTCGGCGGTGTAGACGGCACAGGACAGATCGGCCCACTTGGCGCCGGGCGCCGCGCCCATGCTCTCGCACATCTCGAACGCCTCGTCGAGGGCGCCGGCCAGGCGCTTGCGGATTCGGTCGATTTCGAGCGGGTCGATGCCCTGCGCGATGCACTCCTCCTCATAGGCGGTGCGCGGCATGATCTCGTGGTGGCGCATGATGGCCGGGTCCGGTCCGAGAAAGAGGGTCGTCTCGTCCATGAATTTGTCTACCCACTGCTGTTCCTGGTCGGTCAGTAGCTGCGATGCGTCGTCGTCGTTTCCGCTGGTGGGCACGAACTCGTCGGTTGTCAGTGTCATGGTGCTCAAGCTCCTTTGCTTATACGAGGTGTTGCGGGGGTGGGAGGGGCGGTCAGTCGCTCAGTAGCCATACGGCGCCCTGCACGGTCGGTTCCAGGCGCCAGCCCGGCTCGACCAGGTAGGTGGTGTTCTCGGTCGTCACGATCGCCGGTCCGTGGATCACGTACTCGTGTTTGAGCGCCTCGGCGTCGTAGACGGGCGTGTCCACCGCTCCGGTGATGCTCGTGAAGTGCACCGACCGATGCGAGACCGGGGCCGGCTTGGTCTTCTCGCCGCCGATCTTGATCGACTCGAACTGAATCACCTCACCCTCGATGTAGGACGCGACTCGAATTGTCTGCACGCGGATGCCCGCCTCCGGTGCCTGGGTTCCCTCGCCGTAGCGCTCGCCGAAGATCTCGGAGAACGTTTTGATCAGGTGCAGCACATCGGCGACGCCGTTGACCCGGTTGATGTCGAACGCGACGGCCGTGGTGACGAGTTGGTTGCCGTAGCGCATGTCCATTTCGAGGCGGTAGCGCACGTCGGCGCGGTCGTAGCCCTGGCGCACGAGGTCTTCGGCGCCCTTCGCTTCGAGTTCCTCGATGTAGCCGTTGAGCGCGTCGTACTGGTTGTACAGACTGCGCTTGATGGCTTCGTAGAGCACGACGTAGGCGCTGCGCTCGTGAATGTGCAGCGGTCGCATGTTGCCGGCGCCGAGCGCCGAGAACACCGAGGCGAAAGGCGGAAACAGGATCCGGCTGATGCCCGCGCTCGCCGCGATGCCGCAGGCGTGCAGCGGTCCGTTGCCGCCGTAGGCGAGCATGGTGTAGTCCTCGATCAGGCCGCCGCGCGAGCGCAGCTCCTTCTCGATTCCGATCGCCATCTGCTCGTCGACGGTCTTCTTGATCACCTTGGCGACCTCGACCGCGTCGAGGTCGAGCTCGTCGCTGAGCGTCTCGTCGATGACGTAGATCGAGCGCTTCTTGTTCAGCTTGATGTGCCCGTTGGCGTAGTTGTCCGGGTCGAGGTAGCCGAGCACGAGGTCGGCATCGGTCACGGTCGGGCGCAGCCCGCCGCGGTCGTAGCAGGCCGGGCCCGGATCGCTGCCGGCCGATTCCGGACCGATCTGGATGGCGTGGTGAATGCGGTTGTAGGCGGCGATCGAGCCGCCGCCGGCACCGAGGGTGTTGAGGTGGATCATCGGCGCCGAGACCATCCAGCGTCCGATGGTGGGCTGGAAGTCGTAGTGTCGTACCCCGCCCTCCGGCACCAGGCCGATATCGAACGAGGTACCGCCCATGTCCATCGAGACGACGTCGCCGAGCCCGGTCGATTCCGACAGGTGCTGGGCCGCGCCGACGCCGGCGATCGGTCCGGAGTGAATCGTCTGTAGAGCATCCGTTGAATTGGGCTGTGCCATGCCGCCCGAGTTGTGGATGACGAGCATCGGCTTCTCATAACCGGAGTCACGCAAGTTGTTGGAGAGCTGGTTGAGCGCGTGGAACATCGTCTGGTGCAGAAAAGCGTCAACGACGGTGGCCATGGCCCGCACATATTCGCCCTTGCGGCCAGAGACCTGGCTGCTCAGCAACACCGGAATCGACCCGAGCTCGTGAGTGGGGTACTCGTCTAGGATGATCTCGAGAATTCGATCCTCGTGCACCGAGTTCTCGGTGGCGTTGGTCAGCGCGATGACGATGGCCTCTGCTCCGTTGTCGACGAGTTCGCGCACCTGGGTGCGCACGTCGTCGTACATGAGCGGCACGAGCACCTCACCGACCGAGTCGATACGTTCCTTCACCGAGCGGATGAGACGGCGCGGCACGAGCGGGTCGGGGCGCTGGGCATCGGGCATGTCGCCCTGCTTGACCCCGTCGAGTCCTTCGCCGTAGCCACGGCCGCGGGAGAGCGGAATGGTGTCTTCGAAGCCGTGGGTGACGATCGCAGCGACCCGCGGACCCTTGCCCTCGATCAGGGCGTTGGTGCCGAGGGTGGTCGCGTACCGCACCGAGTCGACCTCTTTGAGCGCGGTTTCCCGGCTGATGCCCGCGCGCTCGCAGGCCCGGTCGAGGGCTTCGTTGAAGCCGAGGGCGAGGTTGTGGTGGGTGGTCAGCGCCTTCGACTCGATATATACGTCGTCCCAGACGAAGAAACAGTCGCTGAATGTGCCGCCGATGTCTACGGAGATGCGTTTCACGGTCAGTGCCCTTCGGTGGTGTCGGCGTGCGAGTGGGAGTGGGAATGTGCGGAGACGGAATCGAACCGGGCGCTGAGGTCGGTCTCGGCGTTCTCGCCGGGGCCGTAGTTGACGACCTCTTCGGGGTTGCCGCCGTGGACTTCCCATTTTTCGCGCAGGGAATCGATGTCCCAGAGCATGTCGACGGTCGGCGGATGCCCCGGCGGCAGGTATTCCGCCTCAATCTGGGTACCGCAGGTGGGGCAGTAGAACTCCAGGATTCGGCAGAAGGTCGGGTCGGGGGAGAACGTGAACTCGTACTTCTCCGGGTCGATCACCGGCGGGTGGATCTCCCGCGGGTCCCGGTCGTAGACCAGCGTGCCTTCCTTGTAGTTGCCGCGGGCGTCGCCGAAATCGTGGGCGCAGACGCGGCAGATCCACCGCTCCGTGTCGAGGTCGATGAGCAGGTATTCGGTCATGGGAACGCGCATTTTGTTTGTACCTTCCTTGGGAAACACAGCGGGTTGAGGTGAGTGGTTTAGATCGTGTCGGTGAGCTGCAGGTCGCCGGCGGGGGAGACCGTGAGGGTCCAGCCGAGCGGCACTCGCGCGGTGAAGAACGGTCCCTCGACAATGGCCGGTCCGGTTGCCGTGGCACCGGGGTTCTGGTCGTCGAGCCGGTAGACCAAGACGCTGTCGATCTGCGTCGGCGTCGACCGAACCTGCCGGGTTCCGGCGGCTACGGCAGCGCTCGCCGCAGCGGGCACTCCGCTGGCAATCGTCGGGTGCGGCAGCCGGAAGGTGGCCTTGAGCGCGAGAATCTCTTCGCCGTCTTCGACCCGGGTCGACCAATCGAGTTCGCACTCGCTCAGGTCGTGCCCTTCCTGGAACATGTCCTTGCCGGCATCCGCTTGCATCGCGGTGCGCGCCGCGCCGATCTCGGCGGCCGAGAAACTGGTGACACTGGTTTCGTAGGACTGCGCGATGTCGGAGAAGCTGATGCCGTAGGCGGAGAACACCGCGGCGAGCCGCGGCACGAGCACCCGGTGCACGCCGGCAATGCGGGCGGCGCTACAGGCGTTCATCGGTCCGCCGCCGCCGAACGCGGCGACCGTCGTCTCGCCCGTCGTGCTGACCAGGTCGGCGAAGGCCCGCGCCAGATGACTGGAGTAGCTGGCCTCCATGCGAATCAGCGCCTCCTCGAGGCTGATTCCGAGTGGGTCCGCGACGGTCCTGGTGATGACCGTGCGGGAGCGCTCGGCGTCGAGGGCCATCTCGCCGTTCAGATAGGTGGCGGGGTCGAGTACGCCGAGCAGCAGGTTGACGTCGGTGATCGTCGCCGAGGTGCCACCGAACCCGAAGCAGGCCGGTCCGGGCGCGGCTCCGACGCTGTCCGGTCCGACGGTGATCTCGCCGTCGTGCACAGCGATGATCGAGCTGCCGCCGACTCCGGTCGAACGCACGTCACTCATCTCATAGGAGATCTCGACGCCCTGGATCGATCCGCGCCGGTCGACGGCGATTTCCCGGTTGGCGACGGCGCCGACATCCGTTGTGGTGCCTCCGACATCGATCATGAGTACGTTGTCGAGCCCGTAGGCCTCGGCGAGGGCGCGCGTGCCTTCGAGCCCGCCGCGCGGTCCCGAGGAGTAGGTCTTGAGCGCGACCGACTTGGCCACGCGGGAGGAGGCGCCGTCGTTGCGGTAGATCAGCAACGGGTTTTTCACCTTGTAGGCGCGCAGTCGGTGTTCGGCGCTGTACAGAAAACGTTCCACCGTCGGGTGCAAAAAGGAGTTGAGAATGCCCGACCAGACCTGGCGCTCGCGGGAGGTGTCCGCGGCGAACTCGCGGGAGAACAGGATCGGCACCGAGCCGAGCAGGTGCCGAGGAAAATTCTTGAGCATGGTGCGCTTGAACAGGTGCTCGCGTTCGGCGCTCAGGCCGGCGACGACGAGGCGCTCGGCCCCGGCGGTGGTCAGGCGGTTGATCTCGGCGACGAGCTGCTGGGAGAGGCCTTCCGGGGTGCCGTCGGCGGCGACGATGCCGACGCGCGCACCGATCAGATCCGCGAACAGCGCGGCCGTCTCCTCCTCGCGGCTGAGCGAGTCCGGCAGGGTGGGATCGTCGGTGATCAGCCCTATCAGCGGACCCTTGCGCTGCACGAGGGCGTTGGTGCCCTGCGTCGATGAATAGCGGATGTGCTGGGTCGAGTGCAGCAGCTCAGCCAGGTTCGCCTCGCCGAACAGCTGGGCGGATGCCTTGGTCATCGCGTCGAAGAGACACTGGGACAGGTCGACCGGGGTGGTGAGGGTCTTGGTGAACGTGAAATCCGTGCCGCTGGCGACGACAATGTCGGTGAGGGTTCCACCGTTGTCGATGTTGATCAATCGTTCCATGAGCGCTCCTTTGCGTTGCAGTTGTGAGTGACCGAGGCTCCCGGGGGAGCCGCTCCAGTAAGAATGACCCCGCGTTCCCACGGTGGCGTGTCCCACATTGGGACACCGCACGGCTAGCGCTCGCGGGGTCGCAGAGGGCATGCTTGCAGAGTCCACAAGGGAGTAGATATGCATAGGATCGCGGAACGGCGAATCAAGATTGCTGCTGCTCGCGCCGATTTTCTGCGGTTCGGCCACGCCGAAACCCAATCGGTTCCTGGACCGGTGGCGGCTTCCTGGCAGCGATCCTTCTCGGCCGGCGTCGACGCCTCGTCATCGCAGGCGGTGTTCCACAGCGACCTGGATCTCACCGGTCGGCTGATGCGCTGCTCCGAACCGGTGATTGCCCGGCTGAGCGACGAGATGGCCCAGATGCCGCTGTCGATCGTGCTGACCGACTACAAGGCGCGAATTCTCAGTCGCTCCGAAACCGACACGACGATCGGAACCCTCCTTGACGAGGTGTCGCTCGCGCCGGGCTTCAACTATGCCGAGGCCAGCGTGGGAACCAACGGCATCGGCACGGTGCTCGAGTCGGGCCAACCGCTCTACATCGTCGGTCCCGAACACTTCCTGGAGCACCTGCAGCCATTCGCGTGCGCGGGGAGCCCCATTCGCGACCCGCTCTCCGGCCGGGTGGAGGGGGTGCTTGACATCAGCTGCCTGAGCGAGCATGCCAGCCCCCTCATGCATTCCCTGGTGCGGTCGGCCGCCCACGAGATCGAGCGCAACCTGCTCGTCGACCGCAGCCAGCGGCAACAGGCCCTGTTCGAGGCCTATGTGCGGGTGGATTCCCGCACCCGCGGTGCCGTCATGGCGATCGGCGGCACCGTCGTGATGGGCAACGCCGTGGCGCAGAGCCTGTTCGCACCCGATGAACAGTGGACCATCCACGAGCATGCCCGCTACCTGATGATCTCACCGGGACAGCCGGTCGATGAGATCGAACTCTCGTCCGGCAAAATCGTGCAGATTCGGGGCAAGCGCGTCGTCGTGGGCCCAGACGTCGCCGGAATCGTCGTGGTCGTCGATATCAAGAGCGAACCGGCGCCTCTCCCGGTGCGCGCATCGGGTCTGGCCCTGTCACCGTCGGCGATCCTCCACGATGTGTCATCCCTGCTCGGCAAACGCGCCTCGAGCAGCGTCGTCACCGCGCTGACTGCCGGGGCCGCCCTGCTCGTGTTGGGGGAGGCCGGCGGCGGCAAAGTCTCGCTCCTCGCCGAACTCTACCGTCAGATTGTTCCGCTGGGTCGGAGTGTCGTGTTCGGCGCGGAAACGCTCAACGAGCACGGTCTGCAATCCCTCCTGGGCAACGACCTGGTCAACGCCGGGGCTCGGCCCACGCTGTACATCTTTCGCAATTTCGATCGGTTGAGCGCGGCGGTCGCCGCAGAACTGGACGCATTTCTCGTTACCCGGGAGGCCCACGCCAACTTGGGTGGCATCGCCGTCACCGTGTCCCAACCCGATCTGCAGGCCGATCTGGTGGCCGATCGTGCATACACGAGCCTGCTGCACCATTTTGAAACCTCCGTCACGGTCGCGCCCCTGCGGCATCGCATCGACGACCTGCCCGACATCGTCACGCGGGTCCTCGCCCGCCGGTCCGGATTGCGCCCAGCCACCGTCAGCGCCGGAGCGATGCGGGTGATCTCCCGCTACCCGTGGCCGGGCAACATCAGGCAGCTCGAGGAAGCGCTTGACATTGCCCTGCTCACCCGACCGGTCGGCGCCATTCAGGCCGAAGATCTGCCCGCCTACTGCCACGGCGGTTCGCCGCGGCTTCTGTCGGCGCTCGAAGCGGGGGAGCGGGACCTCATCGTCGGCGCGCTGCACAAAGCCGACGGCAACCGGATGCGTGCGGCCGAGTCCTTGGGAATCGCCCGGTCATCCCTCTACCGCAAGCTCAAAAGCTTCGGCATCACGGTCACCGACTCGTAGTCGGAGCCGGCGGCATCCGCTCGTTAGGGTCTCGGTGCGACTGTGGCGTTGCGGCCGCGCGGCGGCGGCGTGTAGTTGCAGGTGTCGCCGGGACACAGCGTCGGCTTCGTCCTGGAGAAGACACGGGAGAGTTCGCAGCCCACGCAGATGCCGAAGGCCGTCTCCAGGAAGAGCAGGGTGAGGCACCCGCTGCACAGTGCGAGGGTGATCAGGGGATCGAGGCCCAGAAGTCCCATGGCGAGGCAGGATGAGAAAGCCATTCCGAGCCCGAGACTCCAGGCGAGCTTCTTCGGTTCGGCACTGACCCATTCCGGGCGTTGACGTCGCACCGCGAGGGATCCGAGCAGAAGACTGGGGGTGTACCGGGCGCTCACGAACAGGCGCAGCATCATGTCGACCATGAAGAGAAATCCGAAGGCGCGCAGGGGCTGAAAGAAGCCGGTGAGCGCCGCGATCATGAACGCGATGATGCCGACCAGAAAGAGGAGGCCGGCGGCTGCGCGAATGGCACGCTCGTTGAAGACGGGTATGTCGATGCCGTCCACGAGCTCGCCGAAGATCGGGGCCGAAACTGCCACCGGGTCAGCGCGCAGCCAGGCTGGCACGCACCGCGACCATATCGAGAGCCTGAACGTTGACGATCAGCTCGTCGAGGCTCGCGGCATTGAGCGCCCCGGGCTGCGAGAACACCAGTACCTTGTCGCGAAAGGCCATCAGGGTGGGAATAGAGCGGATGCCGGCCGCCGACGAGAGCGCCTGCTCGGCCTCGGTGTCCACCTTGGCGAAGGTGATCTCGGGGTGCTTCTCCGACGCCGCGGTGAAGGTCGGGGCGAAGTTGCGGCACGGTCCGCACCAGCCGGCCCAGAAGTCGACGAGCACGATGGCGTTGTCGGTGATGGTCGCGTCGAACGTTTTTTCGGTGATGTCTATGGTGGCCATGGTGTGACTATATACCCATGGGGGTATATTGCGGAAGTCGTCAGGCGTGCGCATCGCGCAGTCGCAGCACCGACCAGGTGACTACGACGGCGACGAGCGCCATAGCGGCGAGGCCGAGCCCGGAGTATCCGGCCAGAGCCAGAATCGGCCCCGCAATCGCTCCGCCGAGCGCGCCGGCCGCGTTCATCGACAGGTCAGAGAACCCCTGCAGTGACGATCGATCTTCGATCTCAACGGCCTCCGACACGAGCGCCGAACCCGCCACAACGGATGCCGACCAGCCCAGTCCAAGAATGATCAGGCTCAGCGTCATCGTGCCCTGCGACCCGTCGCTGAGCCAGGCCACGGTCAGGGCGACCAGCAGCATCGACTGCCCGCCGAGAATGACCGGAAGTCGCCCCACTTTGTCGGACAGTGCGCCGAACACGGGGGAGAGGGCGTACATGCCGGCCACGTGCAGGCTTATGGTCAGCCCCACGATCGTGAGGGTCGCTCCGTGGTCGCGCAGGTGCACGGGCGCCATGGACATCAGCGCCACCATGGTGGCATGGCTGAGCGCGATGACGACGACCGCATATCGAGCCGCCGCATTGCCGCGCAGAATGGCCAGGCCACCGCTGGCCCGACGGATGCCCGCGCTCCCCGAGCGTGCGGCCAGCGCGGTCAGCAGAGGGTCGGGTCGAAGTCCGAGCGCGTAGACCACGGCCGCGGCGACCGTGGCAGCGAGTGAGAACGCGAAGGCTCCGGTCATCGCCGGCAGTCCAAGCGCGGCGCCGAGCGCTTCGCCCGGTCCGAACAGGTTCGGGCCGAGCACGGCACCGATCGTTGTGGACCAGACCACGATCGACAGGTCGCGGGCGCGAAAGCGCGAGGTGGCGAGGTCGGTTGCGGCAAATCTTGCCTGCAGATTTGTCGCCGAACCGGCGCCGAGCAGCATCAGGGCGGCCAGCAGTAGTACGAAATTGTCGATGGAGACCGAGGTGATCGCGAGCACGGCTCCCGCGCCGGCCACGAGTGAGCCGGTCGCGAGCGACACGCGACGCCCGTGTGCCTGCGCCAGGCGGGCAAGCGGCACGGCCACGACCGCGGCGCCGAGGGTGCTCATAGTCGCGGCCATGCCCGACCAGGCGCTCGACCCCGACAGCTCGGCGGCGAGCAGCGCGCCGAGTGACAGCGTTGCACCCATGCCGATGCCGCCCAGAATCTGGCCGGTGATGAGTACCCGCACGACGCGCTTCTGCAGGTCGGTGTGCTCGGTGTGTGGCGCTGCCGCTTCGGCGTGTGTCGTGTCCTCGTTCACAATCGTTCCCCTTAGTTGCGGCCCTGATGGGCCAGCGCCTCGACCGGTGGCGAGCGCCTGAAAACACTCTAGCGAGCGTTCAGGTGACCGGACTTGCCTCTGTGCAGAATACCCCATAGGGTATAAGTAAATCAGGCCCCCAGCCGCAGCACCCATCGAAAGCAGCTCATGAAGAAGACCCTCGCCGCCCTGGCCATCGCCGTCACCGTCGCGCTCGGGCTGTCGGCCTGCTCAGCCACGGCCGAACCGATTGAGCTGGCCGCGGGCACGGTCATCGTCGACGTGCGCACGCCGAGCGAATACGCGGCCGGCCACCTCGACGGCGCCATCAACATCGACGTGCAGTCGGCGACGTTCGACACGGAGCTGTCGGCTCTTCCGGCCGACGGCGACTACGTCGTCTACTGTGCTTCCGGCAATCGGTCGGCCTCGGCCGTCACCCGCATGGCTGACCTCGGCTTCACCGGCCTGACTGACGCCGGCGGAATGTCGGACGCCGCGGCATCCACTGGCCTGGCCATCGTCACCGCCCGGTAACCCCCACCCCACCACCACCCACATTGATCAAGGAGACACCATGTGCAGTCCCATCCGTTGCGAAAACTGTTCGAAAATCGGCTGGACCGGCTGCGGACAGCACGTCGAAGATGTCATGGCGGGTATTCCAGCCAGCGAGCAGTGCACCTGCCGCTGAGATAGCGGGCGGTCGCCGGCCGCGTCGCCGCAATGAGAATATGGAGTAATGACCGGAACACTCGTGGCCAGAGGCCTGGCTGGCGGCTACGCACACCGAACCCTCTTTGAATCGCTCGACCTCACCGTTGCCCCCGGCGATGTTGTCGGGGTGGTCGGTGCCAACGGCGCCGGCAAATCCACCCTGCTGGGCCTACTGGCCGGGCTCGGCGAACCGCAGGCCGGCACCATCACGCTCAGCCCAGCGGATGCCTTCGTCGGCGCGCTCCCGCAGGAACACGAGCGGGTTCCCGGCGAAACCATCGGCGGCTACATCGCCCGGCGCACCGGCTGCGCCGAGGCGACCCTTGAGCTGGATGCCGCGGCATCCGCTCTCGGAGACACCCAGCCACCCGTCGACGGAATCGACCCGGCCGACGCGTATTCGACCGCGCTCGAGCGCTGGCTGGCCAGCGGAGCGGCGGATCTCGATGAGCGGCTGCCGCTCGTGCTCGCCGACCTCGGCCTCGCACTCGGCGGCACCCTCACCGCGGACAGCCTGATGACGGCGCTCTCCGGCGGGCAGGCGGCCCGCGTGGGACTCGCCGCCCTGCTGCTGTCCCGCTTCGATATCGTGCTGCTCGATGAGCCCACCAACGACCTCGACCTTGACGGTCTCGAACGCCTCGAAGCCTTCGTCACCGGCCTCCGCGGCGGCGTCGTGCTGGTCAGCCACGACCGCGAATTCCTCGCCCGCTGCGTCACCCGGGTGCTCGAACTCGACCTCGCGCAGGGGGCCAACCGGGTGTTCGGCGGCGGCTACGACTCCTATCTCGAGGAACGCGAAACCGCCCGCCGGCACAACCGGGAGAACTACGACGAGTTCGCCGCGAAGAAAGCCGACCTCGTCGGACGGGCCAGAACCCAGCGGGAATGGTCGAGCCAGGGCGTGCGCAACGCTATCAAGAAGGCCCCGGACAATGACAAGATCCGCCGCAAGGCCTCGGTCGAGTCCAGTGAGAAGCAGGCGCAGAAGGTGCGGCAGATGGAAAGCCGCATCGCGCGCCTCGACGAGGTCGAGGAGCCCCGCAAGGAGTGGCAGCTCGAGTTCACCATCGGTTCGGCCCCGCGCTCGAGCGCCGTCGTGGCGACCCTGAACAACGCCGAGTTTCGGCAGGGCGACTTCGTGCTCGGCCCGGTCTCGCTGCAGGTCAATGGCGGCGAACGCATCGGCATCACCGGCCCCAACGGCGCCGGCAAGTCCACCCTGCTGCGCGCCCTGCTCGGCCGCCAACAAGCGGATGCCGGCAGCGCTCATCTCGGCCCCAGCGTCGCGATCGGCGAAATCGACCAGGCCCGGGCGCTTCTGGCTGGCGCGCGGCCCCTCGCTGAGACCTTTGACGTTCTCGTTCCCGACCTCTCGCCCGCCGCAGTGCGCACCCTGCTGGCCAAGTTCGGTCTCAAGGCTGACCATGTGAACCGCCCGGTCGACGAGCTGTCGCCGGGGGAGCGCACCCGCGCCGGTCTGGCGCTGCTGCAGGCGCGCGGCGTCAACCTGCTCGTGCTCGACGAACCCACCAACCACCTCGACCTCGCGGCGATCGAACAACTCGAACAGGCACTCGACAGCTATGAGGGCACGCTGCTGTTGGTCACCCACGATCGGCGCATGCTCGAGAACGTGCATACCGATCGGCACTGGCAGGTCGAGGCTGGGCAGGTCACCGAGCTGTAACTTTCCGGTCGATTCCCGCGACCGGAGCGCATCCGGTGGACGGAAAAACCGGGCTACCTATTGCCCGTCGTTCGTCCGCGGTACCGTGGCCCTATCCGTTCACCGTCGAACAGCCAGGGAGCTCACAATGACTGACAATACCTATCGTGTTATCGAAGTGGTCGGAACGTCGAAGGTTGGTTCCGACGAGGCCATCGCCAACGCGGTTAAGCGCGCTACTGAGACGGTGCAGAACCTCGACTGGTTTGAGGTTGTGCAGATCAGGGGCCACATTGTGGACGGCGCCGTTGACTACTTTCAGGTGCATATGAAACTCGGCTTCAAGCTCAACGCGCTGAGCTAGTGTCCTCCGCGCGGTAGCTGGCGTACGTCCTGCCGAAGGGCCGCGTGCGCAGGCTACCGCGACTGGCGCTTCTTGCCGAGCTTCGGCTGGCCCTTCACCGCGGGGGCGCGGCCCTTGCCCTTGTTAGCCTTGGCCTTGCCTCCGCCGGAACCGCCGCCGGGCTGCGAGCTGCGGGCAGCCTTCTGCGCGAGCTCCATGCGGGCGTCGGCGAGAAAGGCCACCCCGATCTTCGTCAGTGTCGTGCTCTCGGCGGCACGGTCGAACAGGGCGTAGCCGAGTTCGGCCTCGACCTGCTTGACCGACGCACTGAGGGTGTCGCGCGAGATGGCCAGTGCCTGCGCGGCGCGGGCAAAATCGGGAGCCTCGGCGGCGGCCACGAAGTGTCCTAGCAGGGTGATGTCCACAAACAGCCTCTCGTTCTTCCGCAAATGGAGCGGTAGACCTTCTAGGCTACGCGTCGGATGCGACCCATTCCACCTACGAGGGTTGGCGCAACGCCGCCGACGTGGTTCGCTGGAACCATGACGACCCTGCCGATGTTCCCCCTGGGTTCCGTGCTCTTCCCGTACATGCCGCTGCAACTGCGGGTGTTCGAGGACCGGTACCTGGTGATGATGGCCCGGGTGCTCGACGCCGAGCCGGCCGAGTTCGGCGTTGTTCTCATCGAACGCGGCCAGGAAGTGGGCGGCGGCGAACGTCGGTTCAGCATCGGCACCGTCGCCCGGGTCACCCAGCTCGAAGCCCCCGAGGGCTACCTCGGGCTGGTCGTGCAGGGTGAGCGCAGAATCGAGGTGACCGAGTGGATGCCGGAGGACCCGCATCCGCTCGCCACGGTTCGTGTGCTGCCCGACCTGGAATGGGACGATGCGCTGCTGCCGCGCCGTGAACAGGCGGAGCAACTTGTGCGCCGCACCCTGTCGCTCGCGAGCGAATTCTCCGACCAGGAGTGGTCGCCCGATGTGCCGCTCTCGCACGATCCGACCGCGGCAGCCTGGCAGCTCGCGGCGATCGCTCCGGTCGGGCCGCTCGATCAGATTGCACTGCTGCGCTCGGACACCATGTCGGTCTTGCTGGATAACATTATCGAGCTCACGCAGGGTGCGGCCGAGACCTGGGCCTAGCGACCTCAGACGCCGATATCGCGTTGGCGCAGGGCGATGGCCGCAGCGGCCGCGAGCACGAGTGAGGCGGCGTAAAACACGATAGTGGTCGTCACGTTCGCCCCGGTGCTCAGCGGGCTGTCGCCGAACGCCCAGTAGTACGGGCTCAGGGTGTGCAGCCACTCCAAGCTCGCGCTCTGGTTTCCGAGCGCATTAAAGACGTAGCCCAGCACGGCCACGGTGGTTCCACCCGCGATCCCGCCGATGCGTCGCCCGGTCAGTGCACCGCCGAGCAGCGCAACGGATGCCGTCAGCAGCGACACGCCGGCGAAAATCAGGCTGGTCCCGAGCAGGTCTCCCACCTCGATCTCAAGCTGGGCGGAATCGTTGAGCACGAGAACGACCAGGAACAGCAATGCCGACAGAGCGAGGATCTTGACGGCAATGGCGAAGAACCGGGCCATCGCCACCTGCACGCGCGTCACCCCGTGAGCCAGCGTGAGCTCGAGCTGCCCGGATTCCTCGTCGCCGCCGAGTGCACCGGCACCCCAGCCGGTCGCCGCGATGCTCAGCAGCAGAAACCCGAGCAGGCCGAACAAGGTGGCCTGGGTGTAACCGGCGCCGGTGCCGATCTGGTCGTAATTGAGGGTTTTGATCAGCTCGGGCGGCAGGTTGTCGAGCAGCTCCTGCATGCCCGACGCGCCGCTCATGCTCGGGTAGATCGGCAGGTAGAGAAAAGCGGCGGCGGCGAGCCCGACGCCCCAGCCGAGCAGTCCCCGCCAGGAATCGGAGAACGCCTTGCCAAACAGCGGCAGCGGTGCCCGACGCACGTTTTGCGGTCGGTCCTGAAGCGCGGTCACTTCGTCACCACCGCGGCGGCTACCGGTGCGGAATACAGTTTCAACACGGATTCCTCCAGGTCGGGTTCTTCCAACACCAGATCCCGCACCTGCAGGGCCCCGATCGCCTGCACGAACGGCGCGATCGCACCGCTCAGGGTCGCGACGGCTTCCGCATCACCGGTCGCGGTGAGGGTGCAATCGAGGGTGGTGACGCCCTGGAGAGCGCCGAGAATCGCGGCCAGGTCGGTCGGGCGGATGCCGCTCGCGACAAGGCGGAGGTGCCGAATAGCGGTGGTGCGCAGCTCCTCGACGCTGTTGATCGTGACGATGCGCCCGTCGCGCAAAATCGCGACCTCATCGGCGGCCTGCTGAATCTCACTGATCACATGGGACGAGAGAAAGACGGTCTGGCCGCGGTTGCGGGCTTCGCGCACCATTCTCAAGAATTCCTGTTGCATGAGCGGGTCGAGACCGCTCGTGGGTTCGTCGAGTACGAGCAGTTCCGGCTGGTGCATGAACGCCTGCACGATGCCGAGCTTCTGTTTATTGCCCTTGGACAGCTTGCGCACCGGCCGGTCAAGGTCGAGCCCCAGGCGCTCCGCGAGCTCGTTCACGTGGCCAGCCGTGACCGGACCCGAAATATCCGCGTAGTGCTGCAGCAGGCGGCGCCCGCTCGTGCGCCCCTCCAGAACGAGCTCGCCCGGCAGGTACCCGATGCGTCGGCGCAGATCAGGGCCGGCGTTCCGTGACGGGGTGCCGAGCACCGTTGCCTGGCCAGAGGTGGGCCGAATGATGTCGAGCAGCGCTCGCATGATCGTGGTCTTGCCGGCACCGTTTGGGCCGATCACGCCGAACACGGTGCCGCGCGGCACCTGAAAGCTGACACCGTTCAGAGCCCGATTGTGCCCGAACCGCTTCACCAGGTTGACCACCTCGATCGCGGCACCCGGCGAGGTGCCGTCACCGCGAATATCGGTGGAGTGTCCGAGTGCAGCGTGACTCATAGTAGCTCCTTGGCTCTGGCTGCGATTTTAGCGTCGCCCAGCCACCGAGCCGTGAGTTTCGACGCCAAAATCGCTAGAAATCGCCAGAACTGACGTGTCGGCGAGCGGCCGGTGTCTAATGGTTTAGATGACTTCACCAGCGGATGCCGCCCCACCACTCTCCGGCGCGATCGTCGGCCCCGACGGTCTCGCCCGCCCGGCCTGGGCCTCGGTCGACCCGATGCTGCGCGACTACTACGACACCGAGTGGGGAGTGCCGGTGCGCACCGAGCACGCCCTGTTCGAGCGCATCAGCCTTGAGGCGTTCCAATCCGGGCTGTCCTGGGCCATCATTTTGCGGAAGCGCCCCGGGTTCCGCCAGGCTTTCGCCGACTTCGACCCCGACCGGGTCGCCGCCTTCGACGAGGACGACGTGGCGCGCTTGCTCCAGGATGAGCAGATCGTGCGCAACCGCCTGAAGGTTCGCGCGACGATCACCAACGCACGGGCGACGGTTGCGCTGCGCCAGCAGGGCGGACTGGTCGACTTCGTCTGGGGGTTCCAGCCGGCCACAACTCCCGAGCCGCGAACGCAGGCCGACGTGCCGACCAGCTCCGACGCATCCGTTTTACTGGCGAAGGCGCTAAAAAAGTTCGGCTTCGTCTTCGTCGGCCCGACCACGATGTTCGCGCTGATGGAGGCGATCGGCATGATCGACACCCACCTGCTCGACAGCCATCGGCGTGGAACCTCGGGGGTGTGGGGTCAGAACCTCGGAGGCCAGCGGTTAGTGTAGGTCGGTGTCACGCCGACGGTCAGGTCGCGGGTCGGCCTCGCCACTGGAGTGGATATCGGGATCGACTTTGTTTGCCTCCTGAAGCTTTTCCTCCGACTGGTGGCGGATGCCTTGCGCTTCCGTTTGACCTTGCGCGGCCTCCCGGTGCAGACGTTCCGAGTCGACCTGGGCCTGGAGCGCATCGCCCCGCGCCTTCGTCGCCACTGCCTCGCG
The DNA here is from genome assembly GCF_004402535.1 of Cryobacterium glaciale. Taxonomy (GTDB): domain Bacteria; phylum Actinomycetota; class Actinomycetes; order Actinomycetales; family Microbacteriaceae; genus Cryobacterium; species Cryobacterium glaciale. Next base: position 142,840 of record NZ_SOEY01000028.1, on the reverse strand, counting down.
TTCGCGGGCCGCCAGGTCGGCATCCTTCGCCTGGGAGCGCAATTCTTCCGCCTGGTGACGGTCCGCCTGTGCTTTGGCCTCCCGGCGCCGACGCGACTTGAAGACGACGATCCCGATGATGGCGACCACGACGATGACGCCGACGATTAGCCAGATGAGCAAGCTTGTGTCCATGATGCTGCCGCCTCTCTGCGGAGATAGGGACACTCATTAAACTCCTGGTTCACATAACATTCAACGAACGTCCAGTTCTCCTTACGGTTGAACGTACGTCGAGGAAGAAACAGCCCGCGCGGCGGGCTAGGCTGGCACCACGTCACAACTGAATATCGGGCCGTATGGTCGATGCGGGAGAGTTCGACGCGAAAGCGTGCGAACACCGAAGGAGCAATCCTCCCCGACAATCTCTCAGGTACTCGTACCGCATCGGACTGGCCACTCTGAAAAGAAGACCGGGCGCGCTTGCCGGTCTCGCCCACGGTGAAAGTCAGCGCACGCGCTGGTGAAGCTCTCAGGCACGAGCGACAGAGGGGGAGTTCCCACGGGGCTCAACCGAGCCCCGCACACACGCGGCCGCTCCTGTTCGGCCCTGTCCCCCGGAGAACTCATGACCTCGGCCGACTCCAGCACCCCCGCCTCCAGCACCGAACGGTTCTCGCCCCTGCACCAGGCGCACGTCGACGCCGGTGCGAGCTTCACCGACTTCGCCGGCTGGCAGATGCCGGTGCGCTATTCGAGCGACCTGGCCGAGCACCACGCCGTGCGCCACCAGGCCGGACTGTTCGACCTCTCCCATATGGCCGAGATCCTGGTCGAAGGCCCGGATGCCGCCGCTTACCTCGACTACGCGCTCGCCGGCAAGCTCTCCGTCATCGAGCTGTGGCAGGCCAAGTACAGCCTGCTGCTGAACGAAAATGGCGGCATCATCGACGACCTCGTCGTCTACCGCCGGGGTGACGCCAAGTTCCTCGTCGTGGCCAACGCCGGGAACCGGTTCCCCGCTTTCGATGCGCTGCTCGCGCGTGCCGCCGACTTCGATGTCGTAGTCGTCGACCAGAGCGACGACTACGCCCTCATCGCCGTGCAGGGACCGAACGCCCTCGCCATCCTCGACGCCACCGCGGGCGTGACCGATCTGGGCACCGACCTGCACTTCATGAAGTACTACCGCATCACGGATGCCTTCTTCCGCGGCCACCCGCTGCTGGTCGCCCGCACCGGGTACACCGGCGAAGACGGCTTCGAGCTCTACCTCGCGGCCGACCAGGCCCGCGAACTCTGGGATGCCCTCGTTGTCGCCGGCGCCGATCACGGTCTGGTTCCGGCCGGGCTGGCCAGCCGCGATACCCTCCGGCTCGAAGCCGGCATGCCGCTCTACGGCCACGAACTCACCCTCACCACCTTTCCGGCGCAGGCCGGCCTCGGCAAGGTGGTCAACCTGAATAAGGAGAACGACTTCGTCGGCCGGGCCGCAAGCGTTGCCGGACCGGCGGCGGGGGCATCCGTTTTGGTGGGTCTGATCGCCGCGGGCAAACGGGCCGGGCGGGCCGACTATGCGATCTTCCGCAGCCTCGACGCGACCACCGCCGACGGCGTGATCACGAGCGGCGCGCTCTCGCCGACCCTGGGCTACCCGATCGCCATGGCCTACGTCACCCCCGACCTGGCCCGCCTCGGTACCGAGGTCTACGTCGACGTGCGCGGCACCCGCATTCCGGCTACGGTCACGTCTCTCCCCTTCTATACGCGCGTCAAATAACACCACCCTGTTGAAACAGCCCTGAACCCGCGCAACCTGCGCAACCTGCGAAAGGCAACACCATGACAGACACATCAACGCTCCAGTACACCGCCGAACACGAATGGGTCCTGGTCGAGGGGAGCATCGCTACCGTCGGCATCACCGCCTACGCCGCTGAGAAGCTCGGCGACGTCGTCTTCGTCGAACTGCCCGAGGTAGGCAGCACCGTCGCCAGCGGCACCGTCGTCGGCGAGATCGAATCGACCAAGTCGGTCGGAGAACTGTTCGCCCCGGTCAACGGCACCGTCACGGCCACCAACGACCAGGTCATCGACAGCCCGGAACTGGTCAACAGCGACCCGTTCGGCGAGGGCTGGCTGATCAAGGTCGAGTTCGAGGTCCTTCCCACCCTGCTCACCTTTGCCGAGTATTCCGCCCTGATCGGGGAGTAACGCACAACATGACCCAGGCTTTCTCCCAGCGTCACATCGGTACCGATATCGACGCCCAGTCCCAGATGCTCGAGACGCTCGGCTACGACTCGGTGGACGACCTCGTCTCCGCTGCCATGCCGGCGTCGATCCACGCCGACCTGTTCCGGCAGGACGGCGACAGCGCCCTGCCGCCCGCCGCGACCGAGAACGAAGCCGTCGCCGAACTGCGCGCCCTCGCCGGCCGCAACACGGTCAAACGCTCCATGATCGGCCTCGGCTACTACGACACGTTCACGCCCGCCGTGATCAAGCGCAACGTGTTCGAGAACCCCAGCTGGTACACCGCCTACACGCCGTACCAGCCCGAGATCTCCCAGGGCCGGCTCGAAGCGCTGATCAACTTCCAGACCATGATCGCCGACCTCACCGGTTTGACCACGGCGAACGCGTCGATGCTCGACGAGTCCACGGCGGTCGTCGAGGGCATGCTGCTCGCCCTGCGCGCCTCAAAGTCGGGCTCGCGTCGTTTCATCGTTGACACGGATGCCTTTCCCCAGACCCACGCGCTGCTCGCCAATCGCGCCGCAGCGCTCGGGATCGAGCTCGCCCAGGTCGCTCTGAACGAGCAGACCACGGCGGAGGATCTCGGCGACTATTTCGGTGTCTTCGTGCAGTACCCGTCGGCATCCGGTCGCATCTGGAACCCGCAGGTCGTCATCGACCTGGCCCACGAACACAAGGCACTCGCCGTCGTGGCGGCCGACCTGCTCGCCCTCACCCTGCTCAAGTCGCCCGGAGACCTCGGCGCCGATGTCGCCGTCGGCACCAGCCAGCGTTTCGGCGTGCCGATGGGCTTCGGCGGACCGCACGCCGGCTACATGGCGGTTCGCAAGGGGCTTGAACGCCAGCTGCCCGGCCGCCTGGTCGGCGTGAGCGTCGACGCCACCGGTCATCCGGCTTACCGCCTGGCCCTGCAGGTGCGCGAGCAGCACATTCGCCGCGACAAAGCCACCTCGAACATCTGCACCGCCCAGGTGCTGCTTGCCGTCATGGCTGGCATGTACGCTGTCTACCACGGACCGCAAGGCCTGAAAGCGATAGCGACCCGGGTGCACGAGCGGGCCGGCGCACTCGTCGCCGCGCTGCGCGCCCTTGGCGTCGACGTGCTCACCGACGCATTCTTTGACACGTTCCAGATCAACGTGCCGGCGGGCGCCGCCGAGGTCGTGGCCAAGGCAGCCGTGAGCGGCTACAACCTGCACCAGGTCGATGCGAACACCATCAGCGTCTCGGTCGACGAGACAACCACCCTCGCCGACCTCTCGTACATTGTCGGAGCATTCGGCGGCCGCGACGCATTCGGGCACGTGGACTTCGACGCCGTGCAGCACGGGCTGCCGGGCGATCTCGTTCGCGAGAGCCAGTACCTCACCCACCCGGTGTTCAACACTCACCGCTCCGAGACCAGCATGATGCGCTACCTCAAGCGCCTCGCCGACTACGACTACGCGCTCGACCGCGGCATGATCCCGCTCGGCTCCTGCACCATGAAGCTCAACGCGGCGAGCGAGATGGAGGCCGTCAGCTGGCCCGAATTCGCCGGTATCCACCCCTTCGCGCCCACAGCGGATGTCGAGGGTTACCTGCACCTGGTGCGCCAGCTCGAAACCTGGCTCACCGACGTCACCGGCTACGACTCCGTGTCTCTTCAGCCCAATGCCGGCAGCCAGGGCGAACTGGCCGGCCTCCTCGCCATCCGGGGCTACCACCGGTCCAACGGGCAGGTCGACCGCACGGTCTGCCTGATCCCGTCGAGCGCGCACGGCACCAACGCGGCATCCGCTGTTCTGGCCGGTATGCGTGTTGTCGTCGTGGCCTGCGATGACCTCGGAAACGTCGACCTCGCCGACCTGCACGCCAAGATCGCCGAGCACGCCCAGACCCTCGCCGCGCTCATGATCACCTACCCGTCCACCCACGGTGTCTACGAGCACGAGGTCGCCACCATCTGTGCGGCCGTGCACGCCGCCGGCGGCCAGGTTTACGTCGACGGCGCCAACCTCAACGCGCTGCTCGGATTCGCCCGCTACGGCGATTTCGGCGGCGACGTTTCGCACCTGAACCTGCACAAGACGTTCTGCATCCCGCACGGTGGCGGCGGGCCCGGCGTCGGCCCGGTCGCGGCCAAGGCGCACCTCGCGCCGTTTTTGCCCGGGCATCCGCTTGCACAGAGTGACGAGCACTACCTGCTCGGCAGCGGGGGTGCCACGGCGACCGTCGTGCACGCCGGCGGGCCAGTCTCGGCGGCGCCGTATGGCAGCCCGAGCATCCTGCCCATCTCGTGGGCCTACGTGCGCATGATGGGAATCGACGGCCTCAAGCAGGCCACCGGCGCCGCCGTGCTCGCCGCCAACTACGTCGCCAAACGCCTCGAGAACAGCTATCCGCTGCTCTACTCGGGCGAAAACGGACTGGTCGCACACGAGTGCATCCTCGACCTGCGCCCGCTCACTGCGGCCACCGGGGTGAGCGTCGACGATGTGGCCAAACGCCTCGTCGACTACGGCTTCCACTCGCCGACCATGAGCTTTCCGGTGGCCGGCACGCTTATGGTCGAACCTACCGAGAGCGAAGACCTCGGCGAAATCGACCGCTTCATCGACGCGATGATCGCGATCAAGGCCGAAGCGGATGCCGTCGCCGCCGGCCGTTGGCCCGCCGACGACAACCCGCTGCACAACGCCCCGCACACCGCGCAATCGGTGATCGAGGGGGAGTGGGAGCATCCATACGACCGGGCTGCCGCCGTGTATCCGCTCGCCTCGCTCGTTCGGAACAAGTACTGGCCACCGGTGCGGCGCATCGACAACGCCTACGGCGACCGCAACCTGGTCTGCGCCTGCCCGCCGCCGGAAGCCTTCGAGTAGGCGCGACACGCTGGTCGAGGCGCGACGGAGGAGCGATCGAGACCCGGCCCCGCTGGTCTCGATCGCTCGTGCCTCGCGCCTCGACCGGCGGTTCTCCTGCCTCGCGCCTCGACCGGCGAGTCAGGTGGCCGGGGCGAGCAGGCCCGGCCACCAGGCCAGCGCGAGGGGGTAACCGACGAACGAGAGAATGTCGAGCAGCCAGTGCGTCACCACGAGCGGCATGGTGCGCCCCCAACGGTTGTAGCACCAGCCGAACATGACGCCCATGGCCACGTTGCCGAAGAACGGCCCGACGCCCTGGTACAGGTGATAGCTGCCGCGCAGCACGGCCGAGCTCAGAATGATGGTCCAGGGCGACCAGCCGAGCTCGCGCAACCGCGTGAACAGGTAGCCGACCACGATGATCTCCTCGAGCAGCGCGGCCTTGAGAGCGGCGAGCACGAGAATGGGGATGGTCCACCAGAAGGTGTCGAGCGGCGACGGCACCACGGCCACGGTGAAGCCGAACGCCCGTCCGGCGAGGTAGAGAGCGAGCCCCGGAATGCCGATCACGAGTAGCAGCCCGAACCCGCCGAGTACGTCCTTGCCCGGCCGGGTCAGGTCGAAGCCGAGCTGCCTGAACGGGTTCTGCCCGGGCTTCCAGAGCAGAAACAGCACCAGGGCCACCGCGGCGAGCCCGAAGACGATGCCGAGGAACTGGTAGGTGAAGTCGAGCCACTCACGCGGTGACTGTGAGCCGTTGAGCGTCGCCGACTGGTCGGCGAGCGGGGTCTCATCGGTCAGCCGGGCCACGATCGACACGATCGAGTACACGGCCGACGCCCCGAGGGACAGCGCGAGCACGATACCGAGCTCCCAGTACAGCCGGGGACGGTCGAGCCGCGCGGTAGGCAGAACGGATGCTGACGGCATGGCTCTATCCTGCCACCCGGCAACGCACGCATGACCACCGCCAGCGCGCGCCCGGAACGGGAGCAGCCCGCAACATCCGTGCAAGATTGCGTTGCGTGACGCTCAATAGTTGCCGGATAGATTGCGCGTGTGCACGAGTCGATCGAGTCCGATGACGCCACGACCTGGACTGTCACGTTGAACGATGACTGGACCTTCACCAACGACGAGCCGGTCACCGCTTCGTCCTTCGTCGACGCCTGGAACTACGGCGCGCTCGTCACCAACGCGCAGGGCTCGTCCGGATTATTCAACAACATCGTCGGCTATTCCGACGTCGCGAACACCAAGGACGACCCAACCGGAGCCACCGACGACTCCGGTGCGGCCCTGCAGATTCCTGACCCGCTCGCGGAGACCATGTCGGGTTTGACGGTCGTCGACGACACGACCTTCACCGTGCAGCTGTCCGGCGCCGAGGCCGACTGGCCGCTGCGCCTCGGCTACTCGGCCTACTCGCCGCTGCCCACCGTGGCGTTCGACGACATGGATGCCTTTGGCGAGAACCCCATCGGCAATGGCCCGTACGAGCTGGCCGGGGACCCGGCGGCACGCGGCCGGCTGGCAGGCGGACTACCCCTCGCTGTACAACTTCCTCGCGCCGCTGTACCAGACCGGTGGACAGATTCTCACTCTGCTCACCGAGTTGCAGACCGAGCTGGGCCTGACCTACCTGTTCATCACGCACGACCTCGCGGTCGTGCGGCTGGTCGCCGATAACGTCTGTGTCATGCAGGAGGGTCGAATCGTCGAGGCGGCGTCGACCGACGAGGTGTTCGACACCCCCAGGGAGCTGTACACCCAGGAGCTGCTCGCGGCAATCCCCGGAGCAAACTTCGAGTTCGGAGGGTAGTCGGACGGTGCGATGCGCGGATCTGGTGCCGCGGTGTCGCTCAGCGACCCAAACTCTGCGTTTTCGCCCAGCAGACGCGGATTTTGTGCAGAATGCCCGAATTCAACGAAAAAGAATGGAGCTATTTCATAACAGTTCGGTCATTTGATTGGCAAAGGTGGGGTTTCTCTCTAGGGTCGTAACAAACCACGATCGGCCCGCGGCGTCCAGCCGCGCTCCGACGATCACTTCGCCCAGGAGGAATCTTGTCCATCAGAGGAAAACTGTTCAGGAAGAGCCTCAGCGGGGTCGCCGTACTCGGCGTCGCTGCTCTTGCCCTGACCGCATGCACCACGACCGGAAGTACCGACACCAACACCGATACCGCGTCCAGCGGCGGCACTATCACTGTCGCGGTGGTCAACGACTTCACGTCCTTCAACAACCAGACCCCACAGGCCAACCTCGATACCAATGGCCAGGTCGGTTACCTCATGGGTAACTACGGATCAGCGTTCTCCTACATTGACAACGAGTTCAACATCGTGCGCGAAGAGGGCTTCGGAACCTTCGAGAAGACCAGCGACGACCCCCAAACCGTCACCTACACCCTCAACCCCGAGAACAAGTGGTCCGACGGCGAACCCGTCACCGCTGACGACATGGTGCTCGCCTGGGCGATCGGCGCGGGGTACTACAACGACTCCACCGTCGACGCGGACTCAGGCGAGGTGACGACCGGCACCACGTACTTCGAAATCGCCGCGAGCACCGCCGGCCTTGACACCACCACCTTCCCGGAGATCAGCGAAGACAATATGTCGATGACACTCGTCTACGGAACGCCGTACGTGGACTGGGAGCTGGTCAACCCCATCGCCCAGCCGGCGCACATTGTGGCGAAGAAGGCCGGACTCGGCTCGGCGACCGAACTGACCGAGCTGCTCCAGAGCCTGCCCAAGGGCGACGCGGCCAACCCGGTCGCGGCCGATCCCACCCTCAAGGCCGCTGCGGACTTCGTCAACACCGGCTACGACGTGACCGCGTTCCCCACCGACCCGGACCTGCTGGTTTCCAGCGGCCCGATGGTGCCGACCGGCTGGACTCCCGGTCAGTCGTTCACGCTCGAGCGCAACGAGTTCTATGTCGGCGGCATGATTCCGAAGGTTGACAAGGTCATCCTGCGGGTCATTCCCGACGCCAACGCCCAGGTGACCGCCCTGCAGAACGGCGAGGTCGACATCATCAACCCGCAGGCATCCGCTGACACCCTGACGGCCCTGGAAAACACCGGAGCTGACGTACTCACCGGCGACCAGGTCTCCTACGACCACCTGGACCTGCGGTTCGACCAGCCGGTGTTCGCCGACCTCGCCGTTCGCCAGGCGTTCCTCAAGACGGTTCCGCGGCAGCAGATCCTCGACTCGATCGTGACGCCGGTCAACCCCGACGCCAACGTGCTGAACTCGCAGATCTGGGTCCCGGCCAACGCTCCCTACGACGATTCGGTCGCTAACAATGGATCGAGCGCCTACGACGAGGTCGACATTGAAGGTGCCCTCGAGCTGCTGGCCGGCGCGACACCCTCGGTGCGCATCCTCTACAACACCAACAACCCCAACCGGGTGGACGAGTTCCAGGCCATTCAGGAGTCGGCCGCCAAGGCCGGGATCACGGTTGTCGATGCCGGTTCACCCGACTGGAGTTCCCTGCTCGAGGGCGGTGACTACGACGCTTCCCTCTTCGGCTGGATCAGCCCCGGCGTCGGTTCCACCGGCATCGCGCAGATCTTCTCCACCGATGGTGGCGGAAACTACAACCAGTACCAGGGAACCAACGACGACGCCATCCTCACCCAGACGACCCTCGATCCCGACAAATTGATCGAGATTGAGAAGCGGATGGACAAGCAGATGTTCGAGGATGCCTACGGCCTGCCACTGTTTCAGGCACCCGGCGTGTTCGGGGTCTCCAAGCGCGTCAGCGGTGTGGAGTACATGGGCAACCAGACCGGCCCGTTCTGGAACTTCTGGGATTGGTCCGTCAACGAGTAGGTAACTCGATTGCGTCGTTGGGCTTCTGGGTGCGCCCAGGAGCCCAACACGTGAGTATGGCGGCATCCGTTCCACGCGCGTTTCGCGCCAATCCAGAAGTACGAACCACCCCTACAGTGAGGTAGCCCAGGCATGGTGAGCTTCATCCTGAGACGAATTCTTGTTTCCATCCTCATCCTGATCGCCGCATCGTTTCTGATGTACGTCATGGTCGGCTATTCGGCGCAGCCGCTCCAGGACCTGGAAGGCAGCAACTCTCCTAATAAGCAGCAGCTCATCGACGCCCGCGTGGCGCTCCTCGACCTCGACGTGCCCCCGCCGCTGCGCTGGGTACTCTGGCTCGGCGGCGTCGCCAAGTGCGCGATCCCGTTCGCTAATGCCTGCGACCTTGGGTCGACGATCTCGAACGCGCAGGTTGTCGATATTCTTCCCAATGCCCTGGCCGCGACCGTGCAGCTGGTCACCTTCGCCCTAGTACTGGCCATTTTGCTCGGCGTCACGATCGGTATCATCACCGCCCTGCGTCAGTACAGCGGCCTCGACAACACCGTCACCTTCGTCAGCTTCTTCTTATACTCATTGCCGGTATTTCTTGTGGCCGTGCTCCTGAAAGAGTTCATCGCAATCGGCTTCAACGACTTTCTCCGCGATCCTGTTATCGGCACCGGAGCACTGGTCGCTATCGGCATCGTCGTCGGTGCCATCTGGCAATCACTGCTCGGCGGTGACCGCCGACGTCGACTGGTGGTATTCCTGGTGTCGGGGCTGGCAACGTCTGGGGTGCTGCTCCTGATGAGCGCGACCGGCTGGTTTATGAATCCGGGCCTGGGGCCGATCCCCGTCATACTGCTGGTCGCGGCGATCGCCCTGGGTGCGGCGACCCTGCTGGCCGGACTGCGCAACCGCCGGGCATTGATAACGGCCGGTATCAACGGCGCGATCGCCATCGCGGCGTACTTTGTGCTCCAGCCCCTCTTCGACGTTTCGAGCGCCGGAACGCTGTTCATCCTCGCGATCGCCACGATCGCGGTGGGGCTGGTCAGCGGGTTCTTGGCCGGCGGCTACGATCGTGGCCAGAATATGCGGGTCGGTCTCGTCACCGCGCTCTTGTCCAGCGCGGTCGTGCTCGTTGACCGGTTCATGCAGTCCTGGGGTGATCTGCTGGCGGCCACCAACGGGCGCCCGATCGCCACCGTTGGTTCTAAGACCCCGGGACTGTCCGGGGACGTGTGGCTCGCCGGCCTGGACACCTTCGTCCACCTCACCCTGCCTATTATTGCCCTGCTGCTAATTTCATTCGCCGGGTACACCCGGTATTCTCGTGCCGGCATGCTCGAGGTACTCAGCCTCGACTACATCCGTACCGCGCGCGCCAAGGGGCTTCCGGAGCGCACGGTTATCGTGCGGCACGCGTTCCGCAACATGCTCATCCCGCTGACGACTCTCGTCGCTTTTGATGTCGGGGCCCTGCTCGGTGGCGCAATCATCACCGAACGGATCTTCGCCATTCCCGGTATGGGCAGCCTCTTCAACGCTGGCCTGTTCCGCGGCGACCTCAACCCGGTCATGGGCTATTTCCTGATCGTGGCTGCGATGGCGATCACCTTCAATTTTCTGGCTGACATGGCCTACGCCGGGCTCGACCCGAGAGTGAGGATCCGCTAAATGTCCACACCGATTGGTTTAGGGCCGACGCCGCCCGAGCTTCCCGCTGACGAACTCGCCGTCGCGAGTTCGGTGCCCGAGAGTCAAGGACGCCTGATTTGGCGCCGATTTATCGGCAACAAGGTGGCCGTGGCGTCGATCGTCATTCTCCTGGCCATCATCTTGTTCTCCTTCTCGGCCATCGGCCTCGGCCCGATTCCCGGCTGGTGGAAGTTCGGATTCAAGGAGCTCAACCCGCAGGTTAACGGGGGAGATCCAACGCTCTCGCTTGTGCCGCAATTTCTCGGCGGCAACGGAGTTGCGCTGGGGGAGCATCCGTTCGGCCAGGACCGCATCGGCAAGGACTACTTCGCCATGACCATGCGGGGCATCCAGAACTCCGCGCTCGTGATGGTCGTGCTCGGTCTCATCGCGACCGTCGTCGGCGTGGTGGTCGGCGCAGTCGCCGGCTACTACCGCGGCATGGTCGATGCCGTGTTGATGCGTATCACTGACGTTTTCATCGTCATCCCCGCGCTCGTCATCGGCTCGGTAGTCGGCCAATGGTTCGGCAGCCTCGGCGCCCCGGTTTTGGCGATCATGTTGGGGTTCTTCTCCTGGATGGGAATCGCCCGGCTGGTGCGCGGCGAATTCCTGTCACTGCGCGAACGCGAATTCGTGGAGGCCGCCCGTGTGGCCGGTGCCTCCGACATGCGCATCATCTTCAAACACATCTTGCCCAACGCCATGGGTGTCGTCATCGTGTCGGCGACGCTCATCATGGCCTCGGCCATTCTGCTCGAGACGGCGCTGAGTTACCTCGGCTACGGTATCCGCTCGCCCGACGTGTCGCTCGGTCTGCTGATCAGCTCGAACCAATCGGCGTTCCAGACCCGGCCGTGGCTGTTCTGGTGGCCCGGCGCGTTCATCGTGTCGCTCGCACTGCTGGTGAACTTCGTCGGTGACGGCCTGCGCGACGCTTTCGACCCGCGGCACCGCCGGTTCAAGCTCAGCAAGATGCGGGAGACCCGGCCGGAACCGGAGCTGCCCTGATGCTACGACAGCTCGCGCAGTTAAGCCAGCAAGATCGCCACAACGGATGCTGCAGCGCCAGCCGCCAGCATGCCAGCGCGACCCCAGGCCCACGTGACCGACACGGGCGTCTGCGCCGCGAGCCCGCTATCCACCCGACCGCTCTTCTGCAGAAGGTCCCAGCGTGCGCGCACCAGCTGCGCAGCCTCCCCGGACTCGCTACCCGGCAGGTCCCCCGGCCGCGGGGAACCGATGACGTAGGGCACCGGGTCGGTGGTCTTGCGGCGTCCGGCGCTGGTCAGACTGCGGCCGGGGGCTGGGGCGCAGTACACCGCGAACTTGCGACCCGGCGTGTACAGGGTGAGCGAGAACTTGGTGTCGACGTGCACGAGCGCCGCCCATGGCACGACGATCGTGCGCAGCGGATTGCGAATGGTCACGGCCGTGTCGCTGACCCGCAGGTCGGGGCGCCAGAGCACCTCCCAAACGAACGCCATCGCGAACAGGGCTGGCACGACCAGAGCGCGGTTCGATGCGGTCGGCAGCAGGAACAGGCTCAGCGCGCTGAGCGCGGCCATCGTGGTGAACAGGGTGGCGATGATGCGGTTGAACCGCGAGTAGAAGACATTTGGGTCGGCAGCGACGGGCATGCAGACATGCTGCCAGATTCTGACCTCAGAAATCGCACGATCGACGAAAGCAGGACCTCATGACCGACCAGGTGACGACCACTTTCTCCGGCCCGGTGCTGCAGGTCCGCGAGCTCACCGTGCACTTCGGCGTGGACAACGTGTGGGTGCCGGCCGCGCTCAACCTGAACTATTCGATCGAGCGCGGCAAGGTGCTCGCCATCGTCGGCGAGTCCGGCTCCGGCAAGAGCGCGAGCTCGATGGCCATTCTGGACCTGCTGCCCGAGAACAGCCGCATTTCCGGCAGTGTCAAGCTCAGCGGCCGGGAGCTGATGGGGCTGAAGCCCGCGCAGATGCACACGGTGCGCGGCGGCCAGATCGCCATGATCTTCCAGGAGCCGATGACGGCACTCAACCCCGTCTACACAATCGGGTTCCAGATCATTGAGACCCTGCGCGCCCACTTCGGCATGTCGCCCTCGCAGGCCAAGGCGCGGGCGCTCGAGCTGCTCGACATGGTCGAGCTGCCCGATCCGCTCAAAGCGTTCAACTCCTACCCGCACCAGCTGAGCGGAGGCCAACGCCAACGGGCCATGATCGCCCAGTCCATCTCCTGCGACCCGCAGTTGCTCATCGCCGACGAACCCACGACCGCTCTCGATGTGACCGTGCAGGCGGAGATCCTCGACCTGCTGCGCAGCCTGCGCGACCGACTCGACAGCGCCGTCCTCCTGATCACCCACGACATGGGCGTGGTCGCCGACCTGGCCGATGACATCGCCGTGATGCGTCGCGGCGTCATCGTGGAACGCGGCACGGTCGACCAGATCTTCAACGCGCCGACCCACCCCTACACAATCGCCCTGCTGCAGGCCGTTCCGCACCTGGGTCAGCGCGGCGACGAAGCGATCGACATGACCGCGGCGCTCGCCATCGGCACCGACATCGTGGTGGACGCCGTGCTCGCGGCCCGCATTGAAGTCAATGAGCGGCTGGCAAATGAGGCGGCCACGGTGGCCCGAAATGACCGCCGCGAAGTGGTCGTCAAATTCGAGGATGTCGTCATCGAGTACCCCAAGCACGGTCGCGTCGCGGCCTTTCGCGCCGTCGACAAGGTCAACCTGTATGTGCGCCAGGGGGAGGTGCTCGGGCTCGTGGGGGAGTCAGGATCCGGCAAGACCACGCTCGGCCGCGCCGCCATTGCCCTGCTGCCGATCACCGAGGGCAGGCTCTACGTGGCCGGCCAGGACATCTCCAAGGCCAGCCGTGAGGAGATCCACCGGCTGCACAAAAGTGTCGGCATCGTTTTTCAAGACCCGTCTTCCTCGCTCAACCCACGGATGCCTATCGGCGACAGCATCGGGGAACCGCTCAAGCTCGCCAAGGGGTTGAAGGGGGCCGGGCTCAGCGCCGAGGTGGAACGGCTGCTCGACAGCGTCGAGCTGCCGCGGGCCTACCGCAGTCGGTTTCCGCACGAGCTCTCCGGCGGGCAGAAGCAGCGCGTCGGCATCGCCCGCGCCCTCTCGCTCGAGCCGAAAGTCCTCATCGCCGATGAACCCACCAGCGCTCTCGACGTGTCGGTGCAGGCCCGGGTACTGCAGCTGATCCAGTCGCTGCAGCAGCAGATGAACTTCGCCTGTCTGTTCATCACCCACGACCTCGCCGTCATCGACGTACTCGCCGACCGTATCGCCGTCATGCACCACGGCCGCATCGTCGAAACCGGAACCAGGGATGAGATCCTGCGCTATCCGAAGGACCCGTACACCCAGCGGCTGCTCGCTGCCGTACCGGTCCCCGACCCGACCGAACAGCGCGCCCGTCGGGAGCTGCGCCGCGAACTATTGGCCGCTGGGAACGACGTATAGCCGGGTACGCTCCACCAGCCGGGGTCAAATAATACGGTAGGATAGTACTTTGGGTCACATTATGACCCCTGGTATCCATTCTTCGTCGCGCGCGAGACTCTGCGGCACTCATTCTTCGTAAGGATCTATTTTTATGGCGATTGCTACACGCAATAACCTCCGAAATGTTGCAATCGTTGCTCACGTTGACCACGGTAAGACGACGCTGGTTGACGCGATGCTCAAGCAGACCGACTCCTTCGCGGACCACTCACACGTTGAAGAGCGTGCGATGGACTCGAACGAACTCGAGCGCGAAAAGGGCATCACGATTCTCGCCAAGAACACGGCGGTCTCGTACAAGGGCATCCACGCCGCTGACGGTCCCATCACCATCAACGTGATCGACACCCCGGGCCACGCTGACTTCGGTGGCGAGGTCGAGCGAGGCCTGTCCATGGTTGACGGCGTCGTCCTCCTCGTCGACGCATCCGAGGGCCCGCTGCCGCAGACCCGTTTCGTGCTGCGTAAGGCGCTCGAGGCCAAGCTGCCCGTCATCCTCCTGGTCAACAAGACCGACCGTCCCGACGCGCGCATCGACGAGGTCGTCGCCGAAAGCCAGGACCTCCTCATCGGCCTCGCGAGCGACATGGCCGACGACTTCCCCGACCTCGACCTCGACGCCGTCCTCGACGTGCCCGTCGTCTACGCGTCCGGCCGTAACGGTGCAGCCAGCTGGAACAAGCCCGAAGACGGCACCCTGCCCGACAACGACGACCTCGAGCCGTTGTTCGACGCGATCCTCAAGCACATTCCGGCACCGACCTACGATGACACGCACCCGCTCCAGGCGCACGTCACCAACCTCGACGCCTCGCCGTTCCTCGGCCGCCTCGCGCTGCTGCGCATCTTCCAGGGCACCATCAAGAAGGGCCAGACCGTGGCCTGGGTGCAGCAGGACGGCACCGTCAGCAACGTGAAGATCACCGAGCTGCTCATCACCAAGGCGCTGGACCGCTACCCGACCGAGAGCGCCGGCCCCGGCGACATCGTGGCCGTGGCCGGTATCGAGAACATCACCATTGGTGAAACCCTCGCCGACCCCGACGACGTGCGCCCCCTGCCGACCATCACGGTCGACGACCCGGCCATCTCGATGACCATCGGCACCAACACCTCGCCGCTCATGGGCAAGGTCAAGGGCCACAAGCTCACCGCCCGCATGGTCAAGGACCGTCTCGACCGCGAGCTCGTCGGTAACGTCTCGCTCAAAGTCGTCGATATCGGACGCCCCGACGCCTGGGAGGTGCAGGGCCGTGGAGAACTGGCCCTCGCCATCCTCGTCGAGCAGATGCGTCGTGAAGGTTTTGAACTCACCGTCGGCAAGCCGCAGGTAGTCGTGAAGCGCGTCGACGGCAAGATTCACGAGCCCTACGAGCACCTCACCATTGACGCGCCCGAAGAGTACCTCGGCGCGATCACGCAGCTGCTCGCCGCCCGCAAGGGTCGCATGGAGAACATGGCCAACCACGGCACCGGCTGGGTCCGCATGGAATTCATCGTTCCGTCGCGCGGCCTGATCGGATTCCGCACGCAGTTCCTCACCGACACGCGCGGTACCGGCATCGCCAACGCGATCCTGCACGGCTACGAGCCCTGGGCCGGAACCATCAACACCCGCACCAACGGCTCGATCGTGGCTGACCGTTCCGGTGCGGTCACCCCGTTCGCGATCATCAACCTGCAGGAGCGCATGTCGTTCTTCGTGCAGCCGACCTCCGAGGTCTACGAGGGCATGGTCATCGGCGAGAACTCGCGCGCCGACGACATGGATGTGAACATCACCAAGGAAAAGAAACTGACCAACATGCGTCAGTCCAGTTCCGACACGTTCGAGTCGATGACGCCGCCCAAGCAGCTCTCGCTCGAGCAGTGCCTCGAGTTCGCTCGCGAAGACGAGTGCGTCGAGGTCACCCCGGCCGCCGTGCGTATTCGCAAGGTTGAGCTCACCGCAGCCGCCCGCTCGCGCCAGGTTTCGCGCGTGAAGAAGATGGACGCGAACTAACCCGCACCAACAGAAATCCCCGCAGCTTCGGCTGCGGGGATTTCCGCGTTAACCCGACAAGCGGATGCCTGTTAAGCGAAGAGGGTCGCGCCCACGTAACTTCCATCGGCGATGCCGGCCGGAACGGCGAACAGGGCGCTGCCGACGTGCCGAATGTACTCGTTGAGCGCGTCGTGCTTGGCGAGGTTCAGCTGCACCGTCGTGAACTGGGCCGGGGACCGCTGAAAGCTGATGAAGAACAGTCCGGCCTCGAGTCGGCCGAGGTCATCGTTTCCATCGACGAAGTTGTAGCCGCGGCGCAGCAGTTTCGCGCCCTGGTTCTGGGTCGGATGTGCGAGCCGCACGTGCGCTGCAGCGCCGATGAGCGGCTGGTCTTCCCGGCCGGCCAACGCGAAGTCGGGCTCACTGAACTCGGTGCCGCCGGAGAGCGGCGCGCCGGCCCCCTTCGTGCGGCCGAAGACCGCCTCCTGCTCACGCAGACTCGTGCGATCCCAGGTTTCAATGGTCATCCGAATGCGCCGCGCCACGAGATAACTGCCGCCGGCCAGCCAGGCCGGTCCGTCGGCCGCGGAGACCCAGACCTGGTCGGCCACGACGTCGGGCTCTTCAGCCTTGATGTTGGCCGTTCCGTCCTTGAACCCGAACAGGTTGCGCGGGGTGGCCTGGGTCGTCGACGTCGACGAGGTGCGCCCGAAACCCAGCTGGGACCAGCGCAGGGCGGCCCGCCCGAACGCGATCCGCGACAGGTTGCGAATGGCATGCACGGCCACCTGGGGGTCGTTCGAGCAGGCCTGGATGCACAGGTCGCCGTCGCTGCGCCCGGTATCGAGGTCGTCGCCGGGAAAATGCGGAAGCGGCGTCAGATCGGCCGGCCGGCGGCCGATGATGCCGAAGCGATCTTCGCCATCCGCTGTTTTAAACAGGGTCGGGCCGAACCCGAACGTGATCGTGAGGCCGGCCGTGGCCAGGCCTTGGGCCTCGCCGGTGTCCTCGGGCGGTGCGTCGTAGGGGCCGCTGGTGGCGCCGTATTCGCCCACGTCCTGGCCGGCGCTCATCGCGGCGGCGGCAACCGTCCAGTCCTGCAGCAGCTCGATCAGTTCGGTCCGGGTCACGCCGGCCGAAACGTCGAACGCGGCGAAGTGCAGTCGATCCTGCGCCGGCGTGACGATGCCGGCCTGGTGGCTGCCGTAGAACGGGTAGACCGTCGAAGCGGATGCCGCTCCCGGCGTCGCCGCCGCCAGCGCGACCCGGTCCCCGGCCACTCCCAGCCCGATGCCGGCGACGCTGGCTCCGGCGAGGCCGAGCAGCCCGCGCCGGGACAAGCCGCGCCCCGGCGTGACCGAATCCGCGGACTCGGTCGATGTTCGGCGGGTCACAGCGCGAATCACAACACGAGCGCGGCGGTGAGCTGGTTCAGCGGCTCGCCGAGCGCGTTGACCTGGTCGGCGAGGGCACGAATCTCAGCCGGAGTGAGGTCGGTGTAGAGGGTGAATCCGGAGCCTTCGCGCTGGGCGTCGAGCAGCGCCTGCAGGGACGCGAACTCGGTGTCGAGACCGTCGGCCAGGTCAGGGTCTTCCTCCAGCAGAATGTCGCGCACCCCGGCGTAGAGTACCTTGGCGCCGTCGATGTTGGCCTGGAAATCCCAGAGGTCGGTGTGCGACCAGGCTTCTTCTTCGCCGGTGACCTTGCCGGTGGCGACCTCGTCGAGCAGGCCGATGGCACCGTTGGTCTGCTGTGACAGCGTGAAGCTGAGCTCCTGAACGTTCTCGTCGAGGGTCGCGGTGTCGGCGACGAGCTGCTCGGTGAGGGCGGCGCGCTTCTGCGCGCTGTACGCCTCGAAGCCGGCTTCGGCGTCTTCGGGCCAGAGGTCCTTCTCGATCGCGTGCCAGCCGGTCCAGTCCTGGCCCTCTTCCAGGTCCGCCTCGCGCAGGTCGAGCTTGGGGTCGAGGTCGCCGAACGATTCGGCGACCGTCTCGACCCGCTCCCAGTGCATGCGGGTGGCGGCGTAGAGCGCGCGGGCCGCGTCGTCGTCGCCGGCCAGGTAGGCGGTGGCGAAGGCATCCGTTCCGGTCACGAGCTGGCTGATCTGGTCCTTGACATACGACGCGTAGTTCTCGTTCGCGGTCTCCACCTGGGCGTCCAGGTCGGCGTTGACCACGGTGCTCGACGTCGACGGCGTCACGGTGAACGCGGCCTTGCCGATTCCGTCGCCGGTCATGCCCGGCTTGCACGCGGTGAAGTAGCTGCCCTCGGCGAGTTGCACGACAAGGTCGCGGGTGAGCCCAGGGCCGATGTTCTCCGCTTCGCCGACGATGCGCAGTCCGTCATCACCCAGCAGGTAGAACTCCGTGACCTGGTCTCCGATATTGGTGATGCTGAAGCTCGTGGCACCGGCAGGCGTCTCGGCGGCCGAGACGGTGCATCCGTCTGCGCTGCTCTCGACCGTCAGCGCCACGCTCTCGCCGGTCGGGTTGTTGGCGACACAGCCGCTCAGCAGTCCGACACCGAGCAGGCTGACGCCGAGCAGGCGGGCAGAACGTAAGACACGAGGCATGGAGGTCCTTTGACTGGGAAACGTGCGAGTTAGTGCGCGGCGAGTGGCGCGGGCGCCGATGCCTGTGGTGCGCGTGTGGCTGGGCGGGCACTCCGGCGACCGTGGCGGCTCTTGCTGATGAAGAGCGTCAGGGTCGGTACGAAGTAGGCCAGCCAGGCGAACATCTCCAGCCAGGTGGTGGCGGGGGAGAAGTTGAGGGTGCCCTTGAGCAGCGTTCCGTACCAGCTGTCCGGCGGCACGGCGGCGCTCACGTTGAAGGCGAGGGCGTGCAGGCCGGGCAGGATGCCGGCTTCCTGCAGGTCGTGCACGCCGTAGGAAAGTACGCCCGCAGCGACGATGATGAGAATCGCGCCGGTGTAGGTGAAGAACTTCGCCAGGTTGATCTTGAGCATGCCGGCATAAATCAGTGCGCCGAGGCCGATCGCGGTCGCGATGCCGAGGGACGCGCCCACCAGCGGCATGGTCGTTGCGCCGGTGGCCTGCACGGCTGCCCAGAGGAACAGGGCGGTTTCGATGCCTTCACGGCCGACCGCGAGGAAGGCGACGAGCACGAGGCCGAGGCCGCTGCCGAATAGGTACTTGTCGATGTTGCCCTGCAGGTGACCCTTGAGGTCGCGGGCGGTGCGCAGCATCCAGAACACCATCCAGGTCACCAGGCCGGTCGCGACGATCGACAGCACGCCGCCGATGGTCTCCTGCGCGGTGAAGGACAGCCCGTAGGTTCCGTACGTGAGCAGGGCGCCGATACCGAGGGCGAGCAGCACGGCCAGGCCAATGCCGAGCCAGATGCGCGGCAGCACGTCACGCCGGTCGATCTTCACGACGTAGGCGATGAGGATCGTCACGATCAGCGCGGCCTCAAGGCCTTCGCGCAGGCCGATCAGGTAGTTTGCGAGCACGGGGGTTCCTCGTCGGTTCGGGCAAAAATTTTGGTAAGGCTAACCTTACCGTTGCTGACTCTAGCCTCAACGCGACGACCGTGTCTAGTTATGATGTGATCTGGGGCAGAAAGATCACCCAGTACGGCAACTGAGCAGAAACGGTGCGTCAGCCCATGGTCATGTCCGGCAGCGGCGAGCGAATCCTGTTCCTCCACGTCCAGCCCGGCGACGAAGCCGCTTTGACCGGCGGCACCATCGCCCGGTTGCGCGCCGATGGGGCGCGCGTCGTTGTGCTCTACGCCGGAAACGTCGACGAAGCGGATGCGGCGGCCGCCTCCGCGGCACTGGCCGACCTCGGTGCGCGCAGCTGGCACCGCTTACCGCCGGGCACTTCGCAGGAAACCACCCGGGCCCTCGCTGCGGCGATCGAGCATTTGGACGCGACCGCGGTCGTCGTCGGCGCCGTGGACGACGGGCTGCGGAGTGCGGCGACGGCGGCCGCACACGAGGCCGGCCTGCCCGTCTTCCTGGCACGCACGGTGCGGCAGGCGCCCGGCCAGCGCCTCGTGGCGATCGATGTCGGCGATCACCTCGCGCAGAAGCTGCACGCGCTTGGCCGTTTCCCCGCGCGCTGGAGCCTGCAGGAGCGCGCCCGCACCCTCGCCGACGGCAGCAGCGACCTGATCACCGACACCGAATCTTTCCTGCGAGCGGATGCTCCGCGCCCGGCCCCCGCGCTGCCGGCTCCCGTGCCCGCTCGCCCCACCCTGGCCAATCGGTCACTGGCCGGTCTCGGGGGACTCCTGCTGGGCATCCTCTTCGGTGTGCTGGGAACCATCGCGCATCAGGCCACCCTGACCCTGTTCGGCGCGGCGTTGCCGATCGGCCTGACGATCGCGTTCGTCGGCATCAGCGCCCTGCTGCTCGGCTTGCGCCTCGTGGTCGGGGACCGGTTCGTGGTGGGCCTGGCTGCCGCCGGGCTGCTCCTGACAATTTTCGTGCTGTCGCTGCGTAGCTCGGGGGGGTCGGTGCTCGTGCCGGCCGGCCTGCCCGGAACCCTCTGGACCGTCGTTCCGGCGCTCATCGCCGCGCTCGTGCTGGCCTGGCCGAAACTGCCGCCGCGCGGCCGCTAAAGGGTCACGACCGAGGGGGCGTAGAATCAGGAGTCCGCTCTCGAAGGGAATCCCCAGCCTGTGACGTATGTGATCGCTCTTCCCTGCGTCGATGTGAAAGATCGTGCCTGCATCGACGAATGCCCGGTGGACTGCATCTATGAGGGCGAACGTTCCCTCTATATCCATCCGGACGAGTGCGTCGACTGCGGCGCCTGCGAACCGGTCTGCCCGGTCGAGGCCATCTACTACGAAGATGACCTGCCCGAGCAGTGGGCCGACTACTACAAGGCCAACGTTGAATTCTTCGACGACCTCGGCTCCCCGGGCGGCGCGGCCAAGGTCGGCGTGATCGCCAAGGACCACCCCGTCATCTCGGCACTGCCGCCACAGGCTGCGCACTAAGCAGATTTCGTGCTGAAGCCGCTTCCGGACTACCCCTGGGACCAGATGGTCCCTTATGCCACGCAGGCTCGGCAGCACCAGGACGGAATCGTCGACCTGTCGATCGGTTCACCGGTCGACGTGACACCCGACGTGGTGCAGCAGGCGCTGCGCGCGGCAACGGATGCCCACGCCTACCCGCAAACCGTTGGTACGCCAGCCCTGCAGCAGGCGATCATCGCCTGGTACGCCCGGCGTCGCGGTGTCAGCGGTCTGCAACCGAAGAACGTGTTGCCCACGATCGGCTCCAAGGAACTCGTCGCGCTCATGCCGTTCATGCTCGGCCTCGGTGAGGGCGACACGATCGTGCACCCCCGGGCAGCGTACCCGACCTATGCGATCGGGGCCGCAATCGCCGGGGCAGCGTCCCTGGCCTGCGACGACCCCGCCGAATGGCCCGAATCGACCAGGCTGATCTGGCTGAACAGCCCGGGAAACCCGGATGGCCGAGTGCTGTCGGTGGACGAATTGCGGGCGGCCGTTGCGCGCGCCCGAGAACTCGACGCCGTCATCGTCAGCGACGAATGTTATGCCGAACTCGGCTGGGATGCCCCGTGGGATGCCGAACCGATCCCCAGCATTCTCGACCCCCGGGTGATCGAGGGAGACCGGCGCAACATCGTAGCGATCTATTCGCTCAGCAAGCAGTCCAACATGGCCGGCTATCGTGCGGCCTTCGCCGCCGGCTGCAGCGGGGTGCTCGGGCGCCTGCTGACCGTGCGCAAGCACGCAGGGCTCATGCTTCCGGCACCGCTGCAGGCGGCGATGATCGCCGCCCTCGAGGACGACGCGCACGTCGCCGTGCAGAAGGAGCGCTACCGGGCTCGCCGTGCCGTGCTGCGGCCAGCGCTCGAGCAGGCTGGTTTTCGCATCGATCGGAGCGAGGCCGGTCTCTACCTTTGGGCGACCGAGGGTCGACCAGCCTGGGCGTCGATCGAACGGCTCGCCGCCCTTGGCATTCTGGCCGGTCCTGGTCCGTTTTACGGCACTGTCTACCCGGAGCACGTTCGGTTTTCGCTCACGGCGACCGACGAGCGCATTGGTGCCGCAGCGGCGCGTCTGCGTTCTGGCCTCGAATAAGGGGTACTGCTTGTGGACTTCCGCCAACGAACCGCCCGAACTCTTAGCTGATGCAACAGTAGGCGGTCTGGCCGATTAGGCTGTAGTCGCGACAGAGTCGACCACAGCGGTTTCACAACTGGCCGTCTCAGTGACGCGTCGCCACATTTCATCCGGCAGTGATACCCGAGGAGGCTCCGTGACCGACGTCGCGCAGCAGACAACATCCGGCGAACCGATGAGCGCTGACCCGACCAAGGTCACCCTCACTTTTCCCGGCGGGAGCGCAGAGTTCCCGATCCTGACCAGCGTGGACGGTGTGTCGAGCATCGACATCTCCACCCTGACCAAGAAGACCGGCCTCACGACGCTGGACTATGGTTTCGTGAACACGGCGGCGACCCGCTCCGCGATCACCTACATCGACGGCGATGCCGGCATCCTGCGATATCGCGGGTATCCGATCGAACAGATCGCCCAGAACTCGAACTTTCTCGAGACGGCCTGGCTGCTCATTTACGGTGAACTGCCCAGCGCGGGCGAACTCGCCAACTTTGACGATCGCATCCGTCACCACACGCTGTTGCACGAAGACATGCGCCGGTTCTTTGATTCCCTGCCGCACAAGGCACACCCGATGAGTGTGCTCGCCTCGGGTGTCTCGGCCCTGTCGACGTTCTACCAGGACTCGCTCGACCCGAAGGACCCGGAGCAGGTCGAGATTTCGACCATTCGTCTGCTCGCCAAGTTGCCGGTCATGGCCGCCTACGCGCACAAGAAGAGCGTCGGCCAGGCATTTCTCTACCCCGACAATTCCCTGAGCTTCGTCGACAACTTTCTCAAGCTCAACTTCGGCAACATGGCCGAGCCGTACGAGGTCAATCCGGTCGTCAGTAAGGCGCTCGAACGCCTGCTCATGCTGCACGAAGACCACGAGCAGAACGCGTCTACCTCGACGGTGCGCCTGGTCGGCTCGACCGAGGCCAACCTGTTCGCGTCGGTGTCGTCCGGCATCAATGCGCTGTTCGGCCCGCTGCACGGCGGTGCCAACGAAGCCGTGCTGTCGATGCTCGGCGAGATCCAGGCCTCCGGTCAGGGCGTCGAAAAGTACGTCGAACGGGTGAAGAACAAAGAGCAGGGCGTGAAGCTCATGGGCTTCGGCCACCGGGTCTACAAGAACTACGACCCGCGTGCCACCCTGGTCAAGGAGAGCGCCCACGAGGTGCTCGCCGCTCTCGGCGTGCAGGACGACCTGCTCGACATCGCGCAGGAACTCGAGCACATCGCGCTCAACGACGACTACTTCAAGGAACGTCGCCTGTACCCCAACGTCGACTTCTACACCGGCGTCATCTACAAGGCGATGGGCTTCCCGACCCGCATGTTCACCGTGCTCTTCGCGATCGGCCGTCTGCCCGGCTGGGTCGCGCACTGGCGTGAGATGAACGAGGATCCGGCCACCAAGATCGGCCGCCCGCAGCAGCTCTACGTGGGATCCCCGGCCCGCGACTACCCGCTCCGCTAACAGCACCTCTGCACGCCCGTCGGGCGGATTGTTCCACGGGAGTGCAGAGGCGGCACCCGGTACGGGTCTGGGCCGTTCCGTCGCTGCCCGCTACGTTGCAGCCCTGCCTCGCGAGCGGATGTCCCGTGCGTCATCCGTCGGCCATCGTGACGCATGTGCCCGACAAGTGCGCCTAAGAACTTCTGGTCGGCGGTCCGTCGCCAACGCCGCGTCACCCCGTTGCGCCCGGGGGACTGACGCGGTCCGTCGCGGGCGCCTTCCGCCACCGCGGCGTCGCGGAACGTATTCGCGAGGCGGAATATGCACCGGAATACGCTGGGTGAGGGCTCCTAGCCGTGGTGTCCGTAACCGAAAGGTTCGCCCATGACTCTGCTCGAGACGACTGCTACCGCGACACTCGCGACGCCCACGCCCACGCTTGTGCGTTACTCGGAGACGCTGCCGACCATCATCCAGGGAGGCATGGGCGTTGGCGTCTCGTCGTGGCAGCTCGCTCGCGCGGTGTCGAAGACCGGGCAGCTCGGCGTCGTCAGTGGTACCGCCCTCGACACGGTCATCGCGCGGCGCCTGCAGGACGGCGACGAGGCCGGACACGTGCGCCGTGCCCTCGCGCACTTTCCGGTGCCGGCCCTCGCCGACCGGGTGCTGCAGAAGTACTTTCGGGCTGGCGGTCGCACCCCGGGGATTCCGTACCTTCCGATCGCCAAGCCCAGCCAGCATCCGCTCGTGAAATCGCTTGAACTGTCTGTCGTCGCGAACTTCGCCGAAGTCTGGCTGGCCAAGGAGGGCCACGACGGGCTCGTCGGAATCAATTTTCTCGAAAAGGTGCAGCTGGCCACACCGAGCGCGGCCTACGGCGCGATGCTGGCCGGCGTCGACTACGTGCTGATGGGCGCGGGAATCCCGGCCGAGATTCCCGCGCTGCTCACCGGACTGGCCCGGCACGAGACCCGCGCGCTCGACCTGCACGTCGAGAACTCCACCACCCGATACTCCGTCGAGTTCAACCCCGAGGCCCTCACCGGCGGGGGACTGCCGCCGTTACGCCGCCCCAAGTTCCTGGCCATCGTCGCCGCTCATGTGCTCGCCGTGTACCTGACCCGGGAGGAGTCGACCCGCCCCGACGGCTTCGTCATCGAAGGCCCACGTGCCGGCGGACACAACGCACCGCCCCGCGGGCGGGGTTCCCTTGACGACGACGGCCAACCGGTCTACGGCCCACGGGATGACGCCGACCTCGCGAAGGTCGCCGCGGTCGGCCTGCCGTTCTGGGTCGCCGGCGGTTACGGCACCCCCGAGCGGGTGCGTGACGCCCAAGGGCTCGGCGCCGCTGGCGTGCAGGTCGGCACCCTGTTCGCCCTCGCTGCGGAGTCCGGCCTCGACGAGGCTCTGCGGGCACAGCTGCTCGGTGAACTTGAGGGCTCCGGGCTGCAGATTCGCACCGACCCACTCGCGTCCTCGACGGGATTCCCCTTCAAGGTCGCGACGCTACCCGGAACCCTGTCCGATGCCGCCCTGTACGAAGAGCGGCCGCGCCTCTGCGACCTCGGATACCTTCGGGTACCCTACGAACGCACGCCCGGCGTGATCGGCTATCGGTGCCCGGCAGAACCGGTCGCGACTTTCGTACGCAAGGGCGGCTCCAGCGAGGAGGCTGCCGGCCGCAAATGCCTGTGCAACGCTCTCTTGGCCAACGTTGGACTCGGCCAGACCCGGCGCGACGGATACCAGGAGGTGCCGCTGGTCACTCTGGGCTCCGATTTGGACGGGGTAATTGCCCTGCGCGACGCCCGCCCGGAGGGTTGGTCAGCCGCCGAAGCCGTAGCGTACCTCGAGGCCTGACCCCGAAAGCCGCTCACGATGGCTCGGGACCAATCTCGGCAGGCTGTCGGGGATAGGTAGGCGCCTCACTGTGGGCAACAGTGTTTCCAATTCTGAACCGTCGGCGCCGAACTGCTGCCTGGCTTGTCCGCCTGCGGTGTGAACACACCGCTATCGGACTGGAGGATTCGATCCGGTCGGCGTGTCTACTAAATCTCACCTCGAGTACGGCCAGAGCATCATCCGAAACATTTCTTTGGGTATTCTTTGGTGGATGTGGTCGGTTTGGTGCTTGTAAGCATGATTTTTCCTCGGGAATGTCGGTGGTCGGGTGTTGGGTTGAATCATGAACAATCTGGCGATGGAGCTCACCCGGGCGGCGGCCACCGTGGCGGTGCTCGGTGGGTCCAGTGCCGAGTTCGGCGGCCTGTCGGATGTGGAGGTGCTCGCGGCGCGGGGTCCGATCGCGGCGCTGTTGCGGCTGAGCAACACGGCGGCGGCGTTGCTGGCGGGCACGATCGCCGAGCGGTCCCGGCCGCAGCTGGGTCAGTCCGGGTTGGCGGCCCGGCACGGGTTTGGCAACCCGACGTTGATGGTGCAGCAGGCGACCGGCCTGAGCCGGATCGAGGCGGGCCGGCTGGTGGCGGTCGGGGTGTTGATGAGCGAGACCGAGACGGCCGAACGCCGCGCGGCCGAGGCCCGGGAGGCGGAGCGACTCGCGCAGGCTGCGGCCGCTTCTGCAGCTGCGGCCGCTGCTGCGGCCGTGGAGGCTGCGGCTCTCGCTGCGGTGCAGGCGCAGCGGCAAGCCGAGTGGGAAGCCGCCCAGTGGGAGGCGCGGGAGGCGGATCGGGCCGAGGCGTGGGCCGAGATCCACCCCGACCTGCCACTGCCGGAGGCCGCGCCCCGCCCGGTCAGGCCGGCCGTCCCGGTCGTCCCACCGGTCGCGGCACCGCCCCCGATCCCGCTGATCGTGCCGACGTCGCTGGTCGAGGTGGTGGTGCCGTGGCAGGCGCCGATCGTGCACGCGGTCTCTGCTGGTACGTTCTCGCCTGGTGTGGGCGATGCCCTGCTGCGGGGCCTGGGCACCCTGGACCAGGCGATCACCGCGGAGAAGCTCGCCGCCGCGCTGAGGGTGCTGCTGGCGGAGGCTCCGGGGATGAACACGGAGGAGGCGTTCAAACGAGCCCGCCGGTTGCGTGACGAACTCGACGCGGCGGGCATTCGCGCGCGGGAGAAGCAGGCCCGTGATGACACCACGTGGTCGTTGTGGCGGCGGGCCGACGGCATGGTGACGCTGCACGCTTTGCTGCCGCCGGAGCAGGGCGAGCTGTGGGTCGCGACCTATGACGCGCTGACGAGCCCGCGGCGCGGTGGGGTGCGGTTCGTTGACCCGGAGCGGGCGGCGTGGGCGCAGAGCGTGAAAGACGATCCGCGCACGCTGGATCAGATCGCCGCGGACTCCTTCACCCAGCTGCTCAAACTCGGCGCCGACGCCGACCCGAACACCCTGTTCGGAGGCCGCCGCCCGGTCGTGCGCGTCATCGTCACCGAACACGACCGCCCCACCACGATCCCCGGCCCGAGCCTGCCGATCCCCAACGCGCCCGCCCCGAGCGTGCCGGTCGCCCCGGCGCGGGTTGCCGCAGCCCCGGTCGCCGCAGGGAATGCCCGGCCCGGTCCGGCCGAGACGTCGACCACCGGAACCCCTGAATTCAGCGGGACCTCCATAATCACCGGAACCCCTGAAATCAACGGAATGACTAAGACGAACGCAACCGCTGAAACGACTGGAGTCACCGCGACCACCGGAACGACCGGAACGACCGGAACGACCGGAACGACGGGAACGACGGGAACGACGGGAACGACGGGAACGACCAAGGGTGCCAGCCCCCGAGGGGCGTTCGGTTACCTGGAGGGCAACCCGGCACCCGTGTCGGCGGAGACGATTGCCCGACACCTGTGCGACACCGGCTACCTCGGCATTCTGTTCAACCAGGCCGGGCAACCCCTGAACGTGGGACGAGACCAACGCCTGTTCAACCGGGAACAACGCCAGGCCCTGGCCGTGCGCGACGGCGGATGCCGCTGGCCCGGCTGCGACCAACCACCATCCTGGACGGAGGCGCATCACATTCAAAACTGGTCTGACCTCGGACTTTCCAATATCGACCACGCGATTCTGCTCTGCGCCCTGCACCATCTGTTGCTCCACAACCGGCACTGGAAAATCCTTCTCCGAGGCGGCCAGTACTGGCTGCAACCGCCGGTTGACATCGACCCCGCGCAGACCATGATCGCCCTGCCCAGCAACAACCCACTCATGCAGGAGCCCCTGCCGCTCGACCCGCCGCAGTAGTGCACTGTGCGGCCGGGTCCGCAAAAAGCGGCGGGTTGGTCGATGGCGGTCTCGGCAAGTCGACCAACGAAATGGGGACGACCAAGGACAGGAGCGCCCGCTCTACGACGCCCGCCATTGGTACGTTTGCTTCCGAGAAGGGAACACATTGCTTTCGAGCGCGGCTGCTTTCGAGACGAGAGCGCGTTTGCTTTCGAGACCAGAACGCTTCGGCTTTCAAGGCGAGCGCGTCTGCTTCCGAAACCAGGGCGACGATTTCTGGACCGGAAGCGCCCGCCGAACAAGCGGCAGCCTCTACCGTTTCGGTTTGCCGTGACCGTTTCAGCAGCCGGGGCCGCGGGGGTTGGCGTTGCAGTCCTCGGCGACGAGCACGGCCGATTCGTTGGCTGCGACGACGGTGAACGGGGTGGACGGTACCGTGACGATTCCTTCGACGGGCCGCCAGCCCTGGTCGCCGAAGCTGTAGTCGGCTCGGTAGTCGACGGTGAGCACGACGGTGAAGGTGCCTTTCTCGGTGTAGACGTGGCTGGTGGGGGTGGTGGCGAATTCGGTGAGGCCGAGGGCTACCCAGCTGGCGCCGCCGGTTGCGGTTGAGGTGGTGGCGCCGTCGTCGTAGGTCCAGTGGTAGCTGATCGGGGTGAACATGACCTGCGCGGGTTGGCCGAGAAGGAGGCCTTCGCCGAGTTGAGCGGATGTTTGCGCCCAGAAATTCGCGGCCAGTCCGACGATCGCCCAGCCGGCCGGTTCCATTCCGGTGGGGGCGGGGTAGGCGGGAAAGTTTTGCAGGTCGGAGATGCGCACGATGGTGTCGGGGGAGCAGACGGTGCAGGGGGCGGCTGGGGTGGGATTTGTGGCGAAGGGGAGGAATGATCCGTTGCCGCAGGGGATTGTTTTGATGCCGGGTTTTGCCGGGTCGCCGTTGGCGCAGACTCGCGGTGGTGCCGTGGTGACCGACCCGCCGCGTCCTCGCCGGGGGTGACTCGAGGCCCCCGTGCCGCTGGAGCCCGAAATGGTGTCCGCTGTCAGGTCGACGCTCGGACCGACCACGATTGCTTGGGTCGGGCACGTCTCCGCACGTACTGATGCCGGAGTGCACAACCCTTCGTCAGCATATGACGGCGGATTGACGGCTACGCTCGACGCGATGGCAAGCAGAACGCCGAAGGTCAGCAGAAGTTTGAACCGGACCATACTCGCGACTCCGAAATTAGCAGTTGTTGGGCATTGCCTTCTGGGGTAACAAATACGACAACCATCGGCCATCGCACTTGTCGATCGGGTGTGGAAACGGATTGTCCTGTGGCATCGACCATGCTGCTGTCGGTTACGTCCAGGCAGACATACGTACGGATCTCCCAGGTTGAATCTGGCGCCGCCCCTGAGGACTGGATGCTCATTGAATCGAACGTGGTCGTGCCCTGCAATGAGCGGCCTCTGTTTACGAGATCTTCCCTGGCGCCGACCACCCCAGCTTGCTCAGATCCGGTCGTGAGTGACAGATAGCTTTTCCAAGAATCGGAACCTGTTGCACCCGCAATGTCCCCCGCCGCGAGATAGTTCGCATAGGCCGCCTCCGCGGCGGCCAGCGCCTCCTCGTTCGAGGCGAAGACCGGGGGAGTCTCGGTCGGCGCGGCGGTTGCCTCAGCGACCGGCGCCGCCGTGTCGCTGGGTGCGGGAACGGGAGCAGCCGAGCATCCGCTCAACGCGCCGACGGCGAGCGATATGAGAACAGCAGTGAGCACAGCACTGTGCACGGGGCGGCGCCGCGGCGGAATTCGCATGGGCACACCATAGACCGGATTACTACAATCCCATTTAATCTGTCCACAGGCTGGTATCCCGGCCGGGATCAGGCTAGGCCCTCACTTTCGAAGCAGCCTACGAGGCCGGATTGAGGGTCAGCATGTTGGCCGCGTTCTGATTGATGGCGGCCGGGGTGAACAGCCACGGGCGGGTCTCCTGGTCGCGCCAGAGCGGCGCCTGGTCGGTGTAGTTCGTGTGAAAAGCGTGACCGGATGCTCCGGTGAGGTTGATCCAGGTGGAGTCGTCGAAGTTCTCCAGGCTGATCACTTGTCGCATCGACGGCACCCAATCCACCTGGTAGCCCTGTGTGGCATCCCAGCCGACCGCGTTGACGACGGCTGAACCTCCGGCGAGCTCGTACGGGCCGCGGTTGAACAGCCACTCCAACGGGGCGATGCCCGATTCGCCGAATGTCGCATTTTTCAGCTCGAGCGTGTGGATGCTGCCCCACTGCCAGTCTGTCGGGTTCGAGCCCATCAGTTCGGCGGCCTCCGCCCCGGCATCCGTCATCACCCGCCGCAGCATGCTGTCCTGGCCGACGGTGCCGTAAGCGGGGTTCGACCACCATGGAGAGTCGGGCTGATCGAGCAGGCTCGTGACCACGGAGAATGCCCGGTCGCCGCCGGTGAGGTGGGCACCTTCATCGATCTTGCCGGTGAACATATCCTGCAGCAGCGTTCGCCAGATCACGTTGAAGTAGGCGGTCGCCGCACTGTCGGCGTCGACTTGGTAGTCCCAGCCGTCGAACAGGTTCTGCGCCTCGGCAGCGTCACCGCTGAGCCGCACCTGTTGCAGGGCGGGAACGAGAGCCGCCGCGATGGCACTGTAATTGTCACCCTGAATCTCACTCATCAACTCCGCGGTCAGCGGGGTCTTCGCCGCGATGAGTTCGTTCAACCGGGCCGTGATCTGATTCGCCCGGTAGCCCAGATCCCAATCGGCGGTCAGCAGATAGGGATAGCCGGGGTCGGCGGCCGCGTTGTTGGCCGTGACGATGTATCCGCTTGGTGGGTTGAACGTGCTCGGCAGGGAGTCGAAGGGAATGTAGCCGGTCCAGCCGTACTGGCTGGTCCAGCCCGGCACCGGCAGGGTACCGTTGCCGCTCGCCCGAATGGGAATGAGCCCGGGTGCCTGGTAGCCGATATTTCCCTCGACGTCAGCATAGGTCAGGTTTTGCGCCGGCACATCGAACAGGGCTGCCGCGGCGCGAAAACTCGCGAAGTCGGTCGCCTGGTTCAGGGCGAAGATAGCGGATGCCGTGCGCCCCGGTGTCAGCGCCGTCCACTGCAACGACAGCTCGTAGGTCGTCGGCGGCGTGCCCGCTACGGCTTCCGGGGCTGGAGGCAGCCCCGCAGCCACCGGATAGTCGCTCGCGATCTGCGGGTAGACGGTGCCCGCGAAGCCGCTCAGGAGCGGACCGTGGTCCGTCGACCGAATCTCGATCTTCACGTCGTCACCGCCGGCGACGGAGATCTTCTCGTCCCGCAGCAACAGCGGTTTGGCGACGCCGTCGAATTCGTAGGTATCGCCAGTGACCTTCTCGACATAGAGGTCGGCGACGTCGGGGCCGAGGTTCGTGAAGCCCCAGGCGATGCGCTCCGTATGGCCGATTATGACGCCCGGCATACCCGAAAAGCTGTACCCGGCAACGTCGAACGGGCACTCGGCGCTGAGCGACTCGCAGCGCAGCCCCACCTGATACCAGACCGAGGGCAGCGCCGGTCCGAGGTGCGGGTCGTTGGCCAGCAGGGGCAGCCCGGTGTCGGTGAGGGCGCCGGAGACTACCCACGAGTTGGAGCCGATCTCCCCACCGGCCGGTCCGAGCAACTCCGGCACCGCGGCGAGATTCCCTCGCAGCTCGGCGAGGGCCTGGCTGTAGGAGCCTGGGTCGACGAGGGCGGCGGGCGCATCCGTTGAATCAACGCTCGGCTCGGCGGCAGGCGCCCCCGCCGACGGCACGGTGACAGCCTGGCTGCCGGTGATGGTGGGGTGCTGGCCGGCCGGAAAGTCCGGGTGCAGCTGGGTCACCTCCGCGGGGGTGAGCGTCGTCGACAGCAGGGCCCGGTCGATCTCATCGTCGAGGTTGGAACGCAGATCCCAGGCCATGGCCTTCAGCCACGCCACGGAATCGGCCGGGGTCCACGGCTCCACCTCGTAGCCGGGGTTCTGCAGGCCCAGCACGGCATATTCGAGCGACAGGTCGGCGCCCCGGTGGGTGTCGAGGTAGGCGTTCACTCCGTCGGCGTAGGCCTGGTAATAGCCGAGGTTCACCGGGTCGAGCAGGGCGACTTCCTGCTCGGCGACGGCTCGCCAGCCGAGTGTGCGCACAAAAGTGTCGGTGCCGACCTGGCTCTCGCCGAACAGCTCCGACAAACGGCCGCTCGTGACGTGGCGGCGAAAATCCATCTCCCAGAACCGGTCCTGGGCATGCACGTAGCCCTCGGCGATAAAGAGGTCGGCCGCGGTCTTCGCCGTGATCTGCGGAATTCCCGCCGGGTCACGGACGACCGTGACCCGGTCGGTCAGTCCCGCGATGTCGACGGTGCCCGCGAGCGTCGGAAATGATCGAGTGACCGTCCACACGCTGAGCCCCGCGGTGACCAGGACCAGACTGACCATGACCCCGAGCGCAATCAGCAATCGCCGAACGCGACGGTGCCCCTTGCTGCGCGGTGCGTCGGTGCCCACATCACTCCCTCGTGAATCGCGCGATCCCCACCAAGCGGATGCCGCTACCGGGATGCTAGCGGAACCCGACGACATCCGCTGCGCAGGTGTTACGCGTGCAGCGCCGCGTTCAGCGTGATGCCGCTGCCGCTCCGGGCGAGCACCTCGACGGCGCCCGAGACGGAATTGCGGCGAAACAGCAGGTTCGGCAGGCCGGAGAGCTCGACCGCCTTCACCGTCGCGAAAGTGCCGTCGGTGAGCCGTGGTTCCCCAACCAGAACGACCTTGGTGCCGGCGGTGACGTAGAGCCCCGCCTCGACGACGCTGTCGTCGCCGATCGCGATACCGACACCGGAGTTGGCGCCGAGCAGGGCGCGCTCACCGATCGAGATGCGCTGCGTGCCGCCCCCGGAGAGAGTGCCCATAATGGATGCCCCGCCACCGATATCGGCACCGTCACCGACCACGACACCCTGCGAGATACGGCCCTCGACCATGGAGGAGCCGAGGGTCCCGGCGTTGAAGTTCACGAACCCCTCGTGCATCACGGTGGTACCGGGGGCGAGGTGGGCACCGAGCCGCACGCGGGAGGCATCCGCTATTCTCACGCCGGCCGGCACGACGTAGTCGAGCAACGGCGGGAACTTGTCGACGCCGCTCGCCTGGATACCGGCGCGTTGCAGGGCCGGGCGCAGGCGGGCGAAGTCAGCCGGAAGCATCGGGCCGGCATTGGTCCAGACCACGGTCGGGAGGTACGCGAAGATGCCGTCGAGGTTGATGCTGTTCGGCAGAACGAGAAGGTGGGAGAGCAGGTGCAGCCGCAGGTAGGCATCCGAGGTGCTGGCCGGTGCTGCGTCAAGGGTGATCTCGACCGTGACCGCTTCGAGGCGCACGGCGCGCCGGTAATCGTCGCCGGCCGCTTCGCTCAACTCCGCGGGAACAATCCAGCGATCGCGCCCGGTCGGCAGCGCGCCGAGTGCCGGGGACGGAAACCAGGTGTCGAGCACGGTGCCGTCGACGGCGATGGTTGCGAGACCGTACCCCCAGGCCTGGGTGGACGAGGCGGGCAGGGCGTTTTCAGAAACAACGGAGAGCATACCTCTAGATTAGTAGGGTGACTTCTTCGACTCCGGCCCCCAGTGCACCTTCGCCACTCACCGTGCTTGACCTCACGGCCACGTCAATCGAACTGACCAGGCAGATTTGCGACATGGAGTCGGTTTCGGGCGATGAGACCGCCCTCGCCGATGCGATCGTCGCCGCACTACAAGGTTTCGACCACCTCGAGATCATTCGCGACGGAGACACTGTCGTCGCCCGCACCAACCTCAATCGTGCCCAGCGGGTCGTCATCGCCGGCCACATCGACACCGTGCCGCTCAATGACAACCTGCCCACCCGCTACGAGACGATCGACGGCACCGAGTACCTTTGGGGCCGCGGCACCGTCGACATGAAGGCGGGGGTGGCCGTGCAGCTCAAGCTCGCCGCCGAGCTGAGCGATCCCGGGGTCGACGTGACGTGGATGTGGTACGACCACGAAGAGGTGTCCGACGACCTCAACGGCCTCGGTCGCCTCGCCCGCAATCGTCCTGACCTGTTCGCGGGTGACTTCGCCATTCTCGGCGAACCTACCAAGAGCCAGATCGAGGGCGGCTGCAACGGCAACCTGCGCGTGGAGATTCGCACGTTCGGCCTGCGCTCGCACTCGGCCCGCAGCTGGGTCGGCGAGAACGCCATCCACAAGGCTGCGCCGATCCTCAATATTCTGGCCGCATACCAGGCCCGCGAGGTTGAGGTTGAAGGTCTCGTCTATCGCGAAGGCCTCAACGCGGTCGGAATGACCGGCGGCGTCGCCGGCAACATCATCCCCGACGAGTGCATGGTGCACGTTAACTACCGCTTTGCCCCGAGCCGTAGCGGCGACGAAGCCGTCGCCCACCTGCGCGAGCTGTTCGCCGGCTATGACCTCACCGTGGTGGACCGGGCCGAGGGCGCCCGCCCGGGCCTCGACCCCCCGCTCGCCCGCGAATTCCTCGCCGCCGTCGGCGGTGTCGCCACGCCCAAGTACGGCTGGACCGACGTCGCCCGCTTCTCCGCCCTCGGTGTTCCGGCCGTCAATTACGGCCCCGGCGACCCGCTCAAGGCGCACGCCGACGACGAACGTGTGGCTGTGGCCGAGATCACGGCGTGCGAGAACGGCCTGCGCGCCTGGCTGAACGCATCCGTTCGCTAATCCCACACCAACAACGGATGCCCCACCCCCGACCGGCGCGCCGGCTGCCGGCCGCCTGGCACGCCCGCTACCGGCTGACCCCGTGGTGGGGCAGGGTATTCGTGGTCTGGGCGCTGTCGCGCCTGGTCACGACGAGTCTCGTGCTCGTGCTGGCGAGCGTGCAGGGCCCGAACGCGTGGACCGGCGCGAGCCCGAAATACTCCGATTTCGCGACCATGTGGGATGGCCGCTGGTACAACATCGTCGCGGCTGTCGGCTACCCGAGTGTGCTGCCGGTCACCGACGGGGGACAGATCGGCGAGAGCGCGTGGGCGTTCATGCCCGGATACCCGGTGCTGGCCAGGCTGCTCATGGAACTGACCAACGTGCCGTGGGCGCCGGTAGCGGTGTTCGTGTCGCTCGCGTTCAGCCTCGGCACCGCCCTGCTGTTCTACCGCCTGATGGCGCGGGTGCAGTCATCGACGACGGCGTTGTTCTCGGTCGTGCTGTTCTGCGTTGCCCCGCTGTCGCCGATTCTGCAGTTCGCCTACGCCGAATCGATGTACCTGTTCTTTCTGACCCTCGCCCTCTACCTGTTGTTGGAGCGCCGCTATTGGCTGCTGTACCCGGTGATCGCGGTGATGGCGCTGACCCGGCCGAGCGGGCTCGCCTTCGCCCTGGCGCTCGGCCTGCACGTGATCCATCGCTTCGTCACGCGTTCCCGCGACCCGTTTGCACCTCGCGAGCTGATGCTGGCGGCATCCGTTGCCGTCTTCAGCGCACTCCTGGGACTGGCCTGGCCGATCACAGCCGGGGTTGTCACCGGCGACCTCATGGCGTACACCGACACCGAGCTGGCCTGGCGGGCACCGTATATCGGCTACGTGGAGCTCGTGCCGTTCACCGCCTGGTTTCAGAGCGGCGTCTGGTGGCTGGGCAGTCCGTGGGGCATCATCGTGGTCATCGCCCTCATCCTGGCCTTCGCCGTGCTGCTGTTCACGCCGGCCGTGCGGCGGCTCGGCGTGGACCTGCGACTGTGGGTGGCCAGCTATGGCCTCTACCTGCTCGCGGTGTTCTTTCCGCAGTCGAGCACGTTCCGGCTCCTCATGCCCATGTTTCCCCTGCTCGGCGCGGCCGCGCTGCCGCGTAGCCGGGTCTATCGGGTGTCGCTCGTTCTGCTGTTCATCGCCGGCCAGTGGGGCTGGCTGCTGATCTGCTGGGGGGTGGACGGCTACGACTGGACGCCACCGTAAGGGGCGGTTCCCGACCCCGAACCTGACTCGAATTTACGTCTCGGGCCGAGATAGTCGATAATGGAAAGACAAAGACGAATGGAAGGGGAGTTCATGGCGGCCATGAAGCCACGGACCGGAGACGGTCCAATGGAGGCTGTAAAAGAGGGGCGCCTGATCATCGTGCGTGTACCGCTCGAAGGTGGGGGTCGGCTCGTTGTCTCAGTCAACGACGCCGAGGCCAAGGAACTCCACGATGCACTCGCCGGGGTTGTCGCCGCGGCGAAATAGCCTCGTGTTCCTGTAGTTTTCACACAACGCTCGAAACACAAAAGAACGGCTGCGGAAGCAGCCGTTCTTTTGTGTCTGCGCGCGCTAGGCGCGCAGCTTGGTGATCTGCAGCAGCCCGTCGCCGACGGGGGAGAGCGCGCTGATCACGGCGCTCGACGCGGCGATCTCGGTCAGCAGCGTGCGGAACCCGGTCGCGACGTCGTCGCGCTGGGCAGGGTCGGCCACCCGGCCGCGCCACAGGGCGTGCGCGACCAGCACGGTTCCACCCGGACGGGCCAGACGCAGCCCGTGTTCGACGTATTCGATGACCGACTGCGGGTCGGCGTCGATGAACACAATGTCGTAAGAATTCTCATTCATCCGCGGAAGCACTTCGCCGGCCTTGCCGGTGATCAGGCGCACCCGGTTGGCCGGAATCTTCGCCTCGGTGAAGTTCGCCTTGGCGTGCTGCAGATGATCGACCTCGGTGTCGATCGAGGTGAGTGTGGCGCCTGGGGCCCCGGTCAGCAGCCAGATGCCCGATACTCCGGCCCCCGTGCCGACCTCAAGGATGCTGCGTGCCCCAGTGGCCGCGGCCAGAACGGCCGATTGCGCCCCGACCGAGGGAGCAATCGCATCGATCCCCAGCTCGAGGGATTGCTGGCGCGCTCGGGCGATGGCTTCGGACTCCACGACACAGTCGTCGGAGAATTTCCAGTTCAATTCAATGTCAGACACAAATAACTCCAGTAGATGATTAGGTCAAGACTAGGGCCGGGGCGCGTGTGGTCTGTGGATGCCTCGCCGGGCAGTTATTCTAAGGACATGTTTGGGCTGACATTCGAGAAGATTCTTCTGATCGGGATCATCGCTGTCTTCTTGCTCGGCCCCGACAAACTACCGCACTACGCCGCCCAACTCGCTCGCCTCGTGCGCCAGTTGCGCGACATGGCCAACGGTGCCAAGGATCGCATGCGTGACGAAATGGGCCCGGAGTTCGACGATCTCGACTGGAAAAAGCTGGACCCGCGCCAGTATGACCCGCGCCGCATCATCCGGGAAGCCCTCGCCGACGAAGACCCGCTCAAGGAACAGTCCGCGACTCTTTCTCGCGCCGAACCCAACCCCGACGGCGCCTACCTGAAACGCAAGCGTGCCCGGGAGGCGGCCCTGGCCGCGCTCGAGCCGGCCCCATTCGATTCTGAGGCCACCTAAAGCCCGTTCGCAAAGGAGATTCGATGTCGAAAAGCCCCCCGACGGTTGTGCGCGTCAAGAAGAAGGTCTACGAAGCCGAACTGGCCCGTCTGCAGGCCGAACTGGTCACGATGCAGCAGTGGGTAAAGGTATCCGGTGCCCGCGTCGTGGTGATCTTCGAGGGCCGCGATGCCGCGGGCAAGGGCTCGGCGATCAAACGCATCACCGAATACCTCAACCCACGCGTCGCCCGCATCGTGGCCCTCCCGATGCCGACCGAACGCCAGCGCGGCCAGTGGTACTTTCAGCGCTATATCGAGCAGCTGCCGTCGACCGGTGAGATCGTGCTGATGGACCGCTCCTGGTACAACCGGGCCGGCGTCGAACGCGTCATGGGCTACTGCACCAGCGATGAATACCGCCGGTTCCTGCATCAGGCACCCATTTTCGAACGTATGCTCGTCGAAGACGGAATCCTGCTGGTGAAGTACTGGTTCTCGGTGTCCGACCAGGAGCAGGAACGCCGTTTTCGGTCGCGTCTGAACGACCCGATGCGGCGCTGGAAGCTCTCCGAAACCGACGTGCTGTCGATCACCAAATGGGTTGACTATTCCAAGGCGAAAGACGAAATGTTCGTGCACACCGACATCGTTGAAGCACCCTGGTGGGTGGCGGAGAGCGAGGACAAGCGGGCCAGCCGGTTGAACGTGATCAACCATCTGCTCTCGCTCGTGCCCTACGAGAAGACCGACCCGCCCAAGGTGCACATTCCGCCGCGTCCGCCGGCCTCCGACTACGAGCGGCCGCCGCGCGAGGACAGCCACCAGGTTCCCGACCACGCCGCAACGTTGGCCAAGCCGAAGGAGTAAGGGCGCTAGCGAGGCGTGAGCCCGAGGCTGAGTCCGGCCAAGCCCCGGGCGCGCGTCTTCATGCTGCGGGCGAGCGCCAGGATGGCACGGGCAGCCGGGTCGTCGGGCGCGCCGAGCACGACCGGCAGCCCGGCATCGCCGCCGCTCCGCAGCGCCAGGCTCAGCGGAACCTGAGCGAGCACCGGCACCGCCGTGGTCTGGCCCACGGAGAGACGCCGCGCGACCTCCGCGCCGCCGCCGGAGCCGAACAGTTCGAGCATGCTGCCGTCGGGCTGCACCAGCGCCGACATGTTCTCGATCACACCGAACACGCTTTGCCCGGTCTGCCGAGCCACGATTCCGCTGCGCTCGGCCACATCGGCCGCCGCCGCCTGTGGGGTGGTCACGACGATGACCTCGGCGTGCGGCAGCAACTGGCCGACCGTGATGGCGACGTCGCCGGTGCCCGGCGGCAGGTCGAGCAGCAGCACGTCGAGGTCGCCGAAATAGACGTCGGTGAGGAACTGCTTGATGGTGCGGTGCAGCATCGGACCGCGCCAGGCGACGGCGGCCGACGCATCGTCAATGAACATGCCGATCGAGATGACCTTCACGTTGTGCGCGATCGGCGGCAGGATCATGTCGCCAACCTGCGTCGGTTTGACCGCGAGCCCGTCGTGCACGAGGCCGAGCAGGCCGGGAATGCTGAAGCCGTGCACGTCGGCGTCGACGATCCCCACCCGTAGGCCCTCTGCGGCCAGGGCCACGGCCAGATTCGCGGTGACGGTGGACTTGCCGACGCCGCCCTTGCCGCTCGTGATCGCGTAGACCCGGGTGAGCGACTCCGGCCCGAACTGCACGCTGCGTTCCAGCTGGCCGCCGCGCAGCTTCTCGGTCAGCGCGGTGCGCTGTTCCCTCGTCATGACGGCGACCTCGACGCTCGCGAGGCCCGCCCCCGACACCGATTCGGCGGCGGCGAGAACGTCGCTCTCAATCCGCGCAGCGGCCGGACAACCGGCGATGGTCAAGCGGATGCGGACGGTCACCAACCCCTCGTCGCTCACTGTCACCCCCGACACCATGTCGAGCTCGGTGATGGGCTTGCGAATCTCCGGGTCGGTCACGCCGGCCAGAGCGGTCAAAACGCGCGAGCGGATGCTGTCGGGCGTTGAAGTCATTGCGGCAGAATTCATGCGGTGGGGCGGCTTTCCGTGTTGCTGGTGTTGTCGTGGTCGGAACGCTCGTCCAGATGACTGCGCTCGTCCAGGTGACTGCGCTCGTCCAGGTGCTCAAGCAACGCACGCAGTTCTGCGCGAATGAAATCCTTCGAGGCCATGTCCTTGATCGCGATGCGCAGGGCCACCACCTCCCGGGCGAGGTACTCGGTGTCGGCGAGGGTACGTTCGGCTCGCTGCCGGTCCTGCTCGAACTGCACCCGGTCGCGGTCGTCCTGCCGGTTCTGCGCGAGCAGGATCATCGGTGCGGCATAGGATGCCTGCATCGAGAGCACGAGCGTCAGCGCGATGAATCCGAGCGCGACGGAGTCGAACCGCCAGGCCACCGGGGCCAGGGTGTTCCAGGAGATCCAGGCGACGGCGAACAGGGTGAGCCCGAGCAGGAACCACGGCGTGCCCATGCCGCGGGCGATGGCCTCGGTGAAGCGGCCGAACCGGTCTCGGCTGTGGCCGCTTCGACCCAGGCCCACGATATTGCCGCTTCTCAGGCCCTTCGGCGCATCCAGGCGCAGGTCGGCGCGGTTATTGCGGGCCACGAGTCGTCCTTTGCGCTCCGGGCAGCGGAATGCTGCCGGTTCTCAGCTCGCTGCGCGCGGCGGCACGGCGCCGCACATCATCGTTGCCGTCGTGGCTGCGCCAGTCGTCGGGCAGCAGGTAGTCGAGCACGTCATCAATGGTCACCACCCCGACCAGTCGGTAGTTCTCGTCGACGACGGGCACCGAGACGAGGTCGTAGCTTGCGAGGATGCGGCTGACTTCGGCGGCCGAGGTATCGGCGGTCACCGGGTCCAGCCCGGCATCGAGCAGCGTGCCGAGGCGTTCGTGGGGCGGGTAGCGCAGCATCCGCTGAAAATGCACCATGCCCAGAAAACGGCCAGTGGGGGCTTCGTAGGGCGGCAGGGTCACGCAGATGGCCGCGCCGAGTGCCGGTGCCAGGTCGTGACGACGGATGCGCGCGAGCCCCTCAGCGACGGTGGCGTCGGCCGAGACGATGATCGGCTCGGTCGTCATGAGTCCGCCGGCGGTGTCGGGGGCGTAGGAGAGCAGAAAACGTACGTCCTCGGCCTCTTCGGGCTCCATCAGGTCGAGCAGCTGCTCGCCGCGTTCCTCCGGTAGCTGCGCGATGAGGTCGGCCGCGTCATCGGGCTGCATCTGGTCGAGCACGTCGGCGGCGCGGGCGTCACCGAGGCTGGTCAGAATGCCGACCTGGTCGCTTTCGGGCATCTCCTCGAGCACGTCGGCGAGACGATCGTCGGGCAGCTCACCGGCCACCTCGAACATGCGCTCGCGGGGCAGGTCGAGCAGGGTGTTGGCGAGGTCGGCCGGCTTCAAGTCGGAATAGGTCGCGATGAGGTGTTCGGCGGACTGTGCCTGGCCCTTGGTCGCCTTCTCGTGTACCTCGGCCCAGGTGGTGAAGGTCGTCACGCCCTTGACGAAGGGTGAGGGACTGGTCTTGGGTCGGCGCACGAACAGCTGGCTGATCGCCCAGTCGGCCTCGGTGCCTTCCTTGATCGCGACGTCCTCGATCGTGGCCTCGCCCGATCCGTCGTTGAAGACCACCTTGCGGCCGAGCAGCTCGGCGATGACGCGCACTTCGCCGCCGCGCTGTTCGTAGCGGCGCACGTTGATCAGGCCGGTCGTGATGATCTGGCCGCTGCCGATGCTGGTGACCCGGTTGATCGACACGAACACGCGTCGTTTGCCTGGGATCTCCACGATCAGGCCGACGACGCTGGGCGGGTCGTTTTTTCGATAGACCACGAGAACATCGCGCACCTTGCCCACGCGGTCGCCCGCGGGGTCGAAAACGGTGCACCCGGCCAGTCGGGCAACAAAAACTCTGGTGGCATTCACAATATAAATGTAGGCCACTGGCCTGAAATTGGTGGCCCGCCACGAACGCTTCGTCATTTCGCCGCATGGTCAGGTCGGCGTGGAAGAATGGCGCCATGAGCAACCAGAGCCTTTTCTCCCGACGCCGCCCGGTGCTGCCCCCCGTGTTGCCGCGCGGGGAGGTGCTCGCCACCTACAACACCTACGCCGACGCGCAGGGCGCTGTGGACACCCTCGCGAAGGCCGATTTTCCGGTGAAACAGCTCTCGATCGTGGGCAGCGACCTGAAGAGTGTCGAGCGGGTGACCGGCAAGCTCACCTACGGCCGGGTCGCGCTCGCGGGGGCAGCATCCGGTGCGTGGCTCGGAATCTTCTTCGGGATCCTGTTCTTTTTGTTCTCACCGACCGGGTCGAGCCTGCCGTTCGTGTTGGCCGCCCTGATTATGGGGGCCGGGTTCGGCATGTTGCTCGGCATCGCGAGCTACGCCATCAACCGGCGCCGGCGTGACTTCACCTCGACGATGCAGGTCATCGCGACGAGCTACGAGGTCATCGTCGACTCCGAACTGGTCAACCGAGCTCGCAACCTGCTCGGTGGCCAACGCGACTCCGAACCTCCGGTGTCTCCCACCACCTCTGAATAGCGGAAGGGGTTAGCGCTGTGCTGCCGCGATCCACGCCTCGACCTCGGTGGCGGTGCGGGGGATTGCGGCTGAGAGGTTCTCAGCACCCGTCGCGGTCACCAAAATGTCGTCCTCGATGCGCACGCCGATGCCGCGATATTTGACCGGCACGGTGAGGTCGTCGGGCTGAAAGTACAGGCCAGGCTCGATCGTGAAGACCATTCCAGGTTCGAGCACTCCGTCCATATACATGTCCCGGCGTGCTTGGGCGCAGTCGTGCACGTCGATACCGAGGTGATGGCTGGTGCCGTGCACCATGTAGCGGCGGTGCTGGCCGTTCTCCGGTTGCAGGGCCTCCTCGGCCGTGACCGGGAGCATGCCCCACTCCGCGGTGCGCCGGGCAATGACGGCCATCGCGGCGGCGTGCACGTCGCGGAACACCGCGCCGGGTCGCACGACGGCCAGGGCGGCATCCGCGGCTTCGCGCACCGTTTCGTAAACCAGGCGCTGCACCTCGCTGTAGACGCCGTTGACCGGCAGAGTTCGGGTGATGTCGGCGGTGTAGTAGCTGTCCAGCTCGACGCCGGCATCGATGAGGATGAGGTCACCGGGAGCGACGACGCCGTCGTTGCGGGTCCAGTGCAGGATGCAGGCGTGCGGGCCGGAGGCGGCGATGGTGTCGTAGCCGACCGTGTTGCCGTCGCTGCGGGCGCGGGTGTTGAAGACGCCCTCGACCAGGCGTTCGCCGCGGGCGTGCAGGCTCGACCGGGGCAGGTCGGCGATGACGTCGTCGAATCCGCGGGCCGTGGCTGCAACGGCGAGGCGCATCTGCGCGATCTCCCAGGTGTCCTTCACGAGCCGCAGTTCGGAGAGGTCGCGGGCCAGCGCCGCGTCGGGTTCGTGCGCGGCGTTGATCTCGATGCTGAAGGCGGAGTCGGTGGCGCGGTTGTCGAGTACTCGTTCGGCGGCGAAGCGCAGGCGGGCCTCGTCGACCCGCTCGGTGAAGGTCGGGTCCGCCTCCCGCAGCACGAGGGTTCCACTATCGACGGCGTGCAGCACGGCAGCGAGGTCGGCGATGCCGCGCACCTCGAGGGCAAGGTCGCTCGCCACCTGGCCGACCGATGGGCGCGGACCGATCCAGAACTCGCCAATGTCGGGATTGGCGTAGAACTCGTCGGAGTCGCGGCCGGCCCGTTCCCGAAAGTACAGGGTCGCCTCGTGGCCACCGGCAGCAGCTGGTTCGAGTACGAGGACTGCGCCGGGCTCACTGTCGCTGCCCCAGCCGGTGAGGTGCGCGAAGGCGGAGTGGGCGCGAAAGGCGTAGTCGGTGTCGTTGGAGCGTTGCTTCAACCGGCCGGCC
This sequence comes from Cryobacterium glaciale, assembly GCF_004402535.1. Lineage (GTDB taxonomy): Bacteria > Actinomycetota > Actinomycetes > Actinomycetales > Microbacteriaceae > Cryobacterium > Cryobacterium glaciale. Next base: position 99,649 of record NZ_SOEY01000028.1, on the reverse strand, counting down.
GGAATGATCAGACGTTGGCCCGGGTATTGCGCGGAGATGCGGGCGCGGCGCGCGGCGGCGAACGGCGCCTGCTCGCGGGCCGGCGGCAGCACGTCGGTACGCTCGGCCCAGCCGCTCGCGATGAACGATTTAAAGCCGGTGGATCCCGGAGTGGTCGAACGGTTCTCGTTCGAGCGCGCGGCGGGGATAAGTGCGGGAGCAGTGGTATCAGCCATTTTCCCATTCTCGCACCGCACTCTGGGCAGCGGCCGATCACAGGGTGCAGATGCTGGGACGAGCGGATGCCCCGGCTTCCGGGTGCGCCTTTCAGAAGTCAGGAAGCCGGCATCAGAGTCGCCACGATCGATCGGTGGTCGCTGCCGGCGTCATCGAGGGACTCGATCACCTGCAGCGCGGTCACTGACCAGTTCGTGGTCGCCATCACGTGGTCGATCGGGCTGCCGAAGAGCGCGGGAATGCTCGTGGGCCAGCTGCCGACGGAGGCCGCACCGGCCGACAGGGCGGAATCGGCGCAGTTGCCCAGAACAGTGTCGGCGTTCCCGCCGGCCCGGCCCGCCATGTGGTCCAGGGTCGAGTTGAAGTCGCCGGCCATGATCACGTTCTCGCCCTGGCACTGGGTGGCGAGCCAATCGAGGTCGCTACGCCAGTTCGACATTTCATACTGGATCGGGGCGACCGCGTGCACGGCCACGATGGTCGGGCCGGTGCCGTCCGCCGGTTCGGCCACGACGGTCGGCAGCACGTTGGTGTTGCCGGGAGGGCCGGAGCCGGCCGCATTGGTCACAACGTAGTCGCCGAGGTCGGGGCTGATCAGGAGGGTTGTGGAACGGGCCTTGGAGACCAGGTCGAACGCGAGCGTGTGCACCCACATGGGGCGGCCGGCGTCGCGCATCGCTTCGGCGATCAGGATGCCCGTCTCTTCCGTGGTCTCCGGCAGGGTGACGACGTCGGCGTTCTGGGCCACCGCGAGATCGGCGATGACCGCAGCCCCAGGAGCATCGCCGAGCGTGTTCCAGCTGAGTACCGTCACGGAACCGGCATCCGTTTCGCTGCTGGGCTCGGTGACCTGTGCGGTGCTCGCGGTGACGCCGCGGGAGGCGAGAATGCCGACGTTGGCGACAGCGAACAGAACGAGCAGCACCATGGCCATGCCGAGGGTTCGGCGCAGCGGGCGAATGAAGCGCAGCAGCCCGAGCAGAATGAGCCCGGCGCCCGCGCCGATCACGGCGATGGCGCGGAACGAGACGAGGTGGGCGACGACCCAGGTGTTGTGCAGGCCGAACGCCTGCGGCCAGGTCAGGACCAGCAGGAGAACGGCGGCGCCGATGAGGATCAGGGCGCGAAGGAGTCGGGGGAACATTGTTGTGAACCCTAGATCAGTATTCTGGGGAATCCCCAGCGCCGCGAGCAGCACGGACCGGGGTGCAGGCGGCCAACTAGCATGGGGTCATGGCAGTCGCGCGGCAATTTCAGGGTCCGATCGACCTGCACGCCCACTCGAGCGTGTCGGACGGTACCGAGACCCCGGCCGAGCTCGTTCGGGCGGCCTCCGCTGCCGGCCTCGGCACCATCTCCCTGACCGATCACGATTCGACGGCCGGCTGGGCCGAGGCATCCACTGCCGCGCGCGACGAGCACCTCACACTTATTCCCGGGATGGAATTCAGTACCCGGGTGCAGTACGCCAGTGTGCACCTTTTGGCATATCTCTTCGACCCGGCCGACTCGGCGCTGCTCGCTGAGATGACACGGGTGCGGGCCGCCCGCCTCAGCCGGGCGGAGCAAATGGTCGCCCGCATCGGAATGGACTACGACCTGAGCTGGGACGACGTGCTCGCCCAGACGACCCCCGATGCGACCGTGGGCCGGCCGCACATCGCCGATGCCCTCGTCGCACGGGGACACGCCCTGAATCGCAGTGCCGCGTTTGCCGATATTCTGCACTGGAAGGCCGGCTACTTTCAGCCGCACTACGCGCCCGACCCGCTCCGTGCGATTGAACTCGTGCGAGCCGCCGGGGGAGTGCCGGTCATCGCCCACCCCGCCACGCGCGGTATCGGCGACGTCGTCTCGGAATCGCGGCTGACGACCATGGCCGAGGCCGGACTCTTCGGGCTCGAGCTGGGGCACCGCGAGAACAAGCCCGAACCCACCGCGCGTCTCTACGAACTCGCCGCCAAGCTCGGGCTGCTCGTGACCGGGTCGAGCGACTACCACGGCACCGGTAAACCCAACCGGCTCGGCGAGAACACGACTGCCCCCGAAGTGCTCGAGCGCATCATTGCCGAGGGCCGCGGCTCGGCTCCCGTCTACGGCTGATGGTTTGACCAGGGACTAGATGGCGCTGCCGGTCTGCGGCGACCGACGACGGGTGCGGCTGCGACGCAGGGGAGCATTGTTGCCGTCGTGGTGCTCGGCTCCGCCGCCATCGTGGGTGCCGGCTGCGGGGGTCGCGGCCGGGGCATCAGGGTTGGTGCTGGAGCCGACGCGGGTACGCGACCGCGTGGGTCGGCTGGCTTCGTCGGCACCGGTGGCCACCGGGATCGTCGCTGCGCGGTCGGCGTTGCGCGTGGAGTCGCCACGGCCGGAACCGCGTCCACCCTCGGGGCGACCCGAGCGGGCCGTGCCGGACCGCCCCGAGTCGGAACGGCTTCCCGCACCCGCCGAGCGGGCCCCGCCGGAACGGCCGGTGCGAGCATCGCCGGCGCGCCCGTCAGGGGCACTGACATCCTTGACCGGGGTGGCGCGCAGGCGACCCTTAGAGCCGGCCGGAATGTTCAGGTCGGTGTACAGGTGCGGCGACGAGGAATAGGTTTCCATCGGTTCCGGCTGGCCGAACTCGAGGGCCCTGTTGATGAGCGACCACTTGTGCAGGTCGTCCCAGTCGACGAAGGTCACGGCGATACCGGTCTTGCCGGCGCGGCCGGTGCGACCGACGCGGTGCAGGTAGGCCTTCTCATCTTCGGGAATGGTGTGGTTGATCACGTGGGTGACGTCTTCGACGTCGATGCCGCGAGCGGCGACATCCGTTGCGATCAGGATTTCCTTCTTGCCGCTCTTGAAGCTGGCCATGGCGCGTTCGCGCTGTTCCTGGTTCAGGTCGCCGTGCACGGCGGTGGCGTTGAAACCGCGGTCGCCGAGTTCCTCGACGAGCTTCGCGGCGGCGCGCTTGGTGCGGGTGAAGATGATGGTCTTGCCGCGACCTTCAGCCATGAGGATGCGGCCGATGACCTCGTCCTTGTCCATGTTGTGGGCGCGGTAGACGAGGTGCTCGATGTTGGCCTGCATGAGGCCTTCGTCGGGGTCGGTCGCACGAATGTGGATCGGGCGGTTCATGAAACGGCGGGCCAGGGCCACGATCGGTCCGGGCATCGTCGCCGAGAACAGCATGGTGTGGCGGGTCGACGGGGTCTGCGCGAAGAGCTTCTCGATGTCGGAGAGAAAACCGAGGTCGAGCATCTTGTCGGCCTCGTCGAGCACCATTTCGCGCACGTTGGCGAGGGTCAGCAGACGCTGGCTGGCAAGGTCGAGCAGGCGGCCGGGGGTTCCGACGACGATCTGCGCGCCGGCCTTGAGCTGTTCGATCTGCCCCTCGTAAGCCTTGCCGCCGTAGATCGAGACGATCTTGGTCTTGCGGCCGGCCGCAGCGAGCTCGAGGTCTTCGGAGACCTGCACGCATAGTTCGCGGGTCGGAACGACGATGAGCGCCTGCACGCCGGGCTCTGGATCGAGACCGAGGCGCTGGATGACCGGAAGGCCGAAGCCGAAAGTCTTGCCGGTGCCGGTCTTGGCCTGACCGATGATGTCCTGGCCGGCGAGGGCGAGGGGGATGGTCTGGGTCTGGATGGGGAACGGTTCGAGGATGCCCTTGGCGGCAAGGGAGTCGACCATGTCCTGATCGATATTGAGTTCGGAGAAAGTCACGAATGTATGCCTGTCATTAACTGGAAGCGAGGTGCGCCCGTTTTTGCGTCTCGGGCAGCGGTCGCCGATCCTTGTCGGCGACGTAATTCCACCTTACTGCCCAGTCTGGACCGCGGCCACAGGCGCGCTGTCCTAAGCTAAGCCCGTGGTCTCTCGCGTAGGTTGGCGCCCGCAGCGCAACGAAGCTCCGCGGCCATCCGCCCGCGGAGGGAATCAGCCAACCGAAAAAGTGGACATCAGTTCGCTCGCACCGGACGTGCAGCATTTTCTCGGCCAGGCCGCGTACTGCGAACTGGGTGAGTTCGAAGCCCTGGCTCGCGCCGTGGCGACCTCGCCGAACCTGGCCGTCAAGGAAGGCCTCAGCGCCGCTGCGGGTCGAGCCCTCAGCAAGCATCACGGCCTGATCACCGAGATTCGTCGTCGCGGTCACGAACCGGCTACGGAGATGGCCCCGTTCGTTGCAAACCTCGACGAGTTTCGCCGCAAGACCAGCGGCGCCGACTGGCACGAACTGCTCCTGAGCTGCTACCTCGCCAGCGGCTTGCTCGAAGATTTCTTCATCCGCCTCTCCGACGGCCTTCCGCGCGATATCGGGCCGAGAGTCGCACAGTTGCTCGGCGAGGATTCCGGCACCGACGTACTCGTGCACGAACTGCAGACCGCGATCGAAAATGATCTCGCGCTCGGCTCCCGCCTGGCCATGTGGGGTCGCCGACTCGTCGGCGATACCCTGCTCGTTGCCCGGTCGGCGATGCCCGCAGCCGACCCCGAGGTTGGCCCTGGAACTGCGACTGAGGCGCGCATCGAACCGGTCTTCACCGAGCTCATCGCCGCGCACACCCGCCGCATGGACGGCCTCGGCCTCACGGCCTAGCTGCCCGCCAAGCCCTGCCCCGCTACGCTGTACCGGGCGAGCCGGTTGTGGCGAGGCGCTGCAGCATCCGCTGGTCGGCGTGAATGCGTCGTCGGCTGATGAAAAGATTCAGCACAACGGATGCCGCGGCAGCCGTCCCGAGGGACACCCACCAGATCCACCCGCCGGCCCAATTCCAGCCGAGCCAGGTCAATGCGACCCACACCAGGGATGCCGTGACCGTTCCGATCGCCGGAACCAGCACCGAACCCTGCGTGGACCGACCGGGCAGCAAATAGCGCGCGGCGAGGCCGATGACCGCGCCGAACAGCGCGACGAACAGAAGTTCCATGTGCTTTAGGCGACGAAGCCGACGCGGCGCGATTCTTCGCTGCCGAGTTCGACGTAGGCGAGGCCCACGGTCGGAACGATGTAGACGCGACCCTTGCTGTCGCTGAGCTTCAGGTAGCCGGTCTGGCCGGAGAGTGCCGCTGCAACGGTCTCCTCGATCTCGGTCGCTGGCTGCGAAGTCTCAAAACCGATTTCCCGGGGAGAGTTGAAAATACCAATGCGAATATCCACAGAATTGCCTTTCGTAGCCGTGCGATCAGAGTACGACAGAACGCGCCGCGGCCCTGACAGAGTTCACTGTCGGCGCAACCCGATACCGTTGAATTGTGATCAACCGCCATCCCGATGCCGCCCAGCAGGCCGTTCTCGACCTCCCCGACGGGGTGAGTGTTGCGGTGATCGGCGCGCCGGGCTCCGGCAAGACGACAACGCTCGTCGAACTCGTGGCCGACCGGGTGCTGAACCGGGGGTATGCGCCGAGCGAGGTGCTCGTGCTGGTGCCGACCCGCGCCGGCGCGACCGCCCTGCGCGACCGCATCGCGCTGCGCCTCGGGGTGCCGACGAACGGGCCTCTCGCTCGCAGCGCGAACTCGGTGGCCTTTCAAATCGTGCGTTCCGCTGTTGCGCGGGCCGGCGGGCCGATGCCGACGCTGCTCACCGGTGGCGAGCAAGACCAGATCATCGCCGAACTGTTGCAGGGTCACCTCGACGACGGGACCGGTCCGGTGTGGCCGGCCACCCTCGGGCCCGACGTGCGCCGCCTGCGGGGTTTTCGCACCGAACTGCGCGACCTCATGATGCGCGCCGTGGAATACGGGGTGACCCCGGGTCAGCTCGAGCGTTTCGCACTGGGCCGACCCGAGTGGGTCGCGGCCGCCGCATTCATTCGCGGCTACGAAGACGCCAAAGACCAGGCCAGACCCGGCCAGTACGACTCCACCGAGCTGGCCCGCTATGCCGCCGCCATTGTGGCGGGCGCTCCGACCGGACCGGCCGGAACCGCGCAGCTCGGCACGCTCGCCGGGCTGCGCCTCATCATTCTCGACGACGCGCAAGAGGTCACCCAGGCGACGCTGACCCTGCTGGCCCAGTTCCAGGCGCGCGGGGTGGCGATCATCGCCGTCGGCGACCCCGACATCAGCACCGGGTCGTTCCACGGAGCCCACCCAGATGCCCTCGGTCGCCTCGGCTCGTACCTGGCGGTGGAGTTCGGTGCCGACCTGGCCGCGCCGATCGTGCTGCAGACGGTCTACCGGCACGGGGCGGGCATCCGCTCGGTCATTGCGCAGATCACGAGCCGGATCGGCGCTGCCGCAGCGGGAACCCAGCGCGCGGCGGCCAGCATCGAAATTGAAACCCCGGCTGTTCCGCCCGACCCGTCGGTGCACACCGTCGTCGCCAGCAGTCCAGCCGATCAACTCGCGGTGATCGCCCGGCTGCTGCGCGAACGTCACGTGATCAACGGTACGCCGTGGTCGCGCATGGCCGTGATCGTGCGCACCGGATCGCTCGTGCCGTCGATCTCGAAGGGGCTCGCCGCCCTCGAGGTGCCGACCCAGGTGTCGACCGCGAGCACCGCGCTGCGTGACCAATACGCGGTGAAGGCCTTCATTCTCGCTCTCGAGGTGACGCTCGGTCGCAAACCGCTGGGTCCTGAGGAGGCGATCGACCTGCTGCGTGGTCCGCTCGGCGGACTCGAACCGATCACGCTGCGCCGGTTGCGCGCCGCGCTGCGTCAACAGGAGCTGAGCCAGAGCGAGCTCAGCCAACAGGAGCTGGGCGGCACCACCACCCCGCGCGCGCCCCACGACGCACGCAGTGCCGACGACCTGCTCGTCGCCGCACTTCAGAACCCCGAACTGCTCGCCGCCATCGACAACCGCACCGCCCGCCGTGCGGCCGCTTGCGGCGCGAGCCTGTGCCAGGCGAAAGTCGAATACGAAGCCGGTGCCACCATCGAAGAGCTGCTCTGGGGCCTGTGGCAGCGCAGCGGTCTCGACCGGGAGTGGAAAGACCAGTCCACCGGCACCGGAATCGTCGCCGACGAAGCCAACCACAACCTCGACGCCGTCGTTGCCCTGTTCTCGGCCGCGCAACGCTACGTCGAACGCACCCCGTCGGCCCCGCCGGTGTTGTTCCTGGAACACCTCGTCGACACCGATGTGCCCGAAGACACCCTCGCGCCGCGAGCTCTCGGCGCGGCCGTGACCGTCTCGACCCCGAGCGGCACCATCGGGCGCGATTTCGACGTCGTCGTGGTCGCCGGTGTGCAGGCCAACGTCTGGCCCGACCTGCGCATCCGTGGCTCCCTGCTCGGCGCGGGCGACCTCGCCCAGCTCGCCTCCGGTCAGGGCGCTCCCGGTCACGCTGTCGCCGGCACCGACGCCCGCACCGCGGTGCTGCACGACGAATTGCGCATGTTCGCCCAGGCTGCCAGCCGCGCCACCACCGAACTGCTCGTCACGGCCGTCAGCAATGAAGAGAACGAACCGTCTGCGTTCCTGCGGTTGCTGCCGCAGCCAGAGCCGGAGCGCGACATCGACGACTTCGCGCGCTACCCCCTGTCCCTGCGTGGCCTGGCCGGTCGGCTGCGGCGCGACCTGACCCGCGCCATGCGCTCGCCGGCCCGCACCGATTCCGAGACCAGCTCCCGGGCAGCGGATGCCGCCGCCACGCTGGCCCGCCTGGCCCGCGACAGCGTGCCGGGCGCCGCGCCCGACGAATGGTACGGGCTGGCCGATCCGAGCACCGTGCGCCCGCTCAACGACCCGGAGGCCGGCGACCAGCCGGTGCGCGTGTCGCCGTCGCGCATGGCCGCGTTCGAGACGTGCCCGCTGCACTGGCTGATCGGCCAGGTCGGGGGCGGCAGCTCGAACACCGCCGCGAACCTCGGCACGATCATCCACAAGGTCATGGAAGACACGACCGACCGCCGGCCGGAAGCACTCTGGCAGGGGGTGGAGGCCCGCTGGAGCGAACTCGACTTCGACGCCGACTGGCAGTCGCGTGTACAGAAAGTCGCCGCACGGGCGCTCACCGATCGGCTCGCTTCCTACCTGCTTGACTTCGAGCACGGCGGCGGTGAGTTGCTGAGCGCCGAAGGCCGGTTTGAACTCGAGGTGAGCGGTGCCGTGCTCTCGGGCACGATCGACCGGGTGGAGCGCCAATTCGACGGGCGGGCCGTTATCGTCGACCTGAAAACAGGCAAGGGCGACGCGATCAGCGACAGCGGCGTCGCCGAGCATCCGCAACTCGGCGCCTACCAGCTGGCCTTCCAGGAGGGTGTCATCGACGGCGTTTCCGGGGACATGGCCCTGGCCGGTGCCCGCCTCGTCATTGTCTCCTCCGGCACGGTCAAACAGAACTACCGCAATCCCACCCAGCCTGCGTTCACCCCCGAACAGCTCGATGCCTTTCGTGCCAGGGTCGGTGTGGACGCCGCCGGAATGGGCGGAGCAACCTTCATCGCCGAGATCACCTCGCACTGCCTCGACCCGCGCAGCCACGGGTCCTGCCGCATCCACGTCATCAAGCAGGTCAGCTCATGAGTTCTGTCTCCACCGCCACCCGGGTTTCGGCCCTCGACATTGCCGCAAAGCTCGAACTGCCTCCGCCCACAATCGAACAACAGGCGGTGATCGAGGCGCCGCTCACGCCGACACTCGTTGTCGCCGGTGCCGGCAGCGGCAAGACCGAGACCATGGCCAACCGGGTGCTCTGGCTGCTCGCCAACGGTCATGCCCGACCCGACCAGATTCTCGGACTCACCTTCACCCGCAAGGCCGCCGGCGAACTGAGCGACCGCATCAACCGGCGCATCACCGACCTCGACGCGGCCGGCCTCATGCCGCCCGCGGCCGCCTCCGACGCCAACCCCGGCGACGATGACACCGCCGGCTCCGACCTGTTCAACACCCCGAGCGTCTCCACCTACAACTCCTTCGCCAGCCGGCTGTTCACCGACAATGCCCTGCTGCTGGGTCGGGAACCGGAATCGGTGCTCCTGAGCGAAACGAGCGCGTGGCTGCTCGCCCGGCGCGTCGTCATCGACCACGGCGACGGTCGGCTGGTATCGTTCGGCAAAAGCGTCGACCTCGTCACCGATGCCGTGCTGCAGCTCAGCCGCGCCCTCGCCGAGAACCCGCCGTCCTGGCTGGGCGGCGCGCCGGGTTCCCCTCACGACCTCAGGGCACTGGCCGACAGCTTCGCCTACCTGCCCGACCTGCCCTACGGAAACCCGCGCAAGAAGAAGCCATACGACTCGGTGCTGGATTCCGTCGCAGCCGTCGCGCCGCTGCCGGTGCTCGCCGAGCTCGCCGCCCGGTACAGCAGCGAAAAACGCCGGCTCGGCCTGATCGAATTCTCCGACCAGGTGGCGCTGGCGCTGCAGGTGTGCCAGAAGGTCGATGCGGTGGTCGGCCGCTACCGCGACCAGTACCGGGTCGTGCTCCTCGACGAGTACCAGGACACCTCGGTGTTGCAGACCGAGCTGCTGCACACCCTGTTCCGAGACCACCCGGTCATGGCCGTCGGTGATCCCCACCAGTCCATTTACGGATGGCGCGGCGCCAGCTCCGCAAACCTGCTCGGCTTCGCCAGTGATTTTAACAGCGGTGACTTCAACAGCGGTGACTTCAACAGCGGTGACTTCAGCCCCGCAGCCGCAGCCCCGAACATGTCATTGTCGTTCACCTGGCGGAACCCCGCGAGCGTGCTCGACGCCGCGAACGCCCTCGTCGCCCCCCTGAGCGCTGCCCTGCGCGCCAAACCGGGTGGAATCCAGGTCGAGACCCTCAAGGTTCCGGCACAAACCCGGCCTGGCGCGGTCGACGCGTTCATGGCGCAGACCATTGCAGAGGAGGCCGGCGCGGTCGCCGCCTGGTTCGCTGCCCGGCTGGGCGGCGAGCACAGTCAAGCCGAACGCAGTGGCGCCATGTTGTTTCGCGCCCGCCGCGAGATGGACTACTTCGCTGAGGTGCTGCGAGCGCACGGCGTGCGCGCCCACGTGCTCGGGCTCGGCGGGTTGCTGTCGACACCGGAAGTCGCCGATGTCGTGAGCGTGCTGCGGGTGGTGCACGATCCCGCCGCCGGCAGCGAACTGGTGCGCCTGCTCAGCGGAGCCCGCTATCGCGTCGGCCCGCGTGACCTGCAGGCGCTCGCCGACGTGGCTCGCTGGCTGGCCGGGCACGACTGGGCGCAGAAGGCCATCTCGGCCGACCTGAGGGGCAAGCTGCGGGCATCCGTCGCCGGCGATGAGGGCAGCTCCCTTGTCGACGCGCTCGATTTTCTCGGAACGGCGCCCGATTCCCACGGCCAGTTCGCCGGGTTTAGCGAGCTGGGTCGTGCCCGGGTGCAGTCGGCCGGCCGACAGCTGGCCTGGCTGCGTTCTCGGGCCGGCCTGCCGCTGCTGGACTTCGTGCGCCTGATCGAGCAAGAATTTCGGCTCGACATCGAACTGATCGCGAACGAGGCCAACGATCTCGGCCTCGCCAACCTGTATTCCTTCCACGACACGGTCGCTGCCTTCCTCGACAGCGACGAGCAGGGCACCCTGGCCAGCTTCCTGCGCTGGCTCAAGCGGGCAGAGCTGCAGGACGACCTCGGCCCGCGCGCCGAATTGTCCGAGCAAGGAACGGTGCAGCTGCTCACCATTCACGGAGCCAAGGGCCTCGAATGGGATTTCGTCGCCATTCCCAACCTCGGGGAGAAGAGCCTGCCCGCGGCCTCCCGCGATACGGCTGGCTGGCTGCGTTTCGGCGAACTGCCGTACGACTTTCGTGGCGACCGCTCCGAGCTGCCCGAGCTTGAGATCATCGGGCACGATACCCAACTCGACTACGACCTGGCCTTCCAGGCCTACAAGGCCGAATTGGCGACGCGGCACGATGACGAAGAGCGTCGTCTCATCTACGTGGCCACCACCCGCGCCAAGCAGGAACTGCTGCTGACCGGCTCGTTCTGGGGCCCCGGATCAACCGTGCGAAAGCCCAGCCGCTACCTCACAGAACTCTCCGAGGCCGGACTCATCGCCGCCGTGCCCGACACGAGCGCCGAAGCCGACAAACCCGAGACCGCCGACGACGGCACCGAACTGTGGCCGTTCGACCCGCTCGGCACGCGCCGCGGGCTCGTGGAGGCCGCTGCGACCCGGGTACGCACCAGCGAGGCGGATGCCCCCACCCGCTGGTCCCATGCAGTTACCCTGCTGCTCGAGGAGCGGGCTCTGCGCCTGGCCGGCGGCGGGGTGGCCCCCGTTCCCACCCGCATTCCGGCCTCCCGGTTCAAGGACTACGTCGACGATCCGGCTGGCGTCGCCGCGGAACTGCGACGCCCCATGCCGCAGCGCCCCTATCGGGCCACCCGGCTGGGAACCCTGTTCCACTCTTGGGTGGAGCGCCGGGCCGGTGGTGCCACCGGAACCGACAGCATCGATGCCGGACTGAACGAACTGGACTTCGGTGATGACGACGGATCTGGCGGCGGGACCGGCACGCTGAGTGACCTCGCCGTGCCGGAGCAGGAACAGTTCGCGCTGCTCCAGGCCACCTTCGAGCGTTCAGAGTGGGCCGAACGCCGACCGGTCGACGTCGAGATTGAGATTCACCACGTGCTCGGGGGCCAGGTTTTCGTCTGCAAGATCGACGCGGTCTACCGCACCGAAACCGGGTACCAGATGGTCGACTGGAAGACCGGGCGGGCACCCAAAAGTGCCGCCGACCTCGAACTCAAGCAGACCCAGCTTGCGCTCTATCGGCTGGCCTACGCCCGCTTCAAGGGGATCGATCCGAGCATTGTCGACGCCGTGTTCTACTTCGTCGCCGACGACACCATCATCGCCCCCGAGCGGCTCTACTCGGAGGCTGACCTGCTCGCTGCCTGGTCCGGAGCGATGACCCCGGTGCCTGAAACGTCGGTGCCTGAAACGTCGGTGCCTGAAACGTCCGACTCGGAGTCATCATCAGGCTCTATGGTGAGCCCGGAGAAGTTGTAGCTGTCGGTGTGCATGGCCGCGTGCTGGTCGTAATCTCGAGCTGCGCGCGGCATGTGGTCGAGCATGTTCTCCACGTCGCCGACGGTCATGATCGGTCCGGTTTCGGGGGAAAGAGGCTGCTGGGTGTGGCTGTGCACCGTGTCGACGAGGCCATCGAGCATGGCGACGGCGTCATCGACGATGGTCTGGTCGTGGCTGCTGACGCCGTGCAACAACCAGCGGGCCAGTTCCAGCTCGGCGTAGAGCATGGCGCGCTGGGTGATGTGGGTATCGCTGCCCTGGCGGGCGGTGGAGTAGGCGTCGAGGGCGAGTTCGGCGGCGTCGCCGCGCGCGGCGAGTAGCCAGTGCAGGTCGCGGGCCGGGTCGCCGACGGCGAGGCCAGACCAGCCGAGAATTCCCGAGACGGCATCGTCGGTGATGAGGATGGAATCGGCCGACATCGACCCGTGCACCACGGCCGGTGCGAACTGCCAGAGTGCCTCGTCGTCGGTGGCCTGCTCCCAGCGGCGCAGCAGCGCGGCGGGCAGGTAGCCGGTGTTGGCGGCCCGGTCGATCAGATCGATCGCGTCCTTGCGGCACTGTTCGGCGCTCTGTTGGGACAGCCCCGCGGTGCCGATGAAGGCGCTCGGCAGCGAGTGGATCGCGGCGATGGCCCGCCCGATCGACCCGGAGACGCCCTCGTGCCCGGTGAGGGCATCCGCATCGAAGCTGTCACCGGCGAGCAGCTCGTAAACGACAGCGCGTGTGCCCTGGATCGGTGTTTGGCCGACATATTCCGGCACGTCGAACGGCAGCCGGCTGCGATTGCCGGTGGTGAGCGCGCGCAACGCCACGAGGTCGGCGGACTGCTCGGTTTCGGCCGACTGGCTCGTGGGAACGCGAATGATCAGCGCCCGCCCGGCTTTGTCGATGACGAGCGCCGAGTCAAACAATCCGTGCGCGCCGGCACTGTGCTTACGGGCGTAGGCCACGTCGAGCCCCGGAACAGCGGAGGTGGCTAACGCGGCTAGAGTGAGTTGAGTTCTGGCCATGCCTACTAGGTTAGATCGACTTCCGGCCTGGTGGTTATTCGCCACGCCTCCACAGCACGTTCTCGCAGAGCTCGGAGATAACCCATGTCGTTCACTTTCACGACGCGGTTGCCGCTGTCTCGCCACGCGGTCGACCGCGACCACCTCAGCCGCGGCCTTCCCGGACTGTTGGACCAGCTCTGGGCGGATGCCGCCACCCGTGTGCTGCCGGTCTGGCACGGCAAAATACTGCTCGCGCCGCTCGATCCCGGCACAGGGCCGCGCCTGGCCCTTCTGCCGCCGTCGAGCCTGCAGATGAGCCCACAAAACGTCGGCCTGCGCGTCTACCTCGGCCGGTCGCTGCCCACGAACCTGCCCGAAGCATTCGGCACCCGTATCGTGGCTGTACAGCTCGATGACGCCGCCGCTGCCCGCCTCGAACCCGACGAAGACCGCTGGGTGGGCCTGCGAACGGTCGCGACCGTGCTCGGCGACCGTGACGCCGGACTGGTCACGGAGGCCCTCGGCGTGCTCAACTGGCATGCCTCGCACGCGCACTGCCCGCGCTGCGGAGCCGCCACTGCGGTCGAAGAGGGCGGCTGGGTGCGCCGCTGCCCGATCGACAACAGTCAGGTGTTCCCGCGCACCGATCCCGCCGTGATCGTGCTCATCACCGACGCCGACGACCGTATCCTGCTCGGCTCGAACGCCATGTGGGAGAACAACCGCTACTCGCTGCTTGCCGGCTTCGTCGAACCGGGGGAGGCCCTGGAGACGGCCGTGATCCGCGAAATGTTCGAGGAATCCGGCCTCCGGGTCACCGATCCGGTCTACGTCGGTTCCCAGCCGTGGCCGTTCCCGGCCTCGGTCATGTGCGGCTTCACCGCCCGGCTCGCCGACGACCAGCAGGCCCGTGACCTGCTACCCGATGGCGCGGAGATCCTGGCGTTGCGCTGGTTCAGCCGGCAGGAACTGCAGGACGCCGGCGAGTGGATGCTGCTGCCCGGCCCGTCTTCCATCGCGCACGCCATGATCGAACGCTGGCTCGGCGCCCCGCTGCCGGCCGCACCCGAACTGATCCGGCCGTGACGGTGCCCGTCACGGTCACCACCGATTCGCTACTGAACGGCCTCGATGAACAACAGCGCATAGCCGCTGAAGCACTCATCGGCCCGGTGTGCATGCTCGCCGGCGCCGGAACCGGCAAGACCCGCGCCATCACCCACCGCATCGCGCTCGGTGTGCTGTCCGGCGCGTACGCCCCCAACCGGGTCATGGCGCTCACCTTCACGAGCCGCTCGGCCGCGGAACTGCGCGGTCGCCTGCGCCAGCTCGGCGCCGGGGGAGTGGCCGCCCGCACCTTTCACGCCGCCGCCCTGTCGCAGCTGAACTACTTCTGGCCGCACGTCGTCGGCGGGCAGGCACCCCGCATCCTCGACGGCAAGGGCCGCATTCTCGGCCACGCCGCCGAGGCCCTCCACCTCAAAATCGACACGGCCACCCTGCGCGACCTCGCCGCGGAGGTGGAATGGCGCAAGACCAGCGGACTCACCATCGAGCAGTACGCCGCCGGCATCTCCCGCCGCAGCCTGCCCGGCCGGCTCGACATCGACCAGGTCGTCGCCCTGCAACAGACCTACGAAAAGCTCAAAGACGAACGCAAGCAGATCGACTTCGAAGACGTACTGCTCGCCATGGCCGGCATGATCGAAGCCGAACCCTCGGTGGCGCTGCAGGTGCGCGAGCAGTACCGCTTCTTCGTCGTCGACGAATACCAGGACGTCTCGCCGCTGCAGCACGACCTGCTCGCGCTCTGGCTCGGTGATCGCCGTGACCTCTGCGTCGTCGGCGACGCCAGCCAGACCATCTACTCCTTCGCCGGTGCCCGCAGCGACTACCTGCTCGACTTTCCCAAGCACTACGAAGACGCGACGGTCGTGCGACTCGAGCAGAACTACCGGTCCACCGCGCCGATCGTGGCCACCGCCAACCAGCTCATGCGTGGTCGTTCCGGCGCCCTGACCCTGCACGCCGCGCAGTCCGACACCGGTGCAGACCCGACCGTGCGCGGGTACGCCTCCGACATGGCCGAGGCCCGCGGCGTCGCCGAGCAGATTCTGCAGCTCATCGACACCGGCACCAAACCCGAAGACGTGGCCGTTTTGTTCCGGGTCAACGTACAGGCGGCGCTGCTCGAGACGGCGTTGACCGAGGTGGGGGTGAGCTACCAGATTCGCGGGGCCAAACGGTTCTTCGACCTGCCCGAGGTGAAGCAGGCGGTGATGAGCCTGCGCGCGGCATCCGTTTCAATCATCGGCGAACCGCTGTTCAAATCGGTGAGCGATGTGCTGCGTTCCCTCGGCTGGAGCCAGACCGCGCCGGAGACGCGCGGCGCGGTGCAGGCCAGGTGGGAATCGCTCAATGCCCTGATGGGCCTGGTCGACCAGGCCGCCCCGGGAACCACCTTTCGACAGTTCACCGACGAGCTGATGGAACGGCAGGCCGGCCAGCACGAACCGACGGTGTCGGCGGTGACGCTCGCCACCATGCACTCGGCCAAGGGTCTGGAATGGGACGTCGTGTTCGTGGTCGGCCTGAGTGAGGGCCTCGTGCCGATCAGCTACGCGAGCACGTTCGAGCAGATCGACGAGGAACGCCGGCTGCTCTACGTCGGCATCACTCGGGCCCGAAAACGACTCGCGCTGAGCTGGTCGTCGTCGGGCGTGCAGGCTCGTGCAGCGCGGGAACGGTCCCGCTTTCTCCAAGAGCTTGGCAGCCGCACCGCTCGTGGAGGCGGTGCGCAGACCAGGTGACCGTGGCGGTCACGGCGTTCAGGCGCAGCGACCGGGCGAACACCGTGGACCGGCCCGTCTCCAGTCGATCCTGCACGAGCCCGGCCACGCGGGCGGCGACTTCAAAGCTCAGCCTGGCCGTTTCACTCGGGGCTTGCCGCGGGGCGAGCTGGCAGGCCATGGCCGGCCAGGCCGGATCGTCATCGACGTGTGCGAGTTCGAGGCAGGTCAGGCAGGGCCCGAAGCCCGGTTCGACGAGCGGCCCGACCCGCACGGCGCTGTCACTGAACACCACCGGAAGGTGCGGAATGTCCCGGCGTAACCAGTGCCCGTGACGCTCTGGGGAGAAGACGTACTGGCCGATCAGCACGGCGAGCTCAGGGTCCTGGCCCGGCGGCGGCTCCTCGATGCCGAGATTGGCGAGCAGGGTGCGCACTCGAAGCGCCGTCGGTCCGACGCCGTCCACGAGCACGGTGCGCGGCAGCGGGGTGACCGGTGGTTCCGCATCGTCGGCCACGTAGAGCAGTGCCGGTTCGAGCAGCTCGAGCAGGTGCGTCACCTCGGCAGCGGATGCCCCGGCGAGTGTTCCGAGCAGCATCGCGCCTGATCGGTGCACCCCCACGGCGAGGGCTGAGAGCACGGCTTCGTGGGCGACCGTCAACTCTCCGATGGTCACGATGGCCTCGTCGACGCCGAGTTGCACGCAATGCGGTGTGCGCCACACCAGCGGGTATCGAGGATTCAGTCGAAGGGCCATGCCGACATGATGACGCACTTGTCGCGGGCATAGCCGGTTCTCCACAGGCAAGTTGGGGCGAAGGATAGGTGCGGGCGCGCTCACACCGAATATTGGGATTCAGCGTTCACGCGGCCCGCACCTCGGCGAGTGGCCGCTAGTAGCGGATGACCACGCGACCGTCGATCTTGCCGTGCTTCATTTCGTCGAGAACCTCGTTGACCTCGTCGATGCGGCGTTCGGAGACCGTGGGGTGAATCTGGCCGCGGGCGTAGAACTGCAGGGCTTCTTCCATGTCCTGGCGGGTGCCCACGATAGAGCCGCGAATGGTGAGGCCCTTGAGCACGATGTCGAAGATCGGGGCGGGGAAATCTCCCGGCGGCAGGCCGTTGAAGACGATGGTTCCGCCGCGCCGGGTCATGCCGATTGCCTGACCGAAGGCGGCCGGGTGGACCGCGGTTACGAGCACGCCGTGCACACCATTGGTGGCTTTCTGAATGGCGGCGACGGGATCTTCATCGCGCGCGTTGATTACGAGTTCGGCGCCGTGCGTACGGGCGAGGGCGAGCTTGTCGTCGGCGATATCGACGGCCGCAACGCGCAGGCCCATCGCCTTGGCATACTGCACGGCGATATGGCCGAGGCCGCCGATGCCGGAGATGACCACCCACTGACCGGGGCGCGCCTCGGTCATCTTGAGGCCTTTGTACACGGTGACACCGGCGCACAGTACCGGGGCGATCTCGACCGGGTCGGCGCCATGGGGAATGCGCACGGCGAAGCGGGAATCGACGAGCATGTACTGCCCGAACGAACCGTCAACGCTGTAGCCGCCGTTCTGCTGCGATTCGCACAGGGTTTCCCAGCCGGTGCGGCAGTACTGGCAGCTGCCGCAGGCGCTCCAGAGCCAGGCGTTGCCGACGAGGTCGCCGATGGCGAGGTCATCGACGCCCGCGCCGAGGGCGACGATGTGACCGACGCCTTCGTGGCCGGGAATGAACGGCGGGCTCGGCTTGACCGGCCAGTCGCCCTCCACAGCGTGCAGGTCGGTGTGGCAGACGCCGCTGCTGATCAGTTTCACCAGGGCCTGGCCGGGGCCCGGCGTGGGTACGGCAACCTCATCAATGGTGAGGCTCTGGCCGAACTCGTGCACGACAGCCGCGTGCATGGTCGTCGGTACCCGGGTGGACGTGCTCGTGGTGCTCTCGGTTATTGTCATTGCCAAACTCCTTCGTTTGGGACATTTCGTCCGTTGAACGACGGTAGATCAGCAAAGGTTGCGGCAACGTTGCGACCCCCGTTGCGGGGTAGAAAGTGCCCTAATCCTCGTGCGGGCGTTCGGCGCCGTCATCGCGCAGCAGGTCTTCGAGCGCCTGGTCGACGTCGTCGAGCACCTCGGGTTCGCCGCGCGCCACGCTCGCGAGACGGGCGATCAAACGCTGGGGATCGTCGATATCCTCCGATGTCGGCAGCAGGTCGGGGTGCGACCAGAGCGCGTCGCGCGCTTCGTTACCCACGGCATCCGTCACGGCCTGCCACATCGCTGCTGCCTCGCGCAGGCGTCGCGGGCGCAGTTCGAGACCGACGAGCGTCGCGAAAGCGGATTCAGCCGGACCACCGGCGGCCCGGCGGCGCTTGACGGTCTCGGCGATGGCATCCGCTTTGGGCAGTCGGATCGTAGCGCGAGCGGTGACGACGTCGACCCAGCCCTCGACCAGGGCGAGCATTGTCTCGAGCCTGGACAGGGCCGAGATCTGGGATTCGGACTTCTGCTGGATGAGGGAACCATCGACCATGGCTTGGCGCAGGTCTTCGGGGTTGGATGGGTCGAAATTTCCGGCCAGCTCTTCGAGCCGGCTGGAGTCGATGCTGATGCCGCGGGCGTAGGCGGTGACCGCGCTGGTCAGGTGCAGGCGCAACCAGCGGGCGTGCCGAAACAGTCTGGCGTGGGCAATCTCGCGCACGGCGAGATAGATCTGTACCTGGTCGGCGGGAACGTCGAGGCCTGCGCCGAAATCGGAAACGTTCTGGGGGAGGAGAGCGGCCTGCTGCTCGCCGAGCAGCGGAATGCCGACGTCGCAGCCGCTGACGACCTCACTGGCCAGCTGGCCGACGACCTGGCCGAGCTGCATGGCAAACAGGGTACCGCCGATGCTGCGCACGAGCTGGCTCGCATTGGCCACCATGCCCTGCATCTCTTCGGGCACCTGCTCGGCGAACACCTTGGTGAGGGAATCGGAGATGCTCGTAGCTACGGGTTCAGCGAGCTGGGTCCACAGCGGCATCGTGGCGGTCACCCACTCACGGCGCGTCATCAGGCGCGGTTCGACCGTGAGTTCGGCCACGGTGATGACGTCGTCGAGCCAGAGAGCCGCAATGTGAAAGGCCTGACGAAGCTGCGTTTGTTGCTCATCGGTCGCCGTGAGCTGGCCGTTCGCTGCTCGCTGCTCACCTTGGGTGAGCGCAATCTGCCAGTCCACTCCGGTTCCCTGAGCGTTCATCGCGCCCTGCAGCTGCTGCATGAGGGCGGCCACGCTGGCCGGGTCATTCGGCAGGCCGGCGGCACCGGCGAGCTGGCTCGGGTCGATACCGCTCTTGCCGCTGAGAATGTCGCGGAGCATGTCACGGAACTCGTCGCTGGGGTTGTTATCACCAGGTTCGCCCGGGTTCTGGTCTTTCGGGGGTAGGGAGTCGTCGGCCACTTCAGGCCCCTCTCAGTTGCATACTTCTACGCTAGTGCGAGTAGCCCGCCCGGGGCTGGGAAATATCCTAGGCTGAAGGGCTTGCTGTGCGCCCGTCGCGAACACGGCCCGAAACCCCAACACGGAAGGAGCACGGTGGCTCTCTTCACCGATGACTCACCGGCACCCCACGGTGCACGGCGCCGCCGCCCATCGATCGGTTGGATGGCACTGTTGCTCGCCCTGGTCGCCGGGGTGATCCTCGGCATCATGCCGGCCCCGTACGTCATCGAAAAGCCGGGCCCGGTCTACAACACCCTCGGCTCCGCCACCGATGAGAACGACGTCGAGACCGCGCTCATCACCATCCCGGATGAGACGGTCTACCCGACCGAGGGCACGCTCGACCTGCTCACCGTGTCCCTGCTCGGCAACCGGGAGAACCGCCCGAGCTGGCTCAGCGTTGTTCGAGCCTGGTTCGACCCCAGTGAGGCCGTTCTGCCCATCGACCAGGTCTTCCCCGCGAACGTCAGCACGGAACAGCGGGATGCGCGGGCCAGTGCCGACATGATCAATTCTCAACAGGATGCCATCGCGGCCGCGCTCACTCACCTCGGCTACGACTACCCCACGACGGTCTCGGTGGTCAGCCTGCCCGACGGTTCCCCGGCCGAGGGCGTGATCGAACCCGAGGACCAGATCTCCGCCGTGAACGGGACGCCGGTGGCCAACGTCGCCGAATTGCGTGCCGCACTACAGACCAACGGCGCCGAGACGGCGGCCAGCCTCGACATCGTGCGCGGCGGCGTCGCCGAGACCGTCGAGGTCACCCCGATCGACAACGACGGCACGATCGTCGCCGGAGTCAACGTGTCGGTCGCCTACGACTTTCCCATTGAGGTTCAGATTCAGCTCGACAAGGTCGGCGGGCCGAGTGCCGGTCTGATGTTCGCGCTCGGCATCATCGACAAACTCACCCCGGGAGAACTGCAGGGCGGCGAGAACGTGGCGGGCACCGGAACGATCGACCAGTCCGGTGCGGTCGGCCCGATCGGCGGCATCCAGCAAAAGCTCTACGGCGCAGTCGAAAATGATGCAACCTGGTTTCTGGCTCCGGCCGACAACTGCGACGAGGTGACCGGCAATATCCCCGACGGTCTGACCGTCTTCTCGGTCGCCACCCTCGATGAGGCGCTCACCGCCCTCGACGCGATCAAGTCCGGCGCTGATACGAGCGATCTGCCGAGTTGTCCGGCCGGGTAGTACAGCGAGAGTTTTGTAGTGATGACTCTCTCAGGAGCGCCTAAGTAAGATAGAGGTTGACCCTGATCACAGGTTAGTGATCGCCCTGTACCTAATGACTGAGCGCAAGAGGCCAATACGTGAGTTCATCAGCAGCCGACAACGCCCCCCGGCGCAGCCGAGCCCCGCTAGCAATCACCGCAGCGATTATCGCGGGGTTGGTGATCCTGTTCTTTATCTTCGCCGGACTGTATACCGATGTGTTGTGGTTCGACCAACTCGGGTTCCTGAGCGTGCTGACCACCCAGTGGATCGCCGGCACCGTGCTCTTTCTCATCGGATTCGTCGCCATGGCCGTACCGGTCTGGGTGAGCATTCAGCTGGCCTATCGCCTGCGCCCGGTCTACGCGAAGCTCAACTCGCAGCTCGATCGCTACCAGCAGGTCATTGAGCCGCTGCGACGGCTCGCGATGTACGGCATCCCGGCCCTCCTCGGCCTCTTCGCGGGTGTCGCCGCCGCCACCCGCTGGCAGACCGTGCTCATGTGGCTCAACCGCACCGAGACCGGTCGTGTTGACCCGCAGTTCAACTTCGACATCTCCTTCTACCTGATGGACCTGCCGTTCTACCAGGCCGTGCTCGCCTTCGCATCCGCTGTCGTACTCATCGCGGCACTCGTCGCGGTCGCGACCAGCTACCTCTACGGTTCCATCCGGGTGTCCGGCCGTGAGGTGCTCATCTCCAAGGCCGCGCGCGTGCAGATCGCCGTCACGGCGGGCCTGTACCTGCTGCTGCAGGCTGTGAGCATCTGGTTCGACCAGTATTCCACCCTGACCAACCAGGGCACACTCATCACCGGCGCCGGCTACACCGACGTCAACGCGACCATCCCAGGCCGCGCCATCCTCGCCGGCATCGCGGCCGTCGTCGCGTTGCTCTTCATTCTCACGGCTATCATCGGCCGTTGGCGCCTGCCGGTTATCGGTACCGCACTGCTGATCGTGTCAAGCCTGCTGATCGGCTCGCTCTACCCCTGGGTCGTCGAGCGTTTCCAGGTGGAGCCGAGCGCGAAGTCGCTCGAAGCCAAATACATCGAGCGCAATATTGACCTCACCCGGGATGCCTACGGCGTCGCCGACATCGAGGAGATCCCGTACAACGCGAAGACCACCGCCGAGCCGGGCGCCCTGCGCGCCGACGCTGCGACGACCGCGAACATTCGTATTCTCGACCCGGCCCTGGTCAGCGACTCATTCCGTCAGCTCGAGCAGTTCCGCCAGTATTACCAGTTCCCCGACAACCTGAACGTCGACCGGTACATGATCGACGGAGTGTCCCAGGACACCGTCGTCGCCGTGCGCGACCTCGACCTCGAGGGCTTGAACACCGGTAACACCTGGGTCAACTCGAAGACCGTCTACACCCACGGCTATGGCATGGTGGCCGCCTACGGCAACCAGCGCTCGGTCGACGGCCAGCCGGTGTTCCTCGAGTCGGGCATCCCCACCAGCGGTGCGCTCGGCGACTTCGAACCGCGCATCTACTTCGGCGAGACCTCGCCCGAGTACTCCATCGTCGGTGACGCGGATGGCGCCGACCCGATCGAACTCGACTATCCGTCGGGCGAAGAGGGTGCCGGCCAGACCTACACGACCTTCTCCGGCGACGGCGGACCGAAACTCGACAACGCGTTCAAGAAACTCATCTACGCGCTGAAGTTCCAGTCCGAGCAGATCTTCCTGGCCGCCTCGGTCAACGACAAGTCGGAGATTCTCTACGATCGTGATCCGGTCACCCGTGTGCAGAAAGTTGCGCCGTACCTGACGCTCGACTCCGACGCCTACCCCTCCGTCGTTGACGGTCGAGTGATGTGGATCGTTGACGGTTACACCACCTCGGCGAACTACCCCTATTCGACGCCGGTGAGCCTGAGTGAGGCCATTGCCGACACCCAGACGCCGCCGCAGCCCTACGCGCTCGACAGCATCAACTACCTGCGCAACTCGGTCAAGGCCACCGTCGACGCCTACAGCGGCGAGGTCACCCTCTATGCCTGGGACGACGAAGAACCGCTGCTGCAGACCTGGCAGAAAATCTTCCCGTCGACGCTCAAACCCATGAGCGACATGAGCGGCGATCTGATGAGCCATGTGCGCTACCCAGCCGACATGTTCAAGGTGCAGCGCGCCATCCTCGGCCAGTACCACGTGACCGACCCCGGGTCGTTCTACTCCAAGGACGACGCCTGGATCTCGCCGAACGACCCGGACTCCCCGCCGACCGACCCCACGCTGCAGCCGCCGTACTACCTCACCATGCAGGTGCCCGGATCGGACAAGCCGTCGTTCTCGCTGTACTCGACCTTCCAGCCGGAAGCCACCGGTGAATCCAGCCGTAACGTGCTCTACGGGTACCTCGCCGTGGACGCCGATGCCGGAGCCGAAGACGGCGTGCGGGCCGACGGGTATGGACAGCTGAGACTGCTCAACCTGCCCAAGGACGGCACAGTGCCCGGCCCCGGCCAGGTGCAGAACGTCTTCAACGCCGATCCGACCGTCTCGACCGAGCTCAACCTGCTGCGACAGGGGTCGTCGACCGTGCTGAACGGCAACCTGCTGACCCTCCCGGTCGGTGGCGGCCTGCTGTATGTGCAGCCGGTCTACGTGAAGTCAACCGGTGAGACCAGCTACCCGCTGCTGCAGAAGGTGCTCGTGGCCTTCGGTGACCAGATCGCGTTCGAGGACACCCTCGACGGTGCCCTCGACGTGCTGTTCGGCGGCGACTCGGGTGCGACGGCCGGTGACACGGACGTGCCAGACGACGCCACGACGAACAACGGGGGCAAAACAACGACCAACCCCGACACGACGGGCGGCACGGATGTGCCGACCGGTTCGACGGGCGACGCCACAACGGATGCCGAGCTCAAGGCCCTGCTCGCTGTCGCCAAGACGGCGCTCGCTGAGAAGGCGGCCGCGCTCTCCGCCGGCAACTTCGCCGACTACGGCACGGCAGACGCCAAGCTGGAGGAGACGATCGCGAGCATGCTCGCCCTGCTCGGCGAGTAACGCCACCCGCACGACCTGTCGCAAGCCCTCACCCGTCTCGGGTGGGGGCTTGCGGTTGTTCGGCTCGATGGTGTTTGATGCCTGTAGAGCCACACTTTTGGCGAATACAGTGCGATACCGACCCAAAGTGGTCGACCGTGCTTTCAGGGTGTGCTAAATTTGTTCTTGTAGCGCGGGGTGGAGCAGTTCGGTAGCTCGCTGGGCTCATAACCCAGAGGTCGTAGGTTCAAATCCTGCCCCCGCAACAGAAAAGGCCAGACCAGATAAAGTTTTTTGGTCCCTCAACAGGGGGTGAATAATGACTGAGTCGGCGCAATACCGGCGTAGCCCTTGGCTGCGCCGGTATTTTTGTATCTCGACAGCAGGTGCGCCCCGAATCGCCTCGTCAACGCTCGAGATCGTTCATGCATCTGGACTTCCGATTCTCGGCTATTTGTCGTGTTCGGCGACATCCATCTGACTGGCGCGGAGTTGCCGGGTGTATGCCAGTTTGACGCGGCTTCCAAGCCACGAGGTTCGAGCGTATTCGGCTATGTCTCCGGACAGTTCGAAGTGGGTTCGCGCGATGACGACGATCAGCGGGATGTCGAGGTGAGACTGCAACAGCTGTGCTTGGAACGTGGTTGCGAACCCGACTTCGGCGAAGCATTCGGCGACCAGTGGGGCTGGGTTGTCGCGGCGGTTGGCCGAGAGGGCTGTTTCGTCCCAAAGCTCGCTCCGCCAGGCCTCGGTTACCCCGATGGGCACACCATCGACGGTGTGCAGCGTCACGGAGGAGTGGAGCTGCATCAGGGGTATCCTCCACCCGAACGCGTGGGCCACGGCGGTGGGGAGCGGCAGGTCATGGGCGCTGGGGACGGATTGTGATCGCGCATCATGACCATCGATGAGGAGTTGCTCTTTCCACGGTCGAGCCAGGTCGAGTTCGCACACCAGGGCGACAGTACTATCGGTGACGTAGGTGCCGGACCCGCGTCGGGATCGGAGGTATCCCTCATCGATCAAGGCCCGGATGCTTCGGCGGATCGTCACCCGGCTGACCGCGTAGTCCGTGCTCAGCTCGAGCTCCGTGGGAATACGGTCACCGGCGGCAAACTCTCCGCTGTCGATTCGGTGGCGCAGGTTCCTATGGACCTGTCCCCACGCGCTCAGGGGCGAGTCGTGCTCAACGATGAAAGCGGCCATGGTTCATTGTTGTGCACTGCAGCGCGACGGGTTCACCAGCTGCGTGATTCATCGGTGCCGT
The DNA here is from genome assembly GCF_004402535.1 of Cryobacterium glaciale. Classification (GTDB taxonomy): domain Bacteria; phylum Actinomycetota; class Actinomycetes; order Actinomycetales; family Microbacteriaceae; genus Cryobacterium; species Cryobacterium glaciale. Next base: position 74,755 of record NZ_SOEY01000028.1, on the reverse strand, counting down.
TCCATCTGGTGGCGGTCCGCTGATCAGATCATCCGTTCCAAGACGAGGTTGCTCAGCCAGGCGGTGAGGAACTCACGTAAGACTGCGCTGGTGGACAGATCCGTGGCTCTGGGGTCGGGTCCGAAGATTCCCCACAACGGATGACTGTTGTCGTGGCGGTGCAGTCCCTGATCATCATTACCCGGGTCGATGGCTGGGTGTGCGTCGAGGGAGGGCAGGCGGTCGAGGTGGACCAGCTCAGGCCAGAAGGCGTACAAAAGGGTGGTTTCGAAAACGCCGGCATGGTCGGGGGCGATGGGTGCGTCAGAACACCGGTTCACACCGGTGGCAAGGACGTGCATGGACTTGTCCGGGTCGGTATTCCACTCGATGGCGAACCCGTCGATCAGGTCGAGTTGTTCGTCGGGGAAATGTCCGCTGAAGAGAACGGTCTGCTGCACGCCGAATTCTTCCAGCCGGTCGAGGGTGTGTTGAAGGTTTGACCGAATGGCGGTGTCTGACGGCATCATGATCGTCCATGGGTAGGCGGAATGCCCACCACCGGTGCCCTGGTAAACCGGCGGAAGGACGAGGCCACCCGTTCGTCGGGCCGCGTCGATGCAGAGTCCCTGGGCGGTGAGGGCGTCCAGCCCGACGGGCAAATGCGAGCTGTGGAATTCGATCGTCCCCAACGGCAGGTACACGATAGGTGAATCTGCCAAGGCGGCGTTGAGTTCAGCGGGGGAAAGAAACTCGACTTGGACTTGTCGCGGGGTCGGCTGGCTCATTTGTAGTAGTTCCGAATCCAGGCGTGGTCGGTCAACTGTGTACGCAGTTCGTCGGGAAACGACTCGCCGTCGGAATAGCCGACGTTGCGCGCGATGTTACGGCTGCTGCTCATTCCGGCGATGACAGTCGAGACCTCAGGTGACGACAGCACGTATTTCACCGCCGCCTCAGCCAGCGAGGAATAGTACGGTGACACGAGTTCTTTCAGCGCTTCGACCCGCTTGTACGTCTCGGAGAACCGTTCGCCGCGGAACATTTCTTTCTGCTGCGAGCCGTCTTCCCACGAGTCGTACGTCGCGGGCGTCCACAACCCGGAAAGCGAGCCTGAGTCAAACGCGACTCGGTCGATGATCGCTGTACTGCTGCTGGCACTCGCAGGGAAGAGCGCGTCGACCGGGCGTTGCTCGAACAGGTTGAAGATGACCTGAATGGAGTCGACCAGACCGAGCTTGGCCAGGTCGACTCCTTCGTCGGGGCGGTAGTCGCGAATCGAGACACCGATCTTGTTGATCTTGCCCTCGATCTTTAGTGCGTTTAAGGTCTCGAGCCAGTCGAGCTCGGTCGCCGCAGACGGGGCCCAGCAGTGCAGCTGCAGCAGGTCGAGCTGTTCCACCCCGAGGCGCTTCAACGAGGCATCGATACCCTCGCGGATGTACCACTCGGGGTAGCGGCCACGCATTTGAGGGTCATCCTGATCGGGATTTGGCCACTGAATGGGGCGAATCTTTGTGGCGACATAGATCTTGTCACCCTGCCAACGCCGCAGTGATTCGCCGATTACTTCTTCACTGTGCCCGAAGCCGTAAAATTCGGCGGTATCCACGAAGTTGATGCCCTGCTCGTACGATTGCAGTAACGCGCTGATGGACTCCTCATCATCAACAGCGCCCCACTGGCCGCCGAGCTGCCAGGCACCGAACGAGATCTCGCTGACATCCCAGCCAGTTTTACCAAAAGAGCGATACTGCATTGGGCTACCGTCCGTTTTCTAGAGTGAAGTGCTGGTGGGCGACACCGCTGCCGGGTTCGGCGAATTCAACCGGGAGTACGGAGAACCCGCGAACCAGTTGCTTCACCCACCGGACGGGAGAGCCGACAATACGGATGTCGGGTCCTTTCAGCAGCTCCTCGACCATAATTTTGGCGGCCAAGCGGGCGAAGGGGGCGCCCATGCAAGCGTGGATTCCCTCACCGAACGACATAATTCGGTTCTTCGGTGTGAATTTACGATTGATGTCGAAATTGTCGGGGTCTGGGTAGACCCGTTCGTCCCGGTTCGCGGAGCCCTGCAAGAACATCACTCGGGAGTCGGCGGGGATGGTGAATTCGGCGATGACGATCTGTTCCGTCGTCTGACGTGACACGTTCTGGCCCGGCGTTTCATAGCGCAGTGTTTCTTCGACGAAGGCTGTGATCAGCTCCGGGTGCGCACGGAGATGTCCCTGCATGCGCGGAAACTTATCCAGCACATAAACGAGGTTGGTGAAAAGGGCTGCGGGAGCGTCGCTGGCAGCGGAGAGGATGAGATGGGCTAGCCCATCTTGCTCGCCTTCGAAGACCTTCCCCTTATGGGAAGCCAACAAGATCTGGGTGTATGCATCAGAGCCGGAAGTATCGGCGCCGTCGGCAATCGCGGAGCGGCGATCAGCGAAACGACGGGCGAGAAGTTCTTCCGTCTCCGCATTCGCTACAGCCGCATCATCCGGAATGCCGTACTTGCCGACTGTTCGTTCCATCGCCCGCCAGAGATGTTCGACAAATGCAGTGTTGTCCTCCGGTGGAGAGCCGAGTAGAGAGATGCCCATGCCGATAGACATCGGCAGGGCGAAGTCGCTCGCGAAATCACCACCGCCTTGGGCGTGCATGTCGGCCAGGAGGCTTCGGGCGAAATCGCGCACTCCCTCCTCTTTTACCAGGATCTCGCGGGCGGCGAAGGTGCGACGGATGGCCGCCCGCAGATCGGTGTGACGGGGAGGGTCCTCGGCAACGAGCATCCCGGCACCGTACGAATCGTGCGTCCCATCGATGTCGTTGCCGAGACAGTTCACCAACTGAGTATGGTTGGCCAACCCTGCACGCACATCGTCATAGCGGGAGACCACATAGATCTCCCGATCCGGATTGAAATAGACCGGGGCAGCATCCCGCAACCGGCGGTAGGTGTCGTAGGGGTGGTCATACACGGCGTACGACAACGGGTCATAGTGAACACTGAGGTCCAGCGGCAGCGCGACGAAGTGTTCCGAGACACCTGTGGCGGTTACTGGGGAAACAGTTTCAGCTGGCGCGCTGACGACGGCGACTGCCTCAGGCGAGGAGGGCGCGTGATGAGGGCATCCTGGGCCGGGATCCTTGAGATCGGTAGTTTCTGTCATGACGCTCCTTCGCGGTGATAGCCAGCACCCGAACGCCAACGTGCACGCCCGGTGATCGAAAGGTTAGAACAGCAACAGGTCCGTGGGGATGTGCGCCTTGCGTTCATGTCGTCAATGTGTCATGCACTTAATACTCATTCTTCATAAGAGATGGTACTTTCCATACTCATTTAGTCACGCTTTACCCGAGTTGGGTACCGAGTCTCATCGCGCAGCGGTCTCGAGGACGGTATGTTTGACAGGACATTACGTCCTAGATACGCTCTGACATCATCAGTTTCGATTCAAAGGAGAACTCGTATGAAGCTTGGCGTCTACAACGCGATTTTGCACGACCGCAGCCTGCCGGAGGCTCTCTCGATCATTTCCGGTCTCGGCCTGACGGGGATTGAGCTGAACTCCGGCGGGTTCCTTCCCCCGGCCCATATTCCGACGTTCGACGATATTCTTATCTCCGACACAGCACGCGATGATTTCCTCGGCATCTTCGAGGGCACCGGGGTCGGTATTGCTGGCCTGAACTGTAACGGCAACCCTTTGCACCCGAACGCTCGTATCGGCGACAAACACGCGGAAGACATTCGCCGCAGCATCCGGCTCGCCGAACGACTCGGCCAACATCGGGTAGTCACCATGTCCGGTTTGCCAGGCGGGGAGCCGGGCGCGCTCCACACAAACTGGATCGTAAATGCCTGGAATTCGGACGCGCTCGACGTACTCGATTACCAGTGGGGCATCGCTGCAGGCTTCTGGCGTGAGATCGACCGTCTCGCGGCCGACCACGACGTCAAAGTCGCTCTCGAGCTGCACCCGCAAAATATTGTGTTCAACCCGGCCGATATACGCAAGCTCGTGGAGCTCACTGGAGCAACAAACGTGGGTGTCGAACTCGATGCCTCGCACCTGTTCTGGCAGCAGATGGACCCAGTGGCGGTCATCCGCGATCTTGGCCCGTTGGTATTCCATGCCGCGGCGAAGGATGTTCGTGTCAATCCGGAAACAGCCGCGCTGTATGGAGTGCTCGACAATCGTTTCCGTCGACTTTCTTCCGACGAGCCCCGCACGAACCTCGGCGGTGACGAGTGGGCAAATGAGTGGCCGAAACCAGCCGCGTGGGACTTCGTTGCGCTCGGCAAGGGCCACGACGTTGCGTATTGGACTGAATTCCTTCGTGCACTCTACGAGGTGGACCCCGACATTCTCGTGAACATCGAACACGAGGATGTCGAACTGGGCCGCATCGAGGGACTCGAGGTCGCGTCTGCGGTGCTGCTACGAGCGGATGCTGCACTCGCTGCGTCGCTGCGTCGTTGAGTCCTGCCACGATGCTGTGACGCCAGCTGACATCCCACCAGGGATTGTGCTGGTGCGAACCTGGCGCCAATGCGAATCAAAGAGGTCGGCTACGACGTTCTACCCCGCACCTTCCAGGTGCCGTTCGCTCTGTTCCCGTTCGCATCGACCGTGTCGCACGAGCCGATGGTCGAGGAAGAAGACCTGCGGGTTCAGCCGGCGAGAGGCCGGGGGGTGCCGCTTGACGCTGTCGTGCCCCCATCGACCGGCAGGATGACGCCGGTAATGTATGCAGCGTCGGGGCTGGCTAGGAAGAGCGCAGCACGAGCGATGTCATCCGGTAGGGCAGGCCGATCCAGCGCCAGACGGTCTCGCAGCGCCGACCAAAAAACCGGATCATCCAGTCGTTCCTGCGTCTGCTTCGTCGACGTGAAGGCCGGAGCGATAGCGTTGACCCGCACTCCATCGCGGCCAAGGTCAAGAGCCAGAGATTGCACGAAGGCATTCACCGCACCCTTGGTCGTGTTGTAACCTACCTGCTGCCAGTCACCGCCGAGGCCCGCGATCGACGAGATCGCGGTGAACGAGCCACGGGACTCACGCAACGCCGGCACAACAGCCCGGGCGAGGTGCACCATGCCGTCGATGTTGATCGAACGCATGCGTTCCCACGATTCATCCGACAGTTCATCGATCGTGCCCGGCTCCGACAAGCCAGCATTCGCAATGACGACATCAATGCCACCCCATGCCGCAGTGATCGCTCGAACCGCGTCTTCGACCTCGATGCGCGCCGCCATGTCGCCCTCGATCACGAGCGAGTCATCGGTAGGGAAACCCTCCACCGTCTCGCGGAGCGGGCCAGCGCGGCGTCCTGTGACGGCCACCCGAGCGTCCTGTTCGAGAAACGCCCGCGCGATCGAACGACCGATCCCTGATCCGGCGCCCGTCACGAGCACACGCGTTCCACCGTAGGGATACCGGGCCCAGGCAATCATCTGACATCCAATCCGCTGTCGTATCCTGAAAAGTCCGGCATGTACAGCGCGACCGGACCCCACAGAGCTATCAGCAAACCTTACCGACTTGCGAAGACATCATCGCTATCGTTACATGAGACATCAATCGACCCGGCACCGAGACTGCATTACACCTCTGCATTGGGACGCCACGGTGCCTGCGCGCGCGGCTCGACGTTAGCGCTGTCTGGCCATGAGTTGGATGTTGCTAACCCTTGAATAAGGCCGCATTGCGTAGCGACGCCGGCCTTCTGACCGGTCTTCGTCTCGATCACTTCCCGTACGGCACGCCAGGTATTTGAATCGAATTACCCGAATTTTCCGGACGAATGGGGGTGCGAGTGCGAACCCGCCCGTCAGCGGTCGAATGGCCGTGCTCACTCGGTGGAGGGTTGGACTGCTTGATTGAGAACGTCGATCTTCTTCGATGGTACAGTCATATAACCGTGTCCGAGCCCGCTTTGTCCGGTCGTGCCTCAATTGGTGCTTACTCAGCGCAAACTCGGCGCGATAGCGTCCCAAACGAGGCCCAGCTGGCTCGAAGGATCACGAAGAGTGGTGTAAACTGAAAGCACCAAAGGAAACAGCTGGATCGAAAATACCCGATTTGACGAGACTCTTTCGAAGGGTGACCGCCGCGAAGCGGTCAGCGTCGCGGGGTGGAGCAGTTCGGTAGCTCGCTGGGCTCATAACCCAGAGGTCGTAGGTTCAAATCCTGCCCCCGCAACAGATGCCCCCGGAACCCTTGGTTCCGGGGGCTTTTTCGTGCCGGTATTTCGTGGCCCCATCTGGTGCCGTAGCGTTGCCGCTATGAGCAATGACGCTGCAGCTACAAGAGACACCGTGCTGATCGCCACCGAGCTCGCCGATGCGCGAGCGGCCACCACGTTCGTGGCCGAGCTTCTGGACAGCGTCTCCGACACCCAATTCGACGCGGATTCGCTACTCCTGGGCTGGACCCGTCGCCATGTCGTCGCCCACCTGGCCCAGAATGCCCTCGCCGTCGGTCGTCTCGTGACTTGGGCGGAGACCGGCGTCGAGACGCCGATGTACGAATCCCGTGAGGTGCGCGACCGCGATATCGACGAGACCGCGCTCCTCGCCCCCGCCGCCCTGCTGGCACTGTTCCGAAGCAGTGCTGCCGCGCTCGATGCGGCCTGGTTGGCCCTGCCAGAGTCGCGGTGGTCCCATGAGGTGCGCGGCGGGCAGGGTCGCGTGGTACTGGCATCCGCTACCCTCTGGATGCGCACCCGTGAGCTCTGGGTGCACGGGGTCGATCTGAACGCCGGGGCGGGGTTCGACGCCCTGCCAGAGCGGATGCTGCGGCGCACGCTGGGCGACGTGGTCGCGTCGTGGCCGGCCGGCGGCATCCGTCTTGATCTGACGGGTCCGACCGTGGAGAGCCTCGGTGACCAGGGCGGTCAGGCGTCAATCTCCGGCTCCCTCGCCGACCTGACCGGGTGGGCCACCGGGCGCACTCGATCAGGAGTTTCGTCGCCCAGCGGCGCCGTTCCCGACGCTCCGCGCTGGCTCTGAATAAAGTTGTTGTGAATATGTCATGACATTAAGCGTAAAGGAGGCTACTGTGGGGTAAACGGCGACAAGCCGACCACTCCTAGTTCAGAAAGTTGTACATCGCCGCATGACGACCTCACCGCGATTCCCCCACGATGTGCTGACCATTGGTCGCGTCAGCGTTGACATCTATCCGCTGCAAGACGGTGTCGGCCTCGAAGACGTCTCGACCTTTGGGAAGTACCTCGGTGGAAGCGCCACCAACGTCGCCGTCGCCGCCGCACGCCACGGCTTGAACTCAGCGGTCGTCACGCGCACCGGAAACGACCCGTTCGGCAATTACATTCACCAGGAGCTGCGCCGCCTCGGTGTGAGCGATGAGTACGTCTCCGGTGTGCCCCACCTGAACACCCCCGTCGTGTTCTGCGAGATCTTTCCGCCGGACGACTTTCCGCTCTACTTCTACCGTGCGCCAAAAGCCCCCGACCTCGTCATCAACCCCGACGAACTCGACCTCGAAGCCATCAGGAACGCCCGCATCTACTGGTCGACCGTGACCGGCCTCAGCGAAGAGCCGAGCCGGTCCGCTCACTTCGCGGCCTGGCAGGCCCGGGGGCGCAGCCCGTTGACGATCCTCGACCTGGACTACCGCCCCATGTTCTGGGCGACGCCGGCGGAGGCGAGCGTCCAGGTGGCCCTCGCCCTTGATCACGCAACGGTCGCGGTCGGCAATAAGGAGGAGTGTGAGGTCGCCGTCGGCGAGACCGAACCGTCGCGCGCCGCCGACGCACTGTTGGAACGCGGCATCGAACTGGCCATCGTCAAACAGGGTCCCAAGGGCGTGCTCGCGAAGACTCGCACCGAAACCGTCGAAGTGCCGCCGTACTTCGTCGACGTAGTCAATGGCCTCGGTGCCGGCGACAGCTTCGGCGGGGCGCTTTGCTACGGACTGCTGCAGGACTGGCCGCTGCGCCGCATCCTGCAATTCGCCAACGTAGCCGGCGCCATCGTTGCCAGCCGCCGGGAATGCTCGACCGCCATGCCAACGACCGGTGAGGTTGAAGAAATCATGAAGGGACTGCCAGCATGACCAGCTTGGACTTCGACGCGCTGCGCGACGCCCGCGCGGCGCACCCCGCGCGCATCGGCGAGATACTGGCCAGCCGCACCCGGCGTGAGCTGATTCGCGGTGACGGTCGGCTGTTCATCGTTGCCGCTGATCACCGTGCCCGCGGCGCCCTCGGCGTGCGCAAGGACGCCAACGCGATGGCCAACCGCTACGCCTTGCTCGAGAGCCTTAGCGTGGCGCTCCGCCGACCTGGCGTTGACGGCGTGCTGGGCACCCCCGATATCATCGACGACCTGGCACTGCTCGGACTGCTCGATGACAAGATCGTGGTCGGGTCGATGAACCGCGGCGGGCTGTGGGGGTCGTCATTCGAGATGGACGACCGCTACACCGCCTACGACATCGACAAACTCAAGCGCGACCGCCTCGACTTCGCCAAGAACCTCGTGCGCATCAACCTCGAAGATGCCGGCTCGCTCGCCACACTCGAGGCGACGGCGCTCGCAGTAAGTGAGGCCGCCGCGGCCGGCCTCCCGATCATGCTGGAACCGTTCATGAGCACCTGGGTCAACGGTCGAGTCAAGAACGACCTCACAACGGATGCCGTCATCCTCTCGATCGCCATCGCCGAGGGCCTCGGCAACTCCAGCGCCTACTCGTGGCTGAAGCTGCCGGTAGTTCCCGACATGGACCGCGTCATGGCCGCCACCACGCTGCCGACCCTGCTCCTTGGTGGTGACCCGGTCGGCGACCAGACCGAAACGTTCGAATCCTGGCGCCACGCCCTCGAACTCCCCGGAGTGCGCGGACTCGTCGTGGGCCGCAGCCTGCTGTACCCGCACGATGGCAATGTCGAGTCGGCCATCGACACCGCCGCCGCACTCGTGCACGACGCCTAAGACTTTCATCCACTCTCGTTCAGAAAGAAGACAACTATGCCTGGAACAACCACTGACTTAGCCCTCGTCGCGCACTGGATCGACGGAAAAGAACAGCCCGGAATCTCCGGCCGCACAGCTCCGGTCTTCGACCCCGCCCTCGGCACGGTCACCAAGAACGTGTCGCTCGCCGACCAGGCCGAGATTACGGCCGCTATTGCCAGCGCCAAGGCGGCCTTCCCCGCTTGGCGCGACCTGTCGATGGCCAAGCGCCAGCAGGTCTTGTTCAGCTTTCGCGAACTGCTGAACGCCCGCAAGGGTGAAATGGCCGAAATCATCACGAGCGAGCACGGCAAGGTGCTCTCCGATGCTCTCGGCGAGATTTCCCGCGGCCAAGAGGTTGTGGAGTTCGCCTGCGGCATTCCGCACCTGCTCAAGGGCGACTACTCCGAAAACGTCTCCACCGGCGTCGACGTCTACTCCACTCGCCAGGCCCTCGGCGTCGTCGCCGTGATCAGCCCGTTCAACTTTCCGGCCATGGTGCCGATGTGGTTCTTCCCACTCGCCCTCGCGGCCGGCAACACCGTCATCCTCAAGCCGAGCGAGAAAGACCCGAGCTCGGCCATCTGGATGGCCAAGCTGCTCAAGGAGGCAGGCCTCCCCGACGGTGTGTTCACCGTACTGCAGGGCGACAAGGAATCCGTCGATGGCCTGCTCGAGCACCCCGACGTGAAGGCCATCTCCTTCGTGGGCTCGACCCCGATCGCCCAGTATGTCTACGAAACCGGCACCCGCCACGGCAAGCGCATCCAGGCCCTCGGGGGAGCCAAGAATCACATGCTCGTGCTGCCAGACGCCGACCTCGACCTCGTCGCCGACTCCGCAATCAATGCCGGCTTTGGCAGCGCGGGGGAGCGTTGCATGGCCATCAGCGTGATCGTCGCTGTCGAACCCGTCGCCGACGTGCTGATCGAAAAGATCGTCGCGCGCATGAACACCCTTACCGTGGGCGACGGCCGTCGCGCCTGCGATATGGGCCCGCTCGTTACCGAGGTACACCGCGACAAGGTTGCCAGCTACATCGACATCGCGAAGGAAGACGGCGCCAACATCGTCGTCGACGGACGCGGTATCGAGGTGGACGGCGACCCGAACGGCTTCTGGCTCGGCCCGACCCTGATCGACGCCCTGCCGGTGACCTCGAAGGCATACACCGAGGAGATCTTCGGACCGGTATTGTCGGTCGTACGCGTGGCGAGTTACGAGGCAGGAGTCGACCTGATCAACTCCGGCGCCTTCGGCAACGGAACCGCCATCTTCACCAACGATGGTGGCGCGGCCCGCCGCTTCCAGAACGAGATTGAGGTGGGCATGATCGGCATCAACGTACCTATCCCCGTGCCGGTGTCATACTTCTCCTTCGGCGGCTGGAAGAACTCGCTGTTCGGCGACACCAAGGCGCACGGCGTCGAGGGCGTGCACTTCTTCACCCGCGGCAAGGCCATCACCAGCCGTTGGCTCGACCCGAGCCACGGCGGCATCAACCTCGGCTTCCCCCAGAACGCCTGATCGTGACAACGCCATCCGCTGACTGGTTTTACGCCCGAGGCACGCTTGAGCGTGACGGCTGGGAATCCGTCGTCGACCAGGCCATCAGCGGATGGCGTTACACCGGAATCCGCGTCGCCGCGCTGAATGACGGGGACTCCGTGTCGCTCGCGGCGGAAGCCGTCGAACGTATTGTGGTTCCCTTGGCCGGGTCGTTTACGGTGCGCTACACGCTCTCGGGGGAGACCGAGGCGCGTGTGCAGGTGCTCGCGGGGCGGGAATCCGTTTTTCACGGACCCACCGACACGCTCTACCTGCCCACCGGCACCGCGCTGTCGATCGACGGTGCTGGCCGGGTGGCGGTGGCCGAGGCGCCGACGGATCAGGCGCTTCCAGTGGCTCATATTCCCAAAGCGGATGTCCCGATCGAGCTGCGCGGGGCTGGCCGGTCGAGCCGCCAGGTGCACAATTTCGGCACCCCGGCGAGCCTCGATGCCGACCGACTGATCGTCTGTGAGGTGATCACCCCGGCCGAGAACTGGTCGAGTTACCCGCCGCACAAGCACGACGAATACCGGGACGGTGTGGAGTCGAAGCTGGAAGAGATCTACTACTTCGAGAGCCACGTCACCCGCGGCCAGACCGCGCCGGACACTGCGAACCCGTTCGGCCTCATGCGCACGTACTCCTCGGAGGCCGGCGCGATCGACATCATGGCTGAGGTCCACACCGGCGACGTCGCACTCGTGCCATTCGGCTGGCACGGTCCCTGCGTTGCCGCCCCAGGCTACGACCTCTACTACCTCAATGTCATGGCCGGACCGGACCCCGACCGCTCGTGGCGCATCAGCGATGACCCGGCGCACGGCTGGATCAGGGACACCTGGGTCGGCCAGGAATTCGACTCCCGGCTTCCGTACACCTCATAACTTCTCCTGCTCGCGAACGCGGCACCACCGAAAGGACACAACGCTGTGACAACCCGACGTATGACAGTCAGCCAGGCGCTCATCGAGTTCCTCGCCCACCAGTACACCGTTGACGGTGACGTCCGTGAGCGCACCATCGTCGGCACCTTCGGAATCTTCGGGCACGGCAACGTCGCCGGCATCGGCCAGGCCCTCAAACAACTGTCCGTCGAGGACCCCACCCTGATGCCGTACCACCAGGCCCGCAACGAGCAGGGAATGGTGCACGAGTCCATCGCCTACTCCCGCATGACCCGTCGCCGTTCCACTTTCGCCTGCGCGGCCTCCGTCGGCCCCGGTGCAACCAACATGCTGACGGGCGCGGCGGTCGCGACGACCAATCGGCTTCCGGTGCTGCTGCTACCCTCCGACACCTTCGCCACCCGCGTGTCAGACCCGGTACTGCAGCAGCTCGAGCTTCCGCACGACGCGAGCATGAGCGTCAACGATGCCTTCAAGCCACTCTCGCGCTTCTTTGACCGGGTCAACCGCCCCGAGCAGTTGTTTTCGGCCGCGCTCGGTGCCCTTCGCGTGTTGACCGACCCGGTCGAGACCGGCGCCGTCACCATCGCCCTTCCGGAAGACGTCCAGGCCGAACTCGTCGAGGTTCCGACGGAATTCCTCGCCGACCGCGAGTGGCACGTTCGTCGCCCTCGCCCGGACCGCGGCATCATTGCCGAGGTCGCCAGGGCCATCTCCAGCGCCCGACGCCCCATGATCATCGCCGGTGGCGGCGTGATCTACTCCGATGCGACCGCGGCGCTGCGCGAATTCGTTGAAGCCACCGGCATTCCGGTGGGCATGTCGCAGGCCGGAGTCGGCTCGCTCAGCTGGGACCACGCCCAGAACCTCGGTTCGGTCGGTGCTACCGGAACGACCGCCGCCAACCGCGCGGCGGCTCAGGCCGATCTGATCATCGGCATCGGTACCCGTTACAGCGACTTCACCGCTGCGAGCCGCACGGCCTTCCAACATGACGACGTGCGATTCATCAATATCAACATCGCCTCCTTCGACGCGTTCAAGCACGGCAGCGCCATCCCCGTCGTAGCGGATGCCCGTGAGTCGCTTCTTGAACTCACCGCGGCCCTCGAGGGATTCCACGTCTCGGCCGACTTCAAGTCGGACTACACCCGGGAGAAGGCCACCTGGGATGCCGCCGTCGATGAGTCGTTTGTGGACCGCCGGCTGGCACTGCCGAGCCAGGCCGAGATCATCGGTGCCGTGCAGCAGGCCTCCGACCCCCGAGATGTCGTCGTCTGCGCCGCCGGTTCGCTCCCGGGCGATCTGCACAAGCTGTGGCGCGTGCGCGACGACCTCGGCTACCACGTGGAATACGCCTTTTCCTGCATGGGCTACGAGATCGCCGGCGGCATCGGAGTCGCCAGGGCCGACACGACCCGCGATTCCATCGTGATGGTCGGCGACGGCTCGTATCTCATGATGCACTCCGAGATCGTGTCGGCTGTCGCAGAAGGCATCAAGTTCATCATCGTGCTGATCCAGAACCACGGCTACGCCTCGATTGGACACCTCAGCGAGGACGTCGGATCGCAACGCTACGGCACCCTGTACCGCTACCAGGACAAGGCGGGCAACAACTTCGAGCAGGGCGAAATCCTGCCGATCGACCTGGCCGCGAATGCCGCCAGCTACGGCCTCGATGTGATTTCAATCGAACCCAGTGCCAACGCGATCGCCGACCTGTCCGCCGCCATGAAGACGGCCAAGGCTTCGACCCGCGCCACCATGATCCACATCAACAACGACCCACAACTCTATGCACCGGACGGCGAAGGCTGGTGGGACGTACCCGTCGCCGCCGTCTCCACCCTGCCCAGTACTCAGCAGGCTCGCACCGAGTATCTTGCACACCAGTCCCGCCAGAAGCCGCTTCTCGGCCACGGCGCCCTCGAAAGGAACAACTAGTCATGTCGGAATCCCAGATTCGCATCGGCACCGCTCCCGACTCGTGGGGCGTATGGTTTCCGAACGACCCGAAGCAGATTCCGTGGGAACGTTTTCTCGACGAGGTGCAGGCTGCCGGCTACCACTGGCTGGAACTCGGCCCTTTCGGTTATCTCCCCACCGATCCGGCGCAGCTCGCCGATGAGCTGGCCAAGAGAGACCTGAAACTGTCGGCTGGCACCGTCTTCACCGGTTTTCACAAGGGTGAGGACCAATGGAAGCGGGCCTGGGACCAGGCGCTCGACGTTGCCGGGCTCGTCTCCCAGCTGGGTGTCGAACACCTCGTTGTGATCCCGGACCTGTGGCGTTCCGATGCCACGGCCGAGGTGCTCGAATCGCGAAACCTCGACAATGACCAGTGGAAGAAGCTCGCTGCCGGCCACGACAAGCTCGGCCAGGCCCTGCTCGAAGAGTATGGAATCAAGCAGCAATTCCACTCGCACGCGGACAGCCATGTTGGCACCTATCGCGAGGTGGAACGTTTTCTCCAGGAGACCGACCAGGCCTTCACCAATCTCTGCCTCGACACGGGGCATTTCGCGTACTACCTGGGCGACAACGTCAAGCTCATGACGGCCTACCCCGACCGCATCGGCTACCTTCACCTCAAGCAGGTTGAACCCGACATTCTGGCCGATGTGCTGAAAAACGACATGGCGTTCGTTGACGCCGTCGCGCTCGGCGTCATGACGGAGCCGGGATTCGACGGCGTGCCGGAGCTGGCACCGATCATCGAAAAGGCTGCTGAAATCAACCCGGACATGTTCGCCATCATCGAGCAGGACATGTATGGCTGCGCCATCGACTTTCCGTTCCCGATCGCCCAGCGCACCCGTGAACACATCTTCAGCTGTACCCAGGCCGCCCGCATCCGTTAAGTTGCGCAGCATCCGTCTCTATCCCAACCCAAACGTTTCAAAGGAAGAACTATGCCTGATCTCAACATTGCCGTCGTCGGTGCCGGTCTCATGGGAGCCGACCACGTCATCCGCATCACTGAACGCATTGCCGGTGCCCGGGTCAGCGCCATCGTCGAACCCGACGAGGGTCGCGCTCAGGCCGCACTGGCACACGCTCCCGGTGCGGTGCATTTCACCACGTTGGACGACGCTCTTGCTGCCGGAGTCGTCGAGGCCGTGCTGATCGCCACACCCGGCCAGTTCCACGAGCCGGTCCTCTTACCCGCCCTCGCTGCGGGCATCCCGATCCTTTGCGAGAAGCCGCTGACCCCGACGCCAGAGGCATCCCTGCGCATTCTCGAAGCGGAACAGGCGACCGGTAAAAAGCTCATCCAGGTAGGTTTCATGCGCCGCTTCGATACGGAATACATGGAATTGCGGGAGTTGATCGCCGGTGGCACCGCGGGGGAGCTGCTCGCCCTCAACTGCGCGCACCGGAACGGAACGGTGCCCGACTCGTACACGAATACCATGCTGATCGAAGACTCGGTGGTGCACGAGATCGACGTGGTGCGCTACCTCACCGATTCGCCGATCGTGGCTATCGAGGTCAAGCATGGCAAACGCAACACCCTGTCGCCCGACCACCTGAACGAGCCGATCTTCGTGCTGCTGTACACCGAGAGCGGAGTGCTGGCCAACGTCGAGATGAACGTCAGCGTGCAGTTCGGTTACCAGGTCAAGACCGAGGCCGTCTTTCAGAAGGCAATCGCCGAGATCGGCCGCACCACCGGAATGACGCTGTGGCAGGACGGCCGTTACGGCGGAGTCGAGAACGCGAGCTTCAAGACTCGGTTCGCGGCCGCCTACGACAGCCAGATCCAACGTTGGGTGAACGCCACCAAGCGCGGAGAGATCGACGGACCGAGCGCCTGGGACGGCTACCTCGCCTCCGCGGCCTGCGCGGCCGGAGTCACGGCCCTCACCACGGGTGAGCGCGTCGACGTCGTCTACGCCGAGCGTCCCGCGTTCTACAACTAGCCTTCACCCACCCCAAGTTTTCGAAAGGCCACCGTGAAGATCGCACTCGACCCCACACCGTTCCATCACTCGCACGCGCTGCTTGAGTTTCCCCGGCTCGCCGCGGACCTCGGCTACAAGTGGCTGCAGCTCACTCCGCACGCCGATTTTATTCCGTTCTTCAACCATCCGAAGGCCGACGATGAGCTCGTGCAGGCATTCAAGACGGCGTGCACGGATGCCGGAGTGGGCGTCGCATCCGTTCTGCCGGTTCTGCGCTGGTCTGGTCCCGACGAAGACGCTCGGGAAGCGGCCGTACGCTACTGGAAACGGGCGATTCAGATCACGGTGGAGCTCGGGGTTGAGACGATGAACACCGAATTCAGCGGCCGGCCCGAGCTGGCTGAGGAATCGGAACGCGCCTTCTACCGGTCGATGGAGGAGCTCGTGCCCATCATCGAGCGTGAGGGGATCCGGGTGCTGATCGATCCGCACCCCGATGACTTCGTCGAAGACGGCCTCGCGGCCTTGCGGGTGATTCGTGGCATCAATTCGAAGAACGTCGGTTTCGTCTACGTGGCCTCGCACACGTTCCACTACGGCAACAGCCCCCTGGAAATCATGCGCGCGGCCGGAGACAAGCTCGGCCTGGTGCACGTTTCCGACACCATGAATCACCACGCCTCCCACGGATTGCGATACATCACCAACCCGCCCGGCAACGCGGTGCGGGTGCACCAACACCTTAAAATGGGGGACGGAGATGTGAACTGGCCCGAGTTCTTCGGCGGACTCAGGGAGATCGGGTTTCTCGACCGGCCAGACACCGTGATGGTCTCAAGTGTGTTCGCGGAGGACGAGACGGCGGACGAGACGGCCATTTATCAGCGCGAAACGATGACGGATGCCATTGCCTCAACCGGCAGGTCGGCCCCTGAGAAATCCTGATTCTGGTTGGATGAGCCGTGCACTCTCGAGCGCACCGAATTTGCAATTATTGGAGAACCCATGCCCCTCGTTCGCATCGACCACAGTGAAGCCCGCACGAACTCCGCCGCCGTTGCCGACGCCGTGCACGTCGCCATCGTCGCCGTCTACGGCATCCCCGTCCGTGACCGCTTCCAGGTTGTGACTATTCGTCCGGCGGCGACGATTATCGCCGAGGATGCCGGCCTCGGTTTTGAGCGGACCGATCCGGTGATCATCCAGATCTTTACGCAGCGTGGTCGCAGCGACGCGGAGAAGCAGGCTCTTTACAGCGAGATCGCCCTGTGCCTTGCAGCGGTCGGTGTTGCGGGGGAAGACGTGTTCATAGGCTACGTGGAGAGCGGCCCGCAGGACTGGTCCTTCGGGTTCGGTCGCGCGCAGTACCTCACCGGCGAGCTTGCCGTCCCTGCCCTGCCTTAGATTCGGCGTATTTGACAGGACATACTGTCATATGAGACGGTAATATGAATATATTCTGGGCTTCATCGCCGTAGTCCCAGACGAAGGAGTCGAGATGACGAGTTCCGATACTCACGCTGGAACGTCGAGCACACCTGGATTGCCTCCGCTGACGCCCGGGCCGTATCGCAAACGCCTCGGTATCGTCGCTCTCATCGCCACGTTCGGCGGTCTTCTCTTCGGCTATGACACGGGCGTTATCAATGGCGCCCTGCGCCCGATGTCCGAAGAGCTGGGGCTAACCGTCTTTACCGAGGGTGTCGTCACCAGTTCGCTCGTGTTCGCTGCGGCGATCGGTGCCCTTGTCGGCGGTCGCATTGCCGACTCGTGGGGTCGCCGTAGGACGATCATTCTGCTTGCGGCGCTGTTCTTCGTCGGAGCGCTCGTCTGTGTGTTTACGCCGAACTTCGAAATTCTTGTCGGGGGACGCATTCTCCTCGGGCTCGCGGTCGGTGGCGCATCCGGTGTCGTGCCGGTGTACCTCGCGGAGATGGCGCCGTACGAGATCCGCGGGTCGCTTGCGGGCCGCAATGAGCTCATGATCGTCGTTGGCCAGCTGGCCGCCTTTGTCGTGAATGCGATCATCGGCACAATCTGGGGGGACGTGCCGGGCGTCTGGCGCATCATGTTGGCGGTGTGCGTCGTCCCCGCGATCGTGCTCTTCTTCGGCATGCTGCGGATGCCTGAGTCTCCACGTTGGCTGGTCGAGAAGGGCCGAACCGGTGAGGCTCTCACGATCCTACGAACCATTCGCCCGGAGAATCATGCCGAAGCTGAACTTGCCGAGGTGGAGAACATCACCAATGCGGAGCGCGAGACGAATCAAATTGGCTGGCGTTCGATCCTTACCAACAAGAACCTTTTGCGCATCCTGCTCATCGGGATTGGAATGGGTATCGCCCAGCAGCTCACCGGAATCAACTCGATCATGTACTTCGGTCAGACCGTACTCATCGAATCCGGGTTTGATCAGAGCGCTGCCCTCATCGCGAACGTTGCTCCCGGGGTGATCGCGGTGATCGGCGGTCTGATAGCCCTCTCCCTGATTGACCGCATCAGCCGACGCAAGACGTTCATCATCGGCTTCGCGCTGACGACCACGTGCCACTTGCTGATCGGGTTTGCGTCGCTGATGCTGCCCGTGGGAAACCCGATCCGTCCTTACATCATCCTGTTTCTCGTCGTGGCCTTCGTTGGCGCCGTGCAGACGTTTCTCAACATCGCGATATGGGTCTATCTGTCGGAGATCTTCCCGCTGCACATGCGCGGCTTCGGCATCGGTGTGTCGATCTTCGCACTGTGGCTGACCAACGGATTTCTCTCGCTGTACTTCCTCACCCTGGTGGAGGCGGCAGGCATCACAGGGACGTTCTTCCTGTTCGCCGCGGTCGGGGTCGTCGCTCTGGTCTTCGTGGCAACGCAAACGCCGGAGACCCGGGGTCGCACCCTCGAGGAGCTCGAGGAAAACGTGACGACCGGTGCGATCTACACGGTGTCCGCCAAGCAGAATGCGGCTCGCCGACGCGGTTGATCCGCACGAAAGTGCCCCGTCTCCGACGTGGAGGAGTGACCGCCCCGACGCCTGGCCTACCGTCGGGAGGACCATGCCGCCCGCAGCCGCTGCGGCGCCAACGCAAACGCCGTGGGCTTCAGCGCCTCGTATCGGTTCTTCGTCGGCGATTGAAGTACGCACTAGCACGTGCTAGTAAATGATGCTATATTGACCTGACAAAGTTCGAATCGGCACCAAACACTACGAAGGAGCAGCAGCAATGAGTGCAGTGGACAACTCGAGTGCTTCCGCCGCATACTCCATCGCGATCGTCGGTAGTGGACCGTCGGGCTGCTATGTCGCGCATTTCCTGCGCAAACGCTGGCCGACTGCCGAAATCGTGATTTTCGATCGGCTGGAGCTGCCCTACGGGCTCGTTCGCTACGGAGTGGCGCCCGATCACGTCGGCACGAAAGCGGTGACTCGGCAGTTTGACCGCCTCTTCGAACAGGGCGGTGTGCGCTTCGTCGGGGGCACCGAAATCGGCCGTCAGGTTACCGTCGACCAGTTGCGGGCAGCGTTCACCGTCGTCGTGCTCGCCACCGGGCTGTCGGCCGATCGGGCACTCGACATCCCTGGCCCGGCGGTGGGCGTGCCACTGGTCGGCACCGCCCTGGCCGGAATCTACGGCTCGGGGCGGCTCACCCGCCTGATCAACGGCCACCCCGACGAGAGTGCCGAGGGTGTGGTGTTCGGCCAGAGAGTGGCGATCGTCGGCCAGGGCAACGTCGCCATCGACCTGGTGCGGATGCTACTGATGTCGGCGCAGGACCTGCGTGGCCATGGCGTGCCCAATGACGTGGTCAACGCGATCACCGCCGGGCCGGTCAGTCACATCGATGTCATTGGCCGATCCAGCCTGCACCGGGCCAAATTTGATGCCGCCATGATTCGCGAACTGGCCAAGATATCCCGTGTGCGCTTTTTGGCGGACCCGAATGAGCTGACCGAGGTCGATTCCGAGCCGCAGAACGCAGCGAGTGGGGACGCTGCGAAGCGGGACGCCGTCGTCAGCCTCATCGAAGAATCTGTTCAGGCGGATGCCCGCACCGTTCGGTTTCACTTCGGCTGGGTGCCGGAAGGAATCGACGGCGGCGACTCGGTTGAGGGCGTACTGCTGCGCAGCACGGACGGCAGCCGGTCGAGAGTGCGGCTGGCAGCGGACTCCGTGCTCACGGCCATCGGCTTTCTCGAATCAGAGGATGCCCCGCTGCGTCGTCACCTGCACGAATCCGTCGATACCGACCTCGACATCGGGCGTCTGGGGGCCGGGCTGTATTGCGTCGGCTGGCTCCGACGCGGACCGCAGGGCACGATTCCCGCCAACCGTACCGACGCGAAGATGGTGGCCGACGCCATCGGTGCCGCCGCGGACGCCGGCGAGTTTTCCCCAAGCAAGCCCGGATTCGCCGGACTGCCCGTATTGACCTCCACCACGAGAATGGAACGTTCATGAGCACAACCGTCATCCTCTACGGAACCGAATCCGGCAATGCCGAATTGGTCGCCGAAGACCTGGCCGCCGAGCTGGAGGGAGATCGGGAGGTCTCCGTCTACGACATGTCAGATTTTGACGTCGCCGACTTCAATACCGACGACTTCTACCTCGTCGTCTGCTCCACGCACGGCGACGGGGAACTCCCCGGTGGCGCCAAGCCCCTCTTCGAGGCGCTAGGCAGCGAGCAGCCGGACCTGTCGGGCATCCGCTATGCCATGTTCGGGCTGGGCAACAGCACCTACGAGACCTACAGCCAGGGCAGCGAGATCATCGACCGTCGATTCACCGAACTCGGCGCTGAGCGGGTGGGGGTCTATGGCCGTCACGACGCCTGCGATGGATCACTTCCGAACGACGGCGCGGTTAAATGGGCTCGCGGCCTTCTCGCACTGGTCTAGGTGCGCTGGCCTGGTAAGGCAGCTGACTACCGCGCGGGAACGGCTGTGCTGCCGCGAACGACCAGCCGGGCGCTCGTGAAAACTTCGGTTCCCGTCGCCCCCCTGCCGGTGATCCGGCGGATGGCCGCGGCTATGGCGGCTTCGCCGACCTCTTTGGGGTCCTGACGCACCGTCGTGAGGTTCATGAACGACAGGCGGGCGACGCGACTGTCGTCGAATCCGGTGATCGAGACATCCGCTGGAATTCGCACCCCGGCGGCCGCGAGGGTGTGGCTGAGGCCGAGGGCGGCCTGGTCGTTATTGCAGACGATGGCGGTCGGGAGCGCCGCGCGGGCAAGCAGGATGCGCGCAGCGGTCGCCCCGCATTCTTCGGTGTAGTCCCCTCGAATTTCGACGATTTGCTCGGTGAGGGCGAGCCGCTGCACAGCCGAACGATAGCCGGACAGCCGCAAGGCGCCATCCAGCATGTCCACGCCGTGCACGTAGGTGATTTCGGTATGACCGAGGCCGGCCAGGTGTGTCACGACGGAGTCGATTCCGCTGGCGCCCTGCGAGCGAACGAGGTCGAATTCACTGTTGGGGATGCCCCGACCGATGACGACAATGGGAATCTGCCCGGCAACGCGACGCAGCAACTCCGGTGACGATCGTGGGGCGATCAGGATGAGAGCTTCGCATCGATGGCCAACGATCTCGGTGATCGCCTCGCTCTCCTCCCTGATCGGTGTCAGCGCGCTGACCACGATCCGGTAGCCGGATTCATGGGCGAAGGCATAGAGCCACTCGATGATTTCGACCGGAGCCGAGTGGGCGGGATCGAAGATGACCCCGATGTATTTGGTCGAACCGGCGCGCAAGGCGCGGGCCGCCGTGTTCGGGCTGTAGCCCAGAACGCGAGCGGCCTCCAAGATCTTCTCGCGGGTATCGGCGCCGACACCCGCAGCATTTCGAAACACGAGCCCAACGAGCTGGCGAGACACGCCGACCCGTTCAGCGACATCGGCCATCGTCGGCGGCCGTGCGCCTTCGCGGGGCGATGGTGCGGATGACGTGTCGATCACGGTGGGTCCTTTCGGCGCAAATTTCATCGTAACGTCCCCGCCGTCTTGCGGAGTTCCGCCCATCCCACCGTCCCGTTTGTCACCGTTTGATAACGGATAACCAACTCGGCAATTTCGGGGCTTGCGCCGCTCGAGTTAATGACGTAAGAATGTCCTAACAAAGAATCTGTCGCCATCCGGTCCCCGCCGAAATCGCCAGTTTTTTGCAGTGCAGCTGCTCTTCACCCCCCGGCAGGACAGCACAACTCACACTCCGTTCTTTTGAAAGGGACACAACGACGTGAAACTCACTCTCTCCACCAAACGCGGCCTCGTCGCCGTGGCTGTCGCGAGCACGGCCATGCTCGGCCTGGCCGCCTGCACCGGAACCGAAACGACCTCGGCCTCCTCCAGCGCTTCCGGTCTGGAGTCGGGCTTCGGCGCCCGCGCCGAGAACCGCGACGCGTACTTCATCACCTACTACAACCCGGCATCGGACGCCTTCTGGGCCCAGATTCTCGCCGGCGCAGAGGATGCTGCGAAGCTGGGCAACCTCAACCTCACCCACCAGACCGCTGACGCGGACCCCGCAACCATGGTGACCCTGGTCCAGACCGCCATCGCCACCGACCCCGCCGTGATCTTCATGCCGTTCAACGAAGGCGAAGCCTGGGTCGACGTGGCCTGCCAGGCCCACGATGCCGGCATCACCGTGGTCTCGTACAACGTTCCTGCCCCCGAAACTGCCGGCGAGTGCGTTTCCGGATTCGTAGGCCAGGACTTCTATGAAGTCGGAGGCATCGTCGGCCAGGCCCTCCTCGACTCTGACAAGGTTGCGCCCGGCGACAAGGTGCTCATCACGGCCGAAGAGCCCGACCAGCCCTACGCGCTCCAGCGTGGCGGCGGCGCCTTCGACGTTCTCGACGAGGCCGGTATCGGCGTTCTTCCGCAAGACCAGTGGCTCCGAGTGGGCGGCGACGATGCCGGCGCGCTCGACGCACTGACTTCGTGGCTCGTCGCTAACCCCGACGTCAAGGCTGTAATTCCCGTCGGCGGCACCCCGCACCGCAACCTGCCCGCTGCTCTCGAGGCCGCTGGCCTCAGCGATGTGACGATCATCGGTTTTGACACGGCTCCCCAGATCGTCCAGGGACTGAAGGACGGCGTCATCCTCGCCACCGCAGACCAACAGGGCTACGTCCAGGGCTTCCAGTCCACCATGCAGGGTGTCCTCTCGCTGGACTTCGGCTTCTCGCCGGCGAACATCAACTCCGGTGGTCTCGGTCTGATCACGGACGAGACCGTCGAAAACATCGAGGCAGAGGATCTCCAGGGCATCCGCTGGTAATCGGCTCGGCACGGCTGGCCGCTAGCCAGTAGCTGCAGTCGGTTGTTTTCACGACAGTGGCCGGGGCTGATCGTCTCCTCGTCGATCGGCCCCGGCGCACTCCACACCTCAGAAACTCCCCGGCACCTTCATCTCATGTGCTCAAAGGAAAGAAGCCATGTCAGACAAAATCCCCGGCCGTAGAGGCCCCATCCTCGAAGTGCCGCTTCCGACCGAAGCGATCTCGGTCAGGCGCAAACCGGCCGGTGAGCCCGCCTCGTTCTTCGGCCGGATGAACTACAACCTGCAGTTCATTCGCGGTCGCGGCGCACTCGAGATCAGCATCGTTCTGGTCGTGCTCCTCGCCGGCTACGTCATCGCGAGCCTGATCTCTCCCACCGGCTTCGCCTTCCTCAACCCCAACAACCTGTCGGGCGTGATCTCGCAGAGTGTGCCGGTGCTGGCCATCCTGGGTCTCGCCGCCGGCATCCTGATGATTGCCGGGGAGTTCGATCTCTCCCTCGGTGCGAATATCACCCTCAGCGCCATCGTGTTCATCAAGACCTCGGAAGCTGCCGGTTTGTGGCTTGGCATCGCCGCCGGCATCGGCACCGGTGTCGCCGTAGCGCTTGTCAACGGAATCATTGTCGTTTACACGAAGATCCCGTCCTTCATCGCCACCCTGGGCATGAGCTTCTTCTGGATGGGCGCCGGTATTTTCATCAACGGCACGTCACCCGCCGCGCTGACCACATCGCGCGAGGGCACCATGGAGTACCTGTTTGCGCACAACTTTGGTTCGTTCCGGTCCCAGCTGGTGTGGCTGCTCATCATCGGTGTTCTGGCTTGGTTCTTCATGCACCGGCACAAACTCGGCAACCACATCTTCGCCGTCGGCGGTAACCCGGCCGCGGCCGAGGCCATCTCCATCAAGTCCAAGCAAGTCAAGCTCATGTCCTTCGCCATCTTCGGCGGGCTGGTCGGGTTCGCGGCCATTTTGATAGCGGTGCGTACCTCCTCCATCCAGCCCGGTGGTACAGCGACCGAAGACTTCACGCTCTTTGCGATCGCCGCCGCTGTCGTCGGTGGCACCTCCCTGACGGGCGGTCGCGGCAGCGTCATCGGAATCATCGTCGGCGCTGCGTTGATCGAGCTCATTCGCAACGGTCTGCTGCTAGCGAAGGCGCCCGGCTTCTACATCACTCTGTTCGTCGGCGTCACCATCGTTATCGCGGCCATCTTCAACAAGCTCATGGAAGGGAAAGCGCGATGAGCGAGGCACTGCTTCGAATTGAAGGCGTATCCAAGAAATACGGCCCGAACACCGTCCTCAACGACGTGTCGTTTGAAATCGGTAAGGGCGAGGTCGTCGGACTTCTCGGCGACAACGGTGCCGGAAAGTCCACCCTGGTCAAGATCATGTCCGGTGTGGTGGATTCGACCGTCGGCGACTTTTTCTGGGACGGCCAGAAAATCGACAAGATGAATCGAAACGTCACTGAACGGTTGGGCGTTGAGACCATCTTCCAGGATTCCGCTCTCGTACCCCAGATGACAATCACCCGGAATATCTTCATGGGCCGTGAGGTGACCAACCGGTTCGGCTTCATGAAGATGAAAGAGATGGATGCCGTTGCTGCCGACGTTCTCGACAGCGTCGTGACCATTGAGGGAATCAAGAGCCCAAAACAGCTCGTGAGTTCACTCTCGGGCGGGCAGGCGCAGGCCGTGGCCATCGCCAGGGCGGTGCACTTCAAGCGAAGTCTGCTCATTCTGGACGAGCCGACCTCCGCGCTGGCCGTGCGTGCCACCGAGGCTCTGCTCGGCTACCTCACCCAGTTGAAGGGCGAGGGCGTGAGCTCCGTGCTGGTCACCCACAACCTGCACCATGCATTCCAGGTCTGTGACCGCCACATCGTGATGAACCATGGCAAGAAGATCATGGATGCGCGCCGCGAAGACACGAGCGTCGAAGAACTGACCGCCGCCGTCGTCGAAGGTGCCGTCGGTCTGGCTCGATTCCGTCAGGGAACGTTCTAACTGACGCCCTGTTGACTGTGGCCCCGGCGGAAACGCCGGGGCCACAGTCGATTGGGCGTTCTCAGTACCTGTTCCTGCTCGCACAACTACTTCTGGAGAAGATGATGAAACTCGGCGTCTACACGGCAATCCTGCACGACCGCGACCTGCCAGAGGCGCTCGACGCCCTGGTAGAACTGGGCTAGAACGGTGCCGAGATCAACTCCGGCGGATTCCTGCCGCCGCCGCACCTGCCGATCGACGCCCTCATGGCGAGTGAGAGCGCCAGGGACGACTATCTGGAATTGTTCGACGAATGCGGTCTCACGCTCACCGCCCTGAACTCCAACGGCAACCCGCTCCATCCCGATCCCGAAGTCGGCCTGGTCCAGGGGCAGGACGTCTTCACCTCAATCTCTGTGGCACATCGACTCGGCGTGAAACGCGTGATCACGATGTCGGGGCTGCCGGCTGCCCACGCCGGGGGACTGCACCCTTCGTGGGCTGTGAACCCGTGGAACAGTGTGGACATGGACACGCTCGACTACCAGTAGCAGGAAGTCGTGATTCCGTATTGGCGCCGCGTCAACGAGTTCGCCGCAGCGCACGACGTCAGGGTGGCCATCGAAATGCACCCGCAGAACGTGGTCTTCAATCCCTCCACGCTGGTGCGCCTCGTCGACGCCATCGATGCGACCCACGTGGGGGCCGAAATGGACCCATCACACTTGTTCTGGCAACAGATCGATCCGATCAAAGCCATGGAATACCTCGGTGAGCTCGTCTACTGCGCTGCCGCCAAAGACATCCGAATCAACGAAGCCGTCGCGATCCACGGTGTGCTCGACGACCGGTTCCGTCGGGTACCCGCGGCGGAGCATCCACTGTCTCTCGGTGGTAAGTACACGCTGTGCGAGTGGCCGCAGGACTCAGCCTGGGATTTCGTGGCCGTCGGACTGGGCCACGACCAGGAATTTTGGAATCGATTCGTCGCGACGCTCGCCCGGGTCGCTCCCGAGACCGACCTGGCCATCGAACACGAGGATGCGTCCCTGGGCCGGCTCGAGGGGCTGCGGGTCGCGGTCGACACGCTCCACATCGCCATCGCCGCCGAGGCGCATCCGCTCAGAGAGTGATGATGCAGTTTCGCTCGGCGCTGAGGAACGCGGCATCCAGGACTTCCAGCGTGCGAACGCCTTCACTGGCTGGCACGGGTTCGGGACCGTCGCCTCGGGCAGCCCGCGCGAATTCTGTGTAGAAGTCGGCGTAGTTGCCTTGCTCGGACGGAACCGTGAGGGTCGCGGTCGCGGTGGCGAGGGTGCCCCAATACTCGGGGGCATCGAATCCCCACGTGTGGGGCAAATCCGCGGG
The DNA here is from genome assembly GCF_004402535.1 of Cryobacterium glaciale. GTDB lineage: Bacteria > Actinomycetota > Actinomycetes > Actinomycetales > Microbacteriaceae > Cryobacterium > Cryobacterium glaciale. The sequence continues at coordinate 48,784 of NZ_SOEY01000028.1, read as the reverse complement.
ACGGTGGCCGGCAAAGAGAGCCTGTGCCTGCACATCCGTGCCCGATGACACGTAGCTGCCCTCGCTCCCGTAGGCGCGAAACTCACGCGTCGATACGTGATTGAGCTTGCTGGACGAGACCGTTGACGTCACTCCGGATGAGTGGGTGAGCGTCACGATGAAGCCGCAGTCGGTGACGTCTCCGAATCGGTCGGTCAGGTCCAGGGTTGCGTGGACGTGCGTGGCGGGGCCCAGCAGCCACAACATCTGGTCGATCAGGTGGCTGCCAACATCTCGAAGCAGGCCCCCGGTCGGACCGGTCTCCATGGTGGCCGGATCGTCCAAGTCCATCAACGAGTGCACGCGCCAGACCTGACCCAGTCGACCCGAGGCGAGCACGGATGCGAGGGTGAGGATATCGGCGTCGCGGCGGCGGTTGTGGTACACGTTGAGCATGACGCCGGCGCGGGCGGCCGCCTCGGCCAGCTCGCGCCCGCCGACCGCGTTCGGCGCGAAGGGTTTGTCGGCGACGATACTGACGCCAGCATCGATCGCTTCCAGGACCAGTTCGTGGCGAGTCGACGGCGGTGTCGTGATGGTGACGGCGTCAACTCCCGCTGCCAGCAGGCTCGTGAGACTGGAGTAGATCGGTACGCCGGGCAGGTCGGCTTCGACCGCAGCGCGGGCGGCAGCCGATCGGGCGACAACGCCGACGAGTTCAATGCCGTGTGCTGCCTGAATGAAGGGTGCGTGAAAGTGTTTTCCGCCCGTGCCGTAGCCGACGATTCCGATGCGCATGCTGGATCCTGCTACTTCTCGACCAGGGTCACTTCGAAGGAGTAGAGGTCTGGACGGTAGCAGTGCTGGCCGAACTCGACCGCGCGACCGGAGTTGTCGAAGGCGGTGCGGTCCATCGTGAGCAGGGCCGAGTTCTTCTCGATCTCCAGCAGGGCGGATTCTTCGTTGGTGGACTTGCGGGCTCCGATGTGCTGGCGGGCCACGCGCATGGTCACACCGCGCGAACGCAGTACCTGATACAGGCCGTGTTCGACGAGATCATGGGGTTCGATACCAATGAAGTCTTCGGGGAGCCAGTTTTCCATGACGGCTACCGGTACGTCATCGGCCAGGCGCACCCGGCGCAGGTGGAGCGTGGGACTTCCCTCGTCGACTCCGAGGCGCTCGGCGGTTTTCGCATCCGCTGGCTGCGATTCCAGGGTCAGCAGATGGGTGGATGGCACCTTGTGCGTGTTCGTGAGGTCGTCGTAGAGGCTCGTCAGTTCGACCTTGCGGGTCACCTGGCCGTGCACGACCTGCGTGCCGATGCCGCGACGACGCACGAGCAGACCCTTGTCGACGATTTCCTGGATGGCGCGGCGCACGGTGGGGCGGCTGAGGCCCAGCCGCTGGCCGAGGGCGACCTCGTTCTCCAGACGTGACCCGGCGGGCAGTTCGCCGCTGAGGATGGCCTTCTCGATGCGCTGGGAAACCTGAAAATACAGGGGAATCGGGCCGGATCGCTCCAGGTCCATGAACATTCCCATGGGTAAGGTCTTTTCGTCCTGCACGCTCATGTGACCCCTTCGCCGACAAAGCCAAGAGCTTTGGCCAGTTGTCATGACAATATCAGGTCATGCTCTCGTTGTCAGTAATTCAGGCACCGAGACTGGCAACCGCGGTAACGGCGGCCTGAACGGATGCCGCGGCCGCGGCCGCCTCCGCCGCCGTCGTACCAGCGCCCAGCGTGAACCGCACCGCGGTCTGGGCGACGTCGGCCGAAATGCCCATCGCCGTGAGCACGTGCGAGGGCTCGCTGCTTCCGGCCGCGCAGGCGGACCCACTCGAACAGACGATGCCGCGCTGTTCGAGCTCGAGCAGCACCGCCTCGCCGCTCGTGCCCGGGAACACGAACGAGGCGGTACCCGGCAGGCGTTCGCTCGGATGACCGGTGAGCCGGGCGGACGGGGTCTGGCGCAGCACGGTCCCGATGAACTCGTCGCGGAGGGCGCTCGTGCGGCTCGCGGCGTCACAGCGTTCTTCGACCGCAAGGCGCAGCGCCACGGCCAGGGCGACCGCCCCGGCAACGTTCTCGGTGCCGCTGCGTTTGCCGCGCTCCTGGCCGCCGCCGTGCAGGAGCGGTTCGATGGGGAGGCGACCGCGCAGAAAGACCGCTCCGATGCCGGGGGGAGCGCCGAGCTTGTGGCCGGACAGGCTCAGCGCGTCGACGCCGAGCCTCGTGACGTCGAGGTCGAGCCAGCCGCCGGCCTGCACCGCATCGGTGTGGAACGGCACGCCGGCCGCGCGGGCCTCTGAGGCGAGCTCGGCGAGGGGCTGCACGGTGCCGACCTCGTTGTTGGCGTAGTGCACCGAGACGAGGGTCGTGTCGGGGCGGAGTGCGCGGGCCAGGCCGGCGGGGTCGACGCGGCCGGCCGCATCCACTGGCAGCAGCGTGATCTCGAAACCGTGCAGCCGGCGCAGGTAGTCACAGGATTCCAGCACAGCTTCGTGCTCGATCTTGGTGGTGACCAGGTGGCGGCCGCGCGGTGCGCCAAGGGCTATCCCTTTGATTGCGAGGTTGTCGCTTTCGGTGCCGCCGCTCGTGAACACAACCTCGCCGGGGCGACACCCGAGCGATCGGGCCACGCTGGTGCGCGCCTCCCGCAGCGCGGCAGCCGCCGCCTCGCCGACCTGGTGGTGGCTCGACGGGTTGCCGAAACTGCCGGTCAGGTGCGGCCACAGGGCCTCGAGCGCCTCCCGACGCACCGGGGTCGTCGCGGCATTGTCCAGATAGATCATGGGCCTAGAGTGCGAACCCAGCCGGCGTGCTCACCCGAATGGCGATATCGAGGCCGAGGTCGAGCGAGTGCACGCTGTGCGTGAGCGCCCCGACCGAGATGACATCGACACCGGATGCCGCAATCTCACGCACCGTCGCCAGTGACACGCCGCCGCTCGCCTCGACGATCGCGCGACCGGCGACCTGCGTGACGCCTTTCAGCAGATCCTCCGGGCTGAAATTGTCGAGCATGATCGTATCGATGCCGGCGGCGAGTACGTCTTCGATCTGGTCGAGGCGGTCGACCTCCACCTCGAAGTGGGTGGTGTGCGAGAGCTGTGCGCGCACGGCGCGCAGCGCCTCGGTGAGGCAGTGCGGTCCGGCGGCGAGCACGGCGAGGTGGTTGTCCTTGGCCATCACGGTGTCGGAGAGGCTGAACCGGTGGTTCTGGCCGCCGCCATCGCGCACGGCCTGGCGCTCCAGAGCGCGCAGGCCGGGCGTGGTCTTGCGGGTGTCGACGATGCGGGCCTGGGTGCCAGCCGTCTCGGCCACGTACCGGGCGGTCAGGGTGGCGATTCCGCTCATCCGCTGCACGAAGTTGAGGCCGATGCGCTCCGCCTGCAGGATGCCGCGGGCCGGGCCGGTCACTTCGGCGAGCGTGGCGCCCTGGGAGAACGGGGCGCCGTCGGCGACGAACTGGTGCACCTCGATGCGGGGGTCGGTCAGGGCGAAGGCTGCGGCGAACACGGCCCCGCCGCTGAACACGCCGGGTTCGCGCGCTTCGAGACTGGCCGTCGCGACGGCGTCTTCGGGAATGAGTACGGCCGAGGTGAGATCGCCCCAGGGGGCGTCCTCATCTAGGGCGGCCTGCACGACGACGGTGATGGAGTGGCTGGTCAGCATGCGATGGCCTCCTGGGGAACGAGTTCGAGTGATTGTGCGCGTCGTGCTTGCGAGACTGAGCGGGCCAGTTCGGGCCGGGTGTCGGGGAAGTCAGAGCGGTGGTGTGCGCCGCGGGATTCCTCGCGGGCCAGGGCGGCTGCTACGAGCAGCCGGGCGAGGTCGAGCAGGTTGCGATCTTCGAGGGCGGCGACCGAGGTGCTGGTCGCCGGCGGCGCGGTCCACTCGGCGAGGGTGGCGGCGGCACGGTTCAGGCCGGCGGCGGAGCGGTGCACGCCGGCGAAGTCCCAGAGGAGCTGTTGGAGCGTGGAGCGGTCGAAATCTCGACAGGCTCGATCCGGCGCCAGCGTGCCGAGATCGGCTGGCCGTTCGATGGCGGCTCGGTCAGCGGCTCGACCAGCGCCTGTCGGCCACGGCGTCCCGAGCGCTCGCACCGCGCGGTCGGCGAACACGGCCGCCTCGAGCAGGGAGTTGGAGGCGAGCCGGTTGGCGCCGTGGGCTCCGGTGCGGGCGACTTCGCCGACGGCGAAGAGACCGGGCAGGGTGGTGCGGGCCCAGTCATCCGTTTCGACGCCACCCATCCAGTAGTGCGCGGCCGGCGCTACCGGAATGGCGTCGACCGCCCAGTCGAGTCCGGCTGCGCGACAGGCAGCGGTGATGGTGGGAAACCGGGTTTCGAGCAGCTCGCGCCCGAGCGCGGTCGCGTCGAGAAGCACCGGGGCGCCGTCCTGCCGTTCCATCTGGCGGGCGATGGCGCGGGCGACGACGTCGCGCGGCGCGAGTTCGGCGTCGGGGTGCTCGGCGAGCATGAAGCGCTCACCGAGGGAACCCCGCAGCACGGCGCCTTCGCCCCGCACCGCCTCCGACACGAGCGGGGTGCCTGGCACAGCGAGGGCGGTCGGGTGAAACTGGTAGAACTCCAGATCGACAACGGATGCCCCGGCGCGATACGCCGCCGCCACTCCGTCTCCGGTAGCGACCGCGGGGTTGGTGGTGTGCGTGTACAGGGCGCCGGCCCCGCCGGTGGCGAGGATGACGGCGTCGGCGCCGATGTCGTGCTGCACACCGTGCGGGCCCCGCACCCGGGCACCGCGCACCACGCCCTCGTCGGCCAGCAGGTCGACGAGCATGGTGTGCTCCCGCACATCGATGGCGGCCCGGCGTCGCACGGTCGCCACGAGCGCCGCTTCGACCGCGGCCCCGGTCGCGTCGCCGCCGGCGTGCAGGACCCGCGAGCGGGAGTGGGCGGCTTCAAGCCCGCGGGCCATTCCGGATTCGTCGCGGTCGAAGTCCACGCCGAAGCGGATGAGATCGCGCACTCGCGCCGGTCCCTCCTCACAGAGCACCCGAACGGCGGCCGGGTCGCACAGGCCGGCGCCGGCACGCAGGGTGTCGAGCACGTGCGCGTCGACGGAGTCATCACGGAACAGGGCAGCGGCGATGCCGCCCTGCGCGTAGCGAGTGTTGCTCTCTGGCAGCACCGACTTGGTGACGAGCACGACACGGTGGCCGGCGTCCGCTGCGCGCACCGCGGCGAGCAGACCGCCGAGGCCGCTGCCGATGACGAGGATCGATGCCATGTCAGACGCCGACCAGGATCGGCGGCCGGGCCGCCAGCATCCGCTCGAGGGCCACCCGGGCGTGCCCGGCAACATCGGCCGACACCGTGATCTGGTTGAGCACCTGGGAAGGGGCTTCACCGCCGCCGACGAGGGCCTCGAGCACCCAAGCCAGGTAGCCGGCGTGGATGCGGTACATGGTCGAGCACGGGCAGATCACCGGGTCGAGGCAGAAGATCTCATGCTCGGGGTGCGCGGCGGCGAGCCGGTTCACGAGGTTGATCTCGGTGCCGATGGCGAAGGTCGTTCCGGCCGCGGCGGCCGCGATGGCCTTGGCGATGAAGTCGGTCGATCCGGCCGAGTCGGCGGCGTCGACGACCGCCATCGGGCATTCCGGGTGAACGATGACCTGCACGCCGGGGTGTTCGGCGCGGGCGGCGTCGATCTGCGGCACGGTGAAGCGGCGGTGCACGCTGCAGAAGCCGTGCCAGAGCACGACCCGGGCGGCTTCGAGCTCGGCGGCCGTATTGCCGCCGAGCGGCTTGGTCGGGTTCCACATCGGCATGGCATCGAGCGGTACGCCCATGGCCTTGGCGGTATTGCGGCCGAGGTGCTGGTCGGGAAAGAACAGCACCCGCTGCCCGCGTTCGAAGGCCCACTCGAGCACCGTCTGCGCGTTCGACGAGGTGCAGACGATGCCGCCGTGCTCACCGCAGAAGCCCTTGAGCGCGGCGGAGGAATTCATGTAGGTGACCGGAATCACCGGAACCCGGCCGGAGGCATCCGCTTCGGTGCCGTAGAGCGCTTCGAGCTGTTCCCAGCATTCGGTGACCGAGTCGATGTCGGCCATGTCGGCCATGGAGCAGCCGGCGGCGAGGTTCGGCAGGATGACGGCCTGCTCGGGCCCGGAGAGCAGGTCGGCGGTTTCGGCCATGAAGTGCACGCCGCAGAACACGATCGCGGCCGCGTCGGGGCGGCTCTGGGTAGCCTGGGCGAGCTGAAAGGAGTCACCGACGAAATCGGCGTGGCGCAGCACCTCGTCGCGCTGATAGAAGTGGCCGAGAATGACCACCGAGTCGCCGAGCACGTTCTTGGCTTCGACGATGCGGGCGCTGAGTTCTTCCGGCGAGGCGGTGCGGTACCGCTCCGGCAGCGCGCCCTGGCGGGGCGATCCGGCCGGAATCACGTCGCCCATCGACGAACCAGGGCCGTAGCCGGGAGTGCCCGCGTCGAACTCCCACGGCGGCGTCGCCAGGTCGGGGCTGCACGTGCTGCCGGCGGCTTTGCCGGTACCGATGAGACGGATGGTGGTCTCGACCGAGGGAATCATCATGGTCGTGCTCCTAGAGAGTGAAAGGGAAAAGAGGAGATTAGAGCGTGGGTTCCGGCGGGTCGTGCTCGGCGGCCCGTTCGTCGTACCGGTAGAGCCGGGCGGGCCGATGCCGGGCCCCGGCCACGTGCTGGTTGGTGCTGATCACGCTGCCCGACGCTTCCATCGACCGGCGAAAGTTGGCCGGGTCGAGTGCCTTCTGCAGCACGGCCTCGTGTACCTCGCGCAGCTGGGCGAGGGTGAACGTGTCGCCGAGAAAAGCGTGCGCGATGCGGGCATATTCCACCTTGGTGCGTAGCCGCCAGAGGGCGTATTCCACGACACGGTTGTGGTCGAAAGCCAGCAGCGGCAGCGAATCGGCCGCGAACCAGCGCACATTCTCACCAACGGATGCCCGCTCCGCGACCTCCGACCGCACCAGCGCCCAGTACACCACGGAGACCACCCGCACACCGGGGGAGCGGTCGATATCGCCGAAGGTGTACAGCTGCTCGAGGTAGCGGGGGGAGAGGTCGGTCGTTTCCCGCAGGGTGCGTGCTGCGGCTGAGGCGAGTTCCTCGTCGGCTGGTAACCAGCCGCCGGGCAAGGCCCACAGGCCGAGAAAAGGGTCGCGGGTGCGGCGTACGAGCGGCAGCCACAGGGTCATGAGCCGCGACTCGTCGTCGGGTCGCAGGGCGAAGATCACCGTCGATACGGCCAGGGTCGCCTGAGTGCTGCCGCGTTCGAGCGGGCTCTGCTCGGTCAGGTGGTGGTCCAGCACGGGGGTCCAGTCGTAAAGGTCGAGGTGACTTTAACTGCTGGACCCATCATATAGTCAAATTGACTCAAACACCGTTTGTGACGAAAACCGATTACGCCTCGCGCGCGGCTGCGGCCGCAGCGCGGGCGCCGGCCCGGCTGATGCCCATGCCCGTGACCCCCCACAGCGTCACCCGGGCCATCGCTTCGACGGCGATCCGCGGACTCATCTTGGACGACCCGCGAACCCTCTCGACGAACGTGATCGGCACCTCGACGACGCGCAGGTCGGCTCGTACGGCGTGCAGCAGCATCTCAATCTGAAAGCAGTACCCGAGGCTGTCCACGTTCGAGAGGTCCATGCGCTCGAGGGCCCGAGCCGAGTAGACCCGGTAACCGCCGGTGGCGTCCCGTTGCGGCAATCGGAGCAGCAGGCGGGAGTACAGGGATCCGCCGCGGGAGAGGGCGCGGCGATGCCACGGCCAATTCTCGATGGCCCCACCGGGCACCCAGCGCGACCCCATCACCACGTCGGCCGTGGCGGCAGCCGCCAGCAAGCTCGCGAGTTGCTCTGGCAGGTGGGAGCCGTCGGCGTCGAGCTGCACCAGTTGGGTGTAGCCCCGATCGAGCCCCCAGCCGAATCCGTCGAGGTACGCCGCGCCGAGGCCGGTCTTCTCGGTGCGGTGCAGCACGTGAACGCTCGAATCCCGGGCCGCGATGCTGTCGGCCAGCGCTCCGGTGCCGTCGGGGGAGGCATCGTCGACGACCAGAATGTGCACCGCGGGCACACTCGACCGCAGTCGTTCCACGATCGAGGTGATGTTCTCGGCCTCGTTGAAGGTCGGAACCAGTACCAGGGTGGTCGGCACGGGAATGGGCATGGGGTTACCTCGTCATTTCAATGATGCGGGTGCGATTCACCAGTGTCGTCTCGGCGACGTGGAATCCCTGGAGCGTGAGCGTCTGGACATCCGTTCCACGGCGCGAATCCCCACTGCCTGAGTATTGCAGCAGCCAGATCCGGTCGAGGTCCGTGACGGCCGGCAGCACGTCGGTCAGCGGTGCGACGTCGTCCCAGAGCCACCCCGTCTCGGCATAGGACCGGGTCAGCGTCACGTCCTGCAGGCCGACAAACGCGTCGGGGTACACGTGCATGGCCAGCCGCGGCACCCGCGAGGGCCGCACGCTCTGGTCGAACACCACGCCGTCGCCGGGTATGGCCCTGGCCGCGATTACATCGGCGACCTGCCGCCAGTCGCTTCCCTCGTTCTTGCCGAAGTCACCCCGCTGCACGGCGTAGGCCGGCACGATCACGGCGACAAGCGCCACGACGCTCGCCGCCCGCAGCCAATTGTTGGCGAGCGCCGCCACGCCTGCCGCGATCACCACGCCCACGGCGGGGGCGCACAGCGAGAGATAGCGCAGGGCGTACATCGGGGTGACCAGCTGGGTGCCGATCAGCAGGATCGCGCTCGGTACGACCATCCAGGCCAGAAAGATCGTCAGTCCGGCGCGACCGGGCAGGCCAGCCGTTCGATGCGTGCCGGATTGGCGCAGGAACACCGCGAGAATGGCCACGATGATGAGCGACCAGGCCATGATCGCCACCGGAATGGTATCGAACCACTGCATCACGGCCGCCTCGGTGACCGTGACCGTCGGCCGTCGGCCAATGAACGCGATCTGTTCACGCTGCGAGGTTCCGGCCAGAAGGATCGGGGCGGCCAGAAGCAGCCCGAGGGCGCTCGCCCCCAACCAGGCGACGACGCTGCGCCACAGCGGATGCCGGCGCGCCGCCAGCACAACCACCACCGCGTGCACCGGAAGCAGCAGTGCCAGGAACAGGAAGACGTAGATTCCGAGGGCGAGCAGGAGGGAATATCCCAGCCACAGCAGGACCTGTCGCCGGCGCGAGGCGGTGCTGCTGCGCAGCGAGTGCACCAGCAGCACGGTGAGCCAGACCGCGATAGCCGTTGCGATGGCGGTGGATCGCGCCTCGGCGCCCATGTAGGTGACCCGGGGAATCAGGGCGAAGATCAGTCCGCCGCCGATGGCCACCCGCGTCCCCATGAAGAACCGTGCCAGAACGACCGTCCCGGTCGCGGCGGCCCCGATCGCGACCGCGCTCGGCAGTCGGGTGGAGAGTTCGGAGGCGCCGAACAGGTCGATCCAGCCGTGCAGAAACAGATAGTACAGGCCGTGCACGGCATCGACGTTGTCGAGCAGGCCGGACAGTGAGGTTAACGATCGCTCGGCGGACATGATGCTCGCCGCCTCGTCGCCCCAGTACGACGGCTGCCAGGACCACGCGAACGACACCAGGAAGGCCACGAGGCCGACCAGCCCGGCTGAAAGCCCCGGTGTCAGGACCCGCATCCGGCGTCGCCCCATCACGACGGGTGCGGCGAGGTGCGGAGCGATAACGGAGGTCACCTTGCCAACCTACCCAGCATTGGTTAACGGGAGCCTTCGAAACGCCCCGAGTTGCCTGCAAACACCAATCCGGTCGCCGATCGGCACCGGCATCGGGAGGCCAGCTAGGCTTTCGCCATGACTCCAGTCGTTGACCCGGACCACGCAGACGCGGTTGGCGTGGCCATTGCCCAGTTCGCCCCGACAGCCGACCGTGCCCGCAATCGTGCCGTGCTGCGGCAGCTGGCCACCACAGCCGTCGCGCGCGGAGCCCGGCTCGTGGTCTTTCCCGAGTATTCGGCGTTCTTCGAGCCGAAACTCGGGCCGTCCTTTGTCGCCGCAGCCGAGGGGCTCGATGGAGAGTTCGTGACGGCGCTCGCCGAACTCGCCGTCGAGCTCGGCATCCATATCGTGGCCGGCATGCTCGAAACAGGCGAGGACCCGACGCGTTTCTCGAACACCATCGTCGCCGTCGATCCGGCCGGTCACCTCGTGGCGACCTATCGCAAGCTGCACCTCTACGATGCGTTCGGTGACCGCGAATCGGAGTGGGTGCTACCCGGCACCGTGACCGACCCCGAAACCTTCGCCGTCGGCGGTCTGCGAGTGGGGCTGCAGACCTGCTATGACATCCGCTTTCCCGAAGTCACCCGTCGGCTCGTCGATGCCGGAGCCACCCTGGTGCTCGTACCGGCCGAATGGGTGCGCGGCCCGCTCAAGGAACAGCATTGGCGCACCCTGCTGACCGCCCGGGCCCTGGAAAATACCGTCTTCGTGGCCGCCGCCGATCACACGCCACCAGTCGGTGTCGGTGCCAGCATGATCATCGATCCGATGGGGGTTGCACTGGCAAGCCTCGGCGAGGCAGCGGATGTCGCGGTCGCGTTCCTGGCGCCGGCCCGTGTCACCGCGGTGCGCGCGATCAACCCAGCACTCGCGCTTCGGCGGTTCACGGTCGTTCCGCGCTGATCGAGCCAGAGCTCGATCCGGCCAGGCTGCGATCCGGCTAGCGTTCGGTGACGCTCGCCTTGGTCGCGCGGGTCTGCGCTGCCGCCCGGATTCCGATAGCCGGTTCTACCTTGGGCGGCAGATTCGCGTCAACCGCGGCGCTCTCCTCGGCGGTGACGACGAGACCCTGAGAGCTGTTCGCCGAGCGGGTGAGTTGGGCGACCCAGTTCGGGTTGATGGTCGGCGCGTGGCCGCCAGCGAACTTGAAGTACAGCGGAATGGCCGGGTGCAGCCAGGCGGAGCTTCGACCGTCGCCGACCACGGCGGCATCACGCCAGGACAGCAGGAAGCTCTCGCCGCGACGCAGCTTCTGAATGATCACTAGTTGCAGGTGGGCCAGCATTCGGTCTTCAAATTCCACGACGACACGGTCGTACGTGAGAGAACCCATGATAATTGCCTTCGATCGGACGCTCTGCCGCCAGTTACCGCTGACGATCAGAAACACTGGAGCCGGAACGAATGAAAGCGAAGCTTGCACTTTTGCGTGGAACCGGGTAGTGCTACTTACTGTCCACTGTTTGGGGGACAAATACAAGGATTTCAGCAAGTACCCAGCAGACGCGCGGCAGTGCGTATCGGCTGGGAAACAGTGAATTCCAGCCGGATCAGCACTTCCAGCGGGCGTTCGATCTGGCTGAAGTGACCGGCCCCAGGAATGGTGCTGATCCGGCAGGTCGAGATCGCGGCGAGTAGCCGCTCGTCGTCGTCGGCCGTGACGAAAACGTCGTGGTCACCGTGCACCGATCGCACGGGGCAGCGAATCTGGGCCCAACGGGTGGCAGCGTCGTAGGTGCCGGCACGGTGAGCCGCCAGAACGAAGCCGGCCGGTCGCACCTCGGCGCCGAGGGCGGCGACCACGGTGGCGTCGATCGCCGTCGGCCAGCTGAAGAGGGGAGCGACCAGCCCGCGCAGAAGACCGAGTCCCGCGACGGCCCGCACCAGACCGCGGCCGATCGGGCCGGCGACGCGCAGCATCCGCATGGTCAGAAGCAGCGCCGTGAATGCGGGCAGGACCGAGAATCGGCGAATCGGATGACTAACGCTGTCGATGATCGAAAACGACGTGGCCGAGACCAGGCCGACGGATGCCGTGGCGCGCGTTTCGCTCGCCGCCAGCTGCAGCGCGATGAACCCGCCCATCGAATGGCCCACGACGTCCCATCGCTCGTAGCCGAGCGAACGGGCCAGATCGGCCACCAACTCGGCCATCGATTCAACGCCGAGTACCGACACGTCGGCGGGCGTGGGCGAGTCGCCCCACCCCGGCAGGTCGGGAATGATGAGATCGGTCAGTTCGCGGGCGGTCGCATCGCCGGCCTGCAGCAGGGGAGTCCACGTCGTCCAGGACCCGGCCGCGCCGTGCAACAGGATGGTCGCGGTCTCGCTGGCGGTGCGGCGACCGTGGCGCACCCGCACCGTTCCCCCCTTCAGGCGCATGGTACTGGTGGTCAGGCCGAAGTGACGGGCGTCAGCATCGAGGGGAAACGGACTGTAGCCCAGCACGGTCGCGGGCGGAGCCGGTTTCGGCCGGGGAGGCGTCGGAGCCGGCTTCGGAGAGTCCGGTGCGCCGATGGACGCGACGGCCACGTCCGGGGTCGAACGGTCCGGGGTCGAGCGGTTTCGGATCGCTGGTCGGGTCATCAAAATGCTCATGCCGGTAGTTCGTTGCCGCAGCCGCAGCGGATTGCCCGCCAGAAGTTCCCGATGAGGATTACCGGCGCGGCGACAAACGCGCAGCCGATTGGCAGGCAGGAATATCGTGCGTCTCCTGTCCGTTGCCGCCTGTGAAGGCGCAGACACCTGTTGCCTCCCCAACGAACGTGTCCGGTCGGACCGACCGGCTGAATATTGAGAAAGAAGTGCCCGTGAAACTGTTTTCCCCGCTGAACCTGGGTGACCTCGAACTCCCCAACCGTCTCGTCATGGCGCCGCTGACCCGCATCCGCTCCGGCCAGTCGGGTGTTCCCGGCGAACTCGTAGCCCTGCACTACACGCAGCGAGCCTCGCTCGGACTGATCGTGAGCGAAGGCACCTACCCGAGCCATGCCGGCCAGGGCTTCCCCGGGCAGCCCGGGCTCGTCGAGCCCGAACAGCTGGCTGGCTGGAAGGCAGTGACCGATTCGGTGCATGCTGCCGGCGGGCGCATCGTCGCCCAGGTCATGCATGCCGGTCGTGTCACCCACGAGGCCACGAACGGTGGGTTCCCGGTCGTCGCACCGAGCGCGATCGCCATCGACGGCACCACGCGCACCTACGACGGCAAGCAGGACTATCCCGTGCCGCATGCGTTGACCGAAGACGAGCTGCCCGGCATCATCGCCGAGTTCGTGCTCGCCTCCCGGAACGCCATCGCCGCCGGATTCGACGGTGTCGAGCTGCACGGCGCCAACGGCTACCTGCTGCACGAGTTCCTGTCGCCGGCCTCCAACGTGCGCGACGATTCCTTCGGCGGCTCGCCGGCGAACCGCGCCCGGTTCGTCATCGACGTGGTGACAGCGGTCGCCGAAGCCGTCGGCGCCGACAAGGTGGGCCTGCGCATCTCACCCGAACACAACATCCAGGACGCCCTCGAAACGGATTCCGACGACCTCACGGCCACCTACGGCGCCCTCGTCGATGGGCTCGCCCCGCTCGGCCTGGCCTACCTGAGTGTGCTGCACGCCGACCCGCGCGGCGACCTCGTGCAGAACCTGCGAGCCCGATTCGGTGGGGTCTTCCTCGTCAACAGCGGATTCGGCGCCATCACCGCCCGCGACGAGGCCCTCGGCCTTGTGCGGGACGACGTCGCCGACGCCGTCGTCATCGGACGTGCCGCCATCGCCAACCCCGACCTGGTGCGTCGCTGGCGGGAAAACCTGCCGGTGAACGAGCCCAACCCGCTCACCTACTACGCCGACGGCGCCCGGGGTTACACCGACTACCCCGCTCTGGCGTCCTAACCCGGCGTCCCCCCTCCATGCGAGTGGGGTGCATAACTCCTGCAATTCGTATGCCGTCAGCGAAAGTTCCGCGTCATTGCGGCGTTCAGAACCCGCGGTCGCAGAAATTGCAGGAGTTATGCACGGGAGAGGGCCTCGAGCTGGGTCGACGCCTGCTCGAGGAGCTTTACTTTCTTGCAGTAGGCGAACCGCACCAGGGCCGCATACTCGGCCCGGTGGGCGGGGGAGCAGAACGCCGCTATCGGCACCGCGACCACGCCCGCCAGCTCGGGCAGTCGGCGGCAGAGTTCGGCGCCGTCGGTGAAGCCGAGCGGCGTCGCATCCGCCACGATGAAATACGAGCCCTGCGGCATGCTGATGTCGAATCCGGACGCCTGCAGCCCGGTGGCGAGCACGTCGCGTTTTCGCTGCATATCCGCGGCGATTCCGGCGAAGTATGCGTCCGGAAGGTCGAGCCCGACGGCGATGGCCGGCTGGAACGGCGCCGCATTCACGTAGGTCAGAAATTGTTTGACCGCGAGAATGGCCGTGACGATCGCGGCGGGTGCGCTGAGCCAGCCGACCTTCCAGCCGGTGAGGCTGAACGTTTTTCCGCCCGAGGAGATGGTGACCGTGCGCTCCCACGCGCCCGGCAGGGTCGCGATGGGAATGTGCGGCGCCCCGAAGGTGAGGTGCTCATACACCTCGTCGGTGACGATGATCGCGTCGTATCGGTGGGCGAGCTCCACGATCAGCTCAAGGGTGGCCAGGGGAAAGACCGCGCCGGTGGGATTGTGCGGATCGTTCACGATGATCAGCCGGGTGCGGTCGGTGACGGCGGCGCGCAGCGCATCGAGGTCGGGCTGAAAGTCGGGGGCACGCAGCGGCACGGTGCGATGGATGCCGCCGCCCAGGCCGATCAGTCCGCCATAGGCATCGTAGAACGGTTCGAAGGTGACGACCTCGTCGCCCGGTTCGATCAACGCCAGAATCGTGGCCGCGAGGGCCTCGGTTGCCCCGGCAGTGACGAGAACTTCGCTGCCCGGATCAACGGTCAGGCCGTAGAACCGTTGCTGGTGCCGGGAAATCGCGTCAAGCAACACCGGCTGGCCGCGCCCAGGCGGATACTGGTTCACCCCGTCGCTGATCGCCCGGCGGGCGGCCTCGAGCACCAGGGCCGGCCCGTCTTCATCGGGAAAGCCCTGGCCCAGGTTGATGGCATTGGTGCGCAGGGCCAGCGCGCTCATCTCGGCGAATATACTTGGTGCAACGCTGCCGTCCTCGGCGAGGAGCCCCGCCCCGCGCGCTGTGCGTCGCCAGGCGCCGGACATCGTCACTGAATTGCCCGTCATGTCCTGCCCTGATTGTCTTGAGTCCCGCATGGGTTCCAAACTATCGCCTCGGCAAGGTCTCGGCTCGATCATTGAATGCTCTCAGGACGTACATACCGAACGTTCAGGTTCGGGCGCAAAGCTGGCAACGCTTGGAAGGAGCACCCGATGACCGACAACAAAGATTCCGGCACCACCCCCGATCCGGCTGATGATGCCGCCGCCTTCGCCGTGAATGAGTCCGGCGAGGCGACCCCACCCTCTTCGCCGGCCACCCCGCCGGCCACACCGACAGACTCGCCGGCTCCGCCCGCACAACCGGTCGATGCACAACCGGCCGATGCACAGCCGGTCGATGACGTACCGGTCGTGAACGCACCGGCCATGCCGGCCGCATCAGCGGCAGAGCAGGCACAGCCGGACCAGGCACAGACCGTCGCCTACCCGACGGATGCCTTCGGCCGCCCGATCCAGACCCCCGCAGCGTCGACGTCCGCCTACGCTCCGAGCGTCGCGCCGCAGGCCTACGCCACCGCGAACACGTACCCCAGCGATTCCTACCCGACGGATGCCTACCCCGGACAGCCCTTCGCCGCCGCCAAGCCCAAGGAGTCCGGTCGGCGCAAGGGCAGCGTGGCGCTGATCGCCGCGCTCGCCATCGGCGCACTCGTCGGCGGATCGTCCGGGGCCGGCATCACCGCCCTGATGATGAGCAACCAGAACAACGGCGTACCGGTCAGCCAGGCTTCCGGCCCGAGCAACGTCGTGGTGAATGACAGCACGAGCGTCAACCAGATCACCGCCGTCGCCGCCAAGGCCTCGCCGAGCGTCGTGACCATCGACGTAGCGAACGGTTCGTCCGGCGGCACCGGCTCGGGTGTCATCCTCACCGAGGACGGTTACGTACTGACCAACACGCACGTCGTCACCCTTGACGGTGCAGCGTCGGACGTGACGATCGAGGTCAAGAGCAATGACGGAAAGCTGTACACCGCCACACTGGTCGGAACCGATCCCATTTCCGACCTCGCCGTGATCAAGCTGACCGACGCGAGCGGCCTCACCCCGATCACCTGGGGTGACTCGTCCGAGCTCAACGTCGGTGACAGCGCCATCGCCATCGGCGCCCCTCTCGGCCTCTCGGGCACGGTCACCGACGGCATTGTCAGCGCCCTCAACCGCAGCATCACCGTCGCGAGTTCCGCCGCGCCTGGTTCGCCCGACGAAACGGTGCCCGACGAGGGGGAGAGCCAGAATCCGTTCTTCTTCGACTTCCCCGACCAGAACGGTGAACAGTCTCAGGGTTCCCAGTCGGCCACCGCCAGCATCGCGCTCCCCGTCATTCAAACGGATGCCGCCATCAACCCTGGCAATTCCGGTGGCGCCCTGCTCAACGGCGAGGGCGCGTTGATCGGCATCAATGTCGCCATCGCGAGTGCCGGCACCACCACCGCATCGTCGGCCGCGGGCAGCATCGGTGTCGGGTTCTCCATCCCGTCGAACTTCGCCAAGCGCATTTCCGATGAGATCATCGCCAACGGTACTGCCACCCACGGCCTGCTCGGCGCGAGCGTCAAGGACGCCTCGAGTTCCACCAGCAGCACGGTGGGCGCCCTCATCGTCGAAGCCACCCCGGGTGGGGCGGCCGAGAAGGCCGGTCTGGCCGCGGGGGACGTGGTCACCAACTTCAACGGTGTCCCGATCACGGATTCGATCGACCTCACCGCGCAGGTTCGGGTGCTCCCGGCCGGCGGCACTGCCGACCTCACCTACGTGCGCGACGGCAAGTCGATCACCGTCTCGGTCACGGTCGGCGAGCTCGCCAGCTAACCGCGTCCTCATCCTCTGCTCCTTTCCAGCACGATCGCGCGAAACGCGCCGCCGGCAAGCCGGCGGCGCGTTTTGCGCGTGTGCAACCGGGGCTACAGCCATTTGGCGGGCTGGTAGGCTCGATCGTCCTACCCAAATAACCGGAAGGCTGGCCAGCCAGGTGCACCAACGTGGTACAGGACTTCTTCCCGGAGTGTCGTATGTGATGCCCGTGCTCAACGAGGCGACGCACGTACGTGCCGCTGTCGAGAGCCTCCTGGCTCAGGACTTTCAGGGACCGTTCGAGGTCACCCTCGCCCTCGGACCGAGCATTGACGGCACGACCGAACTGGTCGAGGAAATGGCCGCCGTCGACGCGCGCATCCGCGTGGTGCCCAACGATGTCGGCTCGACGCCGGCCGGCCTAAACATAGCCATTCGCGCCTCCCGGTATGCGGTCGTCATTCGGGTGGATGCCCACTCCGTTTTGCCCCCCGACTATGCGCGCATCGCGGTCGAGACGCTCGAGCGCACCGGCGCCGACAACGTCGGCGGCATCATGGATGCCCGCGGCATCAGCGCTTTCGAGCGGGCTGTAGCCCGCGCCTACGGCACCCGCATCGGCCTCGGCGGCACGCCGCACCACGTTGGCGGCGCGGAAGGCTCCGCCGAAACAGTGTACCTGGGCTGTTTCCGCACCGAGAGCATCCTGAACGTCGGACTGTTCGATGAGGGCGTCAAACGCGGCCAGGACTGGGATTTGAACCGTCGCCTCCGCGAAGCCGGTGGCCAGGTCTGGTTCACCCCTCGCCTGCGCGTGCTCTATCGCCCCAGACCGACCCTGGTCCAGTTGGCACGGCAGATGCTCTCTACCGGGCTCTGGCGCGGTGAGCTGGCGCGGCGCTATCCGGCGGCCAACGGCATCCGTTATTTTGCGCCGCCCGCTATGGTGCTCGGTGTCGCTGTGGGGCTGCTCCTGGGTATCGGCGGGCTCGTGCAGGCCGCGTTCGGTGCTACGCCGTGGCTGCTGCTCGGCCTGGTCGTTCCCGCCGGGTACCTGCTCATCGTCATTATCGCGACGATCGCGGTGGCCCGGCCGGATGGATTTCGTGCGTCCCTGCACTTTCTCGTAGTCTTGCCCTGCATTCACTTCTGCTGGGGAATCGGGTTCGTACTCGGTTATCTCAAGCTCACCACTAACATCACGGCACACACGGGAAGGTGAGCAGATGACCAGTTCGCCCCAGGTCTGGCCCAACCGGCCGGCCCGACCGGAATCGATCGCCCAACTGCGCGCCGTCGCGCAGCCCCCCGAGGTGCGCCTGCGCGCCAACGCAGAGCACTGGACGGCAAGCCTGTACCTGCGCGATCTGTCGCCGTACCTCACCTGGATGCTGCTGAAAACCCGTATCTCGGCCAACGGCGTGACCGCGCTGATGATCCTGGCCGGCTGGTCGACCGCCGCCGCACTGCTGATCCCCGGAATCTGGGGCGCCCTGCTCGCCCTTGCGCTCAGCCAGGTGCAGATGCTCATCGATTGCAGCGACGGCGAGGTGGCGCGGTGGCGTGGCACGTCCTCGCCCGCCGGGGTGTTCCTCGACAAGGTCGGTCACTATTCCACCGAGTCGCTCATTCCCATCACCCTCGGCATTCGCGCGGCGGCCTACCCGTTCGAGTCGCCCGACGATTTTCTGTGGACCAGCCTGGCGCTGCTCCTCGCCCTCATCATCGTGCTAAACAAAGCCCTCAACGATATGGTGCACGTCGCCCGGGCCAACGCCGGCTTGACGAAGCTCGCCGACACCCACGGTGAGAAGACACCGACCTCGAGTGTCATCGCCCGAGTGCGCCGACTCGCCCGTTTCGTGCCCTTCCACCGGTTGTACCACTCGGTCGAACTGACCATGGTCATTTTCGCCGCAGCGGTCATCGGATTGTTCGTCGGTCAGCCGCTCGTTGACCGTTCCGTTCTCATCGTTCTGGTTCCGCTCGCCTTTTTGTCGCTGATCGGACATTTCGTGGCCATCATGGCGTCCAAGCGTGTCCGTTCCTGAGCCCGGCAGGCCCACGGTCGGTGTCGTGGTGCTCACCCAGGGCACCCGGCCGGGGGATCTCGATCGGGGCATCCGCTCGGTGCTGGCCCAGCAGGACGTCACACTCGACGTGGTCTGTGTCGGCAACGGCTGGCAGCCGACCGGCCTGCCCGTCGGCGTGCAGGCCCTCGCACTGCCGACCAACCTGGGCATTCCGGCCGGCCGCAACCGCGGGGTGTCTCTCGTCACCGGAGAATACCTGTTCTTCCTCGATGACGATGCGAGCATTCCCGATTCGAACTTTCTGATCACGGCGATCGACAAGCTGCGCGCCGACCCACGAATCGGACTGCTGCAGCCGCGGGTCGAAGACCCGATGGGGGTTCAGTCACCCCGGCGGTGGATTCCCCGCATCCGCAAGGGCGAGGCCACCACGCCCGGACCCGTGTTCTCGGTCTGGGAGGGTGCCGTGCTGCTGCCCCGCGCCGTCTTCGACGCCACCGGCGGCTGGGCCGAACCGTTCTTCTACGCCCACGAAGGCATCGAACTGGCCTGGCGGGTCTGGGATCAGGGCCGGGTCGCCTGGTATGCCGGCGACCTCGTCGCCAACCATCCGGTGATCCTGCCCACGCGGCACGCCGACTACTACCGCCTGAACGCCCGCAACCGGGTCTGGCTGGCCCGCCGCAACCTGCCGGTCCTGTTCGTGCCGCTCTATGTGGGCTCCTGGACGGCGATCCAGGTGCTGCGCTGGGGCCTGAACAATCGCCCGGCCCTGCGCGCCTGGTTCGGCGGCTGGCGCGAAGGGTGGCGCAGCGACCCGGGGCCGCGGCATCCGCTGCGCGCGCGCACGGTCTGGCGCATGACCCGCGCGGGGCGCCCGCCGATCATCTAACGAAAGGTAGTCTTGTTCGGTGGTAATTCGGAAAGACGTCAGGCGTGCAGTCAAACTGGTCCGGGATGTTGTGGCCTCCCGCAAGGCCCAGCACAGGCTCCGCGGCCCGCTGAAAGCGCGGGAGTTGCGCGCAGACAACCACTTCAAGATCGCCGTGTACTTTGCCGACGGACCGGTCAACATGTACCAGATGCGCCAGTGGTACCAGCCGCTCGCCACACTCGCCACAACGTGGCCGGTACTCGTGCTCAGCCGCACCGGCGGCGGAACCCTCCAGCTCATGGACGAGTCGCCGATCCCGGTCGCCTACGCGCGCACGGTACCCCAGCTCGAACAGATCGTCGCCGAGCAGGACATCCGCATCGTGTTCTACGTCAACCAGAACCCGCGCAACTTCCAGATGATGCGTTACGGGCGCTGCTGGCACGTTTTCATCAACCACGGTGAGAGCGACAAGATGTACATGATCACCAACCAGTTCAAGGCCTACGACTATTCGTTCGTCGCCGGGGACGCCGCGTTGGCCCGACTCGATCGGGTGCTCTGGGACTACGACTTCGACAAGCGCGCGATCAAGATCGGGCGCCCCCAGGCCGACTATTTCAGCGGAGAGCTGCCCTACACGCCCGATCAACGCCAGGTCGTGCTCTATGCCCCCACTTGGGAGGGGGACAGGGCCGCCGCCGCCTATGGCTCCGTCGCGACCCACGGGATCGCGCTCGTCACCGCACTGCTGGCCACGGGCGCGCACCGCGTCATCTACCGACCGCACCCGCGCAGCGGCGTCGTCGACCACCGCTACGGTGCGGCCAACAAGACCATCATCGCTGCCATCGCGGCGGCCAACGCCCGCGATCCGAGCGCGCAGCACGTCTACGACTCCGGCCCCGATCTCGGCTGGCAACTCGCCGCAGCGGATGTCGCCATCGTCGACATCTCCGCCATGGTCTACGACCGCCTCGCCACAGGCAAACCTCTCATCATCACCCGACCGGTGAACCCAACGGCCGTGATCGACACCAGCGGTTACCTCTCCGACTGCGAGTGGCTACCGACCGAGCAGGCCGCCGACATCGCGGGGCAGGTCGAACGCCTCACCCACGATGACGCGGCGGTGGAACGCCTGCAGGGCTGGGTGCAGCGCTACTTCGGCGACACAACCCCTGGCGTCGCGACGGAACGACTGCACGCGGCCGTGCAGCATCTGATGGACGAGTGGGACAGATTCGCGGCCGTGCACGACGCCGATATCGCGATTGTGCCCGATCCCACGTCGAATACGGGCGACGCGAAGTAACGGCGGCGCGGCCGTGCACTGCACGCGCGGCACTCAATCGCGCGCGCGCCTGGCAGGCCGTTAGCGCAAGCATCCGCTCACAGCGCGTGCAGCAGTTGGGCGCGCGTCGCTAGGTCGCTGCCGGCTCCGGCGGCCATGAAGCGGAGGCCGGTGGCTCGGCCGATGCGGCCCGCACCGCTTTGCCCCCTCGCTTTTCCCGAACCGAGATCTCCCGCACGCGCGGGTCCAGATTCGGCTGGAACCCGGCCGGTGCCGGACCGAACGCGAGCCGTGACGCGTGCATAACCTTGCTGCCCAGAATGTGGTTTCCAGCACCGCCGATCACCGCTCCGATACCGAACGGCAAGGCCTTGCCGAGCAGGCTGGCGCTGCCACGGGTGGCGAACTGACGCAGGAAAACACTCTTCAGCCGGTCGGTGAGGGGGCCGAGAATTGCCCGGGGCAGATTGTTGGTGATGAGCTCACCCCAGTACGTGGTTCGTGCCG
The DNA here is from genome assembly GCF_004402535.1 of Cryobacterium glaciale. Lineage (GTDB taxonomy): Bacteria > Actinomycetota > Actinomycetes > Actinomycetales > Microbacteriaceae > Cryobacterium > Cryobacterium glaciale. Next base: position 27,310 of record NZ_SOEY01000028.1, on the reverse strand, counting down.
TTCCCGAGCCGGTCACCTGACCGGCGAGCTGGCGCACCAGGTCGCTGCCCTCCCGGCCCAACATCATGGTCATGACGAGGGCGCGGGCACGTTCGGGGTCCTCCACGGCGATGCCGTGGACTTCGCTCACCGACTGGGTGAACAGTGCCGTCGCTTCGAGAAATCCGGCGGTTTCCACGCCCGACAGCGCGAGGGTGATTCCGGTACCGACGCCGGGAATGACCGCGGTGGCGCCGACGGCCGCACCGCCGGTCGTGACCATTGCAAGGTAACGCTTCTCCAGGATGCGCACGATTTGTTCGGGGGAAGCGTAGGGATTGCGACGCCGGATGCTGCGGATGTGCGCGAGCACAACGGGCCGGTGAATGGCCAGAACCCGGTCGATTCCCTTGACGAACCCGGTCGGCAGTGCGTCGCCCTGCGGAGTGCCGCCGGTGGACGACAGCATCGGTGTGCTCTTCCTGGCCATTAGTCGCCTTCCTCGCGCCCGTCTACAAATACTATCTTTCGCAAAATGTCCACCCGCTAGTCAGGACTCACCCGTGCCGCTACAACTGAGGAATGCTTTCGCCTAAGTCAGAAGCGTCCCGACTGCTCGGACTCCGCCTGCGGGAGCGCCGCCTGGCGCTCGCTCTCAACCAGGAGGACGTCGCGTTGCGTGCGGGGCTCAACGTGTCCAATTACGCCCGAATCGACCGGGGCCGTGGCAACCCGACGATGTACACCCTCATTCGAGTTGCGGCCGTGCTGCAACTCGAAATCAGCGAACTCGTCGCCGGACTGGACGTCGAGCAGCTGCCGCCGACCCGAGACAGCTACCTCGCGATTGAATTTCGTCGATCCCAGGAAGGCCTGCGACGGCTCGATCAGGGTCAGGCGGCCGGTTTGACGCCGTAGTCAGCGTTGTACCGGGCGAGCACGTCGGTGATCGGCGCATCGAGCACCAGGTCGCCCTTGTCGAGGTAGAGACCCCGGGTACAGAAGCGCCGCAGGTCGCGCTCGTTGTGGGAAACGATGAACAACGTGCGACCACCGGCCAGGAGTTCTTCGATGCGACGGTAGCATTTCTCCCGAAAAGCCTTGTCGCCGACGGCCAGAACCTCGTCGACCAACAGGATCGGTTCTTCCAACCGGGAGATCACGGCGAAAGCGATCCGCACCTTCATCCCGCTGGACAGATGCTTGTACGGAGTGTCGATGAAATCGGCGATTTCGGCGAATTCGATGATCTCGTCAAAACGTTCGGTGATCTGCCTTCGCGTCATACCGTGCAGCCCCGCCGTCAGATACACGTTGTCGCGCACGCTCAGGTCGTCGACGAACCCGCCCGTGATCTCGATCAGAGGCGCAACACCCTCGGTGACGTGTACCGATCCTTCATCGGGCAGCACGACCCCGGTGACGAGCTTGAGCAGGGTGGACTTGCCCTGACCGTTGCGGCCGACCACACCGATGGCCTCGCCCGGTTGCACGGTGAAGGTCACGTGCTGCAGGGCCCAGAACTCGCCCGGCCGGCTGCGCCTCCTGCTCGCACCGAACAGGTCCTTGAAATTGCGACGCCCACGCCGATTCCTGCGAAAGCGGATGCCGACATCCTGCAGTGAGATCACCGGTGCCGGGGGTGCGGCTGTCAGCGGGGTCGCTGTCACGTGGGCCACTAGATCTCCTTCAGAACGGCGCTCTCGGTGCGGCGGAAGACCAGCAGCCCGAGCCCGAGGAAGACAAGCGACATGACCACGCTGATGATGACGGCGAACCAGTCGAGTTGTTCGGGAAAGAAGGCCGCCCGATAGAGACTGAAAATGCCGCTGAGCGGATTGAAAGCCGCCCAGAAATGCAGGTTGGGCGGTAAGTCGGTGGTGCCGTAGATGATGGGGGAGGCATAGAACAGAAAGCGCAAGATGAGCTTGACGGCCCGTTCCAGGTCGCGGAAGAACACCACGAGCGGGGCGACGAGCAGTCCGACGCCGGCCGTCAACATCGCCTGAATCACAATGGCGAGGGGAAAGTACAAGGCGTCGATGCCCAGTTCGGCGCCGTACAGGATTGCGAACAACACCAGCACCGGGATGGACGCGAGAAACTCGATGCCCTTCGACAGCACCAGGCGGTTTACCCAGATGGTGCGGGGAATCCGCGTCGAGCGGATGAGCTTCGCCTCGCGCAGAAACGCCCGGGTACAGTCAGAGATCGCGCCGTTGAACCACATCCAGGGCAACAGGGCCGCCAGCAGGAACACGATGTATGGTTCGTTGCCGACGCTGCGGTCGAAGACCTGGGTGAAGACGAACCAGTAGATTCCGGCCATCACGAGCGGATCGAGGATAGACCAGAAGTAGCCGAGCACCGAGGTGGAGTAGCGCACCCGCAGGTCGCGCTGCGTCAGCAACCACAACGAATGCCGGTACCGGGCCAGCGGCGTGCGCTGTTCGGGGCGCACCTGGGCGTAACTACTCACGCGGTCTATCGTATGGGAGCGCAGGGAGCGTTCCGCGCAGGCGGGGCGGATGACGAAACCCCCACGCCGTGGCGCAGGGGTTTCGGGTGGTGCAGGGTGGTATCGGTCAGACGAACAGGTTGGCGCGCTCGAGGTCTTCGGCGAAGTCCACTTCGACGGCGTAGAAGTCGGAGATGTTGACCGGCTCCACCAGCATGCGGTTCTGTTCGATCGCGAGTTCGATGCCGCGCTCGAAGTAGTCCTGGTCGGCCACCTTGCTCAGCTGGCGAATCAGGGTCGCTTTATCGGCACTCGACACGTAGTTGATGCCGACAGCTTCACCGAGGCCGCCCTTGACGGTCTTCGACAGCTCCTTGATGTAACCCTCGGCACTCGTCGTGTACTTGACCTCTTCATCAGACACTTTGTCGGTGTTCACGGTGACGAAGGATTGGTCGCGGGCCATCATCGCCGCAGCGCGATCGAGGATAGCCGGGTCGAAAACCACGTCGCCGTTCATCCAGAGCACACCGCCGGGCTTCGAGGCCTGCAAGGCACGCAGCAGGCTCTTCGAGGTGTTGGTCTGGTCGTACTCCTCGTTATAGACGAAAGATGCCTGCGGGAAGGCTTCGATGATGTGCTCGAGCTTGTATCCGACGACGATCGTGACCTTGGCGGCTTTGCCGAAGGCGTGTGCGATGTTGTCGAACTGCTGCTGCATGATCGTGCGGCCGTCGTTCAGTTCGGTGAGCGGCTTGGGGAGGGAGCGCCCGAGGCGGCTGCCCATGCCGGCCGCGAGAATGACCACCTGCGTTTTAACTGCCCGCGCTTTGACTGCGTGCGTCGTCACGATTATCTCCTCAAGAATGGTTGGGGCTAGGCCTGAAAACCCCATCAGTACTGAAGAGTTTGCCTAGGATTCACCCACATGTTCACGTAAAGACACACCGTTATGTCAATCTCACCATAACCTGTCGGGCCGTTCCGGGGGGAGAATCGGCTCAGCACGTGTCCATTTCGTGACTCGGCGTGGAGCGTACTCACAGGTTGAGACCGGTGCTGCCGGCCCGTCCGCGCCCCCCGGTCAGCGGTCCTTGGTAGGTTAGCGGAGTGACTTTTGTGCCGCCCCACCCCGAACCCGGCGACGACTCCGTCGCGGACCGCGCTGCCGAATCAAAAGCTCCGCCCGCCGCCGAGCCAGCGGTCAGCACGCCGGCGGTCGATAAGCCGGCCGTTCGCAAGCCGGCCGTCCGCAAACCGGCCGTTCGCACACCGGCCGTCCGCAAACCGGCCGTTCGCACAATAACTGTGGCCAAGCCGACTGCGGCCAAGTCGGCCACAGCGAAGCCCGCTGCTGCGAAGGCGGCCACTGAAGCTGGAATTACCAAGCCGGCCGTTCGCAAACCAGCCGTGCGCAAACCGGCCGCGCCTAAGTCGCCGGCAACAACAACCCCATCCCCTTCAGCGCCACCTGTCGCCGCCAGGGCCACGGCCCGGGTGCTCGCCGAGGATGCGACCGACGAGACGACTCGGCCGTACGCGACTCGCGACGCCCTAGTAGTGACCGCGAGGGGCGCGAAAACTGCGCCTCCGCTGGAACCGGCCGACGTGCCGGCAGCCACGCCGAAGATCGGCCCCTCGGCAGCAGCCGAGCCGGTGACGAAGCCGGCAGCGTACGCCGTACCGGTCGTGGTCGCCCCGGTTGTGCGCACGCCCGTTGTGCTCGCACCGATCGTCATTGAAGCTCGCGGCCTCGTCAAGCGCTTCGGTCACAATGTCGCGGTGTCGAATCTGGACCTGACCGTACGGGCCGGATCATTTTACGGCATCGTCGGACCCAACGGTGCCGGAAAGACCACGACCCTGTCGATGATCACCGGGCTCCTGCGTCCGAGCGCCGGAACCGTCCTGGTGCACGGCATCGACGTCTGGGCCAGGCCCAACGAGGCCAAGCGAGTGATCGGTGTTCTTCCTGACCGGCTTCGTCTCTTCGACCGTCTGACCGGCGCACAGCTCCTGTATTATGCCGGCACCCTGCGTGGCCTCGACAACGACACGGTGCGCAGCCGGTCTACTGACCTTGCCGCGGCGTTCGGCCTCGAGGATGCACTCAACCGTCTCGTCGCCGACTACTCCGCAGGCATGACCAAGAAGATCGCTCTGGCCTGCGCGATGATTCATTCCCCCCGCGTACTCGTGCTCGACGAGCCGTTCGAGTCGGTCGACCCGGTATCGGCGGTCAACGTCACCGAGATTTTGCAGAAGTACGTGGCAGCCGGGGGAACGGTCGTGCTGTCCAGCCACGGCATGGACCTGATCCAACGAGTGTGCGATCACGTCGCCATCATCGTGCAGGGCCGCGTGCTCGCAGCGGGCACCATCGACGAGGTTCGTGGCCAGAAAACACTGGAGGATCGGTTCGTCGAGCTCGCCGGTGGACGCAAAGTCGCGGAGGGCATGGAATGGTTGCACAATTTTTCGGACTGAAACTCCGGCTGCTCGCCAATCTGTTTCGTCGTAGTCCCTGGCAGGTCGTCGGCCTCGTCATCGGTCTGATCTACGGTCTCAGCGTTGCCGTTGCCCTGCTGATCGCCCTGATCAGCTTGCGGTTCGTCGGGGACCCCGTCATCATTCGTGATGCGCTCACGGTGGCCGGATCCATCGTGATACTTGGCTTCCTGGTCATACCGATCGTGGTCGGCATCGACGACAGCATGGACCCCCGCAAGTTTGCCTTCCTGGGTATTCCGAACCGGTCCCTCTCGCTGGGCCTGGCCGGTTCGGCCTTGATCGGAGTTCCGGCGCTCACGCTGATGATCGTGCTGCTCGGCACCGTTGTCACGTGGTCGCGGGGCGTCGGGCAGACACTGCTCGCCCTGATATCTGCCGGGCTGATCCTCGTGACCTGCATCCTGCTGTCCCGGGTGAGCGCATCCGTTGCCGCTTTCCTCCTGTCGACGAGGCGTTCGCGCGAGTTCACCGGGCTGATTGGCGTCGTACTGCTCGTGTTGATCTCCCCGGTCGTCGTGGTGCTGCTCAGCACGGACTGGGGCCGTCACGGCCGTACCCTGCTCGGCACCCTGGCCGCGATTCTGGGCTGGACCCCGTTCGGCGCAGCGTGGGCCGTCCCGGGTGATGCCTCCACCGGCGCCTGGGGCGCGGCGATTCTGAAGCTGCTCATTGCCATTGTGTCGGCCTACACCCTCTGGCTGATCTGGCAATTCGTCGTGGCCCGCATGCTCGTCTCGCCCGGTCGTGAGGCGGTGGCGAAGCAGTATTCCGGGCTGGGCTGGTTCGACCGGCTGCCGCATAGTTCCGTCGGCGCGATCGCAGCCCGCACCTTCACGTACTGGGCGCGCGACTCTCGGTACTGGGTGTCGTTGATCATGATTCCGATCGTGCCGATCATCGCGATTCTGCCGCTGAGCTTCGTCGGGGTGCCGCTGCACTACCTCGCTCTGGTGCCGGTCCCACTCATGTGTCTTTTTCTCGGCTGGACCATGCACAACGACGTCGCCTATGACAGCACCGCGATCTGGCTGCACGTGGCGTCGGGAACGCGCGGCGTGGCCGACCGCATCGGCCGACTCATTCCCGCGCTCTTCATGGGCATCCCGCTCATCGGCATTGGTTCCGCCATCAGCATTTCGGTCTACGGGGACTGGTCGGTACTTCCCTCGATGCTGGGCGTGAGCACGTGCATCCTCCTGGCGGGTCTGGGCTTCTCGAGCTTCACCTCCACCCGCTTTCCCTACCCAGTGACCAAACCCGGTGACAGCCCGTTCGCCCAGCCGCAGGCCTCGGATACCGCCTCAGCACTCGTACAGTCGCTCACCTTCACCGGATCGATCGTCGTGGCACTGCCGGCGCTCGTCTTCGCCTACCTGGGAATCGTCGAGGACCCGGTCTGGCATCTGCGCGCACTCGGCGCCGGCCTCGGCCTCGGGCTGGTGGCCGTCGTCGTGGGCATCTGGGTCGGCTCGCGCGCCTTCGACCGGCGCGGACCGGAAATGATCGCTTCCGCTCAGCGCGCCTGACTCAAACGGGCAGAGTGCTTAGACTGGTGCCATGACTGAATTTCGTGCGAGCATTGCAGAACCCGGCCAGCCCGGCGGCGGAACGTCCACGCTCGACCGTGAACTCGAAGAACTCCTGGGTCAGGAGCAGATCGAGCCCGGCGACCACGAACGGTTTTCGCACTACGTACCCAAGGACAAGATTCTCGAATCGGCCATCTCTGGCAAGCCGGTCAAGGCGCTGTGCGGCAAGAAATGGCTGCCGGGCCGCGACCCGGAGAAGTTTCCGGTGTGCCCGACCTGCAAGGCCATCTACGAGAAGATGAAGGCCAAGTAGTCGGTTATCGGTAGGTCGTGGGAATGACGGCCTCGCCACGCCCCAACCGAAACGCCTCGATCGGCAGTTCCTGCATAACGGATGCGTTGTGCGCGCGTGCGCGCAGCGTTCCCGCCGATCCCAGGTAACGGTCGTCCACGGCGCCGTCGACGATCAGGGGCACCAGGAGAGCACGTTCCAGTCCGCTGCGGGAATCGAATTGGGCGTCGGGACCGTCGCCGAGCACCACGATCTCTTCCTGGGCGGTGCCGACGGCATCCACTCGGCGCAGTGCGCTTTTGCGGCCTCCAATGGAGAGTTTCGCGGTCGATGTCTTGGCGACGGAAATCCAGTCGTCGCCGTGTCCCTTGTGGGCGACGAGCTTGTAGACCAGGCCGGCAGCCGGTTCGCCCGATCCGGTGACGACCGAGGTGCCGACGCCGAAAGCATCCACCGGGCTGGCCGACAGGGCCGCTATGGCGAACTCGTCGAGGTCGCTCGTGACGGTGATCTTCGTGTTGACCGCGCCGAGGGCGTCGAGTTGGGCGCGTGCCGCAGCGACGACGGTGGGCAGATCTCCCGAATCGATGCGAATCGAGCCGAGTTCGGGCCCCGCGACCTTGACCGCCAGGGCGATGCCGGCCGGCACGTCGTAGGTGTCCACGAGCAGGGTCGTGGCGGAACCGAAGGCATCCACTTGCGCCTGGAAGGCTTCTTCCTCGCTGTCGTGCAGCAGGATGAATGAGTGGGCGGCGGTTCCCATGGTGGGCAGACCCCACTGGCGGCCGGCCTCGAGATTGCTCGTCGAGGCGAAACCGGCAATGAACGCTGCGCGAGCGGCGGCGACGGCTGAATGCTCGTTGGTGCGGCGTGATCCCATCTCGGCGATTGGACGGCCGAGACTCACCGACACCATGCGTGCCGCGGCGCTGGCGACCGAGATGTCGTAGTTGAGCACGCTGAGAATGAGCGTCTCCAGAATGACGCCCTCGGCGAAGGTGCTCTCCACCAGCAGCAGGGGTGACCCGGGAAAGTAGGCTTCGCCCTCCTGGTATCCCCAGACATTGCCGCTGAACGCGTAGTCGGCGAGGTAATCGAGGGTCGGAGTGCGCACGACCGAGTTCTCGGCGAGCCAGGTCAGTTCCTCGGTCTCGAAGCGAAATTGGCGGATCAGCTCGAGCAGACGACCGGTGCCGGCAACGATGCCGTAGCGACGGCCGGTGGGCAGTCGCCGGGCGAAGGCCTCGAACATGCATTCGCGACCGGCGGTACCGCTCTGGATGGCGGCGTCTACCATCGTGAGCTCATACCGGTCGGTGCGCAGTGCTGGTGTGCTCAGCTTTGGTGTGCGCAGTGCGGGTATTTGGGCGGCCGCGCCACGGGGTGCCGGCACGGAGAAAGCGGGGGACGGGGTCACCCGGCACAGCTTATCCGCTTGTCGGGCTAGGCTTGATTTCCGTGACGGATGCACCGATTGGTATTTTCGATTCCGGAGTGGGCGGCCTGACCGTCGCCCGGGCGATCAAAGACCAGCTGCCCAACGAATCCATTCTCTATATCGGTGACACGGCCCACTCGCCCTACGGACCGAAGAAGATCGCCGACGTGCGGGGGTTCGCCCTCGATGTGCTCGACGAACTCGTGGCGCAAGACGTCAAAATGCTCGTCATCGCGTGTAACACGGCGTCCGCGGCCATGCTGCGGGATGCCAGGGAACGCTACAGCGTGCCCGTGATCGAAGTGATCCAGCCGGCTGTGCGGCGCGCCGTTTCAACCACCCGCAACCAGCGGGTGGGGGTCATCGGCACCCTCGGCACCGTCAACTCGCGTGCCTACAACGATGCCTTTGCCGCAGCGCCGCAGATCTCCCTGTTCAGCACAGCCTGCCCACGTTTCGTCGAGTTCGTCGAGGCCGGCGTCACGACCGGCGCCGAGGTGCTCGCCGTTGCCGAAGAATACCTGGCTCCGTTGCGCGCCGCAGACGTCGATACCCTTGTGCTCGGGTGCACCCACTATCCGTTTCTGCGCGGCGCCATCTCGTACGTGATGGGCGAAGGCGTCACCCTGGTCTCGAGCGACACCGAAACCGCCAACGACGTCTACCGGGTTCTGGTCAGCCAGGGCCTGGAGCGCGCACGCACGAGCCCGCCCAGCTACCGTTACGAGGCCACCGGCGACAGTGCCGACGACTTTCTGGCCCTCGCCCACCGCCTCATCGGACCAGAGGTCAGTCGTGTCGACCTGATCGAGACCGGCACTCTCAACCTCAGTGCGCTGGCAACCCCTACCTTTTCCCCGCTGCACCCGAACCACTAGGAGTACATTGTGACCGAGACCCTGCGCGCCGACGGGCGCACCAATGACGAACTGCGCCCGATCACCATCGAGCGCGGCTGGAGCGACCAGGCCGAAGGGTCGGCGTTGATCTCCTACGGCCGCACCAAGGTGCTCTGCACGGCGTCGTTCACCAACGGTGTCCCGCGCTGGATGAGCGGTAGGGGCAAGGGCTGGGTCACCGCCGAGTATTCGATGCTGCCGCGTTCGACCAACAGCCGCATGGACCGCGAATCGGTCAAGGGTAAGATCGGCGGCCGCACCCACGAGATCAGCCGCCTGGTCGGCCGCAGCCTGCGCGCCGTCGTCGACATGAAGGCGCTCGGCGAGAACACGCTCGTACTCGACTGTGATGTGCTGCAGGCCGACGGCGGCACCCGCACCGCGGCCATCACCGGCGCCTATGTGGCCCTCGCCGACGCCCTGGAGTGGGGACGCACGAAGAAGTTCATCTCGCAGAAGGCGCAGCCGCTCCTCGACAGCGTCTCGGCGGTCTCCGTCGGGATCATCGACGGGGTTCCGATGCTCGACCTCGCCTATACCGAAGACGTGCGCGCCGACACTGACATGAACGTCGTCGTCACCGGGCGCGGCAAGTTCGTGGAGGTGCAGGGCACCGCCGAAGCCGCGCCGTTCGACCGCAGCGAACTCGACGCGCTGCTCGACCTCGCCCTGAAAGGCGCTGTCACGCTGACCGAATTCCAGACCAGCGCGCTGGCCGCTGCCCGGGAGCGTTGAGCATGCAGATCGTTCTCGCCACGCATAACGCCCACAAGGTCGAGGAGTTGCGCCGCATCCTGGCCCCCCAGCTTCCCGGCGTCGAGGTGCTCGCCTATGACGGCCCCGAACCAATCGAAGATGGCACCAGCTTCACCGAGAACGCCCTGATCAAGGCGCGCGCCGCCGCGGCGCACACCGGGCTGCCGGCGATCGCCGACGACTCGGGCATCTGCGTCGACATCCTCGGCGGGGCCCCCGGCATCTTCTCGGCGCGCTGGTCGGGACCGGCCAAGGACGCCGGCGAGAACCTGCGCCTGCTGCTGTGGCAGCTCAGCGACGTTCCCGAGCAGCACCGCGACGCCCACTTCACCTGTGTCGCGGCGCTGGCCCTGCCCGATGGCACCGAGCGGGCCGTGACCGGTGAATGGCCTGGGCAGCTTCTCTTCGAACCGGTCGGCGCCAACGGATTCGGTTACGACCCGATCTTTCTGCCCGAGGGCTACGCGATCTCGGCCGCGGAGCTCTCGGCGCACGTTAAAAACCAGGTCAGCCATCGGGCGGTCGCTTTCGAGGGTCTCGTTCCGGTGCTGCGCGAGGTGCTCGGCTCGTAGCCACGGAAATGCTGAGAACGGCACTCATTCCCAACTAGCCGCGCGGCTGGCGAGCGGCCCGGCACAGCCCTAATCTTGAGCCATGGGCCACGATCACGCGCACGGCACCGGATCGAACCGGAGGCGTTTGTCGATCGCCATTGGCATCGTGGCAGCGGTGCTGCTGCTCGAGGTGATCGGCGCCTGGCTGACCGGATCGCTCGCCCTGCTTGCCGATGCCGGGCACATGCTGTCCGATCTGTTGGGGCTGATCGTCGCGTTGACCGCGACGATGGTGGCGGCTCGGCCGGCCACGGACCGGGCCACCTTCGGCTTTCAACGCGCCGAGGTGTTCGGTGCCCTCATCAACGGGGTGATCCTCCTTGTCGTGGCCGGTGTGGTCTCGGTCGCAGCGATCCTTCGACTGATCAGTCCGAGTGACACCGAGGTGCTCGGCACCCCGATGCTCGTCGTCGCCGTCATCGGGCTGGCCGCCAACCTGGCCGCGATGGTGTTGCTCCGCCCCGCCGCTGCCGGGTCGATCAACATGCGCGGCGCGTACCTCGAGGTGCTCGGCGACGCGCTGGGATCGGTCGCCGTCATCGTCGCCGCCATCATCATTCTGACCACCGGCTTCGCCCAAGCGGATGCCGTCGCCTCGCTCGTGATCGCCGGAATGATCGTGCCGCGCGCCTACTTTCTGCTGCGGGACGTCCTGCGGGTGTTCAGCCAGGCGACCCCGGCCGACACCGACGTCGGTGAGATTCGGCGTCACCTGCTGGGTACCGCCGGCGTTGTCGCCGTACACGACGTGCACGTGTGGGCCATGACGAGCGGTGCCCACGTGTTCACCGCGCACATCGTCGTCGAGCCGGCCGTGCTCGCTGCCGGCACCGACGCCCTCCTTGACGAGCTGTCCGGGTGCCTCGCCGTGCACTTCGACGTCGCGCATTCCACTTTTCAGCTGGAACCCGCCGAGCACGCGGAACACGAAGACCACCAGCACCGCTGACTATTTCAGAGGCTGACCTGCTCAGACCTCGTGACGCCCGTCATGGTTGGTCCTGAACGTCTCCGGGTCGAGCAGGTGGCTGCCCGTCGCGGTGGCGGGAAGTTCGCGCAGTCGGCGAGATCTCACGGCCGACTGCACATAGTGGTACACCGTGGGAATGAGGGTGACGACGACCGCACCAATCAGGATCAGGTCGATGTACGTCGTGACGAAATCGGCTACCGGCGGGATATACCCGAGAAAGTATCCGGCAAAAGTGAGGCCGGCACCCCAGATCAGGGCGCCGATCAGGTTGTACAGGGTGTACTTGCGGTAGTCCATGTGGCCGACGCCAGCGGCCACCGGTGCAAAGGTGCGCACGATCGGCACGAACCGGGCCACGATGACAGCGACACCGCCGAAGCGCACGAAGAACGCGTTGGTACGGTCGACGTTCTGGATGCTGAACAGGCCGGATTCCTTGCGCTCGAAGACGCGTGGACCGAATTTATGCCCGATGAGATAGCCGACTTCACCGCCCAGGAATGCGGCAAAGCCAATCGCCAGGGCGACCCACCAGATATCGATCTGGATAACGCCGGCGGCGGGGAAGGCGAGCAGACCGGTGATGATCAGGAGGGTGTCGCCGGGCAGAAGAAACCCCACGAGCAGGCCGGTCTCGGCGAAGACGATCGCGCAGACCACGAGCAGGGCCCACGGGCCGGCCGATTCAATGATCTGGGTCGGGTCGAGCCAGGGAATCAAGGCGGTGTGAATCACGTGGACAACTCCTGTTGGCGTGCGGGCAGACGATCGGGTTGCGACGGCGGGTGCCGAGACACAGGGTATCGCCTAATCGTGAGAAAGTGCCGGTCGTCACGCCCCCGGAGTCGGGGTAGTCAGGGGATGGGGGAGGCGTTCGTGGTCGCCGGCGGCGGCATCCGTTCTGCGTTGAGCGCGGTCGATGCGCCAGGTGCGAAATCCGACCACGATCGAGGCCGTGATGAGTACCCCCGCGATGATGTAGGCCGCACTCTTGACGCCCGGGATCGTTGCCGCGTAGTAGCCGGTGAGGGTGAGGCCGACACCCCAGGACAGCGCGCCGAGCAGGTTGCTCGAGAGAAATTTGTAGTAGTTCATGCGGCCGACCCCGGCGACGACGGGAACGAACACCCGGGCCCACGGCATGAACCGGGCGATGACCACCGACCACCAGCCGAATTTGCGATAGAACGACTCGGTTTTGATGATGGCGGCCTGGGTGCGTCGGCCGCCGTGCCGTTCCAGATAGCCGCGTCCGTAGTGACGGCCGAGCAGAAATCCGACCTGGTCGCCGAGGAACGCCGCGATGCCGGTGCCGATCACCAGGATCACGATGTTGATGTTGCCGGTGGAGGCGGCTACCAGGCCGGAACCGAACAGGAGCGAGTCGCCGGTGATGAAGGGAATGAATACGCCCAAAAAGAGTGCCGTTCCGGCGAAGACCAGGCCCCAAATGAGCAGGTAGAACAGAACGGCGCCCGTGTGCGAGAGAACGTCGTTCAACGTGCTGTCTAGTGCTGAAATCTGGACCATGTGCGGGAGAGGGGACTTGAACCCCCACGCTCGAAAGCACAGGAACCTAAATCCTGCGTGTCTGCCAATTCCACCACTCCCGCCGGTGTGTACCCAGTCTAGATGGCAGGGTCGCGGCCGAGAAGCGCCGCCGTGAACGATTCCATCTGGGCGCGGATCGCCCCCACGAGCGCTGCCACCGCCGGCAGTCGCAAGGACTCGCTGCGCACGACCATCCAGTACGGCAGCCGCTCCTGAAACTCCTTCGGCAGCAGACGCACCAGATCCGCGTGTTGGTCGGCCATGAAACAGGGCAGAAAACCGATTCCGGCGCCCGCCCGGGTGCCTTCCACGTGCACAAACACGTTGGTGGAACTGAGCGACTCGCGCATCTGCGGCACCAATCGCCGCGGAGCGTCGAGGTCGTCGACCTGCAGCATGGAATCCACGAAATAGACGAGCGGATGCTCGGTCAGCTCGCCAATCGTGGTCGGCGTACCGTGGGACTGCAGGTACTGGCGGGAGGCGTACATGCCGAGGTTATAGTAGCCGAGCAGAATCGACTCCGCCCGGTGCACCTGCGGTTCACCCACGACGATTTCGATGTCGAGTCCCGAACGGTGTTGCAGGGCGCGCCGGGTGACGGTGACGATTTCGACCCGCAACAGCGGATGCCGTCGCTGCAGGGCGGCCACGGCCGGCGCAGCGATGTAGGCGCTGAAGCCGTCCGTCGCCGACATGCGCACGACGCCGGACAGCTGCTGGGCGTCAGCCTCGGAACCGCGCAGCAGGGTGACGGCAGATTCCACCCCCTCCGCCGCGGTCCGGGCGCGATGCCCGAGCTCGGTCAGCTCCCAGCCGCCTACGGCGCGGGCCAGCAGGCGACCGTCGAGGGCCTTTTCGAGGGCGGCGATGCGCCGGGACACGGTGGTGTGGTTGAGCCCCAGGCTCTCCGCCGCGGTCGTGAACCGGCCGGTGCGGGCGACGGCCAAAAAGATGAGCAGATCATCGGGAGTGGGGGCGGTGCCAGCCGGCGGAAAGGTCATATCTGCAATTATGCACACGGGCTCTGTCTTTTTGGCTCTTGTTGCCCGCCCGTCCTGCGTGAATACTCAGTCAAGTCGTGCTTCTGTTAAGACGACCGATTTTTTCCCGCACACCTCTCAGGCCAAGTACGTGTCATCGCCGACACAAAGGAGACAGACAATGAGTGTCAATCAACGCGTGGGGGCTGCCGACTCCGGTAAGGCCACTCGCAGCATCGGTAGCGAAACCGAAAAATCCGGCCTCAAGAAAATCGTGGCCGCCTCCATGGTCGGAACCGTCGTGGAGTGGTACGAGTTCTTCCTCTACGCCACCGCCGCAAGCCTGGTCTTCGGCACCGTCTTCTTTCCGAATGCCGGCAGCGAGCTCGACGGCATCATCGCCGCCTTCCTCACCTACGCGGTGGGTTTCATCGCCCGCCCGCTCGGTGGCATCGTGTTCGGCCAGATCGGTGACAAGCTCGGTCGCAAGCACACCCTGCAGGTGACGATCATCATGGTCGGTGTCGCCACCTTCCTCATGGGCTGCCTCCCCGGCTTCGACACCATCGGCTACTGGGCGCCTGCACTGCTCGTGGCCCTCCGCTTCATTCAGGGCTTCGCTGTCGGTGGCGAATGGGGCGGCGCCGTTCTGCTCGTCGCCGAACACAGCCCGAACGCCTCCCGTGGTTTCTGGTCGAGCTGGCCACAGGCCGCCGTTCCGGTGGGAAACCTGCTCGCCACTCTCGTGCTGCTCACCATGACCTGGATCCTGCCCCCCGATCAGTTCCTCAGCTGGGGCTGGCGCGTGGCGTTCTGGCTCTCCGCGGTCATCGTCGTAATCGGCTACTACATCCGCACGCACGTCAGTGAAGCCCCGATCTTCCTCGAGGCCCGCGCGCAGGTTGAGGCCGAGAAGGCCGTCAACTACGGCGTGCTCGAGGTCGTGAAGAAGTACCCCAAGGGAATCCTCGGAGCCATGGGCCTGCGGTTCGCCGAAAACATTCTGTACTACATCATCGTGAGCTTCTCGATCGTCTACCTCAAGACGGTGCACGAGTACGACACCGGCCAGCTCCTGATCGCCCTGCTCATCGCCCACGTCGTGCACTTCATCGTGATCCCGCAGGTCGGCCGGCTCTCCGACCGTCTCGGCCGCAAGCCGGTTTACCTCGCCGGAGCCGTGCTCGGTGCCAGTTGGGCGTTCTTCGCCTTCCCCCTGTTCGACACGCTGAACCCGGTGCTCATCATTCTCGCCGTCACGGTCGGGCTCTGCTTCCACGCCCTGATGTACGCCGGTCAGCCCGCGATCATGGCTGAGATGTTCCCGACCCGCATGCGCTACTCGGGTGTATCGCTCGGCTACCAGGTCACGTCGATTCTGGCCGGGTCGATGGCCCCGATCATCGCCGCCGCACTGCTGCAGCAGTACAACACCTGGGTTCCCGTCGCGATCTACATCATGATCGCCTGCGCCATCACCGTGGTCGCCGTGGTCACCCTCAAGGAGACCAAGGGAGTGTCGCTGCGCGAGGTCGACGCCGTGGATGCCCGCAAGCACGGGTTGGAGCCCGTGGGGACCGGCAACTGACCCGGTTTCAGTAGCTCGGCTTCAGTAACGCGGGTCGCGAGAGGCGGGGTGGCGATGGCACCCCGCCTCTCGCCGACCTGCCCCGCAGCGATCGCGCAACCAAAGGAACACCATGACTGATCTCACCACTGCCGCCTCGAACAGCCGCACCGAAGGACAACCCCTCGCCGGGCGTCGCGCCCTCGTCACCGGCGGTGCGAGCGGCATCGGCGCCGCCGTCGTTCGGGCCCTCGCCGCCCGCGGCGCGCACGTCGTCGTCGCCGACATCGACACGGCGGGCGCTACCGCCCTGGCCGAGGAGGTTGGCGGGTCAATCTGGACCGTCAACCTGATGGATACCGACGCCCTGACCGACGACGCACTCGCCACCGCGATGAGCGGCGTCGATATTCTGGTCAACAATGCCGGGATCCAGCGAATAAACCCGATCCAGGATTTCAAGCCGGCCGATTTTCATAACATCCTCA
Source organism: Cryobacterium glaciale (assembly GCF_004402535.1). Taxonomy (GTDB): domain Bacteria; phylum Actinomycetota; class Actinomycetes; order Actinomycetales; family Microbacteriaceae; genus Cryobacterium; species Cryobacterium glaciale. Next base: position 11,272 of record NZ_SOEY01000028.1, on the reverse strand, counting down.
CCCTCATGCTCGAGGCGCCGTTCCTGCTGATTCGGGCCGCGCTGCCGCAGATGTACGCGGCGAAGTTCGGGCGCATCATCAACGTGTCGTCGGTGCACGGCATTCGCGCCTCGCCGTTCAAGAGTGCCTATGTATCGGCCAAGCACGGGCTGGAAGGCCTGTCCAAGGTGACGGCCCTCGAAGGTGGCGCGCACGGGGTCACCAGCAACTGTGTCGCCCCCGGCTATGTGCGTACGCCTCTGGTCGAGAAGCAGATCACCGACCAGGCACTCGTGCACGGCATCCCGGAGGCAGAGGTGCTCAGCAAGATCATGCTCACCGAGAGTGCGATCAAGCGACTGGTGGAACCGGAAGAGGTCGGTTCGCTCGTGGCCTGGCTCGCCTCCGACGACGCGGCGATGGTCACCGGGTCGAGCTACACGATGGACGGCGGCTGGTCGGCCCGCTAGCAGGAGAGACTGCTGGTGATCGCAACGGATGCCCCGGCATCCGTTGCGATCCTTTTGTTGTACGGAATTTTTGCTGTTCAGGGGCCTAAAAAGCAAGCCCTGTGAGTAGATCGCGCGGAGATCGGCAAAAGAGGCCATCATGCGGGGATGACCGAAGCCGTTCGTATCATCACAGACCAGGTGCGCCAGCGGGTGCGCCGCGAGGGCGTCGACCTCGCGGCCAACGACGCGTTGGTGGAGCAGTACGTGCGCGACGAACTGCGCCGGTACAGTGAGCGGGCGCTCGGCGGGAGCGCGCCGATGATCGCCGACGAGCATCAGGCCACCCGCGAGGTCGTGGCAGCGCTCACCGGATTCGGCGTACTGCAGCCGTTTCTCGACGACCCCGAGATCGAAGAAATCTGGATCAACGGCCCCGCTCGGGTGTTCGTGGCCCGCGACGGGGTACCCGAACTGACCACGCTGCTGCTCGGCGAACAAGACGTTCGTGACCTGGTCGAGCGGATGCTGCAGGCCTCCGGTCGCCGGGTCGACCTCTCGTCGCCCTTCGTCGACGCCTCGCTGCCTGACGGTTCCCGTCTGCACGTGGTGATCCCGGACATAACGCGCAAATACTGGGCCGTGAATATTCGCAAGTTCACCCGGCGCATCCGTGATCTGAACCAGCTCGTGGGGCTCGGCGCCCTCACCCAACAAGCCGCCGACTTTCTACGGATCTGTGTGCTCGGCGGCCAGAACATCCTGGTATCCGGCGCCACCCAGACCGGCAAGACCACGATGCTCAACGCCTTGCTCTCGTCGACGCGGCCGGGCGAACGCATCGTGACGGTGGAGGAGACCTTCGAACTGGACCTGTCGGCCCGTGACGTCGTCGCGATGCAGTGCCGTCAGCCGAGCCTCGAGGGCACAGGGGAGATCACCCTGCGCCGGCTGATCAAGGAGTCCCTGCGGATGCGGCCCGACCGGCTCGTGGTCGGCGAGGTGCGCGAGGCGGAGAGTCTCGACCTGCTCATCGCCCTGAACAGTGGGCTGCCCGGCATGTGCTCGATCCACGCCAACAGTGCCAGGGACGCGCTCGCGAAGCTCTCGACGCTGCCGTTGCTGGCCGGCCGCAACATCGACTCGTCGTTCGTGCTGCCGACAGTGGCGGGCTGTATCGACATCGTGGTGCACTGCGAGATCGACCGGCACGGCCGAAGGCGCGTCACCGAGATCATCGCACCGAGCGGCCAGCTCGCTGGCTCGACCATCGAGGCGAGCCCCCTGTTCCTCTCCCCGCACGGCCACCTCGAACCGACCGGCTCACACCCCACCAAACTCGCGAAATTTCGTGCGGCCGGCGTCGACCCGGCGTCGGTGTTGCGGCAGGGCGCCGCGTGACACTCGTGCTGGGGTGCGTGCTCGGGAGCGGGCTGGTACTGGTTCTCGCGCCGTTCCTCTGGCCGGCGAATTCCGCAGCCCGTCGGGCCGGAGTGGGGGAACGGATGCGGGTGCGCCTGGTTCAAGGCGGGCTGCGGTCGGTGCCGGTGCCCGCCTTCCTGGCGCTGTCGGCGATCGTGGGGGTGGCATCCGCTGCCCTCGTGCACGGGATCTTCGCGGTTCTCGCGCTCAGCGCGGTCGCCGGACTGACCGGGCTGCTGCTGCCGTGGCTGATCGTGTCGTGGCGGGCTGCGGCGCGGCGCCGGGCCAATCGCACGGTGTGGCCCGATGTCGTCGACCACCTGGTATCGGCGCTGCGTTCCGGGCTGGCGTTGCCCGACAGTGTGAGCAGCCTCGCGCAGGCCGGTCCGGCCGCGACCCGCACGGCGTTCGCGCAGTTCGAGCGCGAGTACCGGGCCACCGGCAACTTCAGCTACTGCGTCGACGAACTCAAGCGGTCCCTCGCCGACCCGATCGCCGATCGCATCCTGGAGACCCTGCGCATGGCGCGGGAAGTCGGCGGCAGCGACCTCACCGTCGTGCTGCGCAGCCTCGCTGCCTGGCTGCGCCAGGATGCCGCCGTGCGACTCGAAGTGGAAGCCCGCCAGTCCTGGGTGGTGAACGCGGCCCGACTCGGCGTTGCGGCGCCGTGGATCATTCTCGTTCTGCTCGCCTCACGCCCCGAAGCGGCCATCGCGTACAACTCACCGGCCGGTGTCGTCGTGATCGCGAGTGGCCTCGCGCTGTCGGTCATCGCGTATCGCATCATGATCGCCCTCGGCCGTCTGCCGGAGGAACGCCGGTGGTTCTCGTGAACCGGTGCAGCCGATGAGCGCGGCACTGAGTTCGTCTGCTCTGGGCTGGGCCGTGCTGTGCGGGAGCGGCCTCGGTGTGGGGCTGTGGTCGCTCGTGAGCCTGACGCCGCGGCTGACCCGGCCTCGCCTGATGGACCGGGTGGTGCCGTACATCCTCGATATCTCCCCGGAAGCGCGCAGCATCGTGGCCCGGCGAACGGTGAACCCGATTCCGGTACTGGGCAGCCTGTTCGCACCACTGCTGGGTGCGCTGACGCGGGGGCTGTCGAGTCTTCTCGGGGGCAGCGACACCATTGCGCGGCGCCTGCACCAGTCCGGGTCGGCGAAAACTTCCCTGGAATTCCGCTCGGTCCAGCTCGTCTGGGCGTTGCTGGCCTTCGCGATCGGAACGGTGATCACCATCGTGGCGCTGCCCGAGCTGCTGTTGCCCGCCCGACTCGTGGTGCCGTTCGTAGCCGGGGTCGGCGGCGCCATGCTGCGGGATTGGCTCCTCCAGCGGGCAGCGAACGCGCGACTCGCACGCATGCGCAGTGAGCTGCCGACCATTCTGGAATTTCTCACCCTGTCGCTGTCGGCGGGGGAAGGCATCCTGGATTCGATCCGCCGGGTGTCGCGCACGAGTTCGGGGGAGTTGTCGCGGGAATTCGCCGGGGTGGTCGCTGACGTGCATACCGGGGTTCCGATCGGGGCGGCGTTGCAGACGCTGTCACGGGGCATCCAGTTACCGGAGGTTACCCGGTTCGTCGACCAGGTGACCGGTGCCCTGGACCGGGGGTCGCCGCTCGCCGAGGTGTTGCGGGCACAGGCGCAGGATTCCCGCGACCAGACCAAGCGCACGCTGCTCGAACTGGCCGGCAAGAAAGAAGTGGCGATGCTCGTGCCGCTGGTCTTTTTGATTCTTCCGATGACCGTATTGTTCGCTGTTTTTCCCGGGCTCGTCGTGCTTCAGGCCGGGTTCTGACGTTCCACTGCACCATCCACGTCCCACCACGAGAAAGAGAATGACATGACCCGAATCATGCTCCGCTTCAAGAACCTGCTCCGCGATGAAACGGGCGACGTGCCCGGCTGGGTGCTGATCACCCTGATGACGGCCGGTTTGGTTCTGATCATCTGGGGACTGGCCGGCCCAGCCCTCAGCGGGGTGTTCCAGCAGGCCATGGACCGCGTCAGCACCTTCTGACCTTCGGCATGCACTCGCACTGCAAGCGGATGCGCCGCCTCGCCTGGCCGCGCGCCAAGCGGCTCAGCGGCGAGTCGGGTTCCGCCGTGGCCGAATTCGTCATGGTGGTGTCCTTGTTGACGTTTTTGACGCTCATGGTCATGCAGCTCGCCCTCGCGCTGCACATTCGCAACACCGTGCTCGACGCCGCTGCCGAGGGCGCCCGCTATGCCACGCTCGCCGACAGCAGCCTGCCCGCGGGGGCCCAGCGCACGCGCGACCTGATCACGACGGCCATCGGAGCGACCTATGCCACCGATGTCGTGGCGCAGCACGGAGTGAGCGCCGGGTATCCCACCGTCGAAGTGCGGGTGACCGCACCACTGCCGCTCATGGGATTGCTCGGTGCCCCGCGCGGATTGGAGGTGGTCGCTCGTGCCGCGGTCGAAACGCTGGAGTAGCGGCTCGGAATCGGGTTCGGCGTCGCTCGAGTTCATCACGGCGGGCCTGATCCTGCTGGTTCCCCTGGTCTACCTGGTGCTCGCACTGTCGGCGCTGCAGGGCGGTGCGCTCGCCGTCGAGGGCGCCGCCCGACAGGCGGCCCGGGTCTACGTGCAGTCTCCGGATGCGGTCACCGCTACCGCGCGGGCCCACCGCGCAGTCGCGTTCGCGCTCGAGGACTACGGCCTCGACCCGGGTGATGCCGAGGTGCAGATCGAATGCGCTTTCGGTGCGAGTCACTGCCTGACCCGCCAGGGCCTCGTGACGGTCACCGTGCGCATCAGCATTGCCCTGCCACTGGTTCCCGACCTACTCGCCCTGAACCAGAGTGCCAGTGTTCCGATGGCGGCGGCGTCGACCCAGATCGTTTCCCGGTTTGGCGGCCGCGGATGACCAGGCGCCGGCCGCACGCATCGAACGAAGACGGCTCCACCCTGCTGCTCATCATCTTCTACGGCTTTCTGGCACTGAGCCTCGTACTCGTGGGCCTGTCGGCGACATCGCTCTATCTCGAACACAAGCGGCTGCTGAGCCTGGCCGATGGGGCCTCACTCGCCGGGTCCGAGGCATTCACCCTGGAGGCGGTGCAGGTCGGCGTCGGCGGGCCGCGGCCCCAACTGCGCTCGGATGACGTGTCGGCAGCGGTCGATGAGTACCTGCGCCTCGTTCCCCACGATTCGTTCTTGGCGCTGTCGGTGACGAGCGCGGCATCCGCTGACGGGCAGAGCGCGTCGGTGACGCTGCGCTCGTGGTGGCGCCCGCCGGTACTCACGCTCGTGGTCCCCGACGGGGTGCCGCTCGAGGTGACGGTGGTCTCGCGGGCGGTGTTCCACTAGCCGGCCGCATTCTGCGAAACGGGTGCGCGCAAAGTCGCACTGGTAATTTCAGGATGGAAGCGTACTATGCACAGACACGTAGTCGACATGGAAGCCTCCTACCTCGTAGGGGGCTTCACGCTTTTGTACCGAAGTCGACCGTGCCAGCCCCGGTCCCCGGTTGGTAGTGCCGACGATCTTGGTCGTCGTTCATCCGGAAAGGTCGCCGCCGGTTGACGTGGCCCAGCATGGCGGCTGAGAACCACCGAGATCGGCTGTGAAATCATGGATGTACTACTGGACAATGAGATTGTGGAAAAGCTCGACTTCGAGTCTCTTCTGCCCTGCGAGGGCGTGCATCACGATCGCGGATTGAGCGGACACGACCCGGAAGAATCGGGCGGCTACCTGGTGATCTCCCCCTGCTGTGGTCCCAAGGTGATCCAGTGCTGCTCGCGGGTCGACGCCATGCGGGTATCCGGCGTGCTCTACTGCGGCGCCTGCCAGCACGAGCACCTCACGAGCGAATACCAGTTCGTTCCGCTGCAGCTGTAGGCGCCCTCCGCAGGTATTTTCAGAGCGGATGCCGCGAGCGGTACTGTCGAGAGGTGCCCGGACGGCGCCGACAGGAGCAGTGTGCGTACGCAGCGGGAGAAACTGAGCGGCGCGGGAGCCCAGCTCGCCACCGAGGTCAGCATCAATTTCGGGTCGTCACTGGCCGGGTTGCTCATTCCGGTCGTCGGCTCGCCGATCGTCGTCGCGGCTCGCCAGATTGTCATGGTCATCGTGGTGCTGCCGCTGGCCCGGCCCCGGTTGAAAAACCTGACCTGGGCCCGAATCTGGCCTCCCCTCGGCCTCGGCCTCGTACTCGCCGTCATGAACCTCAGCTTCTATCAGGCCGTGAGCATGCTCGGACTCGGCGTCGCGGCGACGATCGAATTTCTGGGACCCTTCGCCCTGGCCCTCGTCACCAGCCGCCGCATCCTGGACTTCGTCTGCGCAGCGGCCGCCGCCGGGGGAGTGTTCCTGCTGACCTGGTCAGACGGCACGCTCGACGTGCTCGGCATTGTGCTGGCGCTCACCGCGGCAGCCGCGTGGTTCTGCTACATCGTGCTGACCCGCCGGGTCGCGACGGAATTCGCCGGCCTCGAGGGCATCTCGATCGCGAGCGTGGTCAGCCTCGTCATCGTCGTGCCGATCGCGCTGTTCACCCTCGATCTCTCGGTCTTCACCTGGGGAGTGGTCGGGCTGCTGTTGCTCGTCGGCGTCGTCTCCTCGGCCTTTCCCTACACGCTCGACACCTATATTCTGCGACGGATCAGCCCGCGCCTGTATGCGATCATCACGAGTTTCGGCCCGGTGATCGCGGCCGGTTTCGGCGCGCTCGTGCTGGGCGAGACCTTCACCCTGCTGCAGCAGATTGCCATCGTCGTCGTGTGCGTGGCCGCCGGGGCTGCGATCGCGACGCAGCGCGACCGGCCGATATCCGACCTCGAGCTGACCGCGACCGCGATCCTGTAGGGCGGGGGCTATTCGACCTTCAGGCCGAGGTGGGCGGCAAGCAGCGGGGCCAGCAGGCTCAGCTGGGCGTCGTCGATCGTGGCACCGCGCAGGCCCTCGAGGCCGTGCACGGCCGAAAAATCGCTCGAGCGCAGGTCGACGTCTTTGAGCTTGGCGCCTCCGACATCGAGCGTGCCGATGCGGCAGTTCTGCAGTTCGAGTCGTTGCACGGTGGCGCTGCCGAGGTCGAGTTCCTCGATGATGCAGTTGCTGATGAGTACGTCGGTGACGGTGGCGTTGCGCAGGTTCACGAAGTCGAGTTTGGAGCCGTCGATGTGCACCGACCGTAGTGTCGCCTCATACGCTTCGACCGAGCCGAGTCGGGCGTGCTCGATGCGCACGTCACGCCAGTTCGAGCGCGGCGCGCTGAACACCGGGGCGTGCAGGTCGGTGACCAGGCATTCCGAAAAGGATGCCCCGCGCAGCCTGGTCTCGTGCAGGGAGACCTTGTTGAATTTACACTCCCCGAACGAGATGCCGGTGAGGTCGCGGCCGTCGAGGTTGACGTCCGTGTACCGCTCGGCCTCACGGCCATCGCCGGAGCGCAGCAGTGCGCCGTCATCATCGGACAGGTCGGGCAGGGTGATGCGGTCGATGGATGCGTGGCGGGTGCGCGTGCTGGTCTTCGCCACCCTTAGGCGATGGGTTGGAGCACGAAGACGGGAATCTCGCGGTCGGTCTTGACCTGGTAGGCGGCGTAATCGGGGAAGGCGGCCACGGCGCGTTCCCACCACGCGGCCTTCTCGTCGCCGGTGACCTCGCGGGCGCGCATGTCCCACTTCTTCGGGCCATCCTGCAACTCGACCTCGGGGTGCGCCACGACGTTGGCGTACCAGACCGGGTTTTTGGGGCTGCCGCCGAGCGAGGCGACGGCGGCGTACCGGCCGTCGTGCTCGACCCGCATCAGCGGGGCCTTGCGCAGCTTGCCGCTCTTCACGCCGAGCGTCGTCAACACGATGACCGGCATGCCGCGCAGGGTCGTGCCCTCGATACCGCCGGACTTCTCGTACAGATCGACCTGGTCGCGCACCCACTGGGCGGTGCTTGGTTCGTATTCTCCGATGAGGGGCATACGGGGCCTAACGTCACGGTCGTCGGGAACATTCCTAGAGCAGGCTGCGCGGGCGGTGCGGGGCGAAGCGGGGGATGTAGCGGCCGAGCAGCACGGCGCCGAACAGACCGAACACCCCGATGATGCCGCTCGCGATCGCCACGGAGGCGAGCGCGGTGATGCCCGCCACGGCGAGCGGCGCGACGGCGCTGCCGAAGTCGGCGGTGAACCGCCAGGCCCCGAGGAACGGCGCCGGATGCCGCTGCGGAGCGAGGTCAGCACCGAGCGTCATGAGCAGGCCGCTGCCGATGCCGTTGGCCAGGGAGAGGAACATCGCAACGCCGATGAACCAGCCCACGTTGCTCGGCAGGTCGTGCGTGAAGGCGAGCGCGACGTGGCCGAGGCCGAGGCCGATCATTGAGGGCACCGCGCTCCAGATGCGGCCGAAGCGATCCATGATCTGGCCGCTGACGTAGAACAACACGAAGTCGATACCGCCGGCGATGCCGATGATCAGGGCCGTGTCGGGTGCGCTCACCCCGATGCTGACCGCCCAGAGCGGGAGCATGACGGTGCGGCTGGCCCGCATCGCGCCGACGAGAGCGGCGCCGGTGCCGAGCCGCACGAGCACACGACGGTGGGCGCGGATGGTCTGGAAGAGACCTGCGGCGGTGCTGGGCGGGGCGGCATCCGTGGGTGCGGCATCCACTGGTGAAGCGGATGCCGCCGCCGACCCGGCGTGCTCGGGCCCAGCACTCGGAGCCGCGAGGTCACGGGTGGGATCGGGCAGGAGGAGCAGCACGGTGACCGCGAGCACGCAGCAGACAATGAACACCCAGAACGCCGCCTGGGTGCTGCCGGTGAGGTGGATGAGCGCTGCCGACAGGAACGGGCCGACGAACCAGCCGGCCCGAAACACTCCGCCGAGCGTCGACAGGGCGCGGGCTCGGTAGACGAGCGGCACGTAGCTCGTCATGAAAGCGTGTCGGGCGAGGGCGAAGACGGCGGTGGCGATGCCGATCAGAAAGATTCCGAGGCCGAGCACGAGCGGGTTTGGCGCGACGATGCAGATGATGACGGCACCGATCGTGACCAGCGAGGCGTAGATCATCGAGGTGCGCTCGCCGATGCGGGCCACGATCCAGCCGCTCGGAATGTCGCCGACGAGTTCGCCGAACATGATCATGGCGGCGATCACCCCGGCGATGGCGAGCGTGGCGCCGAGATCGTTGGCGACCAGCGGAATCAGCGGAATGATCGCGCCCTCACCGACCGAGAATAGCAGGGTGGGCAGGAACGCCGTCAGGGCGATGGATCGCAGGTTGAGGGGGCGCTGCGTATTGCTCATCAGAGTCGATGCTACGCCAGCCCGGTAGGCTGAACAGAACATGATTGACTTGGATTTCTCAGTACAGATCGCCGCGCTGCGGACCACGTTCGGCGACATCCGCTCGGTGATCGACATCGATCGACTGCGCGCGGACATCGACGAGCTCAGCGGTGAGGCCGGAATGCCCGATTTGTGGGACGACACCGAGCACGCCCAGAAGGTGACGAGCGACCTCAGTCACCGTCAGTCGCAGTTGGCGCGCATCGAGAGCATCACCACCAGGCTCGACGACCTCGAGACGCTCGTGGAGATGGCCAACGACGGCCAGGGCGACCAGGAACTGGCCGATGAGGCGGCCGTCGAACTCGCGAGCCTGCAGAAGCTGCTCGGTGAGCTCGAGGTGCAGACGCTGCTCAACGGTGAATTCGACGAACGCAACGCCGTGATCACGATTCGCGCCGGCGCCGGGGGAGTGGATGCCGCCGACTTCGCCGAGATGCTGCTGCGCATGTACCTGCGCTATGCCGAGCAGCACAACTGGCGCACGAGCGTGCTCGACATCAGTTATGCCGAAGAGGCCGGCATCAAGAGCGCGACCTTCGAGGTCGACGCCGCGTACGCCTTCGGCACACTCAGCGTCGAGGCCGGCACGCACCGCCTGGTGCGGATGAGCCCGTTCAACTCGGCCGGAAAACGCCAGACCTCCTTCGCCGCGGTCGAAGTTGTGCCGCTGATCGAACAGACCGAGTCGATCGAGGTGCCAGACGGTGACATTCGTGTCGACGTGTTCCGCTCCAGCGGCCCCGGCGGCCAGTCGGTCAACACCACCGACTCCGCCGTGCGCATCACCCACCTGCCCACCGGCACCGTAGTGAGCTGCCAGAACGAGAAGAGCCAGATTCAGAACCGGGCGGCCGCGATGCGTGTGCTGCAGTCGCGCCTGTTGGTACTTGAGCGGGAGAAGGAAGCCGCGACCAAGAAGGAACTCGCCGGCAATATTACGGCGAGCTGGGGCGACCAGATGCGCAGCTACGTGCTCGCGCCGTACCAAATGGTCAAGGACCTGCGCACCGAGTACGAGGTGAACAACCCGAGCAACGTGTTCGACGGTGACCTGGACGGATTCATTTCGGCCGGCATCCGCTGGCGCAAGAAAGCTCCCGAAGACTAAAGGGTTGCTGGGGCTTGCGCACCGCGGGGCATGTCGCAGTAGGGAAAACGGCCGCGGATGCCTAGGCTCTAAGAGCTATGATCCGTTTTGATCACATATCCAAGAAGTATCCCGGCACCTCTCGGCCGGCACTGAACTCGATCGACGTCGAGATTTTGCGAGGCGAATTCGTCTTTCTGGTCGGCGCCTCCGGATCGGGCAAATCGAGCTGCCTGCGGCTCGTGCTCAAGGAGGAGAAACCGACCAGCGGCAGCATCCATGTCCTGGGCCAGGACCTGCGGTCGATCTCGAACCGCAAGGTGCCCTATTTTCGCCGCAACATGGGCGTGGTCTTCCAGGACTTTCGCCTGCTGCCGAACAAGACCGTGTTCGACAACGTCGCGTTCAGCCTGCAGGTCATCGGTAAGAGCCGCGGCTTCATCCAGGAAGCCGTGCCCGACACCCTCAAGATGGTCGGCCTGGCCGAAAAGGCCCAGCGCCTCCCGCACGAACTCTCCGGTGGTGAGCAGCAGCGCGTCGCCATCGCCCGCGCCATCGTGAACAAGCCGCAGATTCTGCTGGCCGATGAGCCCACCGGCAACCTCGACCCCACCACGAGCGCCGAGATCATGTCGCTGCTCGCGAGCATCAACGCCGGCGGCACCACGGTGATCATGGCCACCCACGAGGCCGGCATCGTCGACAAGATGCAGCGCCGAGTGATCGAACTCGTCAACGGCGAGATCGTGCGTGATGAGCGCCAGGGCGGCTACGCGACCGCCTCTATTCCCACCATTGTTCCCACAGCGACAGCGGATGTCCCCGCCAGCGACCCCGCGCCCGTCGCGTCGGTCTACGCCCGGCCCGCAGCGGCTTCCGAGCCCGAACCCGCACTGACCCACCCGTCGGCTCCGGTCCCGGAGACCTCCGTGTCGCTGCACCAGGCCGCGGCAGCGGCGGTCGCCGCGGCGACCGGGCCGGTTGCCCCGGCCCCCGCCGCGTCGCCTGCGGCCGCTCCCG
>NZ_SOEY01000016.1 GCF_004402535.1 Cryobacterium glaciale | reverse complement strand
ATTCATGCACGAACTCACGGATCTCCGCCGTCGTGAACCCTGAACTAATAGACATTTCCCTGCCTCCTACTGATCATGAACTGACTCACAACCAGCCTGACGCAGAGGGGGCGCGGGAGGTCTGGCCACATCCCAGGTCCCGCGCACCGGCTGAACTCCCGCGCAGCGTACTCGGCCCCGACCTGGGAGCAGCTGATACTCCCGCGCACCGGCGCAGGTCCCGCGCCGACCCACACAGTCAAGCGGATGCCTGCTGCCGGAGTTCCCGCGCACCGGCGCAGGTCCCGCGCAGCGGCAAAACCCCAGCGCCGCCCGCCAGACCCAGACCCAGACCCAGACCCAGACCCAGACCCAGACCCAGACCTAGACCTAGACGAGTGACTCGCGCCAGGCGGCGTGCATGGTCGCGAAACGGCCCGTTCCGGAGATGAGCTCATTCGGGGTGCCGTCCTCCACGATGCGGCCGTGTTCCATCACGAGCACCCGGTCTGCGATCGCCACCGTCGACAGGCGGTGGGCGATGATCACGGCCGTGCGATCGGCCAGCAGGGTCTGCAAGGCCTCCTGCACGAGCCGTTCGCTCGGAATGTCGAGCGACGAGGTGGCCTCATCGAGGATGAGCACGGCCGGGTTGGCGAGAAAAGCCCTGGCAAACGAGATCAGCTGCCGCTGTCCGGCCGACACCCGCCCGCCCCGCTTGTTCACGTCGGTGTCATACCCGTTCGGCAGGCTCTCGATGAAGTCGTGGGCACCGACGGCGGCCGCGGCGGCGCGGATCTCGTGCGCCGAGGCATCCGGTTTGCCGATGGCGATGTTTTCGGCGATCGAGCCGCTGAACAGGTACGCCTCCTGGGTGACCATGACGATCGCCCGGCGCAAGTCCTTGGGGTGCAGGTCGCGCAGGTCCACCTCGTCGAGCCGTACCCGGCCCTCGGTCGGGTCGTAGAAGCGGCTCATGAGCTTGGCGAGAGTGGACTTTCCGGCGCCGGTCGACCCGACCAGGGCAATGGTCTGCCCGGCCGGAATGTCGAGGTCGAAGTGCGGCAGAATTTCCCGATCGGCCTGGTAAGCGAACTGCACGTTCTCGAATCGCACCCGCCCGCTGGCTTCCCAGAGATCCACCGGTGCCACCGGATCGGGCACCCCTGGACGTTCCTCGAGCACACCCGAGATCTTCTCGAGCGCCGCCGCGGCCGACTGGTAGGAGTTGTAGAACATCGCCATCTCCTCCATCGGGTCGAAGAACCGGCGGGTGTAGAGCAGCGTGGCGAGCAGCGCGCCGATGGCGAGTTGGCCATCGGCCACCCGAAAACCGCCGACCAGCAGCACAGCGGCGACCGTGACGTTGCCGATCAGCACGAGTCCAGGGTCGAACACCCCGAACAGCTGGATCACGCGGGCATTGACCCTCCGGTAGCTTTCGACGAGCGCGCCGAACACCGTCTCGTTGTACTTTTCGGTGCGAAACGCCTTGACGGCGCGAATGCCGGTCATCGTTTCAACGAACCGCACGATCAGGCTCGCCGACGCGACCCGCGACTGCCGGAACAGGCTCTGCGAGCGCACTTGAAACCAGCGGGTGAGGATGGCAAGCGGCAGCAGGGCGCCGAGCAGCACGAGCCCGCTGGTACCGTCGAGCAGCACGAGGGCAATCGCGGTGAACGACATATAGAGGATGCCCTGCACGAGCTGGTTGATGCCCGAGTCGAGCAGTTCCCGAATGGCGTCGAGGTCGCTGGTCTGGCGGGAGATGATGCGCCCCGAGGTGTACGACTCGTGAAATTCCAGGCTCAGCTTCTGCGTGTGCAGGAACACCCGCTTGCGCAGGTCGATCAGCACGGCCTGGCTCACCCGGGCGCTCAACACGGTGTACCAGGCGATCAGCAGCGCACCGAGCACGCCGGCGACGAGGTAGATGGCGCCGGTCGCGGCGAGCGGCATCCAGTCGTGCCGCAGCAGGGCGGGCAGGCCGCGGTCGATGCCGAGGGCGATCAGCGCCGGGCCGGCCACCTGGGCGGCGGTCGAGACCACTACCACGAGCATGGCGAGCACGACCTTGGCGCGCACCGGAAAGAGCAGGGAGCCGAGCAGCCGCAGCGAGCGGGCCCGAATCTGCTTGCTTTCGGTCTTGCTGAAGTCATGGCGTTCTTCGCCCGTGACTCCGGTGACACTCACAGTGCTTCCTCCGCTCGGTTCGATTCTCGGCGTTCTTCGTCTTCCAGGCTGGAGATGACGAAGGTGTAGTGCGGGCTGGCGCGCAGTAGCTCGGAGTGCGTGCCGACGGCTGTGATGCGGCCGTTCTCGAGCAGCGCCACCCGGTCGGCGAGCATGACCGTCGACGGCCGGTGCGCGACGATGAGCGCGGTGGTGTCGACGAGTACCTCGCGCAACGCATTCTCGACGAGTGATTCGGTGTTCACGTCGAGCGCCGAGAGCGGATCGTCCAAAATGAGAACGGCTGGCCGCGCCGCGACGGCGCGGGCCAGCGCGAGGCGCTGACGCTGGCCGCCGGACAGGCTCATGCCTTCCTCCCCGACGAGGGTGTCCACGCCGAGCGGCAGGTCGTGCACGAACCCGGCCTGCGCGATCTGCAGGGCCTGCGCCAGGGCGGCATCCGCTTCGGGGCTGGCTTCGGCCAGATCGGCGCGGCCAAGCAGCACGTTGTCGCGAACGGAGGCCGAGAACAGCGTCGCATCCTCGAACGCCATCGCGAGGTGGCGGCGCAGTTCCTCGCGGGTGAGCGCCCGCACGTCGACGCCGTCGAGGGTCACCGCGCCCGCCGTCACGTCATACAGGCGGGTGGTGAGCGCCGTGAGGGTGGACTTGCCGGAGCCGGTGAGGCCGACGAGCGCCATGGTCTCGCCGGGTTCGAGTACGAGGTCGATGCCGTTGAGCAGGTCGGGAAAGCGCTCCGGCGAATCCGGGTAGCGAAAGTGCACGTTGTCGAAGGCGAGCCGGCCGAGCGGCGCGACGAGGGTGGCCGGGTGTTCGGGGTCGGTGATCTCGTTCGGGGTGTCGAGGATGTCGAAGAATCGGTCGGTCGCGGTGCGCGCGTCGAACGTCATCGACAGCAGGAACCCGATCGACTCCACCGGAAAGCGCAGCACGGTCGCCGTGGCGAAGAACGCGAGCAGCTCACCCCCACTGAGGTCGCCCTGGCTAGTGAGCCAGACGCCGGCCACGAGGCAGAGCGCGAACGCGACGTCTGGCACGAGCAGCAGCCAGAGCCAGATGCCGGCGATGGCACGCGCCTTCTCGATCTCGGTGCCGCGCAGGCTTTCCGCCTGCGAGGCGAAGTTCTTGAGCGCGAAGGAGCCGCGGCCGAAGGCTTTGAGCACGCGGATGCCGTGCACCGACTCTTCGACCGCGGTCGCGAGGTCGCCGGCCTGGTCCTGGCTGCGCCGGGCGATCACCGAGTATTTCTCTTCGAAGACGTAGCCGTAGATCCAAATCGGAATGGAACAGACCACGAAGATCACACCGAGCAGCCAGTGCATCCAGAGCAGGATGGCGACGCCGACGACGATGGTGAGAAAGTTGACGACGAGCAGCACGAGCCCGAACGACACCCAACGGCGAATGAGGTTGAGGTCGCTGACGGCGCGGGAGAGCAGTTGGCCGCTCGGCCAGCGGTCGTGAAAGCTCACCGGCAGGTCCTGCAGCCGGGCGTAGAGGTGGTTGCGCATGCGCGCTTCGATATGGGTGCCTGGAGTGAGCACGAACCAGCGGCGCAGGGCGATCATGATGGCCTCGACCACGCCGAGGGCGAGCACGATCCACACGGCCGGCCAGATCTGGGAGGCGCTGCCGCGGCCCACTCCACTGAGCGGGCCGTCGACGAGCCAGGCCAGTACCTGCGGAATGGCCAGGGCCACGAGCCCGGCGAGCAGCGCGGCGACCATGCCGAGGTAGAGGCGTGGCAGGGCCGGTTGGGCATAGGGGTAGAGCCGTTGCAGGCTGCGGAAGGTGTTGCGGCGCGCTGGCGGGATGCCCGAAGGAGGTCGTGGGGCGGGTGCAGTTGTGGTGGTCATGGTCCAGTCCTGATCGGGCAGCCTTCCAGAATATGGCGGATGGGGGGCAGAACGCAAAGTCTCAGTCGGGGAACGGCATCCGCTCGGCCAGTACCGATACCCCGGGGCTTCCCAGCGTTCCGTCACGTAGTCTGGGTTCTGCGCCTCTCGTTGGCATGGCCATGCCCCGCGCGCTCGCCCCGTTGGAAGGATTCGTCATGCTGCCCACCCTGTTCGGAATCGATTTTCTCGACTCTGAGTGGCTGATCCACTCGTTTGGATCGTTCGTGCTGCTGGGCGTCGCCGTGGTCGTGTTCGTTGAGACCGGGTTCATCGTGCTGTCGTTCCTGCCGGGTGATTCACTCTTGTTCACCGTCGGCCTGCTCACCGCGACGGGCGTGGTGCCGCTGCCGATCTGGGTGACCTGCCTGGTCGTGTTCATCGCCGCGTTCGCCGGCGATCAGCTCGCTTATGTCATCGGTCGTAAAGCCGGCCCGGCCGTGTTCTCGCGGGAGAAGAACCGGTTCTTCAACCCGAAAAACGTCGAACGCACCAACGCCTTCTTCGCCAAGCACGGCGGCAAGTCCATCATCCTGGCCCGTTTTCTGCCCATCTTTCGAGCCTTCGTGCCCGTTGCCGCCGGCGTCGGCAAGATGCGTTACCGCAGCTTCGTGACCTACAACGCGATCGGCGCCTTCGCCTGGGGCGTCGGCCTCACCCTCGTCGGATTCTTCCTCGGCCAGTTCGCGTTCGTTGCCAAGTACTCCGAATTCTTCATCATCGGCATTATTTTGCTCTCCGGGATTCCGATTCTCACCGAGCTGGCCAAGGCCGCGAGCACGACGCTCAAGGAGCGCCGGGCGGCCGCCCGCGTTCAGCCGACGATCCCGTCCGACCTGCGCGAATAAGCCCTGCCGCGACCGCGTCGTCGCGCGGCCGAATACTGCTCCGGTCGACGGCAGCTGCACACGCGGGTGGCCTGCCGGGCGCGCGAGCAGCTTTTGCACGCGCGAGCAGCACGGGCACGCGCTACCGGGTGGCATCCAGGCGGGTCGCGGCGAGTAGCTCGGCGGCTGCGAGCGTCGTGATCTCGCTAGCGCGGGCATCCGTGAAAATCTGAGTGAGCACCGAACCGATCGCAGCGACGCGCGCCGAGATCTGGCCGAGGTCGGCGTTCGGTTCGCTCGCCAGGTCGAGGTAGACGACACCGCCGGCGTTGACGACGAAATCCGGTGCCCAGAGGATGCCCCTCGCATCCAGCTGGGCCGCCCCGGCCGGGCCCGCGAGCTGATTGTTGGCGGCGCCGCAGACGCCGAGCACGTTGAGCTCCGCGATCACGGCTGAGGTCAGCACCCCGCCGAGGCCGCACGGCACGAACAGGTCGGCGTGCACCCGGTGCGCGTCGGCGACCGACACCCAGCTCGCGCCGAGCTCGGTGGCGAGCGCACGCTTCTCCGGGTTGATGTCGGTAACGGTGAGGGTGGCGCCAGCGGTCGCCAAGGCCGTGGCGAGGCGACCGCCGACCTGGCCGAGGCCCGAGATCACCAGGTGGCGGCCGCGTACCTCGCGGCTGCCGAACAGGGCCTCCAGGGTGGCTTCGATGCTCGCGTACACGCCGGCGGCTGTGGCATCCGCTGGTTCGCCGACGCCGCCGGTCGCAGCGGGCAGGCCGCAGACATGACTCGTGCGTTCGGCGACGATGGCCATGAGTTCGGCACTCGTGCCGACGTCTTCGGCGGTCATGTAGGCGCCGTTCAGGCTTTCGATGGCGTCACCGAGGTCGAGCATCGCCAGCCGCTTCTGCGCATCCGTCAGCACCGTGCTGAGCGGCAGGTAGATCACCGATTTGCCGCCGCCGCGGTTCAGGCCGGCAGCCGCGTTCTTGAGGGTCATGGCGGCGGAGAGGCGCAGGGCGTCGGCGACCGCGTCGGTCCAGGTCGCGTATTGCCAGAGGCGGGCGCCGCCGAGGGCCTGGCCGAGGCGGGTGGAGTGGACGGCCACCGTGATCATCAGTCCGGAGCGTTCCCCGGTCGTGATCAGTACTTTCTCATGGGACAGCGTCGTCTGTGCGAGAGAATCGAGGGCGGCGGCGGGGTGCGTGAGGGTCATGGAAACTCCGTTGTTTCGGGCCTTGTGGGCCGGATGCGGCGGCGCCGGTGTGTGGAACCGCCACGAATAGGATATCCGGAGTGGGTACGCAAAAAGCACCCCCGATTCACTATCGAGGGTGCTTCCGGCGCTTGGGCTAGTGGAAGAAGTGGCGCTCTCCCGTGAAGTACATCGAGACACCGGCTGCAGCCGCTGCGGCGATGACCTCGGGGTCGCGTACCGATCCGCCGGGCTGCACGACAGCCGCGATTCCGGCTTCGAGCAGCACCTCGAGTCCGTCAGCGAAGGGGAAGAACGCGTCCGACGCGGCGACCGAACCCTCGGCCCGTTCTCCGGCGCGGCTCACGGCGAGGTGGCAGGAGTCGACCCGGTTGACCTGGCCCATGCCCACACCAACGGATGCCCCGGCGTGCGCGAGCAGAATGGCGTTCGACTTCACGGAACGGCACGACTTCCACGCGAATTCGAGGTCGGCGCGCATGACGGCATCCACTTCGGGGCCGGCCACGAGCGTCCAGCCGGCCGAGCTGAAGTCTTCGAAGCTGTCGGTCTCCTGCACGAGCAGGCCGCCCGAGATCTGGTGCAGTTCGAGCGAGGAACGCTCGTAGTCGGCGGGCAGTTCGAGCAGGCGGATGTTCTTCTTCTTGGTGAGCAGTTCCACCGCGGCCGGCTCGAAACCGGGGGCCACGAGCACCTCGGTGAAGATCTCACTGATGGTTTCGGCCATGCCGAGCGTGACGACGCGGTTCGCGGCGATCACGCCGCCGAACGCGGAGATCGGGTCGCAAGCGTGGGCGCGCAGGTGCGCGGACGCGATGGCATCCGGTGCGTTCGGCTTGGCGATAGCGATGCCGCAGGGGTTGGCGTGCTTGACGATGGCGACGGCCGGTTCACTGAAGTCGAAAGCGGCGCGTACCGCGGCATCCGCGTCGACGTAGTTGTTGTACGACATGTCCTTGCCGTGCAGCTGCCGGGCCTGGGCGATGCCGCGGCCGCCTTCGCCCACGTAGAGCGCGGCGGCCTGGTGCGAGTTCTCGCCGTAGCGCAGAATCGCCTCGCGGGTGACCTCGATGCCGAGTCCCTCGGGGAACGGCGACTCGTCGTCGTCTTCCTCCTCGGCTACCTCGAACGTGACGTCCTCGTCGAGGGCCTCGGTGTCGTCCTGCCACTGGTCGTAGACGTTCTCGGTGAACCAGGCTGACACACTCAGGTCGTAGTCGGCGGTGTGCTCGAACGCGAGCGAGGCGAGCTTCTGGCGCAGCTTGAGGGTCGAACCGCCAGCGGTGACGGCCTCGATGATCTCGCCGTAGTTGGCCGGGTCGACGACGATGGCCACGTTGGCGTGGTTCTTAGCGGATGCCCGCACGAGCGCCGGTCCGCCGATGTCGATCTGCTCGATCACGTCGGCCGGCTCGGCGCCGCTCTCAACGGTCTCCACGAAGGGGTACAGGTTGACGACGACGAGCTGGAACGCCTTGATGCCAAGCTCGTCCAGCTGCGCTTCGTGGGTTTCGAGGCGCAGGTCGGCGAGGATTCCGGCGTGCACGCCGGGGTGCAGGGTTTTGACGCGGCCGTCGAGCGATTCCGGAAAGCCGGTGACAGCCGCGACGTCGGTCACGTCGTAGCCGGCGGCGCGAATGGTGGTCGCCGTGGATCCGGTGGAGACGATTTCGACGCCATCCGCTGTCAATGCTGCGGCCAGCTCGAGCAGGCCGGTCTTGTCGCTCACGGAGATGAGTGCGCGCTCGATGCGGATCTGGTCCAGGTTACGGTACGAGCTGGGCGCGTTGGTGTGTCCACTCATGCGTTGGAGTTCTCCTTGAGGTTCATGTGTCCGTTGGCGATGTCGAGCACGGCCTGGATCAGCAGGCGCCGCTCGACGATCTTGATGCGATTCTGCAGGGAAGTTTCGGTGTCACCGGGCAGAACGGCGACGCGTTCCTGCACCAGGATGGGGCCTTCGTCGACACCGTTGTCGACCACGATGATGCTGGCGCCGGTCTGCACGGCCCCGGCGGCGAGGGCGTCGCGCACGGCGTGCGCCCCGGGAAACTCGGGCAGGTAGGCCGGGTGCGTGTTGATCAGGTTCGGCGACAGGGCAGCGACCACGCGTGGCGGTAGCAGGCGCATCATGCCGCTGAGCACGACCAGGTCGGGCTGCCACTGCTGAATCTGTGCGAGCAGTTCGTCGCCCCAGGCGGCGCGGTCGGCGAACGAGGAAAAGGGAACGGAGAATGCGGGGATGCCGAATTCGACCCCCAGCCCGAGCCCGTCGGCGTCGCGGTCGGCGCCGATCGCGACTATTCGGGCCGGAAACTCGGCGTCTTCTGACGCCTCCAGCAGGGCTCGCAGATTGGATCCTCCGCCGGAGATCAACACGACAATAGACAGCACGGTTTGAGCTTACCGTTTGACGCGGCGCACTGACGGGAGTCGCACCCGGCCGCCCAGCATGCCGAGGGCAGCCGCGACCCCGATCTCGGCGGCGGCCAACGCACCGACCAGCAGCGGATTCGGCCCGACCTCCACGAGACGGCCGGGGCCCATCGCTCCGGCCGACCACCAGGCGAGCAAGCCGAGCAGGGCGCCGCCGACGACGCCCATGCCGAGACCGGTGAGCACGTGTTCGAGCGTCGTGCGTTCGGGCACACCCGAACGGTCCAGAAATTGCCGGGTCACGACCGCGAAGGCGAAGCCCGTGAGCACGGGCACGAGCAGGCCGACAAACCCGTAGCTGGGGGTGCCCTGTGGCAGCGCGCCGAACAGGGGCAGGCCGGGCAGGGTTCCCACGACGGTACCGATCGGCGAGACGGTGGTTCCCACACCGAGTGCGATGCCCGGCCCGACGAACCACGCGGCGGCCCAGATGACGAGGTTGGGAATGAGGGCGAGCTGGGCGAGGGTGATGGTGGCGCCGCCGAAAACGCCGGCCTGCACCGCCTCGTACAGCCCGATGATGGTCGCGTAGTTGACCGCGATGAGCACGGCCACGGCCACGGCCGACACGATCAGCACCCCGGCGGCCGCCGCCGTTCCACCACGCAGGGCGCCCTCGATGACGGTGCGGGCGGTCTGCGGCATCCGCTGGTACCACGAGCGGATGCCTCGGCTCACCCGATCCAGACCCTCCACAACCCCCACGGTCTTGCGCCGCCCCAGTTCAGCCCCCGCCAGTACTCCGACGGCATAGATGAGCGTCGGCAGCACGAGCCCCTGCAGCTGGTTGGGCGTGACGGTTGCCGACACGGCGGACAGGGTCACGAGCGTGGCCAGAAGCGCATAGGTGCCCACGGCGACGGCGACGCCGGTCCAGCGGTGCGGGGTTTCTGCGGCGCGACGACCGGTGTGCACGCCCATGAGCACCGAGAGCATCGCAAACCCGAGCGGTACCACCGAGATCAGAAACGGGGTGTCTGCGCCGGCCAGGCCGAGCGCCGCGGCCACGTCGGGGCCGAGTTGCACCGTGAGGTCGACGCCGTTGCCGAGCAGCCAGATATCCGCGGCAGCACGCCAGAAGACGAACCATTCCACCGAGAGTCCGAAGTGGGCGGCCCAGAGTACGGTGAGCGGCACCATGGCGATACCGATGCCGATGGCGACGACAAGTAATGCCTCGAGAGCGGCGAGCAGGGCGGTCGTTATGCGGTTCATCCGTTGCGAGCCTATATCGCCGGGCCGACATTGCCCGCCAGCCCGCGCCCACGCACGCAAAAGGGGCCCGCCGACAATCCGGCGAGCCCCTCGGGTGAGCGAATTACAGTGCGGCGAGTGCCTCGCGCAGCAGGGTCGCAGCCTCGCTCGGCGTCTTACCGACCTTGACTCCGGCGGCCTCGAGGGCCTCCTTCTTGCCCTGGGCGGTTCCGGCTCCGTCGGAGACGATGGCGCCGGCGTGGCCCATGGTCTTGCCCTCTGGGGCGGTGAAACCGGCGACGTAGCCGATGACCGGCTTCGTGACGTGTGCCTTGATGTACTCGGCGGCCTTCTCTTCAGCGTCGCCGCCGATCTCGCCGATCATGACGATGGCGAGCGTCTCCGGGTCGTTCTCGAAGGCTTCGAGCGCATCGATGTGCGTGGTGCCGATGATGGGGTCGCCACCGATTCCGATCGCGGTGGAGAAGCCGAGGTCCCGCAGTTCGTACATCATCTGGTAGGTCAGGGTGCCCGACTTGGAGACGAGTCCGACCGGGCCCTTGACGGTGATGTTCGCGGGCGTGATGCCGACGAGTGCCTCACCGGGCGTGATGATGCCGGGGCAGTTCGGGCCGATGATGCGCGTCTTGTTGCCCTTTTTGATGGCGTAGGCCCAGAACTCGGCCGAGTCCTGCACCGGGACACCCTCGGTGATGATGACGAGCAGCGGAATCTCGGCGTCGATCGCTTCGATGACGGCGTCCTTGGTGAACACCGGCGGTACGAAGATGATCGACACGTCGGCGCCGGTCTTCTCGACGGCCTCGGCGACCGTGCCGAACACGGGCAACTCAACGCTGCCGTGCACGACGGTGGTGCCGGCCTTGCGGGCGTTCACGCCACCGACGACCTGGGTACCGGCCTTGAGCATGAGAGCGGTGTGCTTGGTGCCCTCACCTCCGGTGATGCCCTGAACGATGACCTTGGAGTCTTTGTTGAGGAAGATTGACATGCTTGGTTGTCCCTTACTTCGCTGCGTGGGCGAGCTCGGCGGCCTTGGCGGCGCCCTCGTCCATGGTGGCGGCCAGTGTTACGAGCGGGTGGTTCGCCTCAGCGAGGATGCGACGACCCTCCTCGACGTTGTTACCGTCGAGGCGCACCACGAGCGGCTTGTTGGCGGCAGCGCCGAGCTCGGCGAGTGCGCCGACGATGCCCTTGGCGACGGCATCACACGCGGTGATGCCACCGAAGACGTTGACGAACACGCTCTTGACCTGCGGGTCACCGAGGATGACGTCGAGGCCGGCGGCCATGACCTCAGCGGATGCTCCGCCCCCGATGTCGAGGAAGTTGGCCGGCTTGACGCTGCCGAAGTTCTCGCCGGCGTAGGCGACGACGTCGAGGGTGCTCATGACGAGCCCCGCGCCGTTGCCGATGATGCCGACTTCACCGTCGAGCTTGACGTAGTTGAGGCCGGCAGCCTTGGCCTTGGCTTCGAGCGGGTCAGCCGCGGCGGCGTCCTCGAGGAGGGCGTGCTTGGGGTGACGGAAGTCGGCGTTCTCGTCGATCGTGACCTTGCCGTCGAGGGCGATGATGTCGCCCTCTTCAGTGAGTACGAGCGGGTTGACCTCGACCAGGGTCGCGTCTTCACCCTTGAATACGTTGTACAGCTTGACGAAGACCGGGGCGACCTTGTCGACGAGCTCGGCCGGGAACTTGGCGTCAATGGCAATCTGCTTCGCCACGTCGAGGTCGATGCCGACCGTCGGGTCAACGGCCGTGTAGGCGAGCGCTTCGGGCTTCTCCACAGCGAGAACTTCGATTTCCACGCCACCCTCATAGCTGGCGAGCGACAGGTAGGACCGGTTGGACCGGTCCAGCAGCACGGAGAAGTAGAACTCCTGCTTGATGCGGGCTCCGCCGGCCACCATGACGCGGTGAACGGTGTGACCCTTGATGTCCAGGCCCAGGATGCCCTGGCCTGCGGCCTCGGCGTCGTCCGGGGTCTTGGCTACCTTGACGCCGCCGGCCTTGCCGCGGCCGCCGACCTTGACCTGCGCCTTGACGACGACAACGCCGCCGAGCTTCTCGGCCGCTGCACGTACTTCGGCGGGGGTGTCCGCGATGATGCCCGGCAGAACCGGCACACCATATTCCTCAAAGAGGTCTCTCGCTTGGTATTCGTAAAGATCCACGCTGCTCTTCCAATCCGCGTCTTGGCGATCACACCGCCGGTGAAGATATATGAGGTTGTTGGTAACAGCAGTCCAGCCGTAAATTAGCTCGACATCAAGACATACCGGCCCGTGGAAACTCTATCGCGTGAATCGAACGTCAAGGCGCACTCTGCAACCGCGCCGACCGGATGCCAGAGCAGCCGAAGGCTAGCCGAAGGCTAGCCACACCTTGCTGGACGATTGCTGCGCCGAGTGCTTATCTGGGACCATGACTGATCTCGCCCAAGCGGTGGAACCGCACGCCGCCGGCCTCGCCTCCCGGCTGAACTGGCTGCGCGCCGGTGTTCTGGGCGCGAACGACGGAATCGTCTCCGTCGCCGCCCTCGTCGTGGGTGTCGCCGCCGCCACGACGGACTCCCACGTCATTCTCATCGCCGGTGTCGCAAGCCTGCTCGCCGGCGCGATCTCAATGGCCCTCGGCGAGTACGTGTCGGTGAGCAGCCAGCGCGACTCCGAACGGGCCCTGATCGCCAAGGAAACCTGGGAACTCGAGAACGAACCAGACGAGGAACTCGCCGAACTGGCCGGATTCTACGAAGCCAAGGGTCTCTCCAGCCAGACCGCCCAGCAGGTGGCGATCGAGCTCACCCAGCATGACGCCCTCGCCGCCCACCTCGAGGTTGAGCTGCACATCACCGAGCAGGACGTGTCGAACCCGTGGCACGCGGCCTACGCATCCGCTATCGCCTTCACCGTCGGTGCCGCGCTCCCCCTGCTCGCCGTACTGCTGCCGCCGGCTGAGTACCGCATCGGCGCCACGTTCGTCGCGGTACTCATCGCACTCGTCGTCACCGGCTGGCTCAGCGCCCACCTCGGCAGCAGCCCCAAGCTGCGGGCCATCGCCCGCATCGTCATCGGCGGCATCCTCGCCCTCGCCGTGACCTATGTGATCGGCGCCCTCATCGGCGGCAGCGTCTGATCGAGTTGGGCTCACAGCCAAAACCGGGTTACGCCGGGGCTGCGTGGCTAGGCTGAAAAGATGGCATCACTGCACATCGGGGCCGGCCCCATTCCTCGATCATCAATCATCGTGGCGGGCGTGCTCGACGCGGTTCTCGTGCTCTCCTTCGCGATCATCGGTCGCTTGAGCCACGGCGAAAGCCTCGCCGGCCTCGGCGTCACGTTGTGGCCGTTCCTCGGCGGGTTGATCATCGGCTGGCTGCTGCTGCGCGCCTGGCGTCACCCACGCGACATCGTCTGGACCGGTCTCGGCATCTGGCTCGCGACCGTGGCCGGCGGGCTCCTGCTGCGTCTGGCCAGCGGCCAGGGCGTTCAGCTCAGCTTCGCGATCGTCACGACCATCGTGCTCGGCCTGTTCTTGCTCGGCTGGCGCGCCATCGCCGCGCTCGCACGCCGCCGCCCGCCCCAGCGGATGCCCTCCCCGGCCTAGTCTGTGGGTTCCAGCCGGCTCAGCCCACGGCGATCGCGTCAAAGAGCAGGTACGCGCCGAACAGGGCAGCCGCCATCAGCGCGGCCAGCCCGAGCGCGAGCATCTGGTCGGGCCAGCGTCGCCCGCCGCCGAGCGCCAGCAGCACGCCGACGGCACCCTCGCCCCGCCATTGCGGGCCGCCGATCAGCAGCGCGCCGTAGAACGCCTCACCGAGGATGAGCCCGCTCATCACGGCCAAACCCAAGCGGTGCCAGAGCGGATGCCGGCGGCCAGCCAGGTCACCCGCCAGCCCACATAGCGCTCCGGCGCCGATGGCGACGATAGCCCACAGCGCGAGCACGCGGGGTGACTGCGGCTCCGGGTCGAGCACGGTCCAGGTCGCAACCATCGCCACCAGCGTGGTCGCGCCGAACAGAATCGCGCGTGAACCGCGAGCTCGGGTCAGAGCGACAACAGTGAACGAAAGCAGGCCCCACAGCGCACTGGTATTGGCGAGGGTGGTCCACGGTTCCGGCAGCACTGCGTAGAGCGCTCTGGCCAGCAGCCCGGTCGCAATCCCGGCGCCGAGCGCCACGAGCAGACGGCGGGAGAGCGTCGCTGGCCGTCGCATCCGCTCATCGCTCAGGGTCATGCTGCGAGCCTAGGCGGTCCGAGTCGCCTGAGCGGGCAGGCGGTGCCCGAGCGCGGGTTCGGTGGCCGGGCGCACGTTTGATCATGCGCCGACCGAGCAATCTTGCGCCCAGCCCGACCTGCGCCTAGGTCGTCGCGAGCGCGATTGATTCGGGGCCACAGCACCCCCGCGTCACGCGACGATCAAGCGCCACGTGCCAACTGTCCGGGCAGGCCGCACCGGCTTACTCTGCTCGGCGCAGCCCCGGAGTCGCGAGCAACTGGCCGTCACGGAGCACCGCGAGCACATCAATTGCGAAGCGCTCGGTCAGCTCGTTTAGCGTCGTCTCACCGCCCGCCACGATCGCCGTCGCGAGCACGTCGGCCGTGACGATGTCGGCGGCGAACACGCTCACCTGACGAAACGGCGATGGCTCGCCGTTCGACGCCGTCCAGATGTGTTCGCCGCGTTCCGCGCTGCCCGAGGTGGCCACTGCCCGAAGCGGCTGCCGCAGCGGCACGCTCGCAATCACCTCACCCCGATCAGCCGGATCGACGATCGCCACGACCCATTCGGGGTTCTCGGATACTGCGGATGGAGCAGCCACCCGATGTCCGGTCGGCATCGCGCCGGCGGCGGATTCCCAGGCCTCAAATCGATCGTCCGGCTGGCCGCTGACCAACACGTCACCGCCCGCGTTGATCGACCAGTTGGCGAGGCCGCTCGTGCTCAGGGCCGCCCCGGCTTCGGCGATGGCGAGCGCCTTGACCACCCCGGAAAGGTCGATCACCCCATCCGCACGATGCGGCGTGAACACGCCGTGGGTGCGATCCCGCCAGTCCAGCGCTAGGGCGTAACAGTTGCGCAGGCCTTGACTCGCGTCGGTCAAACGGATGTCGCCGCGCGCGACCCGAGACAGCTCCGAGTCATCCTGATACAGGCTGAACTGCTCATCCCACCGCCGAAATACCGTCTCGACCAGTTCACCAATCTCGGCAGCGGCAGCGGAATAGGCGAGTCGCAGGCTGACGACCGTACCCATCGTTGCAAAGGTGAGGGAGGACATCCGCTCGAAGTCACGGTGCACGATCGACACCCTAGAATCCGGCCGCATCGAGGGCCGACTGCAGCGACTGCAGATATCCGTCGGTCGTGTACGTGGCGCCACTGACGTTTTGCACGCTGGCGGACTGGGCAGCGAGCACCTCGGAGCGCAGAATCGGCGCCGCCCGGTTGCTGATCTGCACGGACCTGCCATCGTGGTCGGTGAGCTGCAGGGCGGTGACGTCGGTGATGGTGCCGGCGTCGATCGTGACGGAGACTTGAATATTACCGAACCGGGTGGCCACGACCGAGCCGGTGAAGGTGCCCGATTGCCCCACCGGTGCTGTGGTGGCAGCCGCGGCAGCGTTCGCGGTCGCTGCCGCCTGTGCTGCGGCATCGGTTGCAGCCGTGGCTGCGTCGGTTCCGGAAGTGCTGAAAGCCCGGCTCTGTGAGGCGTCAATCGCCGGCGAGCCGAGCTGCCAGCCGATGCCGACAATCGAGACGGAGGCCAGCGCGGCCAGTGCTACTGCGCGTGCTCTCACCAGTCGAACCTTTCGTAGTGGATCTGCTTCTTGGGAACTCCGCCAGCGCGGGCATCGCGCACGACGGCGTCGGTCCACGGCCGGGGGCCGCAGATGTAGATATCGGATTGGTCAAGTTCGGGCACGATCGTGCGCAGGGTGATGCCGGCCCGGGCGGCATCCGCTGGCAGCCAGGTGCTCACGCCCGTGGGGCGTTGGCCGGCGATGATGCGCAGCTCGGCGCCGCGCACCCGGCAGAGGTCGGTGAGTTCGTCGACCAGGTAGGTATCGCCGAGGGAGTGTGAGCGGAGCAGCACGGTGGCGTTGCCCGGCGCGAACGATACCGTTTCGAGCAGTGAGCGAATGGGGGCGACGCCGATGCCAGCGGCGATCAGTACGACGCGGGGCGCGGTACGGGCACTTTCGGTGAAGAGTCCGTAAGGGCCTTCGAAGCTCACCCGGGTGCCGCGCGGTACCCGGGGCAGTTCGGCGGAGGCGTCACCGAGGCCGCGTACCGTGATGCGCAGCGAGCGTCCGTTCGGGGCTGCGGACAGCGAGAACGGATGCGCCTGCCACCACAGTCCGGCAGACCAAAACCGCCAGATGAAGAATTGGCCGCTCGTCGCCCCCAGCAGGTCGAGCCGACGCCCCACAAGGCTGATCGACACGACGCCGGGCGCCACCTGCTCGATGCTGTCCACTCGAAGTTGGTGCCGCAGGGACCGCACGACCGGAAGTACGAACCGGAACACGATGATCGCCGCGGCGACGGCCGCATACAGGCCGAGCCAATAGTAGCGGGCGATGGCGCCCTCACTAAGCAGGCCGCCCACGCTCAATTGGTGAGGAATGGCGACGAGCACGGAGAGGTAGGCGAGCAGGTGCACCGCGTGCCAGGCCTCGTAGCGAAACTTGCGACGCACCACGACGAGCGACGTCACGACGACTCCGATCATGAGCGCGAGGCCGAGAAAGGCCAGCGGTAGGTCGGGCAGGGACGTGAACATGTTCCAGACCTCGACGAAGACGTTGACGTTTTCGGCGAGTGCGTAGCCGGTGATCAACAGCACCGCGTGGCCGAGGATAAGGTACAGCGCCGGTTTGCCGAGCGACTGGTGCACGGCCATGGCCTGGTCGTGCCCGAAGGCGTGGTCGATCGGGGGCAGCCGAGCGGCCAGCACGAGCATCACGAGCAGCAGGTCGGTTCCGACCAGGCCCGCGACGATTCCGAGCGAGGTGAAGGCGTCGGCCGGGGTGCCGAAGCGGGCGGCTCCCCCGTCGGCGAGAAAGATGGCGATCACGATGGCGACCGACGCGACGCAGAGAATCTGCAGGCTGTCGGCGAGGCGCATCCGCTTGCCGTAGGCCGGGTGGGGCAACGCGGCGCGAGTGCGGTGCGTCGGCGCCGGGCCGATTCGGGTGGTGCGCGTGTCGAGGCTCATGAGTAGAGCATCGGGCGCATGCCCATCGAAGAGCTATCGATAGCCTGTGAACGGTCTGTGTGTCGTCAATGCCTCATCTTCGGCAGTACTCTCCGCCGTGCCCTCGCCTGTACGAGCAGCACGATCACCAGGGCGACGACACTGCCGAGCACCGTCTCGAGGACGCGATCGACCAGCAGGTCCGGCACCGGCACCGGACTCGTGAGGTGCACCACGGTGAGGGCCAGTGGGGTCACGAACAGCAGAGCGGCCCCGTAGTGGCGACCGATCAGAATTTCGGCGCCGAATTGACACAGCGCGATGACCAGGATGAGCACCGCAACCGGCGGGCCGGACAGCAGCACGAGCGCCGTCAGACCCACGCCGAGTGTCGTGCCGATCATGCGGTGGAAGGCGCGCGACACGGAGTGCTTCGCGCCGGGTGGCGGGAGCACCGCCACGACGCTGACCACCGCCCAATACGGATGCCCGATCCCCAGAGCGAGGGCGAGGGACCCGGCGGCGAGCGCACCGACCACGTTTTGGGCGATGGAAATCCAGACCTGACGGTCACGGATCGCGTCGGGTCGCACCAGGGCGCCGCGCAACAGATTCTTGTACAGCTCGGGTTCACGTCGCCCGGCCACCCGCCGCAACAGCCAGCCCGACATGGTGAGCAGCCACGCGAACACAGCGGCGGCGACGGCCACGAGCAGCCGGAGCCAGAATTCGTCGCCCGGGGTGGGCAGCTGCGCGATCACGGCGTAGCCGAAGACGAAAAAAATGGGTGTGGCCGGAAACAGCCCGGCCGTGTTCGCCACGAGAATTCCGGCCACGATCACCAGGACCAGCCCGGCGGTCAGCACGATCAGCGGCGCCTCGACCAGGGCCAGCACCAGGGCGAGGGTGATGATCGCGAGCATGAGTGCCCCGGCTACTGTCACCGTGCGCAGCCGCACCCGATAGGGCTCATTGCGGCCGAACAGCGCGGTCATCGCGCCGAAGGCCGCGTAGGCGGCCCAGTCGAGCTGGCCCAGGGGCACAAGCAGGGTGAGCGGCACTGCGGCGGCGACTGCGGCCCGGCTGGCGACCTCGAACTGGAAGGCACGCAGGGAGAGCACCCGCTGCTTCAGGGTTTCGGGCTTGCCCGGCTCCGAGTCCGGTTTGGGACCAACGGGGTGCACCCTAGATCTTTTCGATCGGAGCGATCTTGATCAGCAGTTTCTTGGCACCCATGCTGTCGAACTGCACGTGGGCGATGCGTTTGGTGCCCTCACCGGTGACCTGATTGACCCGGCCCTCGCCAAAGTCGTGGTGGCGGATGCGGTCGCCCGCCGCGAGTTCGAGGCTGCCGTTGTCGCGCACCGTTCCGGTGATCTTGTTGGCCCACTCGGTCTTCGGCTTGCCCGGCGGCAGTCCGGCCTCTTTCGCGCTGTTGCTGCCACGGCTGCGGCCGCCGAAGCCATCACTCAAGGAATTGAGGGAGTTACCGAAGCCACCGAACCCGCCATCGCGGCGCGCGTTCAGGGCGCGCGGCTGAGTGCCGCCGCGGGAGTTCGCCATGCCCGGCGACTGCTTCCAGTCGATCAGCTCGGCCGGAATCTCCTGCAGGTACCGGCTCGGCATGGCCACGTTGATGTCGCCGAACTGGGCCCTGGTCATGGCGAGCGAGAGGTAGAGCCGTTTGCGCGCGCGGGTGATACCCACGTAGAACAGGCGGCGTTCTTCGGCCGGTCCGCCGGGCTCATTCGCTGACATCTGGTGCGGCAACAGCCCTTCCTCGACACCGGTCAGGAACACGGCCTCATATTCGAGGCCCTTCGCGGTGTGCAGGGTCATCAGCGAGACCGTGCCCGAGGCATCGTCGAGGTCGTCGGCCGCGGCCACGAGCGACACCTGGGTGAGAAAGTCGACCAGGCCGCCGTCGGGGTTCTCCTTATTGAAGTCCTTGGTCTGGGCGACGAGCTCCTCGATGTTCTCGGCGCGCACCTCGTCTTGCGGGTCGCGGCTGCTGCGCAGCACGGCGAGCAGTCCGCTGCCGTTCAAAAGAAACTCCAATACTTCGCTGACGTTAGCGGCACCGTCGTTTGCGGCGCCGACCGGCACACCGTCATCGGTGACCGAGGTGGGCACGAGCATGAGCGCGGCGGCATCGAGCAGCTCAGCGAGCTTGAGGATGGCGCCGGTCACCTTCGGGCCGAGACCGAGCGAGGCGGAATTGCGCATGGCCTGCCGAAAGGTGAGCTCGTTGTCGTCGGCGAAGCTCGACAGCCCGGTCTCGGTGGCCGGACCGATGCCGCGCTTGGGGGTGTTCAGAATGCGGCGCAGGGCGAGTTCGTCGACCGGGTTGGCAACGGCGATGAGGTAGGCCAGGGCATCCTTGATCTCGGCCCGCTCGTAGAACTTGGTGCCACCGACCACCCGGTACGGTGTGGCCGAACGCACGAGGATCTCTTCAAGCGCTCGGGTCTGCGCGTTGGTGCGGTAGAACACGGCCATGTCGCGGTAGGCCATGCCGGCGGCGTGCAGCACCTGGATCTCGTCGGAGACGAATTGGGCTTCGTCGTGCCCGGAGTAGGCGGTGAAGCCGACGATTTTCTCGCCGTCGCCGCCCGCACTCCAGAGTTTCTTGTCGGTGCGGTCGAAGTTGTGGCCGATCACGGCGTTCGCCGCCGAGAGGATGTTCTGGGTCGACCGGTAATTCTGCTCGAGCAGGATCACCTTCGCGCCCGGATAGTCCCGCTCGAACCCGCTGATATTGCGGGTGTCGGCCCCGCGGAAGGCATAGATCGACTGATCGGAGTCGCCGACCACGGTGAGTGACGCTCCCGGGATGGCGCCGGTCATGTCCCGCAGGTTGCGCACGTGCACGCCGTCATCTTCCATCTCCTGGGCGAGCTCGGCGGTGACCGGACGGGTGAGCTCGTGCACGAGGGCGTACTGGGCGTGGTTGGTGTCCTGGTATTCGTCGACCAGCAGGTGCCGAAACCGCCGCCGGTAGAGCGCGGCGACCTTGGGGAACGCGCGAAACAGGTAGACGGTCTCGCCGATGAGGTCGTCGAAGTCGAGCGCGCTCGCGGCGCGCAGCCGAGCGGAGTACTGCCGAAAAATCTCGACGAACATGACCTCCTGGGGGTCGCTCATGTTCGCGTTGCGCGCGTAGGAGTCCGCGTCGGCGAGCTCATTCTTGAGCTTGGAGATCTTGGCGCCGGCCGAGCCGGGCGTGAACCCGTAGGTGTCGGCGTCGAGCCCCTTGATGATGCGCTTGAGGGTGACCTTGGTGTCGGCCGAGTCGTAGATGCTGAACGTGCTCGACAGGCCGATCTTCTCGGCTTCGCGGCGCAGAATGCGCACGCAGGAAGAGTGGAAGGTGCTGATCCACATACCGTCGGACCCCTGGCCGAGAATGGCGTGCACCCGCTCGCGCATCTCAGCAGCAGCCTTGTTCGTGAAGGTGATCGCGAGAATCTGGCTCGGCCAGGCGTCGCGGGTTTCGAGCAGGCTCGCGACCCGCCGGGTGAGCACGCTGGTCTTGCCCGAGCCGGCGCCCGCGATGATGAGCAGCGCCTGCCCGCGGTATTCAACGGCCTCTTTCTGCTGCGGGTTGAGCCCGTCGAGCAGCGGGCTCTGCCGGGCGCCGCCCGTGCCCGCATGTCCCTGCGCCGCATAGCCGTTGGCTGCTCTGTCGGACGCATCGAGGATGATCGGCGTGGCCGAACGACGGGCGGTGGCGGGCGCGGATTCCGCGTTAAGAGGTGTGGTCATGTCGGTTTCCAGTGTAGGCGAGGCCCCTGACAGCAGAACTGGTCAGCACGATCTGATCAGCACGAACTGGTCAGCGCAGCGCGTCGCGCACGTGCACGGCCAGATCGGGGTGGTCGGCGAACACCCCGTTGACTCCCGAGTCGAGAATGACCCGAAACTCCGACTGCCAGTGGCCGAAGTCCGCCTTGCGGGCACCGTTGCGAAAGGATTTCGCCAGGAATTTGTTTTCCGGGCGCAGAGTCCAGCAGTAGATCTCCAGCCCGACGGCGTGGGCGTCGTCGACCAGGGCGGATGCCCCGATCGTTTCGCCCGCGATATCCGTTTCGAGAATGAGCGATTTGGGAACGCTGATGCCGTCGATCGCGTCAGAACCAGCGGCCAGCTGCGCGAGACCGGCGGCCGTGAGGTGATCAGCGTAAGGTGCGGCGCCGGCACCGAACTCCGCCACCTGGTCGGCCGGACGTCCCTGGTCTTCCAGCAGAAAGATGCGTTTGCCGCGCACACCCTGGGCTCGAACGCGGGCGAGCACGCTCGGTTCGAAGCTCTCCACGGTGAGCCGGTCGGTGTTCCAGCCCGCAGCGGAGATCTCAGCGGCGAACAGTTCGGCCAGCGGCAGGTCGAGTGCGGCGAAATAGTTGGCGTGCTTGATCTCGGCGATGATGCCGAGCACCCGGTCGGCCTGCTCGGCCGCGGCGTCGACAATGTCGAACAGGTCGCGCAGGCGCAGAATCGGCTGCTGGTCGTTGAAGGTCGTATTGCCCTGGCGCAGGGTGGGCAGCCGTTCCCGGGCGCGCAGGGTGCGTAGTTCGGCCCAGGTGAAGTCCTCGGTGAACCAGCCGGTGACCGGGTTGCCGTCGATGTACTTCTCGGTGCGGCGAGCGGCGAATTCGGCGCGAGTGGCGACATCCGTGGTGCCGGAGATCTCGTTTTCGTGGCGGATCACGAGCACACCGTCGCGGGTGGCCACCAGGTCTGGTTCGACGGCGTCGGCGCCGAGCGCGAAGGCAAGGTTGAAAGCGGAGCGCGTGTGCTCTGGCCGGTGGCCGCTCGCCCCGCGGTGGCCGATGACGATGGGTCGCATGGTTTCAGGCTATCGGCGCCGACAGAACGGATGCTGGGGGCCAGCCACGCTCGCAGCACAACGGGGCTCAGAACACAGTCGATAATGCTGCAAATCCGCTGATCGCCGCGCATTCCCCGGTGCATTCGCAGTCACTCTCGGGTACCGTGGAGGGAGCGCCGCACCAGGCGCTGCGTGCCGGTTTGCCCGCATGCACCGAATTACCCACCAGCTGATTGTGAGTACAGCACCCCATGGCATCCTCCAACCCCGCTTTCTCCCGCAACGAAGCGTTCGGCGCTCGTGGCGCAGTGGCGTCGTCGCAGGCCCTCTCTGACAACGATCTGCAGTCGATGTACAACCGGCCATCCGCCGGTGCGCAGGACACCGAACGCATGACCTACGAAGACACCATCACCAAGACCGGCCTCGGCTTCGCGCTGCTGGTCGTCGCGGCAATGATCTCCTGGGTCGCCACCCCGGTGCTGCCGTTCCTGTTCATCCTCGGCGCCATCGTCGGTTTCGTGCTCGGTCTGGTCAACACCTTCAAGAAGGAGCCGTCGGCCCCGCTGATCCTCGCCTTCGCCGGGGCCCAGGGCCTGTTCGTCGGCGGCATCTCCCGCGTCTTCGACGACATCTACCCGGGCGTCGTGGTGCAGGCGGTTCTCGCCACCCTCGTCGTGGTCGCCGTCACCCTGGCCCTGTTCAAGAGCGGCAAGATCCGCGCCTCGAAGAAAGCCACCAAGATCTTTCTGATCGCCATGATCGGCTACGCCGCTTTCTCGCTCATCAACGTGGGAATGATGATCTTCGGCGGCACCGACCAGGCCTTCGGCATGCGCAGTGCGAGCATCAGCATTCTCGGCTTCGACATCAAGCTCGGCATCCTCATCGGCCTCCTCGCGGTGCTCCTGGCCGCGTACTCGCTGGTGCTCGACTTCGACTTCATCCAGAAGGGCGTCAACAACCGCCTGCCGCGCAAGTACGGTTGGACCGGCGCGTTCGGCATCATCATGACCGTCGTCTGGCTCTACGTCGAAATGCTGCGCATTTTCGTGCTCACCCGCGAGTAGCAGCTCGAACCCTGTCAGTGGGCCGATCCTCGCGGATCGGCCCACTTTTTTGTGTTTGCACCCCGGCCGTTCACCGGCACCCGCCATACTGGGCGGGCCCGCCACGAAAGGGACGCTATGACATCGCTCGAGTTGTCCGACTTGATCTCCCTGCACTCCGAGATCGTGGCGTTGCGGGCCGATCTGCTGCTGGCCGAAGCCCGACAGGCCGAAGAGATCGCCGCCGTTGCGCCACACCATGAGTTCAGTGCGACAAACCTGGTGCACTACGCCGAGCTGCGAGCCCACGATGTGCGCGATCTGCAGACTCGCCTCGCCCGCCACGGTCTGACCTCGCTCGGGCGCACCGAATCGCACGTTTTGGCGAGCATCGATGGGCTGCTCCGCACGCTGTCCCTGCTGATCACTCCCGACGATCGCTTCGTTCCCGTTGCGGTGCCCCCGCAACTGCCTGACGGCGCCGCCATCCTCACCCGCAACACGGCCCTCCTGCTCGGCAGGCAGCCGGAGCATCGTTCCACGCGCATCATGGTGACCCTGCCGAGCGAGGCGGCCACCGACGGCGAGCTGGTGCAGTCCATGCTCGAGAGCGGAATGGACATCGCCCGCGTCAACTGCGCCCACGACGGGGCGAGCGGGTGGAGCGCGATGATCGCCAATATCCGCTCGGCCGAGGCGTCGACTGGCCAGCGTTGCCTCGTGGCCATGGATCTCGGCGGCCCGAAACTGCGTACCGGACCCATCGAGCCCGGCCCCGAGGTGATCAAAATTAAGCCGGTGCGATCGGCGACGGGTGCCGTTCTTCGTCGCGGGCTGGCCTGGCTCGGAACGCGACCCGACAACGCGGTCGCGCCGGGGGCATCCGTTGTGCCGGTCACCGACCCGAGTTGGGTCGCCCTGCGCCACGTCGGCGACACGATTGACTTCGTCGACGCGCGCGCTTCGCACCGCACGCTCACCGTCGAGCAGAGTTACCCCGACGGATGCCTGGTGTCACTCACCCAGACCGCCTACTTCGTTCCCGGGCTCGCTCTGGCGGCCGACCGCGATGAGCCCGGCGTGGTCGGGGTCGTGGACGAACTGCATCCGACCGAACAATCCCTGCTCGTGCACCGGGGTGACACCCTCATTCTCACCGCGGACCTCAGCCCCGCAGCGGTCTCGACCGACGGCACCCACCGCATCGGCTGCACTCTGCCCGAAGCCTTTCGATCGGCGCACCCCGGCGAGCGCGTGCTGCTCGACGACGGCAAGATCGCCGGAGTCATCAGGGCCGTGGCGCCCACAGAGATCACTGTTGAGGTGAACCGTGCCGGCGTGAGCGGAACAAGACTGAAAGCGGAGAAGGGCATCAACCTGCCCGACACTCAGCTCGCGATCTCGGCACTCACCGACGACGACGTGGCGGACCTCACTTTTGTACGCACCCACGCCGATATCGTGAACATATCCTTTGTGCGCAGTGCAGCCGACGTGCGGGACCTGCTTGCGCACCTCGAGGGCAACCCGGAACTCGGCGTCGTGCTGAAAATTGAAACCGTCGCTGCGTTCGAAGCGCTACCGCAGATTCTGCTCGAAGCCATGAGGTGGCAGGGCGTCGGAGTGATGATCGCTCGCGGCGACCTGGCGGTGGAAGCCGGTTTCGAGCGGCTCGCCGAGGTGCAGGAAGAGATCCTGTGGCTGTGCGAAGCGGCCCACGTGCCGGTGATCTGGGCGACCCAGGTGCTCGACACCCTCGCCCGTACCGGCGTGCCGTCGCGCGCCGAGGTGACGGATGCCGCCATGGCCGAACGCGCCGAGTGCGTCATGCTCAACAAGGGCCCGTTCATCGCCGAAGCCATCGCCATGCTCGCCGGCATTTTAGGGCGTATGCAGGGCCACACCGACAAGAAGCGCAGCCTGCTTCGGCGCCTGCGGGCCTGGGATCTCGACACCCCACAGGTCGCGCCGGTCAGCGACGGGAGCAGCAGCATCCGCTAGAAAGTTGTGGCGCGCTTACCCGGCACACTGTGGTTGGCTTAAGCAATGAGCTTTACCGACCTGCACGCGCTGCTCCCCCTCGAAACGAACGGCCTGAACGCCACGTTCGGCTACATCGGCAGCGCCATCGTGCTGCTCGGCCTCGCCTGGGTGGTCGTGCTCGCCATTCGCCGCTACCTTCGGGCGCCGAAAGACTGACCGAACGGATGGCCGCGCCCCATTTCGGCAGCCGCTACGCGAGCGCTCCGGCGACGAGCTCAGCGTCATAGGACAGCTCGATGACTCGGTCCCAGCGGGTTTCGGCGACTCGGTCGTACGCCCCGGGTGCACGTCGATCAGAGCGGATGCTCGTCACGCCGTCTGCAAAATCCCCCGCCTCGCCGCGCGCGAGGCGGGTCACCTGTTCGCCTCGGGCAATCAACTGGCGGACGATCTCGCGACCGAGCCAGGCCGTTCCGCCAAGAATGCGGGTGCGCGTCATCTGTTCAGTCAATCGCAACGGCGAGGGTTTCAGTCCGGGGTTCGCCCGCAGCGAACCGCGTGGATCCCTGCGTAGACTCGGGGTCATGTCGCTCGGTCGTCCTTTCCGTGCGTTGTGGACGTCGAGTGCCTCCTCCAATCTCGCTGACGGGGTCGCGTTCATCTCGATGCCGCTTCTGGCGGCAGCCCTCACCGACGATCCGCGACTCGTCGCTGGGCTGGCAACGAGCTACGCCTTGGTCCGGCTCCTGGTTGCGCTGCCCATCGGCGTGTGGGTCGACCGGATCGATCGGCGCACGATGCTCATCGTTGCCAACCTCATCCGCGGGCTCGCGGTGATCGCCCTGGCAGTCTCCGTGCAGCTCGACGTCGGGTCACTGCCGCTGCTCTGCGCGGCGTTTGCCATGGTCGGAACGCTGGAAAGTGCGGCGGACAACGCATCCGTTTCTTTGCTGCCCGGGGTCGTGCCGGACCAGCATCTCGACCGGGCCAACGGCCGCATCTCTGCCGCGCAGCTGATTGCCGACGAGTTCGCCGGGCCACCGCTGGGTGGGCTGCTGTTCGCCGTCGCGGCCGCCACTCCCCTGTATTTCATGGGCGGACTCTGGGCCGCGGCCGGATTGCTGGCCCTCGCCCTGCCCATCCGGCGGCTGGGTGCATCGACCGGCATAGGGCTCGGGCCGCGCCAACCGGCTTTGCGAGAGGCAATGCAGGGCATCCGCTGGCTCGCCGGCAATCGGACCGTCGGCGGGCTCGCGCTCATCGGAGCCCTCGCGAGCGTGGGTTATATGCTTCCATTCTCGATTCTCGTGCTTTTCGCTGAGCAAAACCTCGCTCTCGATGCTTTCGGTTACGGTGTGATCCTTGCTGTTTCGGCGCTCGGCGGGCTGGTCGGATCGTTTGCCACGGCGCGGGTGACCGGGCTGTTCGGCTACCGATGGACGATCGTTGTGAGCCTGCTCACCGGCGCGGTCGCGCTCTTCGCACTGAGCGCCACGACAAACGGCGTGGTTGCCGCGGTGCTGCTCGCGGTCTACATTCTGCATGCCGTCGTGTGGGGAATCTGCGCCACGTCGCTGCGGCAGCGACTCGTGCCCGACACCCTTCGGGGCCGGGTGAACGCGGCCTCACGCGTGCTCAGCCTGCTCGGGCTGGCAATCGGTTCAGCACTCGGCGGCCTATTGGCTGTCACGAGCCTGCCGCTGTCGATCGTCGTCGGCGGTGCTGTGTTCGTGTGCTGCGCGGTACTGGCCGCCCTCGTCATCCCCCGCCATCCACACGCTGTCCCCACGAACAGCATCAGCGTCGATCCTGCCGTCCGCGGAGAAGCCGATCTTCTCGAGCACCCGAAATGACGGGATGTTCCACGATCGAACCGTGGCCCAGAATCGAGTTCGCCCCGTAGCCCAGCCCGCGTCGAGCACGGCCTGAGCCGCTTCGGTGGCGCAACCGTACTCGTGGGCGGCCCGGCACAGCTTGAAGGCGATCTCGGACTCGGCCAGCGTTCCCTCCCCCACGATCAGGCCGCAATAACCGATGAAATCGCCCTCGACTCGGCGTTCGATCGCCAACAGCGACAGTTTGGTACGGCTTGATTCGTCGAGCTGGTCCTGGATACGCCCGCGCATCTCGTCGACCGTGGGTCGGCCCGCCGCATCGATCACCCGCCGGAACCGAGGGTCCCGCTCAGCCCACAATTCACGCACGGCGCTGGCGTCGGAGAGACGCCACGGCCGCACCGCAGCCGCGAGGTTTCCAGGTGCTGCGGGAAAGGTTGAAGCTCCCTCACGGCCTCTCTCGCGCCTTCCAGCCGAGCCGTTCTCCCAGCCAGACCAGGCCGGCCACGCCTTCAGCACGCTGAAAAGCGCGCAACGTCGGCGTATTCTCCGGAGCGGGTTTCTGAGCCGCGTCCAAAAAGTATGCCGTCAAACCGGACAGTACGGCGTTGATGGCGTGGTCATCCGCGTCGGCGAAGAGCGGATGAGTCGCAATGATCTCATCAACGTCGGCGTCACTTCCGCGCAGGCGCGCGTCGAGCAGAAACGTGAGGGCGTCGAGCCACCGCACGCCGACCCCGGCCCACGGCCAGTCCACCAGCCAGGCCCGGCCGGTGTCATCGAAGAGGATATTGTCACTCCGCAGGTCGAGATGCAGAAGATAGTCTCCGTCGACGACCTGCACCGCACCCGCGGCCAGTTGCTCGAGTTCGTCGAGGTGCTCGTAGGCGCAGGCCGGCAGCGCTTCTGCACGCCCCGCAGAGCGGATGCTGCGCCAACCAGCGAACGCAGAAACCAACTCCGCCACCGCATCCGGTACACCGGCCCACCCGGCGCCGCCGCGAACCTTCGGCAGCGACTCGAGCGCCGACAGAACGGCGAGGATCTCAGAGAGCGTCGGAATCTCTCTCGGGTGCACGCCGGCGATGCTCTCGATGACCAGCGCCACCCACTCGCCGTCGTCGTAGAACCCCAGAAGCCGGGGCACCGCCAGAGAAGCGGGTAGCATTCGCAGCACCGCCAGCTCGCGCCGGTGGAGGTCGAGGGTATCGGAGTTTCGTTCGCGACTCACGGCTTTCACGAAGGCTCCGCGGCCATTGGCCGCGTGCACCCGGTCGGCGCTTCCCGGCGAGAATCCGTTCGCCTGGCTATGTGCTTCGACTACGGCTCCGCCCAGAATGTTCTCGACGGTCGCAGGAATCGAGGCGGGTAACTCCGGCCAGGTCAGTCTGAGCTGGTCGTGGTCCGTCATCTGGCGAGCCTAGCCGGTGGTCGACCTAGACGGTCGGTGCGCAACTAAGCGATCGCGCGCAACTCGTCCGAGGCCGGAAAGGTCAGGGTGAAGGTCAGCTGGGGAATATCGATCGCGCCCCAGTCGTCTTTCTTGACGAGGATTCTCTCCGTGGAGACCTCGGTGATGCGCACCCGCAACCACTCGCCTGTATCGAGCCGCAGCTCAAAGGGGTCGGCCAGATAGCCGATTCCCAGCGCATCCAGTGCCTCTTCCGCGGTCAACCCGTCCAAAGCATCGGTG
This sequence comes from Cryobacterium glaciale, assembly GCF_004402535.1. GTDB lineage: Bacteria > Actinomycetota > Actinomycetes > Actinomycetales > Microbacteriaceae > Cryobacterium > Cryobacterium glaciale. The sequence goes on along the minus strand of NZ_SOEY01000016.1, from coordinate 102,619 downwards.
CGAGCGCGACCGAGCAGATCGATCACGAGAAAGCCGTCGCCGGAAGCTCGCAGCCAGCCGAGCAGCTCACCGTCCGAGCCCCGTCGGTGTTCAATCCAGTCCTGGTCCATACGGCAACCCCACGCGCCCACTTCGGACCGTAGCGGAGACGACGACGGCGACCGAGCCCAGCACGATCACGACCCCCGCGACCTGCATCTCGGTGAGCCGCTCGCCGGCGATCGTCCACCCGAGCAGGATGGCCACTACCGGGCTGAGCAGGCCGAGGAAGGCGATCGTACTCGCTGGCAGACGACCGATCCCGTGAAACCACACGACGTACGCGAATGCGGTTCCAACCACGGAGAGATAGGCGTAGCCCATGATGTTGGTCTCGGTCAGTGATTCCGCGGGGATCCCCTCGACCATGAGCAGCACGGGCAGCACGGGCAGCACGGGCAGCACGGGCAGCAGGGTGATCCCGCCCGCGATGAGCTGCCACGCCGACGTCGCGAGCAGCAGCGCCGGCTGCCCCCATTTTTTCGAGAGCACGATCCCCGATGCCATGCAGACGGTCCCGGCTGCAGCGGCCAGCGCACCAATCACATCGAGCCGCGCTTGGGACTGCAGCACGATCAGGCTGACTCCGATTGCGCCGGCAGCGCCGCTGGCCAGCACGCGCGCGGTCAGTTTTTCGTGGAGCACCCGGCTCGCGAGGAGCGCGACAATGAGGGGTTGCAGGCCGCCCACGATGGCCGCCACGCCACCGGGAAGGCGATACGCCGCAATGAAAAGCAGGGCGAAGAACGCCCCGATATTGAGCACGCCGAGCAGCCGCACGTCCCTGGCCGTGGACGCCCGCCCGGCCGCCACTTTCGCGCGGTACGGGCTGGACGCATCCGCTTTTGACGTGCTTGCCACTCTGCTGCGAAGCGGGCCGCCCTATCGCATCACCCCGGCGGCACTGGCCCGGGACGCCATGATCTCGACGAGTGCCGTGGCACAACGGCTGAACAAGCTGCAATCGCAGGGGCTCGTGAACCGCGAGTCCAATCCAGACGACGGCCGGGGCACTATCGTTGCCCTGACGGATGCTGGCAAGCGGCTCATCGAGACCGCCCTGGTTCCGCACGTGGAGACCGAACGGGCCATCACCGAGGTCCTCACCGCCCAGGAGCAGTCGCTTCTCATCGGGCTGCTGCAGCGGATCAGCGTCGCGGCCGCGACGCCGCTGCCGCGGATCGCGCGCCGTCGGCCTTGACCTAGTGCTCGCCGGGTCGCCGCGCGGCCTGCAGAAGGGTAGGGACATCCGCTCGCAGAATCGCCTGGGCCGTTGCCTTCGGGGTCATGGCCTTTCTGGGCGTGAACGCGTTCCTCCCGTTCGCAGCGTAATCGAGCGGGTGCGGCTCGCCTAGCGGTGTGTGCGCGCGGCCAGCTCGGTGGCCATCGTGGCGACGAGCATAACCAGCGACGCGGGCGCCCAAATGATGCGCTCGCGCTTGCTCGGCGTGAGGGTATTCAGCACCACGCCCACGGCCAGCAGCCCGATTGCGACCCACATGACCACCGGAACAGCCCGCCCCGGAACCACCTGCGGCACCGCGTGGCCGCCCCGACGCAACACCACGAGTGCCACAATCGCCCACACAACGGATGCGACGGCGCTGCTCCCCCGCATCCGCCCAGTCGGGTGCTCGATCACCCCGCCATAGGCAGCCCGGCCCCAGGGAGCGCCGAGGGCGAGCGCCAACTGGAACCAGGCCAGTCCGGCCAGGAGAACGGCCCCGACCCCGGACGAGTATCGGGCGATGGGGGAGGCAGTCGACCGTGTCATGCCGCCGATACTAGGCGCATTCGCATGGGCGCGCCTGAAACGGGTGGCCGCTACGCCGATTACCGTAGCGGCTGCCGATCCGGGGCGCGGCTATCGCCGGGCAGCACAGGGCGCGGCCACGAGCGGATGCCCCGACCCGGCACACAAAAAGGGCCGGCTCTAACGAGCCGACCCGTCGAACTAGCCCGGGATCACTCCCACTCGATGGTTCCCGGCGGCTTCGACGTGACGTCGAGCACCACGCGATTCACCCCGTCGACCTCGTTGGTGATGCGGTTGGAGATCTTGGCGAGCAGGTCGTAGGGCAGGCGGGTCCAGTCGGCGGTCATGGCATCTTCCGACGACACCGGGCGCAGCACGATCGGGTGTCCGTACGTGCGGCCGTCGCCCTGCACGCCGACCGAGCGCACATCGGCCAGCAGCACGACCGGGCACTGCCAGATTTCGCGGTCGAGGCCGGCGGCGGTCAGCTCGAAGCGCACGATCGCATCCGCTTGGCGCAGCAGGTCGAGACGTTCCTGGGTGATCGAGCCGACGATGCGAATGCCGAGGCCGGGGCCGGGAAAAGGCTGGCGCTGCACGATTTCGGCTGGCAGTCCGAGCTCGGCGCCGATCGCGCGCACCTCGTCTTTGAACAGGGTGCGCAGCGGTTCGACCAGTTCGAACTTGAGGTCGTCGGGCAGGCCGCCCACGTTGTGGTGGCTCTTGATGTTCGCGGTGCCGCTGCCGCCGCCGGACTCGACCACGTCAGGGTAGAGCGTGCCCTGCACGAGGAAGCGGATCGGGTCGCCGTCGATTTCCTTGGCCTCGTCGATCAGTTCGGCCTGGGCCTGCTCGAAGGTGCGAATGAACTCGCGGCCGATGATCTTGCGCTTGGTCTCCGGGTCGCTCACACCCTCGAGCGCCACGAGGAACTGCTCGCGCACGTCGACGGTGACCAGACGGATGCCGGTGGCCTTGACGTAGTCCTCTTCGACCTGACGACGTTCGTCTTCGCGCAGAAGGCCGTGGTCGACGAAGACGCAGACCAGCTGGTCACCGATGGCCTTGTGTACGAGGGCCGCGGCGACGGCGGAATCGACTCCGCCGGAGAGGCCGCAGATGACCTTGCCGGCGCCAACCTGGGCGCGAATCTTCGCGACCTGCTCGGCGATAACGTTGCCGCTGTTCCAGTCGGCAGCGATGCCGGCGGCGCGGTGCAGAAAGTTCTCGAGCACGTGCTGGCCGTTCTCGGAGTGCTTGACTTCGGGGTGCCACTGCACGCCGTAGAGCCGCTTCTCGTCATTGGCGAACGCGGCGACCGGGGTCGAGACCGAGGAGGCGAGCACGGTGAAGCCGGCGGGGGCCGTGGCGACCGAGTCGCCGTGGCTCATCCAGACCGTCTGGCTGTCGGGCTGGTTCGCCAGCAATACGTTGTCGCCATTGCTCACGATGACCGGGGTCGAGCCGTATTCGCGGGCGCCAGTGTGGGCGACCGTGCCGCCGAGGGCGGTCGCCATCACCTGGAAGCCGTAGCAAATACCAAGCACGGGCACGCCGAGCTCGAAGATGGCCGCGTCGAAGGCGGGTGCGCCCTCGGCGTAGACGCTCGACGGGCCACCGCTGAGTACGATTCCCCTCGGGTTCTTGGCGAGCACCTCGGCGGCGGTGATCGTGTGCGGCACGATCTCGGAATAAACGGATGCTTCGCGCACACGCCGGGCAATCAGCTGCGCGTACTGCGCACCGAAGTCGACCACGAGAACGGGGCGATCCAGTCCCGAATCTGCAATGGGGCCCGAATCGGCGAGGGCGGCATCCGCTGTGGGGGTGGTCATGCTCATGCTGGGGCCTGGGCCTTCTCGGCAACTGCCGCGGTTTCTTCGGCGTTCTCGGCGAGGAAGCGCTTCACCGTGCGGGCGACGGGAACTTCGACGATGAACGACAGGGTGGGAACGACGCCGCCGAGGGCGATGAGCACGAAGCGCCAGAACGGCCAGCGCATGAGGCTCCACAGGCGGAAGTCGGCGAACAGGTACAGCACGTAGAACCAGCCGTGCGCGATCAAGATGCCGGTGCTCAGATTGACGGCCGCGACAGTGTCGGTCGGAACGAGCGCGAGGAACCCCTGAGCGCCGCCGAGTTCGATCTCGTGGCCGAAGCCGTACTTGATGACCATTTCGATGCAGAGCAGCAACAGGAAGACACCGGTGATGGTCGACGATATCTGGTACAGCCGGAGCGCACCGGGAATTCTGGGCAGATCGGCGAGCTTGGGTTGGCGAGGCATGTGGCTAATTCTACGTGTGCGCACCGACAGCTTCCGCTGCCTCGGCGTCTTCCTGCTCGCGTTCGAGGGCGTCGCGCACCAGGCGGTACCAGAGGAACACGGCGAACCCGGCGAAGACGACCCACTCGATCGCGTAAAAGATGTTCAGCCAGTTCAGCGACTGGTCGACTTCGGGCACCGGGGAATCGATCACGTCGAGGCCGGCCGGGGCCGCCGCGTCGACGATGTATGCGGAATAGACCGATTCGTCGGTGAAATCGGCCCACAGATTAATGAGAGCGGATGGCGCGACCTTGGTCAGCTCCATCGAGTCACCGTCCGGGTCGGGCAGCTCCGGGGCCTCGCCGGTGAGAAAGCGTCCGGTCAGGGTAACCGGGGAATTGTCCGGTTCGGTCCGGAGCGTGGCGATGGCGGCCTCGGCTGCGGATTTATCGGGAGCCCACCCGCGCGCGACCGCGATGCTGGAGGCATCCGTTTGAAAATGGCTGACGACCCAGAATCCCTCGACTCCGCCATTGATGCGCGTCGTGATGAGCGTCTCGTCTCCGGCCACCCAGGTGCCCTCGGCGGTGACCATCTGGCCGGTCGCGATCTGCGTCACTCCGCCGTCGGGCTGCGCCACCTCGGCGAGCGGCTGCGCCTGCTCGGTGGTGCGCTCCACGACCACGCCGGACTCGATGGCGCGGTCCAGCTGCCACTGCCCAAGCAGGGCGAAAGCTGCGGCGACGCCGAGGGCAAGCAGCAGTGCGGCCACCCAGCGGGGGCGCACCATCATTCTGATCACGAATAGTCACCTGTGTGAGTGTCTCGCCCGGGTTTGCGTGCCGGTGTGTCGGCGTCGTCATCGTCGGGTTCTGGGGAATGCTGACCGAGAGCGAAATCAGCCATCGAATCCAGCCCGGAATTGGCCGAATGCGAGTGTTTCTGTCGTTCCACCGTATCGGGCGCCGGGTGGGAATTGGCCGAGTCGCGTCTGGCAGCCCGGTGGGACTCGTCGGCATCGGCGGCCTGGGCAGCCGTCGCCGCCTCGACGAGTGCGATCTCCTCGTCGAGCATCGGATTGCGCGGCGCACGGGTGGCAGCGGATGCCGGCACGCGGCGCCTCAGAGCCGACCCGATCTTCTCGGAATTCGAAGCGAACAGCGGGCCGAGGATGGCCATGACGAGAACGTAGAGGCCCGCGAACGGCTGCAGCCTTGGGTCAAGCCCGGCCGACACCGACAGGGTCGCCAGAATCAGCGTGAACTCGCCGCGGTTGACGAAGATCGCGGCGGTGTTGAGCGCCTCGCGCGGCCCCATCTTATGCAGCCAGGCCAGCAGGGCGCCCGACAGCAGGCTGAGCACAAAGGTCATCACGATGGCGATGAGCACCACGCCGATCACCGAGCCGAACTGGGCTACGTCGAGGGCGAGACCGAAATTGAGAAAAAAGAATGCCGCAAAGATATCCCGCAGGGGCACGGCGACGCGTTCGATCTTGGCGCGATAGCTGCTCGCGCCGAGGACGACGCCGATCAGGAAGGCTCCGATCGCATCGGTGACCCCGATGATCTCGCCGATGCCGGCGAACAGCACCACGAGGCCGAAGAACAGGATGGTGAACAGTTCGTCGTCTTTGGTGCGCATCAGTCGCGACACCACCCGCCCGCCCCAGCGAGCGATGGAGAACATTGCCACGAGAAACAGGAACGCGATGGACAGCTGCAGCACGATGGGCCAGATCTCGGTTTCGCCACTGAGTACGACAGAGACGATCGAGAGGTAGATCGCGATGAAAATGTCGCCTACCACGGTCACGCCCAGGATCATCGGGGTCTCTTTGTTGGCGAGGCGGCGCAGTTCGATGAGCAGCTTGGTGATGATCGCGCTCGACGACGTTCCGGTCATGCCGGCGATGACGAGGGCTTCGCGCGGGCCCCAACCTACGAGCAGGCCAAAGATGAAGCCGGCACCCATGTTGATGAGAATCCAGGATCCGCCGGAGATGATCAGGGTCTTGGCGTTGCCGAAGAATTCTTCCTGGTCGAACTCGAGGCCGAGGCTGAACAGCAGCAGAATCAAGCCGAACACGGCGATGAGCTCGATGTCGGCGGATTGAAAGTCGAGGGGGAAGAAGTCGGTGTTGGGGCTCGCGAGAACGCCCACGATCATGTAGATCGGGATGGTGGGGAGCCCGATCAGCTTGCCCAGGCGGCCGAGAACGTAGGCGACGACGAGCAGGATGCCAAGAACGAGGAGGTCTTCGCCCAGGTGCACCGCTTAGCCCCCGGGTGGAGCGTCGACGGTCTTCGCCTTCACTTCACCGGTGCGGAAGAAGGCGAAGGCCTTGACGACCTTTTCGGGCGAGCCGGCGACGACGAGGGTGTCACCGGGGAAGACCTTGAAGTCGGCGGCGGGGGCCGGGTTGGCGGATTCGCCGCGCACCACGGCGACGACGGTGAGTCCGGCGATGCCGCGGTCGGCGGGGTTGCCGAGCGCCTGCCCGGCGATGTGGTCTTCATAGTCCACTGTGAACCAGTCGATGCTGAGGCCGGGAATCTGGTCGAGGGCGCTGAGCGACTCGGTGATCTGGGTGCCGCCGAGCAGTTCGGCGAGGGTGTGCGCCTCGTCTTCGTTGAGCCGGAGCGAGACTTTGCTCGCGTCGGGGCCGCCCTCGTCGTCGGCGAAGGTGATGAGGTCGCTGTGGCCGGATCGGTGGGCGATGACGCCGACCTTGCCGCCGTCATCCGTGATGAAGGTGTGCAGCACACCCACGCCGGGAAGTTTGACCCGCCGAACATCAACCATTGTCATGACTCCTGAGGTTTAGGGGCAGTCCCCCTATTCTATCGGAGCCGTTTTTACCGCCGCGCCCAGCGGATGCCCGCGCCCCATTTCGGTAGGCGCTACGCCGATTACCGTAGCGCGCACCCAAACCGGGCGCGCTCATGCCGATCGGCCACCGAGTTATGCACAGATTGTGCCAGAGCAGTCGAACCAGACACCTCATGTGCCACTCTCCCGTCATGACAGTCGCATCCGTGGATCCCCTCATGGCCATAACGCGAGCAGATGGCCTGGTGTTGCGCTGCGACGCGGCGGCGGTCGGCCTCGATCAGGAATTGCGCCGTGAATTCTCGCGGGGCCAGTTGGTGCGCATCCGTTACGGGGTCTATGTGGGCACCAGTGTGTGGTCGACGCTCAGCCCGAACGCTCGCTATCTGTGTCGCATTCGCGCCTACGCCGCGATCAGTCCTGAAGCGCCGGTGTTCTCGCACCATTCCGCGGCGGCGATCTGGGGGTTGCCGCGACCCGCGGCCTGGCCGACGGATGTCCACATCACCGTCCCCGAGGCATCCGGCGGCCGTTCGCGACACGGGGTCGTTCGGCACACTGCGGGACCGCCGCCACGGGTCGTCGAACGCGACGGGCTTCGGGTGACAACGGTCGCTGACACCGCGGTCGAAATGGCCCGCGTTCTGCCGTTTGCAGATGCCGTCGCGATGATGGATCGTGCCATCCATATTCCCCGGCGGGGCGTCAGCTTGGCGACTCGCGAGGACCTGGATCGGTCGCTCGAGGCCCTCGCCGGTCCGGCGCGGGTGAAGGGACGGGCGACAGCGCTCCGAGTGGTCCAGTTCGCGTCTACGCAATCAGGCTCGGGCGGCGAATCGGTCAGCCGAGCCAACATCGATCTGCTCGGATTCGAGGCTCCAGAATTACAGGTGCGTTTCGACGACGCCGCAGGCTTCATCGCCTTCGTCGACTTCTTCTGGCGCTCGATCAGCAAGGTCGGAGAGTTCGACGGCCTCGGCAAGTACGTCAAGGAGGAGTACACGCGCGGCCTCACAACGGCACAGGTCGTGATGGCGGAGAAGGACCGCGAGGACCGCGTGCGGGCGCTCGGACCGACATTTGCGCGGTGGGATTGGAAGATCGCCCGCGACCTGTCCGTCTTCGGCGAGTTCCTGCGCAGCCACGGAATCCCCCGCGGCGCGCGATAGTTGCGACCGCGCTGCCTAGCGGTGCAAGCGCACCTGCGCCCAATGCGGCGCCTGCCCAGCGGATGCCGGCAGCGCCGAAAACGGAACCACACCGTGAGTGCGCCCCATTTCGGTAGGCGCTACGCCGATTACCGTAGCGCGCACCCAAACCGGGCGCGGTCATGACGGGGGCGGCAGCTCACCACCCCTGGCCGCCGGCGCGGGCTCTAGTTGGTGACCATGATGTCGGGGGCCTCGAGTCGCACCCGGTCGGCGGATTCGTCGTCGGGCTCCTCCTGCGACGCCCGTTCGGCGGCGACCCGGGTGAGGTAGAAGCCGACCTCGCGGTCGATGCGCTCCTGGTCCCAGCCAAGCACACCGGCCATGAGCGCTGCGGCGACCGGGGCGGCCGATACCCCGCGGTCCCAGGCTTCGATCGAGATACGGGTGCGGCGGGCGAGCACGTCTTCCAGGTGCAGCGCGCCCTCGTGCGAGGCCGCGTAGACCACCTCCGCACCGATGTAGTCGTCGGCTCCGGGCAACGGTTCGGCGAGTGCCGGGTTGTCGCGAATGAGGTCGAGCAGTTCGTCGGTGAGGGTGCCGTAGCGGTTGAGCAGGTGTTCCACCCGCACGGTGTGCAGCCCGAAGGCCCGCGCGATCTTGCCGCGCTTGTTCCACGCGGCCTGATATCCCTCAGCGCCCAGCAGGGGGATGTTCTGGGTCGTCGACGCCGGAATGCGGCCGTCGAGGGCCGATGCCGCGGCATCCACTGCGTCTTTGGCCATGATGCGGTAGGTGGTCCACTTGCCGCCGGCGATCACGACGAGGCCGGGCACCGAGTGTCCGACGAGGTGTTCGCGGGACAGCTTGGAGGTTTGGTCGCTCTCGCCGGCCAGCAGCGGACGCAGCCCGGCATAGACCCCCTCGACATCTTCGCGGGTAAGCGGCACGCTCAGCACAGAGTTGATGTGTTCGAGGATGTAGTCGATGTCGGCCGCTGTCGCGGCCGGGTGCGCCTTGTCCAGGTGCCAGTCGGTGTCGGTCGTGCCGATGAGCCAGTGCCGTCCCCAGGGAATCACGAACAGAACGCTCTTCTCGGTGCGCAGCAGCAGCCCCATGGCGCTCTGAAACCGGTCGCGCGGCACCACGAGGTGCACGCCCTTCGACGCGCGCACCTTGAAGGTGCCACGTTCGCCGACCATGCGTTGGGTGTCGTCGGTCCAGACACCGGTCGCGTTCACGACCTGCTTGGCCCGCACGTCGAAGCGTTCATCGGTCTGCAGGTCGTGGGCCCGCACGCCGACGACGCGCTCCCCCACCTTGATGAAGCCCTCGACCCGCACCCGGCTGGCAGCGTGAGCCCCATAGAACGAGGCCGTGCGCACGAGTGACGACACATAGCGGGCGTCGTCAACCTGGGCGTCGTAGTAGGTGATGCCGCCGACCAGTGCGTTGTTGGCGAGGCTCGGAATGAGCTTCTGTACCTGAGCTCTGGATAGGTGGCGGTGGTGCGGCACGCCGGGCGGGCGGCCACCGGTGTAGGAGAAGATGTCGTAGAGCAGCATGCCGGTACCGATGTAGAACCGTTCGATGAACCGTTTCTTGAGCGGGTATAGAAACCGCACCGGCTTCACCAGGTGCGGCGCGATGCGCTGCAGCAGCAGCCCCCGCTCGGTGAGCGCCTCACGCACGAGGCGAAAGTCGAGCTGCTCCAGATAGCGGATGCCGCCGTGCACGAGCTTGGACGACCGGCTGGACGTGCCAGACGCCCAGTCCCGCGCCTCGAGGATTCCGACGCTCAGACCTCGGGTGACGGCATCGAGGGCTGCCCCGGCGCCGACGATGCCGCCGCCGACGACGAGGATGTCGAGCTCTTTCTCTTTGAGCTTGGCGAGAGCGGCGACCCGCTCCTCAGGCCCCAATTTTGTGGACCGGGTGACCGAATTGTGGGAGGCCATTGCTGCTCCTGTTCAGACTCAGTGTGAAGGTGAGTTGACGAACTTTCTACCAACGACGCTAGTTCACTCGGTACGGCGCGACAACCACTTCGACCCGCTGAAATTCTTTGAGATCGGAGTAACCGGTGGTTGCCATCGACCGACGCAGCGCGCCGATGAGGTTGGCGGTGCCGTCGGCGACCGGTGCCGGGCCGTAGAGAATCTCCTCGAGCGGGGCCACGGTACCGACCTCAACCCGCTTGCCGCGGGGCAACTGCGGGTGGTGAGCCTCGGCGCCCCAGTGGAATCCGCCGCCGGGGGCATCCGTCGCCCGGGCCAGGGCGGTACCGAGCATGACGGCGTCGGCGCCGCAGGCGACGGCCTTGACGATGTCCCCAGAGGTGCCGAGGCCGCCGTCAGCGATGACGTGCACGTAACGGCCGCCGGATTCGTCCATATAGTCGCGGCGCGCGCCGGCGACATCCGCTACGGCGGTGGCCATCGGGGCGTGGATGCCGAGGGTCGCCCGGGTGGTCGACGCGGCTCCTCCGCCGAAACCGACCAGAACGCCGGCGGCGCCGGTACGCATGAGGTGCAGGGCTGCGGTGTAGGTGGCGGCGCCGCCCACGATGACGGGGACGTCGAGTTCGTAGATGAACTTCTTGAGGTTGAGCGGTTCCTGGTTCTGCGACACGTGCTCGGCCGACACGGTCGTGCCGCGAATGACGAACAGGTCGACGCCGGCAGCAACGACGGTCTCGTAGAGTTCCTGGGTGCGCTGGGGTGAGAGGGCACCGGCCACGGTGACGCCGCCCGCGCGAATCTCGGCGAGGCGGGCGGTGACGAGCGCAGGCTGGATCGGAGCGGAGTACATCTCCTGCATGCGCGCGGTCGCCTTATCGGCGGGCAGGCTGCGAATTTCGGCGAGCAGCGGCTCCGGGTTCTCGTGCCGGGTCCACAGGCCTTCGAGGTCGAGCACACCGACGCCACCCAGCTGGCCCATCATGATGGCCGTGGTGGGCGAGACGACGGAGTCCATCGGCGCGGCGAGCACCGGAATGGCGAACTGGTACGCATCGATGGTCCAGCCGACCGACACGTCCTCCGGGTCGCGGGTGCGCCGACTCGGCACCACCGCGATGTCGTCGAAAGCGTATACGCGGCGAGCGCGCTTGGAACGGCCGATCTCGATTTCCATGGCTTCAGTTTAGTCGGAGCCACCGACGGGGCTGGCGCGGGCGTCGCATCCGCTTGGCTGCGCTGCACTGGGACAGGTCAGCGCCAGCGGATGCGACGGCACCGACGGCGAACTACTCGCCGCAGGTGATGGTGATGCCGTTGTTTTCGAAGACGCCGGCACCGTTTTCGGCGCAGAACGCTGCGGTCGTGGCGATAGCGCCGACAGAGACGATGATGATGATCGCGAGGGTGACGGTGCCGAGGGCGCCGACGATGATGCCCCAGACCGCTGCCAAGTTCTTGAAGCCGGCCTTTTTTGATTTGCGCAGCGCGACGATGCTGACGATGAGGCCGATCACGTTGAACGGAAAGGCAAGGATGAGGCCGATCAGGCCGAGCTTCTTGCCGGGGTTTTCACCGATCGGCGAGGTACCCAGTTCGGGTGACGAGATGGTTTCGGTCATGTGATGCTCCTTGGTAGCGGGTTTGATGGGCGCCCCCAACGCGGTTCACCCCGCCCGAAGTGTAACCGCACGAAAGGGCTGGCTGGTGGCCAATTTCAGTCGGTGAATTGCCGGGTGCGCACCCGATGGACTGCCGCAGTTTTACGCGCACGGATACCGCATTCCGCTGGACTGTTTTTCCCCCAGAACTGGGTGATCGACGTTTGCGCCGCGCTGCGGTCCTGGCCCCTAAGCTCCGAATGCATCTACACGGCAACCGGGGGAACTCCATGTCTGAAAATACTGTCGCCAGCGCAAAGAAACCGCGGCTCAATCTCATGTTCAGCAACCTCGAGCTCGTGATCGCGGTGCTGCTCGGTCTGGTCTCGATCGTGACCGCGTACGCATCCTTTCAGGCCGCCCTCTACGACAGCCAGATGGCCGGCAACTACACGAAGGGTTCCAACCTCTCCACGGAAGCGGAGTCGCTCTACCTCGAGGGCAACCAGCAGTTCATCCAGGACACCCAGGTGTTGAACCGGCTGAGTGAACTGGCCATCGAGACCAACAGTGCCAACGAGACCCTGGCCCTCGATGCGAGCGACAAGATCGACGAACTCACCTTCATGTCCGTCTCGGAGGAGTTCGGTGCCGCCATCGCCTGGGGTGAGGCCGAGGACGTGTCCGACGCCGAGTTTTATCACAACCCGCAGGACAATGAGGACTATCAGGACTTTCTGTTCTCCGGCTGGTCCGACACGAAGGCCGAGGCCGAAGCCATGATCGCCGAGGGTGACACGTTCAACAGCCTCAGCGACCGTCTCACCCTCAACACCGTGCTCATGGCCATCTCCCTGTTCCTCCTTGGTGTTGCGGCCGTGGTGCGCCTGGCCCGGGTGCAGCTCGTGCTCATGGGTACCGGAATGGCCATCTTCCTCGTCGCCGGCGCGCTGACCGCCGGCATTCCCTTCGTCGGGCTGTGATGGAACGCCGCGCTCGCCCGCTACTCGCCGCAGTCATGCTCGGCATGATTCTGCTCGGCGCGAGCGCGTGCAGTTTCGAAGCGGATGCCGACGCCTCTTCCGCAGGCGCCGGCAGCTGGACTGTGCTCACCTACTCGATCGCCGACACCGACCTGGAACCGTACATGATGGTCGACGTCGACGAGATGGGCCAGGTCGGTTCGAGCGAGAACCTGAGCATCGTCGCCCTCGTCGACCGGGCCGCGGACTACAGTTCCGACCCCGTTCTGGGGCTCGATGACTGGGCGGGCGGAAAGCTCCTCGAGATCAACGAGGGGTCCGCCACCGAGCTGGAGGATCTCGGCGACGTGAACACCGGTGATCCCGCCGTGCTGGCCGATTTCATCACCCGCGGCATCGAGGAGTACCCCGCCGACAACTACGCCCTGATCATCTCCGATCACGGCGCCTCCTGGCCCGGTGTCGGCGGCGACGAGTCGAGCGATTACGACTCGCTCAGCCTCGCTGAAATCGACACGGCCCTGGCCTCCGGCCTCGATGTGGCCGGCGTTGACAAACTCGACCTGCTCGGGTTCGACGCCTGCCTCATGGCCACCTACGAGGTGGCGAGCACCCTCGCCCCGCGCGCCGACCTGCTGCTCGCCTCGCAGGAGCTCGAACCCGGCCACGGCTGGGACTACACCGCGCTCGATACCGCGAGTAACCCCGTGAACGGTGCGACGCTCGGCAGCGCACTGCTGGCTGGCTTCGCCGCGCAGGCCACCGACGAGGGCAACGAATCGGAGATCACGCTCTCCCTCGTGGATCTGGCCCGGATGCCCGCCGTCGACGACGCCCTCGCGACGTTCAGCGGCGCCCTGATCGACCGCGGAGCCGCCGTGGCACCGGTGGTCGGCGTGAGTCTGGCCGGAACGCTCGGATTCGGGCGCAGCCCCGACCCGTTCGAAGACACCCACATGACCGACCTCGGTATCCTGGCCGGCGAAATCGGTGTCGAGGCCCTCGACGTCTCCGATGCCGCCGACGACCTCGTGCGGTCCATCAACGACGCCGTGCTCGACAAGGTCGACGGCCTGTCGACCCTCGGCGCCACCGGGCTGTCGATCTACTTTCCGCCGCAGGAGGAGTATTTCTCGGCGGACTATCTGAGCCTCGACCCCACCGGGGGCTGGAGCGATTTCCTCTCCTCCTATTACGGCGCCGGCGCCGGCATCCCCGCCACCGACCAGGCCCGGTTCACCGCCGCCGAGGGCGAGGTCTCCTTCGCCGACGACGGACTGTACATCTCGGCACCGTTCGCCTCCGCCGAGAATTTAGCGGAAGCAAGCATCCGCTATGGCTTGGTTGAAGCGGATGGCTCGATCACCTTCCTGGGGCAGGAGGAAGCCACCTTCTCCACCGACGGAACCGGCCTCGCCGAGGGCTACTTCGACCTGACCACCATGACGATCAGCGACGATGAAGACACCGTGACCGCGTACCTGCAGCTCGATACCGACGAAGGGGCCGGGGTGACGACGATCAGTGTTCCCATGGCGTACTACGCGCCCGACGACGTCGACGGCGAGACCTACCAGGACGTGCTGCTCACCATCACGACCGATGCCGAGACGCAGGACGTACTCACCGAGACCTACTACGCCTTCAACGCCGACCTCGGCACCTATGGCGAACTCACCGCGGACCCGGCCGGCATCATCGTTCCCGAAGTGCTCAACGTGCTCGCAGACGGTGCCGAAGAATGGCTGGCCACGAGCGACTACGGTCTCTACGCCGACCTGCCGTACCTGCAATACGATTTCGTGCGCCTCGCCCCGGGAACGGAGCTCTACATCGAGCTGGGCGTGATCGACTACGGCGGGAACACCTCGACAGTGAGTGCCACGGTCACCGTTCCTTAACGGCTGAGGGACCGCCAGCATGATCGCCGGCGGTCCCTGCTGGATTCAGCTACCGACGGTAGTTCGGAGCCTCGACCACGATCTGCACGTCGTGCGGGTGCGACTCCTTGAGCCCGGCGGGCGTGATGCGCACGAACTTGCCCTTTTCTTTGAGCTCGGCGATGGTGCGGGCGCCCACATAGAACATGGACTGGCGCAGGCCGCCGACAAGCTGGTATGCCACGGCGGCGAGCGGGCCGCGGAACGGGACCTGACCCTCGATGCCCTCGGGGATGAGCTTTTCGTCGCTGGGAACATCGCTCTGAAAGTAGCGGTCCTTCGAGTACGACGTCTTCGAGCCGCGAGTCTGCAGCGCGCCGAGCGACCCCATGCCGCGATAGGTCTTGAACTGCTTGCCGTTGACGAACACGAGCTCGCCGGGACTTTCGGTGCAACCGGCGAGCAGGGAGCCGAGCATGACGGTGTCGGCGCCGGCTACGAGCGCCTTGGCGATGTCACCGGAATACTGCAGTCCGCCGTCGGCGATCACCGGAACACCGGTTTCCCGCGCGGCGAGGGAGGCCTGATACACAGCGGTGATCTGCGGCACGCCCACACCGGCCACGATGCGGGTGGTGCAGATCGAGCCGGGGCCCACTCCCACCTTGATGGCGTCGGCGCCCGCGTCGATGAGCGCCTGGGCGCCAGAGCGGGTGGCCACGTTTCCGCCGATCACGTCGACATCGGCGAACGCCCTGTCCGACTTGAGACGGCGGATGATGTCGAGCACGCCGGCGCTGTCGCCGTTGGCGGTGTCGACCACGAGCACATCCACCCCCGATTCGAGCAGGGCACTGGCACGCTGCCAGGCGTCACCGAAGAAGCCGATGGCCGCGCCGACGCGCAGGCGTCCGGCGTCGTCCTTGGTGGCGAGGGGGTATTCCTCGCTCTTGTCGAAGTCCTTCACGGTGATCAGGCCGGTGAGCTTGCCGTTGGCGTCGATCAGGGGCAGCTTCTCAATCTTGTGCTTCGCGAAGATCGCGAGCGCATCTTCGGGGGCCATCCCGACCTTGCCGGTGATCAGCGGGGACCTCGTCATGACCTCACTCACCCGGGTGAGTGCCTTCCTGGCGTGCGGCACGAAGCGCATGTCGCGGTTGGTGATGATTCCCACGAGGATGCCGTCGCCGTCGATGACGGGCAGCCCGCTCACCCGGAACTGGCCGCACAGGGCGTCGACCTCGGCCACGGTGGCGTCGGGCGACGTGGTGACCGGGTTGGTGATCATGCCGGATTCGCTGCGCTTGACCAGGTCCACCTGTTCGGCCTGGTCGCCGATGGAGAGGTTGCGGTGCAAAATGCCGAGTCCGCCCTCGCGGGCCATGGCGATGGCCATGCGGGTCTCGGTCACGGTATCCATGGCGCTGGAGAGCAGCGGCAGCGACACGTCGATGCGCCGGGTCAGGCGGGATTTAGTGACCGCCTCACTCGGAATGACATCGGTGTGCCCCGGCAGGAGCAGCACGTCGTCGTAGGTGAGCCCGGTGAATCCGAACGGATCTGGCTGATCCATGAAACCCCTTACCTGTAGCTAAAAACAGAAAATTATCCGGCAAAACGCGTTACCACCGCACGGGACGTGAAGTAACTAGACCGGTCCTCCAATGTTAAGCGTGTTTGGGCTCATCACATTCCGCACACAATTGCTCTTCGGTGCGGAGTTTCGAAACATATAGGACATAATCGGCACGTACTCTCAACAACGACGTTGGCAGTACTTGCCCGGCGTCCGCCCGGTTACCCACCGGTCGGCACCTACATGGAGGTCCCGTGAAGTCCACTCTTACGGCTCAGAGAAACTTACCCAGGATGCTGGCCATCCTGTTCGTGACGCTTCTCGCAGCCCTCACCATGGCCACCTTTTCGGTGAGCAGTGCGCACGCCGATGAGGTCGGTACCGAGTTCGATTTCACGATCTCCGGCAACGTGCAGTTCGACAGCGAGGCCCTCGCCGACGTCGCGATCGCCGTGAACGGCAACGGCTACGAAGCCGACACCGTGACGGATGCCGAGGGCCGTTGGGCCATCGGAGTACCCGAGAAGGGCACCTACGAGGTCACCCTCGACGAAGACACCCTGCCCGAGGGCGTCGTCGTCACCGAGGGCGATAACGTCATTAAAACCGAATTCGGACTGACCGACCGTCGTTCGGTGAACTTCTTCCTCGGTGAAGGCACCCGCGACACGGTGGGCTTCTTCGACCAGTTCGTGAATCGATTCTTCAACGGTTTGAACTTCGGCCTGTTGCTCGCCCTCGCGGCGATCGGCGTGTCGCTGATCTTCGGCACGACCGGGCTGAGCAACTTCGCCCATGCCGAGCTGATCACTTTCGGTGCATTGATGACGCTGGTGTTCTCGGTCAACCTGGGACTGCCGATCTGGCTCGCCATCCTGATCGCCATCGCGCTCAGCGGCGCGCTCGGGTACAGCCTCGATGCGGTGCTCTGGAAACCCCTGCGCCGCAAGGGCGTGGCGGTGATCCCCCTCATGATCGTGAGCATCGGCCTGTCGCTCGCCCTGCGCTATCTGTACCAGTACTTCTTCGGCGGCAGCACGAGCCAGCTTCCGGGTGCCGGCATGGCTGATCTCAAGTTCGGCCCGATCTCGCTCTCCCCGATCGACCTCGCGAGCATGGGCATCAGCATCGTGGTGTTGCTCGCCGTGGCCTACTTTCTGCTGCGCACCCGCATCGGCAAGGCAACCCGCGCCGTGTCCGACAATCCCAGCCTGGCCTCAGCGAGCGGTATCGACGTCGATAACGTCATTCGCATCGTCTGGGTGGTCGGTGCGGCCCTGGCCGGACTCAGCGGCGTACTCTGGGCCTACTTCCGCCCGGGTGTCAGCTGGGACATGGGCTTTCAGATGTTGCTGCTCGTCTTCGCCGCCGTGACCCTCGGCGGTCTCGGCACTGCCTTCGGCGCTCTCGTCGGCTCTCTCATCGTCGGGCTCTTCGTTGAGCTGTCAACGCTCTGGCTTCCGTCCGACATGAAGATCGTCGGCGCCCTCGTGATCTTGATCCTCGTGCTGCTGTTTCGACCGCAGGGCATTCTGGGTCGCAAAGAAAGAATTGGTTAGGGGTTCACATGGACTGGGGAGCAATCTTCAACAATGCCGCCGTCGAGTTGATCAGCCCGACCACGGCCGCCTACGCACTGGCCGCCCTCGGGCTGGCCGTGCACTTCGGTTACACCGGCCTGCTCAACTTCGGTCAGGCCGGGTTCATGGCTCTCGGAGCCTACGGCTACGCCATCTCAATTCTGACCTTCGGGTTTCCCGTCTGGGGCGCCTTTCTGGTCGGCGTGGGGGCATCCGTTGTTTTCGCCTTAATTTTGGGTATTCCCACGCTGCGACTGCGCGCTGACTACCTCGCGATCGTCACGATCGCCGCCGCCGAGATCGTGCGGCTGTTGTTCACGACGAACAGCTTCGCCGCGGTCACCGGTTCGGCCAACGGCCTGAGCGGTTATAAGAATGAATTCGCGGCGCTCAACCCGCTCGCGGACGGCACCTACGGCTTCGGCCCGTTCACGAACAACGCCTACGACACGTGGCTGCGCATCGTGGCCTGGTCTGTCGTGATTCTCGCGGCCCTGCTGGTCTGGCAGGTCATGCGCAGCCCCTGGGGCCGCGTCATCAAGGGCATCCGCGAAGACGAAGACGCCGTGCGCGCGCTCGGCAAGAACGTCTACGCCTACAAAATGCAGTCGCTCATCTTCGGTGGCGTGCTCGGCACCATTGCCGGCATGATCTTCGCCCTGCCGCGAGCGGTCGTGCCGTCGAACTACCAGACAACGCTGACCTTCTTCATCTACGCCATTCTGCTGCTCGGCGGGGCAGCGACGGTTCTCGGCCCGATCATCGGTTCGATGATCTTCTGGGTGCTGCTGTCGTTCTTCTCCGGCTTCATCGCCCGTGCCGTGGAGGCCGGCTGGCTGCCGTTCATGACGGCGATCCAGGGCGGCCAGCTGCGCTTCATCCTCGTGGGGGTGGCGATCATGCTGATCGTCATCTTCAGACCGCAAGGCATCTTCGGCAATAAAAAGGAGTTGGCTTTTGTCCGCTAACGCTGTTCCTCTCGATTCTGCGGCTCCGCTCGAGCCGCCCGTTCCCACCAAGAAGCCGATCAAAACGACGGGCCTGCACATCGGTGAGGCCGAACCGGGCTGCGCGAAGGTCGACCCGATTCTGGTCGTCGACAATGTGCGACGCACATTCGGCGGCCTCACCGCGGTCGATGTCGCCCACGTCGAGGTTCCGCGCGGCGCGATCACGGCGCTGATCGGCCCGAACGGGGCCGGCAAGACGACCCTGTTCAACCTGCTGACCGGTTTCGACAAGCCCGACGACGGCAAATGGACCTTTGACGGCCGTCCACTCGCCGGTGTTCCCGCGTACCGCGTGGCCCGGATGGGGCAGATTCGCACGTTCCAGCTGACCAAGGCCTTGGGGCTGCTCACCGTGATGGACAACATGCTGCTCGGCGCGAAGGGTCAGACCGGCGAGAATATGTTCCGCGCGCTGATGCCGTTCCTCTGGCGCAACCAGGAGGAGGAAAACCGGGCCAAGGCGATCGACCTGCTCACCCGGTTCAAACTCGACACCAAGAAAGACGACTACGCCGCGAGCCTCTCCGGCGGGCAGCGCAAGCTGCTCGAAATGGCGCGGGCGCTCATGAGCGACCCGACTCTGGTGATGCTCGACGAACCGATGGCCGGCGTCAACCCGGCGCTCACGCAGTCGCTGCTCGACCACATTCTCAACCTCAAGTCGCAGGGCATGACCGTTTTGTTCGTGGAACACGACATGCACATGGTGCGCCACATCGCGGACTGGGTGATCGTGATGGCCGAGGGCAAGGTGGTTGCCGAGGGCGACCCGCACGAGGTCATGAAAAATCCGGCCGTGATCGACGCCTACCTGGGGCAGCACCACGACGAGGACATCGGCGAAGACCCCGACGCCGAGGTTGAGCACGTTTCCGCCATGAAGGAGTTGCTCGATGACGAACGCTAATCCCATGACCGCGCCGGCTCCGGCCGAGACCCGGGAAGCGGTGGTCGAGGTCAAGAACGTGACGGCCGGCTACGTCACCGGCGTGAACATTCTCAACTCCTGCTCGCTGACCGCCTACGCCGGCGAGCTGATCGGCATCATCGGCCCGAACGGCGCCGGCAAGTCGACGCTGCTCAAGTCAATCTTCGGCCAGGTGAAGGTGCGCGACGGTGAGATCCTGCTGCGCGGCAAGAACATCACCAACCTCAAGGCCAACAAGCTGGTCGCGCAGGGGGTGGGCTTCGTTCCGCAGAACAACAACGTGTTTCCCACCCTGACCATTCGGGAAAACCTCGAGATGGGCATCTTCCAGAAACCCAAGGGACTCGTCGAGAGGCTCGAGTTCGTCACGGAGATTTTCCCCGAGCTGAGCAAGCGGATGTCGCAGCGCGCTGGGTCGCTCTCCGGCGGCGAACGCCAGATGGTCGCCATGAGCCGTGCGCTCATGATGGGCCCGCACGTGCTGCTGCTCGACGAGCCGAGCGCCGGCCTCTCCCCCGTGCGCCAGGACGAAGCCTTTCTGAGGGTGAAGGAGATCAACAAGGCTGGCGTGACCACGATCATGGTCGAGCAGAATGCCCGTCGCTGCCTGCAGATCTGCGACCGCGGCTATGTGCTCGACCAGGGCCGCGACGCCTACACCGGCACCGGACGTGAGCTTTTGAACGACCCGAAGGTGATCGGCCTCTACCTCGGCACTCTCGGGCAGGATTAGCAACCGAAATCACCCGTGCCAGCCCGTGGCGGCGTCCGAGACTCTCTCGGACGCCGCTTCTGTGTGTGGCGGCGAGCGGATGTCCGCAGCTCGCGTTGCGAGATCGGCTCACGAGGTCTCGAGACGCTCGCAAAGCTCGCTCCTCGACCAGCGAGATGGGTGAAGTCTCGACCAGCGAGATGGTCGTCATCCGCTGGTCGAGGAACGGGCACGCCTTTCGCCCGCGTCTCGAGACCCGATGCGGGCGCGCAAAAGGGCCCCGGCCGACGCCGGGGCCCTTCAACTCAGTAAAGCGGTGAAGCTAGTTGATGCGGGTGTACTTGTTGTCCGCACCGAACTCGTAGACGCCGATGGTTGCTTCGGTGGGGTCGCCGTTCTCGTCGAACGTGATCGGACCGGAGAAGCCGTCGTAGTCCACCTGGTCGCCAGCCTTCAACGCTGCAGCGGCCTCAGCGAAGTCGGTGACCGTGGCGCCTTCTCCACTTCCGCCAGAGACCTGACGGAGGTAGCTCGCGATCGATTCTCCTGAAGTGTCGTTGGCGGCGTAGGCAGCCAGGGCGATCAGGATCACGGCGTCGTACGACTCGGCAGCATAGCTGTAGTCGGTCAGCGTCGGGTCGACCTCGAGGAGGCGGGTGGTGAAGTCACCGAGAGTGGCGGTGTCGAGGCCGGGCAGGGTGCCCTTGGAGCCCTCGATGAGGCCGGCCGCGAAGTCGGCACTGTAGTCGGCGACGTTACCGTCGACGAAGTACAGCTTGTCGCCGGGGAAACCGGAACCAACGAGGGCCGGAGTGATGACCTTGGCCTGGTCGAACGTGACGAGCGCGATCGCGTCGGGAGCTGCCGCGGTGACTTCGGCGATCTGCGAGGCGAAGTTGGAATCGCCCTCGTTGAACAGCGAGGTCGCAACGACTTCGCCGCCAGCAGCCTCGAAGGCATCGCTGGTGTACTTGGCCAAGCCGGTTCCGTAGGCATCGTTCAGCACGATCAGGCCGAGGGTGGCGTTGCCGTCGTCAGCGATCTGGGTGCCGAGCACTTCGCCCTGCAGAACGTCGGACGGAGCCGTACGCCAGTACAGGCCGTTGTCGTCATAGGTCGTGAAGGCGTCCGAGGTGTTGGCCGGGGAGAACTGTACAACGCCGGCGCCGGTTATCTGGTCGATCACGGTCTTGGAGACACCCGAGGACGCCGCACCGATGATGGCCGAAACGTCCTGCGACAGGAGGTCGGTCACGGAAACGGTGGCGGTGTCGGTCGTGGTGTCGCCCGAGTCGCGGAAGATGGCTTCAACGTTGATGCCGAGGCCGGCCGCGTTGATGTCGTTGACCGCGAGCTGAACGCCAGCTTCTTCGGGCGGGCCGAGGAACGCCAGTCCACCACTCTGCGGGAGGATGGTGCCGATCTTCAGGGACAGGTCGCGATCACCGGCCTCGACCGTCTGGAAGTCTGCGGCATCCGCTGAGGGGGCTGCCGAGTCGCTGGGCGTCGTGGCGGCGCCGTTGCTGCAGCCGGTGAGCACGAGTGCGCTCACTCCGACCAGTGCGATACCGGTAACGAGGGTACGAACTGAGCGGGAGGCCGAGGCCTTCGCGAATACGCTCATGTTGCTCCTTGATAGTTAAAGAGAGGTAAGTCTGGTCAGCCGATTGACTGCCGTGGTGTCAGAGTAGGCAATCAGGAGCTCCGAAACCTACCTGTGCGTGTTACAACCGTGTAAAGCGACCAAATCGTTACGAACGGACGCCGGTGATCCCCTGATAATCAATGCCCTGCTTTGCAGTCAGCGCGAACACACACTCTCCCCAGGAGACGCACACCGCGCTTCCGGAAATCACCTGCGGCCAGCCCGCTGCGAGCGATGCGCCGCCGTCGTCGCCGGTGATGACGGCGGCCAGGGCTGCTGTGATCACCCCGTCGTAGGCTTCCGCGCCGCCGTCGGTGCCGGCCAGGCCGGGGTCGGCGGTCTTCAGCCGAATGGTGAATACCTCGTCAGCGGCGAGCGGTGTGCCGCCGTTGGCGAAGTCGCCGAGGGCCACCATGATGGCGCTGCCGACGGAGCTGTCAGCATCCGCTGGTAATGCCGTCGTTGCGTCCCAGAGCACCAGGTCGACGCCGCGCGCCACCAGGTCGGCGTAGGCGGCGGCGAGGTCGCCGGCCGAGTTGCGGTGGATGAGCTGCACGGGCTGGGTCGGCGTGGTCTGCTCGGCGAGGATGTCACGCACGGCCAGTTCGGTGCCGGCCACCTGGGCGGCGCCGCTCGCGGCGGTGTCACCGGTCATCGGAAACAGGGTGCCGATGATCAGCGTTCCGTCTCCGGAGGGTGCTGCCGTCGGGACCGTCGTCGGGGTGGGACTCGGTGAGGGGGCCGGTGTGCTCGAGCAGCCGGTGAGGGTGAGGGCACCAAGAAGTACAGCGACGATGAGCGGGCGACGGGGCATCTGGATCCTTTGGTGCGGGGCTATTGGTTTCAGGGTAGCGAAGCTCAGGCCGGTTCGATGGCGCTGCGGCGCGAGGGCCGGCCGGAGGCGATCATGTCGACCGTCAAAATGATCAGGGCCACCCAGACCAGGCCGAAGCCGATCCAACGTTCGAGCGGCATCGCTTCGTTCAGGACGAACACGCCGACGAGAAACTGGATAACGGGCGCGACGAACTGAATGAGCCCGAGCACCGTCAGCGGCAGCCGACGCGCGGCCGCGGCGAACAACAGCAGGGGAACCGCGGTGATGACGCCGGCAGCGAGCAGGCCCATGGTGTGCCAGCCCGAGACCGTACCGAAGGTGAGGCCGGACACACTCGCGACCACCAGTAGCTGCACGACGGCCACCGGGGCGAGCCAGGCCGTTTCGAGGGTGAGGCCGGTCACGGCGTCGACGTTCGGACCGACACGCTTTTTGATCAAACCGTAGAACCCGAAGGAGAACGCAAGAACCAGCGAGATCCACGGCAGTGTGCCGTAGCCGACCGCGAGTACGACCACCGCGAGAAAACTGATTCCGATGGCCACCCATTGCAGGCGGCGCAGGTGTTCGCGCAGCACGAAAACGCCCAGCAGCACGGTGACGATCGGGTTGATGAAGTAGCCGAGGGCCGCTTCGACGACGTGCCCGGTGGTCGCGGCGATCACATAGGTCTGCCAGTTGACGAAGATGAATGCCCCGGCGAGTCCCATGGTCCAGACCAGGCGTGGCTGACGGAAGGCCCGCCCGAGCACGGTCCAGGTGCGCGTGAGCGTGATGATCAGGGCACAGAAGACGAGCGAGAAGAGCACCCGCCAGGCCACGATTTCAAAGGCGCCGGAGGGTGCGAGCAGCAGAAAATAGAGTGGCAGCATTCCCCAGAGGGCGTAAGCGAGACCGCCGAATCCGAGGCCGGTGCGGTGGGTGGAGCGAGCCGCCGTCTGGGCTGGTGCGGCGGCATCCGTCATGGGTTATCTCCTGCGCGACACGAAATGGGCAAACAAAAACTCCCGAATGGCGAGGCCATCCGGGAGTTTCAGTCTAGAGACTAGGTAGTGAAGAACCTACTTAGCGTACGACCACGGCGAGCACGTCGCGAGCGGAGAGAACCAGAAGGTCATCGCCACCGAACTTGACCTCGGTTCCGCCGTACTTGGAGTAGATGACTTTGTCGCCGACGGCGATGTCGAGGGGAATGCGGTTGCCGTTGTCGTCAATGCGGCCGGGGCCGACTGCAACAACTTCGCCCTCCTGGGGCTTTTCCTTCGCGGTGTCAGGAATGACCAGACCTGATGCGGTGGTCTGCTCGGCATCGACCTGCTTGATGACGATGCGATCCTCGAGCGGCTTGATGGAGACCGACACGGTTGACCTCTTTCTAAGACTTGGGTTAGCAGACTCACAGCGAGAGTGCCAAGTGAAGTTTAGGGGGCTTCTGGCACTCACGCAACGTGAGTGCCAGATGGGGGTCATTTTGGTAGCGTTGCAGCATGGATCGAACCGAACTCGTTGAGCTGCTGTCCCCCGCGAGTTTGCGACTGCTGGACTCCCTGCCGCCCTACGACACCAACGGCGACGTGCTGAAGCTCGTGAGCGACCTGCGCAAGGCGGGGCACGCGCCTGAGCTCGTGTCGGCGGTGCTCAGCCAGTCCCGGCTGCGGGCGAAGGCCTCGGCCAAGTTCGGTGAATTCGCCAAGCGGATGCTGTTCACCGAGGCCGGCCTGGAGCAGGCGACCCGGTTGCGGGTCGCCGCACTGCACGCCGGCCGGTTCGCCGGTCTCGGTGCCGCCCTCGATCGAGCGCCGCGGGTCGCCGACCTCGGTTGCGGCATCGGCGGCGACGCGATGGCCCTCGCCGCGATGGATCTGCCGGTCGTCGCCGTCGACGCCGACGAGGTCACGGCGACCGTGGCGAGTTTCAACCTCGCGCCGTTCCCCAACGCATCGGCGCTGCAGGCCGATGCGGAGACCGTGGATCTGGCTGGTTTCGATGCGGTCTGGCTCGACCCGGCTCGTCGCACAAGCGGCCACAGCAACACGACCCGGCTGACGCGCTCCGAGGATTACTCTCCCTCGCTGGACTTCGCCTATCTCCTCGCAACCCGGCTGCCGCTCGGCATGAAGCTCGGGCCCGGTCACGATCGCGACCAGATCCCGGTCGATGCCGAGGCCCAGTGGGTCTCGGTGGACGGCCAGCTCGTGGAGATGGGACTGTGGTTCGGCGCACTCGCGCGCCCGGGCATCCGTCGGTCGGCACTGCTCCTGACGACGGGAAGCGTGCAGGAACTGACCGCTGCGGCCGACAGCGACGACGCCGCGGTGGGCGAACTCGGCAGCTACGTGTACGAACCCGACGGCGCGGTCATTCGGGCCCGCCTGATCGGCGATCTGGCCCGCTCACTGGATGCCCGAATGCTGAGCGAGGGCATCGCTTACCTCACCAACGACACGCTCACCGCGACGCCGTTCGCGAGCGCGTTCCGGGTGCTCGAGACGCTGCCCTTCGATGAGAAGAAGCTGCGGATGGCCCTGCTCGAGCGTCGGATCGGAACGCTCGAGATCAAGAAGCGCGGCGTCGACGTGGACCCGGCGACGCTGCGCACCCGACTGAAGCTCAAGGGGCCGGAATCGGCGACCCTGATTCTGACGCGCGTGGCCGGGCATCGGGTGGCTCTTCTCGTGGAACGCGTGCGCTAGCTGAACGGCTAGAGCAACGGCAACACGATCTGGCTGATGTACACGACCCAGCCGGCCGCGAGCAGAACCCCGACGAGTCCGCTCACGAGTCCGCTCGACCAGAGCGCGCGCGCTCGGTTCTCCGTGCTGCGCGCGATCAGCGCGAGGGCGACCGCGATGAGGGCGATCGGCAACCCGAACACACCGATGACGCCGAGGGCGAGCCCGGCCAGGCCACAGATCAGCGATGCGACCGCGAGGCGGCGGCGGCGGCTGGTGATGCGCGCCACCTCCGCCTCGGGGTAGGAGTACGGCACGAACTCGGTGGGAGCGGTGACCGTCGACGCCCAGTCCAGCTGGCTGCCGGGCGGCGCCGGGGCGCGCGTGTAACCCAGCTGCGCCGAGGCGTCGTCGTGCTGGTGGGGTGTGCTCATGGCTGTCCTCTGGCCTGAAGCCGCAGTCGCTCAGGCCGACCGGTCGAAGTCTGACCGGGATGGATCGGGTGCTGGCTAGGAGTTGAAGGTGCTGGTGGTGGCAGCCCCACTGACCAGGATCGCGATGAAGATGAACGCGAAGATGATCCCGGTGACGATGCCCAGGTAGCCCAGGATCAAACCCCACAGGGCCAGGCCGTAGCCCTTTTCACCGGTCTTCTTGATCTGACTCATCGCCATGTGCCCGGTGATGACTGCCACCAGCGAGACGAAGAATGCACTCACGAGCGAGATGATCGCCAGAACGTTGTACTTGTCCTGCGGGTTCTGCTGCCCGTACGGGTTCTGGCCGTACGCGGGCGGCTGGCCATAGGCGGGCGCTGCCGGGGTGCCCGGTGCCGGGTAGCTCGGGTAGACCGGGGCTGCGGGAGATTCGTACGCGGGCGGTACGCTTGAGCCGGCAGGCATCGAACCCGTGGGGTCGCTTCTCGTCGGGTCGTTTCTCGTCGGGTCGACGGGGGGCTGGGTGGGATCAGACATCTGCGGTCTCCTTCAGGCGGAAAGTTCGGTGGTCGCTCGGCCAGATTATCGTGTTACGGCCCGCCGAGCGACTGGGCCAGGCCAGAGACCTGGATCTGGCCGACCGGCAGGGTGGAATCGGCGCCGAATTCGAGCGTCGACGCCTCGTGCCCGGCCATGATCAGCTGTGCGCCGAGGGCGGCGATCATGGCGCCGTTGTCGGTGCACAGGGAGAGCGGTGGGATGCGCAGAACCACGCCGGCGGCATCCGTTCTCTCGGTGGCGACCTGACGCAGCCGGGCATTGGCGATGACACCGCCACCGAGCAGGAGGCGCGGCACGTTGTAGTCGGCGCACGCGGCGAGGGCCTTGGTCAGCAGGATGTCGACGACCGCCTCCCGAAAACTGGCCGCGACATCGCTGATCGGCACGGGTTCGCCCGAATCCTGGCGTTGTTCGACGAAACGGGCGACGGAGGTTTTTAGTCCCGAGAAGGAGAAGTCATAGCGGTGCGCGGCCATATCCTTGGGTTGGCTGAGGCCGCGCGGGAAGCGGATGGCCTTCGGGTTGCCGGAGGCCGCGACCCGGTCGATCTGCGGCCCGCCGGGATACGGCAGTGACAGCAGGCGGGCGACCTTGTCGAAGGCCTCGCCGGCGGCGTCGTCGATGGTCTCACCGAGCAGTTCCACGTCACTGACCAGGTCGCGCACCAGCAGCAGCGAGGTGTGGCCGCCGGAGACGAGCAGGGCGATGGTCGGATATTCCAGCGGTTTGGTGTCGGTATTGCTGGTGTCGGTATTGCTGTGCAGCAGGTCGGCGCCGACGTGGCCGACCAAATGGTTGACCGCGTAGATCGGCTTGTCGAGCGCGACGGCGAGCGCTTTCGCTGCGCCGACCCCGACCATGAGGGCGCCGGAGAGCCCAGGCCCGCAGGTGACGGCGATGGCATCGAGATCCTGTAAGCGGATGCCGGCCTCGGCGACGGCCGCATGGATGGCCGGCACGAGCTCGTCGAGGTGCGCCCGAGCCGCGATCTCGGGCACGACGCCGCCGTAGCGGGCGTGCTCGTCCATCGAGCTGGCGATGGTGTTGGAGAGCAGCGCTGTACCGCGCACGATGCCGATGCCGGTCTCGTCGCAGGAGGTCTCGATGCCGAGCACGAGCGGATCGGTGCGATTCAGGGTCGTCACGGGGTCTCCACGGTCACGAGCATAGATTCCAATTCGGGAATATTCAGGCGCATGACGAGGGCATCGACGTTGTCGGGCTGGTAATAGCCACGGCGCACCCCCACTTCGATGAACCCAAGTCGTTCGTACAGGCGCTGGGCGCCCGGGTTATCGGCCCGCACCTCGAGGAAGACCAGCCGGGCACCACGTTTGCGCGCCTCGCTGATGAGCGCCTGCATGACGGTGCGACCGAGCCCGTGGCCGCGCGCCGATTCAGCGACGGCGATGGTCTGGATGTCGCCCTCGGTGGCTCCCCGCGGGGCCAGCAGCCCCGCGTAGGCCACGATTCTGCTCGGATCGTCGGGCGGAAACGCCACGAGGTAGTAGCAGGCCGGGTCGCCGAGGTCGCGCAGCATCATCGGCGCCGACCAGGCGTCGTTCTCGAAGATGCTGGTTTCCAGGAGCATGATGGCCGCCAGGTCAGCTTCGTGCGCGCGGCGCAGCTGCCAGGTCATCGGCTGACCCGCTTGGGCCCATTCGACAGTGTGACGTCGGGCGAGCGCAGATAGAGCGGTTCATTGGCGGCGAACGGGCGCTGGTGGGCGTGGGTCAGCTCGGCGACCATGCCGAGTTCGCCGGCCGACACCGTGGCAGCGTCGAGTCGAGGCCAGCGCGCGTGCAGCCAGGTCGCATCGTCGAGTTCGGCCGGTTTGGCCAGGCCGGGCGGGCCGACGCGCGCGGGCAGGCCGGCGGCATCCGCTTCACTGTAAGCACTCCAATAGATTTCCCGGCGACGGGCGTCGGTGACGACGACGAGCGGGCCCGTGTGGCCGCGGCGATAGTGGCCGTAGGCGATGGCGTCGTGGCTGATCACCGGTACGAGTGGTGTGCCGGCGCCGAGGGCGAAGACGCGGGCCGAGGCGATGCCGACGCGCAGGCCGGTGAACGGGCCTGGCCCCATACCGCCGACGACGCCGGAGAGGTCAGCGGGGGCGATATCCGCTTCCTGTAGGCATTGCAGAATAAACGGCCCGACGATCTCGGCGTGGCGCATCGTGTCGGCTTCGCCGCGTTCGGCGATGACCCCGCGGGCAAGGTCGACGACGGCGACGCTGGTGCCGGCGGAAGTGTCGATGGCAAGTAGCACCCATTCAGCCTAGCTTTGATGGGGCCACCGCTTCGCGCGGCTGGCTTCACGTCAGAAACAGCACGACGGCCGCGGTCAGGGCAACGATCACGAGGATCGCGCGCAACACCGGAGCCGACAGCCGCCGACCGATGCGGGCACCGAGCCAGCCACCGAATGCGGACCCCACGCCGATCAACAGGGCGATCACCCAGTCCACGGTGCCGCTGGAGATGAAAATAATCGCGGAGACGAGGTTGGCCATGCCGGCCAGCACGTTCTTGGCACCGTTGGCCCGGTGCATGTCGGTGGACCACAGAATGCCCAGCAGCGCCAGCAGCACCACACCCTGCGCTGCACCGAAGTATCCCCCGTAGACCCCCGTGCCTAGAATGCCGAGTACCAGGCCGAAGGTGATTGGGCGAGTATCGGCGCCGGTACCTTCCGGGGCCTTGCGTCGCACGTAACGGGCCACACGAGGCTGGATCGCGGAGAGCA
The DNA here is from genome assembly GCF_004402535.1 of Cryobacterium glaciale. Lineage (GTDB taxonomy): Bacteria > Actinomycetota > Actinomycetes > Actinomycetales > Microbacteriaceae > Cryobacterium > Cryobacterium glaciale. The sequence continues at coordinate 73,446 of NZ_SOEY01000016.1, read as the reverse complement.
GCGCCGCCAGCAGCAGCAGGAACGGAACGATCGCCGAGAAGGCTTCCTCGGGCAGAATCAGCAGCAGCAGCCCCCCGATCACACCTCCCACGGCCGAGAACACGGCCATCCAGGCCACCGGCCGCCACTGTGACGTGAGTTCCCGGCGGTACCCGTAAGCACCGGCAACCGACCCGGGAACCAGACCAACGGTGTTGGACACGTTCGCGGTAATCGGTGGGATGCCGAGTGCGAGCAGGGTGGGAAAGGTGATCAGGGTTCCAGCGCCGGCGACCACATTGATGATGCCAGCGGCAATACCGGCGACCAGGATGATCGCGCCTTCAAGGAGAGTCATTTAGTGAGAGTTTCCAGTGTTCGAATTCACTCGGGAGCCGCGTCGCCGACGGCGAGCACAATCTTGCCGCGGGAGGAATTGGTGCTCATCAGTGCCTGGGCCGCCTCAGCTTCGGTCCACGGCATGATTCGGTCGATGAGCGGTCGAAGAACCGGCGAGTCAAGGTCGACGTCGGCACGCAGTGCGGCGACAAGCTCGATTTTGTCCGGGGTGGAACGAGTGCGAAAGGTGACTCCGTACAGGGCGAGTCGCTTGTAGGCGAGCATTTCCAGATCAAGACTGCCCTCACCGCCGCCGAGTCGTCCGACCCCGATGATGCGGCCGGCGATAGCGGCCGAGCGGATATTGTCGGCCAGGTAGGGTCCGCCGACGTGGTCGACAATGACGTCGGCTCCGTGTCCATCGGTCAACGCCAGCACCTGGTTGGCGAAGCCGTCATCGCCGACCACGATCACCTGGTCGGCACCGACCGAACGGATCAGCGGGGTCATGCTCTCCGAACGGGTCGTACCGATCACGAGCCCGGCGCCGAGGTATTTCGCGAGCTGAACACACTGCAGGCCGACCGAGGACGCTGCGGAGTGAACCAGCACGGTCTCACCGGGCTGCAACCGACCGTGGGTGCGGAGCGCGTTGTGCTCGGTCAGGAGGCCAAGAACCGCCGCGGCCCCCTCGGCGTAACTCCACCCGTCGGGAATCGGAATCGGCAGGCCGGCATCGACGACGATGTGCTCGCTGAGTCCCCCGCCAACGATGGTCATGACGCGATCGCCGACCTGAAGATCGGTAACTTCCGAGCCCACCTCGATCACATCTCCCGCGGCATCCAGCCCGACAACGGGCGGAGCACTTCCCGGCACAAGCGGTTCATGGGTACCGAAGCGTTGGGCCAGGTCGGCACGATTGACGGATGCCGCGTGCACGGCAATGCGCACTTGGGTCGGGCCCGGTACCGGGACGGCCTGTTCGCCCAGAATCAGTTGTGTTCCGGCACTGCCCTGCTCGATCAGGATTGCTTGCATCAGTGGATTTTCCTTTCGTGGCCAACAGATCGGGGAGTCTGAGGGCCCCGCTCGTTTCGTTTGATTATCGCCTAGGCAAGCCTTGACAAGAATTCGGCCCAGCGGTGTGGTCGGCGGTTTGATGCTGCTCATTTTGCTCGAAGAAGCCTTTTTCGCGATCGTGCCGTTTTTACTGTTGCTGGCCGCGCTGCTCTCGGCAGTCCAGCCTCGCGTGGCGCGCTACGTTCGCCGCAAGGCACCCGACCACGCCGCCGCCGATACCCGGCCGATCACGTTCGGTCTCGTGCTCGGCATTCTCGGTACCGGGGTCTACTGGGGATACTTCGGCGCCGCTCAGGGCGTGGTACTGCTTGCGCTGCTGGGCATACTCTGGTCCACCGACATGCACCGAGCCAACGGGGCCAAAAACGTTCTGGCCGGCATGGCAAACCTGGACCGCGGGGTAATCGCCGAACGTTGCGGAACCGACACCATGCGCCACACCGAAATGACGAGGGGTCAGCGACCGAGGGAGTGGTAGCGGGCCAAGCGGCGCGGAAGTAGCTCGTCAACGGGCACCGTGGAGAGCGCGGACAGCTCGTATTCGATGGCCGACGCCAAGCGCTGGCAGAACGCCCGTCCCTCGTCGGCGGCGTCGGGGCGCTCGTCCACGATGTGGTCGACGATCCGATTCGCGTACAGCGAGGCCACGTTCACGCCCTGAGCCTCCGACATGGCCGGTGCGAACTCGGTGTTGTGGTGCACGATGGCACTTGCCCCTTCGGGAGGAAGCGGCGACAGCCAGGAGTGCTGGGCGGCGATCGTACGGTCGGCGGGCAGCAGCGCGAGCGCCCCGCCGCCAGCACCCTGTCCGAGCAGCACGGACACGGTTGCCGACCGCAGGCCGATCAGCTCGTGCAAAGAGCGGGCGATTTCCCCGGCCATGCCGCCCTCCTCGGCCTCCTTCGACAGCGCGGCCCCGGCGATGTCGATCACGGTGAGCAGCGGAAGCCCGAGTTCTTCCGCAAGGCGCATGCCGCGACGGGCCTCCCGCAGCGATCCGGGGCCCATCTTGGTGTCTTGCGAAGGCCGCGGCCGGATGTGCCCGAGCACGATGCAGCTCTGCTGCCCGAACCGTGCCATGGCGAGCATGAGCCCCGGGTCCTTCTCACCCTCGCCCGTGCCGTTCAACGGCAGCACGTCGTGCGCGCCGTAGGCGAGCAGCTGGCGCAGGTCTGGTCGCCGCGGGTTGCGCGAAATTAAAATGGATGCCCAAGCGCCGCTCGCTGCCGGCCGCACGTTCAGGGTCTCCGGTTCCGCCACCGGCGTGGAGGCCCGGTCGGTGAGAATTGTGAGGGCGCGGTGCACGATCTCCGGCAGCTGCTCCGGCGGCACAACGGCGTCGATCAGCCCTTGGTTGAATAGGTTTTCGGAGACCTGCACGTTTTCCGGAAATTTCTTGCCATACAGCGCCTCATAGACCCGAGGGCCGAGAAACCCGAGCAGCGCGCCCGGCTCGGCCACGGTCACGTGCCCGAGCGAGCCCCAGGAGGCCATCACCCCGCCCGTGGTGGGGTGCCTCAGGTACACAAGATACGGATGCCCCGCCTCGCGGTGCGCGCGCACGGCCGCGGTGATCTTCACCATCGACAAGAAAGCCAACGTTCCCTCCTGCATGCGGGTACCGCCGGATGCCGGTCCGGCCAAGACCGGCAACCCTTCGCGTGTGGCCCGTTCGATCGCGTCCACAATTCGGTCGGCAGCAGAAAGCCCGATCGATCCGGCGAGAAATGCGAACTCGCTCACCACAATCGCCACCCGGCGGCCGCGGATCAGCCCCTCTCCGGTGAGCACCGACTCGTCGGTGCCGCTCTTCGCTCGGGCCCTCACGAGGTCGGCCCGGTACACCTCGTTCGGGGCGGGGTCGACCACGGGCTGATCCCAGCTCGTGAAGGAGCCGTTATCGAGCACCACGTCGATGAGCTCCGTGGCATTCAGGTGGCGAGTTGCGAGCGCGGATTGAGAAATCACAGTGAGATACCTTCCAGTGAGCGGTTGAGCCAGGTGCGAATGTCGGTCCCGTGCTGATCGAGCACGGGCGGAGCGGAGTGCATCGTGATCGTTGTCTCGACCGTATCGGCGGGTCCGAAGAACCGAAGCGGCGGCCCGGGGAGGCTGATCCGGCCGAGCACCTCATGTTCAACGTCGATCAGCAGCCCCTGCGACAGCACCTGATCCCATTGATAGACCTCATCCAGGGAACGCACCTTGCCGGCCGGGATACCGGCATCGGTCAGTTTCTTCAGCAGGGTCACGGCATCGAAGTCGGCGAAGGCATCCGCTATGGCAGCCTTGAGGCCCTCCCGATTGCGCACGCGGTGCGCGTTGGTGGCCCACTCGGATTGCGCAGCATCGAGGCCGAACTCGGCTGCGAAGGTGGCCCAGAGTTTCTCACTGCCGATGCTGATCTGCACGCTGCCGCCGCGGCAGGGAAAGAGCCCGTAGGGAGCGATCGACGGATGGTGGTTGCCCTGGGCCTCCGGCACCTCGCCGGCCACCGTGGCGCGGGTGCCCTGGAAGGCATGCACTCCCACCAGTGCGGCGAGCAGCGAGGTGCGAACAATCTGTCCCTGACCGGTGCGCTCGCGTTGAAGCAGCGCGGCGAGCAGTCCGAACGCGCCATACATGCCCGAGAGCAGATCGGCGATCGGCACGCCCACACGCTGCGGGTCGTCGGGGGCGGAGCCGGTGAGGGACATCAGGCCGGCCTCGCCCTGCAGAATCTGGTCGTAGCCGCTTCTACTGGATTCCGGGCCGTCGTGGCCGAAACCGGTGATCGAGAGAATCACCAGCGCCGGGTTGAGAGCGTGCATCGCCTCGGGAGAGAATCCGAGCCGGTCGAGCACCCCTGGACGAAAATTCTCCACCACAACGTCCGCGCGCAGCAGCAGCTCGCCGAGCACCTCCCGACCGTCGTCACTCTTCAGATCGAGGGCGATGGATTCTTTATTGCGGTTGCACGAGAGAAAGTACGTGGATTGCGGATCGTTCGCGGGGCCCACAAAGGGCGGGCCCCAGCCGCGGGTATCGTCTCCCGTACCTGGATTCTCCACCTTGATCACGCGTGCGCCAAGGTCGGCGAGCATCATGCTCGCGTGCGGACCGGCAAGCGCGCGGCTGAGGTCCACAACGAGGTAGCCCGCGAGGGGACCCTGCCGGTCGGTTTCAGAACGGGTGTCGGTTTCGGTACTCATGATCGGTCCTTTCTCGAGGTGCGTGGGGTCGGTGACGGGTTACAGCCACCCGGGCAGCACGAGCACCGCCCAGGCGATGGCCGGCCCGGCCACGACGACGATTCCGCTGTAGGCGAGGATCTGCTTGTAGAAGCGGTCCTTGTCCACGTCGTCGGGGGCGTTGGCGAGCACGAGCGCGCCATTGGTCGAGAACGGCGACACGTCCACGATGGTCGACGCGACGGCGAGCGCGCAGATCACGCCGATAGCGCTGATCTCCCCGGTCGCGAGGAACGGCACGGCGAGCGGAATCAGCGCGGCCAGAATGGCCGTTGATGAGGCGAAGGCCGAGACGACGGCACCGATGTAGCAGATCAAGAGTGCGGCAAGCAGGGGCATGCCGAGGTTGGCCACCGCTTCCGATACGTATTCGATGGTGCCGACCTCTTCGAGAACACCGACGAAGGTGAGCATGCCGCAGATGAGCAGCACGGTCGACCAGCTGATCTTGTTGACCGCGCCCTTCTGGGCCGCGGGCGAGACGAGGGCGAGGATGACGGCGATGGTGATGGCAACGAAGCCCACGTCAACCTTGAAACCGAGCGCGATCACGGCGAGAGCGATGAGGCCGGCCACCGTCACAAGCTGCGGGATGCGCTCTCCGCGGGTGGCCGTGGCCTGCACTCCGTCGCCCGCGGGGTCGCGGGGGCCGTAGATGCCGGAGCCGAAGCCCTTGAACGCCACATCACCGCCGGCGCGCGCACCGACACTCACGGCCATGCGCGCTTCGGCGGCTTGCTCCACGAAATGTCCGACCCGGCTCGACATCAGGTTTCGGCCACCGAGCACAATGAACAGCACGACGGCGATCAGAAAGTTGAAGATGAGGCTCGACAGAAACACCGCTGTCGGGCTCGCGTCGAGCCCGGTGGTCGAGATGAGGCTGTTCACGATCACGCCGTAGACGGCGATCGGCGAGAATCCGCCGCCCTGCGCGCCGTGGATCACCATCATGCCCATCAGCAGCGGGCTGATCTTGTACTTGCGGGCAAAGCCGAGCGCGATCGGCGCCACGATGGCCACCGCGGCCGGGGACAGCGCACCGACCGCCGTGATCACGGCGGTGATCACGAACATCACCCAGGGGATGAGGGCCACGCGACCGCCGACGAGCCGCACTGCACCGCGCACCAGCAGGTCGATCGTGCCGTTGCCCTGCGCAATCGCGAACAGGTACGTAACGCCGACGAGCGTGAGGAACAGCCCGCCCGGGAAGTTGGCGAGAATATCGGTGGTCTCCATGCCGAGGAAGACAGCACCGAGAAGAAAGGCACCCACGAAGGCCAGCGCACCCATGTTGACGGGCAAAAGCGTGGCGATCAGAAACATCACCGCCAGGATGATGATTGAGATAACGGGAGCGGACATCGTTGTTCCTCCATAGATTCAGATGAAAGTGGGCTATTGGCTCACTGGACTAGCCTCCTAGACAGTAGGTGACTTTGTCAAGAGCCGTGTAAAGTTGGGAAGACGGATCTTAGGGAGGCAGACATGACGAGGGACGCAATACCCCAGCCGCTCATGCGCGTCACGAAACCGCGCCTGTACGAACAGCTCGTGGCCCAGCTTCTCGCCTACATCGAGTCCGCCCACCTCGGCCCCGGCGACCTGTTACCCGCCGAACGCGAGCTCGCGGAACGGCTCGGTGTCTCCCGCGCCACCCTCGCCCAGGCCCTTGTGGCCCTCGAAGTGCTCGGTGTCATCGACGTTCAGCACGGCACCGGCGCCGTTCTCATCTACCGGCCGAGCATCGCAGCGGTGATCAGTGGGCTCCGGGAACATCGCAACCGGCTCCCCGAGATCGTGGAAGCCCGCACCACCCTCGAGGTGAAACTCGCCGAGCTCGCCGCGGAACGCCGAACGGATGCCGACCTGCTCGCGATCGAGGATGCACTCCGGGCGATGGCAGAGGAAATCGCCGTCGGTGACCGCGGGGCGCACGGCGACGAGCTCTTCCACCAAGCCGTCACGGCGGCTGCTCACTCTCCCGTGCTCGCCCAGCTGATGGCATTCATCGCCGAGATGATCCTCGAAACGCGGCTCGAGTCACTCGCCCAGCCGGGACGGCCCGAGCAGTCCCTCGCCTCACACCGCACCATCACCGCGGCTATCCGGGCGCAGGACGCCACAGCGGCGACCGCGGCGATGCTCTCGCACATCGAGCTCGTCTCCGACGTAGCCCTGCTCAAGTAAGGGAGAACGGGCAGCCCTCTCCATCGTGATGACTCGATCACTGACGCGGCCGCCCGCGGATAGCCTTAATGATCAGCTGCATTGCGGCTAGCAGAAGCAAGACCGCGAACAGAACGCCGGAAAGTTGCGGCGGAATGGCGAGCGCGAGCGCCACGCCCGGCGCCGACGCCGCAGTGGCTGCCACGCCCACCACCAGGCCGGCGCGCACGTCCACCAGCCCCCGCCGCAGGTGCGCCACGGTACCGACGATTCCGGTGGGAATCACCACGAGGAGTGAAGTACCCTTCGCGATCAGGTCACTCACCCCGAAGACAGCAATGAGCGCCGGCACCGCAATCACGCCGCCGCCGATACCGAACAATCCTGATGCGATTCCCATAACCAAGCCCAGAGCGACATAGCCGATGGCGACGTACCAGGTGAGTTCCAGGTCCGAGCCGCGGATCGGCGGGACGAGAAGCAACCGGGCAGCAACGATCAAGATTAGAGCGATGAACATCCAGCGTAACCAGGTAAGTGGAATGCGGTGCAGTAGCCGGCTGCCAATCACGGCACCGACCACAGCACCGCCAGCAATGATCGCCCCGGCAACCAGATCGACGTGCCCTTGAATCAGGTAGGTGACTACTCCCACGCTCGACGCGGGGATGATGGCTACCAAGGAGGTCGAGGCAGCGCTCCGCTCGTCCATGCGCGCCAGTCCGATAAGAAGTGGAACCATGATGATGCCCCCGCCCACTCCGAAGGCGCCTGAAAGTAACCCGCCAACCAGCCCGATCAGAGCGAGGGTGATCCAATAGTGGGCGCCACGGCTCAAGGTCACGGCAGCGAGTCCGCCAGGCGGGTCCAGCGCCTGCCGTGCCCGGTGAGGATGAGGGTACGGGGTTCGTCGAGATCGTGATCCAGGTCGATAACGGATGCCGCGGCATCCGTTTCGCCGGTTGCCGGCGACCGGCCCTTCGGGCGCTCGATCTCGATGTCGAGCCAGGACTCGGTGATGCCGTCGAGCAGGCCGCGGCCCCACTCCACCACGACGATGGAACGGGCGAAATCGATGTCGAGGTCGTCGAGCTCCATGGCGCTGCCCAGACGGTAGGCGTCGACGTGCACGAAGGGCGGGCCTCCGACGAGGCTCGGGTGGGTGCGCGCGAGCACGAAGGTGGGACTGGTGACGGCGCCGCGCACCTCGAGGCCCTCGCCGAGGCCGCGCGTGAGGGTGGTCTTGCCCGCGCCGAGCGGCCCGGTGAGCACGATCAGGTCACCAGCCTGCAGGCTGCGAGCGAGGTCGACGCCGAATCGGTGCATCGCCGCCGCATCGACAATCGTGCGGTGCAGCTCAACCATTGATGTGTCGCCGGGTCACCCGGTGCCCGATGCGGGTGACGATCTCGTAGTTGATCGTGCCGGCGGCGTCGGCCCAGTCGGTGGCGCTCGGCGCTCCGGTGCTCGGGTCGCCGAACAGCACGACCGCGTCGCCGACGGCCACCGCGGGGCCGTCGGCACCGAGGTTGACCACGAACTGGTCCATCGCCACCCGCCCGACCAGGGGATAGTTCGCATCGTGAATGTGCACGAGTGCCGTGCCAGAGGCCTGCCGGGGAATGCCGTCGGCATAGCCGAGCGGCACGAGCACGAGCGTGGAATCGTGCGGCGCCCGCCACAGGTAGTCGTAGGAGACTCCGGCGCCCGCGCTCACCCGGCGGATGAGGGCCACTCGGCCGCGCAGGGTCATGGCCGGAATCAGGCCGAGATCGGCGCTCGTCGCATCATCGAACGGCGACAGCCCGTAGATGGTGATGCCGAACCGCACCATGGTGAAGCGGGCGGCCGGCAGCCGCAGCGCCGCAGCGGACGACGCGAGGTGCACGAGCGTGGGGGTCAGGCCGGCGCTGCGCGCGGCGGCGACTCCGCGTTCGAAGCATTCGAGCGCCTGCTGGTCGTCCAAGGCTGAGGCGTTGGCGAGGTGGCTCATGACGCCGTCGACGCGCAGCAGACCGACCCGTTCGAGCGCAGCCGCGAGCGCGAAGACCTCCGCCCAGTCGTTTTCGTGCACGCCGTTGCGGCTGAGACCGGTTTCGAGTTTCAGGTGAACGGATGCCGTCTGGCCGAGTTCCGCCGCGGCATCCGCTACCTGTTGCACCTGACGAGCCGAGGAGAGCCCGAGGGTGACGTCATCGTCGATGGCGGCACTGAAATCGGCGTCGGGGTCGTGCAGCCAGGCCAGGATGGGTGCGTCGATGCCGGCGTCACGCAGGGCGAGGGCCTCGTCGATGTCGGCGACGCCGAGCCAGTCGGCTCCGCCGGCGAGCGCGGCGCGCGCCACCGGCACAGCGCCGTGACCATAGGCGTTCGCCTTGACCACCGCCATCGCGTGCGGGGTGCCGACGAGTCGGCGCAGGTGGGCCATGTTGTGGCGGATCGCGGCGAGGTCGATCACGGCCTCGCGAAAACCGGTCATCACTCCCCCTCGGCGACGACGAAGGCGCAGGCCACCCCGGCGTCGTGGGTCATGGTGACGTGCACCCTGGTGATGCCCCGGTTCTGTACGGCCTGAAGGGCTGCCCCGCTGAGCCTGAATTCGGGGTTGCCGTGCGGGTCGTTCACAATTTCCATCTCGTGCCAGGTTGCCCCCGCACTATCGCCGAGGGCCTTGATCAGGGCTTCCTTGGCGGCAAAGCGCGCAGCCAGGGAATGCACCGGCAGTCCCCGTTCACTTTCGGCGAACAGCCGCGGCACGAGGCGCGGCGTGCGCTCGACCTGGCGGGTGAACCGCGCCAGGTCGACCACGTCCACCCCGATGCCCTTGATCATTCTGTGCTTACTCGACAGTTCCTATTCGACCGTGACGGACTTCGCCAGGTTGCGCGGCTGGTCGACGTCGAGGCCCTTGGCGATGGCGAGTTCCATGGCGAACATCTGCAACGGCACCACGGCCAGCAGCGGTTCGAACAGCGGCGCCGCGAGCGGAATGTGGATGACGGTGTCGGCGAACGGCAGCACCGCGGCGTCGCCGACCTCGGCGATGGCGATGATGCGGGCTCCGCGGGCGCGGATCTCCTGGATGTTGGAGACGACCTTCGGGTGCAGGTGGGCTGAGCCGCGCGGGCTCGGCACGACGACGAACACCGGCTGGCCGGGCTCGATCAGCGCGATCGGGCCGTGCTTGAGCTCACCGGCAGCGAAGCCCTCGGCGTGGATGTACGCAAGTTCCTTGAGCTTGAGCGCACCCTCGAGCGCGATCGGAAAGCCGACGTGGCGACCGAGGAACAGTACAGCGCGGGTGTCACTCATCCAGCGGGCCAGCTGGCGAACCTCGTCTTCAACGCCGAGCACGGTGCTGATCTTCTCCGGGATGGCCTGCAATTCGGCGACCTGCGCGGCCTGCTCGGCCTCAGGGAGGCTGCCGCGCACCCGGGCGAGGTGCAGGGCGAAGAGGTAAAGCGCGGTGATCTGGGCCACGAAGGCCTTGGTCGACGCGACGGCGACCTCGGGGCCGGCGTGCGTGTAGATCACGGCGTCACTCTCGCGCGGAATGGTGGCGCCCTGCGTGTTGCAGATGGAGATCGCCTTCGCGCCGAGCGACATGGCGTACTTGACGGCCATGAGCGTGTCCATGGTCTCGCCGGACTGGCTGATCGAGATCACCAGGGTGTCGTCGCTGAGCACCGGGTCACGGTAGCGGAACTCGTGGCTGAGTTCGACGTCCACCGGCACCTGCGCCCACTTTTCGATGGCGTACTTGGCGGTCTGGCCGGCATAGGCGGCGGTTCCGCAGGCGACGATGACGATACGACGGATGCCCGCGAGCACGTCATCGCCGAATTCGGTCAGTTCCGGCACGATCACCTGACCGTCGGTGATGCGGCCGCGCAGCGTGTTGGCGACGGCATCCGGCTGCTCGGACACTTCCTTGGCCATGAAGCTGGACCAGCCGCCCTTTTCGCTCGCGGAGGCGTCCCAGGCGATGTCGAACTCTTCGGTCTCGACGGGGTGACCGTCGAAGTCGGTGACCGTGACGGCATCCGCTGTGATGGTAACGATCTGGTCCTGGCCGATGGCGACGGCGCGGCGGGTGTACTCGACGAATGCGGCGACGTCGGAGCCGAGAAAGTTCTCACCGTCGCCGAGGCCGATGACGAGCGGGGAGTTGCGGCGGGCGCCGACGACGACGCCGGGCTGGTCCTGGTGCACGGCGAGCAGCGTGAACGCACCGTCGAGGCGGGCCACAATGGTGCGGAACGCTTCGGCCAGGTCGCCGACGCGCTGGTATTCGCGGCCGAGTAGTACTGCGGCGACCTCGGTGTCGGTTTCGCTCGTGAAGGTGAAGCCCTCATTGAGTAGTTCCTCGCGCAGCGGGGCGAAGTTCTCGATGATGCCGTTGTGGATGAGGGCGAGCTTGTCGTTGTCGCCGAGGTGCGGGTGGGCATTGCCGTCGGTGGGTCCGCCGTGGGTGGCCCAGCGGGTGTGGCCGATACCGGTCTGACCGTCGTTGATCGGGTGCGCCTTCAGTTCACCGACCAGGGCCGAGAGCTTGCCGGCCTTCTTGGCCGTGTTGAGCACACCGGATTCATCGATGACGGCGATTCCCGCGGAGTCATACCCGCGATACTCGAGCCGTCCAAGCCCTCCCATGAGAACGTCAACGGTCTTGTTGCTTCCGACATAACCTACGATTCCGCACATGGAAGTCGATTTTAGTCGGACTAAGCTTGGGGGAATGTCCGATCCGGTGCTGGCCCCTGTAATGAACGGTCACGGCACCCCTTTTGTGGAGCTCGACCGAGCCGACTGGGCCGCGCTCGCGCCGACCACCCTGCTGCCGCTCAAAGAGACCGAGATCGTGCAACTGCGGGGCATCGGCGAGCCGCTCGACATCAACGAGGTGACGGATGTCTACCTTCCGCTGAGCCGACTGCTCAACCTCTACGCGGCGAATGCCCGCACGCTGCACCGCGCGACCAGTGGTTTTCTGGGCGAACGGGCTCGCCCCACCCCGTTCGTGATCGGTGTGGCAGGCTCGGTCGCGGTCGGAAAATCGACCACCGCCCGACTGCTGCGCGAGATGCTCGCCCGTTGGGACGACACTCCCCGGGTTGAACTCGTCACGACCGACGGTTTTCTCTTTCCCAATGCCGAACTGAACCGTCGCGGCCTGATGGAGCGCAAGGGGTTTCCGGAATCGTACGACCGACGTGCCCTGCTGCGGTTCGTGAGCGCGGTCAAGAGCGGCGCCCCCGAGGTGCGGTCACCGTTCTACTCGCACCTGAGCTACGACATCGTGCCCGACGCGCAGATCGTGGTGCGGCAGCCGGACATCTTGATCGTCGAGGGTCTCAACGTGCTGCAGCCGCCCGGTCCGGGCCACGGCCTCTCGGTCAGTGACCTGTTCGACTTCACCATCTATGTGGATGCCCGCACCCAGGACATCGCCCGCTGGTACGAGGAACGCTTTCTGAAGCTGCAGCGCGGGGCCTTCGCCAACCCCAACTCGTTCTTTCACCGCTACGCGGCGCTCACCGAAGATGAGGCTCGCGGCAAGGCGCGCAGCATCTGGACCAGCATCAATCAGCCCAACCTGCTGCAGAACATTCGCCCGACCCGGTCGCGCGCAACCCTGGTGCTGCGCAAGGACCCCACGCACGCCGTCTCCAAAGTGCTGCTGCGCAAGGTCTGACCCCGCCACCCGCCTCTGCGTGTCGGCTCGCGGGGTCTCGAGACGCTCGCAGAGCGCGCTCCTCGACCAGCGGTATGGTCAAGCGCGCTCCTCGACCAGCGGTATGGTCAAGCGCGCTCCTCGACCAGCGGTATGGTCAAGCGCGCTCCTCGACCAGCGGTATGGTCAAGCTCGCTCCTCGACCAGCGAAACCCCGCTGGTCGAGGAGCGCGCACGCTTTTCGCGCGCATCTCGAGACCCGGTGCGCCGAAGTACGGGGCTAGAGGGCGAGGCGCTCGCGCACCACGTCGGCCAGGGAGTGCGCCAGGCGGTCGGCGGTGGGCTGGTCGGCGGCTTCCACCATGACCCGCACCATCGGCTCGGTACCGGAGGGGCGCAGCAGCACCCGGCCGGTGTCACCGAGTTCGGCTTCAGCGGCGAGGACGGCCTGGGCGATGACCTCGTCGGCACCGAGACCCTTGTGGTTGACGCCGCGCACGTTCACCAGGATCTGCGGGTACACCGTCATGACGGATGCGAGTTCGGCGAGTGTTTTACCGGTGCGCGCCATTTCGGCCACGAGGTGCAGCCCGGTGAGAATGCCGTCGCCGGTCGTGGCGAACTTGGTCATGATGACGTGACCGCTCTGCTCGCCCCCGAGCGAATACCCGTGGGCGTTGAGTTCTTCGAGCACGTACCGGTCGCCGACCTTGGTCTGCACCATGGTGATGTCGTTGGCCGCCATGGCCTTGCGCAGGCCGAGGTTGCTCATGACGGTCGCCACGAGCGTGCGGTCCTTGAGCACACCGCGTTCGGCCATCGACACGGCGAGAATGGCCATGATCTGGTCGCCGTCGACGACCTTGCCGTCACGGTCCACCGCGAGGCAGCGGTCGGCGTCGCCGTCGTGGGCGATGCCGATGTCGGCGCCGCGCTCGAGTACGGCTTTGGCGAGGTTGTCGAGGTGGGTCGAACCCACCCCGTCGTTGATGTTGAGGCCGTCGGGGTCGGCGCCGATCACGGTGAGGCGAGCGCCCGCATCCGTGAACACCTGCGGAGAGACGCCGGCAGCGGCGCCGTGGGCGCAGTCGAGCACGACGTGGATGCCGTCAAGGCGGTGCGGCAGCGTGGTGAGCAGGTGCACGACGTACCGGTCTTCGGCGTCGGCGAAACGACGGATGCGTCCAACGTCGCCGGCGATCGGCATCAGCGTGTCGCGACCGATGTAGCTCTCGATGCGGTCCTCGACGTCGTCGGGAAGTTTGGTTCCGCCAAAGGCGAAGATCTTGATGCCGTTGTCGGGCGCCGCGTTGTGTGAGGCAGAAATCATCACACCGAAGTCGGCACCGATGTCGTTGATCAAGAAGGCTGCGGCGGGCGTGGGGATGACCCCGGCGTCGAGAACGTCGACACCACTGGAGGCCAGACCGGCCGAAACGGCAGCCGTGAGGAATTCACCGGAGATTCGCGGGTCGCGAGCGACCACGGCGACGGGCCGTCGACCCTCAGCAAGACGTGCTTGGGCACGACGTCCCTTGGTCAGCACCGCGGCGCTGGCCTGGGCAAGGCTCAGGGCCAGGCCAGCCGTGAGATCACGGTTGGCCAGGCCCCGAACGCCGTCCGTGCCGAACAGACGAGTCATATCGTCGTCGGCTATCGGGTTAGCGCTTGCTGAACTGAGGTGCCTTACGGGCCTTCTTGAGTCCGGCCTTCTTACGCTCCTTGACTCGAGCGTCGCGGCTGAGGAAGCCGTTCTTCTTGAGGATGGCGCGGTTGTTCTCTTCGTCGATCAGGTTGAGGCAGCGTGCGATGCCGAGGCGCAGCGCGCCGGCCTGGCCGGACGGGCCACCACCGGTGATGCGGGCGATGACATCGTACGAGCCGAGCAGGTCGAGGACCTTGAACGGGTCGTTGATGAGCTGCTGGTGCAGCTTGTTCGGGAAGTAATCGGCGAACTCGCGGCCGTTGACAACGATCGTGCCGGAGCCGGGGACGATGCGCACGCGGGCGATAGCCTGCTTGCGACGGCCGACGGCTGCGCCGGGAACGTTGAGGACGGCGCGGGGCGCCTTGGTTACGGTTTCGGCCGGAGTCTCGGTGGAGTAGCTCTCCGGAGCCTGGTCAATCTGGTCTGCGATCTTCGCCACGATGATGGGAATCCTTTTTATCCGTGTATCTAAGTATCTAAAGAGTCGAGAAGTCTGGTTGCCGGCGCTACTGCGCGACCTGGCTGAGCGTGTACGGCTTGGGCTGCTGAGCGGAGTGCGGGTGCTCAGGGCCGGCGTACACCTTCAGCTTGGTGAGCTGGGCGCGACCGAGCGAGTTCTTCGGCAGCATGCCGCGGATCGCTTTTTCGACCGCACGGGTCGGGTGCTTCTCGAGCATCTCGGAGTAGTTGGTCGCCGTGAGGCCGCCCGGGTAACCGGAGTGGCGGTAAGCGATCTTCAGGTCGAGCTTCTTGCCGGTGAGGGCAACCTTCTCGGCGTTGACGATGATGACGAAGTCGCCACCGTCCATGTGCGGGGAGAAGGTGGCCTTGTGCTTGCCGCGCAGCAGGATTGCCGCGTGGCTGGCCAGACGTCCGAGGACGATATCGGTGGCATCGATGACAACCCAGTCGTGCTGGAGTTCGCTTGCCTTGGGGGTGTAAGTGCGCGTCACTGTTGTGCTGCTTTCTTCTTTTTCGAACGGAGGTGTTCGTGAATCCCGCTCCGGGCGTGTTTTCGTGAGGAGAACACTGTCGATGGAGGGCTCACGTTCGGGCGCCGTGCTGCAACGCACAGACACCAAGGGACAACACTAGTCGGAGGCGGCCGCGGATGCAACCTGGGCGGCGGCCGGCAGTGAGCGCCGGTTGCGAGTGTCCACGGCGCGCTGCGCCAATGACGCATCATCGGGGTAGCCGACGTCGATCAGGGTGAGGCCGTGCGCCTGCATCACCTTGAACTCGCTGATGCGGTGCTTGTCGAAGTGCAGGTGCGCGAGGGTGCTGCCGTCGAGGCGCCCCTCCCCCACGGCCACGCAGGCGCCGACCATGGCGCGCACCATGCTGTGGCAGAAGGCATCCGCTGTGATGCTGGCGATGATCAGGCCGTCGTCGTCGCGCCACCAGCGAAAGTCCTGCACGGTGCGGATGGTCGTCGCTCCGGGGCGTGGCTTGCAGTAGGCCGCGAAGTCGTGCAGGCCGACCAGGGTGGCTGCAGCGGCGTCCATCGCGGCGAGATCGAGTGTGAACGGATGCCAAGTGGTGCGCAGCCGCTGCTGCGGGTCGTGCAGGGCGAGGGGGTCGGCGATGCGGTACTCGTACCGACGCCACAGGGCGGAGAACCGGGCGTCGAAGCCGCCGGGCACGACCGTGGCACGGCGCAGCACGACGTCGGGTTTGGTCACGAGGATGCCGCCGAGGCGGCGCAGCACCGCGGTGCCGAGGTCGACCGGCGGGCGGCTTCCGGTGCCGCGCTGAATGCGCACCAGGGAGTGCGCCTGTTCGGCGGTGAGGTCGAAATGGGCGACCTGCCCGCGGGCGTGCACCCCGGCATCCGTTCGGCCGGCGACGATCAGGGTGGGGTGAGGGGGAAAGCTCTGCAGGATGCCGGCGAGCCCGTTTTCGATGTCGGCCTGCACGGTGCGAAAGCCCGGCTGGCGGGCCCAGCCGGTGAAATCGGTGCCGTCGTAGGCGAGGTCGAGGCGGATGCGCGTGGAGCCCAGCGCTGCATTCGCGGCGCGGGGCACAAAAAGATTCACGAGGGTAAGCCTAGGTGGCGCGCGCGGGTTATCGTTGAAACCGGCCCCTGGTCCACCCCCCTTGTGCGTGCCAAAGAAACCTCGTGTTGCCCATGACTCGTTCCCCGCTGTCGTTCCCGTTCACCGGGAGGACTCGGTCGACGACCGCGACGATTCTACCGATCGCCGGGCCGGTGAACACACCCGTGCTGGGGCCGCCGAACGTGCAGCGCAGCGGCCGTCTGGCCGGGCTCGACGGCCTGCGCGCCCTCGCCGTCATTGCCGTCGCGCTTTACCACTTCTTTCCGGCGATACTGCCGGGTGGCTTCATCGGCGTCGACGTTTTCTTCGTGATCAGTGGTTTTCTGATCACCGGACTGCTGGTCTCTGAGCACACCCGAACCGGGCGCATCTCGCTGCGCCGATTCTGGCAGCGGCGCGCCCGCCGGTTGGTGCCCCCGCTCGTTCCGGTCATCCTGGCCAGTTGCAGCATCGCCTTCCTCATCGGCGGCGATGTGCTCGTTGGTCTCGGCGCCCAACTGCTCGGCGCCACGACCTTCGGCTACAACTGGGTGTCGATCGCCAATGACGCCAGCTATTTCAGCGTCAACGAGCCCGAACTGCTGCGCAACCTGTGGTCGCTCGCCGTGGAAGAGCAGTTCTACCTGGTCTGGCCGCTGCTGCTGCTGGCCGTGCTGCTGCTTCGCCGCCCGCGCGTGCGACTGGCCGTCGTCACCGCCCTGTTCATCGCCTCGGCCCTGTGGATGGGCGTTTTGTATCAGCCCGGCGCCGACCCGACCCGTGTGTACTACGGCTCGGACACGCACAGTTTCGGGCTGTTCGCCGGTGCCGCCCTCGCCCTGCTGCTACGCCGCCCGAGCGGGCACCGCAACGAGCTGCCGCGCCTGCGACCGTGGCTCGGAGCGGCCGCCGTGGTCACGATCATCGGGTTCGCGCTCTGGCTGCCCGAGAACGGCGCCGCGACCTACCGCGGCGGCCTCGTCGCCGTGAGCCTCGCCACAGCGCTAGCCATCTGGGCCGGCGTGCGCGGCGGCCGGTTCGGGCTCCTGCTCGACTCGGCCCCGCTGCGCTACCTCGGCGAACGCTCCTACGGCATCTACCTGTGGCACTGGCCCGTGCTCGTGCTGCTGCAGCTACTCTGGCCGGCGTCGTCGCCAGCCGGCAGCCTGCTGCCGATCGGGCTGCTCGCCACCGCCATCACCCTCGTCCTGGCCGGAGTGTCCTACCGCTGGCTGGAACTGCCGATCCGCTCGGTAGGCGTGCGCGGCAGCATCCGCCAAATCGGGGCTCTCTGGACCGGCCCGACGCACCGTCGCCGCCTGGTCGCCGCAACGGCCGCGCTGTCGCTGCTGCTGGTCGGCGGCACCACGGCCGCCGTCGTCGCCGCGCCAGCGCAGACCTCGGCGCAATTGCGCATCGAACGCGGCCAACGGGCAATGGATGCTGCGGCGCGCGTCGCCGCGCAGGCTGCGGCCTCCGAGGCTGCCCGCCAGGCCACGGCAGAGCCCGCCCTGGCCGACGGCCCGATCACGGCCATCGGTGACTCGGTGATGCTGGCCTCGGCCCCCGAATTGCAGGCCACCTTCGCGGGCATCACCGTGGACGCCTCGGTCTCCCGCGGCATGTATTCCGCCGATGACATATTGCTCGCGCTGCAGGCTGCCGGCCAGTTGCAGCCCGTTGTGGTGGTGGGGCTCGGCACCAACGGACCGATCACCGACGACGAGCTCACCGCGATCCTGCGCATTCTGGGGCCGGATCGACAGCTCGTGCTGGTCACTGCCTACGCCGAGCGAGACTGGACCGACGGCGTGAATGCCACCCTCGCCGCTTTTGCCGCGGGCAATCGCCGGGTCGAACTCGCCAACTGGCACGACACGATCGCGGGGCGTCTCGACCTGCTGGCCGGCGATCACGTGCATCCGGGCCCGACCGGCGGCCAACTCTACGCCGACGAAGTGCGAGCGGCGCTCGACCGTCTCGCGGCGGTGCCGCCGCTGCCAGACACCAGCTGGCTGATGCGTGACCCCGACGCGCCGCGTCCGCCGCCCTACCGCTGAGGATCAGAACTCGAGCACGTAGGCCACCTCGCGGTTGGTAGCGAAGAAGCCCATGCCGGTGTACAGGTCGAGCGCACCGGTCGGGCTCGCCGAGTCCACGTCGAGGGTGGCGCGCTCGTGCCCGGCGGCGCGGCTGGCGGCCAGCTGCGCGGCCAACAGAGCCTGCGCGATGTGGCGGTCGCGCCATCCGCTCAGCACGCCGACCAACCCGATATAGCTGCTGCGGTAGCCAGCCGCGGCCCAGTCCTCTTCATTGACGCTCGACATGATGAAGCCGACGACGTGCTCACTGCCGCCTTGCTCGGTTGCGAACGCCACGAACGAGAGCGCGTCGACGAACGTCGCGCCGGTGACGTAGGCGTTCCAACTCTCGTCGGGAATGGGCTGGCTCGACCAGTGGTCCATGAAGGCCGCGTCGCGTGCGGCGTGCACCGCGGCCGACAGCTCGGGCGTGTAACCGGCCACGCGGATGCCGTCCCCCAGTTCGACCGCCCGAATCGGGTCGTCGAGCAGGCGGTCGAGCGACAGGAAGTAGCGGGTGGCGACCAGACCGAATCGTTCGTAGAGGCGGCCGTTCAGCCGGGCACGCTCATCGCACGAGGCGGTGATCCAGCCGGGCAGCTGCTTGGCGGAGGTCGCCAATTGCTGCCGGGCACGGGCGACCTGCCAGCTCAGCAGCTCCCGCCCGATACCGCGGCCGCGCATTTTCGGCAGAACGCCGCCGCCGAGGTTGGATTTCACGAGCGTCTCCTGCCCGACCTGTTGCACCACGAGGCCGTGGGCGATCAGGCAGCCGTCGGCACCCTGGGCGACGAGGGTATCGGTGTCAGCGTTCACGAAGGAGAACTCGAACGCCTCGCCCACTTCTTCCCGTTCGAGAACGTAGTTGGGGTGATCGGCGCGGCCCATCACCTTCTCGAGCTGCCAGATGGCCTCGATATCGTCGGCCGTCGCCGGGCGCCACAGCGCGACATCGGCATGCTCAGGAACGGGCAGCTCCGCGGGCGCAGTCACGCGCGCCGAGAGTGGAGTCGTGGGAGCGGTCATGCTTCACCCTATCCACGCAGCCCCGGTTCGGGCTAGAACTCCAACGTGTACGCCATCTTGCGGTGGGTGGGCACAAAACCCATCCCGGTGTAGAGGCCGAGGGCTCCGGTGGGACTGTCCGAGTCGACTGCGAGGGTCACCCGCTCGTGGCCTAAGGCACGGCCTGCCCCGAGTTGGGCGGCCAGGAGGGACTGGGCGATGTGGCGGCCGCGCCATCCGCTCAAGACGCCGACGAGGTCGATGTAGCTGCCGGTGAATCCCTGGGTGGCCCAGACGTTCTCGTTCGCGGTCGCCAGCACGAAGCCGACAACTCGCTCGGTGCCGGTTGCGTCTGTACCGTAGGCCACGAAGGAGAGGTCGGGCCGAAACCATTTCCCGCCGACGAAGGCGTTCCAGTTCTCCTCACTCATCGGCTGGCTGCCCCAGTGGTCCATGAAGGCGTCATCGCGGGTGGTGTGCACCTGCGCCGAGACGGCGGGGGTATACCCGGCAATACGGATGCCGTCAGCCGCGTCGACGACGCGCACGGGTGCATCCAGCGGTCGCTCCAGGGTGAGGAAGTAGCGCGTGAGGCTGAGGCCGGCGTGCTCGAACAGGGCCGCGTTCTGCGGGGAACGTTCGTCGGCGTAGGCCAGGATCCAGCCGGGCAGGGCCTTGGCCGACGACGCGAGCTGCTGCTTCGCCCTGGCCAGCTGCCAGGCCAGGAGCTGGCGTCCGATGCCGCGACCGCGCAGCGCAGGGTGCACTCCGCCGATCGGCAGCGAACGCACGAGACTCACCTGGCGCGGCGGGAACATGACCATGCCGACGGCCACAATGCGGCCCGTGGCGTCAAGACCCACGAGCGAGTCGAGGTCGGGGTGAAAGTGCGAGTAGCCGAAGTCGGCGGCGATCGCGCCGCGCGCCGTGAGGTAGTTCGGGTGGTCGACCTGGCCCATGAATTGGCGCAGCTGCCAGATGCCGTCGATGTCGTCGGTGGTGGCCGGTCGCCACAAGGCGACGTCGCGGTGCGACGGAACCACCGGAGCCGCCACAGCCCCGACACGTTCTGTTAACGGAGTTTCACTTTGGTCCATCCCCCAACCCTATCTTCACGCGAGAGCGGGAAAATTGTTGCTTCACGCTAGCTGAAGCAGCCATTTTTCCGCTCTCGCGGGGTGTGGGTAGGGGTGCAAAAAGGGGGGAGCCAACTTTCGTCGGCTCCCCCCTCACAGGTGGTGCTACTTCTTGTCGGCCTCTGCTGCAGCGTCGTCGACGGCTGCGTCTTCAGCAACAGCGGTCTCTTCGACTGCGGCGTCTTCGACGACTACGTCTTCGGCCACGACGTCTTCGGCCACGACGTTCTCGGACCCGACGGGGGTCGCGGCAACGGTCGCGGTCTTGGAGCGCTTGACCTTGGGGGTCAGGGGCTCGAGGACGAGCTCCATCTGCACCATGGACGCGTTGTCACCCTTGCGGAAACCGAGCTTCGTGATGCGGGTGTAACCGCCCTGACGCTCGTTGACCTGCGGGGCGATGACCGTGAACAGCTCGTGCACGACGGTCTTGTCGGTGATCGTCGCGAGGACGCGACGACGGGCGTGCAGGTCGCCGCGCTTGGCGAACTGCACCATGCGCTCGGCGAGCGGACGCAGGCGCTTGGCACGGGTCTCGGTCGTCTTGATCGACTTGTGGGTGAACAGGGCCGCGGCCAGGTTCGCAAGCATGAGGCGCTCGTGCGCCGGGCCGCCACCGAGACGGGGGCCCTTTGTGGGCTTAGGCATTGGTAATCTCCAGTATCAAAAAAAATCGAAAGGCAGCGTTGAAGCGCGAGCCTTAGATGGTCTCTTCTTCGTAGCCGCTGTAGAAGTGCGCGCCGTCGAATCCGGGAACCGAATCCTTCAGGGACAGGCCAAGCTCAACGAGCTTGTCCTTCACTTCGTCAACCGACTTCTGCCCGAAGTTGCGGATGTTCATCAGCTGGGTCTCCGAGAGGGCGACCAGTTCGCTGACGTTGTTGATGCCTTCGCGCTTGAGGCAGTTGTACGAGCGCACCGACAGGTCGAGGTCTTCGATCGGAATCGAAAGCTCGGTCGAGAGCACAGCGTCAACCGGCGCTGGGCCGATCTCGATGCCCTCAGCGGCGGTGTTGAGCTCGCGGGCCAGGCCGAACAGCTCGGTCAGGGTGCGACCAGAGGATGCGATGGCGTCGCGAGGCGAGATAGCCGACTTGGTCTCCACGTCAACGACGAGGCGGTCGAAGTCGGTGCGCTCACCGGCACGAGTTGCCTCGACACGGTAGGTCACCTTGAGCACGGGCGAGTAGATCGAGTCGACCGGAATCTGGCCGGCCTCGGAGAACTCGTTGCGGTTCTGGGTGCTGGACACGTAACCACGGCCACGCTCAATGGTCAGTTCGAGTTCGAACTTTGCCTTGTCGTTGAGGGTTGCGATGACCAGTTCCGGGTTGTGCACCTCGACGCCGGCCGGAGCCGAAATGTCAGCGGCGGTAACCTGGCCGGCACCCTGCTTGCGCAGGTACGCGGTGATCGGCTCGTCGTGCTCGCTCGAGACGACGAGGCCCTTGATGTTCAGGATGATCTCGGTGACATCTTCCTTCACACCGGGAACGGTGCTGAACTCGTGCAGCACGCCGTCGATACGGATGCTGGTTACAGCAGCGCCCGGGATCGAGGAGAGCAGGGTACGGCGAAGCGAGTTGCCGAGGGTGTAGCCGAAGCCAGGTTCGAGCGGCTCAATGATGAACCGTGAACGGAACTCCGAGATGTTCTCTTCGGTGAGCGTTGGACGCTGTGCAATAAGCACTGTTGATTCCTTTCGGCTAAGTGTCCGCTATATGACACTTGCAATGACGAGAGAGTGAAAAGTTGAAAGAAAAGAGTCCCGACGGGCTCGGCCGAAACTGAGCCCGTCGAGATGACAGCGAGTGCTTTAGACGCGGCGGCGCTTCGGCGGACGGCATCCGTTGTGAGCCTGGGGCGTCACGTCGTTGATCGAACCGACCTCGAGGCCGGCGGCCTGCAGTGAACGGATCGCGGTCTCGCGGCCTGAGCCGGGTCCCTTGACGAAGACGTCAACCTTCTTCATGCCGTGTTCCTGCGCCTGACGGGCGGCCGACTCGGCGGCCAGCTGTGCGGCGAAGGGGGTCGACTTGCGCGAACCCTTGAAACCAACCTGGCCCGAGGAGGCCCAGCTGATGACAGCACCGGTCGTGTCGGTGATCGACACGATCGTGTTGTTGAAGGTGCTCTTGATGTGGGCCTGGCCCACAGCAATGTTCTTCTTTTCTTTCTTACGCGGCTTCCGTACGGCCGACTTGGGTTGTGCCATGAATTTCTCCTGAATCCTAAAGGCGTTAGCGGGCTAGGCCGGGGCCTAGCGCGCCTTCTTCTTGCCGGCTACGGTGCGCTTCGGGCCCTTGCGGGTGCGAGCGTTGGTCTTGGTGCGCTGACCGCGCACGGGCAGGCCCTTGCGGTGGCGAATGCCCTCGTAGCTGCCAATTTCAACCTTGCGGCGGATGTCAGCGGCAACCTCACGGCGGAGGTCACCCTCAACCTTGAAGGTTCCTTCGACGTAGTCGCGGAGAAGGACGAGCTGGTCGTCGCTCAAATCCTTGACGCGGATGTTTCCGTCGATTCCAGTGTCGGCGAGGGTCTTGAGGGCCCTCGTACGGCCAACACCGTAAATGTAAGTCAATGCAACTTCCACGCGCTTATCGCGCGGGATGTCGACGCCGGCTAGACGTGCCATTGTGTCTCCTGTTAGTGATGGAGGTCTGTAACAGCTCCTGTACACCGGCCTCCAACCGATGGTGTCACCCCGAAGGGCTCCCGGAACTGCTATTTGTTCGGTACTACTGAGGTAGCTGCCGGCCGCGAGGCCCGCAGACTAACCCTGGCGCTGCTTGTGACGCGGGTTCTCGCAGATGACCATCACGTTGCCGTTACGGCGGATGACCTTGCACTTGTCACAGATCTTTTTGACGCTGGGCTTGACCTTCATGGTGATTCCTTGTTTTTCGCTGTCTTCGTACCTTCGGGATGCCGAGGGCCGTTACTTACAGCAGCCGTTACTTGTAGCGGTAGACGATCCGGCCTCGGGTCAGATCGTAAGGACTCAACTCAACGATCACGCGGTCCTCCGGGAGGATGCGGATGTAGTGCTGACGCATCTTGCCCGAGATGTGGGCAAGAACTCGGTGGCCGTTTGACAGCTCAACGCGAAACATCGCGTTGGGCAGAGCTTCGACTACTGCGCCCTCGATTTCGATGACACCGTCTTTTTTGGCCATACCCTCACTGTCGCTCTGTATTGATTGCTGGTCATGCGGGATTGATGTCGGACACGCCACAAAAGACGACACCAGACACCAAGGATCAATCTTATGGTATGAGATTGCCTTTTGGCAATTCAGTCCTATAATCGCCAACTCAAGCGCCCCCGACTCGGCGGAAGCTGGCTTGGCCGCAGGAGTCGGGGGCGCCGGTACGAGCGGCTGGGGTGTTTGCTCAGTGGCTCACCCTCTGGGCCGCGGTGATTTCCCGGGTGACTGCTTCAAAGAGCGGATGCCCCGCCACCAGCCCGCAGACCACCTCGGCAATCCGTGGCGCGGCCTCCCCTGCCAGCATCCGCTGAAGTTCGACGCTCTGGGAATCCTCCGGAACGTCGAAGCGGAAGGCCGCGCGGATCGCTTCCAGCAGGGCGACCGGGTTGGCCCCGCCCTCGGCGAGTTCCGCGGCCGGACCAATGAACCGCTCAGGGCGGCTGAGTTTGCGCATCGGCTCCCGGCCCACCCGCACGACCGTGTCCTGCAGGGCTGGGTTCTCGAACCGGGCCAGGATCTTCTCCCGGTAGGCTCGCTGGGCGGTCTCGTCGAGGCCGTGCTTGGCCACCAGCAGCCCGGACGTCTCCTCGAGCACCCGGCGCGCGGCATCCCGCACCACGGACAGTTCGAGCGCCGCGCTGATCGTGGCCGCCCCGGCCAAGTGGCCGAAGTACGCGATGGTCGCGTGGCCGGTGTTGACGGTGAACAGCTTGCGTTCGATGAACGGCTCGAGGTTGTCGACGAAGGTCGCCCCGGCGATGTCGGGCACCGCGCCCGCAAAGCCACCGCGCTCGATCACCCACTCGGCGAAGGTCTCCACGGTCACGTCGATGCCGGCATCCGGGGATTGCCCTGGCACGATGCGGTCGACAGCGGTATTGGCGAAGACGACCCGCGCCATGACGGCGTCCCGATCGGCCAAAAGTACGTGGGAGAGCACCTGTTCGGCCAGCCGGTCGGTCGCGTTGATGGCGTTCTCGCAGGCGATCACCGGCAGCGGCGCAAGGTTCGGGCGCCGCCGCACGAGCCCGGCCGCAATGGCCGGGGCGACGAACTTGAGGATGTTCGGGCCGACCGCCGTTGTGACGATGTCCGCCGTCGCGATCTCGCTGGCGAGCTGGTCGGACTGCGTGTCGCTGTTGATCGCCCGAAAGTTGTCGACGACGTGCACGCTCGATTCGCCGCCGACCTCGAACACCCGGTAGCTCGGCGCCGCGCGCAGCGCGTCGATCAGCCCGGCATTCACGTCGGCGAAGACAACCTCGTAACCGGCCTCGTGCAGCAGCAGTCCGACGAATCCGCGCCCGATGTTGCCCGCGCCGAAGTGAATGGCTTTCATGCTTCGTTGACCTCCTCGAGCAGCTGGAAGATTTCGTCGGCGGAACCGGCGTCGAGGAGCTTCTGCACCTCGACGGTGTCGGAGAACACGATGGCGACCTTGGAGAGAATCTCCAGGTGCTCGTTGTTCAGCCCGGCGATGCCCACGGCGAACCGGACCGGTTTTCCGTTCCAGTCGATGGGTTTCGGGTAGCGCACGAGCGAGAGCGAGGAGCGCAGAATCGACTCCTTGGCCTCGTTTGTGCCGTGCGGAATGGCGAGGAGATTGCCCATGTAGGTGCTGACCGAGGCTTCCCGCGCAAACATGGAGTCGATGTAGTCGGGCCGCACCGCGCCGGAGTCCACGAGCAGCGCCCCGGCTTCCCGAATGGCCTCGTCCCGGGTGGTGGCCGTGCCTTCGGCCACCACGTTGGTGCGGGCGAGGATGTTCTGCGTCACCGGGTCACCTCGTTGTCGTTCGACTTGATCAGCTCGACCACCTCGTCGTACTTGGGGCTGTTCATGAAGTTCTCGACGGAGACGTGCACCGAGTTCGGCGACTTGCTCCGAGCCCGGTCGGTGAGGTCCTGGTGGGTGATGACCAGGTCGGCGGAACCGTCGAGGTTGGCGATGGACGTGTTCACGACGGTCACGCCCTCGATTCCGGCCTTCTTGATCTTGTTGCGCAGCACGGAGGCGCCCATGGCGCTCGACCCCATTCCGGCATCGCAGGCGAACACGATGTTGTGCAGCGGACGACCGGCAGCATCCGCCGTGCTGCCGGCTTTCTGGCCGGCGAGGCCGCCGAGGACGGAGCTGGACTTGCCCTTATAGGCCTCGGTTTGCGCGACAGCGGCGCCGAGGTCGCCGGTGCTGCCGGCAGCCAGGTCCCGCTTGCGGCTGGCCCGCAGAATGACCGCGGCGATCAGGAACGATACACCGGCGGCGGCGACCACCGAGAGGATCACGCCGAAGTAACTGTCGGGTGCGGTTTGGAACAGCACAGCGAAGATGCTGCCGGGCGAGGCGGGCGCGCGCAATCCCGTTTGGAAGGCGACGTTGACGGCGATGCCGGTCATGCCGCCGCCGATCGCGGCGAGGATGAGGATCGGCTTCATCAGTACGTAGGGGAAGTAGATCTCGTGAATTCCGCCGAGGAACTGGATGATGATGGCGCCCGGTGCGCTCGCCTTGGCGATGCCGAGTCCGAAGAAGGTGTAGGCGAGCAGGATGCCGAGGCCGGGGCCAGGGTTGGCCTCGAGCAGGAACAACAGCGACTTGCCGCTCTCCTCCACCTGCTGCACGCCGAGCGGGGTGAGCACACCGTGGTTGATGGCATTGTTGAGGAACAGCACCTTGCCCGGTTCGATCAGGATGCTCGCGAGCGGCAGCAGACCGACGTTGATCAGCCAGTCGACACCGGCTTCGAGGATGCTGCTCAGCCACGTCACGATCGGTGCGATACCGAAGAAGGCACCGATGGCGAGCAGCGCGCCGAGAATACCGGCCGAGAAGTTGTTCACGAGCATCTCGAAGCCGGGCCTGATCTTGCCCTCCCAGATAGAGTCGACCTTCTTCAGGATCCAGGCCGACAACGGGCCGACGATCATGGCGCCGATGAACATGGGGATGTCGCTTCCGACGATGACGCCCATGGTCGCGATCGTGGCGATGACACCGCCGCGGGTATCGTAGACCATGCGTCCGCCCATGTTGGCGATCAGCAGCGGCAGCAGGTAGATGATCATCGGGCCGACCAGGGTGGCCAGCGTCTCGTTGGGGGTCCACCCGGTGGGAATGAACAGGGCGGTGATGAGCCCCCAGGCGATGAACGCGGGGATGTTCGGCATGACCATGCCGCTCAAAAAAGTGCCGAAGCGCTGCACGTGCACGCGCGTACCTGGGCGTTGCGGGTCAGCTGACGTCGTCGTCATTTCAAGACCTCTCTTGTCTTAGTTGTCTGGCTGGGTTGTTCGAGTGAGAAGCGGATGCTCCCCCCCCGGCTGGCCGGGTCACGGGTGTGACCCCATGGCGTCCTGGACCAGATCGAGGGCGCTCTCCCCGTCGCGATCGGTGAAGATCGTGACGGGCAGCAGCCGAGCCTGCGCCCCGTGCTCCGCACACTGCTGGGCGATCGCCGGAAAGGCCGGCGCGAGGTGCGGACCGACCAGAACGACGTCGACGGGGGCGTGGGTGACGGCGGCGCTGAGCCGCGCCGGCAGATCGGCCTCGGTCACGGCGGTCACCGACACGGTGAGCCCGCGCAGGGTGGCGCTTCGACGCAGCCGGAGTGCCACGAACGTGCTTGACGCGCCCGCTCCGCACACCACGAGGATCTTCATCGATTCGCCTTTCGGACACCTGCGATCCTGTCAAAGTGCTGAGAATTCCTCCAAGACGGTATTTTCCGCACCCCCGGAAGGGCTCCCCCAAATGCCCGAAAGGTGGGCACAATGGTCGCGGAAACGACAGATTCGGGGTGCGATCATGGCCGACAAGCAGGCGCGGATGCTGGACTACCTCGTGCGCACGCCGGCCTGGGTCACGGCCGGCGAACTTGCCAACGCGCTCGGAGTCACCCCGCGCAGTGTGCGCAGTTACGTCACCAGCGTGAAGGCAGCGGCGCATCCGCTTGCCGTGATCGAGTCTGGGCCGTTCGGCTACCGCCTGAACCGCACCGCCTACGCCACGTTCGTGCAGACGCCGCCCCCGGAGGCTGCGGATTCACCGCAGAACCGGGTGTACCAGCTCGTGCGGCGACTCACCGACAGCATGGGCTTCGAAGGCACCGGCGGGCTCGACCTCTACGCCCTGGCCGAGGACCTGTTCGTGAGCGATTCGACCATTGAGGCTGACCTCGTCCGGTTGCGCGCACTGTTGCCGGGGTCGGGATTGGAGGTGACCCGGCACGGCAGCGTCGTGGGGCTGGCCGGTTCGGAGGCCGACCGTCGCCGACTGCTCGGGCGCATGTTCCGGGAGGAGAGCAAGCGTGGGTTCCTCGAGCTGGAGGCCATCTCGCGCGAGTTCGATTCCCACCAACTGGGCGCGTTCAAGACCGACCTGCTCGCCGCCCTCGACGCGTCGGGCTATTTCGTCAACGAGTTCGGTACCGACGGCGTGCTGTTGCACCTCGCCATTGCCGTCGACCGGGCCCGCAAACGGGCGCCGGCATCGACGCCACCCCCGGCGATTGGTCCCCCGCTGCAACTCGCGAGCACCCTGGCCGGCCTCATCAGGACGCACTTCGACCTCGTGCTCGAACCGGCCGAGCTCGACTACCTCGCCGTGCTGCTGCGTACCCGGGTGCTCGCGCCGGGACAGGACCTGCCGGCGCGGGCGGCGGCATCCGCTTTCGCCCGCCCGGAGGATCTCGCCGTCGTGCGGCGCATCGTGGGCCAGGCCAGCGCCGAGTACCTGGTCGATCTGACCGATGAGGATTTCATCGCCCGCCTCACCCTGCACGTGCGCAACCTCATCGACCGGGCCGGGCGGAGTTCCTTCTCACGCAACCCGCTCGCGCGCTCG
Organism: Cryobacterium glaciale; assembly: GCF_004402535.1. Taxonomy (GTDB): domain Bacteria; phylum Actinomycetota; class Actinomycetes; order Actinomycetales; family Microbacteriaceae; genus Cryobacterium; species Cryobacterium glaciale. The sequence continues at coordinate 44,952 of NZ_SOEY01000016.1, read as the reverse complement.
ATGAAGACGTCGTACCCGATGACCTACGAACTCGCCGTCTACATCGCCAGCGAACTGCAGCGGCAGGAGCAGATTTTGATCAACGACGACGAGATCGCCTATATCGCGATGCACGTCGGCGCCCACCTCGAGCAGCAGCAACGGCAGGAGCAGCGGGTGCGCACGGTGCTGGTCTGCCCGAACTACTACGACCTGCAGGCGGTGCTGCGCGGGCGCATCGAGGGCGCGCTCGGCGCCGACCTCGATGTCGTGGGCGTCATCACGCGCGCCGACGTGGACTGGGCCCGGCTCGATGCCGAGCTCGTGCTCACCACGATCGAGCCGCCCCGGCCGGTCGACGGGGCGCTCGTGATCCATCCGTTCCTGACCGAGGTCGACGTGAGCAACATCCGCCAGTTCGTCAGCCGGGTGCGCCGCGCCGGGCGCCGCGCACTGATCAAAGACGAGCTGCTGCGCTTCTTCGACGAGGACCTGTTTTGGCGCAACTTCTACCCCGGTGACGCCGCGGCCATGATTCGCGCCCTCGGCGAGCGGATGCGCGAGCGCGGCATCATCACTCAGGCCTACGTCGACGGCGCCCTCGACCGTGAGCGGATGTCGTCGACCGCGTTCACCGACACCCTCGCGGTACCGCACGCGATGGAGATGACGGCCCGGCGTACGTCCATCGCGATCGTGCTGAACGACGTGCCGATGGACTGGGCCGAGAGCCGCGTCACGGTCGTCGCGATGATCGCGTTCAGCGCCGCCGGACGCTCCTCGTTCCAGACGGTGTTCGACCAGTTCGTCGAGGTGTTCGCCGACCGCACAGACGTGCACCGGCTCGTGCGCCGCTCCCCCGACTTCGCGAGCTTCATCGATGAGCTCGTGCACCTGATGGACCAGTAGTTCCGTCCGCCACCGCGCCACCCCCGTCGCCGGTCGAGGCGCGAGGAACGAGCGATCGAGACCTGCTACCTCGCCCCAGGATCTCGATCGCTCGCAAGCTCGCGCCTCGATCAGCGAACTACGGGATGGGGACCGGGACGATGCCGAACTGGGCCAGGCCAGCCGCTCCGCCGTCTTCGGCGGTGAGCACCCAGATACCGTCTTTGTGCACCGCAATGCTGTGTTCCCAGTGCGCTGCGGCCTTGCCGTCGCTTGTGGCGACGGTCCAGTCATCGTCGCGGGTGTAGGTGTCAATCGATCCGAGCACGACCATCGGCTCGATGGCGACGACGAGGCCTGGCTTCACGTCGGGGCCCTTCTGGCGCACGCGATAGTTGAACACCGGCGGGGCTTCGTGCATGGAGCGACCGATGCCGTGCCCGACGTAATCGGTGAGGATTCCGTAGGTGCCCTGCGATTCGACGTAGTCTTCGATAGCTTCGCCCACCTCGTTGAGGTGGCGCGCAGTGTGCAGCCGTGCAATGCCGTGCCAGAGCGACTGCTCGGTCACGTCGGACAGCTTCTGGCGTTCGGCCACGAGCTCAGGCCGGGTCGCGTCGGGAATCACGTAGCTGAATGCGGCGTCGCCGTTCCAGCCGTCGATGATCGCTCCACTGTCGATCGAGACGATGTCTCCGGCACCGAGGCGGCGATCGGAGGGGATGCCGTGCACAACGTCATCGTTGACCGACGCGCACACGGTGTGGTGGTACCCCTCTTCGAGCTTGAAGTTGGGCTTGCCGCCGAGCGCGACGATGGCCGCCTCAGCAGCGGCGTCGAGGTCGAGGGTCGTCGCACCGATGACCATGGCCGCTCGGGCAGCCACGAGCGATGCCGCGGTGGCCAGGCCCGGCGCCACCATGAGGCGCAGCTGGGCCGGACTCTTATAGATGGAACGTCGAAGACTCACTGATTTCCTACAAACTAGCTCCGAACACGGGAGCGATATTTTTATGATTGTTCACATGGTGATGGGCCGAGCCGCGAGGCCCGGCCCGATAGGGTGAAGCGGTTTTAAAGCGTGGTCGTGCTGGCGCGAAGGCCGCGTTCGGCCAGCGCGGCGAGAATACGGTCGGTGACCACTTCAACGGCGCCGAGGCCGTCGATCGTGACGACGAGACCACGGGCACTGTACACATCGATGAGCGGAGCGGTCTGCTCGGCATAGACGTCGAGACGGTGACGGATGACGTCGGCCGTGTCATCCGCGCGGCCCTGCTCAGCGGCACGCTTGAGCAGTCGAGCGACAACCTCGTCGGTATCGGCGGTGATCAGCACGACAACGTCGAGCTGAGTACCCTCGGCGACGAGGAGACGGTCAAGCTCGGATACCTGGTCGGTCGTGCGCGGGTAGCCATCGAGGAGGAAGCCGCCGGCGGCATCCGCTTCGTTCAGCCGGTCTGCGACGATCGCGTTGGTGAGGCTGTCGGGCACGTAGGCGCCGGCATCCATGAACGACTTGACCTCGAGCCCCAGCGGGGTGTTGTTGGTCACGTTGTAGCGAAAGATGTCGCCGGTGGAGATGGCCGGAACATCGAAGGCGAGCGCGAGGCGCTCGGCCTGGGTGCCCTTGCCCGCACCGGGCGGGCCGATCAGTAGTAAGCGCGTCATTTAAGAAGCCCCTCATAGTGTCGCTGTTGCAGTTGCGAGTCGATCTGCTTGACCGTCTCGAGCCCCACACCGACGACGATGAGAATGCTCGCGCCGCCGAACGGGAAGTTCTGGTCCGCGCCGATGACCGAGAAGGCGATGAGCGGTATGAGCGCGATCAGGCCCAGGTAGATCGAGCCCGGCAGGGTGATGCGGGTGAGCACGAAGTCGAGGTACTCGGCGGTCGGGCGGCCGGCACGGATGCCGGGAATGAACCCGCCGTACTTCTTCATGTTGTCGGCGACTTCTTCGGGGTTGAACGTGATCGCCACGTAGAAGTAGGTGAAACCGATGATGAGCAGGAAGTACATGGCCATGTACAGCGGCTGGTCGCCACCGGTGAGGTTCTGTGAGATCCAGACTACCCAGGCCGGTGCTTCCTGCCCGGCGGCCGGCTGGTTGAACTGCGCGAGCAGGGCCGGCAGGTACAACAGCGACGAGGCGAAGATCACGGGGATCACGCCCGCCATGTTGACCTTGATCGGGATATAGGTGTTGTTACCGCCGTAGGTGCGGCGCCCGACCATGCGTTTGGCGTACTGCACCGGGATTCGCCGCTGCGATTGTTCGACGAAGACCACGCCGGCGACCACCAGTATTCCAACGATCAGAACGATGATGAGGGTGTCAGGGCCCTGCTGCTGACCGATCGAGCTGAGCGAACCGGGGAAAAGGGCGGCGATCGAGACGAAGATCATGAGCGACATACCGTTGCCGACGCCGCGTTCGGTGACGAGCTCACCCATCCACATGATGACGCCGGTGCCGGCTGTCATGGTGATGACCATGAGCATGATCGCGTACCAGGCGTCGTTGGTGATCAGCTGGGTGCACTCGGTACTGGCAGATGTGCCGAACAGGGCTCCGCTGCGGGCCACGGTGATCAGGGTGGTCGACTGCAGGATGCCGAGGGCGATGGTGAGGTACCGGGTGTACTGGGTCAGGGTGCTCTGACCGGCGGCACCCTCCTTGTAGAGGGTGTCGAAGTGGGGGATGACCACGCGCAGCAGCTGCACGATGATCGAGGCCGTGATGTAGGGCATGATGCCGAGCGCAAAGACGCTCAGCTGCAGGAGGGCGCCACCGCTGAAGAGGTTCACCAGCTCGTAGAGGCCGCTCGTGCCCTGATTGGCTGCGAGGCACAGCTGCACGTTGCCGAAGTCCACGAACGGGGCCGGAATGAACGAGCCCAGACGGAACAGAGCAATGATGCCCAGGGTGAAGCCGATCTTCTTACGAAGGTCGGGTGTGCGGAAGATCCGCGCAATGGCGCTAAACAAAAAGGCCTCCAGATTTTTACGCAGATCGACCCGCACAGGTCGTCTTAAAGCGATCGAGCTTGTCGAATCACACCAAACGATTTACTCGTTGACGGATTCGACAAGCTCGATTGAGCGTCTACGGACTTACTTTACAGATCCACCCGCGGCGACAATTTTCTGCTCAGCTGAAGCAGAGACCTTGTCGACCGTCACGTTCAGCTTAACGGTAATGTCACCGGTTCCGAGAACCTTGACTTTTTCGTTGTCACGAACCGCACCCTTGGCGATCAGGCTGGCAATGGTGACATCGCCGCCGTTCGGATAGAGCAACTCGAGCTTTTCCAGGTTGACAACCTGGTACTCGACGCGGAACGGGTTCTTGAATCCACGCAGTTTCGGGGTGCGCATGTGCAGTGGCATCTGCCCACCCTCGAAGCCGACGCGCACACTGTAGCGTGCCTTCGTGCCCTTGGTGCCTCGACCCGCGGTCTTACCCTTGGATCCTTCACCACGGCCAACGCGCTGGCGGGCCTTCTTCGCTCCGGGGGCCGGGCGAAGGTGGTGTACCTTCAGCACGTGCTCGCGGGGCTCAGTGGGCTCTGCTGCAACTGCGACCTTTTTGGGGGCAGCGGCCTTCTTCGGTGCTGCGGCCTTTTTGGGGGCAGCAGCCTTCTTCGTGGCGGGCTTGTCGGCTACCTGAGTAGCTTCCTTCTCGTCAGCCATTAGTCAATCTCCTCGACCTTTACGAGGTGAGCGACGGTGTTGACGTAGCCACGGTTCTGCGAGTTGTCCTCGCGGATCGTGACGGCGCCAATGCGTCGCAGACCCAGGCTGCGAAGAGTGTCGCGCTGGTTCTGCTTCTCACTAATTTTGGACTTGATCTGTGTGATCTTCAGCTGGGCCATCAGGCACCTGCCTTCGCGGTTGCGGCCGCTGCGGCTGCAGCAGCGTCGGCACGAAGAAAACGGGCCGGAGCCACGTCTTCATAGGCGAGGCCACGGCGAGCCGCAACCGCACGCGGCTCCTCGAGCTGGTGCAGTGCCTCAACCGTGGCGTGCACGATGTTGATGGTGTTCGACGAACCGAGCGACTTGCTCAGCACGTCGTGGATGCCAGCGCATTCGAGTACGGCGCGCACCGGGCCACCGGCGATAACGCCGGTACCTGCTGCTGCCGGACGAAGCAGAACGACGCCGGCTGCGGCCTCACCCTGCACGGGGTGCGGGATGGTCAGGCCGACGCGAGGAACGCGGAAGAAGTTCTTCTTCGCTTCTTCGACGCCCTTGGAGATAGCGGTCGGGACCTCGCGGGCCTTACCGTATCCAACGCCGACCAGGCCGTTACCGTCGCCGACGACGACGAGAGCGGTGAAGCTGAAGCGACGACCACCCTTGACGACCTTCGACACGCGGTTGATGGTGACGACGCGCTCCAGGAACTGGCTCTTGTCGGCATCGCGGCTTCCGCGGTCCTTGTTCGGGTTGCGCTCACGTCCACCACGACGAGCCTCGCGAGGCTCGTTCTGCGGCGGGGTCGTGGAGGCAGCGGTTTCAACCGGTGCCTCGGCAACGGCAGCAACAGGTGCTGTGGTTTCGATTTTTTCAGTGCTCACAGGTTCAATCCACCCTCTCGAGCTCCCTCGGCGATGGCTGCGACGCGTCCTGCGTACTTGCTGCCACCACGGTCAAATACAACGGCTTCGATGCCGGCGGCTTTCGCACGCTCAGCAACAAGCTCACCGACCTTGCGGGCCTTGGCGGTCTTGTCACCATCGAAGGTGCGCAAGTCCGTTTCGAGCGTGGATGCCGACGCAAGGGTGAAACCCTTGCTGTCGTCGACGACCTGCACGAATACGTGGCGAGCCGAGCGCGTGACAACGAGGCGCGGGCGAAGCGCCGTTCCCTCGATCTTCTTGCGAAGACGTGTGTGTCGACGTCCGCGGGCTGCGGCCTTGCTCTTGCCTCTAGTTCCGAGTCCCATGGTTACTTACCGCTCTTTCCGGCCTTGCGGCGAACAATCTCGCCGGCGTAACGCACACCCTTGCCCTTGTAGGGCTCTGGCTTGCGAATCTTACGGATGTTGGCGGCAACCTCGCCGACGGCCTGCTTGTCGATTCCGCTGACCGTGAGCTTGTTGACGCTCTCCACGGTCAGGACGATGCCGACGGGCGGCTCGACGACGACCGGGTGCGAGAAGCCGAGAGCGAACTCAACGGAGGTGCCCTTCTGCGCCGCGCGGTAACCGGTACCGACGATTTCAAGACCCTTGGTGTAACCAACGGTTACGCCGATGATCTGGTTGTTGATCAGGGTGCGGGTCAGACCGTGCAGCGAACGCGACTGGCGTTCGTCGTTCGGACGGGTGACGAGAACGTGACCGTCCTCGATCGACACCGAGATGGGGTTGGAAACGACGAGCGAGAGCTCGCCCTTCGGGCCCTTGACGGAGACGGCCTGGCCGTCAGCCACAACCGTGACCCCAGCGGGGATCGGGATGGGGAGTCTTCCAATACGTGACATTCTCAGTTACCACACGTAGGCGAGAACTTCTCCGCCTACGCCCTTCTTCTCAGCCTGGCGGTCGGTGAGCAGACCGCTGGAGGTGGACAGGATGGCAACGCCGAGGCCGCCGAGAACCGTGGGGATCTCCGTCGACTTTGCGTACACGCGCAGGCCAGGCTTGGAAACCCGCTTGATTCCTACGATGGAACGCTCACGGTTCGGACCGAACTTGAGGTCCAGCGTGAGGGTCTTGCCTACTGTTGCATCTTTGACGGTCCAGGCGGAGATGTAACCCTGTGCCTTGAGGATGTCAGCGATGTGCGCTTTCAATTTGCTATGCGGCATCGACACGGTGTCGTGGTACGCCGAGTTCGCGTTGCGCAGTCTGGTCAGCATGTCTGCGACCGGATCTGTCATTGTCATTTTGTGGTGCCTTTCTCGCCTGGTTTCGCCGTTCGTTACACGAATGACGACCTGTGGTGGTGAGGAAACCGATCGGTTGATCGGCTTCCGGGGGTGAAAATCTGTGTGCGCCCGACCTTGACAGCCCGGCGGGACCAACCGGGGTTGGGAGCCTGCTTAGCGCAAGCTCCCAACTCTAGTTGAAATTATTACTTGGCGTCGTCCGACTTGAACGGGAAGCCGAGCGCCTTGAGCAGCGCGCGACCCTCGTCGTTGGTCTTCGCGGTTGTAACAACCGTGATGTCCATACCGCGAACGCGGTCGATGCGGTCCTGGTCGATCTCGTGGAACATGACCTGCTCGGTCAGGCCGAAGGTGTAGTTGCCCGCACCATCGAACTGCTTGTCGGACAGACCACGGAAGTCACGGATACGAGGAAGGGCCAGGCTGAGCAGCCGGTCCAAGAACTCCCACATGCGGTCGCCACGAAGTGTGACGTGGGCGCCGATGGGCTGTCCCTCACGCAGTTTGAACTGCGCGATGGACTTACGGGCCTTGGTGACCTGCGGCTTCTGGCCGGTGATCTTGGTGAGGTCGGAAACCGCACCGTCCATCACCTTGCCGTCGCGTGCTGCTTCGCCGACACCCATGTTGACGACGATCTTCGTCAGGGTGGGGATGCGGTGCACGTTGGTGAAACCGAGTTCCTCGGAGAGCTTGGCACTGATCTCATCGCGGTACTTCTGCTTCAGACGCGGCAGGGCCTTGACGGGCGTGGCGCCCACAGTGCCTTCAACAACTGCGGTGTCAGTCATTAGAGGTCCTTCCCTGACTTCTTGGCGTAACGGATGCGGACCGTCTTGGTGACGCCGTCCTTCGTTACCTCTTCCTGGCGGAAGCCGACGCGGGTCGGCTTCTTGGTCTCCGGGTCGACGATCGCAACGTTGGACACGTGGATGGGGGCTTCGAAGGTCTCGATGCCGCCCGTCTTGGTGCCGCGCTGGGTCTGGCCGACGCGAACGTGCTTGGTCACGAAGTTGATGCCCTCAACGAGGACACGGTTCTTCTCGACGTCGACGGAGATGATCTTGCCCTGCTTGCCACGGTCTCCGCCGCGAGCCTGGCTGCGGCCGCTGATGACCTGAACGAGGTCACCCTTTTTGATTCTGGCCATGATTAAATAACCTCCGGTGCCAGCGAGATGATCTTCATGAACTTCTTGTCGCGAAGCTCGCGACCGACCGGTCCGAAGATTCGGGTGCCGCGGGGGTCACCGTCTGCCTTCAAGATCACTGCAGCGTTCTCATCGAACTTGATGTAGGAGCCGTCTGGACGACGGGTCTCCTTCTTGGTGCGAACGATGACAGCTTTGACGATGTCACCCTTCTTGACGTTGCCGCCCGGGATTGCATCCTTGACCGTGGCGACGATGACGTCGCCCAGGCCGGCGTAACGACGGCCGGAGCCACCGAGAACGCGGATGGTCAAGAGTTCCTTGGCACCGGTGTTGTCGGCAACCTTGACTCGTGATTCTTGCTGAAGCACTTTATAACTCCTTTACGTCAAGTAAGCGCGAGGCTTACTTGGCCTTCTCAAGAATCTCGACCAGGCGCCAGCGCTTGGAAGCGCTGAGCGGACGGGTCTCACTGATCAGGACCAGGTCGCCGATGCCGGCGGAGTTCGCCTCGTCGTGCGCCTTCAGCTTGGATGTACGGCGGATGACCTTGCCGTACAACGGGTGCTTCACGCGGTCTTCGACCACGACAATGATGGTTTTGTTCATCTTGTCGCTGGTCACGTAACCACGCAGCGTCTTGCGGTAACCGCGTACGAGCTCGGTGGCTTCGCCCGCGACGACCGTTTCGTCAGTCTTCGCCATGACTAGGCCTCCTTCGTCTCGACGGTCTCAGCTGCAGCGTCGTCGGTGGACTCCACTGCGGCCTTGGCCTTCTTGGTCTTTTTCTCAGCCTTCTCAGCCTTGGCCGGAGCCGGGGCTGCGACCGGCGTGGCACGAATGCCCAGCTCGCGCTCACGGAGAACCGTGTAGATGCGAGCAATGTCGCGCTTGACCGCGCGGAGGCGGCCGTGGCTCTCAAGCTGACCGGTGGCCGACTGGAAGCGCAGGTTGAACAGCTCTTCCTTGGCCTTCTTCAGCTCTTCGAACAGTTTTTCATTGTCAAAAGTATCGAGCTCGACTGGAGCGAGCTCCTTGGTTCCGATCGCCATTATGCGTCGCCCTCCTCGCGCTTGATGATGCGTGCCTTGAGGGGCAGCTTGTGAATAGCGCGGGTCAGCGCCTCTTTCGCAACGGCGTCGGTGACACCGCTGAGCTCGAACAGAACGCGACCCGGCTTGACGTTGGCAACCCACCACTCGACCGAACCCTTACCGGAACCCATGCGGGTTTCGGCCGGCTTCTTGGTCAGCGGGCGGTCGGGGTAGATGTTGATCCACACCTTTCCGCCACGCTTGATGTGACGCGTCATGGCGATACGAGCGGACTCGATCTGACGGTTGGTCACATAGGCGGGGGTCAGCGCCTGAATGCCGTACTCACCGAAGGACACCGTGGTGCCACCGGTAGCGTGGCCGGTGCGACCCGGGTGGTGCTGCTTGCGGTGCTTGACTCTACGTGGAATCAACATTATTTAGCCTCCGCGACTGCTGCGACCGGTGCCGCTGCCGGAGCATCTGCACGAGGTGCACGGCGCGGTCGATCGTCACGACGCTCGGGGCGGGACGACTTAGCGTTGGCCTGCTCACGAGCGAGTTCCTTGTTGGTGATGTCGCCCTTGTAGATCCAGACCTTCACGCCGATACGGCCGAAGGTGGTCTTGGCTTCGTAGAAGCCGTAGTCGATGTTCGCGCGCAGGGTGTGCAGGGGCACACGGCCTTCGCGGTAGAACTCGCTGCGGCTCATCTCGGCGCCACCCAGACGACCGGACACCTGGATGCGAACACCCTTGGCGCCGGCGCGCTGTGCACCCTGCAGGCCCTTACGCATCGCGCGGCGGAAAGCCACACGTGCGGAGAGCTGCTCGGCAATACCCTGCGCGACCAGCTGGGCATCCTGCTCGGGGTTCTTGACCTCGAGGATGTTCAGCTGGATCTGCTTGGCGGTGAGCTTCTCAAGGTCAGAGCGGATGCGCTCGGCTTCCGCGCCGCGGCGACCGATCACAATACCCGGACGGGCGGTGTGAATGTCAACGCGGACACGGTCACGAGTGCGCTCGATCTCGATGCGGCTGACACCGGCACGGTCAAGGCTGGTGCTCAGCAGGCGACGGATCTTGACGTCTTCTGCGACAAAGTCAGCGTAACGCTGACCCGGCTTGGTCGAGTCGGAGAACCAACGCGATACGTGATCGGTGGTGATTCCCAGACGGAAGCCATAGGGATTTACTTTCTGACCCATTACTTCGTACCCTCCTCAGGAGTGGTGAGCACAACCGTGATGTGGCTGGTGCGCTTCTTGATTTCGAATGCGCGACCCTGGGCACGAGCCTGGAAACGCTTGAGGGTCGTACCCTCGTCAACGAATGCCCGGCTGATGAACAGGTCCTGCTCGTCCAGATACGTGTTGGCTGCATCTGCCTTGACCCGGGCGTTCGCGATGGCCGAAGCCACCAGCTTGTACACCGGATCGCTCGCGCCCTGGGGCGCGAACTTCAGAATTCCCAGCGCTTCGTGCGCCTGCTTGCCGCGGATCATGTTGACAACGCGACGAGCCTTCTGGGGGGTAACGCGGATGTGACGCACGCGTGCGATCGACTCCACCATTTCTTCTCCTCCTTCACGTCCCCGCGTTAGCGGCGACGGCCCTTCTTGTCGTCCTTCACGTGTCCACGGAAGGTGCGGGTGGGCGCAAACTCGCCGAGCTTGTGTCCGACCATGCTCTCGGTGACGAACACCGGGATGTGCTTGCGTCCGTCGTGCACTGCGATGGTGTGTCCGAGCATGTCGGGGATGATCATCGAGCGGCGCGACCAGGTCTTGATTACGTTCTTGCTCTTGGCTTCGTTCGCCGCGAACACCTTGCGAAGCAGGTGGTCGTCAACGAAAGGGCCTTTCTTAAGACTTCTTGGCATCGTCTACTCCTACTTACGCTTCTTGCCGACGGTGCGGCGACGAACAATGAGCTTGTCGCTTTCCTTATTCGGGTGGCGGGTGCGCCCTTCCTTCTGGCCCCAGGGGCTGACGGGGTGACGTCCACCGGACGTCTTACCCTCACCACCACCGTGCGGGTGATCGACCGGGTTCATGGCAACACCACGAACGGTCGGGCGAACGCCTTTCCAGCGCATACGTCCGGCCTTGCCCCAGTTGATGTTCGACTGCTCGGCGTTGCCGACCTCGCCGATCGTCGCGCGGCAGCGAGCATCCACGTTGCGGATTTCACCAGACGGCAGACGAAGCTGGGCGTAGACGCCCTCCTTCGCGACGAGGCGAACCGACGAACCGGCGGAGCGGGCCATCTTGGCGCCACCGCCCGGACGCAGCTCGATCGCGTGAATGATGGTACCGGTGGGGATGTTCTTCAACGGCAGGTTGTTGCCGGGCTTGATGTCAGCCCCGGCTCCCGACTCGATGATGTCGCCCTGTGAGAGCTTGTTCGGCGCGATGATGTAACGCTTCGTGCCGTCGATGAAGTGCAGGAGCGCGATGCGCGCCGTGCGGTTCGGGTCGTATTCAATTTCAGCGACGCGGGCGTTGACGCCGTCCTTGTCGTTGCGCTTGAAGTCGATCACGCGGTACTGGCGCTTGTGGCCACCACCGATGTGACGGGTCGTGATACGGCCCTGGTTGTTACGTCCACCGGTCTTGTGGAGCGGACGCAGAAGCGACTTCTCCGGGGTGGAACGCGTGATTTCCGCGAAGTCGGCAACGGATGAACCGCGTCGACCCGGGGTCGTGGGCTTGTACTTACGAATAGCCATTAGTTATCCCTCTGCCTGTCGCTTAGCCGACGGCCGTGAAGATGTCGATGGAGCCAGACTTGAGCGTGACAATGGCACGCTTGGTGTCCTTGCGCTTGCCCATGCCGAACTTGGTGCGGCGAGTCTTGCCCACGCGGTTCAGGGTGTTGATCGAAGCGACCTGCACCTTGAAGATCTTTTCGATCGCGAGCTTGATCTCCGTCTTGTTCGAGCGGGGGTCAACGATGAAGGTGTACTTACCCTCGTCAATCAGGCCGTAGCTCTTCTCAGAGACAACCGGAGAGATGATGATGTCGCGGGGGTCCTTGTTGGTCGCGATAGTCATTATGCGGCCACCTCTTCCTTCTTGGTCTTGCTCTCCACGAACGCGTTGAACGCGCCGGTGGTGAAGACGATGTCGTCGCTGACGAGCACGTCATAGGCGTTGAGCTGATCCCACGAGAGGATGTGCACCGTCGGGATGTTGCGAATGCTGCGCAACGTGGTCTCGTCGGTACGCTCGAGAACGACCAGCACGTGCTTGCTCGTGGCGATCTGCGTGAGCAGCTCCAGGGCAATCTTCGTGTTGGGGGTCTCAGCCGTGAACAGTGCCTCGACAATGTGCAGGCGGCCACCGCGGGCGCGGTCGCTCAGTGCACCCTTGAGGGCTGCGGCGATCATCTTTTTCGGGGTGCGCTGGTCATAGCTGCGCGGGGTCGGTCCGTGGACGATTCCACCACCGGTCATCTGGGGAGCGCGGATCGAGCCCTGACGAGCGCGACCGGTTCCTTTCTGCTTGAACGGCTTGCGGCCGGCACCGGAAACTTCTCCACGGCGCTTGACCTTGCTCGTTCCCTGGCGTGCGGCAGCGAGCTGCGCGACAACGACCTGGTGGATGAGGGGAATGTTGGCGGGAACGTCGAAGAGCTCGTCGGGAAGCTCGGCAGAGCCTGCCTTCTTGCCCTTGGCGTCAATGATGTCGAGTGCTGTAGCCATAAGGACTACGCTCCCTTCACTGCGTTGCGAACGAATACGAGGCGGCCACGAGCACCGGGAACGGCACCCTTGACGAGCATGAGGCCCTTGTCGGCGTCAATAGCGTGCACCTTGAGGTTCAGCACGGTTACGCGCTCGCCACCCATACGACCGGCCATGCGCATGCCCTTGAAGACACGGCTCGGGGTCGAGGAAGCACCGATGGAACCGGGCTTGCGGTGGTTGCGGTGCGAACCGTGAGAGGAGGAGACACCCTTGAAGTTGTGACGCTTCATAACACCGGCGAAACCCTTACCCTTGCTGGTGCCCATGACATCAACCTTGGTGCCGGCAGCGAAGACACCGTCAACGGTGAGCTCCTGGCCCAGGTTGTAGTCAGCGGCATCCGCGGTGCGGAGCTCGGTGATGTGGCGACGCGGCGTGACGCCGGCCTTGTCGAAGTGACCGGCAAGGGGCTTGTTGACCTTGCGCGGGTCGATGGGGCCAGCGGCGATCTGAACGCCGTTGTAGCCGTCGACGGCCTTGGTGCGAATCTGCGTGACAACGTTCGGCGCGATCTCGATGACGGTAACGGGAACAAGCTTGTTGTTCTCATCCCACACCTGGGTCATGCCGAGCTTCTTGCCGAGGAGACCCTTGGTGGTCTTGGTATCGGAGTAAGACATCGCGGGCCCTAGAGCTTGATCTCGATGTTGACGTCGGCCGGAAGGTCGAGGCGCATGAGCGAGTCAACAGCCTTCGGGGTCGGGTCAATGATGTCGATCAGACGCTTGTGGGTGCGCATTTCAAAGTGCTCCCGGCTGTCCTTGTACTTATGAGGGGAACGGATGACACACACCACGTTCTTCTCGGTCGGAAGCGGCACCGGGCCGACGACTGTAGCGCCCGCACGGGTCACTGTGTCGACGATCTTGCGCGCCGAAATGTCGATGACCTCGTGGTCATACGACTTAAGTCGAATGCGGATCTTCTGTCCCGCCATGTCGAACTCTCTCTCTGTCGAGGCGTCTTACAGACAACGGCACGATTTGCCGAGGTTGCATTGGACGCCGTAGTAGCACTGCTGCTATTAGCACCACTGTTCATATGTCAATTTCGATTTCACGCCGAATAACCGACGCTCATCGTCAACGTCGACTCCCAGAAGCAGACTCTGGGGGACGGCACGGTTTTACCCACGCCGACCAGATCGTTGATTTATGCTGCGCTCTGCTCCCTGCGGCCTAGCCTGCAATCAACGCTCTTTCGATGCTTGATAAAGCACAGGTGTTTTTCGAAAGAGTGTGACGCGACTATGCACTGCCTGGCAGTGATTCCGGCTACGCGTAGCGCACGCCGAAAGTGTTGAACTAGAAGAGTCTGCCACACAGTTGCCATTACATGCAACCCGGGCGTGTCGCGCGCGGCGTGTCGCGCGATAGAGCAGCCGATGCACGCCGCCGCCCGGCTGCGGGCATCCGTTTTCGTGCTGCTGGCGGAGCTAGCCCTGGGTGATGCCGGCGGCCACACGCGGGCTCTGCTCGGGGCAGCTCTTCGCGGAGGATTCGGTGAGCACGCGCTCGGCCATGATCTGGCGGGATTGCTCCGACAAGCCGGTCGTCGGGTATTCGGCGAGCACCTCGGTGATGATCTCGGGAATCGACAGGGTGGCGTATTCCTTCAGGCTGTCGCAGACCAGAACGCTGTAGACGCTCACGGTGCTGGCCACGATGTTATCGAGAATCTGCTCCTCGGTCTGCGCGCTGGCCGACGGGGTTGGTGTGGGAATGATGGTCGGCGCCGGGGTCGGTGTCACCCGGGTGGCGGCGGATTGGGCAGCGGGAGCGGATCCGGCCAGGCGCGGCACGATCACCACAGCGAGGACGCCGACCACGACGACCGCGATCACCATCAGGATGCGCATTTCCAGTTTCGATATCTGCATGCGCAGACCATAACCGGATATCACGATTCTCGCCCCGGGTAGGCGAGCAAACGTCATCTGCTTGAAATATGGGACGCGACTTCAGGGGGCGTGCCCGCGGGGTGCTCCGTGCCTGCTGGGTACACAAAAGGGGGCCGGGCCCGAAGGCCCGACCCCCTTTCAGGAGATCAGTAGATAAAAAAGACTACTTGATGATCTTGGTCACCGTGCCGGCGCCGACGGTGCGGCCACCTTCACGGATAGCGAAGCCGAGGCCCTCTTCCATGGCGATCGGCTGAATCAGCGCGACAGTCAGGTCGGTGGTGTCGCCAGGCATGACCATCTCGGTGCCCTCGGGCAGCGTGATGACGCCGGTGACGTCCGTGGTGCGGAAGTAGAACTGCGGGCGGTAGTTCGCGTAGAACGGGTTGTGACGGCCACCCTCGTTCTTGCTGAGGATGTACGCGGTGCCCTCGAAGTCGGTGTGCGGCGTAACCGAACCCGGCTTGACGACGACCTGGCCGCGCTCAACGTCTTCGCGCTTGGTGCCACGAAGAAGAAGTCCACAGTTCTCGCCGGCCCAAGCCTCGTCGAGCTGCTTGTGGAACATCTCAATACCGGTAACCGTGGTCTTCTGCGTCGGGCGGATGCCGACGATCTCGATCTCGGAGTTGATCTTGAGGGTTCCACGCTCGGCGCGGCCCGTAACAACGGTGCCACGGCCGGTGATCGTGAAGACGTCCTCGATCGGCATCAAGAACGGCTTGTCCTTGTCGCGGATCGGGTCCGGAATGAAGTCGTCAACAGCCTTCATGAGCTCAAGGATGTTGGCGGTCCACTTCTCGTCGCCTTCAAGCGCTTTGAGTGCGGAGACCTGGATGACGGGGGCGTTGTCGCCATCGAAACCCTGGCTGGAGAGAAGTTCACGAACTTCGAGCTCAACGAGCTCCATGATCTCTTCGTCATCAACCATGTCGGCCTTGTTCAGCGCGACGAGCAGGGTCGGAACGCCGACCTGCTTGGCGAGAAGAACGTGCTCACGGGTCTGAGCCATCGGGCCGTCAGTTGCGGCAACCACGAGGATTGCGCCGTCCATCTGAGCAGCACCGGTGATCATGTTCTTGATGTAGTCAGCGTGGCCCGGAGCATCGACGTGCGCATAGTGACGCTTGTCGGTCTCGTATTCAACATGCGAAATGTTGATCGTGATGCCGCGCTGGCGTTCTTCCGGAGCCGAGTCAATCGACGCGAAGTCGCGCTGAACGTTGATCTTGGAGGGGAACTTATCGGCAAGAACCTTGGAGATCGCTGCAGTCAGCGTGGTCTTTCCGTGGTCAACGTGACCGATCGTTCCGATGTTTACGTGCGGCTTTGTCCGCTCGAACTTGGCCTTGGCCACTGTGGGTCCTCCTCAGGACTCGCGTGCAAATTCACGGCCGCCGTTATGAGCGGCCGGTATGCGCTGGATGTGTCTACTTATGTTACTCGGGCCAGGTGGCCTAAGCGATTCAGGGCCCGTAGGCCACCTTAGGGGTTATTCGCCCTTGTTCTTGTTGATGATCTCGTCGGCAACAGCCTTCGGGACCTCCGCATAGCTCTCGAACGTCATCGAGTACACCGCACGGCCGCTGGTCTTCGACCGCAGGTCACCGATGTATCCGAACATCTCCGACAGTGGAACGTGAGCGCGAATTACCTTCACGCCCTGCGCATCCTCCATGGTCTGGATCTGCCCACGACGCGAGTTGAGGTCTCCGATTACGTCACCCATGTATTCCTCAGGGGTACGAACTTCGACCGCCATCAGCGGCTCGAGCAGAACGGGGTTCGCCTTACGAACGGCTTCCTTGAAGCCCATCGAGCCGGCAATCTTGAAGGCCATCTCCGAGGAGTCGACGTCGTGCGCAGCACCGTCAAGCAGGCTGGCGCGCACGCCCACCATCGGGTAGCCGGCCAGGATGCCTACGCGGAGCGCATCCTGAATTCCAGCATCCACCGAGGGGATGTACTCACGCGGGATACGGCCACCGGTGACCTTGTTGAGGAACTCGTACGACTTCTCAGCAGTGATTTCCATCGGCTCGATCGCGATCTGAATCTTCGCGAACTGGCCGGATCCACCGGTCTGCTTCTTGTGCGTGTAGTCGTGACGCTCAACGGACTTGCGGATCGTCTCGCGGTACGCAACCTGGGGCTTGCCGACGTTCGCCTCAACGTTGAATTCACGCTTCATGCGGTCGACGAGGATGTCCAGGTGAAGCTCACCCATTCCCTTGATTACCGTCTGGCCAGTTTCCTGGTTCTGCTCGGTACGGAAAGTGGGGTCTTCTTCGGCGAGCTTCTGAATGGCAAGGCCCAGCTTTTCCTGGTCCTGCTTGGTCTTCGGCTCGATAGCGACCTCGATGACCGGGTCAGGGAACGTCATGGACTCAAGTACGACCTGGGCGTTCGGGTCGCACAGGGTGTCGCCCGTGGTGGTGTCCTTGAGGCCGATGACCGCGTAGATGTGACCGGCGGTCACGAAGGCCACCGGGTTCTCCTTGTTGGCGTGCATCTGGAAGATCTTGCCGATGCGCTCCTTCTTACCCTTGGTCGAGTTGATGACCTGGGCTCCGGAGTCGAGACGGCCCGAGTACACGCGCACGTAGGTGAGGCGACCGAAGAACGGGTGCACCGCAACCTTGAACGCGAGAGCCGTGAACGGCTCCTCGGCGTCGGGGTGACGCATGATGACCTTCTCTTCGTCGCGCGGGTCGTGTGCCTCAATGGCAGGCACGTCGAGCGGCGTCGGAAGGTAATCGATGACAGCGTCGAGCATCGGCTGAACGCCGCGGTTCTTGAACGCAGAACCACAGAGAACCGGGTAGATCTCACTGTTGATGGTGAGCTTTCGGATGGCGCCCTTGATCTCGGCAACCGTCAGCTCTTCGCCGGCGAAGTAACGCTCCATGAGGTCGTCGTCGGTTTCAGCGACGGTCTCGAGCAGGAGCTTGCGGTACTCGGCAGCCTTTTCGACGAGGTCAGCAGGGATCTCTTCGATGGCGTACTTCGAGCCCATCTCCACGTCACCCTTGGAGTCGCCGCGCCAGGTCAGCGCACGCATCTGAACGAGGTCAACGACACCCTCGAATTCAGACTCTGCACCGATCGGCAGCTGGATGACCAGCGGCTTCGCGCCGAGGCGCTTGATGATGGTGTCGACCGTGAAGTAGAAGTCGGCGCCAAGCTTGTCCATCTTGTTGACGAAGCAAATGCGGGGCACGTCGTACTTGTCGGCCTGACGCCACACGGTTTCGGACTGGGGCTCAACGCCCTCCTTGCCGTCGAACACGGCAACGGCACCGTCGAGGACGCGGAGCGAACGCTCCACCTCTACGGTGAAGTCCACGTGTCCGGGGGTGTCGATGATGTTGATCTGGTTGTTGTCCCAGAAACACGTCGTCGCAGCGGAGGTGATCGTGATGCCACGTTCCTGCTCCTGCGCCATCCAGTCCATCGTCGAGGCGCCGTCGTGGGTCTCGCCGATCTTGTGGTTGACACCCGTGTAGAACAGGATGCGCTCAGTCGTGGTGGTCTTGCCAGCATCAATGTGAGCCATGATGCCGATATTGCGGACCTTACTCAGGTCGGTGAGCACGTCAAGTGCCACGGGGGTCCTCCGGAAGGGTAGGGGTGGGTATGCGGAACAGGGCCGTAAGCATCCGCTGATCAGTGGTGCAGGCGCGTGCAGAACTCAGCACGCGCCTGCTTACCGATCAGGAATGCTCGATGGATCTAACTACCAGCGGTAGTGAGCGAAGGCCTTGTTCGCTTCAGCCATCTTGTGAGTGTCTTCACGACGCTTGACAGCGGCACCGAGGCCGTTGCTCGCGTCGAGGATCTCGTTGGTGAGACGCTCGGTCATGGTCTTCTCGCGACGCGCCTTGGCGTAGCTGGTCAACCAGCGCAGCGCGAGGGTGTTGGCGCGGTGCGGCTTGACCTCAACCGGAACCTGGTACGTGGAACCACCGACGCGGCGCGAACGAACCTCGAGGGTCGGACGGACGTTGTCGAGTGCCTTCTTCAGCGTGACGACGGCATCCAGCTCGTTCTTGGCGGAGACTCCGGCGAGGGCATCGTAAACGATGCGCTCGGCGAGGCCTTTTTTGCCATCGAGAAGGATCTTGTTGACGAGCTGGCTGACGATGGGTGCACCGTAAACCGGGTCGGCAATGACAGGGCGCTTGGGAGCGGGTCCTTTACGGGGCATTACTTCTTCTCCATCTTTGCGCCGTAGCGGCTACGTGCCTGCTTGCGGTTCTTGACGGCCTGGGTGTCCAGTGCGCCGCGAATGATTTTGTAACGCACACCGGGGAGGTCCTTAACACGGCCTCCGCGCACGAGCACCATGGAGTGCTCCTGCAGGTTGTGGCCCTCGCCGGGAATGTAGGCGGTGACCTCGGTGCCGTTGGAAAGCTTGACGCGGGCGACCTTGCGCAGAGCCGAGTTCGGCTTCTTCGGGGTGGTCGTGTAAACGCGGGTGCAAACGCCGCGCTGCTGCGGGTTGGACTTCAGGGCGGGAGCCTTGGTCTTGGTGACCTTGGGGCTACGGCCCTTCCTGACCAACTGCTGAATGGTGGGCACTAATTACTCCTTGTTATTGCTGCACGGTGACAGCTTTGTGATGGTTAGCATTCGACCGCTTCTTTCGAATTTGGTCGAGTTCATCTGGACCCGCTTGAACCCACACGATTGCTCGCGCGTGTTTTGGTGGGTATGCCGTGGGGGCTACTCGATGAGCAAACCCTGCATGTGTGGAATCTCGGCCTGTGCTCTCAAGAGGGCAAAATTCAGGCGCACGACAAAGCGCACACCCGGTAATTCTAGCCCGACGGTGCCTGCCCGGTCAAATGGGATGCGCCCCGGGTCGCGGGCGCCCGTTCGCTACCTTTTCCCCGGTCTTCTTCTACTTCTTCTTCCCGGGCCCGGGCCCGGTTGCTGGGCCCATGTTCTATCGTGGTCCCGCTTTCACAACATGGGCCCGGTCACCGGGATCTTGAATTTACGCACGCCGGGCTCATAACCCGGGCGTCATAGCATGGGCCCGTTTTCCGGGACCGGGCCCGGAAAGCGACGAGAGCGGATGCTGCGACCCAACTAAGGATTGCGCGGCCAGAAGTCGAGGGTGCTCTCGAGGTCAGCGAGCAGGGCCTGCACCTGCGGCTCGACGTACTGCGCGATCGCAGCGAGCAGGCGGGGCCGCTCGTGCGCGAGCTGCGCGCAGACTCGAAGCCCGACCTGGGTCGCGAACTCGTCGGCGAGCTGCATCTCGCCCTTCAGCGCGGCCTTCTCCTCGGCAGTGAGCGGCGGGAGGGGGTCGGCGGGTTTGCTGGCATGGGGCGTCACAGACTGGGTGGACGCCGGCTGGGGTTCGGGGGGCTGCTGGTCGGCGAGCTCGCTGAAGGTGAAGAGGTAGGGGGCATCCGCTGCCGGTTGGGGGTCGAGGTCGAGGCCGCGAAACTCCGGGTCGAGCCCCTCGGCGGGCCGGTAGGCCTGGGCGGATTCGCGACGCTCGCTCAGGTTGAGCTCGTGCGCGAGCATGGGCAGGTTGAGTTCGGTGTATTCGTCGACCGACGCGTCGATCACGATCTTCATGCGCATCGACAGGGCGTGCTGCACGACGTGGGGCACGTCGACGGCGATTCCGGCGGAGGCGACGATCGGGGACCCGAAGCACTGACGACAGAGGCGGGCGCGGCCGCGGTGCGTCGCGGGGCGCCAGCGGGTGATCCAGCGCAGCCAGGTCTCAACCTCGTGGTTGACGCGCGACTCGATGGACCTGTCCATAGTGCACAAGGGTACTCGTACCCGCCTCACGCGTGGGATGGCAACGACACGCGGGCTAGTTGTCGTCGTTCTTCTCCCAGGGCCACTCGGGAGCGCCAGAGCCCGAGGGTTTGGCGAGCAGCACGACGAAGAACAGAAATGCGATGAGCCAGCCGCTCACGGCCACGGCGATCGCGAACGGGCTGATCATCTCGCCGCCGATGAAGACGACCGAGCGAAAGAGTTCGCCGGCACCGAGGCTGTAGAACACTCCCCCGGAGACGCAATAGCCCAGGTAAGCGGCGGCGCCGGCCATGAAAATCGGCGGGGGCGGAACGTGCGCCAACCGTTCGGGCGAGCGCAATACCGCGCTGAGCACGACCCAGACCAGCGCGAGGACTGCGGT
The DNA here is from genome assembly GCF_004402535.1 of Cryobacterium glaciale. Lineage (GTDB taxonomy): Bacteria > Actinomycetota > Actinomycetes > Actinomycetales > Microbacteriaceae > Cryobacterium > Cryobacterium glaciale. The sequence continues at coordinate 24,184 of NZ_SOEY01000016.1, read as the reverse complement.
GGTGACCATGATGGGGCCGAGGAGGGCGCCGGCATCCGTTTCGTTGATGACGTCGCGGTTGAGCAGCAGGCTCAGCACCCCGAACGCCGCCACGATCAGGGCCACGTACAGGGCCACCGAGAACGCCGCCACGGTGATCGCGTACTTTCGGTATTCCCGCATGGCTCCAGCGTAGGCCCGCGGGGTGCTGCGCGCGGCCCAGCGGATGCCGGCCCCGGCCTGCCCGAGACCGGCCCCGACGTTCCGGGCCCGGGCCTCGTCCGCAATAAGGAGCCGGGGCGAGAAGCCTGGGGCTACGGGCGGGTGAGGTGCGGGCCGTCGGCGAGCAGGCGTTCGTACTCGGTGCGCGCCTCAAGGTTCTTAGCGGTGACGCGGCGTCCGCGGCGGGCGATCCAGGCTCCGGCCCAGATCGGTACCTCCCGGGCGATGAGCCCGGCCGCGATGGCCCCGGGGTTCAGCCACAGGCTGCCGACGATGCGGCTGAGTTCGCCCGGGCTGAGTCCGTCGGACCGGCCGTCGAGGACGAGGCCGAGCATGGCCGCGCCGATGTAGGAGAAGTAGACAATGACGCCGACGAGGAATCCGAAGAGCACGTAGGCCCACCAGCCGCCCCGGTTGACCAGGGCGATCAGGGCGCTGTAGGCCAGGAAGAAAAAGATGACCGGAAGGTAGAACACCGGCAGCGCAGCAAACTCGGTGAACCCGCTGACGGTGTCGGCGATGGTCGTGCTCGTCACACCGATGATGATGAACGCCGCGACGGCGTAGAGCACCGCGAAGACGACCGTGGCGAGCAGGGCGATGAGAATGCCGCCGCCCCGGTTGCTGCGGTCCTTCGGCTTGGTGGGCGCCTGCACATAGATGGGCGATTGGGCCGGCGGTGTGTAGGACGGCGCAGTGGCCACGGTAACTTCTTCGACCGGCTGTTCCACGCCGGTGGCCGTTCCCACGACGCGCTCCTCCGGCACGATCTGCACGACCGGCTCGGAGTCGAAAGCCGTGCTCGTGGCCGGGACGGTCTGAGCGGGAGCATAGGAATCGGCGTAGTCGTCGGCCAGGCTCGGCGCGTCGGCATCAGCGGACGCGACCGGGGCGGCCGTGGACATGGGTGCCAGGTTGCGGTCGTCCGCCGAGGCCGTCACGGCATCGGCGCGCTCAGCCGCGCTCAGGTTGGCGTTGATGGCGTCATAGTCGATGACGATGGGTTCCTGCACGGGTTCCGGCTCCACCGCCCCAGCTGCCGGCGCAGCGTGCTCGCCCTGGTCGCTGGAACCGTGCTCGGCCGGGCTCACATCGGGCGCTGCGGCAGCATCCGTTTCCGGGTTCTTCTTGCCGTCGATTGGCGTGTTGTCGCTCATGCTGAACTCCTCGTGGCCTTCGCCGTGACTGACTTCTACTGTACCAAGGGCGCAGCAAATGCCATGAAGACTCGGCGCGCCGCCGTATTATCCAACGGATGCCGGCGCCGCTGCAACGAGCGAATACACCAGTCCAGAGACGGTCGCGTTCACCAGGCCAGCCGGCCCGGGCGCCCGGGCGGTGTCGAGGCCGCTGACGAGGAACAATCGGCTCCCGGACTGCAGACGGGAGACGAAGTCGAGCACCTCGGCGTAGCTGCCCGTCACGGTGACCTGCAGCGGGAAGGCCGCGAAGTTGGCGGCGGTGACCTCCGTCGCGACCGTCGCGGCCAGAGCTGCGGGCGCAACAGGCGCGACCGCCGGCACAGCCGCCGGAGCCGCCGCCGCATCGGTCACCGCGGGCACCCCCGCCGCGACCGGAAGGATCGGCGCGTAGGCCACCGCCTCGGTCACCGTCATTCCGGTCAGGGTGAGGCCGGCGGCCAGGGCCTCGGCGTCGAGCTGATCTACCAGGGCCGGCATCGCCGAGCCGCTCGGCACCGACTCGGCGAGCGCATCCGCTGTCGTCGTGAGGGCGTCGAGGTTCGCGAAGTCGTGCTTGAGGCGAGCGAGCAGGGCCACGTGCCCGGCGTTCGTCGCCTGCACGGCGGCGCGGCTCGCGTTGGCGGCGTTCATGCTGTCGAGTTGCGGGGCAATGCCGAGCAGCCAGCCGAGCACGACGATGACGCTCGTCACCAGCACCGAGCCGATGAGCCAGAGTTTGCTGTGGTTCATGGCTGCTTCTCTTCCTTCGGATCGGACGTCGGGTCGAAACGATGCGCGAACGCCAGATCGTTGACGTGCATGGTGATGGTGACCGTGTAGATGCCGGTGGTCTGGTCGAGGGCGACCGAGCCGGGCAGGGCGTCGGCGAATCCGTCAAGGGTGCCGAGCGCGCTCAGCCAGGCCGGAATGTCCGGCAGCAGGGCACTCGTGGCGGTGAACGACACCGTCGCCACCCGCACCCCCTGCAACGGCGCGGTCGCCTGGGCGTAGGCCGCGAGCGGCGTGGCCGAGTCGACCTGCACGGAACTGATCGCCACGCTGCTCGGAAGGGTGTTCTGCACGGCGCCCAGGTAGTCCGTCCAGTCGATCTCGGTGGAGGCTCCCACCCGCTGCGCCGCCTCGGTGAGGGTGACCCGGTTTTGCAGGGCCCGCACGGCAAAGTACTGGCCTTGATCGGTCAACAGGGTCGCGGTGCGCGCCTGCTCGCTGGCCAGGTCGGCCTGCGCCGTCAGCGAGAGCGCCGTCGCCGAGCCGACGAGCAGCCCCACGATCACGGCCACTCCGACGACGCCGAGGCTCAGGCGCCGACGTTGCTGCTGGCCGCGCCGCTCAGCGCGCACCTCGGGCGGCAGCAGGTCGAGCCGCTGATCGCCGCCGATGACGAGCGCTTCATCTTTCGCACGGCGACTCATGCGGCACGCCCGAGCGCAAGTCCGAGGGCCACGGTGTAGGCGGCGCTGCCGAGACGCAGCCCCTCCGCGTCGATAGCGGATGCCAGCCCCACCGTCGACAACGGATCCCCCGTTGTCACCCCCAACCGGGTCAGTTTCGACACGGCCTCCGGCAGCCCCGGCAGCTGGGCTCCCCCGCCGCTGAGCACGATCGCGGTCACCGGGTCGCTCGGCCGGGTACTCGCGTAATAGCTGAGGGTGTTGACCACACTGCCGAGTTGGTCGTTCATGACCTCGGCGATGATGTGGGCTCCGGCCGTGTCGATCGGGCCCGATCCGCCGGCGAGGATCCCGTCGAAGGAAACCTCGTGGCGGGGCGTCCCGTCGGCGGTGGTCGCGGCCAGCAGGCCGACGCGACGCTTCCGCAGGTCGGCGGTGGCAGCATCCGTTTTCAGGCCAGCCGCGAGCGCCTGGGTGACGTCGTCGCCTCCGGTGGGGATGATACGCACGAACTGCGGCACGCCCTGCCGGGTGATGACCACGCTCGTGGTGGTGGCGCCGAGGTCGATCACGGCGACGACGCCGTCGATGCCGGGGCGGGTGACCAGCAGACGGCTGACCGCGAACGGGATGAGGTCGACGTCGATCGTGGTGAGGCCGGCCAGGCGGGCCGCCGACACGTTGGCGACCACCGCGGCCTTGACCGCCGCGATGAGCAGCCCGTTCACGGTGGGCCCGTGCTCGGTGGTGGATTCGGAGATGGGATAGAAGTCGAGCAGCGCGTCGGCGACGGGCACCGGCAGCAGGTCCTGCACCTCGAACGGCAGCGACTGGCGAATGCGCGCCAGCGACATTTTGGGCACGCTCAGGTCGCGGGCGAGCACCCGCTGGCTGCCCATGCCGAGCACGACCTGGCGGGATCGAAACCCGCCACTCGACCACAGTGCCTTGAGCGCGGCCGCGACGGTGTGCGGTTCGAGCACCTCACCGCCGCTGACGGCGCCGGTCGGCAGTGGCACCTCGTGGTAGCGCAGCACGGTGGGCCGGGTCTTGCCGGGGTTTCGAACCTCTACGGCGCGCAGATGCGCGGTGCCGATGTCTATTCCTACGACGCTCTGGGCCACGAGGAGTGCTCCTTATATATAGGGACGGGTGAACTGACGAGTGGATGCTGGGCGCGGCCGGTCATTACGGAACCGCCGCACCCCGCGCGGTGAACGCCGAACTCACTTCAACCAGCAGGTTCACGCTGTAGCGGGCCGACACCGGCGAGAGGAATTTGGGCGGCGCTATGTAGCGAAAGCGCGGATCGTAAGTGTAGTTCTTGGTGTAACCGTTGCTGCCGGAGCGCACGATCCCGCGGTACTTCTGTGCGAGGGAACCGTTGATGGTGAGCGTTCCCTGCGCGCCGCCGCGGTCGTAGTTCTGCACCTGAATGGTGTGGTCGAGCGAGAGCATGGCCGCGTCGATGCGCCGATTGTCAGGCAGGATGGCGCCGCCTGCACCGCGGCCAACCCCCGGGCAAATCACCCCATGCGTACTGTCGCAGTACGGGTTCCAAACCCAGATGGCATTCTGCGCGACCAGCCCGAGCACGTCGGTGGATGCATCCGAATAAATGATGTCGCCGGTGACGTAGAGAAAGTTGTCGGTGGCGATGGTCATCGTGCCGTCCAGGGTTCCCTTGACGAAGGCATCACCCCTCCGGCAGTCATAGGACCGGGCGCTTGGCGCGGTTTCATGCGTCACGGGAAAGCCGATTCCGTTGCCGACGGAGCAGGTGGCCGCGCTTTGGCCGCTCGGCCAGTCGGTGCTGCTCGTATAGTTCGGATCAGTCACGACGCCCGGAACGCTCTGGACGAAGAGCAGGTTCGCGTTCAACACCGGGACGGTGGCGCCGGCCGTAGAGCCGAGCTGGCCATTGGCATTTCCCGGTAGGCCGCAGGCCGCCGGCGTGCTGCCCGACGTCGCCGGGTCCCCGACGATGCGGGTCTTCTTGGTCCAGGGCGAACGGATGGTCATCGTGCCCGAGCTATTCAGTACGATGCTGGTCGGGCCGGTGTAGAGGCAACCCGGAGCGTCGATACCGGCGTCGGTCCGGGTTTCCTGCTTGAGCTGCATGTTGGTAGCCGGCATCGCGATGACCGGGCTGGTCGTCGGCTGGCCGCCGTTGAATACTTGACCGGAGCAGGCGCCGCCGTTCGAGTTCTGTTTGAGGTAATTCGACCCGGTCGGACCCGGGCTTCCGGTGGTGACCAGCCCGTTGAACGTGGCATCACAGATGCGGATGGTGTCGTTGGAGTGCGCCGGACCGTTGATGACGTCGCCGCCGCCGAAGGCGATATCTCTACACGGTACTGAGCGGCCCGCCCAGGCATAGGTGTCGGCGCAGGCGGTCAGGCCGCTCTGTTCCGGATCCTGGATCTCATAGATCGTGAAATAGAGGTAGTCAATGAACCCGTCCTGGCGCAGGTTGGCAACGATGCTACGGGTGGAGGTGCCCACCCGGCCGGTGGAGCGGATGCGCAGAACGCCCGAGGCGGAATAGACGGAGTTGTCGACCTCGTACCGGTAGCTGGCCGTGCCGCCGCTGCCGGCGACGCTGCCCCAGCCGCCCGCGGCTCCCACGTCGAACGCGGGATTGGGCACAGAGGGAGGCGTCAGAGCGCTTCCGACGCTGAAGGCGGCGGCCGAGTTGCCATAATGAAAGTAGGTGTTGTCGTTGGCGAGGCGGCTTTCGTAGTCGGCGACCCCGGCATAGGCGGCGGCCATTGCGCCGTTCCAGTTTTGATCACTCGTGGCCTTGAGGCTGCCGCTGACCGAGAACGTCATAGCGGTGGCGACGAGCGTGAGCAGCAGCAGCCCGAGGCCGATCACGACGACGAGCGCCGCGCCGCGTTCGGAAGCGGCGTCCGGTTCATTCGGCCCGCGCCCGAGGCGCGCGCGAGCTGCGCGCACGAAGGCGGAGCCGCGCGCGTTCGACCGGGCGCTCATGGCCGGGCCGCCAGAGCCACGTTGGGCATACCGACCGTATTCTGCAGGGTGACCGCGCTGCGAGCATCCGTCGGGCTGGCCTGCACGGTGAGATTCACCGAAATGGCGGCGATGCTGCGCAGCTCGGTGGCCGTGAAGGCACCGGCGCTGGCCACGGGCACCCCCGCGCTGTCCAGGTAGCGAAACAGTGCGGTGCCGCCCGGCGCGACGCTCTCGGCGACGATGCGCGACGACTGGGGCGTCGTTTCGAAGGAGAAGAATCCGCCGGCGAGCGCGATCGACGCCCAGCGGGTCTCGATGAGGCGCCGGTCGGCGTCGACCGCCAGCTGAATTTTCACCGGCCGCTGCGCCGACATGCCGAGGTTGACGTAGGCGTACAGGGTGAGCGCTTCCGCGGTCGCCTCCTCGACGGCCGGGTCGGAGAGCGGATGCCCCGCCACGGGGTTCGCCGTGGCCGCGCGGATGACCCGAGCCACCTCGTTCATACCGTTGGACACCTGTCGGGTATTACTGCCGAGCGACTTGGCCTGATCGAGCGACCGGGTCGCAGAGATGTAGAGTCCGGAGATCATGCTTAGAAGCACGCCGAGCAGCACCATCGAGACGAGCAGTTCAACGAGGGAGAGCCCGCTCTCCCGGTTGCCTGCCCGCAGCAGCTGCCAGCGCGTCACGGGGCCACGACCAGGCGCGGGTCCAGCGTGACGACGGACCCGGCAATGCTGCCGCGAGTGAGTAGGACCAGGTTCGCCGCCGGGACCGGTGCGATTGTCGTGGCGCTGGAGGCACCAGAGAACAGTGCGAATGAACCGAACGGGAGGCCGAGTTGGGCCGAGGGGCCGGCGGGCAGCGGCCCGAAGCTGAAGGTGGTCTCGAGAGCGCAGCCGGGGTCTCCGGCCGCAACTCCGGCCGGCTGTGAGACGGCCAGCAGGTACTGCCCGGCCAGGCCGGACACGGTCAGCACGCCGAGCGGTACGTCCACGCTCGCGCCGCCACCGGGCAGCGTGGCGACCTGGGCCGCCGCCGTGCCGATCGCGCCGTCGGGGGCCGGCGTCGTCCAGGCCGCCGGATCGACCGCGACGCAGCCGTTCGTGGTGGGCGTGGGTGCCACGTAGCTGCCCGCGAATACCTGATAGCCCGACGCGAATGGATGCAGCCGAACCGCTTGGGTGGTGGCGGTACTAGCGTTCAGGGGCGTATAGGCGGCATAGGTGCTGCGCCAGGTTGTGTGCAGGTCGTTCGGGAGCAGGGTGGTTCCCGAGGTCACGTTCGTGCCGTAGCTGGCCGTAATCGTGCCGGCCAGGTCATAGGCGAAGGCAACGGATGCTGCTCCCCCGGCCGCAACGCCGACGGTCATCGTCGACGAGCTCGCCTGGTTCTTGTCGACGAAGTTCGGTCGGGACGCGCTCACGTCGTACGTGCCGGGTTTGACCTTGAGCAGATAGCTGCAACCCTGCGCATCCGTTGCCGTTGGGGTCTCGGTCAAGGTTGCAGCAGCATTGGGCACGACGCCAGGCACGGCTGAGATGGCCACACCGGCGGCGCCGCTGCCGGAAGCGGTCAGCACCGAGACGAGGATGGTGCCGAGGCCGGGATCGTTGATGCGGCTGCCAGGGGCGAGAGCGCTGTCGGCGCGCACGACCGGGGTCGTTGCGCGCATGCTGTCCCAAGTGACGGAGACGTTGACGCGGCGGTAGCGCAGCTGGCCGCCGCCGGATCCGCAGTTGCCGTCGGCACCGGTGGTGGTTTCCCAGTCGGTGGAGCGGTGCACGCTGAAGGTCGTGCCGTTCTGCACGACGGTGGTGGTGCGGTCGAGCACGCTGAACACGTCGCCCGCCGATCGGGCCAGGTCGATCTCCTGCGCTGCGAGGTTGGTGGCGGCTTCGCGTGACCGGGCGTCGTTGCTGAGGTAGAGGGAGGTGACGATGCCGTAGCCCACACCGACCGCGATGACGGCGAAGATCAGCATGGCGATGAGAACTTCGATGAGGCTGATGCCGGCGTCGTTGCTGTTGTTACCGGTGGCGTTTCGGGCGATGCGGCGGCCCAGGTGACGGAGCAGGGTGTGCACGAGAGCCTCCTTCGCGAGGTCAGGGTGAGAAAACCGCGCGGCCGGGGCGACCCGAAGGCCTACCCCGGCTCATGCCGATTGGGAGAGGTAGCGGTGCAGAGAGATGAAGCAGGGCTGCCAGCGGATGCTGCGGCCGGGCCGGCGCATCCGCTTGCGTGGCTTAGAAGGTGCAGCCGGTCCCCGGGTGGGCGGCGTCGACCTTGGCGATGGCGGCGGACTCCGTCACGTAGTACTGCGAACCGATCGAGCTCGTGGCGCCAATGCAGAACGTGCTGGCGGTGAGATTCACGTAGTTGATCGTGGTGGTGTTCGGGCCCTGGGTGAAGCCGTAGCTGACGACGCCGGGAATGGCCGTGAACGCGGCGGTGGCCGGCATGGCACCGGTCTCGGTCTGCACGGCGATGATGGCGGTCTTGGCGTTGGCGAGGTCGCTCTTGACGCTCGCGTCCTTGGCGTTGTTCTGCACTCCCAGGTAGACCGGGATGGCGATGGCCGCGAGAATTCCAATGATGATCACGACGACGAGCAGCTCGATCAACGTGAACCCTTTCTGGTTCTCGGTGAAACGTGCGCGGCGCAGGTTGAGGGAAGCGAGCAGGCGAGTAAGCATGGGGGTGTCCATTCGGGTTGGAGTGGGTGGTGCGAAAGCGAGCCGGGTAAGGACTCGTAATGCTGTGCGGTGATTCTTCCGATCGAGGGTGCGATCGGAGCTTCAGATTAGGGGCGAGATTTTCTCGAGCACGACCCACGTTTGCGGGTGATTTGGGTATTCCCCACCCCCATAACGGACGCCCCCTGAAAGGGGCGGTCCGAACCGGGTCTGGGCATGCCCAAGGCCCCCGCCTGGGCGGGGGTCGGAGGCAGTCCCGGCCTACTGGATCATGCTCGCGATGCTGAAGATGGGCAGGTAGAGGGCGATGACCATGCCGCCGATGACAACACCGAGAAAGGCGATCAGCAGGGGCTCGATCATGGCGGTGAGCTGCTCGGTGGCCGACTGCACCTCCTGATCGTAGAAGTCGGCGATCTTGTCGAGCATCAGCTCGAGCGTGCCCGCGTCTTCCCCGACCGCGATCATCTGGGTGACCATGGCGGGAAAGATCGGATGCTCCTGCAGCGGCTCCGAGACCGACTGGCCGCGGCGCACGCCCTCGGCAACCTGCGCCAGGGCGTTCTCGATGGCCCAGTTTCCGCTGGTCTCCCCTACGATCTTCAGCGCTTGCAGAATGGGCACGCCGGCGCCGAGCATGTTGGCGAAGTTGCGGCTGAATCGCGCCACGGAGATCTTCTTCTGCAACGGTCCGAACACCGGCAGTTTCAGCCGCAGCGGATCGAGCGTCTGCCGCACCCGGTCGGTGTGCTTATTGCGGCGCCACCACAGGGCGAATGCGACGCCGGAAACGAGGCCGATCGGCACGATGTAGATCATCGACTGCGACAGCGTCACGAGCAGCTGGGTGGGCAGCGGCAGCGCCCCGCCGAGGCCGGCGAACATGTCCTGAAAGATGGGCACGATGAAGATCAGCATGATCATCACGGCGGCGACCGACATCGAGAGCACGATCACCGGGTAGGTCATGGCCGACTTGATGGTGTCGCGCAGCTTGACCTCCTTTTCGAAGTTCTCGGCGATCGAGCCCAGCGCCCGGTCGAGAAAGCCGCCGGTCTCGCCGGCTCGCACCATGTTCACCATGATCGGCGGAAAGGCCAGCGGATGCTTCGCAAGTGCCTCCGAGATCGACTGCCCGGCTTCGACGTCGTCCCGTACCACGACGAGCACCGCAGCGAGCGGTTTGCTCTCGGTCTGCTCCGTGAGAATGCGCAGCGCCCGCAGCAGTGACAGCCCGGCCGCGATCATGGTCGCGAACTGCCGGCTCAGAATGGCGAGGTCTTTCAGACGCACCCCGCGGGAGAAGCCCGGCAGCGAGATGGAGCGCGCCATGCCGGTGGCCGGCGGGGCCTCCACGATCGACACGGGCGCGACGCCCTGCGCGTTCAGTCGCGTCGCCACCTGCCCCGAGCTCTGCCCATCAACCCGGCCCTTGACGGTCTTGCCGGTGGTGTCGCGGCCGGTGTAGCTGAAGGCGAGTGGCTGCGGCATCAGATCACCGCCCGGGAGAACCCGGTGTTGTAGTCGGCATCGCGGCCGGCGTCGTAGCCGGCGTCGGCGTTGAACCCCGAGCTGTATCCCCCGCTCGCCCCGGCGAAGGCGAAGGCTCCGCCGCCCGCCACCGGGTCGGTGCGATGCACGAGCAGATCGAGCCCGTCGGCATCGTGGGCCTTCGCGAGCGCGGCCTTGCGGGTGATCTGCCCGGTGTTCACGAGCTCGGCGAGATGCTGGTCCATGGTGTGCATGCCGCGTTCCCGGCCGGTCTGCATCATCGATTCGATCTGGTGCGTCTTGCCCTCGCGAATGAGGTTGGCGATGGCTGGTGTGGTCACGAGTACCTCGGTCGCCACCACCCGGCCGGAACCGTTCGCCCACTTCACCAGGGTCTGGCAGACCACGCCCTGCAGGGTCTGGGCGAGCTGCGATCTCACCTGGTTCTGCTGGTGCGGCGGAAATACGTCGATGATGCGGTCGATGGTCTGCGCCGCACTCTGCGTGTGCAGCGTCGCGAACACGAGGTGCCCGGTCTCGGCGGCGGTCAGAGCCACCTGAATGGTCTCGAGGTCACGCAGCTCCCCGATGAGAATCACGTCGGGGTCCTGCCGCAGTACGTGTTTCAGAGCGGATGCGAAACTCGCCGTATCGTGCCCCACCTCGCGTTGGGTCACGAGAGACTTCTTGTGCGCGTGCAGAAACTCGATCGGGTCTTCCACGGTGACGATGTGGTCGGCGCGAGTGCTGTTCACGAGGTCGACGAGGGCGGCGAGCGTGGTGGATTTTCCCGACCCGGTGGGGCCGGCCACGAGCACGAGCCCGCGGAGCAGGGCCGAGAATGCGGCCACAGATTGGGGAATGCCGAGCGCTTTGAGGTCTTTAATGTCGCTGGGAATGAGCCGGAAGACAGCGCCGACCGCGCCGCGCTGCTGGTGCACATTAACTCGAAACCGGCTGGTGTCGGTGTCGTTCGACACTGCAGCGTGCAAGGTGTAGGCGAAGTCGAGTTCGTGGTCACGATCGAAGGTCACCTGCTGGGCGCGGGTGAGGATGCTGCGAATCGCCAGGCTCATCTTCTCGCTCGACCAAACCGGCGAAATGCCCACTGCACCTAGCTCGCCGTCGCGACGAATGGTCGGCGGGGCGCCGACGGCGACGTGCAAGTCGGAAGCCTGCCGCAGCACGACCTCGTTGAGCGCGTCGATCAGGTCGGCGTCAGGGTCGCCGAGCACGTCGGGCAGTTCGGTCGGCATCGGGTCGACGCTGCGCAGAATGCGATCGTTGGGAACGCGGCGGAGCACCACGCGCGTGAGTCGGCGCTTCGACGGCAACAGGTCTACTTCGCCCTGGTGCCGCGCGTTCACGGCCGCGCCGGCCGAGACCGGCGTGAACTCGGTCAGTTCGGCAAGCTGTGGGGAGTTTTTCGGGTCGTCCATGTGCGAATCCTTCTCGGAGCAAGCGTCGGGTACTGATTGCAGCGGAACAGGTACGGCCGTGCGGGTGCTGGTACGACCGGTCGCCGAGAGACGACGACCGGCCCGTGCAGGCCTCGCGAGAATGGAGCCAGAGGGTAAGTCTTGCTCGCAATGGTCTGCGTAAGGCGTAACGCTAGGGATGCGGCCCCGGCGGCGGTAGTCCCGCGATCTGGGGGTGCCCGCGGCACTCACGGGCACGCAAAAGCCCCCGACACACGAAGTGTCGGGGGCTTGAACGTTACGAGACGGGCTACGCGGCGGCCTTCGCGAACGGGTCGACGAGCACGTAGATCTCAGCCGAAATCGAGACGGTGACGGTTTCCGCCGCGTCTCCCGAATCGGTGAAGAAGGTGCTGATGGCGATGATGCGATCGCCGTATTGCAGCCCGGAGAGAAAGTCGAGCACGGTGGCGCTGGTGCCGCTCGCCTCGATGGAGATGGGCACCGAGATGTAGTTCTCCGGCGACAGGCGCGGGCCCATCGTGAGGGCCGCGGTGCTTTCCGTGTCGGTGCTTGCCGTGTCGGCGGCTGCTGCGTCCTCTTCGGCGACAACGACCGGCTCGATCGGTACGAAACCGGTGCCGTCACTGATCGAAATCTGGTCGAGGGTCACCTGGTGCCGGGCGGCGATGGCGTCGAGCTGGGCCACGAAGGCGGGAATGTCGGCGGCCAGCGGAATGCCGACCTGCAATTCTTCCAGGTCGTCCTTAAGCTCATCCAGGTGGGCGAACTCGTCTTTCAGGGTAGCCAGGGCCACCTCGTGCTCCGCGTTCTGGGCCTCCACCGTGGTGAGTTCGCGCGAGGCAGCGTTGGCCTCCTCGATTTTCGGCACGATGCCGAGCAGGGTACCGAGCAGCACAACGGCGGCGACGGCGGCGATCCAGATGAGTCCCCACAGGCGATCTCTGTTCATGATCTCTACTCCTTCACGGCAAAACGGTTCGTCAACGCGGAGGCGTTGATATTGAGGGCGAGGCTCACGACGTAGCTGCCGTCCTCTGAGCGGGAGATAGACCCCGGACTCGCATCGGCGTAACCCGGCAGGTCTCTCAGGCCCACAAGCCACTGCGGCACCGTCGGCAGCCCGGAGCTCGTGAGCTCCAGGGCGAGGGAAGCGGTGCGTGGCTGCATGAGCGGTACCTCGCTCTGCGCAAAGGCCGTCCACGGTGAAGCGGTCGTGACACTCACCGTGCCAATGTTTACGTCGGCCGGCAGAATCAAGCGGATGTCGGCCAGGTAGGACTTCCAGTCCACCTCGGTCGACAGGCCGAGCCCGCGCACGGCGAGGGTCGTGTTGTATTGGTCTTGCACCTGGCTGACCTCGGCGTACGTCGTGGTCTCCATGAGGATCTCGTCGGTGCGCATCTTCGCGGCCGCGAGGTCGTTCTGGTTAATGGCCGCTTTCAACGAGACCGAGCCGATCGACGCGCCCATGATCACGACGATGCCGACCAGCGCGATGGTGAGGGCACGGTGCAGTGCTCGACCGGCACGCCGGGCCTTCAGCTCGGGCGGGAGCAGGTCTGCCCGCGGTTCCCCGCCAAGAATCAGCTCTCGGTTTTCCAGTGGCCGTTTCATGCTTTGCTCCCCAATGCCAGTCCCAGGGCCGCGACAAACGTGCACTCGGAGTTTTCTAGATCTGCCTGATTGACGTCTGGTCCCAATTCGAGCCCGCCGTAGGGCTGCGCCGGAACGACCGGAAAGCGGGTGAGCTCGCTGAGGGCGGCTCCGAAGCCGTCGAGCCGAGCGCCGCCGCCCATGAGCACGATGCGGTCGATCGGCAGTTCGGGGCGGTTGTTGGTGAAGTACGCCACGGTGTTGCGCAGGCTCTCGAGCAGTTCGGAGGTGATCTCCCGAATAATCGTCGCCGCGATTTCGTCTTCGGGCGCCACCTCGACCTCGGGCAGTCCGAGCCTCTTCTTGAGTACCTCGGCGGCCTCTTCGTCGATGCCGAGTCGCACGCGCAGGGCCTTGGTGAGCTGGTTGCCGCCGGAGGGAATGACGCGCATGAACTGCGGCACGCCGTTCGAGGAGATGAGTACGCTCGACGAGCCGCCACCGATGTCGATCTGCACTACCACGTCGGGCACGGTCACCCCGCGGTGGATGGCGCGACTGCGCGCAAACGAATTGATGTCGACATTCATGGTGTGCAGCCCGGCCAGCCGCGCTGCCTTGATGTGCGACTGCACGACGTCTTTCATAGCGGCGATCAGCAGCCCGGAGATCTGCGGCCCCGACTCCCCCTCGCTGTCGACCTCGGCAATGGGGTAGAAGTCGAGCAGCGCTTCGGCGGTGGGAAACGACAGCAGGTCTTGCACCTGAAACGGCAGCGACTCGCGAATGCGGCGCAGGGACATCTTGGGCACGGTCAGGTTGCGCACGACCATCCGGTGGTAGCCCATGCCGAGCACGACGTCTTTGGTCGTGAAGCCGCCGCGCGACCACATGCGCTTGAGCGTTGCGGCGACAACGGCGGGCTCGAGAACTTCACCACGACTGACCGCACCGAAGGGCAAGGGTTCTTCATGGCAGCGCACGAGCACGGGATGATCCGTTTCGGCATCCCGCATTTCGACGGCTCGCACGGCGGTTGTGCCAATGTCGATTCCGACCACACGTGTAGTCATATGTTTTCCCCCAGTGAGAAAGTTGGATCAGAAATGGGTGTGTAAGCGGTGGTCAAAAACAGGACGAAAGAAGGTGAGTGGGCTCTGGCCGGTTAGACGAGGCCATACAGCGTGAGATAACCGAGGGCCACCTGATCGCCGAAGAAGGCGCCGAGCCAGGCCCCCAGCAACATCCAGGGGCCGAAGGGAATGCTGCTGCGTCGTTTGGCCTTGCGGGTGGCGAGCAACAAGAGGCCGAAGACGCCGCCGAGCAGAAAAGCGCCGAAGGCCCCCACCAGTAGCGGCGCCCACCCCAGATAGCCCAGGTAGAGACCGAGCACGCCGGCCAGTTTCACGTCGCCGAGCCCCATGCCGCCGGGGCTGATCAGCGCCAGGGCGAGGTAGAGACCGAATAGGGCCGCCCCACCGATTCCGGCGGTGAGCAGGCGCTCCGGTTCGCCGGCAACGAATGCGGCCGCCGCCAGCAGCACGGCGGCGACCGGGTAGGCCGGCAGCAGAATCTTGTTCGGCAGGGTGTGGGTGTCGAGGTCGATCATGGCGAGGGCCACGCTGATCGCCGCCAGATAGAGAAAGGCCGCGAGCACGATGAGCTGGGTCGCGAAGACGTTGGTCGTTGTCGTGACGGCCGCCCAGGCAAAATCGACCGGTGAGAACGCCCAGAGGGCAACGACGGCAAAGAACACCGCCGTGCCGAGCTCCACCATGGGGTAACGCGGCGAAATGGGGGCTTTGCAATCACGGCACTCGCCGCGCAGCACGAACCAACTCAAGACCGGAATGTTGTCGTACGGCCGAATGCGCGCGCCGCAGCTGCTGCACGAACTCGGCGGCGAAACGATGGAGCGGCCAGCCGGGACACGGTAGATTACGACGTTGAGAAAGCTGCCGATGAGCGCGCCGACTATGCCAAACACTGCGGCAATGGTGCTAGCCATTCAGATCTCGAATCGAAATGCGTGCGCCGAGCTTCGCTGCCGCTCCGCCAGAGCCCGGTGTCGTTCCCGTGGAGAGGTCAGTGCCCGGAATACCCACCGGTGCGTAGTGCAACTTCGCAGAGCCCGCGGTACCCACAGTTCCGCCGTAGAGCTGGCCGCGCCACTGTGCCGAGAAACTAAGGTCGATCGAGCATGGCGTGTACAGCATTGCTGTCACGGGGGCCTGCACGATGAAAGACTGCTTGATGTCAGAGTTTCCACTGGCATTCTTACAGGTTGGCAGGGCGTCGGCCGTCTCGTCCGGCGTGATCAGCCACAGCTTTCGAGCCGCCGTGCCCGGTGCGTCAATCTGCGCGTCCAGGCCGATCTCAAAACGACTCGCAAAGATTGCCAGGTCGTGAGGCAAACTGAGGTGCACGGTGTTCTCCTTGAGGAACACGCCTTGAGGGCACTCCCGGGCGTCGATGATCCCCGGCCCCGTGAACAGATTTGCGGCCGCCTGAATATCTGCGAGCTTACAACCATGGTTCATCGTTGCCACCTGAAAACCAGGCCAGTCCGTCAGGTCATAGCCGACATCGACCCAGTCGGGCACGACCGGGGCGACCGCAGGGGGCGAACCGACTCCGGGGCCGGACGGAACCAGCGTTGTACCGCCGGTGATGACACCGGGCCCGCTGTTGGTGAGCGACTTCGTAGTGAGATGGCCGGTGATCACGTTGGTGGTGTGACCGATCGTCGTCGCTCCGGCAGACCAGGCATTTTGGTCGATTTTTGCGCTGTTAATCATGCTCAGTGAACCGGCAGTCACTGAACCCTTGATCCATGCGGAGGTTTCCAGGACCGTGGCCCCTGTTGTCCACACGCTGCCGTGAATAATGCTGCTCTCGATGAACCTAACGCTCGGCGCCACAACGTTTCCATGTACCTGGGCCGATGCGTGCAGGTACACCGGCTTCGTGGCCCAGACGTCGCCGACAACCTGGCAGGAAGCACCAACTTCAAGTCCGCCATCGGCGATCACGAGGTCGGCATTCAAAATTGCGCTCGACGCCTTATTTGTAATGTCGCAGGTCACGTTGTCGTGGCGAACCTGCACGACCGGCTCGGAACCGTCGACAGAATTCAACTGACTTGAACCCGCGAAGGTTCCAAAATTATGGGAGTACAGGGCCGAGCCCGTCCCGGGGGCACCTGTGCTGGCCGGCACGTAGGCGTAGATTCCCTCCACAATGCGTTGGTCCCCGGTGGTATTGCCCCCGACACCGGTATCTCCGGCCTCTCCCGTCGCCACGATCTTCACTCGCAGGGATGACGGAATGGGGCAGCCGTCGGTCCAGGTGTTATTGGTCGCACTCGTTGACTGTGAGATTTTCACCGCTGCCACCGGATCCGAGGTCGAGAAGCCAGCGGCACAGGTCGCGGTCGTGAGCTTGAGCAGGGCGGCATCGATGCCGGCCTCCGCCGCGGACTGGGCCTGAACTCCTGCGCGGGTGGCGCTGCTCACACCGAGGGAGTTCATGGTGGAACCGGCAATCGCGAGCGTGGCCACACCGGCCACGGCCATGAGGCCGATCACGGCGAGCATGCTGCTGCCGCGCTCGACGACGAGGGTCAGCGGTGTCCTGCGGATCAGAAACATGGTGCCCCGTTCGAGGCCGCACTCTGGCGGCTGGTTACCGTGGTGGAGATCAAGGCCGGGCTGCTGTCGCCGTCGGCGTTGATCGCGAAGTTGAGGGTGATCGACGGATTACCGGCACTCGAGGCGTGGAAAAGGGGCTGGGTGACACCGGCGGAGACCTCCGTGGCCGACAGCCCAGAGCCCAGCAGTGTCCAGCCGGTCATCTCGTGGGCGAGGGCGTCAGCTGTCGGGGCGACGATGGGGGCGGTGCCGCGCTGGTAGTACATTGCCCCGCCGTTCTGTTCGGTGTAGTACCAGGCCTGGCAGACGCGCGCGGCGGCCGTGGCGGCCGGGTCGCTGCTCACCGCGGTAACCACGAGAAGCTGGTCGTCGGTGTCAGCGCTGTCGGTGATCTTGAGGGCGGTGGCATTGCGCACGCCGGAGTGCACTGACGAGGAGATCAGCTGGCTGACGGTGTTCGCGTTAGCACTGTCGAGCACCTTCTGCTCGGACGTGAGGGTGTTGAGCAACATGCCCCCCGCTACAGTGAGAACGAGAACGAGCAGGCTCGAATAGATGAGCAGCTCGACGAGAGTATAGCCAGACTCAGAACGCCGACTCGGTCGGGTGCCCGACACGACACCGTGTCGGCGTTGGTTGGCCGTAGTGGTCATAACGGGGCCTAGCCCTTCACGAAAATACTCGTGGTGGCATCCGCGAGGATCTCACTGGTCGCGACCTCGGTTACGAAGACCCGCACCTTGACCGTGGCAGGATACGTCGTCGGGCACGCGATGGGGTCGAAGCGGGGCTGCAGCGCGCGGCCGTCGGGGTCGAAAACCGCTGGCAGGGTGGCGGCATAGGCGCGAAGCGGTTCGCAGGTCGTGCCGCGAGAGCGGATGCTCTCCATCTGCGTCGCTACAAGCTGGGTGGCCGAGGTCAAGGTGGAATTGGACACCGAAACCCGCAGCGAGGTGACGAGCATCGGCAGAAAGGCGATGGCGAGCAGTGAGAGCAGCAGCATCGAGACGACAATCTCGATGATGCCGAAGCCGGCGTCACCCGAAGTGCGCGACGGAATTGAGACGTGAGTCTTCACCATCGTTTCCTTCCCGTGACCAATTTTAATGGATGAGACCCGGCGGGACGCATTGTGCGCCCCGCCGGGCGCTTTCCGCGTTTTCTTACGCCGCAGGCTGGGCTGCGCCGGTGTCCGAAATGGTGTGGATGTGCGTGCCAGTAGCGGCTGTGCCCCAGTAACCAGTGATGGTGAATGCCGGCGTACCACCCGTTACAGTGTCATCCGTCAGTGTGACCGTGATGTCAGTGCTGGACGTGTAGGCGTCAAGCGCCCCGGGGAAGTCGGCGACAATGGTGGAAAGATCGGTGCCGGAGACAAGCTCCGCAACGAGAGCGGTTTTCGCGTTCGTAATCGAAGCGGCAACGGCATTGTCCTTGGCCGAGTCCTGCTGGCCGAGGTAGATCGGAATGGCGATCGCGGCGAGAACGCCGAGGATGAGTACGACAACGAGAAGCTCGATGAGCGTGAAGCCCTTCTCCTTCTCGCCGAGGGCCTTGCGCTTGTTGACCAGGGCGGTCGTGGAGAAGCGGTTCATGTGTGTGTCCTTTGCGTGATTCAGCAGGGAGCAAAGCGGTGGGGTTGCTCACTTTCAGCCTAGGTTGGCGCCTATACCCGACCCCTGTTTTTTCGGGGGGCTGACCACCCCCAGAAGGAGTGCAGCCCAAATGGGGACCGCACTCTCTATCCGTTATTTGACGTAGTCGAACACGCTGAACATGGGCAGGTACAGCGCCACGACCATGCCACCGATGACCACGCCGATGACGGCGATCATGAGCGGCTCAATAAGGGCGGTGAGCTGCTCGGTGGTGGACTGCACCTCCTGGTCATAGAAGTCGGCGATCTTGGTGAGCATCTGCTCGAGCGCGCCGGCATCCTCTCCTACGGCGATCATCTGCGTGACCATGGCCGGAAAGACCGGCTCGAGCGCGAGTGGGGTGGCAATGGAACGACCCTGGCTCACCGATTCCTGCACCTTCATGAGGGCGGACTCGATCACATAGTTGCCCGAGGTCTCGCCGACGATCTTGAGCGAGTGCAGAATGGGCACACCGGCGCCGATCATGGTGGCGAAGTTGCGGCTGAACCGGGCGATGGCGAGTTTGGTGAGCAGCTGACCGAACACCGGCAGCTTGAGCTTGAACGGGTCGACCACTCGGCGCACGGCCAGGGTGTGTTTGTTCTTGCGCCACCAGACCGAGAACACGATGGCAGCGATGAGCAGAATCGGCCCCACCCAGATCATGCCGTTGGAGAGCATGACGAGCACCTGGGTAGCCGGGGGGAGGGCGCCGCCGAGACCCTTGAACATCTTCTCGAACACGGGAACGATGAAGATGAGCATGCCCACCACGGCGAGCAGCGCCATGATCAGCACGATCACCGGGTAGGCGAGCGCACTCTTGATGGTGTCGCGCAGCTTCATCTCGCTCTCGAAGTTGTCGGCCACCGAGTTGAGGGCGTCTTCGAGAAAACCACCGGTCTCGCCCGCTCGCACGAGGTTGATCATGATGGGGGGAAACACCACGTCGTGCTTGTCGAAGGCTTCGGAGAGGGACACCCCGGTCTCGACGTCGCTGCGAATAACGGCGAGCACCTGGGCCAGCTGCTTGTTCTCGGTCTGCTCCGAGAGAATGTTGAGCGTGCGCAGCAGTGACAGCCCGGCCGCGGTCATGGTGGCCATCTGGCGGCTCATTACGGCGAGGTCGGTGAGGCCGACGTGCTTGTGGAACCCGGGAATGCTGAGTTCCATATTGAGGCCCTTGAGCTTGCGCGCCGGGGCGATCGAGATGGGCGAGAGCCCCATGGTGCGCAGCTGTTGCAGCGCGGCACGCTCAGACCCGGCTTCCATGCGGCCCTTGACGACGCGGTCCCGGGCGTCACGGCTGGTGTAAGCAAAGGACATATCGGTTGACATTTAGCGCCTCCCCGGCGAAAACGAATCGTTGAAGTCAATTTCGCCGTTGCTCAGGTCGCCGACCGGGGTATCCGTCGGGTCGATCCTGTGCACGAGCTGTTTCAGTACCGCCACGTCCGTGGCCTTCTCTTCGGCGGCCTGGCGGGTGATGAGTCCGGCGTCGACGAGTTCGGCCAGGTGCTGGTCCATGGTGTGCATGCCCTGGGTGCGCCCCGATTGCAGGGCTGAGGCAATCTGGTGGGTCTTGCCCTCCCGCACGAGGTTGGAGATGGCCGCCGTGGTCACGAGAATCTCGGTGGCCACCACGCGGCCGCCGCCGATCTTGCGCACGAGCGTCTGGCAGAGCACTCCGCGCAGGGTCGCGGCGAGCTGCGCGCGCACCTGGGCCTGCTGGTGCGGTGGAAAGACGTCGATGATGCGGTCGATCGTCTGCGCCGTGTCTTGAGTGTGCAGGGTCGAGAAGACGAGGTGGCCGGTTTCGGCGGCGGTCAGCGCCACCGAGATGGTCTCGAGGTCGCGCAGCTCGCCGATGAGGATGACGTCGGGGTCCTGGCGCAGCACGTGCTTGAGAGCGGATGCGAAGCTGTGAGTGTCTTGCCCCACCTCGCGCTGGCTGATCATGGACTTCTTGGCTTCGTGAATGAACTCGATCGGGTCTTCGACCGTGACGATGTGGTCAGCCCTGGTGCGGTTGACCAGGTCGACGAGCGCCGCGAGGGTCGTGGACTTGCCCGACCCGGTGGGCCCGGTGACCAGCACGAGACCGCGCGGCAGGTGCGCGAACCTGGCAACGGATGCCGGAATCCCTAGTTCGGGCAGCGACTTGATTTCGTTCGGAATGAGCCGAAAGGCGCCGCCGACCGTGTTGCGTTGCTGGTAGAAGTTGACCCGAAAGCGCGTGCCGTCAATCGTGTAGGCAAAGTCGAGCTCGAGCTCTTTGTCGAACTCTTCGCGCTGGGTCGGAGTCAGGATGCTGCCGAGGGCGGTGGCGACCTTCTCGGGCGACCAGCGGTCCCATCCGACGATCGGGCGCAGGGCACCGTCTACCCGAATGCTCGGCGGCGCACCCCCCGAGATGTGCAGGTCGCTCGCTCCCTCGGTGATCACGAGGTCGAGGGCCTGCACCAAATGGGCATCCGGTGCGCTCCCGGTGAGCGGTTCGTCGGAGCGCAACAGGCGACGCGCACGCAGGTCGACGGTTGCCTGGTTGGCGGCGTCGGCCGGCTGCGAAGTCAGTTCGTCGGCGACGTGCTCATAGTTGAACATGCTCATCGAGGGGACCTCGCCAGGGTTCGTTGTCGTAACGGGCTGGGAATGCAGCGGTTAGGAGACCACACGGAGCACCTCGTCGATCGAGGTGAGCCCGAGGGCAACCTTGGCCCAGCCGTCTTCCCGCATGGTCACCATCCCCTGTTTGCGTGCGGCCGCAGCAATTTCGGCGCTCGACGCGCGGGCCACGGTGAGGCGTTCGATCTCCTCGGACACCGTCATGATCTCGTGAATGCCGAGGCGCCCGCGATACCCGGTCTTGGAGCAGCTCGAACAGCCGACTGGTTTGTAGATAATGGTGCCGGTCGTAGTGGGGTCGACGGCCGGCCCCATCTCGGGGATGACGGTGTCGCGGTTGGCGACGTAGCCCACGGTGGGTTTGACCGCGAACCCCAGGTAGGCCAGGTCGGTGCGGTCGTCGGGGGCTTTGCACCGGTCGCACAGCCGCCGGGCCAGCCGTTGCGCCACGACGCAGTCCAGGGCCGAACCGACCAGGAACGGTTCGATGCCCATTTCGATCAGCCGGGTCATGGCGCTCGGCGCGTCGTTGGTGTGCAGGGTCGACAATACGAGGTGGCCGGTGAGCGACGCCTCAATTGCGATCTTCGCGGTCTCCTGGTCTCGAATCTCGCCCAGGAGCACGACGTCGGGGTCGGCACGCAGAATGGAGCGCAGCGCGACGGCGAAGGTGAGGCCGGCCTTGCGGTTGACCTGCACCTGGTTGACCCCGGGCATGCGGTATTCCACGGGGTCTTCGACAGTGATCACGTTGATCTCCGGTCGGGAGATGGCGTGCAGGGTCGTGTAGAGCGTGGTGGACTTACCCGAACCGGTGGGACCGGTGACGAGGATCATGCCGTACGGCTTGGTGTACGCCATTTCAAACTCGTTGAAGTTGTCGGTGAGCAGGTTGAGGCCGCTCATGCTCATGGACGAGGTCGCGTTGTCGAGGATTCGCAGCACGACCTTCTCGCCCCAGACCGTGGGCAGAACGGCCACGCGCAGGTCGACCGTGCGGCCGTTGTGGTGCACCGACATGCGGCCGTCCTGTGGTTTGCGACGCTCGGCAATGTCGAGGTCGCTCATGATCTTGATACGCGAGGTGACACCGCCGGCGATGGTCGACGGCGCCCTCTGCATCTCGTGCAGCACGCCGTCGATGCGGTAGCGCACGCGCAGGTCGTTCTCCCCCGGCTCGATGTGAATGTCGGAGGCTTTGTCTGTGATGGCCTGGCTGACCAACAGGTTGACGAAGCGCACGATCGGCGCCGCGTCATCCGTTTCGGTTTGAGCCGCGGTCTCTTCCGGCTCGTCGCTGTCGGCGGTGAGGGTGGTGCTGAGGTCGATCAGTTCGTTGTCGGCGCGGTGGTAGCGGGCGATGGCCGCCAGCAGGTCGGAGGGCTCGACGACGACCGGGCTGACCCGCATGCGGGCGGCCTCGCGCACGTCGTCGACGGCGAACACATCGCCGGGGTTGACCATGGCCACGATGAGTCGACCGTCTTCGAAAGCGATCGGCAGCACATTGGCCCGGCGACAGACTGCGGCCGGCACTTTGGCCACGGCGAGCCGGTCGACGGGGTAGTCCAGCAGCTCCACGAAGGGAAGATTCTTCTGCTCGGCGCGTGCCTTGGCGAACTGCAACTCCGTGATGGTGCCCGCCTCAACCAAGTGGCGCACGGCCGCTTCGTCGGCTCGTTCACTCAACCGCACCGTGTCGAGTTCCTCGATCGGGAGAAGGCCGTGCACAATAAGAATTTCGGTCAGGCTGGTCACTGAGCGCTGCCCCCCGGGTTTCTATGTTCTTAGTCAATGTGCCCTTGTGGGGGCACACCGCAGTCGCGGCATGAGGCTGACTCCTTACGTTATCGCGCTGGAGAAACGCCGAACCAGTCCCCACTGTCGGTGCCCGTGCTTTTACCGGCCCCAGTTCAGGGGATAGTTTTGCCCATAATGGATGCGGTTCGCTCGGCTACCCGAGTCGCGCGTCTTCTCTCGAGAGCGGGTGAAAGGTTGCTTCACGGATGATGGAGCAACCGTCTACTCGCTCTCGGTTTTGGGAAGAAACTTCTGAATTTACGTCATCATATTATTGAGATTCTCTCGCCTTTAAGGGCGATTTGAGCTAGAATTGTGGGTGAAGGAGGCACCGTCGCCATGACCCTCACCGCCCCGCCCGCCGCACCCGGCCCTGTGCCGGAACCCGAGGGATCCCTGGTGGCGGCGGTCGCTCAGGCCGGGTCGATTCTGGCTGCGGCGCTGAACGGGGTTCGGTTCGGTCACCTCGATGACAGTGAAGCCGTCGCGGTGCTGGCAGCCCTCGAAGGGCTGGGTCGCAAGGTCGATGGGGCCAGACTACGAGCCACCACCGACATTGGCGTTCGTGCTGAGACCGACCTCGGCAGCGGGTCGCTGGCCTACCGAAACGGATGCCGCAACCGGGTCGAATTCATCAGCCAACTCGCCGGCATCTCCGGCCGCGAAGCCAAACGCCGCCTCAAACTCGGTGAAACCACGGTCGAACGCACCCCGATGGGCCTTCCCGTGCCCGCCCGGTATCCGGTCATCGCCGACGGACTGGGCAGCGGCGAGCTGGGTATCGAGTCGGCGGAGATCATCGCCACCACCCTCACCGCGCTGCACGGCACGGTCATGCAGGACGACCTCGACCACGTCGAACGCGCCCTGGTCGCCTCTGCCACCGGCGCGATCACCCCGGAGACCGCGGGGCTGCCCGGGGCGGGCATCCGCTTCGCCCCCGACCTGCTCCGCGCCCAAGCCCTGGAGTGGCAGGGCCGGCTCGACCCCGACGGCACCGCCCCGAGCGACGACGCGACCGAAGCGAAAAGCACCCTCACCTTCGGCCTGCTGCGCAACGGCCTCTACCCGCTGCGCGCCGACGTCACCCCCGAGCTACGCGGCATCATGGACACCCTCTTCGACACCCACCTGTCCGCACGGTCTCGCACGCCACGGTTTGAACCCGCTGAACCCGCTGAACCCGCTGAACCCACTGACGGCAGCGGCGTGGACGGCGCTAACACCGCGTTGGATGGCCTCGATCCGGCAGAAGACGGCACTGAGCGCTTCAGTGCCGACCCCTCCACCGGTGACACCCGCTACGACGGCGACCGCCGCACCGCCGGCGAGAAACGCGCCGACATCCTCCGCGCCGTGTTCGAATCGGCCGCCCGCGACCCGAAAACCCCGACCATGGGCGGCGCCGCCCCCACCGTCATGATCCACATCAACGCCACCGACCTCGACAACGAACGCGGCGTCGGCTGGATCGACG
>NZ_SOEY01000020.1 GCF_004402535.1 Cryobacterium glaciale | reverse complement strand
CGGCTTCAAATCACCCGACGCCCTCATCGCCCTCGCCATGCTCAGCCTCGGCGGTCATAAACCTGTGCTTCCAGGCCGGATTTAACCCACGGATGAGTCAGGAGAGCCCTAAAACTCGGTACAAACGCCCAACTTCTAGAACCACACGACAGTGGCCCGATTTTCGTTCGGCGTTAGCGGACTAGCGCCTTTGGCGCTCCGTGTGGGGGAAAATGGGGCAGGTGGTCATGTCTCAAACTGCCGCTGGCGGTGGTGTGACTAGTGGCGGATGATGGTGGTGTCTGCCACGGTCAATGCCGTTCCGTTCTTGGTGCCCAAGTTTGAGCCTGTGCGTTAGCGTGGCACGGAGGATGACCACGGGAACCGTGGATTGTTGCTGCGAGCACGAGTACTAGATTCCATAATTACTCCTTTCCTCCCTGTGGCAGATATTGGGCAGGGCTACGAGGAAGAAGCAAATCATGGATGTGGTGCACGACCGTTCAGTCGGTATCGATATCTCCAAACGGGACGCGAAAGTGTGCGTCCGAGTGCCTGGGATAAGGCTTGGCACGTTTACCAGGACCGTCACGACGTGGGCAGCAACGACCTCCGAGGTTCTCCGGTTGTGTGAGTTCCTGGAGGAGCAGCACGTGACTGTGGTGATCATGGAATCCACCAGTGATTATTGGAAACCGTTTTACTACCTGATGGAAGATTCCCTCCCCGTCATGCTCGTCAACGCGAAGCACGCCCGCAATATCCCGGGGCGTAAATCCGATGTTTCTGATTGCCAATGGTTGGCGCAGCTGGGTGCTTACGGTCTCCTTCAGGCGTCGTTCGTGCCGCCCGAACCGATCCGGGAACTGCGCGATTTGACTCGCGCTCGAACGATTGCGACCCATGACCGCACGCGGGAGGTCCAACGCCTGGAAAAGTTCCTGGAGTCCTCAGGAATCAAACTATCTTCTGTGGTCACCGATCTGATGGGGGTGTCATCACGAGCGATACTGAATGCCCTGGTTGCCGGAGAACGTGACCCACAGGTGTTGGCTGCCCTCGCGAGGGGGCGACTCAAAGTGAAGATCCCTGACCTCGTTGAAGCCCTCGTTGGACGATTCGGTGAACATCACGCTTTCATGACGCGGCTACATCTCGAGCAAATTGATACCGTCACCGACCGTATTGACCAGTACACGGCGCGGATAGAGGAGGCGATGGCGCCCTTTCGTGTCATCCGGGAAGCGCTATCTACGATCCCCGGAGTTTCCACCCTTGTTGCTGACGTGATCATTGCCGAGACCGGTGCTGGCATGAGTGTTTTCCCTACCGCCGGCCATTTGGCGTCCTGGGCAGGTGTGTCGCCAGGCTCGAACGAGTCTGCTGGGCGGATCAAGTACACCAAAACAATGCCAGGGAACAAGCACCTTAAAGGCGCCCTGGGTATCGCAGCGCTGTCCGTCTCACACAGCAAAAACACGTATCTCGCGGTCAAGTACCGACGGTTTGCGGCCCGACGAGGAAAGATGAAGGCCGTCGTCGCACTCGAACACACGATCCTCACATCCGTCTGGAACATGCTCACCGCGGGTGAGGTCTTCACCGATCTTGGAGCCGACTACTACATTCGCCTCGACCCCGAGAAAGCCAAAAAGCGCGCCATACGTCAACTGCAAACGCTCGGATATGAGGTGACCATCACATCATCCGTTGCAGCATAACTCACGCCTATTTTCGTACTAGACCGGAGCGTCGACGTATCGCCTGCCCTCGCCACGGGCCGTCACCGCATCGGAGAGTTCCACGGCGAGGTCGGGGCTCGCCGTGCTCATGTCGATGAGGATCGAACCGGCTCTCAACCCGGCGAGCACGCCAACCTCCGGATCGAGCACTACCTCTCTTACGGCGTCGGCGTTCGGCAGAGCCAAGAACACGATGTCCGAGACCTCGGCGACCTGCCTCGCGCTCACCGACGGGGATGCACCGATCATCCCCGTTGTCGCGACCTTCTCGGGGTGGCGATCCCAGACAGCCACCGCGTGCTCCTCTGCGATCAGACTCTCGGTGAGCGTCTTGCCCATGGTTCCCAGTCCGATGACACCGACGTGCATCTCCATTGTGCTTCCAATCTTGCCTCGTTGCGAGTTCTCAATATATAGAGAACACTTTTCTGTTATGCAACATTCGGATCAAGCCAAATGCTCGTCGGAGTTGACAAACCGGCGGCGGGCACCGGGTGTTCCTGATGGCTGCGTTGGACCATGCCACCGGGACGGTGATCGGGCAGGAATCGATCGGGCAGAAAACGAATGAGATCCCGCACTTCCAGAGCCTGATGGGCAAGATCGGGGATCTGGGCGGGGTGATAGTCACCGCCGATGCCCTCCATACGCAACGAGGATACGCCGAATACCTGCAGCAGCAGGGGGCACACTATGTTCTGACCGTGAAGAACAACCAGCGCGCTTTGCGGGATCGGATCAGCTCGCAAACCTGGGCCGCCCGTCCCGTCCAGCACGTCTGCCGCCAGAAAGGACACGGTCGAACCACGACCTGGCAGGCAACCGTCCAGCCCGCACAGGAATGGATCGGATTCCCGCACGCGAAACAGACGATGCGTCTGACTCGCGACCGACACAATCATCGAACCGGTGAAACGACCAGCGAACACGTCTACGTCATCACCTCGCTACCAGCAGACCAAGCCACCCCAGAACAACTCGCCAACTACATCCGAGGCCACTGGGGGATCGAGAACCGGCTCCACTGGGTTCGCGACGTCACCTTCGATGAAGACCGTTCCCGATTCCGCACCGGCAACGCAGCACACGTCATGGCAACAATCCGCAACCTCGCCATCAGCGTCCACCGCCTCGCCGGAGCCACCAACATCGCCAAAGCATTACGCGTCACCGGACGCACCCCCAAGATCGCCTACCAACTCATCAGCTGACTTTGAAAAGGCCCTGCCCTTCTTGACACCTCGCGTGGCGGGCGGCTAGTCTCCCTTCATGCAGATATGTTTTCCGCAGAATAGAAAGCACGTGGATCTCGGGGACGAAATCCAGTGCAGGAACGGTCCAATACAACTCATAGGACAGAACACAATGAAGTGTGGAAAAAGAATCTCGGTCGGACTTGCGGCGGTCGTGGTGGTGGCGTTGCTCGCCGCATGCTCGAACCCTCGTGCGGCACCCACAGGCAACGGCGATGGCGGGCTCGATGTGATCCGGATTGGCCTGCCTGCCGCCGGATACGGCCCGTACCTGCCGGTATACGCGGCCGAGGCAGAGGGCTATTTCAAGGCGAATGGCATCAAGGCCGAGATCACCGTCTACCAGGGCGGGGGAGCGGCCACCGAAGCGCTCTCCGCAGGTGAGGCCGACCTCATCAGCTACAACCCGGCAGGAGTCGCGGTCGCGCAAGCGCGGGGGGTCGACATCCAAATGGTCGCAGCAGGCTTGCCGACCTCCGCAGGTTGGTACATCGAGGTGCCCACCGACAGCCCGGCAAAGTCTGTCGCGGACCTTGCCGGCAAGCAGGTCGGAATCGGGAACGCAGGCGGCACGGGCGAGTTCTTCGCACTGTGGGCAGCACAGCAAGCCGGTACCACCTGGGAAAACGTCTCGCTCGGCTATGGGGCTCTCAACGACAGTCTCGTGCAAGGTACGGTTGCTGCGATAGTACAACTTCCGTCGCTGAGCTACGCGCTGCCGGTTTCCGGAAAAGCGCGCGTCTTGCTCGATCTCGGTAAGGCGATGGACCCGACGATCCCCGATGGTTGGGTAGTTCCGAAGAGCTCAGCGGAAGATCCCCACAAGGCTGACGTAATCGCACGTACCCTCAAGGCGATCTACGCGGGCGTCGGCAAGCTGCAGTCCGATCGGGGCTACGCTCTCAAACAGATCGAGGCGCAGGAGAAGATCACGGGCGATCAGGCGGTACAGGAGTACGAGAACACGATCATGGCACTTTCCACTGACGGTGTCATTGACCCAAAGTGGATTCAGAACGCTCTCGACCTCGCACACACGGCGGGACTCGACCGTGATGTGACCCTTCCTCCCGCCAAAGACATCTTCACGGACGCATTCGCGCCCGCGAACTGATCGAGTTAGTTCGTTTCGAGATGACAACCAAGGTGCGTGAGAGGTTGGTGACGGCGGGTTTCTTCGTCGGGCTCCTCCTTGTCTGGGAGGTCCTCTCCGATGTGGGCGTGCTCAACCCGTCCCTGGCACCTGGCCCACGCCAGGTGCTGGGGACGGGAGTCATGCTGTTCGAAGAGGGACTTCTCTACGACATGCGCGTCACGCTGACGTACATCCTCGCGTCCTTCGCCATCGCGGTCGTGGGGGGCGTACTGATCGGAGCGCTGCTCAGCGTGTCGGCGACCGTCACCCAGGTCGCCGAAGGCTTTCTGACCTTCCTGCTGAGCATCCCGAAGTCGCTGTTTCTGCCGTTGTTCATCCTGATCGTCGGAATCGGAGCAGCGCAGAAGATCGCTTTCGGAGTCTTCAGTTCGTTCGCCGTCATCGTGGCCGCGACGATCGTCGGGCTCGCGCAGGTTGATCACGATTTGGTGAGGATGGCCCGATCCCAGGGTGCGACGCCGCTGCAGATATTTTTCAAGACACACCTCCCTTCGATGACGCCGACCCTGCTCGAGGCTGCGCGCATCGCAATGATTCTCAACATCACCGGGGTGCTTATCGCCGAGATGTACGCCTCGCGCGAAGGCCTGGGATATCTGGTGAGCAATTATGGACAGAACTTTCAGGTGGATCGACTGCTGGTAGTGATCTTCGTGGTTACCACCATCGGGATCGTCCTCAATGAGATCCTCCGCGGTCTCGAGTTACGACAAGAACGGTGGAGAGAAGGAACATGACGATGCAGGCAAATGCGGAGCCGATCACAGCCCGAGGCACAGCTGAGGTGCCGGCGATCGAGGCACGCGGAATCACGCACCGCTACCACACAGCACAGGGTGAAGTGCTCGCCCTCGAAGACGTGAACGTTGCGGCTCCGCAAGGGAAGTTCATCTCCATTGTCGGGCCTAGTGGCTGTGGCAAGTCCTCCCTCCTCATGATCCTCGCGGGTCTCCTGCCTCCAAGCGAAGGCGAGCGTCTGCTCCTCGGGTCGGCGCGGTCGGGTCCTCAACCGCGCGACTTGGCGGTCGCGTTCCAGGACGCCTGCCTACTGCCCTGGCGCACGAGCCTAGACAACGTTTCGTTCCCCTTGGAACTTCGTGGTGTTCCCAAGGCTGAGCGCAACACGCAGGGCCGAGAGGCGCTCGCCAAGGTGGGACTCGAGTCATTCGCCGATCGTTACCCGCGGGAGCTCTCCGGAGGTATGCGGCAAAGGGTCGCGGTCGCCCGAGCTCTCATCCAGAAGCCCGCCGTTCTGCTGATGGACGAGCCGTTCGGCGCGCTGGACGAGCAGACGCGGATGGACATGGGGGAGCAGTTACTTACCCTGTGGGACCAGATCAGGAACACGGTCGTATTTGTCACTCACAATCTCACGGAGGCGACTTACTTGTCAGACGAGGTGATCGTGATGGCGGCCCACCCGGGTCGGATCCTCGAGCGCGTCACGATCGACCTGCCGCGTCCGCGCAGCATCGAGATCACCGAGACGGAGCAGTTCATCCACCTCCGGAATCGACTCTGGCGCCTGATCAGGAGCCAGGAGTGACAGCCGCCCGCACCGCTATTCCAGCGCGCGAGCTCAGGGTCCGGAGGGACTGGCGCGTGCTCGGCCTTCGAGCCGGGATCGTCGCCCTCATCTTGCTTGCGTGGGAGGTCGCCCCGCGCGTGGTGGGCATTCCCAAAGCGTTCATCGTCCCGCTCTCCTCCTCGATTGAGGTTGGCGTGCGGGAGTGGGGCCGGATCGGGCCGTCGCTCTGGCCGACGATCTCGGCGATGATCATCGGCATCGCGGTCACCTGGGCGCTTGGCATAGCGCTCGGCTTCATCATCGGCACGTCCCGGTCGCTCGCGCTGCTGACGCGGCCGCTCGGAATGCTGTACGCCATTCCGTTCGTCATCGTGTATCCGCTCCTGTCGGTGTGGTTGGGGCCCGGTCAATTCACGAAGATCGTGTTCGCGATCGTATACGGGCTGATCCCCGTGATACTTACGACCGCTAGTGGCGTGCGGTCCGCCGACGAGCGGCTCGTGCGGGCCGCCGTGAGCATGGGAGCAACGCGCGGGCAACTGGTGCAGAAGGTGCTGTTGCCTGGATCGTTGCCCATTGTTATGTCCGGCCTTCGCCTCGGCGGCGGGCTGGTCATCATCGCCGTCATCGTCAGCGAGATGCTCGCATCGACGAGCGGCGGAATCGGAACCCTTATCACGTCTTATCGGGTTAGCCTCAATGCGGGAGCCGTCTACTTTTGCATCCTGCTCGTGCTCATCATCGCGCTTGTAATGGACCAGTCGATCGTTGCGGTCGAGCGGTGGGTGCGTCGCGGCGAGGGCCAGAGGAGCGCGACATCGCTCTCGGACGAAATGACGGTCTCTGGTGTGGCCGCGATAGTTCCAGACATCCCGACCTCGACAAGAATTGGTGCCCTATGACGACCTACCCGATTTCGAGCCGAGCGGCTGTTCTCGAGCACTTCGGTGCGCCGGTCCCGGTGAGTGAGGTGCGGGTTCCCCAGCTCGAGGAGCTGGAGCCCCGGGCGATCCTCGTCCGTGTCCGGATGGCGTCGGTGTGCGGCACCGACGTCCACCTGTGGGAGGGCGGTGCATTCAACGCGAATCCCATGAATCTCCCTCAAGTGATGGGCCACGAGATGGTCGGAGAAATTGTCGCATTCGGCGAGGGGCCACATGTCGACTCGCTTGGACAGCCTCTGAAGGTTGGCGACCGCATCCTCTGGAGTCATGCTCCGTGCGGTACCTGCTATTACTGCTCGGTCATCCGGGAACCATCGCTGTGCCTGAACCGTCAAAGCTACGGCAGACTGCCAACAAGCCAGTTTCCCTATATCTCGGGAGGGTTCGCGGAGTTCTGCTACGTTTTCCCCAACTCGGGTCGCGTGAAAGTACCTGACGAGGTGCCAGACAGCTGGGCATCCGCGGCGAGTTGTGCCCTGCGGACCGTCGTGCACCTGCTCGAGACCATCGATGACATCGCCCCTCACGAGACCGCCGTCGTGCAAGGCGTCGGCCCGCTCGGCCTCTACGCAGTGTCGATGCTTAAACATCGCGGGGTCGGCACGATCATCGCGATCGGCGCGCCGGATGCCCGGCTCGCGCTCGCCAAATCATATGGGGCGACTCATCTGGTGTCCGTCGAAGAGCTACCGTCTGCCGATGCGCGAGTAGATGTCGTCAGGGCGGCCACGACCGGCGGACGTGGCGCCGACGTCGTTCTCGAGATGTCGGGAGCTCGAAGCGCCGTCGTGGAGGGGTTGGCCTTCATCGCCCCCGGTGGGCGATATGGAATCGTCGGCCAGACCAACCCGACAGCGGTGGAGATCGATCCGAGCATCTTCGTCCGGAAGCAGATCAGCGTTCACGGCGCGTTGTCGGCGCACATCGGCCACTACGCGAAAGCGCTGGACTTCCTCCGGCAGACGAAGGGCGAATATGACTGGGACGCGATGTTCACGTCTCCTGTCGGACTTGACAGGGTCACCGACGCGATGGCGGGTATGCGACGAGGGGTCATGAAACCGCTCATCGATCCGAGCCTGTGATGGAAACCTTATGAATGCCCCACGTGACGGTATAGACAGCTCTCCTTTCATGCCCCTCGAGCCCGCACTATGCAACGCGATCGATATCCACGTTCACGGCTATCCCGACGTCGGACTCGAGTGGAAGATGCGTACAGACGACCTGACCCTCGTCACGCTCGCCCGAGATGCGGGGATGCGAGGCGTTGTTCTCAAGTCCCATTTCTGGCCGACGATGGACCGCGCCATGATCCTGAACGAACGCCTCGATGACCCACAGTTCACCGTGTGGGGCTCCATTACCCTCAACCCGCTGATCGGTGGTTTGCAGCCAACAACCGTCGAGGCCGCGGCCGCCCACGGAGCAAAAGTAGTGTTCCTTCCGACCTGGGGATCGCGGAACGATCACGGTCACGGCGGCGTTGTTCGACAGCAGGTAATTGACGAGCTGCTGCCGTCATTCGGCCCCTACCTAGATGTCGCAGCGATCAAGGTCGTCTCGGACGACGGAGTACTGAATCCGGCCGTGGTCGACATCCTCGAAGTCGCGAAGGCACGGGAGTTGGTAGTTTCAACCGCTCATCTGTCGCCGAGCGAGAGTCTCGTCGTCGCAGAGGCTGCGGCGGGAATCGGGTTCACTCGGCTCGTGTTCGCGCATCCCTTCTCGCCCTCCATCAGCGCCTCCCCCGAGGTCATAGATGCCATCGCCGCAACGGGCGCGATGGTCGAGATCACAGCGGTGCTGACGATGATGCCGCGACCGCCGATTAGCGTCGCCGACGTATACGACACCATCTGCCGTCTTGGTGCCGACCGTGTGGTGCTGTCGTCGGACGTGTTCTTCAAATGGCTCCCGCCGCACGCGCAGATGCTCGCAATGTTCATCGGGCAGCTTCGCAGCCTCGGTAGCGGTGAAGCTGAGTTCACCTCAATGCTCGTCGACAACCCCGCGCGACTGCTCGGTATCCGGACAGCCAAGTGACGCATGAAACAGGAGACGTACCATGAGCGACAACGCGACACCTCGGCACCTTATGTTGATCGACGGCCAGATGTGCCAGGCAGAGGCGGGGGAGTGGATTACGTCAGTAGATCCTGCTACTGAGGAACCGCTCGGACTCGTCCCGCGCGCCCGTGAAGCCGATGTTTCACGAGCAGTGACGGCTGCGGAGCGGGCGTCAGTCGATTGGGAACGAGTGGGCGTCACGGAGCGTGCCCGACTCGTTCGTGAACTTGCTCGCCGGTCGACGGCGCGCGCAGATGAACTACTTGAGATCGAGGTCCGCGATACGGGGAACACCCGCAGGCGGATGACAAAAGATGTCGCGATGGCGACCGATCTGATGGAATACTTCGCCGGAGTCGCGCTCGAGCAGAAGGGTGAGACAATCCCAGCGTCTGCCACTGGGCTCCACTTCACTCTTCGGCAGCCGTATGGGGTGGTCGGACGAATCCTCGCGTTCAATCACCCCTTCATGTTCGCGGGCTCGCGCTTGGCGGCGCCTCTGATCGCGGGGAATTCGGTAATCTTGAAGCCGTCGGAGGAGTCCCCGATCTCGACCACGATCTTGGCGGAGTTGTGTCAGGACTTGTTTCCACCAGGAGTCGTCAGTATCCTCACGGGGACCGGGGCCGAGGCCGGGGCTTCGCTCGTCGCGGACCCGCGAGTGAAGCGTCTGACGTTCATCGGATCGGTGCCGACAGGACGCGAGATCCAGCGGGTCGCCGCGCAGTCGGCGGTTAAGCACGTCAGCCTTGAACTCGGCGGGAAGAATCCGCTGATCGTATTTGATGATGCCGATCCCGAGGCCGTTGCTAATGCTGCCGTCGCGGCAATGAATTTCGGGCACCAAGGGCAGTCGTGCGGCTCGACGAGTCGGATGCTCATCCATGACGCTATCTATGATGATGTCGTCGAGCGGGTCGCCGCGAAGATCGCGGCTCTCAAGGTCGGAGATCCATTGAGCGACAACTCGGACATGGGTCCGCTCAATTCGGCGCGACACCTGGAGCGGGTCAGAGGGCACATCCAAGATGCCCGCGATGATGGCGCTCGGCTCCTCACCGGTGGTGGGCGGCCGAGTGGTGAGCAGTTCAGTCGTGGCTATTGGCTTGAGCCGACCTTCTTCGCCGATGTGACACCGGACATGCGGTTGTTCACGACCGAGGTATTCGGTCCCGTGCTCGCGGCCAGCAAGTGGAGCGACAACAGCGAGCTGCTCGCCATGTCGAACGGCGTCGACTACGGGTTGACCGCGTCGATCTGGACCAATGACCTGCGGCGTGCGCTCGTGACCGCCAAGCTCGTGCGTGCCGGTTATGTGTGGATCAACGGGACGTCGACGCATCATCTGGGCACCAGCTTCGGCGGGGTTAAGCAGAGTGGTCTTGGTTCCGAGGAGGGCCTCGAGGAGCTGTACAGCTTTACAGAGCAGAAAACGATCAACGTCGTCTTGCCTGGTGAGCTTCCCATGCGGATCTAGGAATACAGCGTCAGTCGCAACGTTGGTTTAGAATCGCTCACAGCCGAGTGTCGCGTTCCATCGACGGAGTCCGATCGTGATCGAGGGAGAAGCGCCGATGACTTCGAAAGACACCGAGGGCAAGGGACCGGCCCATCCGATCTCGTCGGTCGGAAACGCGTTGCGACTATTGCTAATGGTCCGTGACCAGCCGCAGCAGCGGCTGTCGGACGTAGCGAAGGCACTCGGGGTGTCCACATCGACCGCTCACCGCCTGCTCGCAATGCTGCAGTCGTACGACTTCGTTCGGCAGGTGAAGGATATGCGGACGTATGTCGCGGGTCCCGTCTTCGTTGATCTCAGGCTTGCTGCCGTGCGGAACATGGACGTCCGTGCCCTTGCTCGCCCGATCCTGACCGAGCTCGCCATGAAGCTCAACGAAACCGTTCATCTCGCGCAACTCGAGGGTATGAATGTCCGCTACCTCATCGGGGCCGAAGGGGAGAGCCAGCTCCGCGTGGCTGACCGAACTGGACAGGTGATGCCCGCCCATATGAGCGCTACCGGGCGTGCCCTGCTGGCTGACCTCCCAGTCGATCGCCGCAAATCGATCCTCGACCGTCTCGACGCCGAGGGTGTTGATGTCGCCGCGCTTCGTGAGGATTTAGACCAGATCCGCCAGCAGGGCTACGCGCTCAACTTCAGGGTTGACGATATCGTCTCGATGGCGACCGCGCTGCGTGATCGCGATAACAACACGATCGCGGCGATCAACGCGGCTGGACCGACCTCCCGGATGTCGCAACGTGATCAGGTCTATGTCGCCCGACAACTGCACGCCGCGGCGGCACAGCTCGAAGACGCATTGAGGTCAGCGCCCTTGGCCTGACGTCGTGAGTTTGAATGCGAGACTTGCCAATTCGAGCTGCGAGAGCTGGAACTGCCAGACGTAGGTGTCATTGAACGCGGAACCGAGATTCGGAGTCGACTCGATATCAGCAGCGGGAACCACCTTGGGCTCTGCTCGCGCCCGTTCGCGAGCAGAGCCATTCGAGCGAGGACTTCCATGTTCAGGACGGTGACGACCGCTTGTGACGAGTAGCGCTTGATGGTAGCGCTAGTCCAGGCACCTGGTAAACGAAGTCGTGAGCACGGATGTAAACAAAGAAGCGAGTGTTTACATCCAGGCACCTGGTAGCGCAGTTCTGACGAGGTGGTGTGTAATCGCGTGACATCGTGGACAGTGGATCTCAGAACTTCGTGGACGCTGGGTCTCATGGCTTCGTGCACAGCTACCGCTCTGGCTCACCGAGCACTGCGGGGAGATCAGTCTGGCGCTGGGCGAACTGTGTCTGATATTCCGCGTTCTTGCGTTCCCAGGGCTTCGTCGGGTGGGTCACGCCAACGCCCTGGATGGAGTATGAGGCAACGTATCGGCCTCGGACGTTCAGCGCGACCATCGGCAGCGGGAAGGAGAACACTATCTCAGCGGTGACGGGATCGGTGAGCAAGAACGCGTCGTCGGTGATCGTCCGGTAGAACGTGCGGTCGGCGTACGTCGTCGGCAGGGAGACCTGGTAGCCCTGAAAGTAGACCTGCCGGTTGGCTTTGGTAACCTCCACGAGTGACTGATCCGCTGTTTGCGGCCGTGCGTTGTCGGGCAGGACTTGCCCGGTCTTGGAGATCGTCAACGGCGCCCGGTGAAGGTCGGACTGTCGTCGCGCGCGAGCCCATCGGTACTCCGAGGCTTTCGCTTCCAGCACCGACAGCGGGATCGGCTCGGTCGCGGGCGTGTGCTCGAGCACGTCCCACGCCGCCCGCGGCGTAGCTTGCTCGAGGGCCTGATGCGGTCGGCGGTTGTTGTAGTGCTCCCGGAAACGCTGGATCCGGACACGGAGATGCTCGAGAGTGGCCGGCCGGTCAGCGTCGAGGAAACGGATCAACGTCTGATGGGAGCGCTCGTTCTTGCCCTGTGTGGTGGGCTTACCCGGCAGCCCGCTGATCGGCATGGTGCCTTTCGATGCCAGAAAGATCTCCACGGAGCCGATCGTGCCTGCGCGCAGCTGGTTGAACGCCAGCGAGTTATCCGATAGCACTTCTTTGGGTGCCCCGCATGCGGCGATTGCCCGTTCGAGGACGTCCTTGGCATCAGCACTGTTCTCATGCCGCGAATACGCGTCGGTGCCCACGTCGTATCGGCTTGCGTCGTCGAGCAGCTGATATACCGTGACGGTTTGCCCGTTCGCCAGCCGGTACTCGAACGCGTCCAGTTGCCACAGCGACATCGCTGTCGCGCGCACGAACGGGATGTAGGACGACTTCGGTCGCTTCCTCGGTGACGCGTCTACCTGCCCGACGCTGGCCAGGAGACGTGCGATCGTCGCCACCGACGGGACCTTTCCTCCGGGGAACCCGCTGTCCATGGCCGCTTCGTAATAGATCGAGCGAGGACCATAATCCCAACCATCAGTCTTGAGCTGTTTGCGGATCTTCACCACCTCATTCACGACGACCTGCCCATAACGCCGGGCCGGGACGTTCGGGGCGCGGGAGCGTGGGTGCAGCGCAGCAGCAGCCTCGTGGACAGCTCGCCCACGGATCTTGTAGAACACGCTCCGAGAGATCTTCAGAGAGCGGCAGAACCCGATAATCGACAGCGCGTGAGGCTGAGTCGGGTCGTAATGCATGATCGCGGCACGAGTCTGGGGTGAAAGAGAATTCGTCATTCCCCAACTATCACCGCCGCAAATGTCTCCGATGCTGTGAGACATCCTGTCCACGATGTCATGAGATCGAGTGTCCACGATGCGCTGAGACAGGACAGTCCGGACAAGCGCTACCTACAAGCGCTACTCGCCACAGTGGTATATGAAATACATGCCGCAAGACCTTATCCACGCCCTCGACCTGTACCGAAAGGACCGGAAGGCTGCCGACACCGGCGTGCCGGTTGACGAGGAAACGCCCGAAGACGACGCCATCCTCTCCAGCGACTCAAACCCCGTGCGTGAAGCCAAAGAGCTGCGAGACCAGAGGATCGCCGAGCGTGAGAAGTACCGCGCCAAGCCCAAGGGCAAGCGACGGCCCGACGGCTCACGCCAATATCTCTACCCTGACCCTAAGAACTACGACGGTTTGGCCTTCGACCACAAGACCGGTGAACTCATCGAGCCCATCCGCAAGAAGACCGTCGTGATACCCGCCGGGAAAGATCCCGCCAAGGACAAAGCCCTGAAGTACGGTCAGGCCTACCCCCACAAAAGTCCAGTGTGGAAGGGTTTCTACGCCCTGCGCAACACCGTCGAATCGCAGAACGCGTTCATCAAGGACTCCGCGACCGAAGACATCGACTCCCCCATGAAGCGGCGCGCCCGCGGCAATACCTTTGCGTCGCTGGCCGTGACACTCGCACTCGTCTCAGTCAATATCCGAAAGATTTTGACGTTCATTCAAAGTGAGCTCGCAGCGTTTCTCGGGGCGAGCACTCTCAGAATCAGCAGTTTAACGCACAAAACCGGCGATGCGATCGCCGGTTTTTTGTTGCCGCAGGAATTTCGTAAACTAATCGCCGGAATTACGTAAACTCCTCTGTGCGGAGACGGTGGGAGCAATTTCATTCAAATGTTGCCAAAATGTTGCCACGCTCCGGGGCCGCGTTTCAACATTTCGAATCGTCTTGCTCTAGAAGAGTGTCGGCTCATCGCTAGGCGTGGGAGCATCCGGTCGCACGAGCAAGTCGAAGAAGTCGGTGTTTACAAAAAGCCGCTCACGCCCGACCCTGACGTCGATCAAGGTTCCCGCTTGCACGAGCGAATTGAGCCATCCCGTCGCCGTCGGTCGGGACACCTTGCACCGCGTCATGACGCTCGTAATGCGACAGTACGGCTGTTCGAACAGGACGGAGAGCAGGTCCGCGTTGGCGCCTCCAGTGGTGACCGCGCGGATGACCTCCTGGGTCGCCGCTTCGAGTTCATGGATTGCGTCGATCTTCTGGACGGTCGACAGGGATGTCTGTCGAATTCCCTCCAGAATGAACAGAATCCATTCCTCCCAGGCACCCGATTCGGTGACCGCCAGCAGGAGCCGGTAGTAGTCGGCCTTGTTCTCGATGATGTACCGCGACAGGTAGAGGACCGGGTGGTAGAGCAGCCCCGCCTGCATGAGAAGCAGAATATTGAGGATGCGACCTGTGCGGCCGTTGCCATCAGCAAAGGGGTGAATTGCTTCGAACTGATAGTGGGCGACGGCGAGCGTGACCAGCGGGTCGAGATCGTTCCCGGCATGGATGAACTGTTCCCAATTGAACAGCTTGTCTCGCAGCAGTCGCTCCCCTGCGGGCGGGGTATAGATGGCCTTCTTGGTTACGGGGTTTCCAATGAACGTGCCGGGCAGGTTGCGGATGATCATTTCGCGTGAGTGAATGATGGAGCACACCTCAATCGCCGTGGTGACCGACAACGGCCGGGCTCGCATGCTCTCAATTCCGCTGAACAGAGCAGTCCTGTAGCGCAGAGTCTCTTTGGTTTCCGAGCTGGTCGCACTCGACTCGTCCTGGGCAAATTTGAAGAGGTCATCGGCCGTCGTGACGATGTTCTCAATTTCGGAGCTTGCCTGCGCTTCCAACAGCGGAATCGTGTTGATGAGGACCGTCGGGTTGGGAATCCGCCTAGACGCCTGATCGAGTGAAGCAAGAGCTGTGCGTGCTTGGATCGTCGCCTTTAAGACCTTCTTGGATTCTAGGTCGACCGCCGGCGGCAGGGCTGGCAAGTCGTTATAGGGCTTGCCGGCAATCCACGTCATATGCAAACTCTAGGCGCACATTCGCTAAACGTGTAAAAAAACAGGCCGAAATTTTAAACGTTGACGGCACGTGTAAATCTACTTGGCATGTTCACACGGCGCATTTTCGACGGCGAATGGATCTCGCTCCGGATCAGCGTGACCCTCGAGCCCCCTGCTTCCGAAGATTCCGCACAGCATTGACGACTGCCATCAGAGCCAGAAACAGCAGAACGCCGCCCAGCTTTGACGGCATGACGGTCGTCGAGTTCGATTCCTGGATCTCCGGCGCCGAGCACGGCGCCTACCGGTGGAGCACCAACGACGAACGCACCGAACGCACCCAACTGCAAGCCATGCGCGAACTACACGCGCAGATCCGGGAACGAAAACGCCTGACCGCCAACCTCGCGATCGAACGAACCCTGGACGCCGCAGCCGGCGAGATCGCCACGGCCCAGGAATGGGACACCACCGAGGAACGCCTCGCCGAGTCCAGCCGGCGCATCGCTCAGCTCACGTCCTACCTCACCTC
The DNA here is from genome assembly GCF_004402535.1 of Cryobacterium glaciale. Lineage (GTDB taxonomy): Bacteria > Actinomycetota > Actinomycetes > Actinomycetales > Microbacteriaceae > Cryobacterium > Cryobacterium glaciale. Next base: position 57,624 of record NZ_SOEY01000020.1, on the reverse strand, counting down.
AGCGGGCTGGGACCTCGACGGCTGGACGAACTAGGCGCGCCTCCGAAGTGTCGGTGGGTGCGAGGAGAGTGAGACCAAAATCACGATCACTGAAGATCACGAGGTGAGGTCATGGGAAGCATTACCGCCTACGAAACATCTGCTGGCCGACGCTACCGCGTGCGATATCGACGCCCGGACAAAACCCAGACCGATAAGCGGGGGTTTCGCACCAAACGAGACGCTGAGATATTCGCTGCCTCGGTCGAAGTCTCGATAGTACGCGGGGAGTACATCAAGGCGGGTGCTTCGAAAATTCCGATCGATACTTTGGGTGCAGACTGGCTGGCATCCCAGACTCACCTCAAACCCAGTTCACTCAGACCCGTGGAAATCGCTTGGCGTCTGTACGTGAAACCTCGGTGGGGCAAAGTCGCCGTTGGAGATATAACCCACGGTGCAGTCCAAACTTGGATTTCAGATCTGACGTCCGCGAAGGGCGCCACAACCGTGCTGCGCGCCTTCGGAGTCCTCGCATCAATTCTCGACTTTGCCGTGCGTGACCGGCGGCTCTCCTCAAATCCAGCCCGTGGCGTGAATCTCCCCCGCAAACCCAAAAAGGAACATCGCTACCTCAGCCATGACGAGGCAATCCGTTTAGCTGAAAATTCAGGCGACCATAGAACGCTTGTGCTCGTGTTCTGCTACACCGGGCTGCGTTGGGGCGAGGCCGCCGGATTGCGTGTGCGAGATATTGATTTCAACAAGCACCGCATTTCGGTCAGCGTGAACGCGGTGGAGGTCGGCAACCACATCGAAGTTGGCACGCCAAAATCCCACAAGAGGCGCTCAGTCGCCTTTCCTCAATTTCTCGTTGGGTCGCTGAAGCAGCCGATAGCGGGTAAGTCGCCAGACGATCTGGTGTTCTCTGATTCATTTGGATTCCACATGAAGCGCACCCGAGTGAGCACAGGTTCGCGGTCGTGGTTTAAGACCGCATTGACCACAACCGGGCTTCCTCCCATGACGATGCACGACCTCCGTCACACGGCCGCGTCGCTGGCAATTTCCTCCGGCGCGAACGTCAAAGCCGTCCAGAGAATGCTCGGACATGCCTCCGCCGCGATGACTCTCGACGTCTATGCAGACCTCTTCGATGACGACTAGACGCCGTTGCACATCGCCTCGATAAGGCCGCAGCTATTTCAATTGTGGGCAAAATGTGGGCAACCGCCGATTTTGGGGCAAAGGAAAGCCCCTGAGTCCCAGTGTTTATAAGGGATTCAGGGGTTCGATTGGCTGCGGAGACGGTGGGATTTGAACCCACGGTACCCCGTAAAGGGTACTCCACCTTAGCAGGGTGGTGCACTAAGCCGAACTATGCGACGTCTCCTTGGCATCTGCTTGCGCAAACACACTCGTCCATCTTAGCCGTACCGCGGGCATCCGCTCTGACCATGAAGATCTCGGTCAGAGCGGATGTCCTCGCCCGGCTACTGGTCCTTCAGGGTTCGGCCGGCCGTGCAGGTGTAGTCGCCGGCGGTCTGGCCGGTCACCGACTCCGACAGGACGACTCCCGGGGCCTCCGTAGCCACCGGCGCCTCGGTCACGGCCGGAACATCGGTCGCGGCGGGATCCGTGGTCGCGGCCGGCGCGGGAGCGGCGTCAACGGGAGCATTCGGGTCAGCGACCGTACCGCTGCCCGTTGTTCCACTCAGCGAGAGCGGCTGATCGGCAGCGACGGCCTCGAACAGGTTGTCGAAGGCGGGTTGAATGGCCTTCACGCCGCCGGCCGTGGTGCCGGTGGGTACCTGCGCGAACACGACCTGGTCGAGGTCGATGTCTTTCAGAGCAATGGCGATCGACGCGAGGGTGGTCACGCTGTTGAGGCTGTCGGAGAGGCGCATGTTGGCGGTGACCGCCTTGGCCAGGGCGTACACCTTGGTCGGGTCCGAGAGGGTGTCAGCACTCTTGATCGTGCGCACCAGCGATGACATGAACAGCTGCTGGTTGTTGATGCGGGTCAGGTCGCTGCCGTCGCCGACGCCGTGGCGGGTGCGCAGAAACTGGAGCGCGTCGTACCCGGAGAGCTCGTGCTCACCCGGGTCGAGAAACGTTCCGGTGTATTCATCTTCGATGCGCTCTGCGACGCAAACCGGCACACCGCCGACGGCGGAGGACATAGCCATGACGCCGCTGAACTGCACCTCGGCTGCGAAGGGGATGGACAGGCCGGTGGCCTTCTCGACGGTCAGCACGGTGCAGGCGAGCCCACCGTAGGTGAGCGTGGTGTTGATCTTCTGGCTGCTCATCGCGCTGAACGAGCCACCATCGGGGTCGGGGCAGGAGGGGATGGAGACGAACATGTCCCGGGGAAAGCTGATGACCGAGGCGTTGCTGTGGTCTTCGGAGATGTGCAGCAGCATCGTCACGTCGTTGAGGTCACCGGTGGAGTCCTCCGGACCGAACGCCGCGTCCTGGCCGACTCTGCTGTCACTGCCGACGATGAGCATGTTCACGCCGCCGTCGATGGCGCCGATCGAGGGCACCGGCCCATCAGTCTCATTGGCGAGGTGCACACTGGGCTGCACGCTCGCGGCGACGTCATAGGTGGCGATGGCACCGACGGAGAAACCGCTGACCAGAACGACGGCCACACTGCCAGCAAGAAACTTCGCCACGGCGACGGCAGCGTTCGACTTCTTCAGTCGGCCATGCCGGGCAATGGTTTTGAGGTTCCTGGAACCGGCACTGCGGGGGCGAAGTTGGTCGCTCACTCATGTCCTCTCATCGGGTAGTCGGCCTGGTCAGCCTGAGGCGACAGTCATTGTGCGCCGGTGTTCTTCACTTGCACTGGTGCTGCGGAGGGCGTGGGATTCGAACCCACGAGACATTTCTGCCCACCAGTTTTCAAGACTGGCTCCATCGGCCGCTCGGACAGCCCTCCCGGTTGCCCATGCTCCACACGAAATGCTGCGGAGAAGAATTGGGCGAACTGGCCCGATTCTAGCCGATGGCAGACCCCACAGGCTGACAGAGGGGTCTGATAAACGGCTGGATGCCAGTCAGAGCGTGCGCAGAACCATGGCGAGGCCGTCGACTTCCACGGTTCCGGTGAGCTCCGATCCGGCGGCGAGAACGTCGTCGGGCGACTCTCCCATGGCCACACCGCGACCGAATTCGGCGGCCCATTGCAGCATGTCGATGTCGTTGCGCCCATCACCGACGGCCATCACCCGCTCGCGCGGCACACCCATCGCCACGCGCACCCGCTCCATCGCGGTTGACTTGTTGACGCCGTCGGGGGCGATGTCGAGCCAGGCGGTCCACCCGATGGCGTAGCTCACCCGGTTCAGGCCCATGCGCTCGACGACCTGGAGAAAATCTTCCATATCGTGGTCGGGCGAGATGACGACCACCCGGGTGGCCTTGTGCTTGAGCAGTTCATCGAAGTCGACCCGTTCGCTGTCCATGCCGATCGTGGCATCGGGGATCGGTTCGGTGTAGCGGTAGAAGCCGTGCTCATCTTCGACCGCGAACCGAGCGGAGCCGAGGTGCGCGCGAATCGATGTGAGCACGTCACGCGGGTCGAAGGTCTCGACCCATTCCCGGCGGTAGCCCATCGGCGCTGAGGCGTCGCGGTGCATCGTGATGGCTCCGTTGGAGCAAACCACGTAGCGCGGTGCGATACCGAGTCGGTCGAGCACCGGCAGGGCCGCTGCGGCCGAGCGGCCAGTGGCGAGCATGACCTCGTGGCCGGCTGCGGCGAGGCGGGCGACCTCATCGATCACGGCCTGGCTGATCGAGCCGTCTTCGTGCATGGTCGTGCCGTCGATATCGAGGGCAACAAGCCACGGCTCCGTTGTGACGACAGTCTTCACTTCGTTCCCTTCACCGGGAGCGGCGTCAACACCTCAAGGCCGCCGAGATAAGGCCGGAGGGCCTCGGGGACGCGCACCGAGCCATCCGCTTGCTGGTGTGTTTCGAGCATGGCGACGAGCCATCGCGTGGTCGCGAGCGTGCCGTTGAGGGTGGCGACCGGCGCGGTCTTGCCCGATTCGGTGCGATAGCGGATGTCCAGCCGGCGCGCCTGGTAGGTGGTGCAGTTGCTCGTGCTGGTGAGCTCACGGAAGGCGTTCTGGGTGGGCACCCAGGCCTCGATGTCGAACTTGCGGGCGGCGCTGGAGCCGAGGTCTCCGGCCGCGACGTCGATCACGCGGTAGCTGAGTCCGAGGGACTGCAGCATGCCCTCCTGCAGGGCGACGAGTCGGTCATGCTCGGCCTCGGCGTTCTCGGGCAGCACGTAGGTGAACATCTCAAGCTTGTTGAACTGGTGCACGCGAATAATGCCGCGGGTGTCTTTTCCGCCCGAGCCGGCCTCGCGGCGGTAGCAGGTGGACCAGCCGGCGTAGCGCAGGGGTTCCTCGGACAGGTCGAGGATCTCGTCTTTGTGATACCCGGCGAGCGCGACCTCGCTCGTGCCGGTGAGGTAGAGGTCGTCGGCGGGCAGGTAGTAGACCTCGTCGTTGTGTTCGCCGAGGAAGCCGGTGCCGTCCATGATCTCTGGACGCACCAGGGTGGGGGTGATGAGCGGCACGAAGCCGGCGTCGAGCGCACGGTCAAGCGCCATGTTCATGAGGGCGATTTCGAGGCGGGCGCCGATGCCCTTCAGGAAGTAGAAGCGCGTGCCAGAGACCTTGGCGCCGCGGGCCATGTCGATGGCTCCAAGCAGTTCGCCGAGTTCGAGGTGGTCGCGCGGCTCAAAGTCGAAGACCGGGGCGTCACCGTGGGTACGCAGGGTCGCGAAGTTTTCCTCGGCACCGGCCGGAACGCCGTCGATGATGGGGTTGGCGATGGACTTGACGATCTTCGTGAAGCGTTCCTCCGCCTCAGCGGCCACGGCGCCGGCGGCCTTGACCTCGGCGGCGAGGCCGCGCGCCTCGGCGACGAGGGCCTTCTTCTGCTCGGGCGAGGCCTGGGCCACCGTCTTGCCGAACAGGTTCTGCGTGGCGCGCAGGTCTTCGAACGCCGTAATAGAAGCGCGTCGTGTCGCATCGGCGGCGAGCGCGGCATCCACCGCTTCAACGGAGTCGCCACGGGCCTCCTGCGAACGCTTGAAGAGGTCAGGGTTTTCGCGTAACAGCACCGGATCAATCACCCGGCCAGTCTACAAGCGCCTGCCGTGGGGCAATCGCGAGGGCAACCCAGTAGCCTAGGCCTCGTGACCGCCTCCGAAAGCCGTAACCAGCACGCCGCCGTCGTCTACAACCCGGTGAAGGTCGATCTCGCTAAGCTGCGGGCGAGCGTGGCTGCGGCCGCACAATCCGCACGCTGGGCCGAAACGCACTGGTTCGAAACGAGCGTCGACGACGTCGGCCAGGCCGCCACCAGGCAGGCGCTTGATGCCGGCGCCTCGATGGTGCTGTCGGCCGGTGGCGATGGCACGGTTCGCGCCGTCGCTGAAGCCCTGCGTGACTCCGGCGTGCGCATGGCGATCGTGCCGTCGGGCACCGGCAACCTGCTGGCTCGCAACCTCGAACTGCCGCTCGGCAGCATCGATGCGGCGACCGCGATCGCGTTCAGCGGGGTCGACAAGCCCATCGATCTCGGTGTGGCGAGCGTCACCACCGAGGCCGGCGCGGTCGAGGAACACGTCTTCCTGGTCATGGCCGGTCTCGGCCTCGACGCGCAGATGATCGCCCACACCCGCGATGACCTGAAGAAGCAGGTGGGCTGGCTCGCCTACGTCGACGGGGTGGCGCGGGCGCTGCCGAAAGCCCGGCCATTTCGCATCCGCTACAGCGTTGAGGGGCGCGTCGACCGGCCAGCGCAGGTGAGCGCCATTCTGATCGCCAACTGCGGGCTGCTTCCGGGCAACCTGCAGTTTCTGCCCGACGCTCGCCTCGACGACGGCATTCTCGACATCGCCGTACTGCAGCCCAAGGGCGTGCTCGGCTGGCTGACCATCTGGCGGCGGGTGACCTGGGAGAACGGCGTGCTGCGTCGCTCAGCGGTGGGCCGGCGCATGATCCAGGCGACGGAATCGTCGAATGAACGGGTGATGACGACCCTGCGCGGCGCGGATATTCGCATTGTGCTCGAGCACGCCCAGGATTTCGAGCTCGACGGCGACGAATTCGGGCTGGTCCGCAAGGTGAAGTTGCACGCCGACGCTGGTGCGCTCATCGTGCGCGTACCGAACGAATAGGTCTATTCGGCCGGTTCCCCGCCGCTGTACCTACTCGGCCGGTTCCCCGCCGACCAGGCCACGCAACCAGTCGCGGGCTTCGATGAAGATGCCGTCGTCGTAGCGTGAGGTGAATTCGATCGGGCGTTTGTCGGCCCGCGGATAGGATCCGAGAAAGATCACCTTCGGGCTGAACCGGCGAAGTCCGAGCAGCGCATCGGCGACCCGCTCGTCAAGAATGTGCCCGTCGGCGTCGACGACGAAGCGGTACCGTCCGAGGGAATCACCGATCGGTCGGGACTGAATGAGACTGAGGTTCACGCCCCGAGTGGCGAATTGCTCGAGCATCTCGAGCAGGGCACCGGAACGGTCACTCGGCAGTTCGATGATCAGGCTGGTCTTGTCGGCGCCGGTCGGAGCGGTGAGCTCGTTGCCGCGGCCGACGAGCACGAACCGGGTGACCGCGTTCGGGTTGTCGCCGATATTCGACGCGAGGACGACGAGGTCGTGGTGCTTGTCGATGCCGGGCGGGGCGATCGCGGCATCCGCTTGCGTGTTGTCCAGAAGAGCGGATGCCGCGGCGACGTTGCTCGACGAGGGAAGGTGTTCGTGGCTCGGCAGCGTCTTCTCGAGCCAGTTGCGGCACTGGCCGTAGGCGACCGGATGCGCGTTGACGACCCGCACGTCGGCCAGCGTGGTGCCGGGGCGGGCGACGAGCACAAAATTCACCGGCACGAGGTATTCGCCGATGATGCGCAGGTTCGGAACGCTCGCGAGGGCATCCTGCGTGGCGGTGACGCCTCCGTCGACCGAGTTCTCAATGGCGATCATCGCCGCGATGCTGCGGCCGGAGATCACGTCGGCGAAAGCCTCGCCCACGTTGTTGACCGGACGCCAGACCTGGTCGCGTGCCTCGGGCACCTGCGCAAGCGCCGCTTCGGTAAACGTGCCGGCCGGGCCGAGATAGCTGTAGGTCTGGGTCTGCGTTTTTGTCAGGGACAGCGGATTCGGCGAGTCGGGCATGGCTCACAGCCTACTGGTGGTGCCAGACTGTGCTCATGAGTGAACGTGCGGGCACCCGAGCCCTGGAATCTGACCTGATCGACGTTGAGGGGCTGGTCAAGGCCTATTACGACTTGAAACCGGATGTCGCAGTGCCGGCCCAGCGGGTCGTCTTCGGCACCTCCGGACATCGAGGCAGTTCGCTGAACACCGCGTTCAACGAGGATCACATCAGTGCGACGACGCAGGCGATCGTGGAATACCGAGCCGGCCAGGGCATCACCGGCCCGCTCTTCATCGGCACGGATCCGCACGCCCTGAGCGGCCCGGCCTACACGACCGCCCTCGAGGTGCTCGTCGCCAACGGTGTGCGCGTGCTCGTGGACGAATTCGATGACTACGTGCCCACCCCCTCGCTGTCGCACGCGATCCTTGCCTACAACCGCGCCGAGCACGGCGACCTCGCCGACGGCATCGTCGTCACGCCGAGCCACAACCCGCCGATGGACGGCGGTTTCAAGTACAACCCGCCGCACGGCGGTCCGGCCGACAGCGACGCCACCTCGTGGATCGCCAATCGGGCCAACGAGCTCATCGCCAATGGCCTCGACGGTGTACTGATGAGCGAGCCGAGCGCCGTCGAGACCTACGACTTTCGCGGCAACTACGTCAACGACCTCGAGAACATCATCGACATGCAGGCCATCCGCACCAGCGGAATCCGCATCGGCGCCGACCCGCTCGGCGGCGCGAGCGTCGGCTACTGGGGCGCCATCCGCGACCGCTACGAGATCGACCTCGTCGTGGTCAACCCGAAGGTCGACCCGACCTGGCGATTCATGACCCTGGACTGGGACGAGAAGATCCGCATGGATCCGTCGAGTGCCTCGGTGATGGCATCCGTTGTCGCTCACAAAGACGAGTACGACATCCTCACCGGCAACGACGCGGATGCTGACCGGCACGGCATCGTCACGCCCGACGGCGGGCTGATGAACCCGAACCATTTTCTGGCCGTCGCCATCGACTACCTCTACAGCCACCGCGAAGGCTGGAAGCCCGACGCCGCCGTGGGCAAGACCCTGGTCTCGTCGACGATGATCGACCGGGTCACCGGCTTTCTCGGCCGCGACCTGTGGGAGGTGCCGGTGGGCTTCAAGTGGTTCGTGCCCGGCCTGATCGACGGTTCGGTGGCTTTCGGCGGCGAAGAGAGCGCCGGCGCAAGCTTCGTGCGCTTCGACGGCACGGTCTGGACCACCGATAAGGATGGCATTCTGCTCGCGCTGCTCGCCTCCGAGATTCTCGCCGTCACCGGCAAGACCCCTTCGCAGCGCTACGCCGAGTTGGCCGAGCACTTCGGCGCACCCTCGTATGCGAGAGTGGATGCCGCGGCCACGCCCGCCCAGAAGGCCGCGCTGGCCAAGCTCGACGGCTCAATGATCACCGCCACCGAACTCGCCGGCGAGAAGATCACCGGTGCCTTCAGTGTGGCCCCCGGCAACGGAGCTGCCATCGGCGGCGTCAAGGTCACCACGGAGAACGCCTGGTTCGCAGCCCGGCCGAGCGGCACCGAAGACGTCTACAAGATCTACGCCGAGTCCTTCCTCGGACCAATCCACCTGGCCCAGGTTCAGCTCGAAGCCAAGGCCATCGTCGACGCCGCGATCGCCTAGGGAACACTCCAGTAGTAGGCAGTGCCGCCCGGGTGATCCACCGTGATCGCCGTGTCGACCGAGCGGTAGTCGGAATCCAAAGTGTGCCCGGCGAAGGAGATGGAGATGGTCTCGCCGACCTTCTCCACCCTGGTGACGATGCCGGTGTGATCGCGGTCGCCGGTGTTGTCCCAGTCGAACTGCACGATGTCGCCGACCTTCACCTGGTCGCGCTGCTGATCGGTCAGCGCCGTGGCCTTGCCGGCCTGCGCGATGTACTTCATGAAGGCGGTCGAGCTGCGCCAGGCCGCCGAGGCATCGTAGGCATTGCCGTTCTTCGGGCTGGACCAGACGCTGTCCATGGTCCAGCCGCGCGCGATCATGGCCTGGCTGGCGAAGTTGACGCAGTCATTCTCGCCGAGCACACCCCACTCGGCCGAGTTGTAGTTTTCCAGCGGCCAGTGGGCGAGGAGGTAGTCCACCTGCGCGGCGACGGGAGCGCTCAGCACCGGCGCCGCTTCGACCTCTACCGCAGCGGCCGGTTCGGTCGGGGTGGCGCGCGCCGGGTCATCCGTTGCCGCGGGAGTGGCGGCATCCGTTACCTGGGCGGTCTTCGCCGGCCCGGTGTTCGTTGATTCAGCGGAACCCTCGAGGGCCTGCACGACGAGCGCGGTCGCGCCGACCGCGAGCACGGCTCCGACGGCCGTGGTCAGGCCGAGTCGCTGCCACCGGGTCAACTGCACAATGTACTCACTTCGTTTGGAGGAACTGATTAAACGCTCATGGCTGCGCTCAGGTAGAGCGCGATCGCCGCGAGGGCAACCAGCACTCCGACGATGAGAACGCCGATCAGAAACCGACGTCGGAGGCGCCGCTGGTCGGCCTCCGTTGGTTCGTTATTCTGCAGCATGATTCGAGCTTAGCCGCGACCAATATCGCAAGTCCTGAATGCCGCGTGCACAACTGCGGAGATCGTGTTTGTCGGGGCCGGTTGCGCTCGATTCCGGGCGCTATTCGGCGCGATATCCGCGTGTGCGTACCCGGGGCGCGGGTGGACGTCCGAAGCACTGGTCGAATGCGCCGCCGCGGGGTACCGTCGTGTCATGTCGCAGATCGAACCCACACCGTTCACCTGGCCGCCCGGATTTCTCTGGGGGTCGGCGACGGCCGCCGCGCAGATCGAGGGCGCCGGCCATGCGGGCGGCAAGGAAGACTCGATCTGGGACGCGTTCGCGCGGGTTCCGGGTGCCATCGCGGGCGACGACGACCTCGAAACGGCCGTGGATCACTACCATCGCATGCCCGCCGACGTGGCGATCATGGCCTCGCTCGGCCTCGACTCCTACCGCTTTTCCACCAGCTGGGCCCGGGTACGCCCCGGCGACCGCGCGGTGAATCCGGCGGGGCTCGATTTCTACTCCCGACTGGTCGACGAACTGCTCGCCGCCGGCATTCTGCCGTGGCTCACCCTGTATCACTGGGATCTGCCGCAGGCGCTCGAGGACAAGGGCGGCTGGGCCGATCGCGACACCGCCTACCGTTTCGTCGACTACGCAACGGATGTCTACGCCGCGCTCGGCGATCGGGTCACCCACTGGACCACCTTCAACGAGCCCTTCTGCTCCTCGCTGCTCGGCTACGGATCTGGCGTGCACGCGCCGGGCCGGAAGGATGGCCGGGCGGCGGTCGCCGCGGTGCATCACCAGCACCTCGCCCACGGACTCGCGGTGAACGCGCTGCGCTCGAATGGGGCCCAACACCTCGGGATCACGCTCAACCTCACCAATGCCGTGCCGCGCGATACCGCCGACCCGGTCGACATCGAGGCGGCCCGGCGGCTCGACTCGCTCGCCAACCGCATCTTTCTCGACCCACTGCTGCGCGGCGCCTACCCGGAAGATACCCTGCACGACCTGGAGCCGTTCGGCCTGGCCGAGGTCATCCACTCTGACGACCTGGCGATCATCAGCGCCCCGCTCGATTTTCTCGGCGTCAACCACTACCACGACGACCTCGTGAGCGGGCATGCGGATGCCTCGGCCAGCGACTCCCACGCTGGCGGCGCTGCGCGTTCGGTCGGGTCGCCGTGGATCGGATCGGAGTACATCACCTTTCCGAGCCGCGGACTGCCGCGCACTGCGATGGACTGGGAGGTCAACCCCGACGGGCTGCGCCTGCTGCTGGTGCGGCTCGGCGAGGAGTACGACCGGCTCCCGCCGCTCTATGTCACCGAGAACGGCGCGGCCTACGACGACCGGGTGAGCGCCGACGGCGGCGTGCACGACCCCGAACGCACCGACTACATCGCCTCGCACATCGACAAGGTGGGCGAGGCCATCGCGGCCGGCGCGGACGTGCGCGGGTACTTCGTCTGGTCGCTGCTCGACAACTTCGAATGGTCGTACGGCTACGAGAAACGCTTCGGCATCGTGCGGGTCGACTACGACACCCTCGAGCGCACGGTGAAGGACAGCGGGCGCATGTACGCCGCGCACATTCGGGCCGCGCACGCGGGCTGAGCCGCTCGGACCAAGCGGATGTCGCCGCTTGGCAGCATCCGCTTCTCGCGGCACTCCTGAGCGATGGCGGTACTCCTACGTAGCGGTGCCGCCATCTTTATCGAGGGCCGCGAGCCCACCGCATTACTTCTCGGTCGATTCAAGAAATTCGACATCGGCAACCGGCTCGAAGCGGGCGCGCATCACGGCGAGCGCCTCGGGGTTCTGGTCGATGAGTACGAAGCGACGGCCGAGCGCGGCGGCGACCGCTCCGGTCGTGCCGCTGCCGGCGAAGAAATCGAGCACCCAGTCGCCCTCCCGGCTGGAGGCCTGGATGATGCGGCGCAGGATTCCAATCGGTTTTTGGGTGGGGTAGCCGGTTTTCTCCTTGCCGGTGGGAGAGACGATCGTGTGCCACCAGACATCCGTCGGCAGTTTGCCCTTCGCGACTTTTTCGGGCGTGACCAGTCCGGGAGCCATGTACGGCTCGCGGTCGACGGTGGTCGAATCGAAGTAATACCGAGCGGGATTCTTCACGTAGACCAGGATCGTGTCGTGCTTGGTCGGCCACTTGTTCTTGGATTTCGCGCCGTAGTCGTAGGCCCAGATGAGCTCGTTGAGAAAGCACTCCCGGCCGAAGAGGGCATCGAGGAGCACCTTGGCGTAGTGCGCTTCGCGGTAGTCGAGGTGCAGGTAGAGGGTGCCGTCGTCGGCGAGCAGGCGCCAGGCCTCGATCAGGCGCGGCTCGAGAAAGGCCCAGTAATCTTCGAACTGGTCGTCGTAGCCGAGCAGGTCGCCCTTGATGCGTTCGTAGCGCTGCCCCTTGAAACCGGTGATCGTGCCGGCCGCGTGCGAACCGTCGACGGCGACCGACCGCACCGAGGTGGTGCTCTGCCGTTTCTGCGACCGGCCGGTGTTGAACGGCGGGTCGAGGTAGATCAGGGTGAAGGCACCGTCGGGCAGGCTCGGCAGCACCCGGAGGTTGTTGGCGTGGATGATACGGCTCGGGCTGGTCGGTGTCCACGCGTTAGGCATTTGTCCATTCTTTCAGCCTGCGCGCCGCCTCTCGGCTTAGTCTGTCGGGATGACTGCTGAATCGACGACCATCCACTCGCAGGATCTGGCGGAAGCCGGCATGCTCGAGGTGCGCCACGACCCCGAGCAGAGCCGCTACACGGTGTTGCTCGGCGAGCAACCGGTCGGCCTGGCCGATTACATCACGACGAAGACCGCCGTGCATTTCACACACACCGAGGTCGATCCGGCGCAGCGCGCCCACGGTCTGGCGAGCATCCTGGTCGAGCAGGCGCTCGACGACGTGCGGGTGCGCACCGACCTTGCCGTGGTGCCGGACTGCTCCTATGTGGCGCGGTGGATCGACCGGCACGCCGAATACCAGGACCTGCTGACGCGGGGACGCTAGCCCCACGTTCGCGCTTGTGGTCTCAAGACGCGCGCGAAAAACATGCGCGCTCCTCGACCAACGAGACTAATCGCTGGTCGAGGAGCAAGCTCTGCGAGCGTCTCAAGACCCGATCGCAGCAGCATCCGCTCTGCTAGGGAACCCGGGTCAGCCAGGCCTCGGTGCTGAACTTGTTCGCGACGAGTTCGGTGGCCTTGGCGTATTCCTCGGCGGTGACGTCACCCGCGGTGGCGCCGTAGAGGCCGGTGAAGGTCTCCTTCATGCGGTCAATGATGGCGGCGCGGCTCAGGCCGGTCTGGCTGCGCAGCGGGTCGACCCGTTTGGCGGCGCTCGTGATGCCCTTGTCGCTGAGCTTTTCGCGGCCGATGCGCAGTACCTGCACCATTCTCTCGCCGTCCATGTCGTAGCTCATGGTGACGTGGTGCAGCACAGCGCCGCTGCCGAGACGTTTCTGCGCGGCCCCGCCGATCTTGCCGGTCGGGCTCGTGATGTCATTGAGCGGCTGGTAGTGCGCGTCGATACCGAGGGATTTGAGCGCGGTGATGACCCACTCGTCGAGAAACGCGTAGGAGTCCGCGAAACTCATGCCCTGCACGAGGTCGGTCGGAGCGTAGATGGAATAGGTGATGACGGAGCCGGCCTCCATGAACATGGCGCCGCCGCCGCTGATGCGCCGCACCACGGTGAAGCCGTACTTGGCGGCGTTCTCCGGGTCGACCTCGTTCTTCAGCGACTGGAAGCTGCCGATGACGACGGCAGGTTCGTTCCACTCCCAGATGCGCAGGGTGGGCTGTCGGCGTCCCTCGCCGACCTCGGTGGCGAGCACCTCATCGAGAGCCATCTGCAGCACGGGCGCGACGGGCGTCTGCGAGTGGATGATCTGCCAGTCGTAGTCGCGCCAGGTGCTCGCCTGCGCGAGCGACCGGCGAATCGCGACGGCCACCGCTTCCGGGGAGAAGCCGAGCAGAATCGCGCCGGTGGGCAGCGCACCACGCACGGCTGCGGCGATCGTGGCCGCGTCGCTCGTTGCCGGCAGGCCGGTCACCGCGGCGTTGATGTCTTCGAGCGCATCGTCGGGTTCCAGGAAGAAATCTCCGGCCAGACGAAAGTCTGTGATGACATTGTCGACGACATCGAGATCGACGACGACGAGTTTGCCGCCCGGAACCTTATATTCACCATGCATGGTTTCAGCCTACGGCGTAGGCTCTGGCTTGAACGGCAGGCGCTCGTCGAGCCAGGCCACGAGGTCGCCGATCACCTCGGAGCGGTTGGTCTCATTGAAAACCTCGTGCCGCGCACCCGGATACACGATCAAACGCACGTCACGCAGCCCGGAACGCTTGATGTAGGCGTTCACCAGTTTGAGCGCGCTGCGTTCACCGCCGACGGTGTCGTCACCTCCGACCAGCACGAGCATCGCCAGGTCCGTTGGCAGGTTTCTGGCTGGCCGGCCGAACAGTCGGGCGGCCTCACGCACGCCGAACAGCTTCGCAAGCGGCGTCGCCGTGGTCAGCGGGTCGGCCACGAAGGCCGCAGCTACGGCCGGGTCGCGACTGAGCCACTCGACCCCGGTCGTGCCGAGCGTCTGGTGCTTGCGGTTGAGGTCACCGCCGTCGAGGTAGCCGGGCCAGCGGTAGGCGGTGCCCGAGAGCACGACGGCGTCGTACTCGGCGGCCTGCTCGTTCACGATCATCTGCACCATGAATGATCCCCAGCTGTGTCCGAGCAGCACGAGCGGCAGGTTCGGGTGTGCCAAGCGGATGATGCCGCTCAACTGATGCACGCCGGCCACGGCCGCGCGCAGCCCGCCCGCGCCGAGCCGGCCCAGTCGGGTGTGGTCGCCGCCGTGCTGGGCCAGCCCGGTCTGGCCGTGACCCAGGTGGTCGTCGGCGTAGACCGTGTAGCCGGCCCGGTTGAGGTCGGCGGCGAACGCCACATAACGCTGGGCGTGCTCGCCGACGCCGTGCGCGATCTGGATCACGGCTCGGGGCGCGGGGACCGGCCAGACGTAATAGGTGACAACCAGGCCAGAGGCATCCGTATATGTGGGCACGAGGTCAGTCTGCCGTGTTTAGAGCGGGTCACTGAGATCAATGTACTTAGCATAGCTAATTTGCTATGCTAAGTATCTATGGAATCGCGAATGCACCCCAAGACCGCAGCCCTCGGTGTCATCAAGTCGCAGCTAACTGAAGACGGCCAGCCCACCGCCGCGAACAACACCGCCGAACTCAGCCACGAATTTCGACTGGCCAATGGCCGCCTGGCCCGTCGCCTGCGCCAGGAGAAGGCCGAAAACGAGCTGGGCAGCGGCCAATTCTCGGCACTCGGCGTGCTCTACGTGCACGGCCCGCTGACGCTCACCGAACTCAGCGAGTTCGAGCGGGTCACCCCGCCATCGATGACCCGCACCGTGAAGTGCCTCGTCGATGCCGGACTCGTCACCCGCACCGACTCCACGCTCGACGGCCGCAAGATCGTGCTCAGCACAACGGATGCCGCCGCCGCCATGATGACCGAAACCCGCAAGCGTCGAGATGCCTGGCTGGTGCAGCGCGTCGCGCAGCTGAGCCCCGAACAACACCGGGTTCTCGCCGACGCGACACTGATCATGAAGGAGCTCGCCGACAGTTGAGTGCCATGTTCCGCTCCTTGAGCGTCGTTAATTACCGCATCTGGTTCGCCGGGGCCCTGGTGTCGAACATCGGCACCTGGATGCAGCGCACCGCGCAGGACTGGATCGTGCTGACCCAGCTCACCGACTACGACGCCACGGCGGTCGGCTTCACGATGGCCCTGCAACTCGGTCCGCAGCTGGTGCTCATGCCCTGGTCCGGACTGATCGCCGACCGGTTCAACCGGCGCAAGCTGCTCATTCTCACCCAGGCCCTGATGGGGCTGCTGGCCCTCGGCCTCGGCATTCTGACCGTGCTCGAGGTGGCTCAGCTCTGGCACGTCTACCTGTTCGCACTCGGGCTCGGCGTCGTCGCCGCGATCGACGCGCCGGCCCGCCAGGCCTTCGTCTCGGAGCTCGTCGCTGAAGACAACCTCTCGAACGCGGTCGCCCTCAACTCGGCCTCGTTCCACGGCGCACGCCTGATCGGACCGGCCGCTGCCGGACTGCTCACGGTCGCCGTCGGGGCGGGGTGGGTGTTCATGATCAACGCGGTCACCTTTGCGGCGACGGTCCTCGCGATGACCCTGCTGCGCACGCACCAGCTGCGCCGCCAGCCGACGGTCTCCCGCGAGCGCGGGCAGCTCCTGGCGGGCTTCCGCTACGTACGCGGCCGGAGCGACATCGTCGTCGTCATGATCGCGGTCTTTCTGATCGGCACTTTCGGCCTCAACTTCGCCATCTTCACCTCGACCATGGCTACGATCGAGTTCGGCCGGGGGGCCGCAGAGTTCGGCCTGCTCAGCTCGATCATGGCCATTGGCGCCGTCGTCGGCGCGCTCCTGGCCGCCCGACGCAGCCGCGCCCGCATGCGTCTCGTGGTGCTGGGTGCTGCCCTGTTCGGTCTGGCCTGCGGACTGTCGGCCATCATGCCGACGTATGCCAGTTTCGCCATATCTCTGGTTTTGGTCGGTCTGTCGTCGCTCACTCTCATGACGACGGCGAACGCCTACGTGCAGACCACGACCCGGCCCGAGATGCGGGGCCGCGTGATGGCGCTGTACATGGCTATCTTCGTGGGCGGCACTCCCCTCGGCGCGCCGCTCGTCGGCTGGGTAGCGGATGCCTTCGGCCCCCGTTGGGCGCTCGGCCTTGCCGCTATCTCGGGCGTGCTGGCCGCAGCCGTCGTGCTGTTCTGGATGGTGCGGTATCGCCGACTGCGGGTGCAGCTGCATCCGTTCACCGCACCGCGGGTGCGCGTGCTGCACGCCGGCGACGGACGCGAGGAAGCCGCCGCGCTCAATCGCGAGACAGCCACCCGCGAGATCGCGATCGTCGAGGCCACCGCGCCCCGCTAGTGCTTTCCGGGCCCGGGCCCGGAAAGCGGGCCCATGTTCTATCGTGGGCCCAGTGACCGGGCCCGGGCCCGGTCACTAAAATTTGGTGGCGGTGGACTCTCGAATGACCAGCTCCGGCTGGAACACGATCTGTTCGTGCGCGAACTCAGCGCCTCCCTCGGCCTCGCGCAGCAGCAGGTCGACGGCGGTATAGCCGATCAGCACGCTCGGCTGGCGGATCGACGACAGCGGCACCACGGCGGCGGCCGCAAACGCGATGTCGTCGTAGCCGATCAGGGCGATTTCGCGGGGCACGTGCAGGTCGCCGCGCATATTGAGCGCCTGCAGAACGCCGATGGCGAGCAGGTCGTTGGCGGCGAAAATGGCGTCAGGCCGGTCTCCCGGCGGACGCTCCAGGAGGCGCTCGCCTGCGGCCCGACCGGCCAGTACCGACAGTGCGTCGGTGTCGACGACCTCGATCGAGGCGAGCGGATGCTCCGCGACGGCATTGCGCGCCCCCTGCAGCCGGTCGACCACCTGCCGAATGCTGCTCGGCCCGCCGACGAAGGCGAGGCGCGTTCGTCCGATGGACAGCAGGTGCTGCGCCGCGAGTCGTCCACCGGCAACGTCGTCGACCGCCACCGAGGAGAAACTCCGGTCCTCCGTTTGGCGGTCGACCAGCACGGTCGGCGTCCCGCGGGCCCGCAATCGGGTGAGTCGCTCGCCGATGTCTCCGAGTGGGGAGATCAGCACCCCGTGCACCCGCTGCTCTTCGAATAGATCGAGGTAGGCGGCCTCCCGGGCCAGGTTGTCGTCGGTGTTGCCGAGCAGAACAGCGAGTCCGGCTTCGGCCGCCCGATCCTCGGCACCTCGAGCGAGGTCGGTGAAGAACGGGTTGGCCACGTCGAGCACGACGAGCCCGAGACTCCGGCTGCGACCGGCGCGCAGCTGCCGGGCGGCGTCATTGCGCACGAAACCCAGCTGGTCGATCGCCGACTGCACGCGGGCGACGGTGGCGGGTGAGACCTTTTCGGGCCGGTTCATAACGTTGGAAACCGTCCCCACAGAGACCTGGGCCAGGGCGGCCACATCGCGCACGCTCACCGTCACATCCATTTGTTACCCCGGATCCCAATCAGTGGGCACGACGTCGGCCCCGTTACAGAAGATATTCTCTCGCACCCGCGACGCTACTACGAACGTTTCAAAACTGTGATGGCGTAGCGCTTGACACCGATCCCGCGCGGCCATATATTTTGGAACACCGCTTCATTAAAACGATTCAATTCTTCGTCGCACTACGAATAGGCCCATCAATGTCGATTAGTCCCGGTACAGCCGGACCCGCCGCACTCGAGTTGCGCGGGGTCGCCAAGTCGTTCGGCGCCGTCGTGGCGCTGCAGGACGCGAACCTCACCGTGCAGCTGAACTCCATCCACGCCCTGGTCGGAGAGAACGGTGCGGGCAAGTCCACCCTCGTCAAAATCATCGCCGGTCTGTACCAGCGCGACGCCGGCGATTTTCTGCTGCGCGGCGAAACGGTGAACTTCAAGTCGACCGCGGAATCCAAGGCCTCCGGCATCGCCGTGATCTACCAGGAACCCACCCTGTTTCCCGACCTGTCGGTGACGGAGAACATCTTCATGGGCCGCCAGCCCACGAACCGGTTCGGCCGCATCGATCGCAAGGCCATGCGGGCCGAGGTCGAGGAACTTTTCGGTCGCCTCGCCGTGCGCATCGACCCTGACCGACCGGCCGAGGGGCTCTCGATCGCGGACCAGCAGATCATCGAGATTGCCAAGGCCATTTCTCTTGATGCCCGTGTGCTCATCATGGACGAGCCGACAGCAGCCCTGAGTGGCGTCGAGGTCGAGCGGCTGTTCGCTGTCGCCCGCAGCCTGCGTGACGAGGGTCGCGCCCTCGTGTTCATCTCGCACCGCTTCGACGAGGTCTTCGCCCTGTGCGACATGATCACGGTCATGCGCGACGGCGAATACATCTCGACCGACAGCATCGAAGACACCAGCGTGGCCGAGATCGTGCGCCGTATGGTCGGCCGCGACGTCACCGAGCTGTTTCCGAAGACGGTCGCACCCATCGGAGACGTCGTGCTCGAAGTCAGTGGCCTCAGTGTCGCCGGGCTGTTCCACGACATCAGCTTCTCGGTACGGGCCGGTGAGATCGTCGGCCTGGCCGGACTGGTCGGCGCCGGCCGCAGCGAGGTCGCCCGCGCGGTGTTCGGCATCGACCGCTACGATCGCGGTTCCGTCTCGATCAGCGGCACGCGCGTGCCGCGCCGCAACCCGGTCGCCGCCATGAACCTCGGACTTGCACTGGTGCCGGAGGACCGCCGCAAACAGGGCCTGGTGGTCGATTCCACCGTGGCACGCAACACCACCATGGCGATTCAGCGCAGCCTGGTCCAGTCCGGCCTGCTCACGTCGACCGCCGAAAACGCTGCCGCGCGCATCTGGGCCAGCCGCCTCGAGGTGAAGACCAACGCCCTCGATGCCATCGTCGGCACCCTCAGCGGCGGCAACCAGCAAAAGGTCGTGCTGGCCAAGTGGCTCGCCACCAACCCGAGGGTGCTCATTATTGACGAACCCACCCGCGGCATCGATGTGGGCACCAAGGCCGAAGTCCACCGCCTGCTCTCCGAACTGGCCGGCCAGGGCCTCGCCATTCTGATGATCTCGTCGGAGCTTCCCGAAGTGCTGGGCATGGCCGACCGGGTATTGGTCATGCGTGAAGGTCGCATCACCGCCGAAATCAGCCGAGCGGATGCGACATCCGAGACGGTCATGTACGCCGCGACCCACGCATCGGAGACCCACTCGTGAGCACGTTGACCGTCAAGCCCGCACCGAACGTGGTTCTGCACGGCCTCGGAGTCTTTCTTCGCGCCCGGGAGACGAGCATTCTGCTCGCCCTCTTGCTCGTGATCGTCGTGACGACCATCAAGAATCCGAACTTTCTGTTCAGCTCCGACGGTTTTCGTGATCTGCTGCTCACCCCCTCAATTCTGATCCTCGTCGCCGTGGGCCAGGCCATCGTGATCATCACCCGCAGCGTCGACCTGTCGGTCGGTTCCACTCTCGGACTGACCGCCTACCTGACCGGCCGGCTATTCCTCGACGTGCCCGGCATCCCGATCATCGTGGTGTTCCTGGCGGGAATCGCCTTCGGCGCCGTGCTCGGCCTGATCAACGGTGC
The DNA here is from genome assembly GCF_004402535.1 of Cryobacterium glaciale. Lineage (GTDB taxonomy): Bacteria > Actinomycetota > Actinomycetes > Actinomycetales > Microbacteriaceae > Cryobacterium > Cryobacterium glaciale. The sequence goes on along the minus strand of NZ_SOEY01000020.1, from coordinate 37,716 downwards.
CCTCGTTGCCTTCGCCAAGGTACCGGCCCTCGTGATCACCCTCGGCACGCTGTACGCCTACCGTGGCGTGAACGTGCTCTGGGCCGGGAGTGACCGCATCAACGCTTCGGACATGCCCAAGAACTTCCTGGCGCTGGGCACAACGGAGTACCTCTCCATTCCCCTGCTCACCATCATCGCCCTCATCGTGCTCATCGCCGCTGGCTGGTACATGCGCAATACCCGGGGCGGCCGGGAGTTCTATGCGATCGGCTCCGAGCCGGCGGCCGCTGAACTCTACGGTCTCAAGGTGACCAAGCGCATCCTCGTAGCCTTCATCGCCTGCGGCGCCCTCACCGGGCTGGCCGGAGTGCTCTACGCCGCGCGGTACGGCACCATCAACTCGCAGGCCGGCAGTGGGCTGGAACTTGACGCCGTGGCGGCAGCGGTCATCGGCGGCGTGGCCATCTTCGGTGGAAGCGGAACGGTCTGGGGCGCTGCGATCGGCGCGGTGTTGTTGCTCACCATCAACCGGGCGCTCCCGATTCTCGGGGTGCAGGACTTCTGGCAGCGGGCCGTCGTCGGTGCGCTGATCATCGGCGCGATCGTGCTCGACCGCTTGCTCGCCCTGCGACAATCCCGCAAACTTCTCGAATCGAGGGACGACTCCAATGACTAACACCACCACCGTCACCCCGACCCGCGTCTACCGCGACTACGGCCAGCCGCTCTGGCGCCGCCTGCTCGTCAACCGCGAGAGCGCCATCATCGTGCTGCTCGCCGTCGTCATCGTCGTTGCCATGCTCTCGGTACGCAACTTCGACAACCCCATCACGATCACCTACCTCCTGCTCGACGTGGCACCGATCCTGCTCATCGCCTTGCCGATGACCCTGATCATCATCACCGGGGAGATCGACCTCTCGGTGGCGAGCGTCGTCGGCCTCAGCAGCGTGCTGCTCGGCACCCTGCACCAGGCCGGGCTGCCGATTCCGGCCGCCGCGTTCATCGCGATCGTCGCCGGAGCCCTCGGCGGCGCGCTCAACGGGTTTCTCGTCACTGTCGTCGGCCTGCCGTCGCTCGCGGTGACGATCGGCACCCTGGCCCTGTACCGCGGCCTCGCGGTCGGTCTGCTCGGCACCACGGCGGTCACCGACTTCAACGAGTTCTGGACCACGCTGGCCAAGTCGAAAATTCCGGGTACCCCGATTCCGAGCATCACCATTCCGTTCCTCATTTTGCTGGCCATCTTCGCGATCGTGCTGCACTTCACCCCGTTCGGTCGGGGCGTGTTCGCCATCGGCTTGAGCTCCGAAGCAGCGACCTTCTCCGGCGTCAACGTGAACCGCACCAAGTTCATCCTGTTCGTCGTCGCCGGGGCAGTTTCGGCGTTTGCCGGCATCTACTACACGCTGCGCTTCGGAAGCGCACGCGGCGACAACGCCACCGGCCTCGAGCTGCAGGTCATCGCCGCAGTGTTGCTCGGCGGGGTCTCGATCTTCGGCGGTCGCGGCGCCCTGCACGGCGTCATCGCCGGCGTTCTACTCATCGGCGTACTCGGCAGCGCGCTGCGTCTGGCCAATGTCACGTCCGATGTCATCAACATCATCACCGGAGTGCTCCTCGTGCTCTCGGTGGTGTCCACCAGCTTCCTGTTCTGGCTGCACAAACAGCGTTCCCAGCCCAGGAGAATCAGACGAGTCGATACCGGCACCCCCCCGGCGTAAGCCAGGGACGAACGACTCGTCGATGCAATCACATCGATTCACTTCAACGAAAGGAAGAACAACGATGTTGTTTCACAAGAAAGGCTCGGGCAAGGCCCGCGTCGGAGCAATCGCAGCGATTGCCGTCAGCATTGCTCTGGTAGCCACCGGCTGCTCCTCAGGCGGCGGCGACAGCACGGACGGCGGCGACAGCGACAACCTCGCCATCACGTTCCTGCCGAAGAACCTCGGCAACGCCTACTTCGATACCTCGGACAAGGGCGGCGAGAAGGCCATCGGCGAGTTCGGCGGCACCTACGCCGAGGTCGGCCCGTCGGAAGCCACCCCGGACGCCCAGGTCAGCTACATCAACACGCTCACCCAGCAGGGCGTCGGAGCCATCGTCGTGTCGGCGAATGACCCGAAGGCGATCGGCGGGGCCCTCAACGAGGCTCGGGACGCCGGCGTCAAGGTCGTCACCTACGACTCGGACACCGACACTGAGTACCGCGACGTGTTCATCAACCAGGCCGACTCCGCCGGAATCGCCAAGGTGCAGGTGGACCTCATCGCCGAACAGATTGGTGACGCGGGCGAGATCGCCATCCTGTCGGCCTCGGCCAACGCCACGAACCAGAACGCCTGGATCGAACTGATGAAGTCCGATATCGCCGACAACCACCCCAACATCACCGTGGTGGAGACCGTCTACGGCGACGACGACGACCAGACCTCGTTCGACAAGACCGCGGCGCTGCTGCAGACCCACCCCAACCTCAAGGGGATCGTCTCGCCAACCACCGTCGGCATCGCGGCAGCGGCCCGTTACCTGCAGACCTCGGAGTACAAGGGCAAGGTCGCACTGACCGGACTGGGTACGCCGAACCAGATGCGCGACTATGTCACCGACGGCACCGTCACCGCGTTCGCGCTGTGGAACCCGGCCGACCTCGGTTACCTCGCGGCCTACGCGGCGAAGGCGCTCATCGAGGGTGACATCACCGGCGCCGAAAGCGACACCTTCGAAGCCGGCGACCTCGGCACCTACACGGTCGGCGCCGACGGCGTCGTTCTGCTCGGCGACCCGTACGAGTTCAACAAGGACAACATCGCGGACTTCGACTTCTAGGTCATCGCCGACTAGCTCGACCAGAACTTCGACTTCCTGCAGTTTGTGAAGTGGTCGGATCGGGGCCCCAATGCCCGATCCGGCCGCACTCTTTGCATTCCACCCTTGCACTTTCTCAACCCACCCGGCATGATTGAAACGATTCATTCTTGTCCAGCCACGTTCACCTGAGGAGCACTCGATGACGAGCCCCACAGCTAGACACCGCGTCTGCTTCCAGTTGCAGGTCAAACCCGACCGTCTCGACGAATATCGCCGACGCCATACCGCGGTCTGGCCTGAAATGCTCCGGGCACTCAAAGCCACCGACTGGAACAACTACTCGCTGTTCCTGCGGGCCGACGGCCTGCTGATCGGCTACTTCGAAACGGCGGATCTCGCATCCGCTCAGGCCGGCATGGCGGCCACCGCCGTCAACGCCCGCTGGCAGGCCGAAATGGGCGAATTCTTCGTCGCACTCGACGGCGCCCCCGACACCGGGTTTCTGCAACTGACCGAGGTGTTCCACCTCGAAGACCAGCTTGACGCCATTACCACCGCTACAGAAAGAAGTTCCTCGTGACCATCAGTGCTGCCGTGCTCACCCAACTCGAGGCGCAGGCCATCGAGCTGCCCTCCTGGGCGTTCGGTAATTCGGGAACCCGGTTCAAGGTGTTCGGAACCCCGGGCACCCCGCGCACCATCGAGGAGAAGATCTCCGATGCGGCGACGGTCAACGAATACACCGGGCTCGCGCCGAAGGTAGCCCTGCACATTCCCTGGGACAAGGTCAACGACTACGCTGCCCTGCGCGCGTTCGCCGCCGATAGGGGCCTCGCGCTCGGCACCGTGAACTCGAACACGTTCCAGGACGACGCCTACAAGTTCGGCAGCCTGACCCACACCGACGCGGCAACGCGGCAGAAGGCGATCGATCACCACTTCGAGTGCATCGAGATCATGCACCAGACCGGGTCGACAGACCTCAAGATCTGGCTCGCCGACGGTACCAACTACCCCGGTCAGGGCGATATCCGCGGCCGCCAGGACCGCCTCGCCGAGTCGCTCGCGACCATCTACGCCCGCCTCGGCGATGACCACCGCCTCGTGCTCGAGTACAAATTCTTCGAGCCGGCGTTCTACCACACCGACGTTCCTGACTGGGGAACCAGCTACGCGCAGGTGGTCGCGCTCGGCGAGAAGGCCAGCGTCTGCCTCGACACCGGCCACCACGCGCCGGGCACCAACATCGAATTCATCGTGGCCCAGCTGCTGCGCCTCGGCAAGCTCGGCTCCTTCGACTTCAACTCGCGGTTCTACGCCGACGACGACCTCATCGTCGGCGCGGCCGATCCGTTCCAACTGTTCCGCATTCTCTACGAGGTCATCCGCGGCGGCGGCTACGGCCCGGATTCGACCGTGGCGTTCATGCTCGACCAGTGCCACAACGTGGAAGACAAGATCCCCGGGCAGATTCGCTCGGTGCTCAACGTGCAGGAGATGACCGCCCGCGCGCTGCTCGTTGACCGCGACGCCCTCACCCTCGCCCAGAACACCGGCGACGTGCTCGGCGCAAACGGCATTCTGATGGATGCCTTCTACACCGATGTGCGCCCCTCGCTTGCGGCCTGGCGCGAGGGCCGGGGACTGGCCGGCGACCCGATGGCCGCCTACGCCGGCTCCGGTTACCAGGAGCGCATCGCTGCCGAGCGCGTCGGCGGCAGCCAGGCCGGCTGGGGCGCGTAGGCCGTACCCGTGCATAACTCCTGCAATTCATTCGGGGTCGCAAGAAGTTGCCCCAAATCATGCGGTTGCATTCCTGGACGGCCAGAAATTGCAGGAGTTATGGGCACTTCCTGGCCGTCCCGCTCGACCCAACCCCAGACATCCACTCTCACCCGGCAAGGAACCTCATGACTTTGAACCCAGCAGCCGCCGCGCTGATCGCCCGGTCGAACCGCCTCGGCGCCGACCCGAAGAACACGAACTACGCCGGCGGCAACACCTCGGCGAAGGGCAGCGAGACCGACCCGGTCACGGGCGAGGCCGTTGAGCTGCTGTGGGTGAAGGGTTCCGGCGGGGATCTCGGCACGCTCACCGAGAAGGGGCTCGCGGTGCTGCGGCTGGATCGCCTGCTGGCGTTGAAGAACGTCTACCCCGGGGTGGACCGCGAAGACGAGATGGTCGCCGCGTTCGACTACACGCTGCACGGCAAGGGCGGCGCCGCGCCGTCGATCGACACTGCCATGCACGCCCTCGTCGACGCAGCCCACGTGGACCACCTGCACCCCGACAGCGGCATCGCCATCGCGACCGCGGCTGACGGCGCAGCGCTCACGCAGACCATTTTCGGCGACAGAGTGGCCTGGGTCGACTGGCGTCGCCCCGGTTTTCAGCTCGGCCTCGACATCTCCGCCATCAAGGAAGCCAACCCGGAGGCCGTCGGCTGTATCCTCGGCGGGCACGGCATCACGGCCTGGGGTGACACGAGTGAGGCGACCGAGGCGAATTCGCTCTGGATCATCGACACCGCCGCCGCCTTCATAGTGGAGCACTCTCGGTCCGAGCCGTTCGGCGCCCTGCTGGACGGGTTTTCGCCGCTTTCCGAGGCCGACCGCCGCGCCCGCGCCGCAGCGCTCGCGCCGACGATTCGCGGACTGGTCTCGACCGACGCGCCCAAGGTTGGTCATTTCACCGACGCCCCCGAGGTACTCGACTTTCTCTCCCGCGCCGAACACCCCCGGCTGGCCGCCCTCGGCACGAGCTGCCCAGACCACTTTCTGCGCACCAAGGTCAAGCCGATGCTGCTGGACCTGCCGGGCGGGGCATCCGTTGAAGAATCACTCGCCCGCCTGGTCGTGCTGCACGAGGAGTACCGCGCCGACTACCAGGCCTATTACGACCGCAACGCGACCCCGGAGTCGCCAGCGATTCGCGGCGCCGACCCGCTCGTCGTGCTCGTTCCCGGCGTTGGCATGTTCAGCTACGGCGCGAACAAGCAGACCGCCCGCGTCGCGAGCGAGTTCTACATCAACGCCATCAACGTGATGCGCGGCGCCGAAGGCCTCTCGACCTACGCGCCGATCAACGAGGCCGAGAAGTTCCGCATCGAGTACTGGGCGCTCGAAGAAGCCAAATTACAGCGGATGCCCGCCCCCAAACCGCTCGCCACCCGCGTCGCGCTCGTCACCGGCGCCGCCTCCGGCATCGGCAAAGCCATCGCCACCCGGCTCGCCGCGGAGGGCGCCTGCGTCGTCATCGCCGACCTCGACCTGGCCCGCGCGCAGGCCGCCGCCGCCGAGATCGGCGGGACGGACGTCGCCATCGGCGTGCAGGCCAACGTCACCGACGAGGCGCAGGTGCAGGCCGGCGTCGATGCCGCCGTGCTCGCCTTCGGCGGGCTCGACCTGGTCGTGAACAACGCCGGACTGTCGCTGTCGAAGTCGCTGCTGGAAACCACCGTGGCCGACTGGGACCTGCAGCACAACGTGATGGCCAAGGGCTCCTTCCTGGTGTCGCGCGCCGCGGCCCGGGTGCTGATCGACCAGAAACTCGGCGGCGACATCATCTATATCTCCTCGAAGAACTCGGTTTTCGCCGGCCCGAACAACATCGCCTATTCGGCGACGAAGGCCGACCAGGCGCACCAGGTGCGACTGCTCGCAGCCGAGCTCGGCGAGTACGGCGTGAAGGTCAATGGCATCAACCCCGACGGCGTCGTGCGCGGCTCTGGCATCTTCGCCGGCGGCTGGGGCGCCAAACGCGCCGCCGTTTACGGCGTCGACGAGCAGGACCTCGGCAAGTATTACGCGCAGCGCACCCTGCTCAAGCGCGAGGTGCTGCCCGAGAACGTCGCCAACGCGGTGTTCGTGCTGTGCACGAGCGACCTCAGCCACACCACCGGGCTGCACATCCCGGTCGACGCGGGCGTGGCCGCCGCGTTCCTGCGGTGATGAGCCGGCGCATCCGCTCTGGTCCGGTGCACCGGTGGTGACCAGCGCGGGCACGGTCGCAGCGATCGACCTCGGCGCGTCGAGCGGACGGGTCATGCTCGGCCACGTCGGACACAACGAGCTGAACGTGCGCTCGGTGGCCCGGTTCGCCAACACCCCGGTGCGCACCATCGACGGGCTGCACTGGAACATACTCGATCTCTATCGCGGTGCCATCGGCGGCCTGCGTTCGGCCGTGCGCGAGGAACCCGAGCTGCTCGGCGTAGCCGTGGACTCCTGGGCGGTCGACTACGCGCTGCTGCGCGGGCAGCGGATGCTCGGCAACCCGTTTCACTACCGCGACGGCCGCACGACGGCGGGGGTGGACATCGTGCATGCGACCCTGCCGCCGGCCGAACTCTATGGGCGTAACGGGTTGCAGTTTCTGCCTTTCAATACGGTGTACCAGCTGGCCGCCGACCGGCTGGCCGGCGGCCTCGACGACGCGGATTCGCTCCTGCTGATTCCCGACCTGATCACGTACTGGCTCAGCGGCGAGAAGATCGCCGAGCGCACGAACGCCTCGACCACCGGGCTGGTCGAGGTGAGCCACGGCGACTGGGACGATGAGCTCATCGCCAGGCTCGGACTGCCGCGCGGACTATTCCCCCGGCTCGTGGACGCGGGAACTCACGTGGGTTCGCTGCTTCCCGATGTTCTGGCTGAGATCGGGGCCGGGCACCGGATCGACGTGACGGCCGTCGGGTCGCACGACACGGCATCCGCTGTGGTGGCGGTGCCGATGACCGGGCAGAATACCGCCTATATCTCGTCGGGAACGTGGTCACTCGTGGGGGTGGAGCTGGCCGGACCGGTGCTCAGCGAGGCGAGCCGGGCAGCGAATTTCACCAACGAGGGCGGCGTCGACGGGCGGGTGCGCTATCTGCGCAACGTCATGGGGCTGTGGCTGCTGAGCGAATCGCTGCGCACCTGGGAGCTTGCCGGGCAGACCTTCGACCTGCCGGGGCTGCTGGCTCAGGCCGGCACGTGGAGTGGGCCGGTGACGGTGTTCGACGTGGATGATCCGCGCTTTCTGGCGCCCGGCGATATGCCGAGCCGCATTCGCGCGTACTGCCGGGAGCACGATTTGCGTGAGCCCGTCACGCCGGTGGAGCTCGTGCGCTGCATCGTCGAAAGCCTCGCCGAGGCCTACGCGCACACGCTGCGGGTTGCGGCCGAACTCTCGGGAACCCGCATCGACACTGTACACATCGTCGGCGGCGGGTCGCTCAACGAATTGCTCTGCCAGCTCACCGCCGATCATTCAGGCGTGCCCGTGCTGGCCGGACCGGTGGAGGCGACGGCGATCGGGAACGTGCTGGTGCAGGCGCGCGCGCAGGGGTTGGTCACCGGCAGCCTCGAGAGCCTGCGCGCCCTGGTCGCCCGGGCGTTCGCGCCGCGGCGCTACGACCCGCGCTGACGCTCAGCGGAGGAATTCGGCGGGGTGCGAGCCCCCGACACGCACCGAAGTTGTCGAGTGAGTGCGCGGTCGGCCCGGGCCCGGGACGCCAGTAGGCTCGGGTGAATGGGTGCTGGCAGCCGGCGGGGCGACGCGACGTTCGAGTGCACGGGCCGCGGTGGCCGCGCATGAAGGCGACCATCGCGCTCGTCATCGCCACCCTGCTGTGGGCGTGCAACTACATCGTCGGCGGCATCGCAGTGCAGACCCTCTCCCCCGTCGAACTTACTTGGCTGCGCTGGCTGCTCGCCTGCGTTCCGCTGCTGATTCTCGCCCAGGTGGTCGAGCGTCCGAACTGGGCCTCGGTGCTGCGTCACTGGCCCAGGTTGCTGCTGCTCGCGGCCCTCGGCGTCGGCGGGTACAACCTGCTGCTCTACACCGCCCTGCAGTTCACGACCCCGCAGTCCGCGTCGCTCATCAACGCCGCCAATCCGGCCGTGATGGTGGTGCTCGCGGCAGTACTGTTGCGCGAACGCATCGGCTGGCGGGGCATCGTGGGGCTGGCGCTGGGACTTGTGGGGGTGTTGCTGATCATCACGGATGGTGCGCTCGCATTTGTTTTGACGCGCACGCCGAACGCGGGCGATGTGCTCATGGTGGGCGCGATCGTGGTGTGGAGTCTCTACACGATCGTCGGCCGCGGGCTGCCGGTTCCGCCGATCACGGCCACGGCCGTGCAGGGCACGTTCGTGGCGGTGCTGCTCGCGCCGGTCGCGCTGGCCAGCGGGGTGCGCTGGCCAGCGGGGTGCGCTGGCCAGCGGGGTGCGCTGGCCAGCGGGGTGCGCTGGCCAGCGGATGCCGCCATCGGCTGGGCTGTGATCTTCATCGCGATCTTCCCCTCGATCGGCTCGTACGTGCTGTGGAACGCGGCGCTGAAAAGCATTCCGCCGGGGCGGGCCGGGCTGTTCCTGAACCTGATCACGGTGTTCACGGTGATCATCGCCGTCGTGCTCGGCGCCCAACTGACCACGCCGCAGCTCGTCGGGGGCGTGATCGTGTTCGCCGGAGTTGCGCTGAGCACCGGTACCCGGCGCGGCCCCTCTCCCGCCAGCCGGAGCGGGGCGACGGAGCGCGAGCACGCTAGGGCGCGTCTCCCAAGGCCTTCACCCAAATGATTATTGCCCAGAGGACGACTCCGCCGCGGTAGGTCAGCCGCCCGCCGCCGAGGCGTGGTACCCGCGGGCTCCCGAGCACCTCGGGGAACATGGGCCAGTCGCCGCCCTGACCTGGGCCCAGGAGAAGAGCCAGCGGGCGCAGGTCCGCCTGTGCGGAACAGCCGGCTGGTCGCATCAGGCGCGCGAAAACTGCCGGATCGGCCAGAAGTACTTCGGCGCGAGGGAAGCTCATGACCGGCCCATCAGGGCGTATCCCTAACGGTGTTAGGTTCCGTCGTCTCACTTTCTGCTTGGGACTCAAAAAAGCCAGGGACCGGGAGCGACAGCTCCCGACCCCTGGCCGGTTTCGGTGAGGCGGTTTTAGTTGTCGGCCTTGACTTCGCCGTCGACCTTCAGGTCGGCGTCGGCGTCGGCGTCGGCGCCCTCGGCTGAGGCAGTGGCGTCAGCCGTTCCCTCAGCGGAAGCCTTCGCGTCGAGGCTTGACTGGATCTGCTCGGTGACCTTCTGGATCTCCGGTCCGTAGCCGCCCTCGAGCGCGGAGGCCAAGAGGGCCTCGGCCGCAGCGGCCTGCTCGGCTGCGGGGAGTGCCTGCTGCTCGGCGAGGTCGGCCGTAAGCGCTTCGGGAAGCTGGGCGAGTAGGGCCGGGTTCTCGGAGATCGTGGTGGCAATCCTCTCGGCCGCACTCGCGGCATCCGTTCCCTGCTCGGCGTCAACGGCCAACAGGCCACGCAAGGCTGCGGCGAGCGGATGTGCCGGGTCCTTCTGGATCTCCTCGGCCAGCTTCTGGATGTCCACGCCGTAGCCGCCCTCGAGCGCTGTGATCTCGATCTTGTCGGCAGCGGCCGTCTGCGCGGCGGTCGCGGCGCTCTGGTCGGCGGTCGCGGCGTTGAGCGCGGTCAGGTCGGCCTGCAGGTTCGCCGGGAGGCTCTCGAAGAGGTCCGGGTGGCTCGCGAGCGTGTCAGAGACCTGCTTCGTGGTCTCTGCATTGCTGGCACCCTGGAGGTCGGCGCGCAGCTCCTTGGTCAGCGAGGCGAGCACGTCGTGGCCCGCGTGGGAGCTCGTGCTCGACGTGTTGTCCGCGGTCAGCGGGGTGGCGTTCGCTCCCGCGACGCCGAGACCGAGAAGTGAGCCGACGGTCATCACGGTGACCGCGCCGACGGCGATGCGCTTTCGGGCTGGCGAGCCGAAGGCCGTGGAGGTGTTGTTCGAAGTCATATGTGGATCCTTTCGATTACTTGCGGTAGTCCGACGAATGCCGGACCAGCCACACTTGGGCACGGCCCGAGCCTAGGTTTCGGCCGTGCCGCGAAACTTCGTGGAGGCTGACCGGTGAGGGAATCAGGTGTTCCCGGTACTAGGTTCGGTTCGGCGATATCGCTCTGATCAGCACAATAGATGCTGAATCAGAAGTTTCTATCCGTCGGATAAGAGTCTTCCCCGAGACCGCTGGGCGCCCGGACGGTCGGTCGTGGCGCGGCGATGCCGTGGTATTTCGGGCCAGCCCCATCCTGGGAGAACCCTCGGTACAGGCATTAGGAGACACCCCCTAGCCCCCGCGTCCCGAGCCCCGGCCCGGCTACCGGGCAAGTAGGCTCGCAGGATGAGCTCTTTGCTGGTCAGTCTGCCCGACTCCGTGCTGCGCGAAGCGGTCGGCGAACTGCCCCAGGGGGTCGAGGTCGTCGAGTGGGCGCTCGACGGCCCGGCCCCTCGTCCCCGGTTCGACATCGTCGTCACTCCTTACATGGGCAAAACCGACCGGCTGGCGCACCTCGCCGGCGTCGACGCGCGACTGGTGCAGTGCCAGTCCATCGGCTACGACGGCGTCGACCGGGTGCTGCCCGCCGGGCACGTGTTCGCCAACGCGGCGAGCGTGCACGAGACCTCCACCGCCGAACTCACCCTCGCGCTCATCCTCGCCTCCCAGCGCGGCATTCCCGACTTCGTGCGCGCCGCCGACGCCGGCGAGTGGGCACCGGCCCACCACCCGAGCCTCGCCGACCGCACCGTGCTGCTGCTCGGGTACGGCGGTGTCGGCCAGGCCATCGAGAGCCGGCTGCTCGCCTTCGAGACCACGCTCATCCGCGTCGCCCGCACGGCTCGCAGTGATGAGCGCGGCGACATCTACGGTTTCGAGTCCCTGCCCGAACTCCTGCCCCAAGCCGACATTGTGGTCGTCGGTGTTCCGCTCACGGCCGAGACGACGAACCTGATTGACGATGCATTCCTGACCCAAATGCGTGACGGAAGCCTGCTCGTGAACATCGCTCGCGGTGCGGTCGCCGACACGGATGCCCTACTCGCACACGCGACCAGGGGCCGGATCAGGCTCGCACTCGACGTGACCGATCCGGAACCGCTGCCGGCGGGGCATCCGCTCTTCGCGCTGCCAAACGTGCTCATCTCACCGCACGTCGGCGGTGCCTCGAGCGCCATGCTGCCGCGCATGGCCCGGCTGGTGCGCGAACAGGTCGAGCGGATGCTGCGCGATGAGCCGCCGCTCAATGTCGTGTTGACGAGTTAGCCGGCCTTCCCACCACTCGTGCGCGTCGCTGCGTCGCCGCCGATGGCTTCGTTCGCGGCGTCCTGCGCGGTGCGGAGGGCCTCATCGACCGGAATGCGGCCGAGGAACATCTCGGAGAAGGTCGACTCGAACGCGTCGGAGGCCTCGGCCCACTTCGCGCCTTGCGGCGCCTGCACGGTGCCGTTGGCGAGCACGTCGATGAAGGCGTCCACATCGATGCCCTGCTTCTGCCACGACGCGACATAGCTGGCCTGCGCACCGATAACCGCCGGCGACGCCGAGCCGTCGGCGCCGATCGCCGCACTGCCCTCGGTACTGCCGAGCCACTCCAGCAGTTTGCGGGTCTGCTCCGGATGCTTCGAGTCGGCGTTGCCCGCGGCGACGACGCCGTTGGTCACGCTGATCGCGCCGGCCGGGCCGGACGGGATCGCCGCCACGCCCCAGTCGAAACCGGCGCCCTCGCTCACATTGCTGAGGTTGTAGACCCCGCTCTGGAACAGGGCCATCTTGCCCTGCAGAAACTGGTCGAGCGCGAAATCGCCGTTGAGGTTGGTGTCGGCGGCCGACGGAGCCACGTGGTACCGGTTCATCAGGTCGATCACGTAGGAAAACGCCGCGACGCCCTCGGCCGTGTCGAAGACGAACTCATCGCCGTCCTGCAGGGCTGCCCCGTTCGAGCCGAGGTAGTTGAGATAGATCGCGTTGAGGTCGTTGGCCGCGTTGTAGCTGTACTGCACGATCTGCGACGGGTCGAAGGCGGCGCTGTCGGCGGTATTGCCGTTGACGTCGAGGGTGAGTTTCTGCAACACGGGAAGCAGGGTGTCTTCGCCGGCGGACGGATCCCAGTGCAGGTCGCCGACGGTGGCCGGGTCGATGCCGGCGGCCGCGAGCAGTTCTTCGTTGAAATAGAGCCCGATTCCGGGGTCGGCGAGCTGGGGCACTCCCCAAAGCGCGCCATCGAGGGTGTACTGACTGATGACGCTGGGCTGCCAGCCGGCCTGCGCGGGCGAGCCGAGCGCATCCGTGATGTTCACGAGGTTGCCATTGACGGCATAGTCGGCGAAGTTGCCCGCATTCACCCAGAACACGTCGTCGGCGGTCTCACCGGCCACGTCGACACGCAGCTTGGTGAAGTAGTCCGCCCACGGCACGACGTTGACGGCCACCTCGATACCCGGGTTCGCCGTTTCGAACGCCGCGAACGATGTCTCGTACGACTGCGCCACCTGTTCGTCCCAGACGCGCACGGTGAGCGTCGTGTCGGAGGCGGTCGGCGGCGCCAGCGCGAGCGCGCCGGCCACTCCGCCGATAGCGACAACGGATGCGACGGTGACGATGGCGATTATGGTTGAGCGTTTAGCGATGGGGTCCCCTTGTTTCCTGTTGGAGGCTACCAGTCGCAGGCCACCGCAAACGCTACCGTGACGCCCCGCGACCCGGCAGGTGACTCGGCACGCGGCGGTCAGGACCTCCCCCCGGATTGGCTGAAACTGTATCTCGCCTCTGCGGAAGTTCGTGTAGCCTGTGGTCAGACCACACCGCGCTTCGACCGAAGGGACCCCATGACCGCGATCATCCCGCGCGCCTGGCAGGCCGTGCTCGATGCCGTCGAACGCGACCTGATCGAGGGGCGGCTGAGCCCGGGCGATCACCTGCCGCCCGAACGCACCCTCGCCGCCGACCTCGGCGTCGGTCGATCGAGCGTGCGCGAAGCGCTGAGGGTGCTCGAGGTGCTGGGGCTTATCCGCACCGCCGTCGGTTCAGGGCCTTCGGCCGGCGCGATCATCGTCGCCCGCCCCGGCGGCGGCATGTCGGCGCTCATGCGATTGCAGGTCGCGGCGCAGGGGTTCGCCGTGGCCGACGTCGTCGAGACCCGCCTTCTGCTGGAAGGGTCGATCGTCGCCGAACTGGCTTCGGGCACCGGCGTCATCGACCTGTCCGCGGCTGAGCAGATCCTCACCGCGATGGAGTCCCAGACCCTCACGGAAGCCGAATTCCTCGCCCTCGACACCCAGTTCCATCTCTCGCTCGCCGAAGCGAACGGCAACCAGGTCATCACGGCCACCATGGCCGGGCTCCGCAGCGCCATCGAGGGGTACGCGCGGGCGGGCGCGGCGGGTCTGGCGAGCTGGCCAGCGACATCCGCTCGTCTCATGCTCGAGCATCGCGGCATTCTCACGGCCATTCTGGCCGGTCAAGCGGATGCCGCCCGCCTCGCCGTGCACGCCCACATCACGGGGTATTACGCCGAGACCCACCTCACTTCCGCTTCATCCACCACTGCCAGCCCCACGACACGATAGGACGATCATGGTTCAACGACGCATCCCCAGGATCAAAGACCTCGCCCCGCTGATGAAGTTCAAGACACCGGAGCTCAACGCGAAGAAGCGGCGCCTCGACGGCGCCCTCACGATCAACGACCTGCGCGCCATCGCCAAGAAGCGCACACCGAAGGCGGCGTTCGACTACACCGAGGGCGCCGCCGAGGCCGAGATCTCGCTCGGACGGGCTCGTCAGGCCTTCGAAGACATCGAGTTCCACCCGTCGATTCTGCGCGACGTGTCAACCGTGTCAACCGGCTGGGACGTGCTCGGCTCCCCGGTTTCGCAGCCCTTCGGCATCGCGCCCACCGGCTTCACCCGGATGATGCAAACCGAGGGCGAAATCGCCGGGGCGCACGCCGCGGCCCGCGCCGGTATTCCGTTCGCGCTGTCGACGATGGGCACGACCTCGATCGAAGATGTCAAGGCCGCCAACCCGAACGGCCGCAACTGGTTCCAGCTGTACATGTGGAAGGATCGCGACCGTTCGATGGCGCTCGTCGACCGGGCCGCCAAGGCCGGGTACGACACCCTGCTGGTGACCGTCGACGTGCCCGTCGCCGGCGCCCGCCTGCGCGACAAGCGCAATGGCTTCTCGATTCCGCCGGCGCTCACCCTCGGCACCGTCGTCAACGCGCTGCCGCGCCCGGAATGGTGGATCAACTTTCTGACCACCGAACCGCTCTCCTTCGCGAGCCTGGACCGGTGGAGCGGCACCGTCGCCGACCTGCTTGACACCATGTTCGACCCGACGGTGGACTTCGAGGACCTCGCCTGGATCAAGGCGCAATGGCCGGGCAAGGTCGTCGTCAAGGGCGTGCAGAACCTCGACGACGCCAAGCGCCTCGTCGATCTCGGTGTGGACGGCATCACCCTGTCGAACCACGGCGGCCGCCAGCTCGACCGCGCACCGATTCCGTTCCGCCTGCTGCCGCAGGTCGCCCGTGAGGTCGGCGCCCACACCGAGATTCACCTCGACACGGGCATCATGTCGGGGGCCGACGTGGTGGCCTCGATCGCCCTCGGCGCCCGCTTCACGATGATCGGCCGCGCCTACCTCTATGGGCTCATGGCCGGGGGCGAGGCCGGGGTCGATCGCACGATTGCGATCCTGTCGGAGCAGGTGGCCCGCACCATGCGCCTGCTTGGCGTGAATGCGCTCGAGGAGCTGAACCCCGGCCACGTGACGCAGCTGTCCCGGCTGCAGCCGGTCGCAGCGCCGCTGGTTGCCGCGGCCGAGGCGGTTCCGGTGCGTAAGTCTCCCGTGCGAAAGGCGAGCGTCAGAGCATGACGCTGCCGTCACCGGCACGCCGGTGAAATGCGCGCCGAAATAGGCGACCCCGGCGCAGTAGGGACCAAGTCAGTCCGCCGCCGGCACGAGATGCCGGCGGAGAACCGCAGCGATCTCATCGAGGTCTTTTTCGCTCTGCGCCACGGCGAGCACGAGCGCGAAAGCCTCGTCGGTGGGCATGACCACACGAAACCCGTTGAGCCTCAGAAATGCCAGGGTGAGAATCCATGACAGGCGTTTGTCATCGAACAATGGGTGATTCTGGGCCAGCGAGGAGAACAGTGCGGCCGCTTTGAGCTCAAGGGTGACGTAGGCGTCTTCACCGAACATGCTCGCTGCCGGTCGGGCCAGCGCGGAGAATAGCAGCCCCTTGTCTCGAATATGCAGCCCGAGGTGAGCGACCGTTGCAACGGCCTGTTCGGGTTCGATGTATTCGGTCATATCGAGTCGGGCCTTAGGCGTCTTCGAGTTTTTGCAGAAGGTCGGCGTAGTCGCGAGTCGTCTCGTCGACACTCGCTAATACGCGTTCCGTCTTCGATTCCTGACGCACGAACCGGTCGGCCGCCTCAATAAGCGCAGCGTGTTTCGAGATATGCCGCTGGCGCGCAATCGCTTCGAGCGCTGAATCGAGTTCTTGGGGAAGTCGCACGGTCATGGCCATGCACGAATGGTATCACTTCAGTACCAAACGTGGAGAATTATCTCGCCAGCCGGTGCAAAGCATCCGCTCAAGACGAGCTCAGGCCAGGTGCTCGCGGAACTCCCGCAGGGCGAGGGCGTCGTCCTCCCAGGCGCCGCCCTCGTGCCCGTTGTACGGCCAGACCGTGATCTGCTTGGGACCGGCATAGTTGTTGTAGGCCGCAAACACGGTCGACGGCGGGCAGATCGGATCCATCAGTGCCGCCGTCATGGTCACCGGCGCGGTCGCGCGCTTGGCGAAGTTGACGCCGTCGAAGTAGGACAGAACATCGTGCACCCGCGCTACCTTCAGCCGATTGGTCGCAAGATACTGGCCCAGCTCGCGGTACGGCAGCGCGTCGGTAATGACGGATGCGCGCGGAAAGTCGCAGAGAAACGGCACCCGCGCGACCACGGCGGAAAGGTCGGGAACCAGCCCGGCCACGGCGAGCGCGATGCCACCGCCCTGACTCGTGCCGGTCACGCCGACCCGGGCTTCGTCGACGAGCGTCAGACTGCGAGCCGCCGCGACGGCGCGCACGGCGTCGGTGAACAACCGGCGGTAATAGTAGGTCTCGCGAGAATCGATGCCGCGGGTCAAAAACCCGGGCACCTGCGGGCCACTCCCGGCGTCATCGGCGGTGTCTCCGGTGCTGCCGCCGTAGCCCTGACCGCGCAGGTCCATCTCGAAGTGCGCGAAACCGGCGGATGCCCACAGCAGATTCTCGAAAGCCTGCCCGCGTCCCCGGCCATAGCCGTGAAACTGCACGATGGTCGGCAAGGGACCGCCAGCCCCGGCAGGCACGCGCAGCCAGGCCTTGATCGGCTGCCCGCCGAAGCCGGCGAAGGTCACGTCGAACACATCGAGGGTGCTCAGCCCGGCGTCGACCTTCGAGGCCGTGACATTGAGCGGGTACAGCTCGGCCTCGGCGAGTGTGTTGGCCCAGAACGCGTCGAAGTCGGACGGGTCGGCCTGACCGCTGCGATAGGCGCGGAGTTCGGCTTCGGGCAGGTCGGTGTACATGCCCTTCAGCCTAGAGCCGCCTGAGAGTGCGTCCGAGGCAAACCGTCACGCGGGGGCATCCGCTTGGGGCAGCACGCGCAGGCCGAGCGCCAGCGCGGCGCGGGCAAGTCGAGAATCAAAGGTCGCCAGGGGCGCCGACTGCGCCAGGGCTACGACCAGCACGCAGCAGTCCGGCATTTTCAGGCCGGTCGTTGTGCGCAGTTCGGCGAGCAACAGTGGCTCGTCAGGCGGGGAGGGGATCGGCACAATTCCGACGGATCGAAGATCAGCGAGCAGCTGGTGGGCGCGACCAACCCGCACACCGCCAACAAGAATCTCGGCAAGGGTGAGGGGATGCAGCGCGAAGCCACTCACCGATTCGTCGGATTTGCCGAGTTCGCCGACGATCAATGATTGTGCGGCATCGTGATGCGCGTCGCCGGGGTCGAGGAAGGCGATGACGACGCTGGCATCGAGAACGATCATTCCGGCCAGTCGTCACGCAGGCCGGCGAGGTATCCCGCTCCGAAGGCCCGCGGATAGCTGCCGCCGACCCGCGCGGCCGCGCGGCGGCGGGATTCGAGACCTGCCCTGGAGCGTTCCCGCTCGGCGAGCGCATCACCGCCGGCCTGGATGACGCGGACGATGAGGCGCGACCGCGGTTCTGTCGGCCACTGTTTCACAGCCTCATCGAGGGCGCGCTGCACACCGTCGGTCTCGGTGACCTGGTATCGACGGCGTACGGTTGGCATGCGAAAAGTGTACCACTGTGTCCATGAGTGGTACAGGGGCAGCGGGCGCATGTGGCACGGACCGGGTACGAGCAGCCAGCGCGCGTGACCGCGCCCGAATGGGTGCGCGCTACGGTAACCGACGCAGCGCGCACCCGTTTCGAGCACCGTCATGAAGAGGCGGGAACCTACCTCGCTGCCGCGAGGTCCTCGAGCACGAGGCGCAGCTGCTCGACGGCCCAGTCCACGTCCTCCGCCGAAACCACGATCGGTGGCGCGAGACGAATGGTCGAACCGTGCGTGTCCTTGGCGAGCACCCCGCGGGCGAGGAGCGCCTCGCAGACCACCCGGCCGGGCGCGAGCGACGGGTCGATGTCGATGCCGGCCCAGAGTCCCACGCCGCGAACGGCGATCACGCCGTGGCCGATCAGTGCGGAGAGCCCGGCGTGCAGGCGGGCGCCGAGCTCGGTCGCGCGCTGCTGGTATTCGCCGGTGGCCAGCATTTTCACCACGGCGAGGCCGACGGCCGCGGCGAGCGGGTTGCCGCCGAAGGTCGAGCCGTGCTCGCCCGGGTGCAGCACCCCGAGGATGTCGGCGTTGCCGACCACGGCAGAGACGGGCACGATGCCGCCGCCGAGGGCCTTGCCGAGCAGGTAGAGGTCGGGCACGACTCCCACCAGGTCGCAGGCGAAGGTCGAACCGGTGCGGCCGAGGCCAGACTGGATCTCATCGGCGATGAACAACACATTCAGCCGCGTGGTGATCTCGCGTACTGCGGGCAGATACGCTGCCGGCGGTACGACGATTCCGGCCTCGCCCTGGATCGGTTCGAGCAGCACGGCCACGGTGTTCTCGTCGATCGCGGCTTCGAGCGCGGCGGCATCGCCGTAGGGCACGGTGCGAAAACCCGGCGTGAACGGGCCGAAGTCGGCGCGGGCCGACTCGTCGTCGGAGAAGCTGATGATGGTGGTCGTGCGGCCGTGAAAGTTGCCGGCGGCGACGATGATATTGGCCTGGTCGGGCGCAACGCCCTTGACCCGGTAACCCCAGGCGCGGGCCACTTTGATGCCGGATTCCACCGCTTCCGCGCCGGTGTTCATCGGCAACACCATGTCTTTGCCGGCGAGTTCGGCCAGCGCGGTCACGAACGGGCCGAGCTGGTCGTTGTAGAACGCCCGGCTGGTGAGCGTGATGCGGCCCAGCTGCGCGCGGGCGGCGCCCTGCAGTACCGGGTTGGAGTGCCCGAAGTTCACGGCGGAGTACGCGGCGAGGCAGTCCAGGTAGCGGTGACCCGCGACATCCGTCACCCAGGCGCCGTCGCCGGACGCCACGACCACCTCGAGCGGGTGGTAATTGTGTGCGGCGTGCGCGCTCTCCTGGGCGATGAGGGCAGCGGCAGCAGGCGAAACGGATGCGGCGGCTACGGCCTGCGCGTCGGTCAGGTTCGTGGTCATGTCGTGCTCCTTCAGGTTGGTCGTCGCGGGCGCTGTCTTGATGGGCGCGGTCATCGGCGCAGTTCGAGCGTGCAGCATTTGACCCCGCCGCCGCCGAGCAGCAGTTCGGACAGGTCGACGCCGATCGGGTTGTAGCCGCGCACGCGCAGCTGGCGCTCGAAGTCCTTGGCGCGGGCCGCGATGACGACGTTGTAGCCGTCGGAGTAGGAGTTGAGGCCGAGGATGGCGGCATCCTCTTCGGTGACGATGACCGCGTCGGGGTAGCGTTCCTGCAGAATCGCGAGGCTCGGCGCGTCAAAGGCGCTCGGCAGGTAGGCGATGTTCGTGTCATCGAGCACGGCGACGGCGGTGTCGAGGTGGTAGAAACTCGGGTTGACCAGGCGCAGGGTGATAACCGGGCGGCCAGCGATGGCTGAGAGTTCGGCGTGGCTGTTCGAGTCGCTGCGAAAGCCGGTTCCGGCCAGGATGACGTCGCCGACCAGCAGAAAGTCGCCCTCGCCCTCATTGGTCTCGACGGGCACGCGCACGTCGAAGCCGTTGGCGCCGAACCAGTCCATGTAGGCGGGGCCTTCTGGCTGGCGCTGCACGTGGGTGAATTTGGCGCCGTAGGCCTGGTTGTCGATGACGAAGCCGCCGTTGGCCGCGTAGACCATGTCGGGCAGGCCGTCAATCGGATCGATCAGCTGCACGTCGAAGCCGAGACCGACGTAGGTGTCGTAGAGGGTCTGCCACTGCGTGACGGCGAGCGAGGTGTCGGTGGGCAGGGCCGGGTCCATCCACGGGTTGATGCGGTACACCACGGTGAAGAACTGCGGCTTGCACATGAGCACGGTGCGTTTGGTGGCGGTGCGCACGGGAACGGCGCCTTCAACGGCTCGAACGGGGGTGGCTGAGTCGATCGACATGAGGCTCCTTCGGGGATCCGCGGGCCTGTCGACCGGCGAAACTCGGGGTGAATGGCGGACCAGGTCGCTCACGAGAGCCCGGCACGACCAACTACTGATCGTTCCGGAACGCCACCCTCAGTCTCACACAGCATGATTCAACGTTTCACGCTGATCTGCGCAAAAAATCTTCGAGATGTTCGGTACGAACGCAATTTTACGTCGGGCCGCCCCCTAGACTCGCCCCATGGACAACCTCGATCACAGCATTCTCGACCTGCTGCGCCAGAACGCGCGCGCCGGCTATGGTGACATCGGCTCGGTGGTGGGGCTGTCAGCATCCGCTGTAAAACGCCGTGTCGACCGGCTCGTGGCCGATAAGGTCATTCGCAGCTTCACCATTCAGGTCGACCCGGCCGTCGACGGCATGAGCACGGAAGCCTACGTCGAGCTGTTCTGCCGGGGCACCGTTGCGCCCGACGAATTGCTGCGCATTCTCTCCGGTGTGCCAGAAGTCGTCGATGCGGGGACCGTCACCGGCAGCGCCGACGCCATGGTGCACATTCGCGCGCGCGACATTCCGGGGCTGGAGGCGGCGCTCGAAAAGGTGCGCCTGGCTCCCAACGTTGACCACACCCGCAGCGCGATCGTCTTGTCCCGATTGATCCATCGATCAATCGAGTAGCTGTCACGCGAAAGCGGGAAATTCGTTGCTTGCGGGATGCTGAAGCAACACAGTTCCCGCTCTCGCGAACTAGGAGACCGGCTTCTGGCGCACCGGGGAGATCAGGTGCAGCAGGGTGACCGCGGCGATCGACCCGGCGCAGAGGATGCCGGCGAGCACGACAATCTGAAACCGGCCGGCCTCGAGCGGCGAGGCTCCCCCGAAGATCGCTCCAACGAACGCTCCCGGCAGCGTCACCAGCCCCGTGGTCTTGGTCTGGTCGGTGGACGGGATGATGGCGAAGTAGACGGCCTGTCGGGCCAGGTCGCGGGTGGATTGCCGCGGCGTGGCCCCGAGCGCCAGCCAGCCCTCGACCTCGGGCCAGTGGTCACCGACCGCCTCGGAGAAGCGGCGCCCGCTGAGCGTGGCGATCGACATGGCATTGCCGATGATGATGCCGCCGATCGCGAGCACGTAGCGCGGCGAGAACTCGATCGCGCCGGTGGCAAAAACGATGGTGAGCGTCACGATCACGCCGAGCCCCATGGCCGCGGCCACGCGCACCAGGTGTGCTCGGCTGAAGCCGACGCGACGGGTGACGGTGCCGACGGCCGCCCCGAACATGACGAGCAGACCGACACCGACCCAGAGCGGGTCGTTGATGATTCCGCTGAGAATCAGGCTGATCGCGGCCAGTTGCAGGGTTCCGCGCAGCAGGGCGAACGCCGGGGCGAACGGATGCTGCGTGCGATAGCCCCGCAGCACCGTCACGACCACCGCGAGCAACAGCACAACTCCAACCAGGGTCGGCAGAAGGCCGGCCAGCTCTGCGGGAAGGGTCACTGTTCGAGCCTACCCAGCGGAGGTCGCCCGCTCTCGCGAAAGCGGGCGATCCGCCGCGTCGCCGGGGCGGAAGCAACCGATCACACTCGCGCGGAACATTTCGCGGGAACGTACCGTGGGTATGCTGTTGCAGCATTCGTTGTAGCGAGGCAAAATTGCTCATAACGTTGAACGGAGGGTCCCGTGCCCGCTTCCTTTATTGCCATTGACCCCCGGTCGAGTACGCCGCCGTTCGAGCAGTTGCGCAGCCAGGTTATCGCGGCCGTGCGCTCCGGCGAACTGGCCCACGACACCCGCTTGCCGACCGTGCGGGCCCTCGCCGCCGAGCTCGGCCTGGCCACGAACACGGTCGCCCGCGCCTACCGCGAGCTGGAACGGGACAGCGTGATCGAAACCCGTGGCCGGTTCGGATCGTTCATCGCTCCCAACGGCGATGCGGCCGATCGCAATGCGCAGGCGGCGGCCGACGCCTTCGCGACGCGCATCGAGCAACTCGGCGTGAGCCCGGACACTGCGCTCGCCCTGGTCACCGATGCCCTGAGTCGCCGTTCCGACGCCTGATCATCGGCCTTGCGCCGCGCGTTTTGTATTGCTACTCTGGTACAAAATGCACACAAAAGGAGGGTTTCGTGGACACGGTCGTACTGATCCTGGCGGCGCTGGTACTAGCGGGTCGCGGCATCCGCTTGATCTATAACGCACGTGCCGAACCACGCAAGCGGATGCTGCACGCCTACTCCCGGCAGGTCGGGCTCGCCTTGGTTCCCGAGATCGTTCCCGAGCTGTCGAGCCGGATCTATCGCCGCGAACGCGCGGGGATCGTCGGGTCGATGGTCGGGCTCGTGCTGGGCGTGGCGACGCTACTCGTGACGAATGGCAGCCAGAACCCGTGGAACGGGCTCCTGGTCGTGGTCGCGATGACGGTCGGGTCGACGGTCGCCCTTATCGGCAACGATTCCCGCTCGGCGTTCGCGCCGGTGGCCGAGGCGCCGCGGCTGGCGCGCAGCGCCTCCCCCGGGCTGGGCGACTACGTCACCCCCCTTGACCGCACGTTCTCACTGGGTCTGCTGGGCCTCGCCACCCTCGGCTATATCGCCGTGCTCGGAGTCATCGCGATCAACCCGGATCGGGTGTTCGATGACGTTTCGGTGCGCACGATTCTCTGGCCCGCCGGGCTGCTGCTGGCGCTCGCGACCGCGGCGAGCCTGGTCACCTGGGCGGCGGCAAACGCCCTGCTCGGCCGCGGGCAACCGGCCGGAACCTACATTCAACTGGCCTGGAGCGATGCCTTTCGCAGCACCACCCTGCGCAGCCTGGTGGGGATTCCCGGGATCATCGCCGCCGTGAGCTCCTGCGTGTTGTTCCTCGCCTTGAGCGAGGCGATCCACCGGCCCGAGCCCGGCTCGATCGGCGAGATTCTGGTCGGCTCGTTCACGATCATGGGGCCGGTGCTCATCATGGTGCTGGTGAGTTGGAGCGTGACGAGCCTGCGCAATCGCAGCACGACGCACTTTTTGCGCCGGCTGTGGCCCGAGACGGCCGTCGAACTCGACCGTCGTCGCCGCGCGCGCGGCGCCGCTGGTGATGATCAGCCCGACGATCGACCCGACAACCAGCCCCGCGATCGGCCGGATCAGGGCAGCCGAACGCGGACCCCGGCATGATGCTGCTGGTCGATCCGCGCTCGGCGACCCCGCCCTACGAGCAGCTGCGGGTGCAGGTGCTGGCTGCGGTGCGTTCGGGCGAGCTGGCTCCCGGCGACAAGCTGCCGACCGTGCGCAAGCTCGCCGAAGACCTGGGGCTCGCCGCCAACACCGTCGCGCGTGCCTATCGCGAGCTCGAGCGTGACGAGGTCATCGAGACGAGGGGCCGCAACGGATCCTTCATCGCCGCGAACGGTACGGCCGCCCAGCAGCAGGTTCAGGTCGCCGCCGTGGCCTTTGCCGGCAAGGCGCGCCAGCTCGGCGTCGCACCCGAGGAGGCGCTCGCGTTTGCGCGCGCGGCCCTCGGCATCCGCTCGTAACGCGACGCACACACAAAGCCACCCGGGCCCGGGCCCGGTGCGTGGGCCCATGCTCTATCGTGGGCCCGCTTTCGGGGCCCAGGCCCGGTCAGGATAATGGGGCTAGCGCGGTACGCGATAGTGCGCGGCGAGACGCTCGAAGCCCTCGTCCAGGGAGACCGACGGGGTCCAGGCCAGGTCGGCGCGGGTGCGCCGCTGGTCGAACCAGTGCGCGGTCGAGAGCTGCTCGGCCAGAAACCGGGTCATCGGCGGTTCATCCGTACCGGCGCGATGGCGCCAGATGGCCTCGATGACCGAGCCCGCGGCCCGGGCAGCGAATGCCGGCACCCGCCAGCCCGGAGCGGTCACGCCGGCCGCGCCACAGATTCCGGCCAGCAGTTCCACGACCGGGCGCGGTTCACCGTTGGTGATCACGTAGGACTGCCCGTGCACGGCCGGAGCGGCGTCGAGCGCCGCGTGGATCGCGGAGGCCGCATTGTCGACGTAGGTCGTGTCGATGAGCGCTGCGCCGTGTCCGAGCAGCGGAAGCCGTCCGTGGCGGGCGCGGTCGACGATTCGGTCGATCAGCTGGGTATCGCCGGGACCCCAGACCAGGTGCGGGCGCACGGCGACAACACTGAATCCGGGAGCATCAGCGGCGAGCACGAGCAGTTCGCCCCTGGCCTTGGTGCGGGCGTAGTCGCCGCGGGCGTGCTCGGGTGAGGCCGGCAGGGCATCGGAGCCCATGATCGAGGCGCCGGCGTGAGCCACCGACGGCGAGGAGATATAGACGAATCGGGAGACGCCGGCCCGCTGGGAGACCTGCAGCACGGTGCGCGTCCCGCCGACGTTGACCGCCTCGAACTCGGCCGGGTCACCGGTGAGCGAGACCTTGGCGGCGAGGTGTACAACGGCGTCCATCCCGCTCACGGCGTAGGCGAGGCCGGCGTAGGGGGTATCGGCGGCGGTCGTAATGGAGCCGTGCACGTCTTCGACGCCGGGCACACCAGACGGCCGGCGCTGAAAGGTACGCACCTCGTGCCCGGCAGCGCTGATGCGGGCGGCGACGGCGCGGCCGAGGAATCCGCTGGCTCCCGTCACCAGCACTCTCACGGTTTCACCCAGCGCCCGCCCGAGAGGATGCCGGTGGCCCAGCGAGACAGGCGGCTGCGGTCAATCTTGGAGTTGTGGCGGATATCGGTCGGCAGGCCGGGCACGACGAGCACGGCGGCGACCGGTGAGCCGACCATTGCGCGCACGGCGGCGGCGAGCGGCTCGGACGCCCGGTGTACCCGGCGGGCGGGCGGCACGGTCTCGATCACGGCGACGCGCTGCTGCGTGCCGATCGGACCGACACCGACGAAGGCCGCCCGAGAAACCTCGGGCAGCGTTTCGATGCGCTGCTCGGGACCCACCGGGGTGACCACGCCGTCGGCCGTCACAAGGACGTGCGGCAGGCGGCCCTCGACCCAGAGTCGGCCCGCACTGTCGAGGTGGCCGACGTCGCCGGTGCGATGCCAGCGTTCGCCCGGCACGGCCCCACGACGCGAGGCCCGCTCGGTCAGCCACAGCCGGTCGTAGTGGTCCTTCACGTGCGGCGCCGACACCACGATCTCGCCGGTCACGTCGGGCTGTTCCGACAGTTCCCCAACGGATGCCCCGCTCGCGTCGAGCGCGCTGATCCGGATGAGCGTGGTCTGCGTCGAGGCCCCGACGCAGACGCCGCCGACCGGGTTCGCGAGCAAGACTGACCCGTCTTCGTGCACTGCGGCATCCGCTGTCTGCGGCCGTGCGGCGCTCCCGGCTGCGGCCCGAATTCCCTCGAGGGTGATGTCGGCCATGAGCAGGCCCTCGGTCATACCGTACGGGGTGTGCGCGGTCGCTTGCGGCATGAGCGCCGCTGCCTGGGCGAGCAGGCTCTCCGAGATCGGCGCGCCGGCCGACAGAAAACGCTGCACCCCGGCGAGGGCCGCATGGTCGTCCGAGGTGAGCGCGGCGGCGGTCGCGACGACATTCACGAGGGCGGCGGGCGAGAGAAAGACGACCGTGGCGTCGATCGCGGCGACGGCGGCCGCGACCGCGCTGGCGGTGAGGGTCTTGGGCGCGGTGACGTCCATGTCGGGGGTGACCGAGCGGGCGCCGAGGGCCGGGCCGAGCAGTGCGAATGGGGCGAATCCGGCGACGAGGCCGGTGCCGACGCCCACGCCGTACTGCAGAAAGAGGGCGTTGCTCACGGCGGAGAGCTGGCCGTGCGTGTAGACGACGCCCTTGGCCGGGCCAGTCGATCCGGAGGTGAACAGTACAGCGGCCGGGTCGCTCGGAGCGGGCTCCGGCGGGAGGTCGTCGCCGGCGCTGAGTCGGGCCTGGCCCAGGCTGATCAGCTCGGCGAGGGTGTGTTCCACGCTGAGCAGGCGGGCCATCGGGGCCGGAAAACCCGCGACGGAAATCTTGCGTCCGGGCCAGCCGAGAGCGCGGGCGGCCATGAGGCCGGGAGCGGCCCCGATGACGAAGTCGGGGCGGGCGCCGCGCACGGCGCGAGTGAGGCCGGCCAGGCCGAGGCCGGCATCCGCTACGACGACGATGGCGCCGATGCGCACGCAGGCGTAGAGCACCGCGGTGAGGTCGGCGCTCGGCGGCACCAGCAGCGAGACGCGGTCGCCGGGCCTGACGCCGATGTGCACGAGTCCGGCGCCGATCTGCCGCACGCGGCGGGACAGTAGCCGCCAGCTGACCGTGCGCGGAGTCGGCAGCATGTCGACGAGGGCGGTCTCGTCGGAGCCGCGTAATTCGTCGAGGTAATGCCACAGCGGATGCGTCGCCGCGGCTTCCCACGCGGCTCGCGTCGCCGAGACGGTCTCGACCAACGGAGCCGGCGCGACCGCATCGCCGGCCAGCAACCCCGACACGGCGGTGAGCGGCGAAGGCGACGCTCCCATCCGTTGATCGAGCGTGCCGAGATCGCCATTCCGAGAACGCGACGAGCTGACCAAAGCTGGCGCTACGGCGTCGCCGAGCCAGAGCAGCGCGGCGGCGGCATAGTCCGCGTCTTCGGCAAGCAGATGCCCAGCGCCCTCGAAGCGGTGCACGCGGGCGTGCGGCATCCGTTCGACCAGGTCGTCGAGGTAGCGGTCGCTGAAGATCGGGTCGCGCGGACCCCAGAGCAGCAGCGTCGGCACCGCGAGCGAGCGCACTGCCTCGGCGATACGGTCGAGTTCGGGCCGACTCTCGTGCGCCAGTGCGACCGGAATGTCGGCGACGAAGCCGCCGATTCCGCCGCGCCGGGCGCTCGTCAGATACGGAGCTCGGTAACCGCGCTTGACCTCGCTCGACAACGGCGGATGCGCGAGGGCCAGCGTCGTGGCCAGGAACGCCGGCGTCGCCACGGTCGCCGGGCCGAGGATTCCGCGACCGAGGGCCAGCCGCAGCGGCGCCGGAATCGCGTCGTTAACGGGCTGGTGCACCGCGGTGTTGAGCAGCATCACTCCGGCCAGCAGCTCGGGGTGGTCGACGGCCCAGCCGAGCGAGACGACGCCGCCCCAGTCGTGGCCGAGGGTAACGACCGGGCCGGCCAGATCGAGCGCGTCGGTGAGGTCGCCGAGGTCGCGCACCCGGCGGGCGAGGGGGCGAAAACCTGCAGTGCGCTCAGAGAAGCCCATGTCGAGCTGGTCGATGGCGATCACTCGCCAGGCCGGCGCGCCCGACGCTGCGGCATCCGTTGCCGACGCGAGCAGGCCGCGCCAGAGGTAGGACCAGGTGGGGTTGCCGTGCACGCACAGGATGGTGCCGACCGGAATCACGCCGAGCGCGTCGAGCTGCGGGCCGTTGTCGAGCACGTGCCAGCCGTGGGTCACCGCGGCATTTTCGCTCTCCGCGACCTCGGCCAGGCTGGACCACTCTGGGTTTAGCCCAGCCAGCCCAGACGGCGGCAGAGTCGCCACGGCCGGCACCGCACGCGGAAGTCGGGAAGCTGTGGTTGCGCGGATTTCAGTCACACTCCTCTTCGGCCCGAGAAGCCACTTTCGGCCCCTTGGTTTTCACGAGTTGGACAATTCATGGGGCCGAAGTTGGCATCTCGCAGAATTCGACGGCGGTGTCGGGCTCCCCCGGTCACCAGACGAGTTCCATCATGGCGGTGTTGAGGCCGGAGCCGACGCCCATGAGCAGCACCCGGTTGCCCGGCTGCAGCTTGGACGCCTCCTGGGAGAGCGTGATCGGAATCGACGCCGGACCGACATTGCCGAGCGTTGGGTAGGTCAGCGGAACCTTGGTCTTGTCCATGCCGGTCGCCTTGACGATGGCGTTGGTGTGCACATCCGAGACCTGGTGCACGATGTAGCGGTCCATGTTCGACCAGCTCCAGTCGCGTTTGGCTTCGGTCCAGGCCGAGACGACCAGTTCCATGCCGCCCTTGAGCAGGGCCTTCGCATCGGTGAACATGCCGTCGACGCTGCCGACGCAGAGTCCGTTGAACTGGGTGGCCGCGCGGGTGACGCCGCCGAGGATGCGGTGGCCGCCGGGGTGGGCATCCGCTGGGCCGAGCACGGCGGCCGCAGCGCCGGAGCCGAGGGTAAGACTCGCGAACTCACTCATGAAGTCTTTGCGCTTGATGCCCGGGCGGCCGAGGCGATCGATCGTGTTGGTCTGGATCTCGTCGGCGTCTTCACCGTCGATGATCACGGCGTACTTGATCTGCCCGCTGTCGATGAGCTGCGCGGCGAGCGTCATGCCGTTGACGAAGCCGAGGCAGGCATTGGCGATGTCGAAGTTGATCGCCGACGACGGCAGGCCGAGTCCGTGGTGGATACGCACGGCGACGGAGGGTTCGAGGTGCTTGCGGGTGACCGAGGTGTTGATCAGCAGGCCCACGTCGCTCGGCTTGATGCCAGCCTCTTTCAACGCAATCTTGCCGGCCTTGACCGCGGCGTCGTCGAAGGTCTCGTTCGGGCCCCAGTTACGGCGCTCGTAGACTCCGGCCACGCGCTGCAGCAGCCCGGTCGGCAACTTGAGGCGCGCCAGAACCGGCTTCAACCGAAGATCGATCTCTTCCGAGGTCGTGATGAGGGGCGCCATCAGGCTGGTGACCGACAACAAGGCGACGTTTCGGTGCGTCGTCGTCGCATTTCCGTTCAAGCGTGAACCCCTGTCGAATTGTGGACAGCGGTAATCATACGTCCCCTAGGAGCTTGCCCCACGAAACTGTACGTGAACCGGGCGCAGCCTGTGAGCGCTGGTAGCCGCTGGTGCGTAACCACGGAGATTCCGCCGCCTCCCGCCCCGAATCAGGCGAATGGGGGCTAGCGGGCGAGAATCTCCGCGGTTGTGAACCGTACCCGGCCTAGATCACGCCCTCGGAGAGCGTGCTCGGGTTGCCGAACCGGTGCGCGGTGATCGAGATGGCCTGTTCGCGCAGGAACGGCAACACCTCGATGCGGCCGGCCTGGGTGACCGCGTTCGAGTACACGGCGATGTCCGGGCTGCCATTCAGGGCCTCGGCGAGAGCGGATGCCGCCTCCCGCGCGCCCAGCACCGGGTCGCTGCCGACGAGGCGCACGCGGCTGGACGTGATTCCGCCTGAGCGGGCCCTGTTCAGCCACTCCTCATCACTCTCGACGACCACCGGGATCTCGCGCTCGGCGAGGATGTTGCGCACGGCGGGCGGCACCGGGACGGTACTCGACACGTCGAAGCGTGACGTCGACAGGGTCGCGGCGGCGATTACGCGCAGCAGCTGCGCAAGGGTGCCGGTTTCGGTCAGGCGCACGGTGACCGGCAGCGCGCGGTAGCGGAACAGGTTGCGCTCCACGCCGAGGTCGGTCGCGTCGCGCACGACGTTGAACTCTTCACGCCAGGCCAGGGCGTCGCTCACGGCCGAGCGGCGCAGCACGTCGAAGTCGGCGTAGTCGAGAAAGGGCTGACTGGCCTCGATGATGTCGGTGACGCGCTGCTCGAGACCGCGCAGGTGCAGCGTCGAGCTGTTGCGGCCGGGCTCGTTGACCCAGCTGCCGAGGCCGAGCAAGTAGTTCGGTCCGCCGGCCTTGGTGCCGGCGCCCACGGCGGACCGCTTCCAGCCGCCGAACGGCTGGCGCTGCACGATGGCGCCGGTGATGCCGCGGTTGACGTAGAGGTTGCCGGCTTCCACGGAATCGATCCAGAGGGCCAGTTCGTCGGCGTCGAGCGAGTGCAGGCCGGTGGTGAGCCCGAAGTCGACGGCGTTCTGCAAGCGGATGGCTTCCTCCAGGTTGCGCGCGTGCATTACTCCGAGGACCGGGCCGAAGAACTCGGTGAGGTGAAAGTACGATCCAGGCGCGACGCCGGTGCGAATGCCCGGCGACCACAGCTTGCCGGTCTCATCGAGCTGCTTGGGCTCGACCAGCCACTTCTCTTCGGCGCCGAGCGTGGTGAGGGCGTGCAGCAGTTTGCCGTCGGCCGGCGACATGATCGGCCCCATCTGGGTGACCGGGTCGCTCGCCGGGCCGATCTTGATCGAGGTCGCGGCATCGACAAGCTGGCCGAGGAACCGCTCCGACTTGGCGACCGATCCGACCAGGATAACGAGGCTCGCGGCCGAGCACTTCTGGCCGGCGTGGCCGAAGGCGCTCTTCACGACGTCGGCGGCGGCCAGGTCGAAGTCGGCCGAGGGGGTGACGATTATGGCGTTCTTACCGCTGGTTTCGGCGAGCAGGGGCAGATCGTGCCGGAACGAGCGGAACAGCTCGGCCGTCTCGTAGCCGCCGGTGAGGATGACGCGGTTCACCGCGGGGTGCGCGATGAGCTTGGCGCCGAGATCACGGTGCGGCAGGTTGACCAGCGCGAGCAGTTCACGCGGAATCCCGGCTTCCCAGAGCGCTTCGACGACGACCGCGCCGGTGCGCTGGGCGACCGTGGCGGGCTTGATCACGACGCCGGCGCCGGAGGCGAGGGCGGCGAGCACGCCGCCGGCCGGGATCGCGGTCGGAAAGTTCCACGGCGGGGTGACCACGATGAGCTTGGACGGCACGAAGATGGCGCCCTGCACGCGGTCGAGGTCTTTCGCTCGCTCGGCGTAGTAGTGAGCGAAGTCCACGGCCTCGCTCACCTCGGCGTCACCCTCGGTGATGGTCTTGCCACACTCGCTCGCCATGACCTCGATCAGGCGGTCGCGGTTGGCGGCGAGCGCGAGGCCGGCGCGGTGCAGCACCGCGGCACGTTCAGCGCCGGTCTTCTGGCCCCAGGCTGCTCCGGCGGTCAGCACGCCGTCGATGATGAAGCCCAGCGCTGCCTCATCGGGAACGGCGGCGGCCTCGATGGTCTCGGTGCCGAGAACGGATGCGTCGGCCCGGGCCAGGATGCGGCGCCCCCAGGCCCGGTTGGCGGGCAGTGACGGGTCGGTGTCGGGTTCGTTGTGGAAGCTCGAGTGCAGGGGAACCGAGCCGCGGGTGATGCCGAGCAGCACGCCGGTCAGTTGCGGGTCGACGTCGGATGCGGTCTCGGTGTCGTGGCTGCGGGCATCCGTGTGGGCTGCGGCCAGCCGGTCGAGGTCGTAGCTGCTCGAGCGGTCCTGCACGCGGTTGGGGGTCGGGACTCGGTCATCGAGGGCGTCGAGCGAGGCCTGAAAACGGGCCTTCTCGCGGTCGAACAGCTCGGGGTTGCTGGTGAGCTCGAACACGGCCGACATGAAGTTCTCCTGGCTCGCGTTCTCTTCGAGCCGGCGGATGAGGTAGCTGATGGCCACGTCGAACTGCGCGGGGTCGACGACGGGCGTGTAGAGCAGCAGCTGGCCGACGTCCTTGCGCACGGCCTGGGCCTGGCCGGTGGCCATGCCCAGCAGCATCTCAAACTCGACTCGGTCGTCCACGCCACGGGCGACGCTGAGCAGGTGCGCCCAGGCCACGTCGAACAGGTTGTGGCCGGCAATTCCGAGCTTGACCGCATCGGTATTCTGCGGGGTGAGCGCCCAGTTGAGCACCCGCTTGTAGTTGGTGTCGCTGTCCTGCTTGGTGGAGAAGGTCGCGAGCGGCCAGTCGTGCACGGCGGCGTCGACGTGCTCCATGGCGAGGTTGGCGCCCTTGACCAGGCGTACCTTGATCGGCGCCCCGCCGGCCGCGCGGCGGTTCTGCGCCCAGTGAGTGAGGCCCTGGATGGCACTGAGGGCGTCGGGCAGGTAGGCCTGCAGCACGATTCCGGCCTCGAGCTGGGCGAGCTGCGGCTGGTTGAGCAGCCCCTCGAACACCGCGATGGTGAGGTCGAGGTCGCGGTACTCCTCCATGTCGAGGTTGATGAACTTCGGCGTAGCGGATGCCGCGGCGAACTCGAACAGCGGCGTCAGTCGTTCGATCACGCGGGTGACGGTCTCGTCGAAGGCCCACATCGACAGCTGGCTGGCGATCGACGACACCTTGATCGAGACGTAGTCCACGTCGGGGCGCTCGAGGATGCGCCTGGTGCCCTCGAGGCGTTCAAGCGCTTCCTTCTCACCGAGTACCGACTCGCCGAGCAGGTTGATGTTGAGGCGGTTGCCGCCCTCTTTCAGGTGCACCAGCGCCGGGCCGAGCTTGTCGGGGGTCGCGTCGACGACGAGGTGACCGACCATTTGGCGCAGCACGGTGCGGGCGGCGGGGATGACAACCCAGGGCAGCACCGGCCCGAGAATTCCGCCGAGGCCGATGGCCGCGCGCATGTGCGGCGGCAGAAAGCCGGGCGCCTTTTTGGCCACCTTCGCCAGGCTGTAGCCGGCGACCATCTTGTCTTCGGGGCGCATGACGCCGTCCACGAAACCGACCGTGAAGTCCAGGCCGTTCGGGTCTTTTAGCACGCCGGCGAGCCGCTCGGCCGCAGCATCCGCTGGGATGGTGGCGCTTTCGTCGAGCCATTTCTTGACGAGCTTGACGACCTCCGAACTGAAATCCTCGTTGGCGGGACGGGTGGAGGCGTTGGTCATGGTCACGAGACTAGTCTTTCGTTCGCGGATGGGTTGCTCTGGTGGTTCAAGTCTGTGGCCAGCCTATATTTAGCAAAAGCAATTGTTTATGCATGATATTCGTTACAATTTCTAATGATTTGGTTTTGTGTAGGGCTAGCGGTGTAAGGGGCAGCGGATGCTGGACGTCAGGCGGCTGCGACTGCTGCGCGAACTGAAGATTCGCGGCACGCTCGCCGGGGTCGCCGCGGCCCTCGCTTACAGTCCCTCGGCGGTGTCGCAGCAGCTCGCCCTGCTCGAAAAGGAGGCCGGCGTCGTGCTGCTCAAGAAGGTCGGCCGACGGGTGCAGCTCACCCCGCAGGCCGAGATCCTGGTCGAGCACACCACGCACCTGCTGGAACGGCTCGAGCTCGCCGAGGCCGACCTGCGCGCGAGCACCACGACCGTGTCGGGCACCGTGCGGGTGGCGGTGTTCCAGTCGGCGGCCCTCGCGGTCATTCCGCGGGCGCTGACCTTTCTGGCCGAGGACTATCCGGCGCTGCGGGTGGAGGTGACCGAGCGCGAGCCCGAGCGCGGCCTGTTCGAGGTCGCTGCGCGGGACTTCGACCTCGTGCTCGCCGAACAGTACCCCGGCCATACCCGCGCCCACTGGCCCGACCTCGACCGGGTCAACCTCGCGACGGATGCGCTGCGGCTCGCGGTGCCGCCGGAAGAAACCGGGCGAGTGAGCGCTGGAACGCTCGAGCAGACCGCCGGACTGCCGTGGGTGATGGAGCCGGTCGGCACCGCGTCACGGCAGTGGGCGACGCAGCTCTGCCGGTCGGCCGGGTTCGAACCGGACGTTCGGTTTGAGACCGCCGACCTGATCGCGCACATCCGCTTGATTGAATCGGGCAATGCGGTGGGCATTCTGCCCGACCTGGTTTGGGCGGGGCGAATGCCGGCCGTGCAGCTGCACGACCTGCCGGGCACCCCGCATCGAACCCTGTTTTCGGCCGCACGGCGGTCGAGCGCCGGCCGTCCCGGCGTGGTCGCGGTGCGCGGCGCCCTCGACCGGGCGGTGAGCAAGGTGGCCAAGCCCACCGAGTCCGACCCGCTTGAACCGCCGCGCCCGTTCGAGCCCCTCGCGCCGGGCTAGGCCGGCAGCACTCTACGCCCTCGCTAGGCTCTGGGCATGAGCGAACCCACACACGACGTCGTGATCATCGGTGGCGGCCACAACGGCCTGGTTGCCGCCGCCTATCTCGCCCAGGCCGGCCGCAGCGTGCTCGTGCTCGAGCGCGAGCCTCAGGTCGGCGGCGCCGCTATTTCAGCGGATGCCTTCCCCGGCACAGGCGCACGCCTCTCGCGCTACTCCTACCTGGTGAGCCTGCTGCCGACGCGCATCATCGACGAGCTGGGGCTTGACATCGAGCTGGCGAGACGGCGGTACTCGTCGTATACGCCGGGGCGCTCTACTGACGGGCTCCTCGTGGATCACGGCGACGCCGACGCGACCCTGGCCTCGTTCGCGCGCCTCGGCGCCGCAGCCGACTGCGAAGCCTGGACCGCTTTCTATGACGACACCGCCCGGTTGGCCCGCGCCGTGTTTCCGACGGTGTGCGAACCGCTGCTCACCCGCTCGGAGGCCCGGCGCCTGGTCGGCGACGACGCGCTGTGGAGGTCGCTGATCGAGCAGCCTCTCGGCGAGGCGATAACCGCCCGGTTCGACAACGACCTGGTGCGCGGCGTCGTGGCCACCGACGGCCTGATCGGCACGTTCACGAGCCTCACCGACCCGAGCCTCGACGCCAACCGCTGCTTTCTGTACCACGTGATCGGCAACGGCACCGGCGACTGGGACGTACCGATCGGCGGCATGGGCGCCGTGACCGGGGCGCTCGAACGGGCGGCGCGGGGCGCCGGCGCTCGTCTCGACGTCGGTGCCGACGTCGAATCGCTCACGCCCGCCGGCGTGGTGACCTACCGGCAGCACGGGCGGCTGCAGACGGTGACGGGCGGGGTGGTGCTGGCGAACGTGGCACCGTGGGTGCTGCGGGAGTTGCTGGCGGCGGGCGGGGCATCCGCTGTTTCGTCGCCGGCGCAGCCGAAGCCCGAGGGCGCGCAGGTGAAGGTCAACCTGCTGCTGACCCGGCTGCCGCGGCTGCGGGATTCGAGAGTGTCTCCCGAGGCTGCGTTCGGCGGCACCTTTCACATCAACGAGTCGTACGAACAACTGCAGGCCGCGTTCGAGCAGGCTCTGGCCGGGGAGATTCCGGCCGTGCTGCCGTGCGAGATCTACTGCCATTCACTGACCGACCCGAGCATTTTGTCGCCCGAGCTCGCCGCGGCCGGGGCGCACACCCTCACCGTGTTCGCGCTGCACACCCCGAATCGGGCGCTCACCGAGGCGAACAATGCGTCGATGCGGGCCGAGCTGCAGGCCGCCGTGCTGCGTTCGCTCAATTCGGTACTCGCCGAGCCGATCGTAGGGCTCTTCATGACGGATGCTGACGGTCACCCCTGCATCGAAACCAAAACGACCCTGGACCTCGAGCACGCCCTCAACCTTCCCGGCGGCAACATCTTTCACGGGCCCCTGTCGTGGCCGTTTCTCGAGGATGATGAGCCGCGCAGCACGCCAGCCGAGCGCTGGGGTGTCGCCACGGAGCATCCCCGCATTCTGATCTGCGGGGCCGGAGCCCGGCGCGGGGGCGGCGTCAGCGGGCTCGGCGGCCACAACGCCGCAATGGCCGTTCTGGAGGGCCCCTGACGTATAGCCGAGGGACGCAATAGGGCCTAGCCTGAGTTAAGACTCGCGTTTCACTCATAGTGGAGGTCACCATGTCAGCCAAGCCCACCGGACGCCTCGTTCACCGCGAGGACGGACTGTATCTCATGCTGAATCGGTTGTTCAACGCGCCGATCGAACAGGTCTGGGCCAGCCTGACCCGCCCGGTGGAGCTTGAGAAGTGGATCGGAACCTATACCGGTTCGCCGGCCACCGGTGCGGTCAAGTTCAAGATGACGGCGGAGCCCGATGCCAAGTGGGAGTATGTAAGCATTCGCGAATGCCAGGCTCCGCACCGCTTCAGCGGCGATTTCGGCGAGGGCGAGGATTCCTGGCGGGCACTGTTCCACCTGGTCGAGGGCGACGGAATGACGAACCTCACGTTCGGGCAGCGTTTGCGCTCCCCCTCCGAGGCCGCCACGATGGGGCCGGGCTGGGACTACTACCTCGATCGCCTGGTCGCTTCGCGCGCCGGCCTGCCGCTGCCGGAGTGGGAGCATTACTACCCAGCGCACGCCCAGTTCTACAAGGACCTCATCGTTCCGGTGCGCACCGCCTGATCGGTCACTTCTTGCTGCGGTAGCTCTCGGCAGTGGCGAGGAGCGCCTCGTGCCACGGCGTAGCGGCGACTCCGAGTTCCCGCTGCGTCTCGGCGGAATCGATGACGAACGGCACCACGAACTGGTAGCTCGAGGCCCACACCTCGTGCATCATCGGGTTGGCCAGGCCGAGCGAGCGCAGCAGCCACTGCGGATACCCGGAGACTTTTCCCTGCGAGCCGTACTGGACATTGAGCTGCTCGGCGATGTCAACACGACTGAAGGTACCGCTCGGAACGTGCCAGATTCGGCCCCAGTCGCCGGTGTCATCCGCCGCTGCAATGAGCGTGGTCACGATGTCGGGCAGATAGGTCCAGCTGTGCGGGAGTTGCGGCTTGCCCACGACATGGGCCGTCTTCGAGCGCCCCACCGCGGTGAAGAATGACTCGCCGAGGTGAGCGGTGCCGGTGGCTCCCGGCCCGAAGTAGTCGCTCGCCCGCACCTCGACGGCCTGAATGCGGCCGGCATCGTGGGCGGCGCGCAGTTTCGCCCATCCGGCACGGCGAACGAGTCCCTTAGTCTCGGTCGTCGTCTCGGGAGAGTGTTCGGTCATGGCCCCGCTCGGCGACCCGTACGGATAGAGGTTGCCCATGACCACGATGCGCGCGCCCGAAGCGGATGCCGCGGCGATGGCAAATTGCACGAATGTGACATCCGGATGCCAACCGCTGAGTCGTATTTATTTCTGATTGTGCATCAGTAACTTTCTGAGTTTTGCTCGCTTATATTGGCCAATTGCGTTAGGATTGTGGGTGAAGGAGGCACCGTCGCCATGACCCTCACCGCCCCGCCCGCCGCACCCGGCCCTGTGCCGGAACCCGAGGGATCCCTGGTGGCGGCGGTCGCTCAGGCCGGGTCGATTCTGGCTGCGGCACTGAACGGGGTTCGGTTCGGTCACCTCGATGACAGTGAAGCCGTCGCGGTGCTGGCAGCCCTCGAAGGTCTGGGTCGCAAGGTCGATGGGGCCAGACTACGAGCCACCACCGACATTGGCGTTCGCGCCGAGACCGACCTCGGCAGCGGGTCGCTCGCCTACCGAAACGGATGCCGCAACCGGGTCGAATTCATCAGCCAACTCGCCAGCATCTCCGGCCGCGAAGCCAAACGCCGCCTCAAACTCGGTGAAACCACGGTCGAACGCACCCCGATGGGCCTGCCCGTTCCCGCCCGCTACCCGGTCATCGCCGACGGACTGGGCAGCGGCGAGCTGGGTATCGAGTCGGCGGAGATCATCGCCACCACCCTCACCGCGCTGCACGGCACGGTCATGCAGGACGACCTCGACCACGTCGAACGCGCCCTGGTCGCCTCTGCCACCGGCGCGATCACCCCGGAAACCGCGGGACTGCCCGGGGCGGGCATCCGCTTCGCCCCCGACCTGCTCCGCGCCCAAGCACTGGAGTGGCAGGGGCGCCTCGACCCCGACGGCACCGCCCCGAGCGACGACGCGACCGAAGCGAAAAGCACCCTCACCTTCGGCCTGCTGCGCAACGGCCTCTACCCGCTGCGCGCCGACGTCACCCCCGAACTACGCGGCATCATGGACACCCTCTTCGACACCCACCTGTTGGCACGGTCTCGCACGCCACGGTTTGAACCCACCGAACCCGCTGAACCCACTGACGGCAGCGGCTCCGCGCTGGACGGCCTCACTCTCGACGATCCCAACGGTGACGGTGAACGCTTCAGCGCCGACC
>NZ_SOEY01000010.1 GCF_004402535.1 Cryobacterium glaciale | reverse complement strand
TCAGCGCCGATGGTACTGCAGGGGGGACCCTGTGGGAGAGTAGGACACCGCCGGACTTAACTTGAAACACCAGAAAGGCCACCCCCACGGGTGGCCTTTCTGCGTTAACCCATACCCCTCCACGCTGCTTCGCTGGCTGGGTGCGGCATCCACTTGGCTGGGTTCTCAGCGCCGTTTTGCCTGAGGGATTAGGCTTGGAGTGTCTGTCGAAATGCCGGACTAATTACACAGGAGATACAGTGAGCCCTTCAGGACCCCGCGACGGCGATTCCCGCAACAACGGTCAGGATGACCGTCGTTCGAACCAGAGCGGCCGACCCTCCAACGGGCGACCTGCCGGCGGTCGAGATGGCGCCAAGCCTCCGTACCGCGGTAACGCCGAACGTCCCTCTGGTGGCAATGACCGGGCTCCTTATCGCGGCAATTCCGATCGGTCCGCCCAGGGTGGCGAACGCCCTCCGTACCGCGGTAACGCCGAACGGCCCGCCTATGGTGGCGATCGTGCACCGTATCGTGGCAACTCCGATCGTT
The DNA here is from genome assembly GCF_004402535.1 of Cryobacterium glaciale. Classification (GTDB taxonomy): domain Bacteria; phylum Actinomycetota; class Actinomycetes; order Actinomycetales; family Microbacteriaceae; genus Cryobacterium; species Cryobacterium glaciale. The sequence continues at coordinate 26,155 of NZ_SOEY01000010.1, read as the reverse complement.
CTGCGCAGGGCGAGCGCCCTCCGTACCGTGGCAACTCGGACCGTCCGTCTGGTGGCAACGATCGTGCGCCGTACCGGGGGAACTCGGACCGTCCGTCTGGCGGCAATGACCGGGCTCCCTACCGGGGGAACTCGGACCGTCCTGCCCAGGGCGAGCGTCCCCCGTATCGCGGTAATTCTGACCGGCCTTCCGGTGGCAACGATCGCGCCCCCTACCGCGGTAACTCCGACCGGCCCGCGCAGGGCGAGCGCCCTCCTTACCGTGGCAACTCGGACCGTCCTTCCGGCGGCAACGACCGGGCTCCTTACCGGGGGAACTCGGACCGGCCGGCTCAGGGTGAGCGTCCTCCCTACCGGGGTAATTCTGACCGTCCCGCACAGGGTGAGCGTCCTCCTTACCGGGACAACTCGGATCGACCCGCTCAGGGTGGAGAACGCAAGCCGTGGGCCAAGGATGGTGCCCGGCCCGAGCGCGGTGACCGGCCGAGCAACGACCGTCCGCGCACTGACCGGCCGAGCAACGATCGACCGCGTAGCGACAGCGAGAGCAAGCCGTGGACCCAGCGCGGCGGTTCACCGAACCGTGCCGGCGCCCCACGCGTCGATGCCGGCAAGAAGCTGTGGACCCGTGACGGCGCCCCGGCCCGAAACGACCGCGATGCCCGCGTCGTCGAAGAGGAGATGACGGAAGAGCAGCGCATGCAGCGCGAGCTGCGTTCGGTGCGTCCGCGTCACGATGACCCGGAACTTCCCGACGACATCACGGCCAACGACCTCGACCGCATCGCGCGCAACGAGCTCAAGACGCTCACCAAGGAGAACGCCGAAACCGTTGGACGCCACCTGGCCATGGCCGCCCGCGTCATCGACGAGAACCCCCAGCTCGCGCACCAGCATGTGATGAGCGCCGCCCGTCGGGCCGGTCGCATCGGTGTCGTGCGCGAGAGCCTCGCGATCACCGCCTACGCCACCGGTGACTTCGCCCTGGCCCTGCGCGAACTGCGCACCTACCGTCGTATTTCAGGTTCGAATGACCAGCTGCCCCTGATGGTCGACAGCGAACGCGGCGTCGGCCGCCCCGACCGTGCCCTCGAGCTCGGCCGTTCGGTCGATCGCAGCACGCTGTCACCGTCCGTGCAGGTGGGCCTGGCCATCGCCATGTCCGGTGCCCGCCTGGACCTCGGTGAGACGGATGCCGCGCTGGTCGAGCTGGAAATTCCCCAGCTCAACCCCAACACGGCGTTCTCGTACAGCCCCGAGCTGTTCGCCGCCTACGCCGAGGTGCTGACCGAGCTCGGCCGCGAGGACGAAGCCGACGAATGGCTCGAGCGGGCTTCCCGCGCCGACGCGGCTCTGGGCGCCTCCGGCGACACTGACGAAACCATTGAAATCGAAGAGATGGAAGAGGACGACGACGACGCCCTCGCGTACTTCGCCGCGGACGCCGGCGATGACGACGATGACGACGATGACGACGATGAAACAGTGGCTGCCCGGGAAGCGGCCCGTGCTGTCGCCGCCGCCGGACTCGGATCGGTCGACCAGTCAGCCGCGGTCGATATCGACGACGCCGACGACCTCGTGACCGAAACGGTGGACACCGCCGAAGGTGACGACGAGATCGACGAGACCGTCGCTGCGGCATCCGCTTCGATCGACATGAAGACCGAGACGGAGCCGGATGCTGCATCGCCGAAAGCCTGAGTCGGCGACACCGCTGGCCGGCGTTGACGTTCTGCTGGCCGATCTCGACGGCGTGGTGTACGCGGGCCCGGCGGCGATTCCCTTCGCCGTCGAGAGCCTGAACCGTGCTGCCAAGACCATTCGTGTGGGCTACATCACCAACAACGCATCCCGCACCGACCAGTCGGTTGCCGACCATCTCACCCAGCTCGGGCTGAACGTGGCGGCAGCGGATGTCGTCACCTCCCCCCAGGCGGCCGTGCGGCTGTTGGCGGAGCAGGTGGAACCCGGTGCGAGCATCCTCGTCATCGGTGGCGACGGGCTCGTCGACGAGGTCGTCAAGGCCGGATTCGTGGTGACCCGATCAGCCGACGACAAGCCGGCCGCGGTGATCCAGGGCTTCGCACCGGAGGTCGGCTGGGTCCACCTGGCCGAGGCGGCGTTCGCGCTCAACGCCGACGGCGTTGGCACTGGCATTCCGTGGATCGCGACCAACACCGATTGGACCATTCCGGTAGCCCGCGGCATCGCGCCCGGCAACGGCACGCTCGTCTCCGCAGTGCACACGGCCGTTGGCCGGCTCCCGCTCGTCGCCGGCAAGCCGGAAGCTGCGATCTTTCTGGAGGCGACGCGGCGCTTCGGCGCGCAGCACGCGCTCTTCATCGGTGACCGGCTCGACACCGATATTCTCGGTGCGAATCGGGCCGGGATTCCCGCGGTACTCGTGCTCACCGGCATCGACCGGGCCAAGCAGGCCCTCGCTGCTGACAAGGAGTCGCGCCCGGCGTTCATCATTGAGAACCTGCAGCAGCTGCACGAACCTTACCCGGAGACCGTGTTCTCCAAAGATGGTTCGACCGCAACAGTGAACGGTGCGAGCGTGCGCATCGCCGGCAACGACGTGCAGATCGTCAAGGACGGCGACGGTGGAATCAACCTGCTGCGCGCCGCGTGCGCCGCGATCTACCGATCCGGGCGGGCCATTTACGGGCTCAACGTTCCAGAGCGACTGTATCTCGCGCAGTAGCCTAGACCTGTGAACCCCGAACCCGAACCGGTCGATCTCGCCGCGCAGCTGACCGACATCGAGACCCGACCGCTCGAACAACGCGCCGATTTGTTTGGGCAGCTGCACGAGCAACTGCGCGCAGAGCTCGAAGACGCTGATACCGACCCGGCATGACCGACTTGCCACACGACCATGAAACCGACGTACCTATGCCTGAGCCAGTGAACGACGCCACCCCGGTTGACAGCCTTCCCGAGCGGATGCCCGCCACCCGCCTCGACGCCGCCCTCGCCGACCGTGGGCTGGTTCGCTCCCGAACGGTCGCCGCCAAACTCATCGCCGACGGCCTCGTCACCGTCAATGGGGTGCCGGTCGTGAAGGCCAGCACCAAAGTCGCGGCGGACTCGGTTCTCGAAGTGGCCGCGACCGATCACTATGTGAGCCGGGGCGCCCACAAGCTGAACGCAGCCCTCGACGCCTTCGCGATCACCGTCAGCGGCCGCACCGCGCTCGACGCCGGCGCGAGCACCGGAGGTTTCAGCCAGGTGCTGCTCGAACGTGGCGCCGCCCAGGTCATCGCTGCGGACGTCGGCCACGGCCAGCTCGCAGCGCAACTGAAGTCCGAGCCGAGGCTGAAACTGGTCGAGGGGTACAACATCCGCTATGCGACCCCGGAAACGCTCGCCGGGGCATCCGGAATCGCAGAAAGACCCGACCTCGTCGTGGCCGATCTGTCGTTCATCTCGCTCACTACCGTGCTACCGGCCCTCGTGGCCACGGCCGCGCCAAGCGCCGACTTCGTGCTGCTGATCAAACCCCAGTTCGAAGTGGGCCGCGGCGGCATCCGTGAGGGCATCGTGCACGACAAGGGCCTGCGCAGCGACTCCGTGGCCGGCGTATTGTGGGCCGGTCACGACCTCGGACTGAAAACCCGCGGAGTCATCGCCTCACCCATTATCGGGGCGGCCGGAAATCACGAGTATCTGTGCTGGATGAGCGCTACGGCCGGCTCGAATCCGACAGAATGGATGGACCGGATCGAAACCATGGTGGGGGGGTGACCAGTTGAGCGACACCCCGCGGTACTTTCTCATCGTGGCGCACACCGGTCGGGCCGATTCGCTCGAAGCTGCCGCGACGGTGTGCGAACAGCTCATCGCGAGCGGCGCTGTGCCGGTACTGGCCCCGGACGAACGGGCCGACCTGCTCGCCTCCTCGCCCGAGTTGAACGGGCACATCGCCGTTCTCGGCGAGGGCGTGTCGACCGCTGACCTGGAACTGGTCATCGTGCTCGGCGGCGACGGCACCATCCTGCGGTCTGCCGAACTCGTGCGCGGATACTCGGCCCCGCTGCTCGGCATCAACCTCGGCCACGTCGGATTTCTCGCCGAGAGCGAGCGCGACGACCTCGGCGAAGCCGTGCGCCGTGCGCTCAAGGGCGACTACGAGGTCGAAGAACGCCTCACCCTGTCGGTGCGGGTCAAGGTCGCCGACGAAGTCGCCTACGAAACCTGGGCGCTCAACGAGGTCACCGTCGAAAAGGCCAGCCGTGAACGCATGATCGAGGTCGTCGTCGAGGTAGACGGCCGCCCGCTGTCATCGTTCGGCTGCGACGGCGTCGTGCTGTCGACCCCGACCGGCTCGACCGCGTACTCGTTCTCGGCCGGAGGCCCGATCGTCTGGCCCGGCGTCGAAGCCCTGCTGCTGGTTCCGCTCAGCGCCCACGCACTGTTCGCCCGGCCGCTCGTGGTCGGCCCGGAATCGTCCCTCGCCGTCGAGGTGCTCTCGCGCACCGGCGCTGGTGCCGTGCTGTGCGCCGACGGACGCCGCACCCAGGATCTCCCGACCGGGGCCCGCGTCATCGTTCGCCGCTCGAGCGTTCCGGTGCGCCTGGCCCGCCTGCACATCGGCCCGTTCACCGACCGCCTGGTCAACAAATTCAACCTGCCCGTCACGGGCTGGCGCGGTCCGGTCGGCCGCGAGTGATCGACGAGCTGTTCATCCGAGACCTCGGCGTCATCGCCGAGGCCACGTTGCCGCTCGGTCCAGGGTTCACCGCCGTCACCGGCGAAACCGGCGCCGGAAAGACCATGGTGGTCACCGCGCTCGGACTGCTGCTCGGCGATCGAGCCGATGCCGGTACCGTGCGCCAGGGCCAGCCGCAGAGTTTCGTGCAGGGCCGCTGGGTCATCGACCCGGCCAGCACGGTCGCCGACCGGGTGCGAGACGCCGGGGGAGACCTCGACGGCCCCGAGCTCATCCTCGGCCGCTCCGTCTCGAGCGAGGGACGCAGCCGGGCCATGGTCGGCGGCCGCGGTGCTCCGGCAAGCGTGCTCGGCGACCTGCGCAACGACCTCGTCGTCGTGCACGGTCAAAGCGACCAGGTGCGACTGCGCTCCGCCGCCGCCCAGCGTGACGCCCTCGACCGCTTCGCCGGCCCCGACCTCGCCGCCGTGCTCGGTGACTACCAGCACGCCTTCCACCGCTGGCAGGCCAACCAGACAGACCTCGACCGGCTCGTCACCGAACGAGACCTGCGCGCCCGCGAAGCGGACGACCTGCGCGCCGCGCTGACCGAGATTGAAACGGTCGCCCCGCAACCTGGCGAGGACGCCGAACTTGGTGAACGTGCCGAACGCCTCGGCAACCTCGAAGAACTGCGCCTGGCCGGCGAACAGGCCCGCCAGCTCGTCTCCGCCGAAGACAATCCCAACGACGAGCCCGATGTCGTCGCCCTGCTCGAAACCGCCCGGCGCGCACTCGACAGGGTCGCCGCCCACGATGTGGCCCTGCCGCCGCTCGTCGCCGCCATCGCCAACGTCGGTTTCGTCGTTGCCGACATCGCCGCCGAACTCTCGACCTACCTGGCTGGCCTCGACGCCGACGGCGCACGTGAACTGGAAATCGTGCAGGAGCGCCGCGCCCAGTTGGGCATCCTCGCCCGCAAGTACTCGGGCGGCCTCGAAGAAGCCATCGAGTTTCTGCTCGTCGGCAGCACCCGGCTGCTCGAGCTCGACTCCGACTCCGACCGCATCGAAGAGCTCAACCGCGAAGCGGATGCCGACCACACGCTGGTCAGCACCCTCGCCGCCACCCTCACCGCGTTGCGCCAGGCGGCGGCCGTGCAGCTCGGCGCCCGGGTGACGGCCGAGCTCGGTGCACTGGCCATGCCCGACGCCGTGCTGCACGTGCAGGTCGAATCCGCCCCGGAGTTCACCGTCACCGGTAGTGACCTCGTGCGTCTGCTGCTGCAACCACACGCCGGCGCGGAGCCGCGCGCGTTGGCGCGCGGAGCATCCGGTGGTGAACTGTCGCGGGTGATGCTCGCCATCGAGGTCGTCATCAACGCGACCGACCCGGTGCCCACCTTCGTCTTCGACGAGATCGACGCCGGGGTTGGCGGTGCCGCCGCGATCGAAATCGGCCGCCGACTCGCCCGGCTCGCCGAGACCGCGCAAGTGATCGTCGTCACGCACCTCGCCCAGGTGGCCGCTTTCGCCGGCAACCACCTCAGCGTTGTCAAAGACAGTGACGGGTCCGTCACCGCGTCGAGCGTGCGCCAGCTGCGCGGCGACGACCGCGCCGCCGAAATGGCCCGCCTGCTCTCGGGCCTGCCCGACTCCAAGAGCGGCCTCGAACATGCTCGGGAATTGCTCGACCTTGCCCAGTCCACCTCGCGTCCCCCAAAAAGTAAGTGATCAAATCCAGGTGATAGCATTGAAGCCCGTGGTGGAAAATATAATTACGGACCGATCAGACGGCTCGCGCAATTCAGGCGATACCGTGAAGCACATCTTCGTGACCGGAGGTGTGGTCTCCTCGCTCGGTAAGGGCTTGACGGCGGCCAGCCTCGGAAACCTGCTCACTGCGCGCGGCCTGCGGGTCGTCATGCAGAAGCTCGACCCCTATCTCAACGTCGATCCGGGAACGATGAACCCGTTTCAGCACGGCGAGGTCTTCGTGACCGACGACGGTGCAGAGACCGACCTCGACATCGGGCACTACGAACGTTTTCTCGACATCAACCTCGGCCAGTCGGCCAACGTGACGACCGGCCAGATCTACTCGCAGGTCATCGCCAAAGAGCGTCGCGGTGAATATCTCGGTGACACCGTGCAGGTCATTCCGCACATCACCGATGAGATCAAGCGTCGCATGCGCCTGCAGGCGAGCGATGAGGTGCGCCCCGACGTGATCATCACCGAGGTCGGCGGCACTGTCGGTGACATTGAATCCCAGCCGTTCCTCGAAGCCGCCCGCCAGGTACGCCACGAACTCGGCCGCGGCAACGTGTTCTTCGTGCACGTGTCGCTCGTGCCGTTCCTCGGTGCGGCCGGCGAGCAGAAGACCAAACCCACCCAGCACTCCGTCGCCACCCTGCGCTCGATCGGAATCCAGCCCGACGCCCTCGTGCTGCGCAGCGACCGGCCCGTGTCCGAGTCGAACAAGCGCAAGATCGCGCTCATGTGCGACGTCGACGAAGACGCCGTGGTCAATTGCCCCGACGTGTCGTCGATCTACGAGATCCCCACCATGCTGCACAACCAGGGCCTCGACAAGTACATCGTCAACGCCCTCGGCCTCGTGGCTGACACGGTCGACTGGACCGGCTGGGAGAACCTGCTCGAGGCCGTTCGCCACCCCAAGCACGAGGTCACCATCGGCCTGGTCGGCAAGTACATCGACCTGCCGGATGCCTACCTCTCGGTCACCGAGGCGCTGCGAGCTGGCGGATTCGCCAACCAGGCCAAGGTCAAAATCGTCTGGATCGGCTCAGACGACTGCGAAACCGACGAGGGAGCAGCCCGCCTGCTCGGCGAACTCGACGGCATCTGCGTGCCAGGCGGTTTCGGAATCCGCGGCATCGAGGGCAAGCTCGGCGCCCTCAAATTCGCCCGTGAAAACGGAATCCCCACGCTCGGCCTGTGCCTCGGCCTGCAGTGCATGGTCATCGAATACGCCCGCAACAAGGCCAACCTGCCCGGCGCCTCGTCGAGCGAATTCGACCCGGAAACCGAATTCCCGGTCATCGCAACCATGGAAGAGCAGGTCGAGATCATCGCCGGCGGCGACCTCGGCGGCACCATGCGCCTCGGGCTCTACCCGGCTACCCTCGCCGAGGGCTCCCTCGTCGCCGAACTGTACGGCGCCAATGAAGCCTCCGAACGTCACCGCCACCGCTACGAGGTCAACAACACCTTCCGTGACCAGATCGCCCTGGCCGGCCTGTGGTTCTCCGGTACCAGCCCCGACCGCCACCTGGTGGAGTACGTCGAGCTCAAGCGCGACGAGCACCCGTTCTACGTCGGCACGCAGGCTCACCCGGAGCTGCGGTCACGGCCGAACCACGCGCATCCGCTGTTTCGCGGTCTGATCAAAGCCGCGCTCGACCGCCAGCAGGCCAGCCGTCTGTTCGAGGTGAAGGAAGAACTCAGTGCCTGAAGTTCTGCAGGACGATGTCGTCGCGGTGGCGGTGACCGCGAGCGACGTCGTCTACGACGGGGCCATCTGGAACGTCCGGCGCGACGCGTTCGACTACAACGGCTCGAGCATCACCCGTGAGTACATCGACCACCCCGGCGCGGTCGCGGTGCTCGCCCTCGACGAGCACGACCGGGTGCTGCTGATCAAGCAGTACCGGCATCCGACCGGCCTGCGCGGCTGGGAGCTGCCGGCCGGGCTGCTCGACGTGACCGGCGAGAATGCCGTCGTCGGCGCCCAGCGTGAGTTGGCCGAAGAGGCGGATGTCGTCGCCTCCGAGTGGGCGCTGCTCACCGAGTTCTACACTTCGCCCGGCGGCAGCAACGAAGCGATCCGGGTGTACCTGGCCCGCGGTGTCTCCGCGGTCGCCGCCTTCGACCGCACAGAGGAAGAAGCCGACATCGAATTGCGCTGGGTGCCGCTCGACGAGTGCGTCGACGCCGTGCTGGCGCGGCGCATCGCGAACCCGATCCTGATCGTGGCTGTGCTGGCCGCCCAGGTGGCCCGTTCCCGCGGGTGGAGCACGCTCGCGCCGGCTGACCTGCCGTGGCCGCGGCATCCGCTCAGCCTGCATTCGCGTACCATCACGGCCTGAGCATGCCGATCGCCACGGCGGTGGATGTGGCGGTGGATTCCTATCTGCGGCACGTGGCGGTTGAACGTGGCCTCGCCGCGAATACCGTCGCCGCCTATCGGCGTGATCTCGGGCTGTACACGGCGTGGCTGGGGGCTGATTTCGTCGAGTCGCCGTCGCGGCCGATCACCGACCTGCGGGCTGTCACGCGGCAGCATATCTCCGCCTTTGTGCAGCATCTCGGCCTGCGTGCGGAATTCCCGCTGACCGCCGCGTCCATCGCCAGGGTCCTGTCAACGGTGCGCGGATTCCACCGCTTTCTCCTCGACGAGGGCCTGGTCGAAGCGGATGTCGCGCACGACACCAAACCGCCCAAGCTCGCCCTGCGCCTGCCCAAGGCGATCTCGATCGAGCAGGTCACCGCGCTGCTCGCGGCAACCGACGGCGACGATGTGCAGCGCCTGCGCGACAAGGCCCTGCTCGAACTGCTCTACGCGACCGGCGCCCGGGTGAGCGAGGTGGTCAACCTCAACGTCGACGATGTGCTCGTGGAGGTGTTCGACTCGGTGCGCCTCACCGGCAAGGGCGACAAGCAGCGCATCGTTCCGGTGGGCAGCTTCGCCCGGACCGCCGTCTCGGACTATCTCGTGCGAGCGCGGCCGGTGCTGTCGGCGCGCGGTCGGTCGACGCCGGCGCTGTTCCTCGGCCTGCGCGGTCATCGGGTCAGCCGGCAGAACGCCTGGCTGATCATTCGCGCGGCCGCTGAACGGGCCGGGATCACCGTGCCCGTGTCGCCGCACACCCTGCGACACTCCTTTGCGACGCACCTGCTCGCCGGCGGTGCCGACGTGCGCGTGGTGCAGGAGCTGCTCGGCCATTCCTCGGTCGCGACCACCCAGATCTACACGCTGGTCACCGCCGACACCCTGCGCGACATGTACACCACCGCCCATCCGCGGGCGCGCTGACCCGTCCGCGAGGGGAGCGAGACCGGCCCGCGCGGCGATCCTTGCGGCGACCAGCCGTTCCACTCGCTACAATCGACCAAGTGATGGGTGCAGGACGAATCAAGGACGGGCCAGTGACGCGTAAGTTGAGCGAGCGAATTTCGCTACCCGGTTTCGACGACATGCCGGTGGGTCCGACGGGACGCGAGAAACACGAGTTCGGCGATCCCGAGCCGCTGAAAAGCCACGGTCCGGCCCGCATCATCTCCCTCTGCAACCAGAAGGGTGGCGTCGGCAAGACCACGACGACCATCAACCTCGGTGCCGCCCTGGCCAGCTACGGCCGCCGGGTGCTCGCCGTGGACTTCGACCCTCAGGGCGCCCTGTCGGCCGGCCTTGGCGTACCCACCCACGACGTCACCACCATCTATGATCTGCTGCTCAACGGCAAGGTCGACCCGAAGGACGCGATCCAGCCGACCTCGGTCGAGGGCCTCGACGTCATTCCGGCCAACATCGACCTGTCCGCCGCCGAGGTGCACCTCGTCAACGAGGTAGCCCGCGAGCAGATTCTGGCCCGCGTGCTGCGCAAGGTCTCCGGCGACTACGACGTCATTCTGATCGACTGCCAGCCGTCCCTCGGCATCCTCACCGTCAATGCGCTCACCGCCAGCCACGGTGTGCTGATCCCGCTCGAGTGCGAATTCTTCGCCCTGCGCGGTGTGGCCCTGCTCATCGAAACCATCGACAAGGTGCGCGACCGGCTCAACCCGGCGATCGAACTCGACGGAATCCTCGCCACCATGTACGATTCCCGTACCCTGCACTCCCGCGAGGTGCTCGAGCGCGTCGTCGACGCCTTCGGCCACAGCGTGCTCGAAACCGTCATCGGCCGCACCGTAAAATTCCCGGACGCGAGCGTGGCCGGGGTGCCCATCACCGACTTCGCTCCCGAGCACGCCGCCGCCAAGGCCTACCTGCAGGTGGCCCGCGAACTGATCCACCGTGGCGCAGTCGCCTAGCGCGCCCGAGAAGCCCGCGTTTTCGGTCGCCCTCGGCAACTTCGAGGGCCCGTTCGACCTGCTCTTGAAACTGATCACCCGGCACGAACTCGACATCACCGAGATCTCGCTGAGCCAGGTCACCGACGAGTTCATCTCCTACCTGCGCGGCCTCGACGCGAGCGAAGAACTCGACCAGGCCACCGAGTTTCTCGTCGTCGCCGCGACGCTGCTCGACCTCAAGGTGGCCGGACTGCTGCCGCAGGGCGAACTCGTCGACGCCGAAGACGTCGCCCTGCTCGAAGCCCGCGACCTGCTGTTCGCCCGACTGCTGCAGTACCGCGCGTTCAAGGAAGCCGCGACCTGGTTCACCGGCCAGTTCGATACCGAGATCCGCCGCCACGTGCGGTCGGTGCGCCTCGAAGAGAAGTACCGTCAGAGCACCCCCGAGCTGGTCTGGACGCTTTCCCTCGCCGACTTCGCCGCCCTGGCCACCGTTGCGCTCGCACCGCGTGAGCTGCCCATTGTGGGCCTCGATCACCTACACGCGCCGCTCGTCAGCATTCGCGAACAGGCCGCCTACGTCGTCGCCATGCTGAAGCCGGGGGAGCCCGTCTCGTTCCGCGCACTCATTGCCGGCGCTGACCAGAAGGGCGTCATCATCGCCCGTTTTCTCGCCGTGCTCGAGCTGTACCGCCATGGCGCCCTTTCCTTCGACCAAATCGAGCCCCTCGGCGAGCTCACCCTGCGCTGGACTACCGACAGTTGGTCCGACGAGAACCTCGCATCGCTCGGAGCCGACTATGACAATTAGAACCCCGACCACCGACACCCGATCACGCACCCCGCAAACGGATGCCGCAGCATCCGTTTCGCCGACCATCAGCGACCCAGCCGCGCACGCCCTCGACCGTCAGCTCGAAGCCGTCTTCATGGTCGCTGACGAACCGCAGGGCATCGTGCACCTTGCGACCGCCGTCGGGCGGCCGGCGGGCGAGGTGGCGGCATCCGTTGCCCGGCTCGTGGCCGATTTCGACGGCGACAGCAGCGTCGACGGCTTGAAAACAGTGCGCCGCGGCTTTGAGCTGCGCGAGGTCGCCGGCGGCTGGCGCATCTACGTGCGCGCCACCCACGACGAGCTCGTGACCGACTTCGTGCTGACCCAAAATCCCAGCCGGCTCAGCCAGGCCGCCCTCGAAACCCTCGCCGTGATCGCCTACAAGCAGCCGATCAGCCGCGGCCAGGTCGCGAGCATCCGCGCGGTCAACGTCGACTCGGTCGTGCGCACCCTGCTCGGTCGCGGCCTCGTTACCGAGGCGTTCACCGACAGTGAAACCGGCGCGATCAACTACGCCACCACAGACTTGCTGCTCACCCAGCTCGGAATCAACTCGCTCGACGAGTTACCCCACCTATCGCCGTTACTCGACGGCGGCACCGACGGATTCGAGGATCTGCTTTGACCGACAATACGACCAACGACAGTGCCCCCCGCGACCCCAACTTCAACCCGGAGGCCGCAGCCGACGGTGTGCGCCTGCAGAAGGTCCTCGCCTCGGCCGGCGTCGCCAGCCGTCGCGTCTCCGAAGACCTCATCACCTCCGGCCGTGTGCGTGTGAACGGCAAGGTCGTCACCGAGCTCGGCCGCCGCGTGCACCCCGAAACCGACCAGGTCGCCGTCGACAATGTGGCCGTGCAGCTCGACACCACCCGCCGCTACCTCATGCTCAACAAGCCGGTCGGCGTCGTCTCGTCGATGCAGGACGAGAGCGGACGCCCCGACCTGCGCGAATTCACCGACCAGTTCGACGAACGCCTGTTCAATGTGGGCCGGCTCGACGCCCAGACCAGCGGCCTGCTCATCCTCACCAACGACGGTGACCTCGCGCACGTGCTCGCCCACCCTTCGTTCGGCGTGTCGAAGACCTACATCGCCAAGGTCGAGGGCCGCGTCTCGCCGCAGACCATCGGAGCGCTGCAGAGCGGCATTGAGCTCGACGACGGCCCCATCCACGCCGACAAGGCACGCATCCTCACGAGCCCTCCCGGCGGTGGTTTCAGCATGGTCGAGCTCACCCTGCACTCCGGGCGGAATCGCATCGTGCGACGGATGCTCGACGCCGTCGGTCATCCCGTTGTCGACCTCGTGCGTCGCCAGTTCGGCCCGCTCAACCTCGGTACCCTGCAGCAGGGCGCCGTGCGCGAACTCACCCGCGAGGAGCTCGGCCAGCTGCTCACGGTGTCTCGGCAGGCGCCGAGCGCGCGACCCGACGCCGAGTAGCGACCAGCGACAACGATCAACTACTGGAACAGGGACTGAACCATGGCTGAAAGCCGCCTCGTGGGCCCGGTGCGCATCGTCGGCGTCGGCCTGCTCGGAACCAGCGTCGGCCTCGGCCTGCGTAATCGCCAGATCGAGACGATCCTCGCCGACGCCTCACCGACCAACCTGCGCATCGCCATCGACTACGGCGCCGGCCGCGCCGCAGCTCCCGGCGACCAGCCGCAGCTCATCGTGGTCTGTGTGCCGCCGGATGTCACCGCCGAGATCGTCGCGCGTGAGCTCGAGGCCTACCCGGACGCAATCGTCACGGATGTCGCGAGCGTCAAGCTCGCCCCGCTCGCCGAGCTGCGCGAGCGCGGAGCCGATGTCAGTCGCTACATCGGGTCGCATCCGCTCGCCGGTCGGGAAAAGGGCGGACCGCTCTCCGGCCGCGCCGACCTGTTCATCGGCCGTCCCTGGGTCGTCGCCGCGCACGACGCGATCAGCTACCAGCAGGCCGGCGCGATCGACGACCTCATCCTCGATCTCGGCGCCATCCTGGTGGAGATGACCCCCGAGGAGCACGACCTCGGCGTCGCGCTGGTCTCGCACGTGCCGCAGGTCATCTCGACCCTGATGGCCCGCCGCCTCACCGGAGCAGCGCATTCTTCACTCAACCTTGCGGGCCAGGGCCTGCGCGACGTGACTCGCGTCGCCGCGAGCGATCCCGACCTGTGGGTGCAGATTCTCGGCGCCAATGCCGGACCGGTGCGCGATGTCCTGCTGGCCTACCGTGACGACCTCGACCGGTTCATCGACGCGCTCGAAGACCCGGCCGCCCCCGGAGCGCAGCGCAAGGTTGCCGAAGAACTCGCCGGTGGCAACGCCGGGGTGGCCCGCCTGCCCGGCAAACACGGGCAGGACCGCCGATTCTCCTCGATGGTCGTCATGGTCAACGACCAGCCGGGCCAGATTGCCCGCCTGCTCAACGATATTGGGGAGCTCGGCGTTAACCTCGAAGACTTACGCTTGGAACACTCCCCGGGTGCCCAGATCGGCCTCGCTGAAATCTCTGTCCTTCCCGAGGCCGTAACCCGCCTCACCGAAGAGCTGGCCGCCCGCGGCTGGCGGATTGCTGGTTAACGTACATGGCACGTCACTCCCTCCCCACCCTCGTCGCCATCGATGGACCGGCCGGCAGCGGCAAGTCGAGCGTGAGCCGTGCCGCCGCACGTCGCCTCGGCTTCGCCTATCTCGATACCGGCGCCGCCTACCGTGCGCTGGCCTGGTTCGCACTGGACCGCAACACCGACAGTAGCCAGGCGGATGCCGTCACGGCGCTCCTGAAAGACTTCGACTATTCAATCGGCACCGACCCCGACGAGTACTTCGTCACCGTCGGGCAGACCGACGTGACCGACGCCATCCGCTCGCCGGAGGTCAGCGCCGCGGTGAGCGCCGTCGCCCGCGTTCCCGCGGTGCGGGGCGCGCTCACCGATTTGTTTCGGAGCATCGCCGAGAATGTGGATCGGCCCGGTGTCGTGGTCGAAGGACGCGACATCACGACCATCGTCGCCCCCGAGGCCGAGGTGCGCATTCTACTCACGGCATCCGAGGAGGCTAGAATGGCTAGACGCTCTGCGGAAATAACGACCCAATCGGCTGAAACCGTGGCAGAACAGCTGCGATCACGCGATCGCGCTGACTCACAGGTTGTCGATTTCATGAGCGCTGCAGACGGTGTGATAACCGTCGACTCCACCCATCTCGACTTCGAGCAGACCATTGAAGCGGTCATCGACGTCTACCACACACGCATGAAGCAGGCTTTGAATGAGTAACGAATACGACGACACGAGCACAGCGCTCGACACCGAGCTGGCGGAACGTCTCGCCAACCTTGACGAGGAACTCGCCACTCGGCGTTCCGCGGCGCTGCGCACTGACCTCGACAACTACGACCTCGACGAGGAAGACCTCGACGTACTGCAGGCCGTCACCGACGACCCCGACGCGATCCAGTACCTGCCGGCCGTGCCGGTCATCGCGATCGTCGGCCGCCCGAACGTGGGCAAGTCGGCGTTGGTCAACCGTATCCTCGGCCGCCGTGAGGCCGTCGTCGAAGACACCCCCGGAGTCACGCGAGACCGCGTCGCGTACAAGGGCGACTGGAACGAACGCAAGTTCAGCCTCGTCGACACCGGCGGCTGGGAGCCCGACGCCAAGGGCATCGACGCCTCTGTCGCCGCCCAGGCCGAGATCGCCATCGACCTGTCCGACCTCGTCATGTTCGTCGTTGACTCCAACGTGGGCCCGACCTCGACCGACGAAGCCGTCGTTCGCATGCTGCGCAAGAGCGGCAAGCCCGTCTTCCTGATCGCCAACAAGGTCGACGACGTGCGCCAGGAGCCCGAAGCGGCCAGCCTGTGGTCGCTCGGCCTCGGCCAGCCGTGGCCGGTCTCCGCCCTGCACGGTCGTGGTGTTGCCGACCTGCTCGACGCGATTCTGCTCGTGCTGCCCGAAATCTCCAACGTTGCCAAGCAGGAGGTCGGCGGTCCGCGCCGGGTGGCCATCCTCGGCCGTCCGAACGTCGGCAAATCCAGCCTGCTCAACAAGGTCGTGGGGGAGGAGCGCGTTGTCGTCAACGAGCTCGCCGGCACGACCCGCGACCCGGTCGACGAGCAGGTCGAACTCGGCGGCAAAGTCTGGCGTTTCGTTGACACCGCCGGCATCCGCCGGAGAGTGCACCTCTCCCAGGGCGCCGACTTCTACGCCTCCCTGCGCACCAGCGCTGCCCTGGAAAAGGCCGAAGTCGCCGTTGTGCTGCTCGACGTGACCGAGGTCATCAGCGAGCAGGATATCCGCGTTATCGACCTCGTCATCGAATCGGGCCGTGCCCTCGTGCTGGCCTTCAACAAGTGGGACCAGATCGACGACGACCGTCGCCGCTACCTCGAGCGTGAGATCGAGCAGGACCTGGCCCACGTGGCCTGGGCCCCGCGCGTGAACATCTCGGCCAAAACAGGTCGTCACATGGAGAAGCTGGTTCCGGCCCTCGAGCTCGCGCTCGAGTCGTGGGACACCCGCATCGCCACCGGCAAGTTCAATGCCTTCCTGGCCGAGCTCGCTGCCGCCCACCCGCATCCCGTGCGCAGCGGCAAGCAGCCGCGCATCCTGTTCGGCACCCAGGCCTCGAGCCGCCCGCCGACGTTCGTGGTCTTCACCACCGGGTTCCTCGACCCGGGCTACCGTCGCTACATCCAGCGTCGGCTGCGCGAGATTTACGGCTTCGAGGGAAGCCCGATCAACCTGAGCATGCGCGTGCGCGAGAAGCGCAAACGCTAAATTTGCTAAATTCGTCAAACGGATGCGGCCGGCCCTGTTAACGCAGGTCCGGCCGCTTTTTTTTTGACCTGCGGTCGAGGGTGTGCCGGGTCAGGGTCCGGTTCGATTTGTGTCTGCCTCTTTTGTGGGTAATGCTCATTAGGTACATAGTGGCCCCCTACGGCCGATCACCTGCACGTTCCGAACTTGTGCGCGACACGGAATATACGTAACCAGCCAATGGTATTTAGAGACATCCGCACGTCCATTTCCAACCAAAACTCAAGCACAACCACTCAACCTGTCTCCGACGGCCGTCCCCGCCGGGCCCCACGATTGGTCATTCTGGCCGCAGTCGCGGTTTCGACCATCGCCCTCTCCGGCCTCGCCGCTGTTCCGGCCATCGCCGGAAGCGGCAGCGCAGACCCGACCAGCACCTCGATCGATATCCCGGCTGGCCGGAGCATCACCGCTCAGCTGGGCACCGTGCCATCCGGCTTGAAATCCGTCGATGTGAAGTTCTTCACGTCCAAGGTCGCAGCCCCCAGTCAGGTGAAAATTGCTGTCGGCCCGGAGGACACGAAAACGTACTTGTTCACCGCGCCCGTGGGCACCAGTACAACCAAGACCATCACGGTTCCCGTGACGGCGAAGACAAACGGCGCCTTAACCCTGTCCAGTAGCGTCGCCGACGTCCGGTTGACCCTCGAAGGAGCCGGTTTTGAACGCGGCGCTACGGAGCCGGAGCCCACGCCGGCACCGACTCCGGCACCGACTCCGACTCGGGCACCGGCACCGGCACCGACTCCGGCTCCAGCACCGACTCCGGCACCGGCTCCGGCTCCGGCACCGGCTCCGGCACCGACTCCGGCACCGGCTCCGGCACCGGCACCGGCACCGACTCCGAAACCGACTCCGACTTCGCCGCCCACGCCGACACCGGGTGGCATGCCCGGTGCCTCCAACACGGGTGTTCCGTCCGGAACCGCACTGACCGTGCACAATGGCGACATCAACGTCACGAAGGCCGGCACCGTGCTCGACGGCCTCGACATTCGTGGTCTGGTCAAGATCAGCGCGGCCAACGTCACCATCAAAAACTCGATCATTCGCGGTCGCTCGATGAACGGCCCCGGTGCCCTCATCAACAACCTCGGCGGCTTCAGCAACCTCGTTGTCACCGATACTGAACTGTCCCCGAGCGCCGCATCGCCCGATGCCAACGGCATCTACGGCTATAACTTCACCGCGACACGGGTGAACATTAACAACGCCATCGACGGCATCCACGTCACCGGCAGCAACGTCGTAATTCAGGACTCCTGGATCCACGACAACATGCACTACCTCAAGGATCCCAACCAGGGCGGATCGCCCAGCCACGACGACTCCATCCAGGTCCAGTCCGGCAACAACATCACGGTCGCCGGCAACCGTCTGACCGACTCCCACAGCGCCGCCGTGCAGATCACCCAGGACCGCGGAAAGGTATCCAACTTCGCCTTCACCGACAATTTCGCCAATGGCGGGGCCTGCACCGTGAACATTGCCGAGAAGTCATACGGTCCCATTCAAGGTGCGGTGATCACCGACAATACCTTCGGGCGTGACTCGCGTTTGGCCAACTGCGCTGTGATCGCACCGACCACGACCAAAATTGACTTTGCGGGCAATTACTACACTCCCGATGACACCCTCGTCACCATCAGGAAGGGCTAGTTGCCAACCCTGACCGCGTCGTGGCGGCGCATGACGCGCGCCCCTGAAGTTCGCTGGTCTATCAAATAGTTCACCGTGCCTTCGTGAACCCTGCTCAAACGCGAAATTCCTTAAATGGATGCGGTCGGCCCTGTTAACGCAGGTCCGGCCGCTTTTTTGCAGCCATTCGGAAGACTTTATCTACCCCCACCTGGGGGGGTGAACCTGAGAAAGCCATGTATTCGCTTGTGGCATTGCCCATTATGGGTAATGCTCATCTTATTGAACACGGCCTCTACAGCCCCCACCCCGCACCTGCCGAACTGTGCACCACACGAAATGTGAACCATGCCCTCCATCACTGCTTTCGCTTCGCGCTCTGCCCTTCGATCCACTGTTCGTCCGTCTCGCCGCCTGGCACTCGTGAGCGCGGCCGGTGCATTCGCTGTCGCCTTCAGTGGCCTCGCCGTTCTTCCGGCCCAGGCCGCCGAGAACACGACGTCAGTCGCCGTGCCGGCCGGCAGCAAGGTCACTACTGACCTCGGCACCATCCCCGCCGGTACCGCTTCGGTCGACGTCATGTTCGATACCACCGCCGCGTCCCGTACTGACATCAAGGTCCTGGTCGGCCCGGAGAACACCCAGCGCTACTACTTCACCGCCCCCACCGGCGACGGCCCCGAGCGCACCTACACCGTGCCCGTCACCAGCAAGTCCGACGGCACCATTACCGTCGCCAGCGCCTCCGCGAACGTCAAGGTCGCCATGACCATCGTTGGTTACACGGCGAAGACCGTGCCGGCCCCAACCTCGGTCCCTGCTCCGGCACCTGCACCTGCACCTGCCCCGGCTCCCACCCCGGCCCCCACCCCGGTACCGCCCACCAGCGGAACCCCGACGACGACCAACACCGGCGTTCCGTCGGGCACCGTGCTCAAGGTCGTCAACGGTGACATCAACGTCACCACGCCAGGCACCGTGCTCAACGGCCTCGACATTCGCGGGCTGGTCAAAATTCAGGCCGCCAACGTCACCATCAAGAACTCGATCATTCGGGGTCGCACCATGAACGGCCCCGGCGCCCTCGTCGACAACCTCGGCGGCTTCAGCAACCTCGTCGTGACCGACACCGAGCTGTCCCCGACGGTCGCCTCGCCCCACGCCAACGGCATCTACGGCTACAACTTCACCGCGACCCACCTGGATATCAACAATGTGATCGACGGTATCCACGTCACCGGCAGCAACGTTCTCATCGAGAACAGCTGGATCCACGACCACATGCACTACCTTAAGGACCCGAACCAGGGCGGATCGCCCAGCCACGACGACTCCATCCAGGTACAGAGCGGCAACAACGTCAAGGTCACCGGTAACCGCCTTACCGACTCGCACAGCGCCGCCGTGCAAATCACCCAGGACCGCGGAGTGGTTTCCAACTTCGTCTACACCAACAACTACGCCAACAACGGCGCCTGCACCGTCAACATCGCCGAAAAGGCCTACGGCCCGCTCAAGGGCACGATCATCAAGGACAACACGTTCGGTAAAGACACCAAGGTCGCCAACTGCGCCGTGATCGCCAAGACCACGACCATCATCGACTTCCAGCGCAACTACTACAGCGACAACTCCACGGTCGTCATCAAGAAGGGCTAACCAGCCTTTCCCCCCAGATCTCCCTCGCAGGAACCAGGCGGGCCCCACGTGCATACAGCACGGGGGGCCCGCTTTTTTGTCCCGCCCCCGCCGCTGCACGGCACCGCGCATCGTGAAGTCTGGTCACCGCAGAGCGAGCCGCACCACCGCGCGCCCACCGACGGACGCGACCCCACATCGAACCCGCCGCCACGAACATGGTGAGCGAGCCTGGGCGATCTGCTTGCGCAGGTCCGCGCAGAAGATGTCACTTGTCGTGGCGTCCCAGCCGGCGTTCGAGGTCTTGAAAAACTGGCACCAGCAGCGTGACGGATCGCCTCGGGTACCGACGACGGTGCGCACGTCGTCCCACGGGGCCTCCGCTATGTTCACAATGCTGAATTCGTCGGCTGAAGTCATGCGCCCAAACTACGCCGGCCGGCCGGCCGGCCGGTTTGGGCCGGGGCGGTTACGCCTGACCTTATCGGCAGGGCTGGCGCTCAGGTCGATTGCCAGACCGCGCCATGGTCGTAGGCTTAATCCGACAGCAACGGAGAGGAGGCAGCGATGGCCCACATCAATACGGCCCCAACGGCGGTCGCCCCAACGGCGGTGGCAGCGGTGCTGGCCGAGCTGGCGGCGCTGGAAGACCCGAAGGCCCGGGCGATCAACGCGAAGCACGGTGACGACCATGGAGTGAATCTGAGCCAGCTGCGCGCGGTCGCCAAGCGGCTGAAGACCCAGCCTCAACTGGCACGCGAGCTCTGGGAGACCGGTGACACGGCGGCACGACTGGTGTCGATTCTGATCTGCCGACCCAGGGAATTTCAACGCCATGACCTGAACGGCATGGTGCGCCAGGCCGGCATTCCCAAGGTGCACGACTGGCTCGTGAACTATGTGGTGAAGAAGAGTCCACACGCCGAGGAACTGCGCGTGATCTGGTTTGCCGATGCGGATCCCGTCGTCGCGAGTGCCGGTTGGGCGCTGACCACAGAACGTGTGGCGAAGAGTCCCCAGGGCCTCGACCTGCCGGCGCTGCTCGACACCATCGAAGCGCAGATGAAGCAGGCCCCTGACCGTTTGCAGTGGGCGATGAACCATTGCCTCGCCCAAATCGGGATCGAGCATGCCGAGCTTCGCGCTCGCGCGATCGGCATCGGCGAACGCCTGGAAGTGCTCAAGGACTATCCGACCCCACCAAATTGCACCTCTCCCTTCGCACCGAGCTGGATCGCCGAGATGGTCAGCCGGCAGGGCTAGGATTCGAAGTGGCAATGGCGCTATCTGGGGATCGCCCCGATGATTCGGATCACATTCGTCTGCCTCGAGGTTTGTCTGTACGGCCTGATGGAGTCGGGCCAGTTGAACCCGCCAATGAATCTCATCACCCAGGCGGAGATTCCCGAGGCCATCGACAAACTGCGCGCCGGCGGCGTGGTCGGTCGCTTCATCGCCCTGTACGAGTGATCCTGAACTGAGAACCGCCGAGTCGCTCCTGCGAATTCTCCGGAGCGACTTCTGCTCCCGCTACGCACGAACGAATCGGCCTGGACTCAAAGCCGAGCGATCGCGCCGCGGAAGTCCCCGCGGCGGACCGCTTGCGATCTACGCGTCAGGCTCACGACTGTGGGATGAGCTTCTCGGCGCGGTAGCGGCCGAAGAGGGACGTGAACGAGTCGATCGTACGATGGTGCGGGGTGAAGCCGGCGAGACGGCTCTTGGTGATGTCGGTGAAGACTTCGATGTTACGGCCGAGGTCGGCGTCGGTGTGCCACCACGATGCGATGCGCCCCAGGTCGGACTCGACGAGGCCATGTGCCGCAGCGAGCTCAGCCCAGACTGGCTCCAAGCCGGACATCTGTACGTCGAGGGGTCGCGGTTCGTCGACGAATCCTTCCGGCTCGACGCCGAAGTAGGCGGCGATCTTCGGCCACATCGCCCGCCAGCGAAAGACATCGCCGTTGACCACGTTGAATGCTTCGTTCGCGCCGGCATCCGTTGTCGCGGCCCAGACCATCTGCTCGGCGAGGATGGTCGCGTCGGTCATGTCGGTGACGCCATTCCACTGGGTCGCGCTGCCGGGGAACACGAATGGGATGCCGAGGTGCTTGCACAGGGTGGCCTGTGCGGCGAGGGTCAGGCCCATGTTCATGAGGTTGCCGACCGCGTAGCCGATCACGGTGTGCGAGCGGTGTACCGACCAAGTAAACCCTTGGCGAGCGGATGCCGCGAACAGCTCGTCTTCCTGCGCGTAGTAGAAGTTCGCCACGTCGAGGCGCGGTTCGTCTTCATGGAAGGGGGTGTCGGGCATGTTGCCCTGCCCGTATGCTTCGAACGGGCCGAGGTAGTGCTTGAGTCCGGTGACGAGTGCGACGTGACGCACCGGCGCGTGGGCGAGCGCGGCGAGGAGGTCGCGCACCATGCCGGCGTTGACCGCGATGTTGAGTTCCTCGGTGTCCTGACGGGACCAGGCGGTGAAGAAGACCTGTTCGGGCAGCTCGTCGCCCAGCGCACGCTTCACGTCGGCGGCGGAACGCAGGTCGGCCTGGATCCAACGGACGCCGGGGATGACGCGGCCGCTGCGCCGGGCAAGGGCGAGGACCTGCCAGCCCTCGGTCGACAGCTGGTCGACGACGGCGGATCCGGTGATGCCGGAAGCTCCGACGACGAGGGCGGTGCGGGTGCGGGGCTGGAGCTCTGATGAGTTATTCATTACTGGGTGCAACCTCGGTGGATGCGAGGTATTCCTCCGGGGACTTCGGTCAGGACGCGACGACGTCAGGCCTGGTGCGTTTGAGAAGACCGGACATGCCGAAGACGATGCCGACAATGATCAATCCGAGAATGAGGCCGAACATCAGCGATAATGCGGTATCGGTGACCCAGACGACGGCCGGGCCGGCCGATTCGACCGCATGTGTCACGGCGTGGAGTACGTCGTAGGGAGCGTGCCAGAATGTCTCGGCCAGGTTGGCGATCACCAGGTGCCCGCCGACCCACAGCATGGCGACCGTGCCGATGATGCCGATCACGCGGAACACGGCGGGCATGGCGGCCACGATGCGCGCGCCGGTGCGTCGCACTTGTCGTGCAGGGTTCTTCATCAGCGACAGTCCGATGTCGTCGATCTTGACCAGCAGCGCGACGGCACCGTAGACGAGCGCCGTCATACCGAGGCCGATGACTACCAGGGAGCCGAGCGTCATCCAGATGCCAAAATCGGAGTCGAGACTGGCCAGGGCGATCAGCATGATCTCGGTGCTGAGGATGAGGTCGGTCCGTATAGCGCCGAAGATGAGCTTGCTTTCATCCCGCGATTCGGTCTCATCGGTGCCGTGATGCGCGCCGAACCATTCGGTCACCTTCTCCGCACCTTCGAAGCACAGGTAGGTGCCGCCGAGGATGAGCAGCCACGGCAATACCCACGGCGCGAAAGCGGAGAGGAGTAAAGCGAGCGGAATGATGATGATGAATTTGTTGAACAGGCTGCCCAGTGCGATGCGCCAGACGACGTGGAGTTCGCGCGCCGGCGATAACCCCTGGACATACTGCGGCGTCACCGCAGCGTCGTCGATGACGACGCCCGCGGTTTTTGCACTCGCCTTGAGGGCGGCGGTGAGTATGTCATCGACTACGGCGAGCAGGCCGACCGACATCTGGTTCTCCTTGTGTGTTTCGTCGCCCTCGGGTGGGTGACGGCAATGGTGTCCACAGTACCGTGGGGACAGTGGGCGGGAGCAGAGCAGCAGATCATCCGGGGCAGATCTTTCCGAGAGTGGGGAGAAGTTGCGTTGAGTTATTCCACGGCGTACGGGGGTTGTGGTTCCATATATCATGACGACAACAATGCCGCCGGATGTGGCGGAAAACTTGATCGCTTTCAGAGCAGCGCTGTCTGTGGTGGTACCGCCGAAGGACCCCTCCGATCTCCTGATCGCGACGTGGAACCTTCGGGCGTTCGGGGATCTGACTGCTAAGTGGCACGCCGAACCGGGGGACTCGCCCAAGCGGGACTGGTACTCCCTCGCGTGCATCGCTCAAGTCGTGGCGTGCTTTGATGTGATCGCTCTTCAAGAAGTGCGTCGCAATACGACCGCCTTGAGTTTTCTGCTCGAGCAGCTCGGGGGCGCCTGGCGAGTGATCGTCTCCGATGTCACTGAGGGCGGTCCGGGAAATGGGGAGCGGTTGACGTTTCTGTATGATTCGACTCGGGTGCAGCCTTCGGGACTGGTGGGGGAGATCGTGCTGCCGGCGACGGTTGACGGACCCACAAAACAGTTCGCCCGCACGCCGTATGCCGCCAGTTTCGTGCGTGGATCTGCGGAGTTCACGTTGACCACGCTGCACGTCATCTGGGGCGCTAACCCGACTGCACGGCTGCCGGAGATCACGGCGTTCGCGGAGTGGATGCGTGCCTGGGCTGACCGCTCAGACCGCTGGAACCAGAACCTGCTCGTGCTGGGCCGCTTGACACGAGCTGAGGTGTCCTGGCGGATCTCAGACCACTATCCGTTGTGGGCGGAGTTCCATCTGGCTTCCTGCACTAAGCCCACATGGAGCCTAAGTAGGCGGCGCGGGCAGGTGAATTGATCTGGCTACTGACTCGGCGACCAAATAGCAGGAAGTGTGCGAGAGAGCGATGAATCAAGCGGAGTCGGCGCGAGCATTGAACGCGGCCTCGGCCTCGTGCCGCCTGGCGACGTCGTCGACAACGAACTGCACGAAGTCCTCGTCGCGATCGCCGATGACGACATCTTCGACGGCGTCGGCAAGCGGTTCTCTTGGCCAGGCAGTCCGCCGGGCCTCCTCCATCTGAATACAAGTTGCACTCCCTCGTCCCAAAGCTTCACCTTCGACCCGGAACACCCGCAGTGAGTTCCGTGATGCCTTCGTCGTCCTGAAGACGGTTCACCTCAAAGAGTTGCGCCTGCGACCGCAACGAAGTTGGGGGGCTCTCGGCAGGAGTCGGGATCAAGAACCTCGCGGCACGTTGCGTTCTGCGGCGTCCGGCGTATTGTCGAACGCGTTACCGAGGAGGATTTCTGATGCATAGGGTGACCTATTCAATGGGCGTTTCACTCGACGGCTATATTGTCGGGCCGGACGGCAATTTCGAGTGGACGACGCCCGACGCGGAGGTCTTTCGCTTCTGGATCGACGACATTCGACAGGTCGGCGTCCACCTATTGGGACGCCGACTGTACGAGACGATGCTGTATTGGGAGACCGCCGAGCAGGATCTATCGCTCGACGCCGCGGACCGCGAGTGGACCGCACTCTGGAAGCCGCTCCCCAAAGTGGTCTTCTCCACCACGCTGACCGCGGTGCAGGGCAATGCCCGCCTCGCCTCCGGCGGCCTCGGGGAAGAGATCGAGCGGTTACGGACCGAGCCGGGGGAGGGTGACATCGCCATTGGCGGCGCTACCCTCGCCGCCGAGGCCGCCGCACTCGGGCTGATCGACGAGTACCAGACCATGGTTTATCCGGTGTTGGTCGGCGGTGGCATTCCGTTCTTCCCCCGACGGGAGCGCCGCGTGGATCTCGAACTCGTCGAAAGCCGCACCTTCAACTCGGGAGTCGTCTACCTCCGGCACCGAGTGGCGCGGTAACCGGACGTCCACGTACTCAACCCAAGCACAGCCCCAACACGGTGGTCCAACTGCCGTGGTCCCAATGTCGCTGGTATTCGATTGCGGCGGAGGCTCCGCGGGCTTCGATCATGTTAGGGACGCTGCGAGCTTCCGGTCGCTTCATCTTGGAGGGATACGGGGCACTACGCGGCCCGGGACCACAGTGACAGAATTGCGTGAAGAGGCCGTTTTGTGGCTCTCCTGACGTAACCGTGGGTTCGTTGGGAGCGCCTTAACGGCCGCACGCCGCTCTCCGCCTAGGTTTCTAACTGTCAAAGGCAAGAAACTCGGGAACGGAAAAAGCGGCGTGCGAACTCTAAGAATATGGCGAACCCTTCTCGGTGTCGAGAAGACGTTCGTCGACGACATCGATCTTGACCTTGAGAGCAGGATTTTGATCGTGTCGGTGCGTCCGATGGCGTCGAAGCGGAACCGGTGCGGGTCCTGCCAGAAGCGCAGCCCGCGTTACGACCTCGGTGATGGGCGACGTCGCTGGCGTGGCTTGGACGTGGGCTCGATTCAAGTTCACCTCGAAGCCGACGCACCGCGAGTGTCCTGCCGCATCCACGGCGTGACGGTCGCCGCCGTGCCGTGGGCCCGGCACCAGAGCGGGCACACACTGTTCTTTGACGACCAGGTCGCGTGGCTGGCCACGCAAACGTCGAAGACGGCGATCACCGTGTTGATGCGCATCGCGTGGCGCACCGTCGGCGCCATCATCACCCGGGTCTGGGCCGATACCGAGAAGCAGTATGACCAGTTCGCGGACCTGACTCGGATCGGGATCGACGAGATAAGTTACAAGCGCGGCCACAAGTATTTGACCTGCGTCGTCGACCACGATTCCGGCCGGCTCGTCTGGGCGGCACCGGGCCAGGACAAGGCCACCCTCGCGACGTTTTTCG
>NZ_SOEY01000006.1 GCF_004402535.1 Cryobacterium glaciale | reverse complement strand
CAGATAAGGACCGGTGAGTGTGAGAAAGTTGCATCTACGAGATGTCTCCCTGAGCGTTGAATAGTTTGTCTAGATAACAACTATTTTAGCTGGTCAGAGGGGCATTCTCGGTTTAACGCGCCGTTAAAACCTCAAGGTCGACCGGTGGATTCAGGCTGAGTCGGGCCGGGCTCCCGCTGAAACTTCTGCACGCGACGACTGCGGCTGAGCGCCGCACCAACGAGCGCGAGGCCGACGCGTATTTCAATGACCCGGCGCGGCCGGAGCATCTGCGGCAGTTCACGGTGTTTGCCGAGTCGCTGACCGAGCACATGCTCACGAACGGCGCCCACATGCGCGACTTCGCCGAGGCGTACGTCTCGTCACGGGCGCGCATCGGGCTTCCGTCAGTGCCGGTCGAGACCATCATCTATGCCCGAGCCGTCGAGATAGTCGCAGAGCGGATGCGCCGGGTCGACCTACTGACCGGCCGCGACGTCGCGGCGGCCGTACGCAGCACGAAAGCCGAGGTGTGGCGGGAGGAGCGACAGCGGCAATTCCAGGGGCTCGTGAAAGGTGTAATAGTCCATGTGCACAGCAATCGTGCACGGTTAAGTTTGGAATCGAAGATGGAGAACCAGGCGAGGGTACGTGTAGGAAAGCCGCGTGAGCCAGGCGAGTCACTGGTGGTCTGGCTCGCCACGCGCGAGATTGCTGGGCGCGTGCCCACCGGTAGTCTGTCGATCGAGGAGGCTCGGAACGCCGTCCGCATTGCGGGGCTGCATCTTTTGACGTCCCCCCAAGCGCATCGACATGCGGGCGACGATCAAACTTATGCGCGGTGGGTCGGTCGTTAGCGAATGGCTCGCCGCATGTCGAGGAGCGGGGACATCCCACGGGTCGGGGCCACGAGCAACAAAAGCCCATATTCTCAACACATACCCGTACCACCGCAGCTAGCGAGTGATGTTACCTTGCCATGAATCCACCGTCGATGGGCAGGTTGACGCCGGTCACCCACGTGGATTCATCCGACGCGAGATACAAGACCGCGTATGCAACGTCTAAGGGCACACCTAAACGCCGAATCGATTGATTGGCTGTGTTGACCTTTTCATATTCAACGATGCCACCGGGGAACGCGTTCGCGATACCTTCCACCAAAGGGGTGAGCACTGTGCTGGGGTGCACAGAGTTCACACGGATGTTGTACTTGCCGTACACGGCCGCATCCTGTTTGGTCTGCATCGTCACTGCGCCCTTGGCCACGTGATATGCCGTGAATTCTTCATTTCCAGTCAGGCCATAGATGGAGGAAAAGTTGATAATAGAGCCAGCGTTTTGGCGAATCATATAGGGAATGGCGTGTTTGGTTGAGAAGAATACGCCTTTGACGTCCACCGCGAACAGGGAGTCCCAGTCGGCTTCAGAGAGTTCGTGTGTGGGCATATCTACGCCGATGATCCCGGCGCAATTCACCAGTACGTCAATGGTGCCGAATTCCACGCCGACCTCTCGGTACACCCGGGCAACATCGTCTTCGCGAGCAACGTCGAGTTGCCAGAATCGCGCCTGGCCACCCTCTCGTGTGATTGCCGCTACTACTTCACTGCCCAGTTCTTCGCTCAGGTCGGTCACAACGACTCTCGCGCCTTCCCGTGCGAAAAGTTCAGCGGTCGCGCGCCCCATGCCGGATGCGGCGCCGGTGATGACAGCTGTTTTGTTCATGAGTCTGTTCATGATGGTCTCTTCCAATTGCTTTTGTTCGCTCAGAGCGGTAGTCGTATTCGTGTCGTGGTCCGGCCATCAATGGCCGGACCACGACAGGAGTGGGATTCCTCTTGGGTGAGTCAGACCGTGGCTGGTTCGGTAGCGAAGAATGCTTGATAGCCGTTCGCCTCGGCATCTCGGCAGAATTGCTGGTATACCTGCCCGCCTCCCATGTAGACCATGAACTCTTCTGCCTTACCGGCAACATTGTCGCCGAGGAACCAGGCCTTGGCTTTGCGACCTTCGGAGTACATGACCGTTGCCTTGCCGGCACGGTCAACTTCGCCGGCCCACCACTGTTCGGATTCGAGGGTGGCTTCAAGCCGTTCGATACCGTGCTCCTCCGCGAAGGAGATAGCCCGTGCCATCCACTGGGCACCGAGCTGAATCGGAACCGGGAGGTTGGAGTACGGCGTCTGCGGTCCGAGCGACATAAGAAAATTGGGGAAGCCGTTGACGGAGATTCCGAGGTTACTTCGAAGGCCGTTCTTCCACTTGTCCCGCAGGATTAGGCCGTCCCGCCCAACGATGTCGATATTGGTCAGGGTTCCGGTCATCGCATCGAAGCCAGTCGCGCAGATGATCACGTCGAGTTCGTACTCGGTGTCGCCAACCTTGAGCCCCTTCTCCGTGAAGGTCGTGATGGGGGTGGACGCAGTGTCGATCAGGGCTACGTTGGCGCGATTATAGGCGGCGTAGTATCCATGGCCCGTTGGCACTCGTTTGCCGTTGAAGGAGTATCCCTTAGGGGAGAGCAACTCAGCGGTTGCCGGGTCCTTCACGATTTCGCGAATCTTCGATCGGATGAACTCGGACGCGAGTTCGCTCGAATCGTGATTCGTCGCAAGGTCGTTAAAACATTCGTTGGCGAAGTGGAATCCGCCCTCGTTCCACTTGCTCTGGAATATTCGTTCGCGTTCCTCCGGCGTTACCTCGAGGGCGCTCTTCTCCGCCTTCTCCATTGCCACTCCGAACGGGTGGTTCGCGGCCTTCGCGTAGATGGCGTCATAGTTGTCCTTGACGAATTGCATCCACTCGGCATCGACAGTTTCATTGTTCGTTTCGACAATGAAGTTTGGTGTGCGCTGAAAAACAACGAGCTCTTCGGCCAATGGCGCAATAGTCGGCACGATCTGAATCCCGGAAGCTCCGAGGCCGATGATTCCGACGCGCTTGCCCGCGAGGTCAACACCGCCACGGGGCCAGCTCGAGGCATGGTAAAGCTGGCCGGTGAACGACTCTCGACCCGGAATGTTGGGCCAGATGGCTTGTGATAATACGCCCATGCCCGAGACCAAGTATTTTGCGGTCTGAGAGTGGCCGTCCGCAAAGTTGACGGTCCAGATGTTGCTGGCTTCGTCGTAAATGGCTGATTCCACGCGGGAGTTGAACTGAATGTCCCTGCGGAGATCCAGCCGGTCGGCGACGAATTGGAGGTAGGCGAGAACTTCTTTGCCCGAAGGATAGCGTTCTGTCCAATTCCATTCTTCGCGTACCTCCTTTGAGAAAGAGAACGAGTAATAGCTGAACTCGCTGTCAGTTCGTACTCCCGGATAGTTGTTCTCCCACCAAGTGCCGCCGACCTCCGATGCTGCGTCGACGACGAGCACGCGCTGACCGATTTCGCGGAGGTGATGCAGGATGGCGAGACCGGAGAAACCAGCCCCGATTACAATGCTGTCGTAGTCGGTTCCAGCGCTGGAACCGAAAACGCCCGTATCTGAAATTGACATGGTATTTCCTTTCATGAGTCCGCGTTTGTCCGCGCCTCAAGGCGTCGGACGCGAAGGTGGAGGGTCAGAGAGAGGGCCGGCCGGCCAGATACCAGGTGGCCATCCTGGCGATTTCCTCATCAGCGCGCGGGTGACGGCCGGCGAGGAATGGGTAGACGTGCTGCATGCCCTCTCCGACCGAGAACGTCACATCGACGCCCGCGCCGAGAGCGAGCTTGTGCAAACGCGCGCTGTCGTCGAAGAGGGACTCGATGTCGCCGGCGCATATGTACAGGCGAGGGAAGCCCGAGAGATTCGCATATAACGGGTTGACGCCCGGTTCTGTGGGATCGGCGGCACCGTCGATGTAGCGATCGATGTTCGCCTGCAGGCCCTCCGGTGCGATCAGGAAATCGGTGTCGTTATTGGTGACAAGAGTGATGCCACTGTTTTCCATGTCGAGCCAGGGAGACATGGTTAAGACCTGATGCGGGAGGGGAAGCCCCAGATCTTTGGCCCGAAGGGTCATACTGATGGCGAGGTTACCCCCGGCGCTATCTCCGACCAGGGTGATGTCATCCGGAAGGTAGCCATCCGCTAGCAGCGCACGATAGATGCTGAGCCCGTCCTCGATTTGCGCTGGATACTTGTGCTCCGGTGCAAGGCGGAAATCAGCCACGAACGACATCGTGCCGCAGGCCTTGGCGATGTGACCGGCCAGCTTGCGATGACTGGCGGATGACCCCAGAGCGAATCCACCCCCATGCATCACGATCTGCATCTGCCGAGGATCGCTTCCCAGCGGCGAGACGAGTATTCCCGGGACACCGCCCAGCGATGTATGCGTGTAGGTTACGTCCCCCGGCTCCGCTGTCGCGCGTTGCCAGTCATCGAATATGATTCGCAGCAATCCCACGGACATGTCGGGGTACTTCGAAATTTCTTCGATCCACTGGGCGTAGATCGTGCCGAGCAGGTCGGTCGGCTTCACTGGCGACATAAGGCACTCCTAATTGTGCGGGGTTTCGTTGCAGCATTGCGCAGAGGCATCAGGCCGGGAATTGCATCCCCAACGACCTCAGACTGCCTCTTGATTTTGACCCGTAACAGTGTCGTCTCAATTTGACGCACAGTGATTTCAAGCTGACGCAAGAAGTGACAGAAATGAATGTGAACATGAGAATCACCCGGGGAAACCTGGGCACCACCACCCCGGAAAAGCAATACGGGGTATGTGGGATATTTCTTCTTCCCTTCGGAACCTGTGGCTCAACTTTCGTCAGAGACGACGATTTTGGTCAATGAAGATGGGTGACCTTCGGATGCGAATTCGCGGGTCCGGGTTAGCACCAGGCTCCTACCGAGAGGGACAGTCACACACTTTCGGTGTGCACTCTCGGATTCCTTAACACCAAGAGAAAGAGTTGCCATGTTCGCAAAGACCACGCTCTCGCTCGCCGCACTTATTGCAGCGAGCGTACTGGTCCTCACCGGCTGTTCGACGGGATCCCCTGCAGGTGGGTCCAATGACAGCGCCGCTGTGGATCAGGAGATCGGCCTCGCCGGCACGCAAGACCAGATTCTGGACATTTCGGAATTCTGTGGAACCGAACCCATCAAGGTTGCATACGCCGACGGCTTCGGCGGCAACTCGTGGCGCAAGATCACGCGAGCCATCTTCGAGGCCGAGGCCGCGAAATGCTCCAATATCACTGACGTCATCTACACGGATGCTCAAGCTGACACGCAGAAGGCCATCTCTGACATCAACGCCCTAGTTGCACAAGGGGTCAATGTGATCGTCTCCTTCACCGATGGCGGAGAGGCTCTCCTGCCCACCATTCGGAAGGCCACAGAGGCCGGCGTGAAGTTCGTGCCGATCATTGCCTGCCCCGGGGGCGAGCCAGGGACAGACTATGTCGACTGTGTCTCCGAAGACGTCCTCACCTACGGCAAGGGTCTGGCCGACTGGACGATTGCTCAGATGGGTGGCAAGGGCAACCTCGTCATGTCAGGCGGACAGGCGGGTAATCCCTACTCCGCCGCTGTGTATGAGGGGGTAAAGAAGTCCGTCGCCGAAAACCCTGGCATCACTTTGCTCAACACCGAAATGGGTGACGTACCCGTCGACACTGGCTGGGAGCCAGGCAAGACAAAACAGGTCTTTGCTGGCTTGATCACCAAGTTCGGTCAGATCGACGGAATCGTAGCTGATTACGGTGGAGGTTCCGTCGGTGGCGTCGAGGCGTTCGTCGACGCAAGCCAGCCGGTGCCACCGTGGTCTGCCAATGACTCCAATTCTTTCGCCTGCCTGTATTACGAGTACAAGGACACGCAGCCTACGTTTCAGATCGCTACGGAATCGTCTCGCAACTGGGTAGCTGTCCCGGCCCTGCATAAGGGACTCGCCGCGTTCAACGGAGTCGAGAACACCGAGCCGTCGACTTACAACCTGGGCATCATTGAGGATTCCACCAACCCTGACATGATGCCCGTTTGCGAAGAGGACCTCCCGAATGACGCCATCATCTCGTCGGGCCTGTCGGTTCAGGATCTGACCGACCTCTTCAAGTAGCCAGAATCAACTCCGCCGGTGCCGGAGGAACAATGTTCCTCCGGCACCGGACTTGATTCACCCACATACCTCGACGGCGAAGCTCAGTTCACTCGTCGAAAATTCCTGAACGGAGACAGACATGAATCGTTTGCAAGGCAAAGTCGTCATTGTGACGGGTGCCGGGCGCGGCATCGGCCGCGCTACGGCCGATCTCTTCCTCAGCGAAGGCGCAACCGTCATCGCCACCAGCCAATCCGAGCATTCGGACTTCCCGTCCGGCGTCGAATTCGTTCAGCAGGATGTCGGTGACGAACAAGGATGGGCCGAACTTGTCTCTGGCGTCGTGGCCCGGCACGGTCGGGTCGACGTGCTCGTGAACAATGCTGGGATTATCGCCTACGAGCCTCTCCTCGAGCTGACGATGGCCGCGTGGGAACGCGTCATCGCTGTCAACCAAACCGGCGTGTGGCTCGGCATGCGAGAGGTCATCCCGCACATGGTGCAACAGCGCGCGGGTTCTATCATCAATGTCTCCTCGATCTGGGGGAATGCCGCAGTGGCCGGGGCTCACGCGTACCACGCCACCAAAGGCGCTGTGCGAACGATGTCGAAGAACGCGGCCATCACCCACGCGACGCACGGAATCCGCGTGAACTCCCTGCATCCCGGATTCATCGCGACACCGTTGACGGACGCTCAGTCGGATAACGTCAACGAGTTCGTTATCGGCCAAACCCCCATGGGACGTGCCGGCCTGCCCGAAGAGATTGCTTACGGTGCCCTTTTCCTCGCTAGTGACGAGTCCCGATTCATGACTGGATCAGAGCTCATCATCGACGGTGGATACCTCGCTCAGTAGGAAGGACTGAAATAATGACTATTGAAGAACATCCCCCCACGCAGTTGCTGTCACTCTCCCCGGAGAAGGTGGTGAAAGCCGGCACCGTCGTACTCAAGCTCAATGGGATCGTCAAGACCTTCACCGGTGTCCGAGCCTTGACCAACGTAGATCTGGAGGTCGTCGCGGGAGAAGTACACGCTCTGGTCGGCGAGAACGGCGCCGGCAAGTCCACGTTGATGGCGGTCGCATCGGGAGCCATGGAACCCAACGCTGGAACCGTGGAGATCGTCGGCCAGGTGTTGACCAGCGCCTCCCCAGACGAAGCACGAAAGCTTGGCCTTGGCATTGTGAGGCAAGACCCGGCGCTGCTTCCTCACCTAACCGTTGCCGAGAATATGGCCATCGGCGTGGGCTATGCACTCGCCGGAGGTTTCAAGCGAGCCCCTGGCTGGGCGCAGGCGCACCTGGATCCTTGGCAAATGGGTATCGACGCCCGTTCCCGGGTGGAGGACCTGTCCGTCGAGCAACGATTCATCGTCGAAATTGCCAAGGCACTGGCCCTCAAGCCTCAGGTGCTGATCCTCGATGAACCCACCGAACATCTCAGCAGCGACGAAGTGCAGCGATTGTTCCGTCGAGTGCGGGAGGTTGTTGCCGGTTCGGCTGCTGTCGTCTACATATCGCACCGTATTCCCGAGGTGAAGGAGATTTCGGACCGCATCACGGTTTTACGT
Organism: Cryobacterium glaciale; assembly: GCF_004402535.1. GTDB lineage: Bacteria > Actinomycetota > Actinomycetes > Actinomycetales > Microbacteriaceae > Cryobacterium > Cryobacterium glaciale. Next base: position 440,213 of record NZ_SOEY01000006.1, on the reverse strand, counting down.
GATGGCCAGGTGCGGGGAACCTTCCAAGCTGAGGACGTCGACGAACACCAGATCATCGAATTGGTCATCGGACGGGCCCTCGAAACCGTTTTCCCGCCCAAGGGTGCGGAGTCAGGCGCGATCCGAACCGAAGACCGGCTTAAAGTGGAGGGCCTGCGCGGAAATCACTTCCACGACATCTCCTTCGCCGTCAAAGCCGGGGAAATCGTGGGTCTCGCTGGAGTGCAGGGCAACGGACAGGGCGAGCTCATCCGTGCTCTCGCCGGAATCGAGCCGGCCAGCGGAGAAATCCTCGTCACCGACCGGTCCGTGCGACTAGGAAGCAATGCTGCGGCGGCGCGAGCCGGAATCGTCTATGTCCCGTCAGACCGGCACGGGGAAGGCGTTTTCATGCCCCTCACCGTCGGCGAGAACATCGTCATGAAGACGTTGAGCTCGGTATCCAGGGCGGGCATCATCAGCGAGAAGCGCATCACGCAGGTCGCCAACCAGCAGATCAAAAATTTGTCGATCAAGACTCCGTCCTCCCGAACGGCGATCGCTTCCCTATCCGGTGGCAACCAGCAGAAGGCCGTGCTGGCCCGCACGCTGCTCGCTGAACCGACGGTCTTGCTGGCGGAGGAACCCACCCAGGGCGTAGACGCCGGCGCTAGGGTCGATATTTATCGCATCCTTCGGGACGCCGCCGACAACGGTGCCGCCGTAGTCATCCTCTCCTCGGACGGAGTCGAGCTGGAAGGGCTGTGCGACCGGGTCTTCATCATGTCCCGGGGAGAACTCATCGCTGAACTTGAGGGCGATAAGGTTACCGAGGTCGAAATTGCGCGGGCAGCACTGACCTCGACGACCATGCGGCAACGCGTAGAGGCATCAGGATCACGCTCAGGGCGGTTCCGTAGTTGGTTGCGCGGTGACCACTCCCCAGCTGCAGTTTTGGGGGTGGTGATTCTACTTCTGGCGCTGATTGTCGGGGGCAGTAACGGCGCCTACTTCTCCGCCTTCAGCCTCAACAATCTGTTATTTTTGGCCGCTCCGCTGATCCTCATCGGTGCTGCCCAACAGATTGTCGTCCTAGGTTCAGGCTTTGACCTCTCAGTCGGTCCGCTGATGGGGTTCCTCGTTGTGCTCGCATCCTTTTTCGTCATCGATGGAGGGAACATCGTCCTAGGGCTTGGCCTGATGATCGTTGCGGCACTTGCCGTTGGCTGCATTAACGGGTTCCTCGTGACGCGGTTCAATTTGAGCCCCGTCGTCGTGACGCTGGCCATCGCACTGGGGCTGCAAGGAGCATTCCTCATGCTGAGGACAACGCCGGGCGGAATTATCACGACGGACGTCACCGACCTGGTGTTCGCGCGCGTCGGCTTCGTGCCCGTCGTTACGATCGTGGCGGTTGTGGTCGCTCTGCTTCTCGAATGGGCTCTGCGTCGGAGCCGTTGGGGCGTGGAACTTCGTGCTGTCGGCTCACGCAAGGATGCTGCAGAACGCCTGGGCATCAATGCGCGCCGGGTTCAGCTGCTCTCCTACCTGTTCACCTCATTCTTGGTGATGCCGACTGCGGTCCTCCTGATGGCGCAGATCGGTATCGGGGACGGTCGGCCCAGTCTTCCATTCACGCTGTCTTCGATCACCGTCATCGTCCTGGCCGGTGCGAGCATTTTCGGTGGGAGGGGCTCTTTCATCGGAATCGTGGCCGCCGGGGTCTTGGTTGCCCAAATCCTCGGTATCCCGGCCTTCCTCGGTCTCTCCGGCGCCTGGGGATACTGGCTCCCCGGCCTGATCACCGTCGGAGCCGCCGTTTTGTACGCACAACTGCGCAGAGTAAGGAAGACCTCATGACAAGCCCTGTCGACATGAGAATGGACGTTCGTTGGAAGCGACTGTTCTCGGGCGGTTCTGGTGCCATCTGGATCGCAACGATTGCCCTGTTCCTGCTGAGCCCTATTGTGGCCCCAGGCAGCCTCGACGCCGCTCCCGTAGTTGGCATGTTGCCCTTCGCCGCAGTTCTGGGGATCGCGGCCGTCGGCCAGACTCTGGTCATTCAACAGCGAGGGCTGGACCTGTCGGTTCCGGGCATGATGGCCTTCGGCGCAGTTCTCGTCTCGAGCCTTCCTCAGAATTACGGCTGGCCCGTATGGGCGGCCATCATCGCGGCGATTGTTCTGCCTGGTGCGGTGGGGCTAGTCAATGGCATCTTGGTGACCTACTTCGGCGTCATGCCATTGGTTGTGACGCTGGGTATGAACGCTGTGCTCCTAGGAACCGTCTTCGGTCTCTCGAATGGCACGCCCGCTGGTTCCCCGGCCCCCCTGGCTGATTTCGCTAGCGATAAATCCGCCGGGGTGCCCAATGCCTTGTTGGTCGCGATCCTCGTCGTTGCGCTCGCCGGATTCATCACTCAGCGGTCCACCATCGGTCGACGCCTCACTGCAGTGGGCGTGAGTGAGAAGTCCGCGGCTGCGGTGGGCATCCGGGTGCGAAGCTACCAGATGCTCGCGTACGCCTTCGCGGGTGTCGCCTACGGAATCGCGGCAGTTCTGTACACCGGATATGTGTCGACGCCGCCGCTTTTTTTCGGGGAGAGCTATCTGTTGCCCACGGTGGCGGCTGTCGTCCTAGGGGGCACGGCCCTGACCGGTGGACGTGCCGCCCTCATCTCGACCGGAATCGCGGCTCTGTTTCTCACCCAGTTGGGCCAGCTCTTGCGTGCCCTCGGCTGGCCTGAACCGCTTCAGCTCCTGGCCCAAGCCGGCGTGCTTCTGTCGGTTGTGCTCCTTCGCGAACTCGTGCCGGCTCTGGCCCGAGCGAGAGCGTCGCGCGCTGAACGGTCGACCAGACCTCGAAGCTCGGCCACGGCCGAAGTCGAACCCTCAGGTTCGAGACGATGATGACTGTGACGCCGACCCTCTACTATGTGCCAAGTCGGTATGCCTTCATCTTTCGATACACCGTGGCGCGGGAAATGCCTAAGATGTCCGCTGCTTTCACCCGGTTACCGGATGCCTGTTGGAGGGCCTTCCGAATGGCCTCGAGTTCCATGCGCTCGATGAGGGTCAGCGTCTTAGCGCTCTGCATCGGAGTGGGAAGGTCGGTGGGCTGGATGGCGCCCGACTTTCCTCGGGCCGCCAGCCCGATGATAAGCTGCCGCAGCTCTTTGACGTTGCCGGGCCACGAATACGCGCGCAGCAACTCCTTCGTCCTGTCCGTGAGCTCCAATTTGGCGCTAGGAGCTACCGCATCCGCCAACGTGCGCCACAGGTCAGGAAGGTCATCAGTTCGGTCGCGTAACGGGGGAATCCAGACGCTCTTCACGTCGAATCGTCGCTCAAACTGCTCGGCATCTGTAAGGGAGTCAGCGGTCAAGGTCAGGAGAAGCGGTGCCGTAGGTTGTCGCGTGTCGAGGAGTGACCGCAGCCCATCGAGTGCTGGTTTGTCTAGGGTCTCAATTCCGCGAATGACAATTTCGGTTCGCGCCTGTGTCGCCTCAATCACACGGCCGAGCCACTGGCGTGTCCCCACGATGTGGCGTTCGGCTGCATCAATGAGCGTCATCGACCCCGGCACGGTCCCTGCCTTGTACGGGATTCCGAGGGCCAGCGACGTCTTCCCTACCCCGGTCTCACCGACGAGTATCACGGGAGTGTTGAGCGACCGGAGCTTGTCAATGTGGTTTACAACGGCCAACCATTCCGGCGAACGCCCGGCCATTCGCGGTGCCGGAGGTGTCGGGCGACTGGGGGTTTTGCGAGCGGCTTGCGCACCGACGACCACGACGTTGTTTCCCTGCCCAACCATTGTGAGGTCGAGCTGGGTAAGCCCCGAGGACAGTTCCACGAGGTATCGCCCGCTGGGACGGTCCTCTTGGCCCAGCGAGCGAAGCAGGTTCATATCATGAGCATTCAGTTGGTGGGCCGTCGAGCTTTGAATAAGGGCTCCCTGAGGCCCGAATGCCACGACCGGGGAGTTTTGTTTACGGGACAAATCCAAAAAGACGCTGAACATCTCCCGGGCCCCTGGCTGCTCAACGGACATGAGGTGCTGTTCCAGCTGCGCAGTCAAAGACTTCACCAGCGGTTTAAGCAGGTCGCTGCGAGGTGTCATATCGCAGGACAGGGTGATCACTGCCAGCAACTTGCGCGTGATTGGGTGCAGAACGGGAGCTCCGGTGCACACCGCGTCCTGGTACATGTCGGCGAAATGCTCGGTACCACGGATCTGGACGCTGGCCCCAGTCGCGACGACAGTCCCCACTCCGTTCGTACCGACTACGTTCTCGGCGAGGACCGCACCGCGAACCGTGCCGACCCGATCAAGGTGCGAACGAGATTGCCGATCCTCGGACCAGCGCTGCAAAATTTGACCTCGAGAGTCGGCCAGAAGAAGTGCCAGGCCGGTTCCTTCCAAATCCTCAGCGAACCTGTTCATGGGCGCACCGAGCATGGCAAGGAGGTGCTCGTCGAGGAGTGCCTCCGGAACGTGGGGCACCGGCCCGACGTTGCCCGGGGCGCCGAGCGCCGCTTGGGAGCGTTGCCAGGACTCGACCAGACCGATGTTCCGGATTTCCTGAGGAACCGTCGAACCGAGGAAATCTTCCTTGATTGCCTGGGTCAAGTTCGCGTCAAAGTTCGATGTCACGATTCCACTCCAATGGGGATGTCTGTGAAGGTCAGTCGACATTGCAAGCCGACAGGCAATCAGACGAACTTCATGCTACTAGCGAGAGGCCTGGTGAGCATAGGAGCCCAGTCAGACACGAAGGAAGCATTGCCTTCTGTAGTACCGTATTACGAGAATACCCTATTAGAGCCAAGCGTCAGCGGAAATGCACTTTCCAAACGACCAATGAGGCGCACACGGATCAAAGGAGAACCGGAACATGAACCTGCACGTTGATACCGAAACGCGGGTGAACCTTCGGGGCCACCTCGTTCCCACCGGGCTGTTCATTGATGGAGACTGGCGAGCGACCGACTCGAGTTTCACTGTCACGAACCCTGCCGACGCAACTGTTATTGCCGAAATGGCCGACGGAACAGCTGAGCACGCATTGTCTGCGCTGGACGCAGCAGTCGCAGCCTCTGGAAAATGGCGCCTGTGGTCGCCCCGCCGCCGGGCAGACCTGTTCCACCGCGCCTACGCGCTGCTAACTGAGCGCGCCGATGCCTTTGCCGACGTGATGGTCTTGGAAAGCGGTAAACCTCGGGCAGAAGCACAGGGCGAATTCGCGCTCTCTGCCGGATTTTTTCTCTGGTACGCGGAACAGGTCGCCCACCTGCACGGCACATATCAGGAGGGGTCGCCCGGAGGCTACCGGATTATCGAGACCCACCAGCCCGTCGGGCCCAGCTTCTTGGTAACCCCGTGGAATTTTCCCCTGCTGATGTCTGCCCGCAAAGCCGGAGCCGCATTGGCAGCCGGCTGTACCGTCATTATGAAGTCCGCCCGCGAAACGCCCCTAACGGCGGCACTGTTCGTGCAGACCCTGCACGATGCCGGGTTCCCGGCCGGTGTCGTCAACCTTATCCACACCAGCACCTCGGCCAAGATTTCGACTGCGGTCATGGCCGACTCCCGGCTCCGCAAGGTGAGCTTCACGGGATCGACAAATGTCGGTTCGACCCTGCTCACGCAGGCCTCCGAGCACGTCATTAACTCGTCGATGGAGCTGGGGGGCGACGGGCCATTCATCGTTCTAGATGATGCTGACGTCGATCTGGCGGTCGATCAGGCCATGATCTGCAAATTTCGGAATGCCGGTCAAGCCTGTGTTGCCGCGAATCGAATCATCCTTCACAGCGCTATTGCAGACGAGTTCACGCGCAAGTTCGTCGCACGAACCCGCGAACTCACGGTCGGTGATGGCTTCGACTCGAAGGTCGAGGTTGGCCCGGTCATCTCCCAACGCCAGCTGGACCGCGTCGTCGGCCTCGTGAAGTCCTTTCAGGAAATCGGGGCCACCGTGCTTACCGGTGGCCGCGCGCTCGACGGTGCAGGGTTCTTCTTCGAACCGACCGTCCTAGCCTTCAGCACACTCAAGCACGCGTTCTGCAACGAGGAACTCTTCGCGCCGGTGGCGGCCCTGTACACGGTCGATTCCGTGCCCGAGGCCCTGGCCTTCGCCAACGACACTCATTACGGGCTGGCAGCCTATCTATTCACGAGTGATCTCTCACGGGCGGTCACCATCGCTGAACGCCTCGATTTCGGAATGGTCGGGGTGAACCGGGGCATCATGGCTGACCCCGCGGCACCGTTCGGTGGAATCAAGGCATCCGGACTGGGCCGAGAAGGCGGACACGACGGAATCTACGAATTCATGGAGCGCAAGTACGTTGCGCTCACCATCGACGAGAAGACAGGACTGCTCTAATGACTGTTCCCAGCATTGACAACCAGCTCGGCCTCGGCCTGCTCCGCCAACCTCGGTCAGTGTTTTTTGGCCCGGGCCAACGTCGGCAGATTCCCTTCATAGTCGAACCGCTCGGCACGTCGGTGCTCATCTGCACGGACGAGCGAATGGTGACGACGGCAGAGTTTCGAGACGTCGTTCAATCCCTGGAATCTCGTGCGCTGACCGTCCAGGTCTTCTCCAGTGTTGAACCGGACCTGCCGCGCAGCAACGTGCTTGCTCTGCAGGAGAGGTTCACCTCCACTGGGATCGAGGTCATTGTTGGACTCGGCGGCGGCAGCTGCCTCGATATGGCCAAGGTGGCAGGCCTGCTTCTGTCCCGCGGCGGCGATGTGCGGGACTATTACGGGGAGAATCTCGTCGAAGGACCGGGCTTGCCCGTCGTCACCGTGCCGACTACCGGGGGTACGGGCGCCGAAGTGTCGTGCATTGCCGTCGTCTTTGACGCCGATCGGGGCATGAAGATTGGGGTGGCCAGCGCCTACCTGGAACCGGTCGCGGCGGTCGTTGACCCCGAGCTCACCCTCACCTGCCCTCCCGGTCTCACTGCAGCAACGGGCGCCGACGCTCTTTCACACTTGATTGAGACCTTCACCGACCGCTCTAAGAATCCATCCCCAGAGGAGCTCGCGGCGCACCTGTATGTGGGCAAGAACGTGCTGACGGACATTTACTGCCGTCACGGGCTCTCCCTTCTCGCGACATCCTTGGAACGCATCGTGGCAGATCCCAGCGACCTTCAGGCTCGATCTGACACAATGCTCGCGGCGTTCTGTGGCGGGATGGCGCTGAATACGGCGGGGACCGCGGGTATCCATGCAATTCAGTCTCCGATCGGAAACCTGACCCACACGCCGCACGGATTCGGCGTCGGCGCCCTTCTTCCTTATCTAATGCGGTATAACTTGCCAGTGCGACAGGCTGAATTCGCGGAAATTGGGCGCATCCTTGGTGTGGCGACCGATTCTCAGACGGAACTTGAACAGGCTCGGGCGGCGATCGTGCGAGTGGAACAGATTCTTGCTGCGCTCGGTGTGCCGCTAAACCTCAAGGAACTCGGACTAGAGCCGGAAGACTTCGAATTTGTGGCAGACCAGGCTCTGCTGGCATCGCGTTTGACGGCTAATAATCCGCGCCCGCTGACGAAGGAAAACATCGTCGCGATCCTTGAGCGCGGCTACGCCGACGACCGTTCTTGGTGGAGGATCTAACGCGATGAATCGGACAGTCGCCATTGCCGGCGCCGGCTCGATCGGTGTGGCTTTCGCCGTGTTGTTCGCGTCGGCCGGCTTTTTTGTTCGGGTCTGGGACGTGCTTCCCGAGGCGTTTGACCGCGCTCGTAATGATCTTTGTGACCGTCTTGCCCTACTCAATGAACACGGGCTGATCTCTGAACCGGTCAATGACATTTCGCGGCGGGTGAGTTTTCACGAGATCTTATTCGATGCGCTGCGTGGGGCAGAACTCGTTCAGGAATGTGTACCTGAGCGCCTCGACATCAAGCGCGAAGTTTTCCAGCAACTCGGGGCATACAGCGAGACGTACGCCGTGCTGGCGAGCTCGAGTTCCGCGATCGTATCCAGCGAATTCGCGTCGGCTACTCCCGCGCGTGAGCGAGTGCTCATCGCCCATCCGGGAAATCCGCCGTATCTGATCCCGGTGATGGAGCTTGTTCCCTCGGACTACACCGCCAGGGAGACCGTCGAGCGGGCGACGGAGATCTATCGTGCTGCCGGGCTCAGGCCCGTTCTTGTGCGGAAGGAAGTTGAGGGGTTTCTCTTCAATCGGTTGCAGGGTGCCGTGCTTCGCGAGGCCTATTGCCTCGTTCGGGACGGCGTGGCCTCGGTCGAAGACATTGACGAGGTCATGCGCAGCGGCCTCGGCCGCCGATGGAGCGTGATCGGTCCGTTTGAAACGGTGGACCTCAACACCAGGGGCGGAATCGAATCGCATGCAGCGAAGATGGGCCCGGCCTACGAACGCATGGGCTCGTCGCGGGGCCAGGCCGATCCGTGGACACCAGACTTGATTCAGGCTGTCACGGAACAGCGCCGCTCGATACTTCCGCTGGACCAGTGGGAGAGTCGTGTCCGATGGCGTGACGAAGCCCTTATGAAGCTCAAAACCCACTTTGAGGACCTACCGGCTACCAGGCGAACTACGCCCAGGGTCCCATTCCGCCTATGAGAGGAGCGCCGTTCCCAAGGAGAGGTCGATCCGCGCCCGATATTCGAGCACCGCAAGGGCGCCCGCCAACCGGATGTGTTCTTCGCAGCGTTGGCGGGCGCCGTCCGGATCCCGGTCCACAGCGGCGGACTGAACGATTCCGCGCAGTTCCTTCATCGAGACGTTGACCCGTTCCTTGTCCAGAAATGCGTAGTGCCGAAAGATGCCGATGCGAGTGTGGATGCCCTTCAAGGACGCGGAAAGTACTTCATTCCCTCCACCACGGAGCAGGATTCGGTAAAATTTGTCCTTCGATTCACCCCGGGTATGCAAGTCGCCGGCCAAGTACGTCGTCTCCATGAGTGCAAGATGCTCAATGAGCTCCCCGACGTGATCGGCGGTCGCGTTGCGAGCGAAGAGTTCTCCCGCTAATCCCTCAAGACTGGCGCGTACCTCATACAGAGATTCAATGTCACGAGCAGACAGAATCGTCACAATCGGTCCGCGGTTGGGCAGCATCGTGATGAGGCTCTCTGACTCGAGTTGCCTCAACGCTTCGCGGATGACCGTTCGGGAAACCCCGTAACGCTCGCAGAGGGTGCTTTCGAGAAGGCGTTCGCCAGGATGCATGATGTTGTCGAGTATGTCTTGACGCAGGATCTCGACTACTTGCTGGCGAAGCGGGGCAGCGCGCTGTGCGATGATTCGTGGGTCAGACATATTGTGACCTTCAACGTCGACGAGTGCATGTTGGCGAAGTGCCGGACACTCATTCATGCTAGCGCACGCGCTGTAATACGGTCAGACACGCCTAAATGTTGACCTCAATTTTGCCGTTTGGTGGTCGATATATCGGACACCGGCGTCATTGAACTCGATTCCCGTGATGCGCAGACGTCGCAACGATGGAGATAACGAGGAAATGGGGGTCGTGTATTTCGGCAGAGCAACAGGCAGTAGGCGTACCTCTCCTTTCGTTTCAGGCTCGGATCCAATCCATCACCCTCGAAAGCTCTTGCGCCGGAACCGACGGGCGGTGCGAGCTCGAGGACATTTCCCCACCGAGCAAGCAGCTCTGAAATGCTTGTATCTGGTCACTCGCAGTCTCGACCCGACCGGGGTCGGCCGACTGCGGTGGGTCACGTCCCGTGTAGTGGTGTAGTTTTTGGTTTTTCCTCGTCGTCTTGTTGACGTGGGGAGCCGACGATCAATAGTGCGCGCGGCATGCATCCGCGGAATCGCGATCGATTCGACCTGACACTCGAATGCATCCGCCGCCACTACGAAGGCGAGCAGAGCTCGCTCGAGGAAACACTTCTGCGGTACGCGGACTTCTTTCGCCTGTTCGAGGACTTCCGGGGGTACGTGGACCTCTTCTTTCTGCAGGACCTAGTCAGCGTCGTTTACGCGGCCGTCGAGTTCTTCACCCCGTTCGACAACTTCACCACACTCGCTCTGCCAGGAAATCTCGCAGCCTACGAGCATTATCGGTCGCAGTCCGTCGGGTTCGTCCAGGCGAGAAACGGCCGGATCGCGGACAGCCTCACAGTGGCAGAACGCTCCTAGGGCGAACGCGAGGCTGTCGGCTGATTGCAGCCGTGATGACGGTGTCGTCGAAACCCGCCAGTTGCCCTCCCGAACTCGGCCATGGTTCTCACCGTCCCGCGCGATAGGCTCCGCGTATGCCGAGTTACACCATGCGCGACTGCCCCTCTACAAGGGGTTCAAAGGAAGCTGCAGCACTGGGGTCGCCTTCTGCACCCACACGTGCGGAACCCTGGCCCCCTTGAGGATCACAGTGAATTGATACCCGCCCAGACGACCGCTGCGCCGATCGCGAACAGCAATGCAGCCCCGGACACCACGGTACCGGTGATCGCCAACGGACGGGACGTGGCCGACGAGACGGTGCCCGCTCGTGCGCCGCTGGACTTCACCAACGCGACGATCCCGAACACAAGCCCCGCCGGCCCGCACAGCAGCCCGGCAGCCGGAATGAACCATCCAAACAGGATGGCGATGCCGCCGAGGATGGCAGACGTCAACGCCAGCCCGGCCGGCGGCTTAAAAGCAATGGCTGCGACGACAGGATCGGCGTGCTGGTACGGCGGGGCCCAATGCTGCACGGGCCCCTGCGGTTGCATGTAAAGAGGCGTGGCGTAAGGGCTCGGTGGTACCTGTTGCGGCTGGGCGAGATACACCGGCTGCGGCGGGCCGGGCGGCGCACCCGGTGGGACCTGTGCGCGGGGCTTGGTATCCGCCGTCCACTGAAAGCCGTCCCACCAGCGGATATCACCGGGGAGTTTCGGATCCCGGTACCAGCCTGCAACCGCCATGATGAGTCGCCTTCCTGTTCGCGCACATCTTAGCGAGTAGACCAGCCCGCCCGTCTGTACCGGAGGAAGCGAGAAGTCAGAGATCGGCACCGTGGTCTTTGCCGCCAGCGTTGCGGAGGGCCTGCAGGCCCACGGTCTCGACGCAAGGATGGAGATGCTCGACTGATGACCTGCGGTCACTCGACGACGGGGTAGCAACCTTCCACCCCGCCGATCCGGCCATCATTGAACGCGTCGATCCGGTCGAGAGGGTCACCGTGATCGTCGATGTTGGTCCAGGGGGTTTCGTCGGCGAGGACGGTGAGGGCATTTGTGATCTCGGCAGTATCGCCCTCCTCCCAAGTAAAGATCCGATCCTCGGCGGCCCCGTAAAGAGCAGCGGCGGCGAAGCAGTCCGCTTGGAGCTCCTGTGCGTTCCAGAGGTAATCGTCGGTGATCTGCGATTGGATGGCGTGACCCCATTCGTGGGCGACCACTAGGTAAATGACGGCGTCACCTCCGTTGACGTAGAGATAGTCCATCAGCGCCTGGTCCCAGAGCAGGGTGTTGTCCGGGTAGCAGTAGGCCGCGTTGTCGGGAACGACTTCCTCACCGGCGCAGTACGGCAGGCCTGAGGCGACGTAGGGAATAAAGCCCGTCGGCGGAGTGTATTCGTCGCCGCCGTAGAACTCGGAGAAATGCGCCGACCAGAACTGGTCGACGACGTCGATCGCGTCGGTGATCTCGTCGTCGATCTCCTCAGCGGGGACGGCAGAGTCTGTTCCGGTATCGATATTGTCGGTTACCGTGCCAGTTCTGTCCCCTTGGTAGAGCCCGCCGAGGACAGCCGAGCATCCGGCCAGCATCAACACCACTGCCGCAGCTGCCGCTGAAGTTGCGAGTCTGCGGATCATTCGAGTCTCCCGTCGTCACAGGCTGGATTCAAGATAGTCCAAGTTGTTCCCGTCCGGTATCCCGAATAAGAGGCCGAAGACGGCGGCTGCCTAGATGGCGGTTCGCGAACCCCCGTGTTTTAGGGGGCGATCCGCAAGAGGTCAGCGGTATCGGGGGCGGAATCCGCACTTGGTGGTGTCGGAGAAGAAACAGGCCACAACTCTAGGGTGCACGAGCCGCGAAACACGAGGAGGAATCCGATGAGCACCCGCAACAGCCTCGTCCCCGGCGCCACTCTTCGATCGGTGGTCGCGCGAGTGCGACTTGTGGCGCGGGTTTCGTGGCCACTCTCGGCGTCGACGAGCCCGCCGCCATCAACGCGAGGTTGTTCTGCTCGGATCGGCCCGGACTCTTCCAGCCTCCGCCTAAGCAGCTCCAGTCTCGGTTCGAACCACAGAACGAACTCGACACCGTTGTCGCCCGCCGTTTCCGAGAGGAAAAGTAGTCCCGAGCGTCCGTGAGCCTCGACGATTTCCCGCACGACATTGCAGCTTCAACGACTGAATCTGCAGACGCGCCGTCGTCACATTGGAAGGCGCGACGGCGTTCGTGTACGCGTCGGCGAATGGAACACCTTCAACATCTACACCGCCCGGATGGACGGCGAAGTCTGCCATGGACGACACCATGCCCTTGAGATCCTGGACGATGAGGCGTGATTCCCGCGCAACAGCGACTTCCACGCGGAGCTTGAGGCCAGGCGATGGGCCTCAGCTCAGCCTGAGGGTCTCGGGCAAGTGCAGGGGACAGTGAACTTCGTGGCCTGACCGCGCGGCCCCACGAGCAATCCGACAGACTTGCTGGACCGCTGGAGACCTCGAGCCACCCATCCTTGGTCCCGTGTTCGTTGGGTCCCCAGCGGTTCGAAAGCCCGACGTGCCCCAGAATCAGGGAGTGCCGGCGGGTGCCACAGGTGGTAGAACTTAAGGTGTTCATTCGGGCCCGACGAACAGGGGATGCTCAATGGTTGAGAACGAGCATCGGCCCATCACGCGTGGGGTGAACCCCATTCCCCCAGACGGCTGGCCGTGGCACCTCACGGACTACGAGGTCGACTACGTCCGAGCCTTCAAGGTCCGCCCGGTCCGCGAAGGATGGCCAGGGACGCCGGAGGAGAACTACCGACTCGACCAAGAGGCGTACGGCGTTCAGGTGAACGCGGTCGGCCCGGCGCCTGGGCGGCGCCTTTACCGACTTTGGCTGTGGATCTCAGTGACCGGAGCCGTTGTCACTATCGGAGCGGTCGCAACCATCATCGGTATCAACAACCTGAGCGCCGCCGCGAACTTGAACGAGAGTACGTCGAATATAGAGGCTGTTCTCTGATGTCCGACTCCCTCCCTAGCCACGAACCCGCGTCGGAAGACCGTGTCGTGGGCGAACCCGCGCCACGCCGCCGGAAACCGAAGACGATCGGCGGGGGCTTGCTCCTGGCGTTGCTGCTGTCGTCCACGCTGTTCGCTGGCGCCGCCGGGCTGTTCTACTTCTGGTCAGTCAACCAGCTGAGCCTCGCCGAACATCAACACTCCGTTGCAGTCGAGGCGATGGACGCGAGAGTCTCAGAGGAAAAGAGAACAGCCGCAATCGAGAAGAAGCGGAAGGCAGATGCGGCGGCAGCCACGGCTGCCGCCGCGGCTGCCGCCGCCCGCAAGGAGGCGGAGAAGGCAGCCCGAGATAAGTCGTACACCGACGTGGGGTGGAGCGTCACGATCGCCGACGGCATCTACTACGCACCTGTCCAAGGTGAGTACTACTGCACCGACGCTCCAATGTGCGCGATCTTCAGCATCCTCACCGACCAGCCCTGCATGGCAGGGGTGTTCGTCGCAGTGTCAATGCTCCGGGGCGACGTCTCCTACGAAGGCGTTTCAGGGGTTTCAGCGGGCCTCCCGGCCGGTGGTCAAGCACAGATGGAGCTCAGCGCGTCGTCGGACGGTGACACGTACCAGATCACCGACGTTCGCTGCGTCGGCTGAACGGACAACCGCCTCATGCGTCCGCGCAGAGGCTGAATGGAATCAACGCTGAGCGCACGACCGATCCACGGCGCAGAGCAGTTTGCGGGTCAATCACGCAGGGCACAAATGTGAATGTGAGGGTCTGCACGACACTTGATCAGCCCAAAATACGGGACAATCAAGCACTTTCGTTTAGGCCATCGAGCACTGCCTGAGGTCACGTCCCGCGTCGTGGGGGAGTTTGTCGACATCGTGCGGGTCAGTTGTTTGATTATGCCGTGGCGAGTTCGGGTATGGGAACTACCTCCTCGATCTGGGGCGTGGGCGTGGTGAGGGTGTCGAGGTCACGCATGGACGTTTCGGAGAGGTAGCGGCGGTCGCCGGCTTCCCATGCGTCGTGTTGCTCGACCAGGACGGCGCCGGCCAGGCGCAGCAGCGCTGCCGGGTTGGGGAAGACGCCGACAACGTCGGTGCGGCGTTTGATTTCCTTGTTGACGCGTTCCATCGGGTTCGTGGACGAGATCTGACGCTAGTGCCGGAGCGGGAAGCTGCAGAAAGCGAGCACGTCGTCGCGGGCGCCGTCGAGCATGACCGCGACCTGCGGGTGCGAGGTGGTGAGCATGCGAACGACTTCGTCGAACTGTGCGTTGACGTGCTTCGCATCGGGTTGGGCGAACGCGGTGCGGATGATGGACGCCCCCATCTGCTGGCCAGCCCGTAAGATCACGGAGAGGACGTTGCGCATGAAGTGCACCCGGCAGCGCTGCCACACGGCGCCTTGGAACACGACGCTGATCGCTTTCTTCAGCCCGGTATGCGCGTGGGAAATGACGAGCTTCACCCCGTCGAGGCCGCGGCTTTTCAACGACCGCAGGAACGCCGTCCAGAAGCCTTCGTTCTCGCTGTCTCCCACGTCAAAGCCCAGAACTTCCCGGCGACCGTCGGCGGCGACCCCGAACGCGACCACGATCGCCTGAGACACGACGCGGTGGTTGACGCGTGCTTTGCAGTAGGTCGCGTCGAGGAACACATACGGGTATCCCAGCGCGGACAGGTCCCAGTCACGGAACGCGCCCACTTCGGCGTCGAGGCTGGCGCAGATCCGCGAGACCTCGGACTTGGAGATGCCGGTATCGGCGCCGAGTGCTTTGACGAGATCGTCGACTTTGCGGGTGGAGACGCCATGCAGATACGCCTCCATCACAACGGCGAACAGGGCCTGATCCACCCGGCGGCGGCGCTCCAGCAGCGACGGGAAGAATGATCCCCGCCGCAATTTGGGGATCGTCAAGTTCAGATCTCCTGCCCCGGTCGTCAAGATCCGGGGGCGTGAGCCGTTGCGTTGTGCCGTGCGCTCATCGGAGCGTTCAAACGGGCCGGCGCCGATGAAGGCGGATGCTTCGGCGTTGATCAGCTCCTGGTAGAGCTTCTCCGTGGCCGAGCGAACCCGGTCGGTGACGTCGGTTTGTTTCAGTTGGCCCAGCAGGTCCAACAGGGCAGACTGGTCAAGAGCCATCGTGTGTTGTGTCCTCTCGTGAGATTCCTAGACAGTTCTCACTGACCATCGCACGATGGCTCCCCACGTCAACGGGATGACGGGAAAAACCAAGAACTACACCACTACACGGGACGTGAGCGCTGCTGAGGAACAGATACCGCAGCAGCGACCGCAACGCCGTAATCGTCAGCTTCGCTGTTCCCACCGACAGTTGGGGAATCGTCGATGAGACAAACTCCGCGACCACTTTCGCATCGACCGTGTCCCATTCCAGCACCGACCCGCGCAACCGTGAGACGACGAACGGCGCCGCCAGCGCCCGGTAATACACAACCGTCGTCGGAAAAAGTGCTCGGTCACCCAGTAAAAACGCAGCCCAGCGGTCCAACACCGCATCAACAGGCCCCACCGGAGCAGCGACGCACGCAGTTGCGGACGGGATCGCGCCAACCGAGCGCAGAAAAGTGAGCAGCGGGGCCAACTGCCCCGTCGACGACAAATCAACGTGGGTCTTCTTTCGCGCGATAAGGAACCGATCGATTACCGCCGAAACCAGCTGCGCTGCTGAGAGATGCTCGGTGCTGCACCACCCGCTCAAATGCGCGAACAACCGCATCCGCGACCCGATGGACGTCGGAGCATACGCCGACCCAGCCAGATACCGTTCGAGTCCTGCAGCCCATGACTCGAACGGTCCAGACACGGAAACATTCATTACAACGACCACTGCGTCTTCCGTCGCTCGACGAAGGACCAGCGTGGACCCGGGCCCTGATTATGCCGACAACACCCACGCCGATGCCAGCACAGACAAGGGATCCACCGTCAACATCGGCATAATCCGGACATCGGCATAATGCTGGTTATGCCGATATCGGCATAACCAGCACATGAGTGTTCCGTTGTCGACGTTGGTTGGTCCGCCTTGTCCGGCGGGGTGGACGTGGTGGACTTCGGTCCAGCGGGCGGGGATGGTGCAGCCGGGGATGATGCAGCCTCCGTCGCGGGCGGCGATGGCGGCGCGTTGTTTGGCGGTGAAGCAGCGTATTTTGTCGCCGAGGGAGAGGATGGCGCCGTGGTCGCTGAGGATGATTTTTTGGGCGCCGCCGGTGCAGAGGGTTTCTTTGACCCGGCGGAAGCTGATGGGGGCTTCGATGCCGTCGATCCAGCCGACGCCGCGTTCGTTGTCGAGGTCGGTGGCGTTGATGTGGATTATGACGGTGGGGGCGGCGCCGCCCATGGTCGGGGTTTTCGGGTCGCGGGCGGCTGATTCGAACACGGCGCGGAGGATGTCGGCGCGTTTCTCGCCGGCGGTGCGGCGGTCGCCGTCGTAGCGGGTGTCACCGGTGAAGGGGTCGGCGCTGAAGCGTTCACCGTCACCGTTGGGATCGTCGAGAGTGAGGCCGTCCAGCGCGGAGCCGCTGCCGTCAGTGGGTTCAGCGGGTTCGGTGGGTTCAAACCGCGGCGTGCGCGACCGTGCGGACAGGTGGGTGTCGAAGAGGGTGTCCATGATGCCGCTTAGTTCGGGGGTGACGTCGGCGCGCAGCGGGTAGAGGCCGTTGCGGAGCAGGCCGAAGGTGGTCGAGGTCGTCCTGCATGACCTTGCCGTGCAGCGCGGTGAGGGTGGTGGCGATGACCTCCGCCGACTCGATACCCAGCTCGCCGCTGCCCAGTCCGTCGGCGATGACCGGGTACCGGGCGGGCACGGGCAGGCCCATCGGGGTGCGTTCGACCGTGGTTTCACCAAGTTTGAGGCGGCGTTTGGCTTCGCGGCCGGAGATGCCGGCGAGTTGGCTGATGAATTCGACCCCGTTGCGGCATCCGTTTCGGTAGGCGAGCGACCCGCTGCCGAGATCGGTCTCAGCGCGAACGCCAATGTCGGTGGTGGCTCGTAGCCTGGCCCCATCGACCTTGCGACCCAGCCCTTCGAGGGCTGCCAGCACCGCGACGGCTTCACTGTCACCGAGGTGACCGAACCGAACCCCGTTCAGCGCCGCAGCCAGAATCGACCCGGCCTGAGCGACCGCCGCCACCAGGGATCCCTCGGGTTCCGGCACAGGGCCGGGTGCGGCGGGCGGGGCGGTGAGGGTCATGGCGACGGTGCCTCCTTCACCCACAATCCTAGCTCAAATCGCCCTTAAAGGCGAGAGATTCTCAACAATATGATGACGTCTACTCAGAAATATATTCTGATTTGCAACAACGGATCGACGCGCGGGCGCCTCCATCCTCGCAAGCGGAGCGGGCAGGATGTCGGTGACGACGAGGCAGCTGGCCGAGCACGGCAGGTCGTCATCGATCGCCTCTTAAAACAGTGGTTACCAGTCGGAGACCGAGCGGTCTCTGACCGTACGGGAATTCAGCGCGACCGTTCGACGGCGCCCGGTGATCATTCCGCCGGCAGCAGCACGAAATCTCGAGGATTGGTAGATTCAAGTATGCGAGAACTCCAGGCGCGAATCATCGCGGAACTCAACGTCTCACCCACCATCGAACCGGCCGCCGAGGTGCGCCGCCGGGTGAAATTCCTCAAGGACTACCTCAAGCGCACCGGCGCCCAGGGCCTCGTGCTCGGCATCAGCGGAGGCCAGGACTCCACCCTCGCCGGCCGGCTGTGTGCGATGGCGGTCGACGAACTCGTCGACGAGGGGCACCCGGCGACTTTCGTGGCCGTGCGCCTGCCCTACGCGGTTCAGCGCGACGAAGCGGATGCCCAACTCGCGTTGGAATTCATCCGCCCGCCCTCGCAGGCCACCTTCAACATCGAACTGGCCGTCGACGGTTTCGAGAGCGAATTTCTGGCGAGCCTCGACTTGGCCATGACCGACTTCACCAAGGGCAACGTCAAGGCGCGCTCCCGCATGATCGCCCAGTATGCCCTGGCCGGTCAGCTCGGTCTACTCGTAGTCGGAACCGACCATGCCGCCGAAGCGGTGACCGGATTCTTCACCAAATACGGCGACGGCGGCACCGACATCCTGCCCCTGACCGGGCTGACCAAGCGTCAGGGCCGAGCCCTGCTGATGGAGTTGGGCGCGCCCGAACAGCTCTACCTGAAAGATCCCACCGCCGACCTGCTCGACCACACTCCCGGCCAGACCGACGAGGCCAACCTCGGGCTGCAATACGAGCACATAGACGACTTTCTCGAGGGCCAGCCGGTCGAAGACGAAGTGGCCGACGCCATCGAAGCGCGCTATCTCAGCACCGAGCACAAGCGTCGGGTGCCGGCGTCCCTCTTCGACGAGTGGTGGAAGTAGTTCTCGACCGGGTGACAAAAAACGAGCCGGCCAGCGCTGCGAAAGCGCCGACCGGCTCGTTGGTATTGCTCTAATCGTTTAGAGCGTGGGCGCCGCCGAGGATCGCGTGAGCGGGTCGGTGCTGCGCACCTCGAGCTTGTTCACGTCGTCGAGCAGGCGCTGGGTCTCCGTTGAGGCATCGGACCCAGATACCGGTGAAGCGGATGCCGGTCCACGGTTGACGGCCGCGGGCGTGAGCGGCGCTGCCCGTATGGGCCCCGGTGCGGAATCGCTCGCGTTGTACTGGTCGTGATGTTGTTGGGCGACCCACGCTTCCTGCTCGGCGAGCAGGCTCTTCTCGGTGGAGGTGTTCTGCGCCTTCCACCGGTCCAGATCACCCTGAAAGATCTTCCGTGCGCGGGCCGGCTTGTTCTGCCATTCGACCAGGCGGTCACGAAATTCAACCAGGGCCGGTTCCAGCTGGTAGCCGAACGTGGCAGAGGTGCGCTTGAGTTCGTACAGTTCGTGGGCGGCCCAGTTGGCGGCGATTCCCGCTCCGCGGATCGGCAGCAACCGCACCTGGAAGTCGGCCTGGCCGACCGCGCGGTCGCTCATGACCTGCTCCTGCGGCGTCAGCGAATTCCAGACGGATGCCTCGGTGGCGGCATCGACGAGGGTCGCTATCGCGGCCACCTTGATCTCACGATCCCGTTGGGTGATGAGCCGTTTGACGGCCCCGCGCGAGATCAACGCGGCCAGCACGCTGGCAATGACGATCGCGCCGATGAACACGACCGCGGTGAAAACCAGCGGTCGGGTGCTGACGTCGGTAAACCAGGCTACGAAGCTATTCCACCATTCCATGTGGTGGATTTTATCCGCGCCGAGCCCCGTTGTCGGGGACCAGACGCGGCGTGCCCCCGCCCAAATGCAGTTAAAGGTGCCCGCTAGCGAAAGCAGTCGACCGCGTCGTCGATGCGACAAAACAGGCCGAGCTCGCGGGTTCGGGTCGCGAAGACGACGCGCCGAGCGCTAAATCGATCGCCGTCGACGCCCGCCTGGCGTTCGATATAGCCGATGACAGCGCCGCTGGGGTCGACGATACGCCACAGCCCGTCGCGCACGAGGATGAAGCTGCGGCCACGCACGGGCGGCATGGCTGAGCGAGTACGTGGTGCACTGAGAGTGGACATGCGAGCTCCTTCGTTGCAAATCAGTGATACCAGCCGGCCGCAGGTGTTTCCTTCACCGTATGGGTGACCACCGACATCCGCTTTCGGCGAACAGGCGCAGTGAAGGCCGGTTCGAACTGCGGGCAGAGCAGGCGACGAGTTAGGCTGAACGGGTGCAAACTTTTGTGGTGGCAGGCGGATGTTTCTGGTGTCTCGATGCTGTTTATCGGGTCTTACGCGGAGTGAGCGACGTGGTCTCCGGGTATACCGGCGGCACGACCGCCACTCCGAACTATGAAGCGGTCTGCACCGGGCGCACCGGCCATGCCGAAGCCGTTGCTGTGACCTTCGACCCCGACGTCATTCCGGCCAGCGTGATTCTCGACGTGTTCTTCACGCTGCACGATCCGACCCAGCTGAACCGCCAGGGAAACGACGTGGGTACCCAGTATCGGTCGGCCATGTTCTACACCGACGATGGGCAGAAGCAGTTGTTCGAGACGGCTCGCGATCGGGCGGCCGAGTGGTGGGGCTCCGGCATCACGACCACGATCGAACCGCTCGGCGACTATCACGAGGCCGAGGATTACCACCAGGACTTCTTTAATAAGAACCCCGGTCAGGGCTACTGCATGGCCGTCGCCGTGCCGAAGGTCAACAAGATTCGCAAGTCGTACTCCGAATACCTCGTCAGCTAGCTTCTCCTCCCCAGCACTTCGGTGGCAGGATTCTCCACCGATTCCGTGCGGCTCGCACCGAGACGGTGCTTCGGGCGGCACACTCGCGGTGTGCGACCTGGGGACGACGAAGACTGGCACGAGTTGTCGTTCCCGGGTCGTGTGCGCCGGCGGACCGCCTGGCGCCGAGCGCTTGCGTCTTCACGCGACCACCGTGCCGGGAGAAATCATGAGCGACCAAATCACGATATCCGGAGTCATCGGTACCGTCCCCCGTTTGACCTTCGGCAAGAACGGGGCTCCGATCACCACCTTTCGGGTGGCCTCACGCCAGAGCCACCGTGACAAGGCCACGGACGCATGGATCGTTGACGAGAGTTGCTGGTACTCCGTCACGACGTTTCGCCAGCTGGCCGCGAATGCGGGGAAGTCTCTAAACAAGGGCGAGCACGTTGTCGTCACCGGACGGCTGGTCATTCGCCAGTGGACCAACGCGGAAAAATCCGGGACTTCCGTTGAGATCATGGCCGAATCTGTCGGTCACGACCTCACCTGGTACACCACGACGCCGGTGCGCAGCGCGGCACCGAGCCGTGCTGGTGCCGAGCGGAGCAGTACCGAGCAGACCGGATCGGGTCCGACCGAGTCGGAACCGGTGGAATCCTTTGAATCCGCCGACTCCTGCGCCGCATACGAGGCTGGCCCCGGCCCGACCGAGCGTTCCGGAGACGGCTTCATTCCGGCCGACGCCGACGCTGATCAGGATGCGTATGCGCGTTTAGACTCGTAGCATCGTCCACGTGCGTGGACCGGGGGAGGCAGTTCGTGAGCGTGGCAGAACCAGCAGGGCAGAAAATGACGACGGGTTCCGCGCGACGGCGCACCCGCCGCTCGCCGCGTACCGGGGGAGTGGTGGGCGCCGGAGTGGTGGGCGTGGTACTGCTCCTCACGATCAGCCTGACGGCCTGCACCGGCGGCCCGGCGGAGCCCGCGTCCAGCGGGACAGCGTCGTCCGGCTCCGCTACACCCGAGGCCTCGGCAACACCCGAGCCCGACCCGACCCTGCTGCCCACCGGAACCGCTGCCGACAACCTCGTCTACTTCAACTTTCTGGCCGCCGCGGTCACCAAGGCCAACCCGGCCGCCGACGGACGCGCCTACATCGACGCGCTCGTGGCCGGCGGGTTCGACCGTGCCGCCATGGAAGTGACCTTCGATCGCACCCAGGCCGATCTCGCTGCCGACGCCGTACAGTTCTCGGTGCGGTTCGCCGGCGAATGCCTGATCGGCCAGATCGGACCGGCCAGCGACGGCTTCCACAGCGTGGTCGCACCGATCCTGTCGACTGGTTTGTGTCTGGTCGGGGGCACCCGGCAAATAGACTGGTAAACACTATGGCCGAATTTATTTACTCAATGGTCCGCGCTCGCAAGGCGATCGGCGAAAAGCTGATCCTCGATGACGTCACCATGTCCTTCTTTCCCGGCGCCAAGATCGGTGTCGTCGGCCCGAATGGGGCCGGAAAGTCCACCATTCTCAAGATCATGGCTGGCCTGGACACCCCCAGCAACGGCGAGGCGAGGCTCTCTCCCGGCTACACCGTCGGCATCCTCATGCAGGAGCCGCAGCTCGACGAGAGCAAGACCGTACTGGAGAACGTGCAGGAGGGTGTCGGGCCGATCAAGGCCAAGGTCGACCGCTTCAACGAGATCAGCCTCGCCCTCGGTGAGCCCGACGCCGATTTCGACTCCCTGCTCGCCGAAATGGGCGTGTTGCAGGAAGCCATCGATGCAGCGGATGCCTGGGACCTCGACTCCCAGCTCGAGCAGGCCATGGACGCCCTGCGCACCCCGCCGGGTGACTCCGAAGTATCCAACCTCTCTGGCGGTGAGAAGCGCCGCGTCGCACTGACCAAATTGCTGCTGCAGAAGCCTGACCTGCTGCTGCTCGACGAACCCACTAACCACCTCGACGCGGAGAGCGTGCTGTGGCTCGAGCAGCACCTCGCCAAGTACCCGGGCGCCGTGCTCGCTGTGACCCACGACCGGTACTTCCTCGACCACGTCGCCGAGTGGATCGCCGAGATCGACCGCGGACACCTGTACCCGTACGAGGGCAACTACTCGACCTACCTCGAGAAGAAGCAGGAACGTCTGCTCGTGCAGGGCAAGAAGGACGCGAAGCTGTCTCGTCGTCTCGCCGACGAACTCGAATGGGTGCGTTCCAACGCCAAGGGCCGCCAGGTGAAGTCGAAGGCTCGACTGGCTCGCTATGAAGAGATGGTCACCGCGGCCGAGAGCACCCGCAAACTCGACTTCGAAGAAATCGTGATTCCGGTGGGCCCGCGCCTCGGCGCCCAGGTCATCGACGCGACCAAGCTCGAAAAGGGCTTCGACGGGCGCATGCTCATCGACAACCTCAGCTTCACCCTGCCGCGCAACGGCATTGTCGGCATCATCGGCCCGAACGGCGTAGGAAAGACCACCCTGTTCAAGACCATCGTCGGCAAGGAGCCGCTCGACGGTGGTGAGCTCAAGATCGGTGAAACGGTTGACATCTCCTACGTGGACCAGGACCGTGGCGGCATCGACCCCAACAAGACGCTCTGGGAAGTCGTCTCCGACGGACAGGACTACATCCAGGTCGGCAAGACCGAGATTCCGTCGCGCGCCTACGTGTCGACGTTCGGTTTCAAAGGTCCCGACCAGCAGAAGAAGGCCGGTGTGCTCTCCGGTGGTGAGCGCAACCGTCTGAACCTGGCCCTCACCCTGAAGCAGGGCGGCAACCTGCTGCTCCTCGATGAGCCCACCAACGACCTCGATGTCGAAACCCTCGGTTCCCTCGAGAACGCACTGCTCGAGTTTCCGGGTTGCGCAGTGGTGATCACCCACGATCGGTGGTTCCTCGACCGGGTGGCCACGCACATCCTCTCGTATGAGGGCACCGACGACAACCCGGCCAACTGGTACTGGTTTGAGGGCAACTTCGAGTCGTATGAGCAGAACAAGATCGAGCGTCTCGGCCCGGATGCCGCCAAGCCGCACCGCTCCGCCTACCGCAAGCTCACCCGCGACTAAGAGAACCGCGGAGATCCTGTGAAGCTGCACGTACCGATTCGCCTGCGCTGGTCCGACCTTGACGCCTACGGTCACGTCAACAATGCCGAGATGCTGCGCCTGCTCGAGGAGGCGCGCATCTTGGCATTCTGGGTGACCGAGGACGACGGGGCGATCGGTGCGAGCACGGCCGTGCTCGACGGTCGCCCGGGAGCGGCGACCCTGACGCTCATCGCGCGGCAGGAGATCGAATATCTCGCGCCGGTACCCTACCTGCGCCAGCCGCTGGACGTGCGACTGTGGCTCGGCAAACTCGGCGGGGCCAGCCTCGACGTCTGCTACGAGGTCTTCAGCCCGGAAGGCGTCGCGCCCGAGCTGTTGTACGCCCGAGCGAACACCACCATTGTGCTCGTGGACGCGGCGAGCGAGCGACCGCGCCGCATCAACGACACCGAACGCGCGGCCTGGACGCCGTACCTCGACGCACCGATCGAGTTCGCCCGCCGCTGAGCTACTCGTGCCGCTGAGCCACTACAGGTGGCTGGTCGTCACCCGGCCAGGACCGTGTCGCCGTCGACCATGACGGTCACCTTCTCGAGCGCCCGCGGCGCCGGACCGCCGAGCACCTCGCCGGTCGCCAGGTCATACCGGGACTGGTGGCACGGGCAATCGAACTCCGTCGCTGCCGGCGCCACCTTGCATCCCTGGTGAGTGCAGATGGCGCTGAAGGCGACGACCGTACCCTTCGTCGGTTGGGCGAGCAGGATCGGTTGTCCGTCGAGGGTCGCGGCGATGCCGCTGCCGACGGGAATGTCGGAGAGTTTCGCGACCTCTGTGGGCGACGAGCCGGTTTCACTGCCCGAGTCGGTCGTTGCCTCACGTGTGGGAACGGTGGCGGCATCCGTTGGGCTGCTGCACGCGGCCAGGGCCACCGCTGCGGCAGCGCTGCCGCCGGCCAGCATCATGTTGCGACGGGACAGGTAAAGTGCCGGTGTCATGATTCTCCTTGATGAACGTGTTCGCGAGTAGGTTGGCTCTGCTCTAGTTGAAAACGAGGCCGGGAGCGGTTCGGTTCAGTTCAGTGTTTCAGCGCTGCAGGTGAACCGCAATGACGACATCATCGTGTTAATCAGGGGAGGTAGGTCATGGCCGATGAGCGTACCGAACTCGTGCAGGCCCTTCACGACGAACACGGGGCGCTGTTGTGGCGCTATGTCGTGCGGTTGACCCACGACCCGGCCTTCGCTGACGACGTCGTGCAGGAGACCCTGCTGCGCGCCTGGCGACGCCCGCGTCTGCTCGACCAGACCGAAGTATCGGCCAGGGCCTGGCTGTTCACGGTGGCGCGCAACCTGGTGATCGATGATCGTCGCTCGGCACGGGCCAGGCACGAGATATCCACCGACCAGTTGCCCGAGGTGCCCACCGACGACCAGACCGACGCGTTGCTCGACGCCTGGCTGGTCGCAGATGCCCTGCACGACCTCTCACCCGATCACCGGGCGGTCATCGTCTGCGCCTATTATCGGGGCCAGTCCGTGGCCGAGACCGCGGGGGACCTCGCCATTCCCGAAGGCACCGTGAAATCGCGGCTGCACTACGGGCTGCGCGCCCTGCGGCTGGCCCTGCAGGAGCGAGGAGTGACGCAGCGATGAACACTCCGGCAGATCAATACAGCGACTGGGATGGTGCCTACGTACTCGGCGCACTGTCACCGGGAGACCGACGGGACTACGAACGTCACCTCAACGACTGCGACGCCTGCAGCCAGGCTGTTGCCCACCTCGTGGGCCTGTCAGGGCTGCTCGCGCAGGTTCCCCTCGAGCAGGCCCTGCAGCTCGGCCAGTCCTCCGGTTCCTCAACGGATGCCGCCCCCTCCGCCACCCTCCTGCCCCGCCTGGTGCAGGCGGCCAGGGCGCGCTCCCGGCGCGCAAGGCTGCTCGCCGCCGGAGCGGTGGTTGCGGCCGCCGCGATCGCGGCATCCGCTGCCTTGATCGTGCCGGGCTGGCCCCCGCAGCCGGGCCGCAGCGTGAGTGAGCCGGCCGTGGCCATGACCGCGGTGGTTCCCAGCCCGCTCACCGCGACCTTTCGCCTGACCGGCGAGGACTGGGGTACCCGCATCGATGCGAGTTGCAGCTATGCGGAAAGCGGCAACGATTTCGGGCCGCAGCCGTACGCCCTGTTCGTGACCGACCGACGCGGTCAGGAGAGCCTCGTCGCCAGCTGGATTTCGGGCCCCGGCACGACGATCAGCGCGGCCGGCACCACGAGCGTCGCCGAGAACGACATTGCGAGTGTGGATATTCGGTGGATGCCCGACGAGCGGGTGCTGCTCGAATCCAAGCCCACCTGGTAGCGGAGCTATTCCAGAATGATCGGCACGCGTAGCATGCCCTCCTGCGCGATGGTGGCCAGGAGTACGCCCTCGCGGCTGAAGATGCTGCCGGTGGCGAGGCCGCGGCCCCCCTGCGCGCTGGGGGAATCCTGCACGTAGAGCAGCCATTCGTCGACCCGACCGAAGCGGTGCCACCACATGGCGTGGTCCAGGCTCGCGACTTTCAGTCCCGGCGAGGACCAGGCGACGCCGTGCCGGCGCATGATCGGCTCCATGATCGAATAATCGCTGGCGTAGGCCAGGGCGGCGCGGTGCAGGTCGGGGTCGTCGGGCAGGGGAGAGAACGTCTTCATCCAGACGGCCTGGCGTGAGGTGTGCTCACCGTTGACCTTGAGGTAGATCGGCGAGGGAACGTGCCGTATGTCGAAGGGGCGCTCGCTCGCCCAGTAGCGGGCCACCGTATGGTCGACGTGTGCGAGCGAATCGGATGCCGTCGGCAGGCTTTCCGGGTCGGGGATATCCTTCGGCATTTCGATGTGGTGTTCCAGGCCATCGTCGGCGTCCTGGAACGAGGCGATCATCGACAGGATCGGCACGCCGTTCTGGTAGCACTGCGTGCGGCGGGTGGAGAACGAGCGACCATCGTGAATGCGCTCGACCGAGAAGGTGATCGGCTGGTTGACGTCGCCTGGGCGTAGAAAATAGCCGTGCATGGAGTGCACGTGGCGTTCGTCGGGCACGGTACGCATCGCAGCGACGAGCGACTGGGCCAGCACCTGCCCGCCGAACACGCGGCCGAGCGGCATCCACTGGGACGGACCGGTGAAAATGTCCTCATTGGTGCGGGCACCGGTGTCGGTCAGATCCAGGACAGCCAGGAGGCCTTCCATCGGCTTGTGCATGCTGTCTCCTCGGGCAAGTTCGCGACCGCGGCATGCGGATGTTTCGTATCTTGGTAGTTTAGGAGGTGATGAGCCAGTCATTCACTCTTACCGATTCCCAGTCCCTCAGCGACCTGATCGTGTTTCTGTCACGCTCCGGGCGTGTTCTCGACGGTTCCGTGCGCCTCATGGCCTCGGAAGGCGTCCTCGCGGTCTACACCGCCATCTTCCATCCGCGGGGTCTGCTCGACGCGAGCCCGACCGTGCTCGGCCTGCGCACCTTCGCGCTGAAGGAGCCGGTCGACCTCGACAAGGTCGTGCCGGTACGCTCCCTTCTGGAACGCCTCAAGCGCCTCGAATCCACCGCGCGTGACCTGACCCTGCCGGTCATTGTGACCGTCCCCCTCGAGGTGAACACCGTGACCTGGGCCGGCATCTCCCCACCGAAGGGCGGCTGGGAACCGCACGGGCAGACTCCGGCCGCCCATCTCGAAGCGGCCGCTCGGGCGGGGATCGACGAGGTTGCCGCTGCTGTCCCCGACGGCGCTGGCGAGTTGATCGTCGAGCGCGTGCGCTCTGAGGTCTGGGGTCGTCAGGTCGACGGGCTCGAATTCGTGCCGACCGGAGCCGGGTTTGCGGCGTTCAGCCTGGGTTTTCTCGCCGATGACGAACCGGTACAACTCTTCGAGTCGGGGTTGTGGACCCGCCTCAGCACGAGCCGCGGCCACGTCCTGGTACGGCGCAAGCCGTGGACACTCAAGGCCTGATCGCCTAGAGAACTGCGGTGTCGGTCGCCAGCAGGGCCGCCCAGACATCCGCGCGGGCCGGGAATGACCCGAGGTCGCGGGCGAGCAGTTGCTCCGCCTGCTGGATGCGGGTGCGCACCGTGTGGCGGTGCACGCCGAGTTGGGTTGCGGTCTCGCCGAAGTGCCCGTTGCACAGCAGCCAGGTGCGCAGGGTGCCCAGCAGCTCGGTGGCGTGCACGCGATCGTGCGCGAGCACCGGCGCGAGCGTGGCGAGGCCGACCTCACGGGCATCCGTTCTCGCGAGGAGCGCCAACACGCCCTGTCGGGCGACGACGCTGAACTCGGTCACGCCCGGCGCGCTCTCCCGCGCCCGGTCGAGAGCCTGCTGGGCCTGGTCGAGGGCGCGGGGCAGCTGGCGATAGCTGCTCGGCTCCGACAAGCCGGCGTGCAGCTCGAACAGCGTGCACAGGTTCACGAGGATGCTGCGGGCCGCGCGGTCGAGACACAGCACGATCGTGTCGTCCTGGCGGGCGAAGAACAGCTGCCCCGGGGAGTCCTCGACGCGCAGCTCCAGGTAATCGGTGATGGCGTCGCGACGCGGCGCAGGCGCATCGACGACGGCGACTTGCACCGGTGCGACCGGGAGCGCACCCCACATCTGCCGGGAGATCTGTTCGACCAGTTTCTGGTCCCCGCCGAGCAGCGTGTGCATCAGCCCGGTGCGCAGCAGTCCCTGGGCACGGTCGAGGGCGTTGTTCTGCTCCAGGGCGAGGCCAGCCAGGGCGATCACGCTCGTGACGACCTCGGTGCTGGCCTGATCGAGGGCTCGAGGGCCGCCGAGAGCGAGAACGCCGCGCAGGTGGTCGTGGCCGCCGAGGGTCTGCAGGGTGAGGGTCTCGCCGCCAGCGTCGACGGTGCTGCTGGAGCGCTGGCCACGGGCCAGCAGGCGCCGGGCCTCGTGCTCCACGGTGGCGAAAGCGTCGGGGGCGGCCGTGAACGTGGCGCGGGGAAACACTCGGTCGAGGGTGCCGCTCGCATCGAACAGGGCCACCCAATGGCCGAGCTGGGCTGACAGTTCGGCCAGGGTCGCGCTCAAGCCGTCGGGGCGGAGGGCGGCGAGCGCGATGGCGCGTTGCGCTTTGAGGGCCCAGGTGGCGCGGGCGAACCGATCCTCGGCCACGAGGTCGCCGGCCGCCCGAGCCACGGCAATGAACGGCGTGCGGTAGGGAACCTCGAATAGGGGCAGGCCCAGGGCCTGGCAGGCCGCGAGCAGCGCGTCGGGCGTTCCGTCCCGAATCACCTCGGTGCCGAAACCGAGAGCGGTGATGCCTCGGGTAGCCAGGCGCTGCACATAGGGGAGGAAATCGACATCCGCTGCCGTGTCGGTGCCGAACTGGGTGCCGGTCGTGAGCAGCACCTGATCGGCGGAGAGAAACGGGGTCGGGTCGACCAGATCGGAGCTGTGCACCCATTCGACGGTTCTCTCGAGCATCGCCCCGAGCGCCGCAGGTTTTGCGTCTCCGAGCAGGGCGAGTCCGAGGTTCGGATCAGCGAGGAGCAGGCGCAGGGTGGGAAGCATGGGTACCCTATACGAATTGGCGAGTGAACATACCCGTACTATACAGGCGGGATAGGGCGCGGCGGGCGGTTTCTGCCTAGCATTGCCCCGTGCTGCTCTGGCACAGCGGCATCGTGCCGCGATACCGCCCGTCGCATCGATCGGAACCCTCATGACACTCGTAGCTCCTGTTCGCCCCACCAGCACGCCGCTCGGTGGCCCCTCGCTGGCCCAGGAACGCAAACTGGTAACGAGCATCCCCGGGCCGAAGTCGCGCCTCTTGAGCGAACGCAAGGCCCAGGCGGTCTCGGCCGGCGTCGGCATCGCGCTGCCCGTCTATGTCGTGGCGGCCGGCGGAGGCGTTCTCGTCGACATCGACGGCAATTCGCTCATCGACCTCGGTTCGGGCATCGCCGTCACCGGTGTCGGCAACAGCGCCCCGCGCGTCGTCGCGGCCGTCGCCGCCCAGCTGGCCCAGTTCACCCACACCTGCTTCACGGTGGCGCCCTACGACTCCTACATCGAGGTCGCCGAAGCCCTAAACCGGCTCACACCCGGCGACCATGAGAAGCGCAGCGTGCTGTTCAACTCCGGCGCCGAAGCGGTCGAGAATGCCGTCAAGATCGCCCGGCACTTCACCGGCAAGCAGGCCATCGTGGCGTTCGACCACGCCTACCACGGCCGGACCAACCTGACCATGGGCATGACCGCCAAGAACCAGCCATACAAGAACGGTTTCGGCCCCTTCGCCCCCGAGGTGTATCGGGCACCCATGTCGTACCCGTTGCGCGACGGCGGGATCGACGGTGTGGTCGCGGCAAACCGGGCCATCTCGCAGATCGAAAAGCAGATCGGCGCGAGCAACCTCGCCGCGATCATCATCGAACCCATCCAGGGCGAGGGCGGCTTCATCGTTCCAGCCGCGGGCTTTCTCGCCACCCTGCTGGCCTGGTGCTGCGCCAACGAGGTCGTGTTCATCGCCGACGAGATCCAGACCGGCTTCGCCCGCACGGGGCACATGTTCGCCTGCGAGCACGAGGGAATCGTGCCCGACCTGATCTGCACCGCCAAGGGCATCGCCGGCGGCCTGCCGCTGTCGGCCGTCACCGGACGCGCCGACATCATGGACTCGCCGCAGGCCGGTGGCCTCGGGGGCACCTATGGCGGCAACCCGCTCGCTTGTGCCGCCGCGCTCGCCACCATCGACACCTACGAGACGGATAACCTGGTGGAACGCGCCGCCACCATCGGACAGGTCATGGGCGAGCGCCTGACTGCGCTCGCCGCGGTCGATCCGCGCATCGCTGAAGTGCGCGGCCGCGGCGCCATGATGGCCATCGAACTCGTCGACCCCGCCACCGGTGAGCCGGACGCCGCCCTGACCGGTCGGGTCATCGCCGCCGTCCACGCGCAGGGCGTGATTCTGCTCGGTTGCGGAACGTACGGCAACGTCATCCGCTTTCTGCCGCCGCTCAGCATTCCCGATGACCTGCTGCTCGAGGGCCTGCAGGTTCTGACCGACGCACTGGCTGCCGATTCGGCCGCAGCATGAGCGCCGTGATCGAGGGCGCCGTTCGTTCCACGGTTGTTCGTTCGGCCGGCGAGGTGGCACTGCTGGCCCGCGTGCCGGACCGCCTGTACATCGATGGCCAGTGGGTGGATGGCGCCGGGGAACTGATCGTGGTGACCGACCCCGCGACCGGGCAGGTTCTCAAGCAAATTCAGAACGCATCCGTCGCTGATGGCGCCCGCGCGCTCGATGCGGCCGACCGGGCAGCGAACTCGTGGGCGGCCACGCCGGCGCGGGTGCGCGCCGAGATCCTGCGGCGGGCTTTCGACCTGCTGCAGGAGCGGCGCGACGACTTCGCCACCCTGATGACGCTCGAAATGGGTAAGCCGATCGCCGAAGCCAACTCCGAGGTCACCTATGGCGGCGAGTTTCTGCGCTGGTTCAGTGAGGAAGCCGTGCGCATCAGTGGCCGCTACGGCGCCACCCCGGAGGGCACCGGCACGATGGTCGTCACCCAGCGACCGGTGGGCCCGTGCTACCTGATCACACCGTGGAACTTCCCGCTCGCGATGGCCACCCGCAAGATCGCGCCGGCGCTCGCCGCGGGCTGCACCGTCGTCGTCAAGCCCGCCGAGCTGACGCCGCTGACCACCTTGTTGTTCGTGCAGCTGCTGGAGGATGCCGGCGTGCCGGCCGGTGTCGTCAACGTCATCACGACGACCCAGTCGCAAGCCGTGTCCGCCCCGATCATCGCCGACCCTCGGCTGCGCAAGCTCAGCTTCACCGGGTCGACCGTCGTCGGGCGTGCGCTCATCGCTCAGGCGGCCCAGAACGTGTTGCGCACCTCGATGGAGCTCGGCGGCAACGCCCCCTTCGTCGTGTTCGCCGACGCCGACCTCGAGAAGGCCGTCACCGGCGCCATGCTCGCGAAGTTTCGCAACACCGGCCAGGCCTGCACGGCGGCCAACCGATTCATCGTTCACGCGTCTGTTGCTGAGGAATTCGGCCGTCGGCTGACCGAGCGGGTGAGTCAGCTCGTGCAGGGCCCCGGCATCGACCCCACGGTGAACTTCGGACCACTCGTTACCGACGCTGCCGTTGACAACATCGCGTCCCTGGTGCAGGACGCCCTCGCGCACGGTGCCACGCTGCTCACCGGCGGCACGCGCCCCGACGGGCCCGGCTCGTTCTACGCGCCGACCGTGCTGGCCAACGTGAGCGCCGACAGTCGTATGGTGCGGGAAGAGATCTTCGGGCCGGTCGTCGGCATCAGAACCTTCGAAACAGACGAAGAGGCCATCGAAATGGCGAATGACACCGAATATGGTCTGATTGGTTACGTTTTCACCACCGATATCGCACGTGGCCACCGTATGATCGACAGTATCGACACCGGAATGATGGGACTGAACACCGGCCTCGTTTCCAATGCCGCTGCACCGTTCGGCGGTGTCAAGCAGTCCGGCCTGGGTCGTGAGGGTGGCCTTGAAGGCATCCACGAGTACCTCTCGACCAAGTACACCCTCATCCCCGCGGTCTAACCCGCCAGCCACAACAGGAGCAACCATGACCACGCTTGATCGTGACGTCGTTATCATCGGCGCCGGGGCGTCCGGTCTCACCGCCGCCACGGCACTACAAAAAGCCGGTCTCACGGTGGCCGTGCTCGAGGCCCGCGACCGGGTCGGCGGGCGCCTGTGGACCGAAGAAATCGCCGGCGCCATGCTCGAGATCGGCGGCCAGTGGGTGTCGCCCGACCAGCACGCCCTGAAGAACACGCTCGCCGAGCTCGGCCTGGAAACGTATCCACGCCACCGGGCTGGCCGCAACGTCTACATCAACGGTGCCGGCGTGGTCAGCCGGTTCGACGGGGAGATCTTTCCGGTACCGGCGGGTACCGAGGCGCAGATCGTGGGCCTGATCGACAAGCTCGACGTCCTCGTGGCGGAGATCAACCCGGATGGCCCTTGGGAGCATCCGCTTGCCAAGGAACTCGACGAAATATCCTTCAGCCGCTGGCTGGAGACGCAGACCGACGACCAGGAAGCCCGCGACAACATCGGCATGTTCATTGCCGGTGCCATGCTCACCAAGCCGGCGCACGCGTTCTCGGCGTTGCAGGCGCTGCTCATGGCGGCGAGCGCCGGGTCATTCAGCAACCTCGTCAACTCCGACTTCATTCTCGACGAGCGGGTGGTCGGCGGTCTGCAGCAGGTGCCGCTGCTTCTGGCCGAGAAGCTCGGCAGTGATGTCTACCTCGAGCAGCCGGTGCGCAGCCTGGCCTGGAACGAGGCCGGTGTCACGGTTGTCGCCGACGGCATGACGGTGACCGCCCGGCACGCCATTGTGGCCGTTCCGCCGCCCCTGATCAGCCGGATCAGTTTCGACCCGCCCCTGCCGCGTCGGCAGCAGCAGCTGCACCAGCACCTCTCGATGGGCTTTGTGATCAAGGTACACGCTGTCTACGAGACGCCGTTCTGGCGTGCCGACGACCTATCCGGCACCGCTTTCAGCCCGTACGAGCTGGTGCACGAGGCATACGACAACACCAACTTCGAGGACCCGCGCGGCACCCTGGTGGGTTTCGTCTCCGATGAAGAAGCGGACGGCGTCTTCGCGCTGACGGCCGACGAACGCAAGAAGCGCATCCTCGAGTCGATGTCGCACTACTACGGTGAGCAGGCGCTGCACCCGGTCGTGTACTACGAGAGCGACTGGGGCTCCGAGGAATGGACCCGCGGCGCTTATGCTGCGAGCTTCGACATGGGTGGACTGGCCCGGTACGGCGCCGAGCTGCGCAGCCCCGTCGGTCCGATCTCCTTCTCCTGCAGCGACATGGCCGGTAAGGGGTACCAGCACGTGGACGGCGCCATTCGCGTGGGGCAGGACACGGCTGCGTCGATCATCGCGGCCCGGGTGAGTGCGTGAGGTTTCTGGTCGGCTACACCGCCACCCCGGCGGGAGCGGATGCCCTTGCCCTCGGCGTGCGTCTGGCCCGCGCTCCCGGCGCCGAACTCGACGTTGTGCTCGTGCTCAATGGGGGAGAACGCGCGACGCTAACTCCCACCGACCCCGGTTATGACCGGCTCCTGCTCGACACGGCCGAGGGCTGGCTGTTAGAAGCGCGCGCCCTGGTGCCCGTGGGCATCTCCGTGCACACTCACCTCGTACACGCCGACTCTTTCACCCAGGGGCTGCTCGCCGCTGCCGCCCGACTGCAGGCGAATCTGATCGTGGTCGGCGCGGCCACCCACGGCCTGCTCGGTCGTTTCGCGATCGGGAGCGTCGCCGGCGGTCTGCTGCACTCCTCCCCGGTGCCCGTAGCGCTCGCGCCAGAAGGCAGCCGGGTCATGGGCACCGACGAACCGATCGGCCGGGTCACCTGCGCGGTCGGCACCAAAGCGGGTTTCGACGGATTGCTGACGGCCGGCATCCTCTTGGCGCGCACAGTGGATGCCCCGCTTCGGCTGGTCTCACTCGTCGCGATCGACCGCCCCGGTGCCGACGCGCCGACCATCCAGCTGGCCGCCGACCACGCCCAGTCGGTGCTCGACTACGCCACCGAGCATCTGATGGACGGGCTCGAGGTGACGGCGAGTGTCGCCTCCGGCAATACCATCGAGCACGCCGTGCGCGGCCTGCACTGGGATCCGGCCGAAGTCGCCATCGTCGGTTCCAGCCGTCTCGCCCAGCCCCACCGCCTTTTTCTGGGCTCGATCGCGGCCAAGATGCTGCGCGAACTGCCGGTGCCCCTCATCGTGGTGCCCCGTGATTACACAGTGTTGCCCGATATGGCAGTGACGCCCCAAGTCACCGTGACAGTGTAGGAATAACAGACCATGACTCAAGAACTCAGCGTCAGTGCAGCCGTTGACCGCAAGGCCGGTGGTATCTCCAAGAAGGGCCTTTCCGCCGGCTCCGTCGGGCTGGTCGGGGCCGTCATCATCGGCATCTCCTGCATCGCCCCGGCCTACACGCTCACCGGGGCCCTCGGCCCCACCGTGGCCGAGGTCGGCCTGCAACTCCCGGCGATCTTCGTGGCCGGGTTCATCCCCATGCTGCTCGTGGCCCTCGGCTACCGCGAACTGAACAAGGCCATGCCCGACAGCGGAACGAGCTTCACCTGGGCGACCCGCGCTTTCGGGCCGTGGATCGGCTGGGGCCTCATCGCCGCGACGGTCGTGGTGCTGAGCAACCTTGCCGGTATCGCCGTCGACTTCTTCTACCTGATGCTCTCGCAGATCTTCGGCAACAGCGCCGAGATTGCCGGGCTCGCCGGCAATCCGTTCATCAATGTCGGCACCTGCCTCGTGTTCATTCTGATCGCCACCTGGATCAGCTATCGGGACATGCAGACTACCCAGAAGGTGCAGTATTGGTTGGTCGGTTTTCAGCTGATCGTGCTGGTGGGCTTCGGCATCCTGGCCTTCGTGCACATCGCGAACGGCTCAGCGTTCGACCCGACACCGGTCTCGCTGGAGTGGTTCAACCCCTTCGCCGTCACCTCGTTCTCGGCTTTCGCGGCCGGACTGAGCCTGTCGATCTTCATCTTCTGGGGTTGGGACGTCACTCTGACCATGTCGGAGGAGACCAAGGGATCCCGCTCCACACCCGGCCGCGCCGCGACCCTCACCGTGATCATCGTCATGGTGCTCTACCTGTTCGTCGCCATAGCGGCCATCTCTTTCGCCGGCGTAAGCGGCGACGGCGTGGGCCTCGGCAACCCCGAGATTCAGGGCAACGTGTTCTTCGCCCTGGCTGGCCCGGCACTCGGCCCGTTCGCGGTACTCATGTCGATCGCCGTGCTCTCCAGCTCGGCCGCGTCGCTGCAGTCCACCTTCGTCTCACCGGCCCGTACCCTGCTCGCGATGGGCCACTACGGCGCCCTGCCGCCGGCCTACGCCAAGGTCAGCCCGCGATTCTTCACCCCCGGGTATGCGACCATCGCCTCAGCGATCGTTGCCGCCGGGTTCTACACGATCATGCGTTTCGTCAGCGAGGACGTGCTTTGGGACACCATCACGACCCTCGGCATGATGATCTGTTTCTACTACGGCCTGACCGCGTTCGCCTGCGTCTGGTACTTTCGCCGGCAGTGGTTCGCCACTGTACGGAACGCCTTCTTCACCTTCGTGTTCCCACTGGTCGGCGGCATCATCCTGACGGTGCTGTTCTGCACCACCCTCATCGACAGCATGGACCCGAACTACGGCAGCGGATCCGAGATCTTCGGACTCGGCCTGGTCTTCGTTCTCGGCATGGCGATTCTGCTCATCGGCGTCGTCATTATGATCGTGCAGTCGCGGGTGCGCCCGGAGTTCTTCCGCGGCGAGACGCTCAGTCTGGCGGCGCCGCGCTACGGCGAGCTCGAGGAATAGCCGAGGTCCTGAGCGGGGCGCGGCATCCGCTTTTCGAAAGCGGATACCGCGCCCCAACGTGCGTGCGACCCTTGCCGAGGTGAGAGTTTCAGAAAGTTGCAACGTTTTAATTGCGCTGAAACTCACACCTCGTCGGCCGTGCGAGAACTCAAAGGCCACCACATCGCAGACACGAGTGGGTGCGCTGCCTGCACCTAGGCTTGGCGGCATGCCCACACTGTTGCACCTGGACTCATCCGCCGACCTCCTGACATCGCGTTCGCGGGCCATCACCGCGACTTTCGCGGATACCTGGCGTAGCCTCGGCGACGACCACACGGTGGTTCACCGTGATCTGCATCGCGACCCGCTGCCGCACCTGACGGATGCCGCGCTGCACTTTCCGCCACGACTCCGCCCGGCAGGTGCGAGCCCGAGCGTGGCGCAGGAGGCGTTGCAGCAGCTTCTCATTGCGGAATTGGTCGCGGCCGATGTTTTGCTGATCGGGGTTCCGCTGTACAACTACTCGATGCCGTCCACCCTGAAAGCCTGGGTCGACTACATCCATCTGCCGGCGGTGACGGCTCCATTCGACGATCCCGCCAGCCAGCAGCCGCTGGCCGGTCGCCCGGCCGTCCTGGTGTCGACCCGCGGTGGGGTCTACGACCAGGGCACCTCCACGGAATTCGACGATCACGCGCTTCCCGCGCTCACCCTGATCCTGGCGAGTGCCCTGGGAATGAGCGTCGAGACGATCGTGGCCACCCGCACTCTGAGCGAACGGTTCGGCGCTCCCGCCGACGAGATCGCCAAGCAACACGAAGAGTTGGCCGCGGCAAACGAGTCCGCAACGCGGGCCGCGCGTCGCCTGGGCTGAGGGCGCCGTTTTGGCCATCCCGGCTCACGGTGGGCTCACCATGGCTGCGTTGACAATCTCAGACAGTACTGGGGCGTCGCGCCAGTCGATAGACGCAATAGGCGAGTGCAGAGAGGCTGAGGATCCCCACTACCCACGCAGCGGAGATGCCCAAGAGGAGACCGGTGGTGCACTTACTCGTAACCCGCGATTCTGCGGTGTAGTCAG
The DNA here is from genome assembly GCF_004402535.1 of Cryobacterium glaciale. Classification (GTDB taxonomy): domain Bacteria; phylum Actinomycetota; class Actinomycetes; order Actinomycetales; family Microbacteriaceae; genus Cryobacterium; species Cryobacterium glaciale. The sequence continues at coordinate 403,298 of NZ_SOEY01000006.1, read as the reverse complement.
CGCACTCACCCGACCGATACCCGACCAGCACCAGATTGGCGGCGACGAGGAGCAAGCTCGCGATTACCCATCGGAGCTTCGGTTTATCCCTTCGTTTTCTGGTTGACCTGCCAAGAGAGCAACGGTTGAATTTCGAAGCTCTGGGTCATGGATTTCGGCGCGGGTCACATCGCGGTTGGCGACTCAATCCGACTACAGACGGTGTGATTCACTGCGACGGATCGAGCGGCAGGGGCTCCTGCATCAGTGGGCTGTTGCTGGGCAGGGCGATCAGGGTCTGCTCTGGGTCGATCTCGACCGCGGGCTGGAGCCAGTACTGGCCGCCTCGGAGAAGGATGTTCCAGTGCCGGTTATGGAGCAACAGATGGTGCCGGGCGCATTATGCCGATGTCCGGATTATGCCGATGTTGACGGTGGATCCCTTGTCTGTGCTGGCATTGGCGTAGGTGTTGTCGGCATAATCACAGAGCTTCGAGGAAGGCCATGAGTTTGTCGCCGGGCGCATATCGGCCGGGTTGGATCCCGGTGGGACGGACGCGTTCAAGAGCTCGCTCCTTCAGTGCGAGGTCGGCGTGGAAATAGATCAGGGTCGTCTCTGGAGACTCGTGGCCGAGCCAGAGCGCGATAACTGTGGTGTCGATGCCCGCGTGGAGGAGTCGCATCGCGGCGGTGTGCCGCAGCAGGTGGGGCTGACGGTCTTCGTTTTCAACGTCGGTGCGCGGCCGGTCGCGGCAGCGACGTGGAGCTTGAGCCGTTGGGCGACGGCATCGGTGCTCATCCGGGTGCCGTCCCGGGTGGGGAAAACTACGGTGTGATCGGTGGGCCTCTCTGGCGATCGTGCCCGCCAGCAACGCCGCCGCCGTGTTGCTCAGCCGCAACAGCGCGGCAGTGGGCCCGCGGGCCGCGAACTCCTCCGCATCCGACAGGGGGCGAACTCGGCACTGGAACCACCGAGCGCCGCCACGGTGGCCGCCGCCCGGGTCAGCTCCATCGCCAAATTGTTCATGATTCAACCCAACACCCGACCACCGACATTCCCGAGGAAAAATCACGCTTACAAGCATTAAACCGAGCACAGCCACCAAAGGATAGTTAAAAGGATGTTTCCAGGGACGACGGCACCCTAATGATGGCCCTGGTGGAAGCTCCGTAGAGGTGTGCGACGGCAGGTCAGTCGAACGCCACCAGACTGGAGTCGAATTCGCCGCTGAGTTACCAGCGCTGTTGGGTTCTTCACGAGGCGCCCTATGAAATGCGCTCGTATTGCTACGGAACCGGAGTCTGCGACCGCTTTGAGTACGCTGGGGAGCATGGTCGAGGCAAGGGAGTCACATCACTCAGAGTCTGATGCATCGAGCGCGTGGTTGATCGGTGGAGCATTGTTGCTCGCCACGGTGACTATTGGCGTCGCACAGCCTGCGCTCTCCCTGATTCCCCTCGGAGCGAGTCTCAGGCCGGCACTCTTCTCTACGGCCCTGCTCGTGTTCGCATTCGGCATCCGCGGTTTTGGGAGCGTGACGGCACGCCGTCCGCTCGGGACCATCGCCCTGACGCTGTTGGCCGCGTGGCTGCTTCTCGGGTCGGTGCTGCAGGACATCATCGCATCCAGCTTTTCGAATGACTCCTTACCGGCCGGTCTGATGGCGTTCGGCTACGTCGACTCCTACGTGAAGTTCGCGTTGGCGCTCGTTGCGGTCGTGCAAATCGCTCGCGCCGGCGTCGTGCCGGCGCGGTGGAAGTGGGTACCGGCGGGTGTAGTGGGTGTGGCATCCGTTTCGTGGCTGCTGATCGAGATTGTGTCCGTGGGCAACACGGAGGGCTTCGGTCTCGGGACCGTGGCCCTGTTGAGTGTCGATGCCCTGGCGCGCGTTGGCGGCACAGTACTGCTCGGGGTGCTTGCGATCGTTCTGGCGGATCGATTACGTAACGGGTCATGACGCCTACCCTAGGCTCACTGATCCCAACGAGGCAGTGGCGAAGCGAACGTCAAAGCAGGTCGGTGGCACCGGTGTACGTGGCGCTCTCGGGAAGCCCGACATATTCGTAGACCTGGAGTGCGAGTCCGCCCGGCGTCGTGTCGTTGCTGACCAGACGAAGTCCCGCGGGCGCGCCTTCGGGTGGAAACAGGCGGCGCCCGTGGCCGAGAATCACCGGGGCGACGACGAGCCGCAGCTCATCGATGAGCCCGGCGGCCAACAGCGACCCCGCGAGCCGGGCGCTTCCGTGGATCTGTAACTCCCGCCCGGGCCGCTGCTTGAGTTCTGCGACCTGGGCTGCGATGTTGCCGGAGAGGATCGTGGTCGGGTTCCAGGCACCGGCCGTCAGAGTCTGGGAGGCGACGTATTTCGGCAGCGTGTTCATCAAATGGGTGAAGGGGTCGTTCGGGTCAGGGACTGGGGCCAGTCCCGCGCAAAGGCTTTGTAGGTGCGGCGGCCGAACAGGAGCGCGTCGGCTTGACCGAGCCAGCCCGCAGCATGGCGGATGAACGTGTCGTCCATGTGGGGCACGAACCATCCGCCCTGCGTGAACCCGTCGCTCGTGTCCTCCTCGGGCGATCCAGGCCCCTGGGACACGCCATCAAGGGTGACGAACTCGGTCAATGTCAGCTTCACGGTCGTTGCCTTCAGGCCGCGGCGCGGCGCAGTTTCAGAACGCTGTCGGCGATGGTTGACTCTGACCCATCGGGAGCGGTGATCGGGCGTTCGACCAGGCTCTTCGTGAGCACGGTCCAATCGGCACGATCGAGACTGTCGTTGTCGTGGAACAGAGCCGTGAGTACGTCCTCCGCTGTTGGCAGGTCGGCGTTATCGTGCTCGTGTTCCTTGGCGTCTTCGTGCTGGTGCTGGTGCTCCTGCTCGTTGGCGTGAGGCTGGTCGTCATCGTTCGCGGTCAGCCAGTGCGGGGCGCCCGAGTGACCGACGATGAGGAGCAGCCCTCCGGGCGCGACCGCGGCGGCGGCCCGGCGCAGGATCGCCTCGCGCGGGAGCTCGACGAACGAGTGCAGAAAGCAGGACGTGACCAGATCATAGGTTCCGGGCGGCGACCATTCGGCGAGATCCGCGGCCACCCAGGTCACGTCGTCCTCGGGGCCCTGGGCCGCAGCGCCGATGGCCAAGGCTGTCGGTGAGATATCGACTGCGGTCACGAACCAGCCATTGTGCGCCAGCCACAGTGCGTCCCCGCCCTCGCCGCTGCCGATGTCGAGTGCCGTTCCCGGGGCGACTCCGGCAACTTCGCGTTCGAGCGCGGCGTTGACATTCCCGCTCCAGGACTTGCCGTTCTCCCGGTATCGGTTCTCCCAGTATTCGGCCGGGGTGGGTGCTGACTGATTCACTGGGCAACCTTCGTTCGGGTGGGTGTGTCTGTCAATTTTCCCGCACCAGTCCACGGCAGGCAAATTCGGGGAGCCCCATCGCGAGATGCTCACCAGCCCGCCGGCGCGCGACAGCAGGTGCCGAGGGGTCAGATGATCGACAGCATGAGCAGTATGGCGCCCGCGGCGGATATGACCGCTCGCGCATGGTTGGCGAGGGTCCAGCTGCGGGCGAAGGAGTGCCACGCCGTCGACACATTCGGTGAGTCGGGACCGACCCGCACGAGGGCGTTGTTGAGTGGCACGTTGCGCACCACGGTGATCGCCACGGCCGCCAGGGCGAGCACTGCGCCAACAATCCGGGCGGGTCCGGCCGGCACCGCCGACGTGAGTTGCAGCACGATCACAGCAGCGGATGCCGCTGCCCCACCAAAAAAGACCACCATGAACGGAGGCCGCAGCGCGCGCACATTTATGCGCTGCATAGCGGCGACGGCGGCAGCGGCGGGAACGGCGCGGAACGCCGGCATGATCAACAGTGAGAAGGCCAGGTAGACGCCGCCGACCAGCGCGGCGCCGAGTGCGGCCGTGATGGTGACGACAACTTCAAGGGTGCTCATCGGAGCTGGCGTCCCTGGTGTGGTGACTGGTCGGCGCGCGTGACAGCATCCTGTGTGGTCATTCATCCAGTAAACCGCACGCTGGACACGCGAAAGCGGGGCGAGCTACTTCGCCGCGAGGAGGCGCGCTCGGGACAATTTCACCGCCTCCGACGCGTTCCCTGTTGCGGTAGCGGAGTCGTTGGGTCTGCCCGGCTCACCGATGACCGCAAGTTCGCCACGGCCCCCGGCCACTCTGCCGTTATCGAAACTTGGCTTTAGGAGTAGTCGATACACTGTTTGAGTGAATGTGCTGGAGGGATTTCATCTTGCAGATCGGGGATTTTTTGCCCGTGAGGTACTCGATCTCGCACCCGAAGTTCTCGGCTGCATCCTGCAACGCACGGATGACGATGGGACTGTGTCCATTCGAATAACCGAGGTCGAGGCGTATGCCGGTGAACGCGACCCCGGCGCGCATTCCTATCGGGGTATGACGAATCGGAATAAGACAATGTTCGGTCCCGCCGGGCACCTCTACTGCTACTTCACCTACGGAATGCACCACGCACTGAACCTCGTCGCCGGACGACCAGGCCAGCCCTACGGTTGTCTCATCAGGGCAGGAGACGTGCTGGAAGGAGCCGATATCGCCCGCGGCCGTCGAGAAAGCAGACCACGAAAGGTTCCCCTTCTCGATAGGAGTTTGGCGCGAGGCCCTGGCTGCGTCGCCCAATGCTTCCGGGCGTCTCTGGCCAACGATGGTGATGATCTTTTCGGCGGACAGTGGCAGTTTTTCGTACCGGATGACGGCGTCGTCGTCCCGTATCTCACCGGGCCACGCGTTGGCGTCAGCGGGCCCGGCGGCAGTGCGACGAACTTCCCCTGGCGATTTTGGACAGCGGATGCCTCGTCGGTCTCGGCCTACAAACCGGGCCGCCCGTAACCCGGCCCAGGATCAGTCTTCGGGCGGGTACCAGACGCGGTCACCATCGACCTTCGCGAAACTGGTCAGGGTGTGCGGCTTGGTCGAGGTCAGGCTCATCACGTTGGCAACCTGCAGTCCGCGAGCGATCAGCGCGTCTCCGATCAGCGATCGGTGACAACGCCAGGGCACGGCTTCGGCACACATGATTGCCATCGTCTGCTTCCCCGCCAACGCAATCAACTCGTCGATGCCGCCGACGAACTCGGTGGTTTGCATGTAATCGGCGTAGTCACGAAAGCTCTTGTTGCGCCACGCTCCGTTGATCGTTGCCTCTGCCACCGCGGTGTGCCGTAACCCGCCGAGCGCTGTGATTCGCTGGTAGTCGACGCCAGCCTCAGCCATGCTGGTGACGAGTTCGCTTTCGCCGAATTGTGGGTTGTGACGAGACCCCGGCACGGTACGCACGTCGATGAGACGTTCGATACCATTTGCCTTCAACATTCCAATGAACTCATCAATGGGATGAGTTGAATGCCCGATCGTGTACACACAGGTTCCGGCCATGTTCCCATTCAACCGCATGTCTATTCACTCGCTTTCGCGAGGAGGCATGGGACTATTTCGCGGCGAGGAGGCGGTCCACGCGGGGCTTGACCTCGGTGGCGAGCAGAGTGAGGGACTCGAGCAGGTGTTCCTGGGGGAGCCCGCCGTGATCGCCCTGCAGAAAGTGACGCATGTGGCCGAGGTGCCCGTGCAGCGCGACAATGCGTTCCGCGACATCGTCGGGGTCACCCACGAAGTAGGCGCTGGGGGCGTCGACCTGAGCCAGATAGGAACTACGCTGCGGTACCGGCCAGCCGCGCAGCCGACCCATCTCCACGTTGAGGTTGACCCACCCCGGATACATCCGCTCGACGGCTTCCTTCTTGGTCGGGGCCACCAGCCCGAAGGTCGCCACCGAGACCTTGATGTTGTCGCCCGTGTGGCCAGCTTGCGCAGCTGATTGCCGGTACAGGTTGGCGAGCGGCGCGAACCGGTGCGGCTGGCCGCCGATGATGCCGTAGGAGATTGGCAGGCCGAGGCGTCCGGCGCGGGCCGACGACGGCGCACTGCCTCCGGTGGCGATCCAGATGGGAAGCGAACCGTTGATCGGGCGTGGCACCACGGCCAGGTCTGGAATCGGCGGGCGCGTGCGGCCCGACCAGGTCACGTGCTCGGTCGTGGTGTTATTCAGCGTCAGAAGCAGGTCGAGCTTCTGGGCGTACAACTCGTCGTAGTCGTTCAGATCAAATCCGAACAGCGGAAACGTCTCGACCGACGAGCCGCGGCCGGCGGTGATCTCGATGCGGCCGCCGCCTGAGATGGCGTCTGCTGTGGCGAACTGCTGGAACACCCGCACCGGGTCATCCGTTGAGATAATGCTGGCCGCACTGCCGAGCGTGATCTGCGTCGTTGCGGCTGCGGCGGCCGCGATCAGGGCTCCCGGCGACGACGCCGGCATCGATACGGTGTGGTGCTCACCGACTCCGAAATAGTCGAGACCCACCCGGTCGGCATGCACGATGGCGTCGAACAGGTTCTTGATCGCCTCTGCGGTGGAGCGCGAGCTGCCATCGGGGCCCCGCTGGGTGTCGCCGAAGCTGTAGGCGCCGATTTCCAAGGTGTTCTCCATGTGCATGTGCGGGTTTAGGCAGCGTCCACGAGCGGACGGACCTTCTGAATGAGGGCGACCAGCTGGTTCGCCGTGTGGCTGCCGGTGAAGATCTCGGTGGCCGGCTGAAAGGAGCGGCCGGCGGCCAGCGGTCCGGCATCGACGGCGTCGTAGCCGAGGCGGTCGATGAAGTTCGCGACCAACGCCTTCGCCCGGGCGTCGTCACCGGCCAGTGCGAGCGCTCGCCGCGTCGCTGTACCCGCTGGCTGGTCGTCTTCCTCGAGCTCGTGGTAGCCAATGTGGTTGAGGGACTTCACCACGCGAGCGTCGCGCAGAAATTCTTCGACGACTTCGCTCGTGGTGCGCGAGTCGCTCTCGAAGTCATCGAAGACGCCGTCGACCGGCGCCCAATAATTCATCGCGTCGATGACGATTCGGCCGGCCAGGTCGCTTTGGTTGAGCGTGCGGTACTTGTGCAGGGGAATGGCCAACACCACCAGATCGGATGCCGCGGCCTGGCTTGATTCCACGGCCACCGCCCCCGGGGTCACGATGTCGACGAGCAGCGCGTTCTCGGCCGCGGGCGCAGTGGTTGCGATGCGCACCTGGTACCCAGCCTTCACTGCCTGCCGGGCCAGGGCTGTTCCCGCTCGCCCAGCTCCCAGGATACCGATGGTGGTGGCCTGCTGACTGCTCATGGCGTTACTCCCGTTGAAATATGATGTTGTACAGATCATATATGGAGACGAATATCTATGCAACTGCATGGTTTGAGGTACGATGGCTTGCATGACTTCCGAATCGATTCTGCCGGCCACGGTGCCGGGAGACCTCGGGTGGAACCTCGCGATGGTGCTGCGCGGGTATCAGCGACAGGTCGAGACCGCGGTCGAAGGGCTGCCAGGGGGAGTGCGCTGCTACCAGGTGCTGTCCACCGTCATTCACCGTGACCTGCCGTCCCAGCAGGCTATCGGAGCGCATCTGGCCATCGATCGCACCGTGCTCACCTACCTGCTCGACGGCATGGTGGACGCCACGCTCGTGGAACGCATTCCCGACCCCGCTGATCGCCGGGCGCGAAAGATTCGAGCCACAGCAGAGGGAGTGAGCGTTCTCGCCCGCTACGAGCAGCGCGTGGCCGACGTGGAAACCAGCATCCTCTCGGGAATGGCAGCGGATGACGCCCACCGGCTCGCGGGTCTCCTGGGGATGCTGGCCACGAGCGTGCACCGAGCGGATCCAACGGCCAGCCCCTGCGAGGCGGTCGGGACCCTCACCGCGCCCTGAAGTCGGGCCAGCGGTGTTCCAACGTAGAAAGGCAGATTATCGCTTCACAACATCGTTGATCGCAGGTCCGAGATCGGGCCAGGTGAATGTGTATCCAGCCTGAAGCAGACGTTCCGGCGTGACCCAGCGGCTTTTCAGTACCAATTCTGGTTCGGTGCGCAGTATCAACATGGCCGGCTCGAGCATCCACCTGAATGCTGGCAGCCCGACGGCGGCTCCGACTCGCCGCCGAAGCGTCGCCATGAGGGTGCGGTTGTCACTGATTCGCGGTGCCGACAGGTTGACCGGCCCGTCAAGCGCGTCGTTCTCGACGATGAACTTGACCGCTTTGACGACATCGTCGATGTGAATCCAGCTGAACTTCTGGCGTCCGCGGGAATGGTGTGTTCGAGTCCCACTCCCTGTCGGGTTCGCGCCGATCCCGTGATACCGCCGATGCGGGAACCACCAGCCGTCGACCTGAGGACCGCCGAGCCCGATGCGCGCGAGCCGGACCAAGGTCGCAGTTGCGGGGCCGTCACCCAGCACGATCGCCATTCGCAGCTGCCGACTATTCGCCGACGATTCCGTCGATGGCCTCGCGGAGCAGGTCGGCGTGGCCGTTGTGCCTGGCCGTCTCCTCGATCAGGTGGGTGAGGATCCAGCGCAGGTTCCATTACTGACCGTCACGGTCCGTTCCGACAGAGAGTGTCTCGCGGCGGGCTGGGGATCGATGCGGTCCATGAAGTCAGCCTCGCACAGCCCTCTCATCGACACTAGATGCCAGCCACTTTCAGGACGCAGGAACCGCGTCACCTAGGCGACCTGGTGGCGCCTGCTGCGAAGCAGCCGTCCGGCCTCGCGTACGGTGAGGTAGATCAGGGCGGCGAGGAGTACGAAGCCCCAGTCGGTGAAGCCGAGCGGGCCGGTCGAGAACAGCACGTTGACGAACGGTACGTAGACGATCACGAGCATCACCGCCACGCCGAAGGCGCAGGCGAGCCAGAAGGTGGGGTTCGAGAACTGGTAGCGGCTGAACGCACCCAGCTCGCTGCGACGCTGGATGATGTTGACCAGCTGACAGACCAAAATAGTGACGTAGGTCATGGTGGTGGCCTGGGCCACGATCGCCGCGGTGGGCGTGCCGTCGAACGGGTCGACGCCGGCCCGCCCGTAGAACAGCAGGTAGTTGCCGATCGCGAGCAGGCCGATGAGGGACCCCGCATAGACCACGTCGAGGATGCTGCGCCGGTTGACGATGTGCGATAAAGGGTCGCGCGGCCCACGCTTCATGATCCGGCCCGATTCCGGGTCCTTCCCGAGCGCGGCGATGGGCAACAACTCGCCGAGCAGGTCGATCGCGAGAATCTGCAGCACGTTGAGCGCGAGCGGAACGCCGGCGATCGTGGCAAGCAGCAGGCTCGCGACGTTGACCACGAGTTCGGCCACGTTGGACGTGAGACAGGCGAGCACACCCTTGGCGATGTTCGCGTAGATCACCCGCCCCTTCTCGATGGCGCCGACCAGGGTGGAGAAGCTGTCATCGAGCAGCACGACCTCGGCGGCTTCCTTGGCGACATCCGTGCCCGACGCTCCCATCGCGACGCCGATGCTGGCATGCCGCAGAGCCGGCGCATCGTTGATGCCGTCACCGGTGACGGCGACGACGTGACCCGACTTCTTCACCAGGTCGACGATGCGGGTCTTGTCCTCCGGGTCGACCCGGCTGAAAACGGTGTAGCCCTTGAGCGCGTGCGCGAGCACCTCATCGTCGGGCATCGAGCGCAGTTCGTCGGCCGTGACGACGGTCAGTTGGTCCGTGCTGTCCAGGCCGGCCTGCCGGGCTATGGCCTCGGCGGTGCGCGAGAAGTCACCGGTGATGATGTTCACCCTGATTTTCGCGTCCAGCGCGGTGCGCATGGCGCCTGGTACCGACTGGCGAATCGGGTCGACCATCGATACCAGACCGAGCAGCACGAGATCGCGTTCGACGGTCTGCGGGTCGATGACGTCGGCATCCGCTCTGCTGATCTCGCGGGTGGCGAAGGCGAGGTTGCGCAGACAACGATCGGACTTCTCGGCGTGCCGGTCGAGAAAGGCTTCGCGGTCGGCGTCGGTGATCGGCCGCAGGGTGCCGTCGTCGTCGATGCGTGAGCAGCGCTGCACAATGCTCTCCGGCGCGCCTTTCACGTGCGCCACAAGCGTGCCGTCCGGGCTTTCACGAATGGAGGTCATGAGTTTGCGCGCCGAGTCGAACGGAAACTCCCGCACTTCGCGCTCAGCCGTGGTGAGGTTGATTCCGACCTTCGCCGCGACGGTGACGAGCGCGCCCTCGGTGGGGTCGCCCAGAATGTGCCACCCGGCATGGGAATCGTCGGGGGCGAGCAGTCGGGCATTGCTCGCGAGAAAGCCCGTGCGCAGAAGCGCCGTGAGCCGCGCCAGATCAGCGGATGCCGCGCCCGGGCCAGCCGCGCCCGCCCGCTCGATGCTGCCCGTCGGAACAATCGTGCCTTCTGGCGCATAGCCGATGCCGTTCACGACGTAATCGCGGCCGGCCACGACCAATTCGGTCACCGTCATCTCGTTCTTGGTGAGGGTTCCGGTCTTGTCGGTACAGATCACCTCGGTGGCGCCGAGGGTCTCGACCGCGCTCAGCCGCTTGACCAGAGCCTGGCGCTGTGCGAGCGCCCCGGCCGCCTGCGCGAGGGCTGTGTTGACTTCGGCGGGCAGTCCCTGCGGAATAACGGCGCTCGCGAACCCCACCGCGAACAGCAGCGCCTCGTGGAACGGCAGGTCCGCCTGCACCGCGACGACCAGCAGCACGAGGGCGAGGGCTACCGCGACATAGGTGATGTTGCGGGCGAGATAGCCCATCTCGCGCTGCAACGGGCTCACGGTGCGCGGCGCCGACTGGGTGAGCCGGGCGATGCGCCCGAGCTCGGTATGGGCTCCGGTAGCCACGACGACACCGATCGCCTCACCCGTCGCCACGGTCGTTCCGGCATGCGCGGTGTTGTGCCGCTCCGCCACCGCGACCTCGCGCATGATGGCGTGCGTGTACTTGCGGGTGGGATCGCTCTCGCCGGTGAGGGCGAATTCATTGGTCGAGAACGCGGTCGCCTCGATCAGGCGGATGTCCGCCGGCACCGCCGCGCCCTCCTCCAGGCGCACCACGTCGCCCACGACCAGTTCGGCGGAATCGACCTGATTGAACACGTTTTCCCGCAGCACCTGGGTCAGCGACTGCGCAAGGTGCTGCAGGGCATCCATTGTCTTGCCGGCCCGATATTCCTGCACGAACCCGATGGAGGTGTTCAACAGCACCAGCAGCACGAGCACGCCCGAGGTCAGTGTGTCACCGAGATAGCCGGTGATCGCCGCGCACGCGAGCAGCAGCACGATCATCCAGTCCTTGAACTGGCGCAGGTACCGAAGCAGCATCGATTCCTGCAGCACCTGCACGATCACGTTGTCGCCGTAGCGGGCCCGGTTCAGCGCGACTTCGGGGTTGGTCAGGCCGGAGCGACGAGCTGCGAAACGCTCGAGCACCTCCGGTTCGGAGAACCGATAGGCGTCTCCGGCCTCGATGGCGGCTACGACGGGGTCGGTTTGCGGGGGCGTCACGGTGACGGAAGGGTTTTCGCCGTGTGCGGCGGTACTCTCGTGCATGCGAACTCTCCGGATCACGAGGTTGTTCGATCCACGTGTCTAGCTGAGCCTAGCGACCGCCGATCACCGGTCGTGCCCGCGCGAGCTACTCTTCGAAGCTGTTCACCATCGCGAAAGCTGCGCGCTCGAGATAATCCCAGAGGATGCCCCGCTGCAGCGGCGGTAGGTTGGCCGCGTCCACGGCGACGCGCATGTGGCCGAGCCACCGGTCGCGGGCATCCGGATTGACCTTGAACGGCACGTGGCGCTGGCGCAGACGCGGGTGACCGCGCTGCTCGCTGTAGGTACCCGGACCACCCCAGAACTGCTCGAGGAACATGACCAGCCGGTGTTCGGCCGGCCCGAGGTCGTCTTCCGGGTACATCGGCTTCAACACCGGGTCGGTGGCCACACCCACGTAGAAGTCGTGCACGAGCTTTTCAAAGAACGGTGTTCCGCCGACCTCGTCGAAGAACGTGGGGACCGCGGCCTGACCGTTCTCGTTCTCGCGCAGGTGCACGGCGGCGGGGGCGCTCGGCTGGTCGGTGGGGTGTCGTTCAGAGGTCACGTGGTGCAGCTTTCTCTTCGGGTACGGGGTCAGTCGAGGCCGTCGCCACGAACTTCGGGGTCTGGCGTCTTCAGCGGAGCCGGAACGTCCTTGGGTTTGGCCTTGCGCGGTCCGCGGGGCTTCCGCACCGACACGGGACCGGTGCGCACGCCGGCGACGACATCGGGTACGGCGGCGGCGGCTTCTTCGGCCGCGTCGAGGGCGCCCTCCATGGGCTCAATGGCCGAGCCGTCGATGGTGCCGTCGCCGGTGGTCATGACCACGCTGTTGAGCGGGGTGAGCGGCACGCCCATGCCGTCGAGGGCTTTCTTCATGTGCAGGCGCAGGTCGCGGGCGAAGTCCCACTTGGCCGAGACCCGGGTCTTGACCACGAGCCGGGTGACGAGGGCTTCCGCGGTGATTGACTCGAGGCCCCAGATCTCGGGCTTCTCGAGGATGAACGCGCGCCATTTGCGGCTCGAGGCGAGGGCACTCGCCACCCGCAGCAGTTCGTCCTGCACGGCCTCGACGTCGGAACTGTACGGGATGGCGAGGTCGATGATGACGCGCGCCCAGCCCTGCGACATATTGCCGACCCGCAGAATCTCGCCGTTGCGCACGAACCACAGCGTGCCGTCGACATCGCGCACCTGAGTGATGCGAATTCCCACCGTTTCGACGACACCGGATGCGAATCCCACGTCGACGATATCGCCCACACCGATCTGGTCCTCCACGACCATGAACAGGCCGTTGAGAATGTCCTTGACGATGTTCTGCGCGCCGAAACCGAGGCCGGCACCGATCGCTGCGGTCAGCAGCGCGAAAGAACCGAGAATGTCGGGGTTCAGGGTCGTGACGATGAGCAGCAGCGCGGTGATCAGAATGAACACGTTCACGATGTTCGCCAGCACGGCACCGAGCGTGCGCGAGCGCTGCACGACTCGCACCGCGGCCAGCGGTGACACGTTCAGCGCCTGGGTATCATCGACCTTCTGGTTCTTCTTGACGCCGGAGACGATCTGCTGTACGACCCGGCGAATCACGAATTGCAGGGCCCAGCGCAGGGCGAAAGCGATGACGATGATCATCGCGACGGCGAAGATCTTCTCCAGATAGACGGTCCACGGAATTTGCGCGAAGTAGGCGCCGAGGTCGGCCCAGAATGTTTCCCAGTTCATATCAGAGCCAGTCTATCGAGGGGCTTCGGCGGCGCCCGGGAAGCGGCCCCGGCCGGGGTCGCCGAGCCCGGCCGTGCGGCCGGCGCGACCCGGTGCCTGCAACGCGGGCAGCCTGTCCGCTCGGTTTGCGTGGAGTTTGCTGTGAACCGCGCGATGCACGAAACCCCGCGACCAGCCTGAAGCCGATCGCGGGGTCGTGTGCAGGCTGCGAACTACTCGGCGTCGCGCGCCTGCACCTGGAGTGAACGCTCGACTCCGGCCAGGTTCTCGACCACGAGGCGGCGCAGCGCGGCCGGCTCCGGGTTGGCGTCGAGCCAGGCCTGCGTCGCGTCGGCGAGGGCCTGGTTGTTCAGCGGCGCCGGGTAGAGGCCGATCACGAGCTTCTCACCGATCGAGAAGCTGCGCGCCTCCCACACCGACTGCAGCATGTCAAAGTAGGTTGCGACGAACGGCTCGAGCAGCTTCGCGTCATTCACCCGGAGGAATCCGGCGGCCGTCGTTCGCACGATGGTCGTCGCGGCCGTGTCCACGTCGATGAGCGACGACCACGCAGCCTGCTTTCCCTCGGTGGTGGGGAGGGCGGCCCGGGCCAGGGCGGCCGACTGGGCGCCGGTGGCCGTGTTGTCGGCCGCGAGCGCCGCGTCGATCACGTCGGCGTCGGCGCGGCCACCGGCCACGAGGGCGGTGAGGAGCTCCCAGGCGAGGTCGGTATCGACCGTAAGGCCGTCCAGCACTGTCTCGCCCGAGCGCAGGGCGGTCACGTGGTCGAGCTGCGCCGTGGTGGCCGCGACCGCGGCGAAGAACTTCACGAACTGGAACTGCGCGTCGCTGCCGGCCGCTGCATTCTGGGCGAGCGTCCACAGAGCGTCGGCGACCTCGGTGGTGACGGTCGCGCGGTGCTGTTCGGCCACGTAGTAGCTGGCAGTGAGCACGACCTGGCCGAGCACGGTGCGCAGCGTGGTCGACTCGGTTTCGGTGGCCACGTTGTTCAGCACCAGCCGTACGAAGTCGCGTGCCGAGGTTTCGGCGTCGCGGGTGGCGTCCCAGACCGAACCCCAGACCAGGGCTCGGGCGAGCGGGCTCTCAATGGCGGCGAGGTGTTCGAGGGCCACCGCCTGCGAGGCCGGGTCGAGGCGTACCTTGGCGTAGCTCAGGTCGTCGTCGTTGAGCAAAATCAGGTCCGCGCGCTCGCGGCCGACGAGGGCGGGGACATCCGTTCGTGGGCCGTCGACGTCGAGCTCGACCCGGTGCATGCGCACAAGCTTGTGGGCGTCGTTGAAGGTGTAGAAGCCGATCGCGAGGCGGTGCGGGCGAATGGTGGGGTAATCGGCGGCGGCGGTCTGCAGCACGGCGAAGCCGGTGATACGGCCCGCCTCGTCGACCGTGATCTCGGGGCGCAGGGTGTTGACGCCCGCGGTCTCCAGCCAGAGCGCAGCCCATTCGCCGAGGTCGCGGCCGCTCGCCAGTTCGAGTTCGATCAGCAGGTCGCGCAGCTCGGTGTTGCCCCACTGGTGCTTCTGAAAGTAGGAGCCGACGCCGGTGAAGAACGCGTCGATGCCCACCCAGGCGGCGAGCTGCTTGAGTACGGAGCCGCCCTTGGCGTAGGTGATGCCGTCGAAGTTGACGAGCACGTCGTCGAGGTCGCGGATGGTCGCGACGACCGGGTGGGTCGACGGTAGTTGGTCTTGCTTGTAGGCCCAGCTCTTCTCCATCACGGCGAAGGTGGTCCAGGCTTCGTGCCACTCGGTGGCTTCGGCGGTGGCGATCGTCGACGCCCACTCGGCAAAGCTCTCGTTGAGCCAGAGGTCGTTCCACCAGGTCATGGTGACGAGGTCGCCGAACCACATGTGCGCGAGCTCGTGCAGAATCGTCACGACGCGGCGTTCCTTGATGGCGTCGGTCACCTTGGAGCGAAAGATATAGGTTTCGGTGAAGGTGACGGCGCCGGCGTTCTCCATGGCGCCGGCGTTGAACTCCGGCACGAACAGCTGGTCGTACTTGTCGAACGGGTAGGCGTAGCCGAACTTCTCCTCGTAGTAAGCGAAGCCCTGGCGGGTCTTCTCGAGGATGTAGTCGGCGTCGAGGTATTCACTGAGGCTCTTGCGGCTGAACACCCCGAGCGGAATGGTGCGTCCGTCGCTCGACGTGAGTTCACTGCGCACGACGGCGTATGGGCCGGCGATGAGCGCGGTGATGTAGCTCGAGATGGTGTGGGTCGGCTCGAACGCCCAGGTGCTGGCACCGTTGCCGGCATCGATGGGTTCGGGCGTGGTGGAGTTGGAGACGACCTGCCACTGGCTCGGCGCGGTGACGGTGAAGGAGAACTTCGCCTTGAGGTCGGGCTGCTCGAACACCGCGAAGACGCGGCGGGAGTCGGGGACCTCGAACTGGCTGTACAGGTAGACCTCGTCGTCGACCGGGTCGACGAAGCGGTGCAGGCCCTCACCGGTGTTGGTATAGAGCGCGTCGGCGACAACGAGCAGCTCGTTCTCGGCCTGCAGGCCGTCCAACTGAATGCGGATGCCGTCACTCACGACTGCCGGGTCGAGCGCGGCACCGTTGAGGGTCACCGAATAAACCTTGGCCGTGATGGCGTCGATGAAGGTCGAGGCGCCGGGGGTTGCGGTGAAGCGAACCGCCGTGGTGCTGCCGAACGTGGTGGGGCCGGTGGTGAGGTCGAGCACGACGTTGTAGCTTGCTACGGTGACGAGCGCTGCGCGCTCGCTCGCTTCGATGCGGGTGAGGTTTTCTCCAGGCAACTTAGATCTCCAATTCGATTCACGCTTGTGAAGCTCTGGCACTCGTGGCGCCATCGCACCCCGCAAGCCTAACCATGATTATGATGTGCCCATGAGAGAGAGCACGGATCCTTCGATCGCCACGAGCGAGCGCTACCGAGCCTTCGCCTTGCGTGAAGCGCGCGGCATGAGCGCCTGCTACGAACGCTGGGCCGCCGGGGTAGCGGACGATCCCGAGACCGTCGCGTTGATCGAGCAGCTGCCAGCGGTGAAGCGACAACCGAACCTGGTGTTCAGCGCGGCCCGGCTGCACGGGGCAGCGGTGGGGGAGTACCCGGCGCTCGCGGCCTGGTTGCGCGAGCACTGGGCCGTCGTAGCGGCGACCTGCCTGGCCCATGCGACCCAGACCAACGAGCCCGGGCGGTGCGCCGTGCTGTTGCCGGCCCTGGCGGCCCTCGCCGGGCCGCTCGCGCTCATCGAGGTGGGGGCATCCGCTGGTCTCTGCCTGCACCCCGACCGGTACAGCTACCGGTACCGGAGCGCAGAAAATGACGGCGAGCGGATGCTGCACCCCGCCGACGGCCCCAGCCCGGTGCTGCTGGACTGCTCCCTGAGCGGCCCGGTTCCCGTGCCCGATAACCAGGGTGCGGCGCAGCATCCGGTCGGCCTAGCAGCGACGCTTTTTGCCACATGACCTGTGGTTTCCTCGAGAATTCGCTATTCCCTGGAGCTATACCGAGATGAATCCCATGATGGTATGTTCCCGACATGAGCCGACAAATTGTGGTGCGCCTGCCCGACGAGATAGTGGAATACCTCGACCAGGCGGTGGGTGAAGGGCGGGAAAGCAGCCGTGCTGCCGTGATCATTCGCGCCCTCGAACGAGAACGGCGGCGCGAGATTGCCCTGCGCGACGTGCGCGTTCTGACCGCCCGTTTCACGCAAGCCGACGATCTGGACGAACTCGCCCAACAGTACCATGCGGGGACTCTCGACCGAAGTATCGGTCGGTCCCGCGAACGGCCTCGACCAGGATTGTGTGGTGAGCTGCGACAACGTGGTCACCATCCCGGTCGCCAACCTCGGCCGCCAAATCGGCTTCTTGCTCCCGAGCCAGGAGTCACAACTCAGCGCCGCCATTCACACGGCGTTCGATCTCGACTGATTGCCTTGACCGGCGCGGCCCGGCTGCCCATCCGGCACGATGTCTCCGAACGACGCTGACTTTCGTGCTGTGCTGTGCCGTGCTGGCGCGGGCGGTTGCTGCACCCGCGCCGATGAGCTGCGGCTGCGGCATCCACTGGGCGCTGTCGAATGCTGCACGCGCGGCCTCGAGCTGCTGACGCGGCTGGCGTGCCGGGGGCGCGTGCAGCTTCCGGGGGCGCGGGCAGCAAGTACCCGCGCGAGAGGCGGCCCGGCGACCAGAGAGGCGGCCCGGCTTCCAGGGGGGCCTGCGGCTACCAGGCGCCCGGCTGGTAATCCTTGAGAAAGACCCCGTACAGGTCTTCGCCGGCCTCGCCGCGCACGATCGGGTCGTACACCCGGGCTGCGCCGTCGACCAGGTCGAGCGGGGCGTGAAAGCCCTCCTCGGCCAGGCGCACCTTGGTCGGGTGCGGGCGTTCGTCGGTGATCCACCCGGTGTCGACGCTCGTCATGAGAATGCCGTCTTCCAGCATCTCCTTCGCGCTCGTGCGGGTGAGCATATTGAGCGCGGCCTTGGCCATGTTGGTGTGCGGGTGGCCGGGCCCCTTGTAGCCGCGACCGAACACACCTTCCATCGCTGACACGTTGACAATATAGGTGCGGCGGGCAGCGGATGCCATGAGCGAGGCCCGCAGGCGGCTCACCAGCAAAAATGGTGCCGTTGTGTTGCACAGCTGCACTTCGAGCATCTCGAGTGGATCGACGTCCTCCACGTTCGCGGTCCAGCTGTTCCGGGAGTGCAGGTCGGGCACGAGCCCGCCGGCGTCGATCGCGGTACCGGCGGCGAGCCGCTCGAGCGACGACGACCCGGCGGCGAGGGCGAGGCGGGTGAGGTCATCCGCTGTGAGCGCGGCGGCACCGGAGCCAGCAGCGAGCAGCGGGTGGCCGGAGACCGACGCGGCGAGGGCGAGCGGATGCGCGTCGTTGGTATGCCCGAACGACACGATCTCGGGCAGCGGGCCGTCGGGCAGCGGAGAATCCTCGGCTTCGACCAGAGGGGAGTACGAGCCGCGCGAGCGCCGCACGGTCTGCGCGG
Source organism: Cryobacterium glaciale (assembly GCF_004402535.1). Classification (GTDB taxonomy): domain Bacteria; phylum Actinomycetota; class Actinomycetes; order Actinomycetales; family Microbacteriaceae; genus Cryobacterium; species Cryobacterium glaciale. The sequence goes on along the minus strand of NZ_SOEY01000006.1, from coordinate 385,188 downwards.
CGTTGTTGATCAGAATGTCGAGCGGGCCCTGGGCGGCGACCGAGTCGGCGAGGGCGATCACCTGGGCCGGGTCGCGCAGGTCGATGCCGACGATGCGCAGGCGGTGCAGCCAGTCCCTGGAGTCGGGCATGGCAGCGAAGCGGCGCACCGCGTCGCGCGGAAACCGGGTGGTGACGGTGGTGTGGGCGCCGTCACGCAGCAGCCGCAGGGCGATGTACATGCCGATCTTGGCGCGGCCGCCGGTGAGCAGGGCGCGCTTGCCCGTGAGGTCGGTGCGGGCATCGCGTTTGGCGTGGCTCGACAGGGCGCAGCTCGGGCAGAGCTGGTGGTAGAACGCGTCGACCACGGTGTACTTCTGCTTGCAGATATAGCAGGCGCGCGGCACCAGCAGTTCGCCGGCCGTGGCCGCGCTCGTGCCGAGTGAGAGCTGGGCGCCCCGGGTCTCATCGTCGATGCGGGTGGGGGCGCCGGTGGCCGTGGCGGCGATGACGCTGCGGTCGGCGTCGGCGATGACGGCACGCTTCTCCAAGCGCCGCGATATCTTGACCGACTTGAACATCTTGGCTGTGGCCTGCCGCACGGTGACGAAGTCGGCGCTGTCCGGGTCGATATCACTGAGCGAGGCGAGCACTCGCAGGGTCACCTCGAGGTCGTGCGGGTCGATTCCGGCGAAGTCGGCAGAAGGCGCCTCGGTGGCCGGCGCGCTGGATTCGGCTGGGCCGGGCTCAGTGCTGGTGGAATCAGTGCTGGTGGGCGCAGTGGTGGGGGGCGCGGTGGTCATCAGCGAATTCTACGCGGGCCGACTGGGAGCATCCGTTTGGGGGGATTTGCGTGAACGGACACAAAGAAGCGGGCGTGCGCGGCCGAAGCCGCACACGCCCGTTGCAGCTGCCGGACTACAGCCGGGCCGGTTCCTGAATGGGGATGGCATTCGTGGGCGGCTCGAAGGTGTGGTCGAACGGCATCTCGTCGGTGTCGAGCAGGGGGTTGTCGTCCTGCGTCTTGACCAACTCGTGCGCTTCCTCGTCGGTGTTCACGCTCGGCATCGAACCCGGAAGCGGGCGGTTGGCCGATTCCCGCAGGAAGAAGATAGCGATGGCTCCGATCAGTGAGGTGCCCATCAGGTAGAACGCCGGCATCAGGTCGTTGCCGGTGCCCACGATGAGCGCCGCGATGATGAACGGGGTGGTGCCGCCGAAGATGGCGACGGCGAAGTTGTACGAGATGCCCATGGCGCCGTAGCGGCTCGCTGTCGGGAACAGGGCCGGCAGGGCCGAGGCAAGGTTGGAGACGTAGAAGGTGACCGGGAACGCGATGAATGCGAGGCCGAGCAGGGTCGACCAGATCTCACCGATGCCGATCAGCAGGAATGCCGGATAGGCCAGCACGACCGTGCTGACGGCTCCGATCCACAGCACCGGGCGACGCCCGATGCGGTCGGACAGCCGACCGGCGAGCGGGATGCACAGAGCCATGACCACGAGAATCGGGATCGTCAGCGCCGTTCCGTGCAGCTCGTCATAGCCCTTGTTCTCGGTGAGATAGGTGGGCATGTACGAGGTCAGCGCGTAGCCGACGGTGTTCGCGGCGGCGACGAGGATCATCGCGATGATGATGTTGCGCCAGTACGCCTTGAAAATATTGATCGGGCCCTTGGGAGTTTCGGCCGTGGCGCCGACCGGGTTCTTCTGCGCTGCCTCCTGGGCGTCGAGGGTGGCCTGGAAGGCGGGCGATTCGTCGATCTTCATGCGGAAATAGATGGCGATCAGGCCGAGGGGCCCGGCGATGAGGAACGGGACGCGCCAGCCCCAGTCCTCCATGACCTCCTGGCCGAGCGTGAGCTGCAGCACCGAGACCAGCGAGGCGCCGATGGCGAACCCGAGGTAGCTGCCCATGTCGAGAAAGCTCGCGAAGTAGCCGCGCTGCTTGTCGGGAGCGTGCTCGCTCACGAACGTCGTCGCACCGGCGTACTCGCCACCGGTCGAGAAACCCTGCACGAGCTTGACGAACACGAGCAACACGGCGGCCCAGACGCCGATCTGCGCGTAGCCGGGCAGCAGCCCGACCGCGAAGGTCGAGGCGGCCATCAGGATCAGGGTGGTGGCGAGCACCTTCTGGCGGCCGATCCGGTCACCGAGCCAGCCGAAGAAAACCCCGCCGAGGGGGCGGGCGAAGAAGGTCGCGGCAAAGGTTCCGAGCAGGAACAACGTTTGAACGGATGCGTCCGCTTCCGGCAGAAAGACCGGCCCCATGGTGGTGATGAGGTAGCCGAAGATTCCGACGTCGTACCACTCCATGGTGTTTCCCACGATGGTGCCGCCGAGGGCACGCTTCATGATCGGTTTGTCGACGACGTTGACGTCGGAGACGGCGATGCGGCGGCGGCGCAGGGACTTCGTGGGCTTCAGTGCGGCGCTCGTGGCGCCGGAATTCTGGTTGGACGTGCTTCGGTCAGTGGGCATGTGAATTTCTCCCGGGGAGATATTGTGCTGCGAAGACAAAGCTGTACTGCGTGGTGCAGATTTTTTCAACCCATCCACAATACCCCCTCATGGGGGGCATTGCGCAAATGGCGTCGTTCAAATTGGGGAGAACCCCGCCGCTTCTGCTTAGGCTGGGGACATGACTGATTCCGTAGATTTCTGGTTTGATCCATCCTGCCCCTGGGCCTGGATGACCTCCCGCTGGGTGGACGAAGTCGCCCGCCTTCGCGATTTCGAGGTGACCTGGCATGTGATGAGCCTCGCCGTTCTCAACGAAGACCAGCAGGTGAGCGAGGAGTACGCGGCGTTCTTTCCGCGGGCACTCAAATACACTCGCCTCGTGGCGGCCGCCGGTGAGTTGCACGGCGAGCAGATGGTCAAGGCGCTCTACGACGCCCTCGGCACCCAGATTCATCCCGGAGGCAATAGCAATCCCGACGAGGTCATCCCCGCCGCGCTCGCCGAGGTGGGCCTGCCCGCGAGCTTCGCCGCTTTCGCGGACAGCGATGAGTACGACCTCGAAATGCGAGCCAGCCACTTCGACGGCATCAACCGTGTCGGTCAGGATGTTGGCACCCCGGTGATCTCCGTCAACGGAGTCGCCTTCTTCGGCCCGGTCATCTCCCCGGCGCCCATGGGCGATGCCGCTCTCGCCCTCTGGGACGGCGTCGTGGCCCTGGCCGGTTATGACGGATTCTTCGAGCTGAAGCGCAGCCGCACCCGCGAGCCGATCTTCGAGCCGATCGGTCAGCCGGTCGGTCATCACACCCCCCAGCACTAAATAGACTGCTCACATGCGCATCCATATCGCCACGGACCATGCTGGCCTCGACCTCAGCCACCACCTGATCACGCACCTGCGCAAGGCCGGTCACGAGGTCATCGACCACGGGCCCAAGGCTTATGACGCCCTCGACGATTACCCCGCCTTCTGCATCAACGCAGCGCAGGCCACCGTCGACGACCTGGAAAGCGGCATTGAGGCACTTGGCGTCGTGTTCGGCGGTTCGGGCAACGGCGAGCAGATGGCCGCGAACAAGGTGTCCGGTGTCCGGGCCGCCCTGGTCTGGAACCTCAGCACCGCCCGACTGGCCCGTGAGCATAACGACGCCAACGTCATCTCGATCGGTGCCCGCGAGCACACAATCGCGGAGGCCACCGGCTTTATCGACGCTTTCATCGCCGAGCCGTTCAGTGACGAGGAGCGTCACACGCGGCGCATCCGCCAGCTTGGTGAGTACGAACGAACCGGAACCATCGCCGGAAAAGACGTCGACGGACGGTGAACTGAGGTGCCAGAGGGTCATTCCGTCCACCGCATCACCCGCCAGTTCCAACGCAACTTCATCGGCCACCGGGTCGCGGTCAGTTCGCCGCAGGGCCGGTTCGTGACCGGTGCCCAGCAGCTCAGCGGGCACACGGTGACGGATGCCCGCGCCGTCGGCAAGCAGATGTTCCTGGAGTTCGACCACGGACTGTGGTTGCGCATCCACCTGGGTATGTACGGTGCCTGGGATTTCAGCGGCGAAATTCAGATGGATGCCACGATGGCGTCGGCCAACGGGCGGATGGGTCAAACCAACCAGCACGGGACCGATCTACCCGCCGATGCGCCGACGTTCGATAAGGACGGGGAGAACTCGATCTTCAGCATCGGGGCACCGCGCCGCACCCGGGTGCGCATGTCGGAGCAGGAAAAAGAGATCGACCTCGCCGACACTTTTCCGCCGGAGCCGGTCGGCCAGGTGCGCGTGCGCCTGCTCAGCGACACGGTCTGCGCCGACCTGCGCGGCCCGACCGCGTGTGAGGTGCTCGACCCGGCCCAGGTCGACGCCGTCATCGCCAAGCTCGGACCAGACCCCGAGCTGGACAACACGCCGGAAGCCGAAGAGCGCTTCGTGGCCGTCGTGCGCAAGAAGCCCACACCGATCGGTCGGCTGCTGATGGACCAAACCGTGGTCAGCGGCATCGGAAACGTCTATCGAGCCGAGATGCTCTTTCGAGCCGGGCTCAACCCGCACGCTCCCGGCAAAACGCTCAGCGACGAGACCGTGCGCGACCTCTGGCGCGACTGGGCCCACCTGCTGCACCTGGGAGTGGCGACCGGTCAGATGATGACCATGGACGGCCTGGAAGGCGAGCCCTACCGGCTCGCCATGAGAAATCGGGCCGACCGGCACTGGGTCTACAAGCGGGAGGGGCTGCCGTGCCGGGTCTGCGGCACCCACATCGTGCTCGAGGAGATGGCAGCCCGCAAGCTGTACTGGTGCCCGCGCTGCCAGGCCTGAGCAGAGACTGTGTGGTGTGATCCCGTCGGGCGAACTGCGAAAATAGACCCATGATCCGAATTGCCAGGCCCCGCCGTCGTGTCGCAACCATCGTGAGTGGCGCGGTCGTCGGTGCGGTGGTAGTGGCCCTCGGCCTGACCGCGTGTTCCGGTGAGAACGGGGCCGGCGTGATCGACACGGTCGGAACCATTGATTTTGTGAACCCGCTCGCGATCCCGCCGCTGGCCGAATCAACCGTTGACGCTTCCGGTCACCGGGTGTTCGACCTCGTAGCCCAGGCCGGAACGACCGAGTTCGTGCCGGGGGTCGCGACCGACACCTGGGGCTACAACGGCAGCTACCTCGGACCGACCCTCGTCGCCGAGCGCGGCGAGAACGTGCGCATCAACGTCGGCAACGCCCTCGACGAAGCCACGACCGTGCACTGGCACGGCATGAGCCTGCCCGCCGAGATGGATGGCGGCCCGCACCAGATGGTCGAGCCGGGTGCCACCTGGAGCCCGAACTTCACCATCGACCAGCCCGCAGCGACCCTGTGGTACCACCCGCACCCAGACGGCAACACCGAGCATCAGGTCGAAATGGGCCTGGCCGGACTCTTTCTCGTGCAGGATGACGAGGAAGCGGCCCTCACCCTGCCCCGCACCTACGGTGTCGACGACATTCCGGTGGTGGTGCAGGACCGTCGGTTCGACGACAACGGCCAGTTCGTCACCGACGTGCGCGGCTACATCGGGCCGATCGGCGACCAGCTGCTCGTCAACGGCACCCTCGCGCCCTACCTCGACGTCACCTCCGAGGTGGTGCGGCTGCGCCTGGTCAACGGGTCCACGTCCCGAATGTACGACTTCGGGTTCAGCGACGGCCGGTCCTTCGACCTGATCGGCACCGACGGGGGGCTGCTGGCGGAGGCGGCGCCGATGGACGGCATCCGCTTGTCACCGGGGGAGCGCGCCGAGATCCTCGTGCAACTCACCCCGGGCGAGACGGTGAACCTGCAGTCCACCCCGCCGGACCTCGGCACATCGGCCAGCGCAGCCACCCGCAACGCCGGCGACGACACGCTCGACGTGCTGGAGCTGCGCGCTGCCGCCACGCTCAGCAGCATTGGCGTCCCGTCGGCCACCCTCGCCTCCATCGAACCGCTGCAGAAAGCGGATGCCACCACCGACCGCTCCTTCACCCTCAACGGCTACACGATCAACAACAAGCTGATGGACATGACCCGCATCGACGAGACCGTCGAGGCGGGCGCCACCGAGGTGTGGACCGTCGACAACGCCATGCCGTTGCCACACAACTTTCACGTGCACGCCGTGCAATTCCAGGTGCTGCGGGTCGGTACCGAGGCGCCCCCGGCCGAACTCTCGGGCTGGAAAGACACGATCTATCTGGAGCCCGGGGTGCGCTACGAACTGATTATGCGTTTCGCCGAATACACCGATACGGACTTTCCGTACATGTTCCACTGCCACATGCTCTCGCACGAGGACGCCGGAATGATGGGTCAATTCGTCGTGGTGAAGCCCGGCGAACAAGCCGGCACGCCACCGACCGCTCACGACGCCATCGTTCCCCGGTCGAACCTGGCCGTCGGTAGCGGGCCTCGAGTGCTGTCTCGGGCCCACGGGCATTGATTGCCGCCGGTCGAGCGCGAGCGAAGCGAGCAGTCGAGACCCAGTGAGCCGCTCGCGACACGCGTTCACCGGGGTCTTGACGCGCGGGCCCTGGCGGGCCCGCGGCTCGACCAGCGACTAAACAGAGGGGTCGACGGGAATCGAACCCGCGTCATAAGTTTGGAAAACTCAGGCTCTACCATTGAGCTACGACCCCAGGCCCAGGCAACTGGGCACTCGAATATCTTAGTACAGCAAACCGGGGGTCGTTTGCCACGGCGGGCGCATCCGCTCGAAAGGCGTGCATTAGACTGGCTGAGGTCAATCCGCCTGTCGTGAGCTAACGCCACGCCAACAGATTGATTCCCCAACAAAAGTAGTACCGACGGGTCGAAGCAGATCCGGGGCGTAGCTCAGCTTGGTAGAGCGCTCGTTTTGGGGGCGAGAAGTCGCAGGTTCAATTCCTGTCGCCCCGACATTACCCGCAGCACACCGTTTCAATACACAGGAGAGTCTCGAGTGAAGTCCACGGTCGAAAAACTGAGCCCCACGCGCGCCAAGCTCACCATCACGGTGAGCCCCGACGAGCTGAAGCCAGCCATCACCCACGCCTACGGCCACATTGCCGAGGACATCAACATCCCCGGTTTCCGTAAGGGAAAAATCCCGCCGGCCATCATCGACCAGCGCGTCGGCAAAGCTGCCGTACTGGAACACGCCGTCAACGAGGGGCTCGACGGTTTCTACCGTGCGGCCGTTGAAGAGAACAAGCTCCGCCCGCTGGGCCGCCCCGAGGCTGACATCGTCGAATGGCCGAGCAACACCGACTTCTCCGGTGACCTGCTCCTCGCCATCGAGGTCGACGTGCGCCCCGAGATCGACCTGCCCGACTACGCCGGCCTCAAGCTCACCGTCGACGCCGTCGAGGTTTCTGACGACGAGGTCGCCGAAGAACTCGACAAGCTGCGCAGCCGCTTCGGCACGCTCATCACGGTCGACCGCCCCGCCAAGACCGGCGACTTCGCCCAGATCGACCTGAACGCCGCGATCGACGGCGAAGAGGTCGACACCGCGAGCGGCATCTCCTATGAGGTCGGCTCCGGCGATCTCATCGACGGCATCGACGAGGCCCTCGATTCGCTCAGCGCCGGCGAGACCACCACCTTCAACTCCGACCTCATGGGCGGGGACCACGAGGGTGAGACGGCCGAGATCACGATCACGGTCATCGCCGTCAAGGAGCGCGAGCTTCCCGCCGCCGACGACGACTTCGCTCAGATCTCCAGCGAGTTCGACACCATCGCCGAGCTCACCGAGAGCCTCAAGGGTCAGGTCGAGAAGTCCAAGGCGTTCGGCCAGGGCAGCCAGGCCCGCGAGCGTCTCATCGAGACGCTCCTCGGCTCGGTCGAAGTTCCGATCCCCGCCGCGATCATCCTCGACGAGGTTAACCGTCACCTCGAAGGCGAAAGCCGTCTCGAAGACGACACGCACCGCGCCGAGGTCACCGAGGCCAGCGAGAAGACGTTCCGTCAGCAGATTCTGCTCGACACGATCGCCGAAGCCGAGCAGGTCAAGGTCAGCCAGGACGAGCTCACCCAGTACCTCATTCAGGGTGCCAGCCAGTACGGCATGGACCCGAGCGAGTTCGTGCAGACGCTCAACACCAACGGCCAGATCCCGTCGATGGTGGCCGAGGTCGCCCGCAACAAGGCCCTCGCCATTGCCCTGGGCAAGGCCGAGGTCGTTGACTCCAACGGCAAGCCGGTCGACCTGAGCGCCTTCACCGGCCCGGTTGACGATGACACCGCTGCTGACGATGACACCGCTGCTGACGATGACACCGCAGCGAATGCCGCTGCCGGCGATGACGAGGCAGCTCCGGCTGCCGAGGCTGACGCTGAGGTTGAAGAGAAGCCCAAGAAGAAGAAGGCTGCTGCCAAGAAGTAGCGCCTGTTTTCGTGCACGGGCCGGCTGGATTCTTCCAGCCGGCCTTGTGCATGCTGCGGGGGACGTGTGCGGGGCCCGGTAATCTGCCGAGGGCGAACAGAGCCGTTTTCGCTCGCGCGCTCCGATAGATTCATTGAGAAGCGACAACTGAAACGGAGCACGACATGGCCGACCCGACACCCACCAACGGTGTATTTGACCGACTGCTGAAGGACCGCATCATCTGGCTCGGCTCAGAGGTCCGTGACGAAAACGCGAACGAGATCTGCGCGAAGATCCTCTTGCTGGCAGCGGAAGATTCCAAACGCGACATCTACCTCTACATCAACTCTCCCGGCGGATCGATCACCGCCGGCATGGCGATCTACGACACGATGCAGTTCGTACCCAACGACATCGTCACCGTCGGCATCGGCATGGCAGCCTCGATGGGCCAGTTCCTGCTCACCTCGGGCACCAAGGGCAAGCGGTATATCACCCCGAACGCGCGTGTGCTCCTGCACCAGCCGTCCGGCGGTTTCGGTGGCACGGCCGCCGACATCCAGACCCAGGCCCGCCTCATCCTCGACATGAAGCAGCGCCTCTCCGAGATCACGGCCGCGCAGACCGGCAAGACCCCGGAGCAGATCAACGCCGACGGTGACCGCGACAACTGGTTCAGCGCCCAGGAAGCCCTCGAATACGGTTTCGTCGACCACCTTCGCGCATCCGCTTCGGACGTCATCGGCGGCGGCGGCACCGACCCCGACGCCGACGTGTCCAAGTAGTCCACCGAAACTGAACAGGAAGAAATCATGACTATCCCCACATTCGGTGGAACGGCCTACAGCTCGATGGGCGGCTCGACCAAGCACTTGACTAACAACGGCGCGCCCGAATCTCGCTACATCCTCCCCACCTTCGAGGAGCGCACCGCCTACGGGTACAAGCGCCAGGACCCGTACGCCAAGCTGTTCGAAGACCGCATCATCTTTCTCGGCGTGCAGGTTGACGACGCCTCGGCCGATGACGTCATGGCCCAGCTTCTCGTGCTCGAGAGCCAGGACCCGGACCGCGACATCACGATGTACATCAATTCGCCCGGTGGATCGTTCACCGCCATGACGGCGATCTACGACACCATGCAGTACATTCGCCCGCACGTGATGACGGTCTGCCTCGGCCAGGCGGCATCCGCCGCGGCCGTGCTGCTTGCCGGCGGCACCGCCGGCAAGCGTCTCGCCCTGCCGAACGCGCGCATCCTGATCCACCAGCCCTCGGTGGGCGGCCAGGGCGGCGGCCAGGCCTCGGACATCGAGATTCAGGCGGCCGAGATTCTGCGCATGCGGGTCTGGCTCGAAGAGACCCTCGCTCACCACTCCAACCGGAGCGTGGAGCAGGTCAACAAGGACATCGACCGCGACAAGATCATGAGTGCCGCGGATGCCCTCGAGTACGGTCTCATCGACCAGGTTCTGACCAGCCGCAAGAACCTTCCAATGTTGGTCAAATAGCCTGCTGCCTGAACCGCGCTGACCGGCGCGTCGCCTGCGGGCGGCGCGCCGTTTCGGTTTATGGCGTGCTGCACGTAACTGTCACACGCACAGGCTAGGCTCAATTGCAGCGAGACCAATGGAGGAGGCTGACATGGCCCGAATCGGTGAAAGTGCCGACCTGCTCAAGTGTTCCTTCTGCGGAAAGAGCCAGAAGCAGGTACAACAGCTCATCGCCGGCCCCGGCGTGTATATCTGTGACGAATGCGTCGAGCTGTGCAACGAAATCATCGAAGAGCGTCTGGCTGAGGCCGGCTCTGAAGCCACCGCCGGTGAATTCGACCTCCCCAAGCCCAAAGAAATCTTCGGCTTCCTCGAGGAATACGTGATCGGCCAGGAACCCGCCAAGCGTGCTCTCGCCGTTGCCGTGTACAACCACTACAAGCGCGTGCGGTCCCGGGCCACACTCACCGCTGCCGAAGCCATTCACGATGATGTCGAGATCGCCAAGTCCAACATCCTGCTGATCGGCCCGACCGGCTGCGGCAAGACCTATCTGGCCCAGACCCTCGCGAAGCGTCTCAACGTACCTTTCGCCGTAGCGGATGCGACGGCCCTCACCGAGGCCGGTTACGTCGGCGAAGACGTTGAGAACATTCTGCTCAAGCTCATTCAGGCTGCCGACTACGACGTCAAGCGGGCTGAGACCGGAATCATCTACATCGACGAGATCGACAAGATCGCCCGCAAGGCCGAAAACCCCTCGATCACCCGCGATGTGTCGGGCGAGGGCGTGCAGCAGGCGCTGTTGAAGATCCTCGAGGGCACGATTGCGTCGGTGCCGCCGCAGGGTGGGCGCAAGCATCCGCATCAGGAATTCATTCAGATCGACACCACGAACGTTCTCTTCATCGTGGCCGGCGCTTTTGCCGGGCTCGAAGACATCATCTCGTCCCGCGCCGGCAAGAAGGGTATCGGCTTCGGGGCGCCGCTCCACATCAAGGGCGACGACATCAACCTGTTCAGCGAGGTGTTGCCAGAAGACCTGCACAAATTCGGGCTGATTCCTGAGTTCATCGGTCGCCTTCCCGTAGTCACGACGGTCACCCAGCTCGACCAGGTGGCTCTCATGCAGATTTTGACCGTGCCGAAGAATGCCCTGGTGCGGCAGTATCAGCGCATGTTCGAGCTCGACGGCGTTGAACTCGAGTTCGAACAGCCGGCACTCGAGGCCATTGCCGATCTCGCCGTGCTGCGCAAGACCGGCGCCCGCGGACTGCGGGCCATCCTCGAAGAGGTGCTCGGCCCGGTCATGTTCGAGGTGCCGTCCACCACCGACGTGGAGCGTGTCGTCATCACGCGCGACACGGTGCTGAACAATGCGCCCGCCGAAATGGTGCTGCACAAGACTCGCCAGGTGAAATCGGCCTGAGTCGTCCGCGCTCTCGGGCGGGCACAGGTGGGCCGGGGGAGCCACAAACATGAGTGCAGGGGCGTTGAAGGAGAGCGCGACCGGCGGCGGGCGCGAACTGGTGCAGCCGATTTCGACCGGTATCGTCGCTGCCATCACGGGGTTCGCGAGTTCGTTCGTGCTGGTCATCGCGGGTCTGCGCGCGGTCGGTGCCTCCGAGGCGCAGGCATCCTCGGGACTGCTGACCCTGTGCATCCTGGTGGGGGTGGCCTGCATCGCCCTGCCCTGGTATTTTCGAATGCCCATTTCGTTTGCCTGGTCCACTCCCGGCGCCGCACTCCTGGTCGCGGCGGGTGCCACGACCGATGATTTCGGCGCGGCCGTCGGTGCTTTTCTGGTCTGCGGTGCGCTCATCGCCCTGTGCGGCTTGTGGCCGGCGCTCGGTCGGGCCATCACCAGCATCCCGAAGCCCCTGGCCGGGTCGATGCTGGCGGGCATCCTTTTTCCCATCTGCCTGGCTCCCATTCAAGCGTCCATCGAGCAACCGCTCCTGGCTCTGCCCGTGGTGCTGGTCTGGCTGATGCTCTACCGGCTGGCCCCGCGCTGGGCGGTTCCGGCCGCGATGGTCGTTGCGGCGGTCGGCATTGGCCTGACGGCCGGAACTGACTGGCTGAGCGCGCCGACATCCGCTCCCGCTGCGGTTTTCGTCGCTCCACTCTTCGACCCGCTGGTGATCGTGAGCCTGGGACTGCCGTTGTTCGTCGTGACGATGGCGGGCCAGAACGTTCCCGGTTTCGCCGTGTTGTCGACCTTCGGCTATCGGCCGCCGCCGCGTTCGGTTTTGGTCTGGTCAGGGGCTGGAACCATGGTCGGCTCCGTATTCGGCGCGCACAATATCAACCTCGCGGCGATCACGGCGGCGCTCATGGCCAGCCCGGATGCCCACCGCGACCCGTCCAAACGTTGGATCGCGACGGTCGCGTCGGGATTCGGCTATCTGGTGCTCGGTCTCGGTGCCGGCCTCGCGACGGCGCTTGTGGCGGCGTCACCGCCGATCCTCATCATCGCCGTGGCCGGCCTCGCGCTTCTCGGCGCCCTGGTCACGAGCGTCACGGGTGCGCTGGAGCAACCCGAGCATCGCATCAGCGCGATTGCGACGTTCCTGGTTACGGCCTCCGGCATCACCATCGTCGGTATCGGGTCGGCGTTCTGGGGCCTCGTTGTCGGGGGAGCGTTCATGCTCTGGCTGGGTTGGCGCACGCCCCGCGCAGTGAGCTAACCTTTTTTCTCGGGAGAATGTGATTGCCGCATCGCATTTTCGCTCGCGCGGCCGAGTGCCGTGCGCACGAGGATTCCGGAAGCGGTGCGCTCAAAGGTCAGCACCGACAACGCTGCGGCGAGTGCCATGATAGCGCCCGTAGCCTCGAGACCCTCCTCGAGGCCCAGCAGAAGATGGTACGGCAGGCTGGCCCGGTCAGTATCGTCAACGTGCCCGCCGACCGCCAGACCGCCAAGGGTTTCGAAGCCGACCGCTCCGAGCAGGTAGAGCAGGCCGGCGACAATCAGACGCCGGCGCAGTCGCCGATCGATCCGGCGGGAAATCCACAGCACGGTCAGGCCGATGACGACGGCCAGTGGTACGCCGACGGAGAGCCAGGCGAAAGTCAGTCCGGTGCCGAGATCGAATCGTGCGAGCTTCTCATGGAGTTGAGCGACCTCATCGGCTGACATCAGCAGGGTGATGGCAGCCAGAATGAAGTATGCCGCCCCCCGTTCTGCGTCGTTCCGGGTGGCAAACCCGATGACAGAGAGCGTCAGCCCAATACTGGCCAGGAGCAGGCCCGAACTCCACGCCCACAGGTTCGCCTCCGCGTCCGCGTAGAGCAGACTGCCCAGACCGCTCAGAATCCGCCAGCCTGGCGCCTCCCTGTCGATGTTCTCGCGCAGGTAATGAAAGACCAACCCAGCGATCAGCATCAGAGCGAAGACGGCAGCTGTGCACCAAAGAAGCCACCGCGACCCCGTGCCCGGTATGAGACCTGTCGGAACGTCCATGGCCCCGTAGCCTACGGCGGGCACACCGTGCGCACATCCTCCATGCTGAGGGTGTGCGGGACCTCTAGTTCAGCCCGCGTCGGTTTAGCAGCGGTTGCAGATCGGCGTCGCGGCCGCGCCAGTGGCGGTAGGCCTCCAAGGGATCTTTCGTGCCACCGACTCCGAGCAGGCGATCACGAAAAAGATCGCCGTTCGCGCGGTTCAGGCCGCCATTCTCCTTGAACCATTCGACGGTGTCGGCGTCGAGTACCTCGCTCCAGATGTAGGAGTAGTAGCCGGCGTCGTAGCCCCCCGAGAACGTGTGCGCGAAGTAGCTGCTCGCGTAGCGGGTGGGAACGGCCGGATTGTCGAGACCGACGGAGGTGAGGACATCCGCTTCGAACCGGGCGACGTCGGTGACGATCGTGTCGGCGTCGATGCGGTGCCAGGCCTGATCCAGCAGTGCGGCGGCGAGGTATTCGCTGGTCAGGAAACCCTCGTTGAAGGCCGACGACGCCTGGATGCGGTCGACGAGTTGCTGCGGCATCGCTTCATTGGTCTCGTAGTGGCGGGCGTAGTTGGCGAGCACTTCGGGCCAGAGCATCCACATCTCGTTGACCTGGCTCGGGAATTCCACAAAGTCGCGGTAGACGTTGGTGCCGGAGAACTTGGGGTAGGTGGCGCGGGCGAGCAACCCGTGCAGGGCATGGCCGAACTCGTGGAACAGGGTGGTGACCTGGTCGTAGGTGAGCAGGGTGGGCTGGCCGGCAGCCGGTTTGGACACGTTGAGGTTATTGCAGACCACGGTCGTCTCGGTTCCAAGCAGCGTCGACTGTGAGACCAGGGCGTTCATCCAGGCCCCGCCGCGCTTGGAATCACGGGTGTAGAAGTCGCCGATATACAGCCCGACGGCAGAGCCGTCCTCGGCGGTGACCTCGAAGACGCGCGATTCGGGGTGCCAGCCGACCAGGTCGGGCCGAGCGGTGAAGGTGAGGCCGTACAGCCGGTTGGCCGCAAAGAACACTCCGTTCTGCAGCACGCTCTCCAGCTCGAAGTAGGGGCGCATGGCGGCGGTGTCGACGTCATACTTCGCCCGGCGCACCTTCTCGGTGTAGAACGCCCAGTCCCACGCTGCCAGCTCGAAACCGCCGCCCTCGGTGTCGATCACGGCCTGCAGGTCGGCCTGCTCGGCGAGGGCATTGCGGGCGGCGGCCGGGACAAGACGCCCGAGCAGATCCCAGACAGCACCGGGCGTCTGGGCGGTCTCATCGGCGGTCACATAGGCAGCATGGCTGTCGAACCCGAGCAGGCGGGCCCGTCGGGCGCGCAGATGCGTGATCTCGATCACGAGGGGCCGGTTGTCGTTGGCGTTGCCTGAAACAGCAGAGCGGATGCCGCGAGCCCGGCTCGCCGCGAGCAACCGTTCGCGCACCCCTCGATTGGTCAGGCTCGCGAGGTACGGGTGGGACGTGGGGAGCACCAGGCTGATCAGGTATTTGCCGTCGATCTGGCGTTCCCGGGCAGCCTCGGCGGCCGCCGAGATCTCGCCCTCGGTCAGGCCGTCGAGCTCGGCCACGTCGTTGAGAACGAGCGCGAGGTCATTGGTCTCGGCCAGCAGATTCTTTTCAAACCGTGTGGTGAGGGTCGACAGCCGCGAGTTGAATTCACGTAGCGCCTGCTTGTCGTCGTCGCTCAGGCCGGCCCCGGCCAGTGTGAACTCGGTGAAATATCGATCGATCAGGTAGAGCGACTCGGCATCGAGATCAAGGCGTGACCGCTCGGCGTGCAGGGCGGTGATGCGCGCGTAGAGGAGGGGATCGAGCCGGATGGCGTCGGCGTGGGCGGCGAGCAGCGGTGCGAGTTCTTCTTCCAAGTCAGTGGTGAATTCACTGGAGTCGGAGGAACTCTGGTTGAAGAAGACCTCGGCGACCCGCGCCAGCGTCTGCCCGCTGCGCTCGAGGGCGACGAGCGTGTTCTCGAAGGTGGGAGCATCCGCTGTGGCGGTGATGGCGTCGATCTCGGCGCGCTGCTCGGTCATGCCTTGCAGAAAAGCGGGCCGGTAGTGCTCGTCGGTAATGGCGGCGAAGGGCGGCAGCTGGTAGGGCAGCGTGCTGCGGGCGAAGAATGGATTGTTCGCGGAGGAGGCCATGCCTCCACCCTAACCACCGCGGTCGCTCCGGCGGCGCGTAGGATCTGACCATGACACACCTGACCGGCAATTCTGAGTCCGCCCCACGCGACGAATACATCCACGGTCACCACGAGAGCGTGCTCCGCTCCCACACCTGGCGCACGGTCGCGAACTCGGCGGCCTACCTCATTCCGGAATTGCGCATCGGGGGTGTGTTGCTCGATGTGGGCTGCGGCCCGGGCACGATCACGGTCGATCTGGCCCGGCGACTCGCTCCCGGACGGGTCGTCGGCATCGACGCGTCAACCGAGATCGTTGAGCGTGCAGCCGGCCTGGCCGCCGACGAACGGGTGCACAACGCGAGTTTTCAGGTCGGTGACGTCTATGCGCTCGACTTCGCCGACGCAACCTTCGACATCGTGCACGCCCACCAGGTTCTGCAGCACCTGGCTGATCCGGTCGCAGCGATGGCCGAGATTCACCGGGTGCTGCGGCCCGGGGGTGTGTTCGCCGCCCGCGACGTGGACTATGGGGGCGTCATGATCGCGCCGACCATCGACGGCCTGGTCGACTGGATGCGGGTCTACCGCGAGGTGCACTACTGGAACGGCGGCGACCCGGACGCCGGGCGGTCGCTCAAGGCCTGGGCACGGCGGGCCGGTTTCACCGACGTGACCAGCAGCGCATCCGTCTGGTGTTTCGCGTCTGATGCGCAGCGCGAGTGGTGGGGGGAATCGTGGGCGGTGCGGGTGACCGAATCCAGCTTTGCGGCCCACGCCATCGAATCGGGGGTGGCTGATCTGGCCGATCTCAAGCGAATGGCGGCGGCCTGGCGGGAGTGGGTGCGTGACCCCGACGGTTGGTTCGGCATGCCGCACGGCGAGATCCTGGCTCGCGCCTGAGATCGACGCGCCGGCCGGCACAGCTACCTCTTAAAGGTCAGATCCAGTCCTCGTCGTCGTCATCGCTGCTCGTTGACGGCTGCGTGATGGTCGCGCTGTCGTCCACCGGGTTGAAGCGGATGACGGTGCCGTCGTCGAGCTCGATCACCGGCTTGGCCTCCAGCCAGGTCAGCGTCCAGCGCCAGGTGCTGGTGTCGACGGCGAGAGCAGTGAGGTCGTCTTCGACGGCCTTGACGGCGATCTCGACGACGTGTGGAAGTCCGGTCGGCAGTGTGCCGCCGAGGGTCCACCGGGTGCCCAGCTGCATGGTCTAGACGTCGATCTCGTAGGTGACCCAGTCGGTGCGCGTACCGAGCTGGTCGTAGAGTACCTGCGCGGTCGCATTGTCGGCCGCGGTCAACAGCTGCACCTGGGCCAGCTTGTGCTGACGCGCATAGGCCTTGGTGAATTCCATCAACAGGGTGCCGACGCCCTTGCCGCGGGCATCTTCGGCAACGAAGAGGTCGTCGAGGAACAGGGCGAGGTCACCGCTGAGGGTGCGCGGTACGGTGCGGTAGTGCGCGAAGCCGACGAAATCACCCGCGTCGTTGATCGCGACGGCACCGTCGAGGGAGTTGTTCGCGTCGATGATCCAGCTCCAGACCTGCAGGGCTTTCTGATCGGTCAGTTCGCTCTCGTAGAACGCGCTGTAGCCCTCGAACAGGCCCAGCCAGGCGAAAAAGTCTTTGTCGCCCAACGGGCGCACGGTTACTGACATCTGGTCTCCTAACTTTCCAACACTGTGGCGAACACGATGTCGGTCACAGCGAGTTCGCTGCCGTCGATAAAGGTCAATTCGTGAATCCGGCCGACCGCTTTGAGATCCGCGGCGGCCAGGGTGAGTAGTGCGATCTCGGCGGGTGCACCGCATATTACTGCGGAATCCACCTCGGATTTCTGCGATGCCTTCGCATCCGTCTTGGCGCGACGGATGCCGGTCAGCGCACGGCTGGCCAGATCGAGCAGGGCGATGTTGCCGGTGGCCACCGCATCGCTGCCGAGCAGGTCGGCCGCGACCGGCCACGGCGCGGTGTGCACCGAACCCTCGTTCGACCACGACCAGGCCTCTTCGGTCGCGAACGGAACGAACGGTGCGAACAGGCGCAGCAGGGTGGCCAGAGCGGTGCGCAGCGCCGCGACAGCGGATGCCTGCTCCGGTCCAGGCTCACCGTAGGCGCGCTCCTTGACGAGCTCGAGGTAGTCGTCGCAGAAAGTCCAGAAGAAGCTCTCCGTGGTTTCCAGCGCACGAGCGTGGTCGTAGTTCTCGAAGGCTGTCGTGGCCTGGGCGACGACCGCGGTGAGTCCCGCCAGCATGCTCTGGTCGACCGGTTCGGTGATCGGAGCCGTGCGGCTGCCCTGCGACATGGAAACGAACTTGCTCGCGTTGAGGATCTTGATGGCGAGGCGACGCCCGATCTTGATCTGCGTCGGGTTCTTCGGGTCGAAGGCCGCGTCGGTACCCAGACGAGAGGATGCCGCCCAGTAGCGCACCGCATCGGAACCGTGCAGCTCGAGCATGTCGGCCGGGGTGACCACGTTGCCCTT
Organism: Cryobacterium glaciale; assembly: GCF_004402535.1. Classification (GTDB taxonomy): domain Bacteria; phylum Actinomycetota; class Actinomycetes; order Actinomycetales; family Microbacteriaceae; genus Cryobacterium; species Cryobacterium glaciale. The sequence goes on along the minus strand of NZ_SOEY01000006.1, from coordinate 367,320 downwards.
GGACTTCGACATCTTCTTGCGGTCGGGGTCCACGATGAAGCCGCTGAGCGCGGCGTGCTGCCACGGCGACGTGCCGTGCTGCTGCTCGGCGCGCAGCAGGGTCGAGAACAACCAGGTGCGAATGATGTCCTGGCCCTGCGGTCGCAGCGAATACGGGAAGACCAGGTTGAACAGCTCCGGGTCGCGCTCCCAGCCGCCGGCGAGCTGCGGGGTGAGTGAGGAAGTGGCCCAGGTATCCATGACGTCGACCTCGCCGACGAAGCCGCCGGCCTGGCCGCGCTGGCTTTCGGTGAAGCCGGGCGCGGCATCCGAGGAGGGGTCGACCGGCAGCAGGTCGCGGGTCGCCACGATCGGCTGGTCGAAGACCGGGTTGGCGTCGGCGTCGAGCGGGTACCAGACCGGCAGCGGCACGCCGAAGAAACGCTGGCGGGAGACGAGCCAGTCACCGGTGAGACCGTTGACCCAGTTCTCGTAGCGCACCTTCATGAATTCGGGGTGCCAGGCCAGTTCGGTGCCGTGCTCGAGCAGGCGCGCGCGCAGCTTCTCGTCGCGAGCGCCGTTGCGGATGTACCACTGCCGGGTGGAGACGATTTCGAGTGGCTTATCGCCCTTTTCGAAGAATTTGACCGCGTGCACGATCGGTTTCGGGTCGCCGATCAGGTTGCCGCTGCTGCGGAGCAGCTCCACGACGGCCTGCTTGGCCGAGAAGACGGTCTTTCCGGCGAGCTGCGCGTACGCGGCCCGGCCGGCGTCTGAGGTGATGGCGCCTGGAACCTCGGCGATGATGCGGCCGTCGAAACCCATGATGGCGCGGTTGGGCAGGTCGAGTTCCCGCCACCAGACCACGTCGGTCACGTCGCCGAAGGTGCAGATCATGGCGATTCCTGAGCCCTTGTCTTTCTGGGCGAGGTGGTGGGCGAGCACGGGGACCTCGACGCCGAACACCGGGGTCGTCACCGTGGTGCCGAACAGGTGCTTATAGCGCTCGTCATCGGGATGCGCGACGAGGGCGACGCAGGCCGGCAGCAGTTCGGGCCGGGTGGTCTCGATCTCGATGGTCGAACCGTCGGGCTTTGCGAATGACACCCGGTGGTACGCGGCGGGCATGTCCTTGTCTTCGAGCTCGGCCTGGGCGACAGCGGTGCGGAAGGTGACGTCCCACAGGGTGGGGGCCATGGCCTGGTAGGCCTCACCGCGTTCGACGTTGCCGAGAAACGCGAGCTGCGAGGTGAACAGGGCTTCCTGGCCGATGGTGCGGTAGGTCTGGGTCCAGTCGACGCTCAGGCCGAGGGTGCGCCAGAGCGCTTCGAACTGCTTCTCATCTTCTTTGGTGAGGGTTTCACACAGTTCGATGAAGTTGCGGCGGCTGATCGGCAGCTGGTCGGCGGCCTTGGAACTCTTGCCGTCGCCGCCCTCGAACGGTGGGACGAAATTCTCGGTATAGCCGAGCGACGGGTCGCAGCGCACGCCGTAGTAGTTCTGAACGCGCCGCTCGGTGGGCAGGCCGTTATCGTCCCAACCCATCGGGTAGAAGACGTTCTTGCCGCGCATCCGCTGAAATCGCGCCACAACATCGGTGTGGGTGTACGAGAACACGTGGCCGATGTGCAGCGAGCCCGATGCGGTCGGCGGGGGAGTGTCAATCGAGTAGATCGTTTCGCGGGTGGCGTTTTCGCGAGCGAACCGGTAGGTTCCGTCGCTCTCCCAACGGGTTTCCCATTTGGCTTCGAGCCCTTCGAGGGCGGGCTTTTCAGGGACGCGGTCAGCGTGGGTCATCATTCTCCGGTTCGGTATCCGGCACCGTGTCGATGGTGAGGTGCCTGAGTGTGCCTCTCTAATCTACCCGATCGGCCCTTTTCCCCCGAACGGGGGCTTCCGGCACGTTCGTCGGCGTGCTCTTCAGGCCGACAGACGGGGTACTGCGGCAAGCAACTGCATCGAATACGGATGCTGCGGCGCGGCGAACACGCGCGCCGCCGGCCCGCTTTCCACGAGGCATCCGGCTCGCATGACCGCAATCTCGTCGCTCACGTGCTGCACCACACCGAGGTCGTGCGAGATGAAGATCAGGCTGAGCCCGCGCTCCCTCTGCAGGTCGTCGAGCAGGTCGAGCACCTGTGCCTGCACGCTCACGTCGAGCGACGACACTGGTTCGTCACAGATGAGAATCTCGGGTCTGGCGGCCAGCGCTCGAGCGATGCCGACCCGTTGACGTTGCCCACCGGAGAGTTCGAGCGGGCGGCGGGGCAGCACGGCGGCGGCGAGGCCGACCTCGTCGAGCAGGGTCACGAGTCGAGCCGTGGTCAGCGGCGCGCGGCGCCGCTGAAGGAGCCCCAGCGCGTCGGTGAGGATCTCGGCGACGCTCCAGCGCGGATCGAACGAGCCGAGGGCATCCTGGTAGATGGCGCCGACGCTGGGACGGAGCCCGCGCCGGGTCTTCTCGCTCGCCGCGCTCCAGGGCTCGCCGAATACGCGCACCTCACCCCGCTCGGGCGCCAGGAGAGCGAGCAGCAGGCGTGCGGTCGTGGTCTTGCCGGAGCCGGACTCGCCCACGATTCCGAGGGTGGTCCCGCGCTGCAGCGCGAAGGAGACGTCGTCGACGGCGAGGTGCCGGCTGCCGTCCGGCCGGCGAAAACTCCTGGACAGGCCGATAGCTTCGAGCACGGCCGTGCTGGCGGGGGGAACGGCGCTCGGTATCGGGACTCGGGGCGGTGACGGGGCATCCGCTGCACGAAGGGTCAGGGACAGCCGAGTGCCGCGCGGCTTGTCGGCCGGGATCGCCGCGACCATGCGTCGGGTCTGCTCCCGTCGGGGCGACCCGAGAACCTGCCTGCTGCTTCCGGTCTCTACGAGCAGGCCGTCATGCATCACCGCGACCCGGTCGGCGATGCGGCTCACCACGGCGAGGTCATGACTGATCAGCAGCACGGCGGTGCCGGCCCTGGTGATCTGCTCGAGCAACGCCAGAATCTGTGCCTGCACGGTCACATCGAGCGCCGTTGTCGGCTCGTCGGCGATGAGCAGCGGCGGGTCCAGCGCGATCGCCGCGGCGATCAGGGCGCGTTGGCGTTCCCCGCCGGAGAGCTGCCCGGAGAGCTTCTGCACCTGCCGTGCGGGGTCGGGCAGGCCGACCGCGTCGAGCAGCTCGAGCACGCGACGTGCCCGGGCGGCGGCACCGAGGGTGGTGTGCAGGCGCAGCGAGTCGGCGATCTCCCGGCCGATCGGTCGCAGCGGGTCGAGCGAGACCAGGGCATCCTGCAGCACCAGGCCCACGTCCTTGCCCCGGCGGGCGCGCCAGGCACGGTCGGTCAGGCCCAGTACGTTCCGCCCGGCGAGTTCGAGCCGGTCGGCGCTGACCCGGGCGTTCGCCCCTGCGAGCCCGAGCAGGCTGCGCGCGGTCACGCTCTTGCCCGAGCCGGATTCGCCGACGATGGCGAGGCACTCGCCCCGGGCGATCTCAAACGAGACACCGCGAACGACCGGGTCGGCGCGGAAGCCGACCCGCAGATTGCGCACGGTCAGTGCGGCTGCGGGCTCGGTCATGCTCATGCGTGCCTCATTCGCCGGTCGATGCTGCGGCCGAGTACCGTGGCCGTCACGATGGTCAGCACGATGAACAGGCCCGGAAAGAAGCTCATCCACCAGGCCGAGGTGATGTAGGTGCGACCGGCCGAGAGCATGGCGCCCCACTCGGCGGTCGGCGGTTCGGCGCCCAGGCCAAGGTAACTGAGCGTCGCCGCCCAGACGATGGCCTGGCCGATGCCGAGAGTGGCCAGCACGAACAGCGGCGCGAGGGTGTTCGGCAGGATGTGGCGCAGCAGAATCTGCCAGCGGGTGCGGCCGAGCACGGTCGCCGCCTCGACGAAGGCTGTCGATCGCACCGAGATCAGCTGCGCGCGAATGATGCGGGCATAGCCGGGCGCGGTCGACAGGCCCACGGCTATTGTGGCGGTCACCACGCCGGGACCGTAGATGACGATGATCAGCAGCGCCAGGAGCAGCCCGGGAAACGCGAACAGCACCTCGAGGAAGCGGTTCACGGTGAAGTCCACGACGCGGCCAAGCATTCCGGCGAGGGTGCCGAGCACGATGCCGAGCCCCAACCCGATCGCCGTCGCGGCGGCGCCGATCAGGAGCGAGTACTGGGTGCCGTGCAGGATCCGGGTGTAAATATCCCGGCCCGACTCGTCGGTGCCGAAACCGTGCGCGAGCGTCGGCGGTTGAAACGCCGAGAGCGGATCGATGCCGAGTGGGTCCCCGGGGGCGAGAAGTTGCGGCCAGGCTGCCGCTACGACCAGGAACAGGGCGAGCACGCCCGCCACACCCTCGGCCGCTCCGATTCGGCGTGGCCGGCCGGGCTGGCTGGAGCGTGCTGCCCGGTCGGACAGTTCGGCCTGCACTTCGAGATCGCTCATGAAAGCCGCAATCGGGGATCGGCCAGGCGAGTGGCGGCATCCGTCAGCAGCGTCATGAGGATGTAGACGACCGCGACGATCATGACCACGCCGATCACCATCGGAACGTCTCGCAGGGTGACCGCGTTCAGCAGCGTGCGACCGAGCCCGGGGCGAGCGAAGATAGTCTCGACGACGACCGCGCCGCTGATCAACGAGCCGAACGCCCACCCGGAGAGGCTGATCGCCGGTAGCGAGGCGTGGCGCAGCGCGTGGGTCCAGAGCACTCCGCGCTCACTTTCGCCACGGGAACGGGCCGAGAGCACGAACGGGCTCTCCAGGGCCAGGAGCAGTGATTCGCGCATGATCTGGCCGAGAAAACCGGCCAGCGGTATGGCGAGGGTGAGCACCGGAAGTACCAGCCCGGTGGCACCGCCGGTGCTGACCGGCGGGAACACTCCGAGCCAGATGCTGAACACGACGATCAGCGAGGTCGCGAGCCAGAAATGCGGCAGGGCGGCCGCGACGGTCTCAAGGCCGGACCCCACCCGGGCCGCAACCGTGCCGCCGCGCGTCGACCAGGCGGCCAACGCGAGGGCCAGCAACCAGGCCAGGGCCAGGGCGAGAACGGCCAGCAGCAGGGTACCGCCGAGCTGACTGAGCACGAGCGGGCCGACGTCCTGATTGAGGGCGTAGGACCGGCCGAGGTCGCCGGTCGCGAGCCGACCGAGCTGGGCCAGATACTGCACCAGGACGGGCTGGTCGAAACCATATTCGTTGCGCACCATTGCGAGGGCTTCGGGCGAGGCCTGCGATCCGGGGCCGCCGAGCACCGCCTGGGCCGGATCGCCCGGAATGAGGCGCACCGCAAAGAAGGTGATCGAGGCCACCGCCCACAGCACGAAGACCGCCCCGCCGAGGCGGGCCGCCACCCGACCGATCACGCGCAGCGCGGCCCGGCGTGGGCCTACCGGTTCAGCCACGCGTCGTACAGTGTGGGAACGGCCACGGTCGGCAGGGTACGGAGGCCCACCACGTCGCCGCGCAGCAGGTAGTGATTCTGCTGGTCGTAGAGCGGCAGGAGGTAGAAACCCTCCAGGATGCGGTTCTGGGCGTCGGTGTAGAGGTCGCGGCGCTCGTCGGCATCCGTTGTGCGTGCCGCCGTCGTGAGCAGCGCATCGATTTCCGGGTCACTGACCTGGGCGAGATTGGCGAAGTACCCACTCGGCGCCGGCACGATGCTGTCGGAGTGATACAGGATGCGCAGCACGTCGGGGCCGACCTTGGTGTACGGCGCGCTCACGGCGTCGTAGTCGTTGGACGCGAGGGCGGCGTACCAGCTGGAGAGGTCCAGGGGAGCGAGTTTCACCTCGAAGCCGGTCTCCTTCGCGGTCGCCTGGATCTGTTCGAACACGCTCTGCTCGGCCGGAATGGACTGGTTTGTGCTCACCGGAAACTCCACCGACAGCCGCACGCCGTCTTTGACGCGGTACCCGTCGGCATCCGTTTCATTCCAGCCGGCGTCGTCGAGGAGTTCCGCGGCAGCAGCCGGGTCGTAGTCGAAGACGGCGGCGTTCGAGACGGCGGTGGCCTCAACGCTCGACAGCGCCGAGTACGACCGCGTGGCCGTGCCCTGGAACAGGCTCGAGACGGCGTCGTCGACGTTCGCCGTGCGGATGAACGCCTCGCGCACGCGCACATCGTCGAAGGGGGCCTGACCGGAGTTCAGTTCGATGCGGTTGGCGGCGCCGGGCCGGGGCGAGTCGAGATGGTCGATCGAATCGCTCTGCTCGGCCTGCACGATCGTGTCGGGCTGGGCGTTGTCGATCACGTCGACCTCGCCGGACTGCAGGGCGGCGTAGCGCGACGCCGAGTCGGGAATGAACCGCCAGATGACCTCGTCGAGGTAAGCGGGGCCGTCGTGGGCGGCATCCGCTGGCGGGGACGTGTAGTCGTCGTTCCGCACGAGGGTGATCGCGTTCTGCTTCACCCAGCTCTCCACGATGAATGGGCCGGTGCCAACGGGGCTCGCGCAGTTCTCGTCCTGGCTGCGTTCGAGGGCCGTCGGTGATTCCATCGCGAGCCAGGGCTGGGACAGGGACTCGAGCAGTGCGCTGTCCGGTTCGCTCAACGTGAAGCGCACGACGGTGGGGGAGACCGCCTCGACCGAGGCGACCTTGCCGAGGGCGAGGTATCCGGTGGACGAGAGCGTCGTCGGGTCCTGCAGGTGCGCGATGTTGGCCTGCACGGCTGCGGCGTCGAACACCGTACCGTCGGTGAAGGTCACGTCGTCCCGCAGGGTGAAGTCCCAGGTCAGGGCATCTCCGCTCGGGGTCCAGGACTCGGCCAGCCAGGGAATGATCTGGCCGGCGTCGTCGCGGGAAACGAGTGATTCGAGGTACTGGGCACTGACCAGCGCCTGGGGAAAGTTTCCGCCGACGTGCGGGTCGAGGCAGCTCGGTTCGGCGTCGCCCGAGGCGTAGGTGAGCGTGCCGCCGTCTTGCGGTTCACCGATGGGTTCGTTGGAGCCGGTCGGGGTGCAGCCGGCGACCAGCAGGCCAAGGGCGACGATGCCGGTCGTGGCGGCGAGCAGGCGGTGGGTACGGGCTGGGTGCCGCATTTGATTCTTCACCCCTCAACGTTAGGCCACGGCGGTCGATCGTCCGGTACGATTGAGTCGAATGACAGTGACTCGGCCATCACCGGGAAGTCTTCGGAAGAACAGATGCCTCCCTCGGGCGGCATTCCAGTAGAACCGAACGGGTCGGGCCCGTCACAGCCTCTGAACAAGCGGTCGCCCAGCGGTTTCGGGCGGCAAGCGAGGTGGTACCGCGGCGATTTCTACAGAATCGTTCGTCCTCGTGGAGCAGGGCCCCAGCGACCCGTCCCGGTAGGAGAAGCATTTTGTATCCCAAGAGCCGCACCACGACCCCCCATGGCACACGCGCCGAGGCCATCGTTCCCTCCCCGAACTTTCCCGCCCTCGAAAACGAGGTGCTCGAATTCTGGAAGAACGACGACACCTTCCAGGCCTCGATCGACGCACGCGCCGGCGCCGAGGAATGGACCTTCTACGACGGCCCGCCCTTCGCCAACGGCCTGCCCCACTACGGCCACCTGCTCACCGGCTACGCCAAGGACCTGTTCCCGAGATTCCAGACCATGCGCGGCAAGCAGGTGCACCGCCGCTTCGGCTGGGACACCCACGGCCTGCCCGCCGAGCTCGAAGCCGAACGCAAGCTCGGCATCACCGACAAGAGCCAGATCGAAGAGATGGGCCTCGCGGCGTTCAACGCGGTCGCCCGCGAATCCGTACTCGAGTACACCAAGGACTGGGAAGAGTACGTCACCCGCCAGGCCCGCTGGGTCGACTTCGAGAACGACTACAAGACCCTCGACATCACCTTCATGGAGTCGGTGATCTGGGCGTTCAAGCAACTGCACACCAAGGGGCTGGCCTACGAGGGCTACCGAGTGCTGCCCTATTGCTGGCGTGACCAGACCCCGCTCTCCAACCACGAACTGCGCATGGACGACGACGTCTACAAGATGCGCCAGGACCAGACCGTCACGGTCACCTTCCCGCTGATCGGCGCCAGGGCCGAGGCGCTCGGCCTCACCGCCGTGCGCGCCCTGGCCTGGACCACGACCCCGTGGACGCTCCCGACGAACTTCGCGCTCGCCGTGGGCCCCGAGATCGTCTATGCCGTCGTGCCGGCCGGTCCGAACGGCACGCCAGACGCCGAGGTGCTGCGTGAGGGCGCCGACTCGTCCGCTGAAGTACTCGGTGCCGAATACCTCATCGCGATCGACCTGGTCGGCAACTACGCCAAGGACCTCGGCTACGAGAGCGCAGCCGAGGCATCCGCTGCCGTGTCCCGCACCGTACTCGGCAGTGAGCTCGAGGGTGTCAGCTACGACCGCCTGTTCGACCACTACGCCGACGAATCAGTCTGGGGCACCCAGAACGCCTGGCGCATCCTCGTCGCGGACTACGTGACAACGAGCGACGGTACCGGCATCGTGCACCAGGCTCCCGCCTACGGCGAGGAGGACCAGAAGGTCTGTGAGGCCGCCGGGATCCCGGTCATCCTCTCGCTCGATGACGGTGGAAAGTTTCTCAGCGACATTCCCGAGGTGGCCGGCCAGCTCTGGAGCGACGCCAATAAGCCGCTCACCGCGCTGCTGAAGGCCAACGGCCGGCTCATCCGCCAGGCCAGCTACGAGCACTCCTACCCGCACTGCTGGCGCTGCCGCAACCCGCTCATCTACAAGGCCGTGTCGAGCTGGTTCGTGCGCGTCACCGATTTTCGCCCGCGCATGGTCGAGCTCAACCAGGAGGTGAACTGGGTTCCGGAGAACGTGAAGGACGGCCAGTTCGGCAAGTGGATCGGTAACGCACGCGACTGGTCGATCAGCCGCAACCGGTACTGGGGTTCACCCATCCCGGTCTGGAAAAGCGACGACCCCGATTACCCCCGCACGGATGTCTACGGCTCGCTCGACGAGTTGGCCGCCGACTTCGGGGTGCGCCCGACCGACCTGCACCGCCCGTACATCGACGAGCTGACCCGCCCGAACCCCGACGACCCCACCGGCCAGTCCACGATGCGCCGCATCACCGACGTGCTCGACGTCTGGTTCGATTCCGGCTCAATGCCGTTCGCACAGGTGCACTACCCCTTCGAGAACCGGGAATGGTTCGAAGCGCACAACCCGGCCGACTTCATCGTGGAATATATTGGCCAGACCCGCGGTTGGTTCTACCTGCTGCACGTGCTCTCCACCGCCCTGTTCGACCGGCCGGCGTTCAAGAACGTGATCAGCCACGGCATCGTGCTCGGCAACGACGGCCAGAAGATGAGCAAGTCGCTGCGCAACTATCCCGACGTCAACGAGGTCTTCGACCGTGACGGCGCCGACGCCATGCGCTGGTTCCTGATGAGCTCGCCGGTCCTGCGCGGCGGCAACCTCGTCGTTACAGAGGAGGGAATCCGTGAGGGCGCCCGGCAGGTCATGCTGCCGCTGTGGAGCACGTACTACTTTTTCTCCCTCTACGCCAACGCCTCCGGCCCCGACGGTGCCAGTGGCTACGAGGCCACCTGGCGCACCGACTCCACCGACGTGCTCGACCGCTACCTGCTCGCCAAGACCCGCGACCTCGTCGTCGGGGTCACGAACGACCTCGAAACCTTCGACAGCACCGTCGCCGCAGCGCGACTGCGTGACTTCGCCGACGTGCTCACCAACTGGTACGTGCGCCGGTCGCGTGACCGGTTCTGGGGCGGCGCCGCCGAAGGAGCTACCGCCCACGAAGCCTTCGACACCCTCTATACCGTGCTGGAAACCGTCTGCCGTGTTGCCGCTCCGCTGCTGCCGCTCGTCACCGAGCGCATCTGGCAGGGCCTCACCGGGGGCCGCAGCGTGCACCTCGAAGACTGGCCGGACGCCACCCTGTTCCCCGCCGACGACGAACTCGTCACCGCGATGGACCAGGTGCGTCTGATCAGCTCTACCGTGCTCTCGCTCCGCAAGCAGGCCGGCTTGCGGGTGCGCCTGCCGCTGACCAACCTCACCGTCGTTACCGGCAACACCGCAGCCTTGGCAGCGTTCGTCGCCATTCTCCGCGACGAGCTCAACGTGAAAACGGTCACGCTGATCGAACTCGAAGACGACAGCGCCGCCGCCTACGGTGTCACGAGCAAGCTCGTCGTCAACGCCCGCGCCGCCGGCCCCCGCCTCGGCAAGCAGGTGCAGCAGGTCATCAAGGCCGCTCGCGCCGGCGACTGGACCGAGACCGACGGCGTCGTCACAGCCGGCGGCATCGCCCTTGAACCGAGCGAGTACGAGCTGACCCTCGAAGCCAACAGCGACGCCGGGGACGGTGCAGCCGCCCTCGCGCTGCTGCCCGGCGGCGGTTTCGCGCTTCTCGCGACCGCCACAACGCCCGAGCTCGAGGCTGAGGGCTTCGCCCGCGACCTCATTCGGGCCGTGCAGGACACCCGCAAGTCGGCCGGTTTCCAGGTGAGCGACCGCATCCGTCTGGATCTGGTCTTTCAAAGCGAAGCGGATGCCGATTCCTTCGACCGCGCCCGGGGAGTCGACGTTGCGGCGGAAACCCTCGCCACGAATTTCACCACGCACCGCCCGTCGACCGGCGAATTCGCCGCCGAATTGCCGTCGGAGTGGCTGGAAGCGCGCATCGGCGCTCCGGTGGAACATTACGTTCGTTTTGAAGCCGACCACTATGTCAATCTGGGCGCCGTCATCGTGGCCGTCGCACGCGTGAACGGAGCAATCCTTGTCTGATAACACCCCCGCTGATAACCCCACTGACGACAGCTCCGACTGGAAGAACATCACCGGGCGCGGCGATGACGAGGAGCCGATGAACCAGCCGGCTCCCCTGGACGCCTTCCGCGAAGCCGGGGACGCCGTCTTCGCCGAGCTGCTGCTGCGGGTGGGGGAGGCCCAGCCGCAGCCGCGCCTCGCGCCGACCCGTCGCGCCCTCGACTTTCTCGGCGATCCGCAGACCTCGTACCCGATCATTCACGTGGCCGGCACCAACGGCAAGACCAGCACGAGCCGCCTGGTCGAGAGCATCGTGCGCGCCTACGGACTGCGCACCGGCCTGTTGACCAGCCCGCACCTGGTGCGGCTGAACGAGCGCATCGTCATCGACGGTGCACCGATCAGCGATCAGATCCTGGCCGCGAACTGGGCCGACATCCAGCCGTACCTGGGTCTCGTCGACAAAGAGCTTGAGGCCGCCGGCGAGGTGCCGCTGACCTTCTTCGAAGCCCTCACCGTGCTCGCCTTCGCCTGTTTCGCCGACGCGCCGGTTGATGTGGCCGTGATCGAGGTCGGGATGGGCGGCGAGTGGGATTCCACCAACGTCGCCGACGGCCAGGTCGCCGTCTTCACGCCGATCGCACTCGACCACACGCTGCGCCTGGGCACCACCGTAGCCGAGATCGCCCGCACCAAGAGCGGCATCATCAAGCCGGCAGCATCCGTGGTCTCGGCCGCCCAGAGCCCGGAAGTTCAGGCCGAACTCGACCGTGCTGCCGAGCTGAGCGAGTCGACACTCGCCCGCGAGAACGAGGGCTTCGAACTGCTCTCGAGCACCATCGCCGTCGGCGGCCAGGTCATCTCCGTGCGCGGCCTAGCCGGCACCTACAACGAGTTGTTCCTGCCGCTCTACGGCACCCACCAGGCCCAGAATGCGGCGCTGGCCATCGCCGCCGTCGAGTCGTTCCTCGGCGCTGGCAGCCAGGCCCTGGTCAGCGACCTGCTTGCCGAGGGGCTCGGCAGCGCGACCTCGCCCGGACGCCTGCAACTCGTCGGGATCGAACCGACCGTGCTCGTGGACGCCGCGCACAACCCGCACGGTGCCACGGCACTCGCCGCGGCGCTCGAGGCGTACTTCGACTTCGATGAGATCGCCGTGGTCGTCGGAATCCTCGCCGATAAGGACGCGCAGGGCATCGTCGCCGCCCTCGCCCCCCAGGTCGACCGGTTCTACGTCACCGAGCCGCACTCCGAGCGGGCCGTGCGCATGGACGACCTCGCCGACAATATCGCCGAGTGGACCAGCGACCAGGTCACCTTCCGCTTCGACGACCTGGCCGGCGCCCTCGACAGCGCCCGCGAGTGGGCCGCCGAGGCACCCAAACGGGCTGTGCTGGTCACCGGGTCCATCGTGCTCGTCGGCGAAGCGATCACCCTCGCCGCCGCCGGCGAATGGATGGAGAAGTGAGGGGGCCGCGCTCGGTCACACGCTCGCTCGCGACCATCCTGCTCGGCTTTGAAACCATCGTCGTCTTCCTGGGCGCAGTGGTCACCCTCGGGCTCGTGTCCGTGGCGACCGAGCCCGGCCCGGTCTCACCCCTCGCCGTGGTCATCGGCGGCGTGCTGCTCTGCCTCGCCATGGTCGCCCTGATCGCACTGCTGCGCTATCGCTGGTCCTATGCGATCGGCTGGCTGCTGCAGGCAGTCATCATCGCCACCGGGTTCGTCACCCCGGCCATGTTTTTCGTCGGCGCCCTGTTTGCCGCCATGTGGACCTACTGCATGATCACCGGCTCGAGAATAGATCACCCGCATCCGGATCAACACAAGGAGATTGAATGAACACCCCGATTGAAGAAACCCTCGTCTTGGTCAAGCCCGACGGCGTTGCCCGCAACCTGACCGGCGAGATTCTGCGCCGCATCGAGACCAAAGGCTACTCCCTGGTCGACGTGAAGCTCGTCGAACCCGACCGCTCGCTGCTCGCCGCGCACTATGCCGAGCACGAGGGCAAGCCGTTCTACGAGCCCCTCGTCGAATTCATGGAGAGCGGCCCCATCGTCGCGTTCCGCGTCGCGGGCAACCGGGTCATCGAGGGCTTCCGTGCCCTCGCCGGCACGACGGACCCCACGACCGCCGCGCCCGGCACCATCCGCGGTGACCTCGGCCGCGACTGGGGTTCCAAAGTGCAGCAGAATCTCGTGCACGGTTCGGATTCGCCCGAGTCCGCCGCACGCGAACTCGCGCTCTGGTTCGACTGATCACCGCCTAAAAAGCCCCCGTCTCGGTTCCGAGGCGGGGGTTTTCTGGTTCTGGCTACAGTCGGTTCACGACGTCCATGTTGACCTGCGCGACGATGAAGAACACGATGTAGCAGACGATCGTAATGACGAACATCCACGAGTAGGCAGCCTCCGCCAGGCGGCGAACGGATGCCCCACCCGGCAGATTGCCCACCGTGAAATTGTAGAGGGTCACGGCCAGGAAGGCCGGAATGGTCACCGCCCAGGTCACCATGCACCACGGGCAGAGCACGTCGAGCACGAAGATGCTCTGGCCGATCAACCAGATCACGAAGGTGATCGCGGCGAGCATGCCGACGTTCAGCCCCACCCAGAACCAGCGGGCGAATCGCGCCCCGGCCAATATCGCCATGCCGATCGTGATGACCACGCTCCAGGCGGCGAGCCCGATCAGCGGATTGGGAAAGCCCAGAATCGCGCCCTGCGGGGAGGAGAGATTGGTCGCGCAGCCGATGAGAACACTGAAGCTGCAGCTGAGCTGAGCGTTCGGATCCTCCAGCAGGTGGATCTTGTCGAGCGTGAGGGCGAAGGCCGCTGCAAACGCAATGATCCCGGCGATGATCAGGAAAATAGCCAAGCCGGTTGGACGTTGTGAACGGTCTGTCTGTGGCACTCTTGCGATTATGCCACGCGGGCGGCGTGGCTTTGTGCGATTACATGCGATAATCGTTGATAGTCGTTGAGCCGCGCTCAAGCAGACGCCACAGAGCTTAATGAGTACAGAGCTTAATGATTACAGGGCTTAATGATTACAGGGCTTGCCTGGGCAACAGTCGCCCAGAATTAGGGTCCCACGACCCGAAGTATTAGCAGCCAGAGCACAGCCCCCAGCACAGTTTCGACTGGCAACAGTTTCGAGTGACGCCAGGGGGCAAAGCCGGTTGCCGTAGTAAAAAATTCGCGGGGTTTGTCACGAAGGTGACAATCTCGCACGAGAGAGTAACCGGTGGGTGGCGCGGTCACCCACAGCGGTCAAGGAGCGCACCAGTGATGGTGGAAGACAACGAAAACAAGAAACGCAAGAGCCTGTTCGGCACTCGCAAATCAACCCGGAAGGCGCCGGTCTCTGCACCGACCGTGCAACCGGCAATCGAGGCGCCCGCTGTGCCGGTGGCCGAGGCCCCCGCGAAGGTGACCATCGCAGAGTACAACAACGTCACCGGAGCCCAGCAGATGATCGACGCCACGCCAGACGCCACGGCCGACGACCCGGCAGCCGCGCCGGTGCGCTCGTCCTTCTCCCTGCTTTTCCAGGCGCCGGAGATCCTGCCGATGCCGGCGCGTACCGGCATCCGCTCGTCGCAGCAGCAGTCGCACCAGGAACAGCACGAACTGGACGACGACGACGTGGAGGCCACGACGGTTCGTCGCCGGGCCCGTCGTCGCACCGGCGACGAGAACCGATCGGGAACCGACGACCCCGCCAACACGGTCGTCAAGGTGCGCGCACCGCGTGAACCCGAACTCATCACCGAACCCCAGCGCATCAAGGGGTCAACAAGGCTCGAAGCCAAGAAGCAGCGCCGCCGCGACGGCCGCGACGCCGGTCGCCGCCGCCCCGTCATCACGGAGGCCGAGTTCCTCGCCCGCCGTGAGTCCGTCGACCGCCTCATGGTCGTGCGTGCCAAGCACAACAAGATCCAGATCGGTGTGCTCGAAGACGGTGTGCTGGTCGAGCACTACGTCGCGAAGAACCAGGACGCCTCGCTCATCGGCAACGTCTACCTCGGCCGGGTGCAGAACGTGCTGCCGAGCATGGAAGCCGCGTTCGTCGACATCGGACGCGGCCGCAATGCCGTGCTGTACTCCGGTGAGGTCGACTGGGACGCCGCCGCCGAGAACTCCGGCACCAGCAACCAGGCCCGCCGCATCGAGCTCGCGCTCAAGCCCGGCGACAAGGTACTCGTGCAGGTGACCAAGGACCCGATCGGTCACAAGGGCGCCCGCCTCACCAGCCAGGTCTCCCTGCCCGGTCGCTACCTCGTCTACGTGCCCAACGGCTCGATGAACGGCATCAGCCGCAAACTCCCCGACACCGAACGGGCTCGCCTGAAGAAGATCCTCAAGGAGGTTCTGCCCGACAATGTGGGCGTCATCGTGCGCACCGCCGCCGAGGGCGCCACCGACGAGCAGCTCACCGTGGACGTCAACCGGCTGCGTGAACAGTGGGCGAGCATCGCCGAACAGGTCGAGTCGGCGCAGGCGCCGGCCGAACTGCACAGCGAGCCCGACCTGCTGGTAAAAATCGTGCGCGACGTCTTCAACGAAGACTTCCAGCGCATGGTCGTGGCAGGTCCCGACGTGCGCGCCACGATCGAGACCTACCTCAGCCAGGTCGCACCCGACCTGCTCGAGCGGGTTGAAACCTACGAGGGCGAGGTCGATGCCTTCGACGAGTTCCGCATCTCGGAACAGATCGAGAAGGCCCTCGACCGCAAGGTCTGGCTGCCGTCCGGCGGATCCCTCGTGATCGACCGCACCGAGGCCATGACCGTCGTCGACGTCAATACCGGCAAGTTCGTCGGCAGCGGCGGAAACCTCGAAGAGACCGTCACCAAGAACAACCTCGAAGCGGCCGAAGAAATCGTGCGTCAGCTGCGACTGCGTGACATCGGCGGAATCATCGTCGTCGACTTCATCGACATGGTGCTCGAAACCAACCGCGACCTCGTGTCGCGTCGCTTGATCGAGTGTCTCAGCCGCGACCGCACCAAGCACCAGGTGGCTGAGGTCACCTCGCTCGGACTCGTGCAGATGACTCGTAAGAAGCTCGGCCTGGGCCTGCTGGAATCGTTCAGCGAGAACTGTGAGGCCTGCGCCGGCCGCGGCATTATTGTTCACCACGATCCGGTCGTGAAGCACCGCCAAACCGCGCAGCCGCCGCAGGAACGCCGCCCGCGCGCCAAGACCGGCAGTAGCGCGGCCAGCAACGGGTCCGGCAACTCCGGTTCCAGCAGCAATGGTGGTTCCAGTAACGGCTCGAACAACAGCCGGGACAGTTCCGGTCAGCGTGACGGTGGCCACCGTGACGCCCACTTCGGCGGGTCCGACGCACCGAAGAGCGGCCAGGGCACCCACGGCATCACCGAGGACGCCAAGCAGGCCCTCGCGCTCATCGCCGCCCGTACCATCACTCGTACCGGTTCCATCGCGATCGTCCCGGCGGCCGCTACCCGGGCAGCGGATGCCGACGCAACGGCCGTACCGCCGGTCACGGCTGCTCACACCGCCACCGAGCAGGCCGGAACCGAGCAAGCCAAGACCGAGCAAGCCAAGACCGAGCAGGCCGGCACCGAGCAACCGAGTGTCGAGCAGCCGAGTGCGGAACCGACCGGCCCCGAGCACCCCAGCACCGAGCGTTCGCGCGGCCGCCAGTCGCGTTCACGTGGTCAGAATGGGCGCGGCCAGCAGTCGCGGTCTGAACTGGCCCGCGCACGTCAGGCCAGCGTGGAACAGGCCAGCGTAGAACAGGCCAGCGTGCAGCAGGCCGAGCCGGCGGCATCCGCTGCCCGGGTTAGCGATCCGGTCAGCGAGCCAGTCGTTGACAGCCCCCCCGCCCCGGTAGCGGATGCCGCACCCCGCACCCGCGCCGGCCGCAGCACCCTCGCAGCCGGCGCACCGGCAGTTGGAACCTCGGCGGTCCAGGTGCCAGCGCCTGAACAGTCCGAGTCCGTCGACATCCTCGACATTCCGGTGAAGAAGTCGACACGCACCGCACGGCGCCCCAGCAAGCAGGTCACCGACCAGCTGCTGGACTCCGTGCTGGACTCGCTGCCCGAACCGAAACTGCCCGGCCAGGGACGCGGGCGCAGCCGCCGGGTCACGACCGCGGGCGGTGCCACCGGCCAGGCCATCCTGACCGCAACGGGCACGGCGACCGCTGCGTCATCATCCAGCCAGCCGCCGCACGGCGACTAGGCCCCGGCAACAAGTCAGACGGTAACGTAATCGGCGGGCAGCTCCCTCTCCTGCGGCGATGGCCACTCGGCCTCACCGCGGGGGTGTTGGTGGTGCTCGCCGTTTTCGTGCTGCGGGCGCTGTCACCGGCCTTCGTCGATGAGCAGCTGAGCGATTTCTCGCTGCCGGACCGGGTGCAGGACACCCTCACCCTCGCGATCAGCGTCATCATCGAATCGGTGCCCTTCGTCTTCCTGGGCATTCTGCTCTCGGCGGTCGTGCAGGTCTGGCTGCCGCACGGCGTGCTGGCGCGGCACCTGCCGCGCAACCCGATTCTACGCCGCGCGTCGATCTCACTGCTCGGCATGTTTTTTCCGGTCTGCGAGTGCGGCAACGTTCCGCTGGCCCGGGGATTCATGGTCGGCGGGTTCACCGTGTCGGAATCGATCACCTTTCTGCTCGCCGCGCCTATCTTGAACCCGATCACGATCATCACGACGCACCAGGCCTTCGGCTGGGACGGCCACATCCTGGTCGCCCGCCTGCTCGGCGGATTCCTCATCGCCAACGTGGTCGGCTGGCTGTTCAGCAAGCACCCCGACCCGCAAAGCCTGTTGACGAGCCGGTTCGCCGCAGCCTGCGCGATCGGCTCAACCAGTGGGCACGATCACCAGCACGACCGGGAGAGCCGGTTCAGCCGCACCACCGAGATTTTCATTCGTGAAACCTCGGTCATCATGCCGGCCCTGTTCATCGGTTCCGCCGTCGCCGCCCTCACCCAGGTGTTCGTTCCGCGATCGGTTTTGCTCGCCCTCGGCAGCAACCCGGTCTGGTCGGTGTTGGCCATGATGGCCCTGGCCTTCATCGTGGCGGTGTGCTCCAACGTCGACGCCTTCTTCGTGTTGTCCTTCGGCAGTACCTTCCTGCCCGGCGGCATCGTGGCGTTCCTGGTGTTCGGCGCCCTGATCGACGTCAAGATGCTCGCCCTCATGCGCACGACCTTCACGAGCCGCACCCTCCTGCAGATCACCGTCGTGGTGGGCCTGATGAGTGCGGCGCTCGGATTGCTGGTGAACTATGCTGCCTGACCAACGGATGCCGCCAGCCGCCGCCCTGCGCTACTGGGCCGAACGCTGGCAGGGCGTCGTGCTCAGTCTCGTAGTGGTCGTGGCGACCCTCTGGCTGGGTCTGAGCGGCCAGCTCGGGCTGTATATCCACCCGCGCTACTTCGTGTTCACGATCGCCATGGCCGTCATCGGGCTCGTGCTCGTGGGCGCCGGGTTCGCCCGGCGCCGCCACTTCGAGGTCGGGCACACCGGACGGTTCGAGACGACCCTGACCGGGGTGGGAGTCGTGCTGCTCCTGGTCATGGGAGTCGCCATGGTCGTCGTCCCGCCGACCACCCTGACCAGCGCGACGGCCACCCAGCGTGAGGTGAATTCCGGCGGACTGGGCACCGATGATGACGCCGAGCAGGCAGCGACGCTCATCGGCACCGGCGACTTCGAACAGCTCAGCGTGCGGGAGTGGGTGTCCCTGCTCGCTCAGTCGTCCGATCCTGCCTTCTACGCCGACAAGACCGCCCAGGTGATCGGATTTGTGACCCCCGACGCCCAGGACCCCGACAACGTCTTCTACGTCGCCCGGTTCGTGGTGACCTGTTGCGCCGTCGACGCGCAGCCGATCGGCGTTCCGGTCTACCTGCCGGGCTGGCAGGCCGAGTACGAGGTCGACGATTGGGTGCAGGTTACCGGCCGGTTCGACCCGAGCGTGAGTGCCACGGCGAGCGACCCGCTCGCGATCACCCCGGTCGAGATCGTCCCGGTGGACCAGCCGAATGATCCCTATGTCTACTGACCTGAACACTGATCTGCTCACGGGACAGCCGCTCCCGGCACGGTCGATGCGCCCCTTCCTCCGGTCCCTCTGGATGCTCGTTGGCGGTCTGGTCGTCGCTTGCCTCGCGCTCGTCGCCGTCAACCTGCTGAGCGGTCCGCGGCTCAGCGACGTCGAGGTCGACGCGACTGCCGTGGTCTCGTCCGCGAACGCGCGCCTGGTGCTGACGACTAACCGACAACTGGCCGACGTCACTCCGGAGCAGGTCGGTATTGAGCCCGCAGCACCGTTTCAGGTGACGACGAGCGGAAACTCCATCGTGATCTCCTTTCCGCAGCCGCTCGCCTACAACACCGACTATGCGGTCTCCGTGCGGGGGATCACCGGCACGGCCGTCGACCGACAATCGACCCTCAAGGCGTCGTTCAGTACGAGCGAACCGTCGCTGTACTACCTGAGCCGCGCGCAGCCGCCCGCCGAGGCCAGCACTCGAGGTGCCGACCGCATCCTGCGCACCACGACCGGTTCCACTGACACGGAGGTAGCGTTCGAGTCGGCGAACATCCAGCAGTTCGTCCCGATCGGCAGCGAACTCGCCGTCGTAACGGTCAACGCAGACCTGGCCAACACGTTCTACCGCGTCGACGCCGACGGCACCGCCGAAGTGCTCAACCTGCCGGGGACAGGCCTCGTGCACGACCTGCAGGCCGCGCCCGGCCAGTCTCTGCTCGGCTTTCGATTCACCAGCGCAGCGGATGCCGCCGGCCCGCACTACGACAACGTGCTGTTCGTGCTCGACCTGCGCACCAATGCCGCCAAGGCTGTTCCTGATCTCGACGGCGATCCCCTCAGCGTGACGACCTGGGGATTCATGGCCAATCGCGCCGACATCGTCGCGCGGCAATACGATTCGACGCTGCTGCTGATCAATCCGCTCGACCAGTCCGGCGGCAACCCGCTCGAGACCGAACCAGAACTCGAGCCAGCGGTTCCGCTCGGGCAATTCGCCAACCTCACCGCGTTCGCGCCCGACGGCGTGCGCATCGCCGTCTCCGACCGCGACGGCCAGTATGTGCTCGACCTGTCGCAGGGTACGGAGTCCGCCATCGTGCCGCAGAGCGTGGCCGGCACCACCCAGTACACGGCGGAACTGCGTTTCCTCGCCGGGGGAGCCGGCACGGACTCCGCCGGGTACGTGCAGCGTATCGCCGAGTTCGATGCCGCCACCGGTTCGGTGCGGCAGTATCTCTCGCTGGTGCAGGGTGGTGAGGCGCGCACCGTCTATGCGCCGGCATCCGCTTCAGAAACGATCGTCGGTTTCGAACTCTCCCCGAACGACCAGTTCCTGGCCGTGCAGATCGTGCCGAACCGCGACACCGAACTCTCCGACGGGTACCCGGTCAATACTCAGGCGACGGATGTGACCACCCTGTTCGTGAACGTGGCGACCGGTGAGGTGCGCCGCAGCGTGCTCGGGTTCGGCGCCACCTGGCACTAGGTGGCGACCGGTTTAGAGACCTCGCCGTTCCCGGGCGCTCACCCGCAGGCCACTGGAGCGCAACCGCACGATCATCTCGCGAAAGCTCACCGGCAGTGCCCCGGCGGCGACCAGGTCGGCGTAGCGCGCTTCGGGCACGTCGTAGTGGTCCAGGTCGAAACCTCGCCGTGGAATATCTGCGGCGGCCGCGAAAGCGTGCAATTCCTCGAGATCTGAGTCGCTCACGAGGTGCGCCCACACCGTTCCGTGCGCCGGCCAGCTAGGCTGGTCGATAAGTATTGCCATGATCGAAGTCTACGAGCCACACTGTGTTTGAGATGTGGTTCGGACACGCCGTGCCGTTGGTTTGACCACGGGTAGCGGATCAGGTAAAGTCAACCCTTGGTGTGCGTTAGAAAAATAAACGCCAATACCAAGGTTTTCTGAGTGCGCTGGGCCAGCCGGTTCGTGTACTGCAGTGAATACAGCAGTCAAGTCAGAGCAGTGAGTTTCCAAAATCGGAGCCTCAGGCTCCCCAGAGATTGGTACGTAAAGTGGTTTACGCAGTTGTGCGCGCCGGAGGGCGGCAGGAGAAGGTAGAGGTCGGTACCATCGTGACGATGGACCGAATCAAGGCTGACAAGGACGGCAACGTCGAGCTGGCCGCCGTGCTTCTCGTCGACGGCGACAAGATCACCTCTGACTCTACGTCGCTGGCCAAGATCAAGGTCACCGCCGAGGTTTTGAACAACCTTCGCGGTCCGAAGATCGTCATCCAGAAGTTCAAGAACAAGACCGGGTACAAGAAGCGTCAGGGGCACCGTCAGGAGCTCACTCGCGTTCAGGTTACCGGCATCGCCTAGGCCTGAGGAGATAGACAGATGGCACACAAAAAAGGTGCGAGTTCCACTCGCAACGGTCGTGACTCGAACGCTCAGCGCCTCGGCGTAAAGCGTTTCGGTGGTCAGGTTGTCGGCGCGGGCGAGATCATCGTTCGTCAGCGCGGCACGCACTTCCACCCCGGCGTCAACGTCGGCCGTGGCGGCGACGACACGCTCTTCGCCCTCGAAGCCGGCTCAGTGCAGTTCGGCGCCAAGGGTGGCCGCAAGGTCATCAACATCGTGGTGGCCGCCGAGTAGGTTGGCACAATTTGAATGTCAGGGCGGGCTTCGGTCCGCCCTGACGTGTTTGTCCGTCGAAAATTTTCTGCACGACCCAGTTGATCTATCGCATTCGTTTCATAGCACCGTGTTTTGAAGCATTTCTTGCGCCACCTGAAAGGGGCACTCCATGGCCACATTCGTTGACCACGTGACGCTGCATTTACGAGCGGGCAACGGAGGAAACGGATGTGTTTCGGTCAAGCGCGAGAAGTTCAAACCCCTCGCCGGCCCCGACGGCGGTAACGGCGGCGGCGGCGGCGACCTCGTTCTCGTCGCCGACCCGAGCACGACAACCCTGCTCGGCTACCACCGTTCGCCGCACCGCAGCTCCGACAACGGCGGCCCCGGAATGGGCGACCACCGCAACGGCCACAACGGTGAGATGCGTGAGCTCATGGTGCCCATCGGCACCGTGGTCAAGGACGTGGAGGGCAACCAGCTCCTCGACATGAACGAACCCGGCCTGCGTCTCATCGTCGCGCCGGGCGGCCAGGGTGGGCTCGGCAACGCCGCCCTCGCTTCGACCAAGCGCAAAGCCCCCGGCTTCGCCCTGCTCGGCACGCTCGGCTGGGAAGGCGACGTCTACCTCGAGCTCAAGACCGTTGCGGATGTCGCGCTCGTCGGATACCCCTCCGCCGGCAAGTCCAGCCTGATTGCCGCCATGAGCGCCGCTCGCCCCAAGATCGCCGACTACCCCTTCACCACGCTGCACCCCAACCTCGGCGTCGTCGAGTCGGGGGAGTCGCGCTACACCATCGCCGACGTGCCCGGCCTGATCGAGGGCGCGAGCGAGGGTAAAGGCCTCGGTCTCGAATTCCTGCGTCACGTCGAACGTTGCACGGCCCTGCTGCACGTTCTGGACTGTGCCACGCTCGAGCCCGGCCGCGACCCGATCAGCGACCTCGATGTCATCCTCGGCGAACTCGACGCCTACCCGGTCCCCGACGGCCAGAAGCCGCTGCTGCAGCGCTCCCAGCTCATCGCCCTGAACAAGATCGATGTGCCCGAAGGTCGCGAATTGGCCGCTTTCGTCAAGGCCGACCTCGAAGCCCGCGGCTACCGCGTGTTCGAGATCTCCAGCGTCACCCACGAAGGGCTCAAGCAACTCAACTACGCCCTCGCCGAGGTCGTTGAGCAAGGCCGCGCCGAGGCTGCCGCAGCCGAAGCGAAGAAGCCGCGCATCATCATCCGTCCCAAGGCCGTTGACGAGGGTGGCTTCGTCATCAAGGTCGAGGGCGGCACCTTCGGCAACATCTACCGCATTCTGGGCACGAAGCCGGAACGCTGGATTCAGCAGACCGACTTCACCAACGACGAGGCCGTCGGCTTCCTCGCCGACCGGCTCGCCAAACTGGGCATCGAGAACGAGCTGTACAAGTCGGGCGCCATCGCCGGCTCGACCGTCATCATCGGCCCTGGCCACGGTGTCGTGTTCGACTGGGAGCCCACTCTCACGTCGACCGCCGAGCTCATCACCGCCCCGCGCGGCACCGACTCTCGCCTCGACGAACCCAAGCGTCGTACCAGCAACGAACGCCGCGAAGAGTACTTCGGCCGGATGGACGCCAAGTCGTCCGCCCGCGCTGAACTCATTCGTGAGCGCGAAGCCGGCATGTGGCAGACCGGTGAAGAGGAATACAACGAAGACGTGCGCCTCGCCGACGTGGAGTTGACGGCCGATGGGGGAGTCGCTGCCGCCGAAACCGCCGCCGAAATCGAAACCGAAGCCGGCGGCGACAACGAGAACGAGAACGACGACGAGACTGCGGAAGAAGTACAGAAGTGAGTGGCTTAGCCAGAGACAACGTAGCCGGCGCGAAACGCGTCGTCGTGAAGGTCGGGTCCTCGTCGATCAGCGGCGAGAACTCCGACCAGATCACCCCCCTCGTTGACGCCCTGGCCGAGGCCTACGGTCGCGGTACCGAGGTCGTGCTGATCTCTTCGGGCGCCGTCGCCACCGGCATGCCGTTCCTCAACCTGGAGGAACGACCCAGCGACGTCGCCACCCAGCAGGCCGCGGCCGCCGTCGGGCAGAACGTACTGATCTTTCGCTACCAGGAAAGCCTGGACCGCTACGGCATCGCTGCCGGCACCGTGCTGCTCACCGAGGGCGACGCACTCAAGGAACCGCACCGCAGCAACACCCGCCGTGCATTGGAACGCCTGCTGGACCTGCGCATCCTGCCCGTCGTCAACGAGAACGACACCGTGGCCGTCTACGGTTTGCGGTTCGGCAGCAACGATCGCCTCGCGGCCCTCGTCGCGACCCTCATTCACGCAGACCTGCTGATCATGCTGAGCGACGTCGACGCGCTCTACACCAAGCCGCCGCACCTGCCGGGAGCGGAGAAACTCGACTTCATCGCCGCCGACGACCCGCTCGACGGCTTCGAATTCAGCTCCAGCGGAGCCACTGGCGTCGGCACCGGGGGAGCGAGCACCAAGGTCGTCGCCGCCCGCCTCGCGACCAAGGCCGGCACCGCCGTTCTGGTCACCTCCACCGAACTGGCCGCTGCCGCCCTCCGCGGCGAGCACGTGGGCACCTGGTTCGAACCGACGGCCAGCGAAGAGCGTCGCGCGTTGCTCTGACGCAGTTCAGTTATGCACACGGCTTGAGTGGATCTGGCGTGAGGTTCGGCGTAACGTTGCTGTTCGGCAAGGCTGGCAGATGAAACTCGTACAGTCGTCCTCCTGAAAGAAGTTAGGCATGTCGACGCTCCAAAGCGGCAGCGCTGCTACAGATTCCATTCTCACGCGGGTCTCTCGGCGCGCATTTCTCACCGCTGCCGTGGGAACGAGCATCGGAGTTATCGGAATGACGGCAGCCGACTGGAGCCATCCCGGTGCAGCGGTCGGTGCGGCTGGTCGGCAGCCGGGCCCGGGACCTGATTCCGCCGTCAATATTCCGGGGCTGGGCGTTATGCGCAATACGCGCGACGGATTTCGTCTGTTATACCCGAGCGGTCTGCGCACTCTGTATGTCTCCGGAGTCGGCAGCGATCTCAACGACGGCGTGTCGAACTCGACACCGGTTCGTTCCCTTCAACGTGGAATCTCACTGGCACGGCCAGGGGATCGAATCCGGGTTGGCGAAGGAACCTACGACCATGCGTTGTTCTACGATGTTCATGGCTCCGATCTGGCCTGGATCACTATCGAGAATGCTCCTGGCACGACCCCGGTCATCGACGTGTCACAGTCGACAACGTCAGACGACGCGAGCAAATTCAACGATGGTATCGACATTCAGCGCTCGAGCTACATTGCAATCTTTGGACTCGAAATTCGTGGCGCGCAGACGAGTGCCGACACCAATCCCTCCGGAGTGGCGATTTTTCGCTCGTCCTGTCATATTGCCGTCTGGGAATGCCACATCCACGATTTTCCCGGTGGCGGAGTCAATTGTTTCTACACGGCTCCGACTCGATGGGGCGCCGCGGTGCTTCCCGGTGGTGGATGGGACGCGGTCGACATCTTTTTCAACACCATCCACGCCACGTCGAAGTATTCCCCCTACAACACATCGGGTATCAGCTTCTACGGAGCGGAGAACCTCACCGCTACGGAACGTTACGGCTATCGCGCTGTGGGCAACTATATTTACGATGTCATCTGTACGGTGCCGTATTCGCCGGGTGGATTCGATTTCGTCACGGACGGCAACGGGATCAGCCCCGATTCCCTGGCGATTCCGAACTCTCTTCATCCGTTTCTGCGGCCATACCTCAAACGCGGTCTGATCGAGGGCAATGTGATCACGGCCTGCGGTGGTCGCGGCGTACACATTTTCAATACGAAGAACGTCGACGTCGTGAACAACACCTTGATCGGCAATCTGCGGACCGTAAGCCCCGCGATCAGCGGATCGACCGAGGTTGACGTACGCCTCTCCATCGCTGACCCGAATAATGGCGTGACCATCGTCAACAATATTTTCGCTCCCCTCAACTCGAAAATGGCCTTCGACCGGACGGCCCAGACCATCCGAGCGAACACCGCTGTCGGGGGCCAGGACCGCGTACCGATCGGAAACCAGGATCTCCGCGCCCTGGGACTGCGGTTGTTCGCGCAGGTTCCGACGGAGGCAGCGATGGTCGCCGGCATGAACCTGAAAGGCCTTCATCCAACCGTGGCTACCTGGGTGCCTCGGGCCGCAGGGACGTTGGGAGTCCAGGCCCTCGGTGCGGGACTGCAGACCGGGGCCAGTGTAACAATCGGTGCCCTGCCGCCGGTCAGTCCGTAACAACCTCGCGACGAACCAGCGCGCTGTTGGCGTCGCGTTTCTCCGTACGTTCCCAGACCAGACCACCGTCTTGCAAAAACATGGTGAAGCCCTTGGCGAGGGGAATCGCCCACCACAGCCAGTAGACCAAAATGAACACGAGATTCACCCGCAGCACGTACCGAACCCGGTCACGCCGCTGGGGTAGGACGGGCCGGGACATCCGGCCGGCCTGCACCATGCCCCACACCATGAGGGTGAGGGCCAAAGACATCGTCAGGATCGACAGCGCGGTCGTGCCGATGCTGAATTGCACCTCCCCTTGTGAACTGGCCACGAGCGCCCAGATTCCCACGGAAAACCCGATCGGGTTGAAAGCGAGTGATAGGCACGGCACAAAGTTGAGACGCGCGCGAAAGCGCTGTGCCCTGGTCATACCCATTCGGGTCAGCGGTGCCGACAGCGTCTGGAAGAATCCGGCAACCCACCGCTTGCGCTGCGTAACGCCCTGGCTCCACGTCGCAGGAACCTCTTCGATCAGGGGAGATTCGACCACCCCGAGCTTTGCGCCGTTGGTCCACATGCGCATCCCGATCTCAGGATCCTCGATTGTCAGCCACGGGTGGAAGCCACCGACCTTGAGAAGGTCGCTGAATCGAAAGAACAGGCCCTTGCCGAGTACGTAAAACGGATGCTGCCCGTCGGCCGACATGTGCTTGTACAGCGATGAATCCCACGCGATGTGATCCATGGCGTAAAACGACGCGGGCCAGCTGCTGAGCAGATTACCGGTGATATTCGTATTCTGCACGACGTCGTAGGATTCCATCCCGATCGCGGCGGTCTTCCAGAAGTCTTCGGGCACGACGCTGTCGGCGTCGATGTACGAAAGCAGCGCGTCCTCGTTGCCGGGCGCCACCTGATACATGGCCCAGATGAGCTGGCGCGTCTTCTTGGGAGGCAGCGCCTTGTCACCCTTGCGCTTGTCCTGGTGCCACCAGTAGGCCTTCGGGTTGGTCTCCCATGCCTGCCACACGGCATCCCAGGTCGGGTCCGTCGTGGCGGGGACGGGAAGAACCTCAAGAAAGGGAAACTCCAGCTGCAGTCGCTTCAGGGACGCAATGGTCTCTGGATCATTGTCATTGGGGATCGAAATGACGCGGAGCAGTTCTTGGGGGTACTGGGCCCGTCGCATTCCGGTAAAGGTCGTGCGCATCGTCTGTTCAAGCTCGCGGAGCACGGGATAGAACAGCACGATCTTAGGGAGTTTCGGTGGTAGTTCGGCAGATCGGTCGACCAGATTCACCGGCAGTGTGTAGAACCAAAGCGTGATGAGGGCGCTGGCTAGGTAAACGATCTGAACGCCGATGAGTAACCAGGTCAAAATCAGGCCGATCATACGGTGAGGCCTCGTTTGCGTAGCTCGTCGTTCGCTGCTGTCACCTTGTCAACTGCCGTTTGAGAGCCGACCCAGTTCACCAGTTCTTCCACCCCCTTGTCCCGAAAGCGGTACTCGGGCTCGAACCCGAGAATCTCCTCGGCCAGAGTGGGGTCGGCCCAGCAGTGGCGGATATCTCCCGCGCGGTACTCGCCAGTGATGATCGGCGCGATTTCCTCACGCCCTAAGGCTTTTGCCAGCGTGGTGGCGACCTCGGAGATGCTGATCGGGTCACCGATACCGATGTTGATGGCTTGGCCGTTGGCCTTGGGGGCGGTGAGCGCTAGAACCGTTGCCGTTGCAACGTCTTTGACGTGGATGAAGTCGCGCTTCTGGTTGCCGTCTTCCATCACGATGGGTGCAAGGCCGTTCAGGAGACGTCCACTAAATATGGCGGCCACCCCCGTGTACGGGTTCGACAACGCCTGGCGCGGTCCGTACGCGTTGAAATACCGTACGGCTGTGACATCGATGCCATACGCAGCACCGACCGACAGGGTGAGGAGTTCCTGATCCATCTTGCAAATCGCGTAGACGGAGGTCGGGAAGAGCGGTTTGCTCTCCGCTGTTGGAACCGGGGACAGATCCTGGCCGCAGATCGTGCAGGCCGGCTCCCAGCGGCGTTCCCTCAGCTGCGCCTCCGAGCGCAGGCGCGGGGAAATGGCCCCGTGCTCGGCGCACCAATACGAACCCTCGCCATAGATCGACATCGATGAGGCCACTACGATTTTGGACACGTCGTTCTTTCCATTGACGATGACGTCGAGCAGTCTGGCGGTCCCTCCAGTATTGGCATCGACGTAGCGGGAAATTTCGTACATCGATTGGCCGACGCCGACCTCGGCGGCCAAGTGCACGATTTGTTCAACGCCACGGAGTGCGTCGGTCAAGCCTTCGGCATCATTCATTTCGCCGTAGATGAACTCGGCATCCTCGGAGACATAGCGCGGGCCGTTGCCCGCGTGCACTTGCTCGACCATCTTGTCGTAGACCCGAACCTCGTGCCCCTGGGCCAGCAGATTGTCCACGACGTGCGATCCAATAAATCCGGCTCCGCCGGTGACCAGAATTCTCATGCGACTTCTTCTTCCTCGGCCTCGGAGAGGACCAAATTGCTGATGGATGTTGTAGCCCAGGCTGGCGCGATCGGCCGACCAAGGGCATGAAAATTCCAGCCCGCTGCGTTCCAATCGTCGGGCTCAAGCGCGTTTCGGGCATCGATGATGTTCTTTGCCGCAACCAGGGAGTGGAGCGTGCCCGGATCGAGCTCCTGATATTCTTCCCACTCCGTCAGGTGAACGACGAGGTCGGCATTCTGAACGGCATCGGTGATCGAGCCGGCATAGCCGAGTTGAGGGGCGGCGCGTCGGGCGTTGGCGATGGCAGCCGGGTCGTGAACCGTTACGACGGCGCCGCGGGAATGAAGTGCCCGCGCTACGTGCAAAGCCGGCGAGTCGCGAACATCGTCGCTGTTCGGCTTGAACGACGCGCCGAGAATCGCGATCCGGCGTCCCGCCACGTCTCCGTCGAGAATGTTCGCCGCGAGGTCAAGCACACGTTGGCGGCGACGAGTATTGACGGACTCCACCGAGCCGAGAAACTCCAGGGCCTCGCCGACTCCGAGTTCCTCGCCTCGAGCACGGAAGGCACGAATATCCTTGCCGAGGCACCCGCCGCCGAACCCGACACCGGCATTCAGGAATTGGCGTCCGATCCGGGCATCCTGACCAATGGCATCCGCCAGGGTCACAACATCAGCGCCGACGACTTCGCAGACCTCGGCCATGGCGTTGATAAAGGAGATTTTGGTCGCGAGAAAGGAATTAGCCGCCACCTTGACGAGCTCGGCGGTCTCGAGATCGGTGCAGAAGACCGCCGTGCCCTTGTCGAGGATGGGGGCGTAGACCGAGCGAAGAATCTGCTCGGATCGGTCGTCGCTCACACCGAAGACGAGCCGGTCGGGGTTCAGGGTGTCTTCGACGGCGAATCCCTCGCGCAGGAACTCCGGGTTCCAGGCGAGCATGACGGGCACGCCTGCAGCGGTGATTGACCGGGCGAGTGCGGCGAGTCGCCGAGCGGTCCCCACCGGGACCGTCGATTTGCCGACGATCAGGCAGGAGCGGGTGACATAGGAGGCCAATTCGGTCACGACGGCGTCGACGAAACTGACGTCGGCACTGTGAGAGCCCTCCAGCTGCGGCGTTCCAACGCACACGAAATGCACGTCGCCAAATTCGGCAGCCTCTTGGAGGGAGGTTGTGAAACTCAAGGATCCCGAGGAGACCGTTTGGCGCAGCAACTCGGGAAGACCGGGCTCGAAGAACGGTGCTTCGCCGCGCGCGAGCACTGCAATCTTGGCGGGGTCGGCGTCTACTCCCAGAACATTGTGCCCGAGGGCCGCCATCCCGGCCGCGTGCACGGCACCTAAATACCCCGTACCGATGACTGTTACATTCAATTTGCTCGATCCCCCTCAGGCAGCCGGCTCGGCATAAAGCCGCTCCAGCGAATTGTCGGACCTGTCGATGTCGACCTGCCCGTCTGGCTGAGCCCCCACCAGGAACGGGGCAGCGTCGCGCACCTCGTCCGGGCGACCGGCGAACCAAGCGATCGTCTGTTTCAGACCCTGCAGGATTCCGACCCGGGGCATCCACTCCAGTGCGCTCATGGCGAGGTCGATGTTGGGCTTGCGACGAGTCGGATCGTCGGTCGGAAGGGGAAAATACTCGATGTCGGAATCGGATCCCGACAGCGCGACGATGAGTTCAGCGAGGCTGGCTACGGTGCGCTCGCTTGGGTTGCCGATGTTGATTGGGCCGCTGTGGCTAGAGTCGAGCAGTGCGATGAGGCCACGAATCAGATCATCGACGTAACAGAAACTGCGCGTCTGAGATCCATCACCGTAGATAGAGAGGGCGTCACCGTTGAGAGCCTGGGCGATGAAGGATGTCACTACGCGGCCGTCGATGGCCCGCATTCTCGGTCCGTAGGTGTTGAAAATGCGTGCGATTCCAACGTTTGTGCCGCGCGTACGTCCATAGGCACTCGTCACGGCCTCCGCGTATCGTTTGGCTTCGTCGTAGACGCTGCGCGGCCCGGTCGGGTTGACGTTGCCCCAGTAGTCCTCCCGTTGCGGGTGTACCTGGGGATCCCCATAAACCTCGCTTGTGGATGCGAGAATAAACCGGGCTCCATGACCGTTGGCCAGTTCCAGCATGTTCTCCGTTCCGCGACTGCCCACCCGCAGTGTCTCTAGCGGAATCCGGTGGTAGTCGGGGGGAGATGCGGCGCTGGCCAGGTGCGCGACGGCGTCGACGCGCAACCCACTGAGCGCCAGGTTGATGGCCTCCCGATCCGTGACGTCCACCCTGACGAATGAGAAGTGCGGATTCTGCCGGAGGTGAGAGAGGTTCCCCTCCCGTCCGGTCACCAGGTTGTCGACGCAGGTGACGGAATCGCCCCGGTCTAGTAAGGCCTCACAGAGGTGGGAGCCCAGAAAACCGGCTCCGCCGGACACGACAGTATGCAAAGTTGTACCTCGTTTTTCGGGTGCGGGGTGCGGGGTGCGACGATTAGTCCCGTTCGACGGCGACTGTGTGACGGCCACCTCTGGGGTAAGCAGGGTGCCGGTCGGTGACCTGAGCATATTTCAGTGATTACCGACCGTCTGTACCCCTTTTGGGGTGATTGACGGGGGATATGCGCAACCGATACACCCAATTTTGATGATTGCGCATTTTCTTCATCGTTGGGTTGGCACTGAAACGGGAGCTGTCGAATCCTGACAGCAAAAATCATCGGTTGGATTCGGTAAACTTCGCATGATCGCGCACTTCGCGGTTATTATTTACGCCGGAGTTTTAGTTGTCTGTGGGGTTGCACGTTGTGAGTGTTGAATACATGGGGGATGCGCGCCGATGAGGGTGCACTCGCAGCAGGTCGTTCGTTCGGCGGCACGAATCGTCGTTAAAGTCGGTTCCTCATCCATCAGCGGTGAGAATGCCGGGCAGATCGCACCGCTCGTCGACGCCCTCGCCGAAGCGCACGGTCGCGGCACCGAAGTCATTCTGGTGTCATCGGGTGCGATCGCCATCGGCATGCCGTATCTGCAACTGCAGGAACGACCGACCGATCTGGCCACCCAGCAGGCAGCGGCATCCGTTGGCCAGAACCTGTTGATCTTTCGGTACCAGGACAGCCTCGACCGGTATGACATCGTCGCCGGCCAGGTGCTGCTCACGGCGAGCGATCTCGACAACGCCACCCACCGCGGAAACGCCCAGCGGGCGATGGAACGTCTGATGGCGCTGCGTATCCTGCCGATCGTGAACGAGAACGACACGGTGGCGACGCACGAGATTCGATTCGGTGACAATGACCGGCTGGCCGCCCTCGTCGCCATCCTGATCGGCGCCGACCTGCTCGTGCTGCTCAGCGACGTCGACGCTCTCTACACCTGCCCGCCGCACCTGCCCGGGGCCGAGCGCATCAGCCATGTCGCCTCCGGGGATCCGCTCGTGGGCATGGAGTTCGGCGCGACCAAGGTCAACGGTGTCGGCACCGGGGGAGCCAGTACCAAGATTTCGGCCGCCCGGATCGCCGCCCAGGCGGGTACCGCTGTGCTCGTTACCGCCACCGGACTGGTGGCCGAAGCGTTGCGCGGCGAAGCGGTCGGAACCTGGTTCGAACCATCGGCCGCGCCGTCAGCCCTTCGCCTGCCCTGAGAACCGGACATAGTCCTTGTCCATCCCCTCCGGTAAACTGGAGGGCATGTTGCAGTCACTGAACGATGTCGCCCAGCTCACGCCCACCCTCGAGGCCGCTCGTACGGCCTCCCTGTTGCTCGCTTCGGCACCGACGGAAGTGAAGAACACAGCGCTCAGACTGGTCGCCCAGTCGCTGCGCGACCACGTTGATCAGATCGTCACGGCCAACCAGGTCGATCTCGACGCCGGGGTCACCAACGGTCTCAGCACGGGCCTGCTTGACCGTTTGAAGCTCGACGAGCCCCGCATCCTGGCCCTCGCCGACTCCGTCGAACAGATCGCCCTGCTCACCGACCCGGTCGGTCAGGTCGTGCGCGGCAGCAGCCTGCCCAACGGCATCAAGATCAGCCAGGTGCGCGTTCCCTTCGGCGTAATCGGCGTCATCTATGAGGCTCGTCCCAACGTCACGGTGGACCTCGCTGCGCTCGCGCTGAAGAGTGGCAATGCCGTCGTGCTCCGTGGCGGTTCCGCCGCTGAGAACAGCAACCGTGTGCTCATCGATCTGGTGCAGGCGGCCCTCACCGCGGCCGGGCTCAACCCCGACTCGGTGCAGACCATCGATCCCTTCGGCCGTGCCGGAGCCACCGAACTCATGAAAGCGCGCGGCTACGTCGACGTGCTCATTCCGCGGGGAAGTGCCAACCTTATCCAAACCGTGGTGACCGAGTCCCAGGTACCGGTCATTGAGACCGGTGCGGGTGTCGTGCACGTCTTCCTTGATGAGTCGGCTACAAAACAGTGGGCGATCGACATCGTGCACAACGCCAAGACCCACCGGCCGAGCGTCTGCAACGCCCTCGAAACTCTGCTCGTGCACCGCAGCGCCGCCGAACGACTGCTTCCCGATGTGCTGGCCAGGCTCGCGGCATCCGGTGTCACCATTCACGCGGATGCTCGCACCCGCGCGCTCTATCCCGACGCGGTCCCGGCGACAGACGACGACTGGGGCACGGAATACATGAGCCTCGACATCTCAGTGGCGATCGTGGATTCACTCGACGAGGCCATCGCCCACATTCGTCGCTACTCCACCGGGCACACCGAGTCGATCATCACCAACGACCTGCAGAACGCCGAGCGTTTCCTGAACGAGGTCGATTCGGCCGCGGTCATGGTCAATACTTCGACCAGGTTCACCGACGGCGGCGAATTCGGATTCGGCGCCGAGGTGGGAATTTCCACCCAGAAGCTGCACGCCCGAGGGCCCATGGGTTTGCCAGAGTTGACCAGCACAAAGTGGATCGTGCGCGGCACCGGCCAGGTGCGTGCCTAGGTCCGGAAGATGCCGGGGTCCGGCTAGAATGAGGCGACGGCGTGAGTCGTCAGGCCCGCGACCCGTCGCAGCCACCTCAAGCCGCGCCTGACCGGTGTGGCCCGTGAATGGAGAACCGATGTCTTTTCT
The DNA here is from genome assembly GCF_004402535.1 of Cryobacterium glaciale. Lineage (GTDB taxonomy): Bacteria > Actinomycetota > Actinomycetes > Actinomycetales > Microbacteriaceae > Cryobacterium > Cryobacterium glaciale. The sequence goes on along the minus strand of NZ_SOEY01000006.1, from coordinate 334,131 downwards.
GAGTGCCGTGCTGACCGAGGTCGAGCACATCGCCCTGCCGTTGCCGCTCATCGTCTACCCGATGGTCGCGGCCGTGCTGTTTCTGGCGCTCGGCGTCGTGTTGTGGAGCTTTCGCGATGTCGCCAACCGCCACAGCGGCAAGGCTGACGCCTACGCTGCCGCGCACGGCGGACACGGTGGTACTTCCACGACCGGTGGCCACTAGAAGCCTGGTCTTAACGTGACAGTTCGGCGTCCGCGCATCGGCGTGATGGGCGGAACGTTCGACCCCATTCACCATGGGCACCTCGTCGCAGCCAGTGAGGTCGCGCAGAGTTTTGACCTCGACGAGGTCATTTTTGTGCCGACCGGGCAGCCCTGGCAGAAGAGCGGCGTGACCCGGGGTGAACATCGGTATCTGATGACCGTGATCGCGACCGCGTCCAATCCGCGGTTCACGGTGAGTCGGGTTGATATCGACCGGGTCGGGCCTACTTACACGATTGACACGCTGCGCGACCTGCACGAGGAACGTCCGGACGCCGAGCTGTTCTTCATCACCGGAGCGGATGCAATCACCCAGATTCTCGGCTGGAAAGACGTGCGCGAGCTCTGGCAGCTGGCGCACTTCGTCGCTGTGAGTCGTCCGGGCCACGAGCTGAGCGTTTCGGGTTTGCCGAACCAGGACGTAAGCTTGTTGGAAGTGCCGGCACTGGCTATTTCGTCCACTGACTGCCGGGCACGGGTCAATCGGGGATTCCCGGTCTGGTATCTGGTCCCCGACGGGGTCGTCCAGTACATCTCAAAGCATCATCTGTATCGGAGTGTGGCATGACGTTGGGAGACCCTCAGCCGCTCAGCCGACGTCAGGCGCGTGAACTCGCCCGCGATCAGGATGAAGACCGTCCCGTCGTACACGAAGCCATTCCCACCGTGGAGGTTCCCGTGCTGGCGCCGGCCGCGCTTCGTCCGGCATCCTTCACCGCAACACCACACTCCCAGTCATCCCGTCGATCGAGTCGGCACCACACCATGTCGGAGCCGGACGCACCCACCGAGCAGGCGCAGCCAAACGAGCCCGCCGACCCGACAACGCCCGCCGCAGCCGAGCCCGCCACGCTGACTCAGGGTTCGGCGCCGCACAACCTGAGCCGCCGGGAACTGCGCGCCCTGCACGCGCGGGAAGATCTGACGGCGCCCGACGCTGCCCCTGCCGACGTTGCACCCGTTGATGCAGCAGCCGTCGATGTTGCAGCCGTAGATGCTGACCTGATCGAGGCGGAGCTGATCGAGCCCGAGCCGTCGAAGCCCGCCCCTGCCCCGCTCGTCGAACCTGAACAGATGTATGCCGAACCGATCGTGGCCGAACGGCTTAGCCAGGACGAGGCGCCGTCCGGTGCGACTGCCGCCTGGACACCGCCCATCGGGCACTGGTCGGTCGACGCGGATGCCCCGCGGGCCGAAGAGTCGCAACCCGACCAGTCGCTCGACGAACTGATCAACCGCGGTATCGGAGCCGGCGGTATCCCCACCACCACGAATGCACTGATTCTGCCGGCGATTCCCCACCAGCCCGGCAGTGCGAGTCCGATCTCCAACACCGGCGAGATCATGATCACCGGGTCATTCGACCTGCCGCGCAGTCTCGGCTCGACGGGCGCCCACCCGAATCTGTTTGATTCGTCCGAGATGGACCACATGATGGACCAGCTTGACGCCGATCAGCTGGGCGGAGATTCCGCCCCGGTCAGCGCCAGTCGTGCGGTGAGTACCCACGCTTCCACGCGGGGAATGCTGACCCCGCCGAAGAAGCAGCGCGCGTCGCTTCCGATGATTCTGGTCATCACAACGGCTGTTCTGGCCGTCAGCGTTCTGGCGCTGTTCGTTGTTGGCTACCTGTCGGGCGCTTTCTAGTGGCCTCCAGTGCGCGCCCCACCCTCTTCTGCTTCGCGAACCCGTATGGCTCGCTTTCTTTCCTTCCCTCTATCATCGCCGCGAGTACTTTCACGCCCCGCGGCACAATCTCAAGGATTCATTCATGACCACTTCGCCTCACGCACTCGAGCTGCTCTCCATCGCGGTCGCCGCCGCCGACTCCAAGGGAGGAGAAGACCTGGTCGCCCTCGACGTCTCGAATCCGCTTCCCCTGGCCGACATTTTCTTCATCGTCACGGGGCGTTCCGAGCGCAACGTCGTCGCCATCGCCGGTGAGATCGAGGACAAGCTGATCGAGGCGGGCCACAAGCCCCTGCGCCGTGAGGGGCGCGCTGCCGGCCGCTGGGTGCTCGTAGACTTCGGTGACCTGGTCGTGCACGTCTTCCACGAGGAAGAGCGTCAGTACTACTCCCTCGAGCGACTGTGGAAAGACTGCCCGGTGATCCCGACCGGCATCCCGTCCAAGGTGACGGCAGAAACCGCTGCCGAAGAGGTCTCCGAAGAGGTTACAGAGTAGCTTCGGTTTCGCAGATCACATTCTGTGTTGTAAGCTAACAAAGTTGTTTCGGAGAGATTCGAAACAACAATCTGGGTCCGTGGCGCAGCTGGTAGCGCACCTGCATGGCATGCAGGGGGTCAGGGGTTCGAATCCCCTCGGATCCACCAAATATAAAATAGCCCCGACATTGTCGGGGCTATTTTTTTGTGCCCGCGGTGGTTTCACATGATTATTCATTGTCCGACTTTTCTTGTGCGGATAGTGGGGAACGTTCGCGAGACTCACGCACGAAGCGCACCCCGGCTGCGGACGGGCGCTGGAATGGTGAATGCAAAAGAAATACCGCGTGGCGGGTATCGCAAAAGCGGTTTGGCCAGCGATAATTCGTTAGTGGTTAATGCCACACGCGAATGTATCCATCCCGAATGTATTCGACACCCCATTGGAGAATCTCAGAATGAAGAAGACCACGGTTCAACTGCTGGACGACCTTGATGGCACGGTTATCGAGAATGGCTCGGGAGCCACCGTTTCCTATGCTTTTGATGGAGACTCCTACGAGATTGATCTGTCAGGAGAGAATCTCGCTGAATTTCGAGCAGCGATGAAGCCGTACACAAATGTTTCACGGCGCGTGGGATATGTGGCCGCCAAGCCGCGCACGGCCGGTTCCGCCGGTTCGGACCGCGCCGAGCTGCAGGCCATCCGGGCCTGGGCCGCTACCAACGGCATCCAGGTGTCCGATCGCGGGCGCATCGCAGGGACCGTACGCGAGGCCTACGCGAACGCCCAGGCCAAATAGATCCTGCCCTGCACATCAGCGCTCCCCGTTACGGCGCCATCGGCTATGAACAACCAGGATCAACGGTGTCCGTGCCTGAGCGGAGACGCCTATTCAGCATGCTGCCAACGTTTTCATAGCGGGGGCGCCCTGCCGTCCACGGCGGAGTGGCTTATGCGATCGCGGTATAGCGCCTTTGCCTGCGGCGACGGACAGTATCTGCTGGATTCGTGGCATCCGCTCACCAGACCTGAGGCGCTCGAATTGGATGCGGCGATATCGTGGCGGCGGCTCGATATTGTTCGCACCGAACGCGGCGGTTTACTCGATAAAAAAGGCATCGTGGAATTCATCGCGCATTATCGAGAAAATGGTAGCGCAGGACGGCAGCATGAAATCAGCCGTTTTCTCAAGACTGACCATCGGTGGTTTTACCTCGATGCCGCGCCGGATAATTCGGTCGGGTAGTTCGGTCGGATAGTTCGACGGCCGGATAGCGCGAGGTAATCGGCGGAGGTGACCTCCCAGAAAATGGGCTTAGGTTGGGGACATGTCTGAGCACCTGTCCCGCGATATGGCCAGCGGCAACGATCCGCGGCATCCGGTGCGACGTGTTCTTCGTCGCGCACGCGCCTGGGTCGACGGGCATCCGTACCTGCTCTTCGCCTATCGACTCGCTGTGGGACTGTTCGGCACGATCATCATCGTGGTCGGTGTCATTCTCATTCCCCTGCCGGGGCCGGGCTGGCTCATCGTCTTTCTGGGCCTCGCCGTGCTCGGAACGGAGTTCGCCTCGGCCCGTCGGGTGGGCGCGTTCCTCAAACGCATCGTTACGCGGGCGTGGGCCTGGTGGCGAGCTCGCCGAGAGAACAGGGTGTCGAGGTCCGCCTGACCCCCGTTGCGACACATCGGTAAGTCCGGCGAAAACGGATCCGTCCGAACTCAGGGGTCCTGACATGGACGTCTTCGGTCGAGGGGCAGGAACTGGTCGTACGGAAAATTGGTACCGAGGAGGATCAGCAGGTCGGCGTCGTGGATACCCTCGTGTGCGGCGCCGTAGCCGAGCATGCCGGTCATGCCCACGTCGAACGGGTTGTCGTACTGGATCCATTCTTTTCCACGCAGGGTGTGCCCGACCGGAGCGGCGAGCAGATCAGCGAACGCAACGACCTCGTCGTGGGCGCCAGCCACACCGGCACCGGCGAAGATGGCCACACTCGTGGCCATCATTGATGGCATCGGCCAAGGCCTTCACGTCGGCGTGCCGATCTGGGAACTGGGGATGTAGCTGGCGATCGCGAGTACCGGGGCACCGCTGCGATGCGCGTCGTACAGGCCGTTGATCAAATGAAGGTTCCCCGGCCCGCAACTGCCGGCGCAGACGGCGATCTCGCCGGTGAGTTGGGCATCCGCTCCGGCAGTAAACGCGGCTGCCTCCTCGCTGCGCACATGCACCCAGTCGATGCCGCCCTTGGCCGAACCATTGTTCGACGCACCGCATCCACGATGGGATTCAGGCTGTCTCCGACGATCCCGTAAATGCGGCGGACGCCCGCCTGTTGAAGTTGGCCGATGAGCTGGTCTGCGACTGAGGATGCCATGCCTCCATTCAACGCTCAGGCGCGGAGGAAAGACAGTGCTGGTTGGCGACTGACACTCTCGTGATCAAAAGAACTTCTCACCGGTGCCTACCAACTCCCGCTCGCGCCGGGTGACCGGATATGTCGGCGGATGCCTGTAGCGTATTCTGCAAGCGCGATTCGGGCACCCGGCTGTGCCTGCCGTATCGCTGCTCTTGCATCTGACCGTGTCCCACCTTCCTTCCGAGGAGTCTCATGGAAACCTGGCCCGGAACCGCCTACCCCCTCGGCGCAACGTTCGACGGGAGCGGAACCAATTTCGCCCTGTTCAGCGAAGCCGCCCACCGTGTCGAGTTGTGTCTCATCGACGAAGACGGCGCTGAGACGCGCATCGAGGTGCGCGAGTCATCCGCTTATATCTGGCACTGCTATCTGCCGCTCGTGCAGCCGGGCCAGCGCTACGGCTATCGGGTACACGGCGACTACAACCCGGCGGCCGGCAACCGGCTGAACTCGAACAAGCTACTGCTCGACCCCTACGCCAAGGCGACCACCGGCGCCATCGACTGGGACCCGTCGCTGTTCTCCTACGACTTCGACGACCCCGACTCTCCCAACGACGAGGACTCTGCCGCGCACATGATGCTCGGCGTGGTCGTCAACCCATTCTTCGACTGGACCGGTGACCGGGCGTTGCGCACACCCTACAGCGAGTCTTTCATCTACGAGGCCCACGTGAAGGGCCTCACCAAGCTGCAGCAATCGGTGCCCGAAACGCAGCGGGGCACCTACGCGGGCCTGGCACATCCGTCGGTCATCGACCACCTGCAAAAGCTGGGCGTGACCGCCATCGAACTGATGCCGGTGCACCAGTTCGTCAACGACGGCACCCTCGTAGAGCAGGGCCTCAACAATTACTGGGGCTACAACACGATCGGCTTCTTCGCGCCGCACAACGCGTATTCGTCCACCGGCGATCTCGGCCAGCAGGTGCAGGAATTCAAGGGCATGGTGCGCAGCCTGCACGCCGCTGGCATCGAAGTCATCCTCGACGTGGTCTACAACCACACCGCCGAGGGCAACCACATGGGGCCGACTCTCTCGTTCAAGGGCATCGACAACGAGGCCTACTACCGTCTGATGGACGACGACAAGCGTTACTACATGGACTACACGGGCACCGGCAACACCCTCAACGTGCGGCATCCGCACGTTCTGCAGCTCATCATGGATTCCTTGCGGTACTGGGTGCTCGAGATGCACGTCGACGGCTTTCGGTTCGACCTGGCCTCTGCCCTGGCCCGCGACCTGTACGAGGTCGACAAGCTTTCGACCTTCTTCGAGCTCGTGCAGCAAGACCCGATCGTTTCGCAGGTCAAGCTCATCGCCGAGCCGTGGGACGTCGGCCCCGGCGGATACCAGGTGGGTAATTTTCCCTCCCAGTGGTCGGAGTGGAACGGCAAGTACCGCGACACCGTGCGTGATTTCTGGCGCGGGGAACCCTCAACACTGGGTGAATTCGCCTCCCGTGTGGCTGGATCGGCAGACCTGTACGAACATTCCGGGCGTCGACCGATGGCCTCGATCAACTTCGTCACCGCTCACGACGGCTTCACCATCGCCGACCTGGTCTCCTACAACGAGAAACACAATGATGCCAACGGCGAAGACAACAACGACGGTGAGTCGCACAACCGGTCGTGGAACTCCGGCGTCGAAGGACCCACGGATAACCCCGACATTCGCGGGCTGCGCGCCCGACAGGCACGCAACTTCATCGCGACCCTGCTGTTGTCGCAGGGGGTGCCGATGCTGCTGCACGGCGATGAGCTGGGGCGCACTCAGCTCGGCAACAACAACACGTATGCACAGGATTCCGAGCTGACCTGGGTGCACTGGGACGACGCCGACGGGCCACTGATCGAATTCACGGCCGCCGTCTCCCGCCTGCGCCGCGAGCACCCGACCTTTCGGCGCAGTCGATTCTTCGACGGCCGACCCGGCAAACGGGTGGCGGGAGAATCGTTGCCCGACATCGTCTGGCTCAACACCGATGGCGACCCGATGGCATCGGAAGACTGGGACGAAAGCCTCGCCCGCACGGTCGCCAAGTTTCTCAACGGCAACGGAATTCGTGAGCGCGACGTGCGCGGCCAGGACGTCGCCGACGTCAACTTTCTGCTCCTGTTCAACGCCGACCCCGAAGACGTCGAATTCACGCTGCCGCCCGACGAGTATGCCCCGGCCTGGGAGATCGTGGTCGACACCGCCGGAGAGGGAGCTGATTCCATCGCCCGCCCGGCGGGAGCCATTCAGACCGTGGCTGGTCGTTCCCTCGTCGTGCTGCGCGCGTATCACGAACCCGAAGCGGCGCCGGATCACTCCGTCGCGGCTTCGCTGGCCGGCGCCACCGGCCTGATCACACTGCCAGGCCACAGCTGAAGGCCGGGCCGGTGACCATCGATACAGATGCGTCGGCGACGGAGCCCGTTGCCGTGCCGCTCTCCACCTACCGCCTGCAGATCACGGCGAGCTTCGACCTCGATGCGGCCGCGAGCATCGTCGGCTACCTTCGCGATCTCGGCGCCGACTGGATCTACCTGTCGCCGCTGCTGCAGTCCGAAGCCGGATCGGATCACGGGTACGACGTCGTCGACCACTCACTGGTTGACCCCGCGCGCGGTGGGGCGGAGGCGCTCGACCGGCTCGCTGCGGCGGCGCACCACGCCGGGCGGGGCGTGCTCGTGGACATCGTGCCCAACCACGTGGGCGTCGCGACGCCCCGTCACAACTCCTGGTGGTGGGACCTGCTGCAGAACGGCCAGCAGTCGCGCTATGCAGAAGCCTTCGACGTGGACTGGGCGTTCGGTCACGGAAAGATTCGCATTCCCGTACTCGGTGATGATGAAGGCGGTGAGGACGAGGGCGGTGATGATGAAAACGACGACCGGCCGGGCGAGCTCGATCGGCTGGAACTCGTCGACGGCGAGTTGCGCTACTTCGATAACCGCTTTCCCGTCGCCGCCGGAACCGCCGACGACGGCGCGAGCCCGGCCATCGTGCACGAGCGGCAGCACTATGAGCTCGTGAATTGGCGGCGGGCCGACGCCGAGTTGAACTATCGCCGCTTCTTCGCCGTGAACAGCCTCGCCGGCATTCGCGTGGAGGTGCCGTGGGTGTTCGATGAGTCACACCGTGAAATCGTTCGCTGGGTGCGGGACGGCCTCGTGCAGGGACTGCGAGTCGACCATCCCGACGGCCTCGCCGATCCGGGCGGCTACCTCGAAGCCCTGCGTCGCGCCACGAACGGCGCCTACGTGCTGGTGGAGAAAATTCTGGAGGGGCGCGAACAATTGCCCACGAGCTGGGCGACCGCCGGCACGACCGGCTACGACGCCCTTGCCGACGTCGACCGGGTGCTCGTCGATCCGGCCGGCCAGAACACTCTCGATTCCCTCGAATCCCAGCTGCACGGCGAACCAGCCACCACCTGGGCGAATCTGGTCTATCGCAACAAACGGGACGTGACCGACGGCATCCTGCACTCCGAGGTGCGGCGCATCGCGCGGCTCCTGCCGATCAGTGCGGGGGATGACACCACGAGTCCCGACATCACGGCCGATGCCCTGGCCGAACTGCTGGCCCGGTTTCCGGTCTACCGCTCCTACCTGCCGTTGGGACTGGAGAACCTGCAGGAGGCGGCGCGCCGGTCGGCCGCCCACCGCCCAGAGCTTGCGACTGAGCTCGACCGGCTGCTGCCGCTCCTGGGTGACCCGGGGCATCCGGCCGCGGTGCGCTTTCAACAGACCTCGGGCATGGTGATGGCCAAGGGCGTCGAAGACCGCGCCTACTACCGGTTCAGCCGGCTGACCTCGCTCAACGAGGTCGGCGCCGATCCCGACGAGTTCGCCGTCTCGGTTGCCGAGTTCCACGACCGACAGCGCACCCGTCAGGCCGGGTTTCCGCACTCCATGACGACCCTGTCGACCCACGACACCAAACGCGGCGAAGACGTGCGAGCGCGCATGTCGGTGCTCGCCGAGATCCCCACCGAGTGGGAGGCCGCCCTCGAACAGCTGCGGGCGGCGCATCCGCTCGGGGACGCGGCCTTCGAGAACCTGCTGTGGCAGGCAATCGTGGGCGCCTGGCCGGCCGACGGGGACCGGCTCGCGGCCTACGCGCTCAAGGCGGCCCGCGAGGCCGGCACCTCCACCACCTGGACCCAGCAGAACGGCGAGTTCGAATCGAAACTCGACCACCTCGTCACGGCCGCCACCGAGCCGGGCCCGACCCGCGACCTCATCACCGGCTTGGTCTCCCGGCTGCAGCCGGCCGGGTGGAGCAATTCGCTCTCGCTCAAACTGTTGCAGCTGACCATGCCGGGCGTTCCCGACGTGTACCAGGGCAGTGAGTTGTGGGAGACGTCGCTCGTCGACCCCGACAACCGGCGCCCGGTCGACTACGAGCAGCGTCAGGAGCTGCTCGCCCGCATCGACAGCGGATGGCTCCCTCCGGTCGACGAGACCGGCGCCGCCAAATTGCTGGTCACCTCCCGGGCGCTGCGGCTGCGCCGCGACCGGGTAGGGCTCTTCACCCGCTACGCCCCCGTGCCCGCTTTCGGAGCAGCCGCTGGCCACACTGTGGCGTTCGATCGCGGCGGAGCGATCACCCTGGCCACCCGGCTGCCGATCGGGCTGCTGGCCGGCGGCGGCTGGGGCGACACGACGATCGGAGTCGCCGGCCGTGGCTACATCGACGTGCTCACCCAGGAACGTTTCGACGGTCCGAACCTGCGCGTCGCCGATGTGCTCGCCCGCTACCCGGTGGCGCTGCTGGTCCCCGTTGACGACGACCGCACCTACACCCACACTCCTACAGGACGACACGCATGAACGATCCGAAATTCGCTGTCTGGGCGCCCGACGCGCACGACGTGCAGCTGCAGCTGGGACACGACCGGCTGGATCTCGCGGCGCGAGACGACGGGTGGTGGGAGCTGCCGGCATTCGGTCGCCCCGGCGTTGCGCGCGAGGCGACCGTCGATGTCGATTACGGGTTCATCGTTGACGGGCGTGGACCGTTTGCTGACCCTCGGTCCCGGCGCCAGCCCGCCGGGGTGCACGCCCTTTCCCGCACCTTTGACCCCTCGGCTCACGTCTGGCGCGATGGGGGCTTCACCGGCCGCCAGCTGGCCGGTGCCGTCATCTACGAGCTGCACGTGGGAACGTTCACCCCAGAGGGCACGTTCGAAGCGGCCGCCGGCCGCCTCGACCACCTGCAGTCGATCGGCGTCGACTTCGTTGAACTGTTGCCGGTCAACGCCTTCAACGGCACCCACAACTGGGGTTACGACGGCGTGCTCTGGTATGCCGTGCACGAGGGCTACGGCGGACCGGCCGCGTACCAGTCCTTCGTTGATGCCTGCCATCAGCGCGGTATCGGCGTCATCCAAGACGTCGTGTACAACCACCTCGGGCCGAGCGGCAACTACCTGCCCCAGTTCGGGCCATACCTGAGTGAGGCCGCCGGTAACACCTGGGGTTCCTCGCTCAATCTCGACGGGCCGCACTCCGACCCGGTGCGTCGCTACATTCTCGACAACGCGCTGATGTGGCTCGCTGACTACCACGTCGACGGGCTGCGCCTCGATGCTGTGCACGCGCTGCGCGACGCGAGCGCCACCCACCTGCTCGAGCAGCTCGCCGCCGAGGTCGCCGCGCTGAGCGCCGAGACCGGGCGGCCGCGCACCCTGATCGCCGAATCTGACCTCAACGACCCCCGGCTCGTGACACCGCGCGAGGCCAATGGCTACGGCCTCGACGCGCAGTGGAGTGACGACTTTCACCACGCCGTGCACGTCTCTCTCACCGGCGAAACCACCGGCTACTACGCCGACTTCGAGCCACTCGACGCCCTCGCCAAGGTGCTCACGCATGGGTTCTTTCACGACGGCACCTACTCGAGCTTTCGCGAGCGCACTCACGGTCGACGCATCGACCTCGAGCGGATGCCCACCTGGCGGCTCGTCGTCTCCTCCCAGAACCACGACCAGATCGGTAATCGGGCCGTCGGAGACCGGCTCAGCGCCCAGCTCGACGTCGGACAGCTGGCGATTGCCGCAGCGTTGACCCTGCTCGGCCCGTACACGCCGATGCTGTTCATGGGCGAAGAGTGGGGAGCCACCACGCCGTGGCAGTTTTTCACCTCCCATCCCGAACCAGAGCTCGGCACCGCCACTGCGACCGGCCGCATCAACGAGTTCGCCCGCATGGGCTGGGATCCGGCTCAGGTGCCGGACCCGCAGGATGAGCAGACCTTCGAGCGTTCCAAACTCAATTGGAGCGAAGCCGCCGAGCCCGAGCACGCGCGCCTGCTCGGGTTCTACCGCGAACTCGCCGCGCTGCGCCGGGCGCACCCGGACTTCACTGATCCCAGGTTCGACCAAATCGCCGTCGCGTTCGACGCGGGGGCCGGCTGGCTGCGGCTGCACCGTGGCAGGACCAAGATCCTGATCAATCTCGGTGCCCAGTCCGTTCGCATCCCGGACAGCGGGGGAGAGGTCCTGCTGGCTTTCACCGCCTGTGGCGATGCCGTGCAGGGGCGGCTGCCCAACGCCCTGCAGCTGTCTCCGCATTCCGTCGTCGTCCTGGCTTGAGCTGTTTCAACGACGCATCCAGTCTGGCAAGATGGGGCTGAACGCTGCACCCGCGGCCGGTGAGGATACCTGTGGAATTGTTTCTGTCGTCGACGACGACCGCTGCACTCCAGCAGCTCCTGACGCTGCAAGCGGATGGCGGCGGCTTGCCCCTGGAACGGCTGCGCGCCATCCGCTCGCTGCAGACGGCGCTCGAGCAGGACCCGGCAACGCTCGACGCCGTTCGCGATGCCCTCGCGGCCGGCGAATCGTGGGACGAGATCGCCGAGGCGACCGGCCTCAAGGCCCCGGCTGCCAAGTGGCGCTGGGGCGGCACCGACGACGAGATCAGCGCACGTCTGGAGGCCGGCCGAAAGCGATCAGTTCGACCGAGCAGCGTGCCCACTGACCTTCCCGGACTGTCGGTCGCCGACGCTGCGGCCGCCCGAGGCGTGAGCGCCCAGGCCATCTACCTGCAGGTGCGCCGCGGCACCCTGGTCAGCCGCACCGTGACGCTGCCCGACGGTCGCAGCTACAAACGTGTCTTCCCGGCCGGCACGCCGGATGCCGACCCTGCCGCCTCCTCCTGACCAACGCCCGGCGCACAACGCTGCGTTTTCCCACCAATCGTCCCGCCCGACCTCAACGGAGATGTCCCACCATGACCCTGAACCCCGACCCGACCACGCTCACGATTGAACGCCGCGCCGACCGCGTGCACGTGCAGCTCGACCGACCCGACGTGCGCAATGCCATCGACCAGACCATGATCGACGAGCTCCACGCCATCTGCGCCGAGCTGGAGCAGCAGCCGCGCATCCTCATCATCAGCGGCGCGAACGGCGTCTTCGCTTCGGGCGCCGACATCGCCCAGCTGCGCGAACGCCGCCGCGACGACGCACTGCTCGGCATCAACTCCGGACTGTTCTCGCGCATTGCAAAACTGCCGATGCCGGTCATCGCCGCGATCGACGGCTGGGCGCTCGGCGGCGGCGCCGAGCTCGCGTATGCGGCCGACTTCCGCATTGCGTCCACGAGCGCGCGGCTCGGCAACCCCGAGACGGCGCTCGGTATCCTGCCCGCCGCCGGCGCGCTCTGGCGCCTGGCCGAGCTCGTCGGAGAGCCGGTGGCCAAGGAGATCATCCTCGCCGGGCGCATCCTGAGCGCGACGGAGTGCCTGGCCGTGCACCTGGTCACCGAGGTCCACGATCCCGACGACCTGCTCGCCGCCGCGCACGCTCTGGCCGACCGCATCGGCGCGCAGGACCCGCTCGCGACCCGTCTGGCCAAGGAGGTCTTCCATGCGCCGCGGGCGGCGCATCCGCTCGTCGACAACACGGCCCAGTCGATCCTGTTCGAATCCGAGGCCAAATTCACCCGAATGGATGCCTTCCTCGCCCGTCGCAAGCGCTAGCGCTTCAGTTTCGCCGTTCTTCGGCGGGGCTGCTTTCACGACGTGGTGTCAGCACGCTGTGAAGCAGTCGTTGTCAGGGCGACCCGGTCGCGGGCCGTCCCGTGCGCTGGTCGAGGCGCGAGGAACGAGCGATCGAGACCGCAACCCCGAACGTGCTGCCACGCCAGTGGGGGGCGCGACGGTGCGGTGAGTTCGACGATGCCCACATGGGCGATGGCCGTGGTTGCCGTTGTCGTGAGCCTGGGGGCCGCGATCTTGGCCACCCGCTGGTTCCGCGAACGGGGTGCGCCCAATCGCCGCCAAATCTACCTTGGGCTCGGCCTCACCGCAGGGCTGTCGTCGAGCCTGTCGCTGACCACGGCCGGCATCACCATTGCCGCCGGCTCTGCTGAACCGAAGATGGGCGCCTGGGTACTGCACACCTTCGCCGCCTGCGGCTACGGCGTGCTGCCGTTTCTTCTTGCCAAGAAATGGGTGGCCTCGGCGGCCGTGCCGGAACCAGCGGATGCGGGTACCGCGACATGGACGGCCGATCCCGCCGCCGCCCTGTTGAACGCCCTCAGCGGCGGGACCGCGCTGGTACGTTAGCGACCGGGACCACCTTGGGAAACTGGGCCCATGATCTAGCGTGGGCCCAGTTTCCGGGCCCGGGCCCGGAAAGCGATGTCGGGGATTCGAAAAGGCGCGGGGGTCAGGGGGGCGCGGGGGTCAGGCGAGCGACCTCGTAGCCGTCGGCGGCATAGATTGTCGTGAATTCGGCTCCGGGATGCAGCGCCGCCGCCACGGCCTGGGCCGACGTCCACTCAGCGGGCAGGCCGCCGGACTGAAGGTCGATCACGAGGAAGTCCGGCAGCGGATTGGGGTTGCCGAGCCAGTAGACCTCCGTTCGTTCCACGAGATAGTTCATCAGGCCGATGTCGGATTCGACCGAGGCCCCGTCGGGCACGACTCGCAGCGCGGCCGTCGCAGCGCCTGCGCGGTGCGTCGAAAAATTGGCCCGGGCATCCGTCAGTTTGAACAGCGGCAGTGTCGTTGCGAGCACGAGCGCGGCGACAATCGACATGGATGCCGCCTGCCGCCCGACACCCCGCAGCCAGCGCCGCCGACTGCCGCGGGCGAGTGCGATGCCGTCGAGCGCGGCGGCGAACACGATCGGCATGAGCACCGCGCTGTACTGCCAGGTCGGACCCCAATAGCCGGAATTGTCGGAGAGGAACCGCCAGGCGAGCGTCGGCAGCAGCACGAGCGCGAGCGGCGACGGCACGGCGATCAGCCCGCCACCCAGAAGAAGCAGCGCCAGGGTCACACCTTTTTGTGGCTGCAGCAGCGAGACCGGGTCTGTCAGAATACCCAGCAGGTCGATGCTGCTCGAGTAGGCCCAGGCCCCGTTCGGGTTGAGCAGCGGCAGAATCACCAGGCTCGCCAGCGCGAACCAGCCCACGCCCCAGACGGCCAGCCACACTCCGAGCGGATGCCGGCTGCGCACGGCCAGCACGATGCCGAGGGCGGCCACGGTAAGTCCGAGGTCCTCCTTCACGAACACGAGCGGCATCGCCCACAACAGGCAGGCCACCCACTTGCGCAGCAGAAAAGCGGTCAGCGACAGGGCCAGCAGCGGCACGGCGAAGGCAATCTCATGGAACTGGGCTTCCACAGCACCCTGCAGTCCCCAGCTGAACGCGAATGCGAGCCCGAACAGCGTGCCGGTGGGAGGCCCGAGCAGTCGAATGGCTCCATAGGTCAGGGCGGCAGCGGCGAGGCCGAACAGCGCGTTCTGCACCACCAGAAGGGTGAAAGCGTGCGGAAATACCGCGAAAATCGGCCCGAGCAGCACCAGGATCGGATGAAAGTGGTCACCGAGCAGGTTGAAGCCCTCGCCCTTGATGGTGACGATCGGCGCCTCGAGTGCTGCGTACTGTCGGGCGAGCTGGGTGAAAATACCGAGGTCCCAGGAGGGAGCGGCGAGACTACGCCACTGCAGCGCCGAGAAGACGGTGTACAGGGCGGTCGCGACCAGGGTGACCCCTGCCGGCAGCAACAGAGGCCGTAGCTGCCCGCCGCGAAATCCCCTCATCCGACCACGCTAATGCACCGGCTCGGTTGATCCCGTAGCGGTACAGGACCTTTGGCCCTATTGAGCTGACCGGCAACGGTGCACACTGAGGACGTGCCACCAACAATGGCACGCTGGGAGATCGCATGACACTCACTTGCCCCTTCTGCCGTTCCCAAGCCCGACTAAGCCCGAATCCGGCCCACGCCGAGCGCAACTCGCTTCCGGTCTACCTGCTCAAATGCTCCGGATGCGACCACACCAGTGTGCGCGTCGCCTCGGTCACCGCCGCGGGAGTCTGACTGCAGCTCAGAAGCACCCGGATCATCCCCGACGCCGGCCAGGACCGAAACACCTTCGCATTCCCCGTGCGAAGGTGTTTTTTCTGTCCGGGCTTACAGGTCGGCCAGTAGGCTGACCGGGTTCTCGATGCAGCCGGCCACATAGGTGAGGAAACCCGCAGCGGTTCCGCCGTCGCAGACCCGATGATCGAACACCATCGATAGTTCAACGACGGTGCGCACCGCGAGTTCGTGATCGACCACCCAGGGACGCTCGATCATGCGTCCGATTCCGAGGATCGCCGCCTCCGGGTGGTTGATGATCGCCGCTGAGCCGTCGACGCCGAGCGATCCGAAGTTGTTCAGTGTGAAGGTTCCGCCGGTGAGCGCGCTCGGCGCGAACGTGCCATCGGGGGACTGCGCCACCAGGGCAGCGAGCGCATCGCGCAACTGGCGCGTGCTCATCGTGTGCGCGCCGTGGATGACGGGCACCATCAATCCGCGCGAGGTCTGCGCGGCAATGCCGAGGTTGACGGCCCCGTGCTGCAGGATCTCCTGGCTCGCGGTATCGACCGAGGAGTTGAGCACCGGGTACCGGAGCAAGCCGGCCACCACGAAGCGCGCGATCAGCGCCGTCACGCTGAACCGTTCGCCGGTCGCCGTGAGCAGTTGGTCGCGGGCCGCGAACAGCGCGGTCGCGTCGACATCGAGCCAGATCGTGGCTTCGGGAATCTCCCGCCGCGACGTGGTCAGCCGCTGGGAGACCACCTTGCGCAGGCCCGAAATGGGGATGCGGAGGTCGGCGCTCAGGTCGGAGACGCTCGGCGCACCCGGTGTGGTGGTGGTGGTCGGCTGGGCCGGGGCCGCAGCCGGCGCGCTGAGGTCGCGGATGTGATCCTCGACGTCGCTGCGCACCACGAGTCCTTCCCTGCCGCTGCCGGCCAGGGTGCTCGCGTCGAACCCGTTCTCGCGCGCCAGTCGGCGCACGATCGGAGACACGACGGGGGAACGGCGGATCGGGTCGACCGTGCTGGACGAATCGATTTCGGTAGAAGCGGATGCCGCCACCTCGGCGGGGCGCTCGGCGCGCGCCACCGGTACCGATGCCGTCGGTGCGGGCAGTGCCGGGGCATCCGCTGCCCGCGGGGTGCCGAAGCGTCCGGCGGCCACCTTGCGCGGCGGCCGGGTGCTCTCGGTCGTGCCGTAACCCACCAGCACGGCGCCGGAGCCTTCGGACGGGGCAGCGGCAGTGGCTGCGGCGACCGGAACGTCCACATCGTCGGGCGTTCCGGCCGACCCGGCTTCGGTGACCGTTAAGAGCACCTGCCCGGCGTGGATGACCTGCCCTGGCTCACCGAACAGGCTCGTTACGACGCCGCCGTAGGGCGAGGGCAGCTCCACGATCGATTTCGCCGATTCGACCTCGACCACGGCCTGGTCGATGACGATGGTGTCTCCTGGGGCGACCAGCCAGGCCACGATCTCGGCCTCGGTCAAGCCCTCGCCGAGGTCGGGCAGCAGAAAGTCGCGGCTCATCAGGACCACTCCCAGGTGGAGAGTGCGGCGAGAATACGGTCGGGGGTCGGCAAGAAGTACTCCTCGAGTTTGGGCGACGGGTACGGAATGTCGAAGCCGGTGATGCGCAAAATAGGCGCGGCCAGGTAGAAGAAGTTGCGCTCGGTCAGGCGGGCGGCGACCTCGGCGCCGTAGCCGCCGAACTGCGCGGCCTCGTGCACGATGGCGGCCCGGCCGGTCTTTCGAACGGATGCCCCCACCGTCTCGTCATCGAACGGCGAGAGCGAACGCAGGTCGATGACCTCGATCGAGAGCCCCTCGATGTCGGCCTGTTCGGCCGTGGCGAGGGCGGTCTTCACGGTTGGTCCGTAGGCGATGAGCGTGACGTCGGTGCCTTCCCGCAGCACGACGGCGCGGTTCAGAGGCTCGGTCTGCACCGGCAGGGCGAGCGAAGCCTTGCTCCAGTAGCGGCTCTTCGGTTCCATGAAGATGACCGGGTCGTCACTGGCGATGGCTTCGCGCAGCATCGAATAGGCGTCGGCCGGGTTCGACGGGCTCACCACGGTGAGTCCGGGCGTCGCCGTCCAGTAGGCCTCCGAGGAATCGGAGTGGTGCTCGACCCCGCCGATGTCGCCGGCGTAGGGAATGCGAATGACGATCGGCAGCGGGATCTTGCCGCGCGTGCGGTTGCGCATCTTCGCCACGTGCGACACGATCTGCTGGAATGCCGGGTAGCTGAACGCGTCGAACTGCATCTCCACGACCGGGCGCAGGCCGTACATGGCCATGCCGATCGCGGTCCCGACGATGCCGGCCTCGGCCAGCGGGGAGTCACTCACCCGGGTCTCGCCGAATTCGGCGTAGAGCCCGTCGGTGACCCGGAACACCCCGCCGAGCGGTCCGACGTCTTCGCCGAACAGCACGACCGTCGGGTCGTCGACCATCGCATCGCGGATGGCAGCGTTGAGGGCGGCGGCCATCGTGAGAGTTTCCGGCGCGCGCACGGCCGTATCGGTCGCGAGGGTCTGCTGCGGGCTCATCGGGTGCTCTCTTCGCTGTTCGTGCCGCTGATCGCGCCGTTCAATGGAGCGGATGCGGATGCCGCGGCATCGCCGTCGAGTTCGGCCGCCAGGAAGGCGCGCTGCTCGGCCAGGGCGGCCCGGGGGGTGGAGTAGACGTGCTCGAACAGTTCGAGCGGATCGACGACCGCCTGCTCGGTCATGCAGTCTCGGGTGGTCGCGGCGAGTTCCTCGGCCGCGGCCGCGATGGAATCGCGCAGCTGGTCCGAGAGGGCGCCCTGCGCTCGAAGATATTTCTCCAGGCGCTCGATCGGGTCGCGGCTGCGCCACAGGTCGACGTCGGCGGTCTTGCGGTAGCGGGTGGGGTCATCCGAATTGGTGTGGGCTTCGATGCGGTAGGTGAGGCCTTCGATCAGGGTGGGGCCGCCGCCGCTTCTGGCACGGTCCATGGCTGCGGAGATGACGGCGTACATGGCGGCGACGTCGTTGCCGTCGACGTAGTAGCCGGGCATGCCGTATCCGATCGCCTTGTCGGCGATGGTGCGGCAGGCCATCTGCTTGTCGAGCGGCACGCTGATCGCGAACTGGTTGTTCTGCACGACGAAGACCACGGGAGCCTGCCAGACGGCGGCGAAGTTGAACGCCTCGTGGGCGTCGCCCTCGCTCGTGGCACCGTCGCCGAGCAGGGTGAGGGCCACGGTGTCGTCACGTTTCAGCTTCGAGGCGGTAGCCAGGCCCACGGCGTGCAACGCCTGGGTGGCGAGCGGCGTGGCCTGCGGGGCGATCCGGTGCCGGGGATAGTCATAGCCACTGTGCCAGTCGCCGCGGAACGAGGCGAGGATATCCTTCGGCTCGACGCCCCGGGTGAGCAGCGCGATGCTGTCGCGGTAGGTCGGAAACAGCCAGTCCTGCGGGGCGAGCGCGGCCACGGCGGCGATCTCGCAGGCTTCCTGGCCGAGGGCGGAGGGGTAGGTGGCCAGGCGGCCCTGCCGGGTGAGGGCGGTCACCTGCACGTCGAACCGGCGGGCGATCACCATCTGGCGGTACAGACCGAGGAGCGTGTCCACGGCCGGCAGGGCGAAGCCGCCGCTCTCGCTTTCGGCAACCGCGTGACCGGTGTCGTCGATCAAACGAAGGGGTGGGGGTGCCAGCACCGCCGTCAGTGGCGTGCTCTCGACATTGAGGCTCATGAGCCAATGGTGCGCCCTTTTTCGGGCGGCGCGCTGCGCCTTTTCTCAGATGTGAACGATTGGCCGACCAGATGCCAGACGGCGGCCGAACGGCACTCAGAAAACGTGAATCAGTGCCAGGCGTCCGGAGTGGCGCCGGGCGCATGGCCGATGATCTCGTCGAGAATCAGGTGCGAGCGGGTGGAGATCACTCCCGGCATGGTGTGGATATCGCGCAGAATTGCCTGGCTGAGCTGCTCATGGTCGGGAGCACTCACCGTGAGGATGATGTCGATGTCCCCGCTCACGGCCTGCGCCTTCTCGACAAAGGGCAGACGGGCCAGCTGGGCGGCGATCTCGCCCCAGGCCACATCGCCAATCTTCACGACGACGAGCGCCGACACGTTGAGTCCCAGCGCCGTGCGGTCGGTTTGGGCGCCGAAGCCCGTGATCACGCCGTGGCTGATCAGTTTCTGCACGCGGGTGTGGGCTGCAGTGCGGGAGATGTGCACCAGCAGGGCGAGTTGACGCATCGAAAGCCGCCCGTCGCGGCTGAGCTCGGCGATGATCTGGCGATCCGTGTTGTCGAGTCCGGGGTGGGAAGGCTGCGGCTGCGTCATTGGACTCTCACACTACCGGCGCGGGCACCGAAGCGTGCAGGGCGCGCAGGTAGTGATTCTTCGGCCAGTGCCGCACCAGGCGGGGCAGGCGCGGATAAATCAAGCGGATGCCGCCCAGCACTCGATCGAAGCGTCGCTGGTGCCGCGCTGACCAGGGCAGGTCGAACAGCGCCCGTACGTGTGGGGGCAGGAGGCCGGCCGTGATCAGGCGGGCCAGGGGCAGGGCGGCGCGATACCAGAGCGGCGCAGTCCGCGAGTGCAGCAGGTCGTGCGCGACGGCGCGGGTGGCGGCATCCGTTGTGAGAGACGCGAGCTGTTCGTTCCAATAGCGGCGAAAGGCGCTGCGGTCGGCCGGCCAGAGTTGCGGCGGCACCTGCAGTGACGTACCCAGGCGGGAGTACTCGCGATAGACCGCATCGGCCGTTTCGTCGTCGAGGGGGCCGTACAGCCGGCGGTGCAGGTCGGTGGCGGACTCGTACAGCGTCGCGGCGACCCACAGCTGCAGTGCCGGGGTGAAGGCGTCGTACGGGGGAGTGGTGTCGGCGGAATGCACCGGACCGTGCGCCTGGTTGACGCGCGCGGTCATCGCAGCGGCCAGGTCGGCGTCACCGAACACGATCGCATAGACGTAGCTGAGCGTGCCGTTCAGCCGGTCGAGCGGCCTGGCGGCGAAATGGCTGTGATCGGCGACACCGTGTCCGATCGCCGGGTTTGCCAGCTGCAGCAGGATGGCGCGACCTCCGGCCGCGATCAGGATCCCCTCACCGGCGACGCCCTGCATCCGTTTACGCGAACTAAATGCGCTCACAGTTACCTCCCAATAAACATGCAGAACCCCGTGACAGTGTGAGCCTAATCGGTCGGGCTGAGTCTGGGCCCCGGCTTAACGCCCGAACAGGGCTGCGTGAATTTTTGTCTTTTCGGGAATACCACCGTCTTCTATGCGCTTGCATGTATCCGAGGGCGACAATTCCTGGGCCCACACACTTGAGGAGAACTTCTATGAGCGAGACCACCGCAACGAGCATCCCGGGCTACAAGGCCGGAACCTGGACCATCGACAAGACCCACAGCTCGGTGAGCTTCAGCATTCGCCACATCGTCATCAGCAAGGTCAAGGGCACCTTCGAGGACTTCGACGCCACCTTCGTGACCGGCGAGAACCCGCTCGAGACGAGCGTCACCGCCTCCGCCAAGGTCGTCTCGATCAACACCAACGAGCCCAACCGCGACGGACACCTGCGCACCGGAGACTTCTTCGACGCCGAGACCTACCCCACCATCGACTTCGCGTCGACCGGTGTGCGTGAAGTCAAGGGCGAGTACCTCGTCGACGGCAACATCACCATCAAGGGCGTCACCAAGCCGGCCACCTTCGAATTCGAATTCGGCGGCTTCGGCGGAGACCCCTACGGCAACTACAAGTTCGGTGCCACGGCCAAGACCGAGGTCAACCGCGAAGACTTCGGCCTCACCTACAACGCCGCCCTCGAAACCGGCGGCATGCTGCTCGGCGACAAGGTCACCATCACGCTCGAACTGCAGGCCGCGCTCAACGCGTAACCCATAGTTCGTTCGACTCAGGGCTCCACTTCGGTGGGGCTCTGCGTCTGTTTACCGGGAATCCCTTCTAATGACCGGGAAGGGTGGCCATCCATTCGGTCAGGCGGCGGCGCAGCCCGGCGCCATCTAGGTCGGCCCGGCCGAGCTCCGTGTAATTGGGCGCCCAGGTTTCGACCCGGGGGTAGGCCTTCAGGGCGGCGAAGTAGTCCCAGCGGGCGACATCGGGAGTGGGGGAGCCGAAGGCCTCGTTGTAGGAGCGGGTGAACTCCTCGGCGACCGTTACGTTATAGAGAAACACGAGGTCCTGGCGGCACCAGGCCAGGTCGTAGCCGCGCGGCGCCAGCCCGGCCCCTGACCAATCAACGATCCCGGTGAGATTGCCGCGTTGCCAAACCGTATTGCCCGACCAGAAGTCATTGTGGGTGAGCACGCGCGGTTCGTCGTTGAGCTCGCGCCACACGGAATGCAGCGGTGAATCAATCGCGGGTTCGGTGAACAGATCGGGGAGCACAGGATCAACGACGAGAGAGTGGATGCACGCGAGCGTCTGCCCGAGTTGCCGCGCGAAGTCCTGCGGGTCTGTGGGGGTGATCGAGGCCTGACCCGGCAGCAGCGTCGTGACGATGAGCGGGCATCCGTTCCCTGTGTCGTTAGGGTGCACTGTGCCGTCCGGGTCGGCGGCCAGCAGCTTCGGAGCCAGCACGCCCAGGTCGTCCAGCCCGGCGAGAACGCGAATCTCGCGGCGCACGGCGTCGTCGCCGGGCGGAAACTGCCGCAGCACGAACTCGGTTCCGTCGCTTGCGCCGACGACGGTCGTTGTGGCGTGGGTGCCGCCAGGCAGAGTGCGCACCCAGTGCAGCTCGCTGACGCCGAGTTCTCGGGCAGCCCATACCAGGGCGACGGGAGACGGGGTGACGGAACTCATACTTCCACGCTAAGCCCTTCCCACCCGGTCGCCGAGCTTCAGACCGGGCGGGAGTTTTTGCCGTCGAGCCACAGCTCGACGGACTCGTCCCGGTGCACACCGTCGGTTCCGACGTGCTTCTCGCTGATCGTCGTGCCGTTTTTGATCACGTAGACGAGGGCCATCGCGTGCCCGCGGCCGAGGCCGTAGTCGGCCTTGAGCCAGTCGACGATGGCGCCGGCCTTCGTC
Organism: Cryobacterium glaciale; assembly: GCF_004402535.1. Classification (GTDB taxonomy): domain Bacteria; phylum Actinomycetota; class Actinomycetes; order Actinomycetales; family Microbacteriaceae; genus Cryobacterium; species Cryobacterium glaciale. Next base: position 311,936 of record NZ_SOEY01000006.1, on the reverse strand, counting down.
GCGGGGTCATTGAAACCGCGCTCGTGCGCCAGCACGACGAGCGCACGCGGCGTCAGACCGGTCTTCTCTTCAATCGCGGTGAGATAGGCCTGAAAGGACATGGAATCTCCTAAATTAACGTGTGGCCGCTGAACTGATCACAGCACCGACCAGATGAGCTGCGACCGCGCCGAGTCGGCGCCACGGGCCTCAGGGGTGGGCTGAGATCTCGTCTTCTTCGTCACGGCATCCAGTGTCGTCACTACGGTACCTTTCCCGCCAGACCCTCGTCCAGCGCGTCAGGCCGGAAACACCGTTTGCGAGACAGCCCCCGTCAGGCGGGAAATACCGTTTTACAGGCAGTCCCAGGCAGTCCGAGATAATTCCCGCTGGCTGGCTGGCTGGCTGGCTGGCTGGCTGGTGCGCTGCGTGGGCCTATTTGTCCCAGTTGGGTTGTTCGGTGGGGGTGGCGGCGCGGTTGTGGCTGGCGGGGCGCCAGGTTTGGGTGGGGTCGTAGAGGAGGGGTCCGCGGATCCAGGGGCGGCCGTCTCTCATGTCGATGTCCCAGCCGGAGGTGTCGATGCTGGCGTGGCCGGCGTTGCAGAGGAGTACGGCGTTGCCGATGTCGGTGGGGCCGCCTTTGTGCCAGGGGATGACGTGGTGGGCCTGGGTGTAGTGGGGTGGCACGGTGCAGCCGGGGATGACGCAGCCGCCGTCGCGGGCGGCGAGGGCCCGGCGTTGACTCGCGGTGAAGAACCGGCTGGTGGTGCCGAGGTTGAGGATTTTGCCGGTGTGGCCGAAGAGGATGGGTTGGTAGCCGCCGGCGCAGATGAGTTCGTCGACTTGTTGGGTGGTGAGGGGTCCGTCGGTGCCGTCGATCCAGCCGGCTCCGCGCCCGGCGAGGAGGTCGTTGATGTTGATGTGCACGAGCACCGTCGGTGCGGCGCCACCCATCGTGGGGGTGCCCGGCTGTCGGGCTGCGGCTTCGAAAACGGCGCGGAGGATGCCGGCTCGTTTCTCGCTAATCGACCGGGTGTCATCGGGCTGCTGCGGGCAGGTGCTGAGCGTGTCTGGCTGATTGATACTGTCAGCCTCAGCCTCAGCCTCAGCCTCAGCCTCAGCCTCAGCCTCAGCCTCAGCCTCATTCTCGATCTCGACCGCGTTCTCGCTGGCTGCCGTCTCCTGGTTGTCGTTGGCGGAGACGTCGTTCCGCTCGTCGCCGTCGTCGCCCCCGTTGCCCTCGTCGATCTCGGCGTTGGTGGGCTCAGTTTCGCGAAATTCGACCGTGGCCCGCGGAGCGGTGCCGCTGGTGCCGGATACCGGGGTGGTGCTGGCGGGAGCCGGGGTGGTGCCGGGAGTGCTGGCGCCGGGGACGGGGTTGGCCGCCGCGGCGGAGAGGTAGGCGTCGAAGACGTTGCCGATGATGGCGCGGTCGAGGGTGGTGAACCAGCCGTTGAGGCTGTAGCCGCCGTTGCTCAGGCCGCCGAAGGTGAGCCAGCTGCGCCGTTCCGCGGAGGTTTCGCCGGGCGCGGATCCGTCGGGGGCGAGGCGTGCCTGCCACTGAATGCCCTGCTGCCGCAGCAACTCCGGCGCGAAGGCGATGCCAGCGCCGGGAAGGCCCTCGGTTTCGGGGGTGATCGCGCCGGAGCCGCTCGCGACCAGGGAGCGTTCGACCCGGTCGAGGTCCTCGATCAGCACGGAGGAGCGCAGGCCGTCGAGTACCTTCACGATCACGCGGGCCTGCTCCACCCCGACTGCTCCGCCCTGCAGGGCGTCGCCGAGAACGGGGTAGGTGGGGGTGAGGGGCCGGCCGAGCAGCATCCGCTCGCCAGCTTTCTCGCCGAGCGCGGCACGCTGGCGCACCTCGGCGGGGGAAAGCCGGGCCAGGGTACAGATCAGATCCACGCCGCTGCGGCAGCCGAGCCGGCGCGCCAGTGTCGGCGCGGCCAGAGCCGCCGCCGCACCCGCCACGCTCGGAACCATGCCCAGCGCCGCCGCCGCGTCCGGCGGCACCGACTCCGGTATCACCGACTCCGAACCAGTAGCCTCGGCACCAGCAACCTCCACACCAGCAACCTCCACCGCGGCAGTCTGGACAGCGACGGCCCGAGCTGCGGCACTCTTCGCAGCAGCAGCATCGAAATATTCGGAGCGACGCAGCACATCGGTCGTCGAGAGCACCCGTGCCCCATCGACGATCCGACCCACGCTTTCGAGGGCGAGCAACATGGTCAGGGATTCCTCGTCACCGAGCAACCCGAACGACACCCCGCCCAACGCCGCCAGCAACAGATCCCTGGCCTGCTCCACCGCCACAATGACGGGATTCGAGCTCGCGTTGCCGGGGTTTTCCATGAACATGGGCGCCAGTGCCTCCTTCACATTAATTCTACCGCAAATCGAACATAAAAGCGAGAGAAACTCAGTACAGCTAAAGGAGCAAAATTTGGCCGCTAGACGCTTCGGAACCACGAGTTCCATGCCAACCTGCCGGATACCGTGCTGTGAAGCGCTCTCCTACCCGGACTATTCAGTGCCTCGACTTGGAAGATCCGAAATTCTAATCGAATTTTTGTCTCTAGTCCTTCCATTTGTGTGCAGATCCATACCGTGCCGATCGGCCAACAAGGCGATCGGCGGTACCGGGCCCATGTTCTGACCGTGGGCACAGTTTCTCAACTGGGCCCACGGCCCGGGCCCGGGCCCCGTCCCACAAGTGCAGGCCCGGGGTGGCCAAAGCGGCCGCCGGCATCCGTTTGAGGCCTATGCCAGACCGAGACGGGCTGCGAAGCTGAAAGCATGGATGATTCTGCAGAGAAGATGACCCTGCTGCGCTACTCGCGCACCGGCCCCTCATCTGGAAACTCGACGGGCTCAGTGAATACGACGTGCGGCGCCCCCTGGTACCGACCGGCACCAACCTCTTGGGCCTGATCAAACACGTAGCGAGCGTTGAAGCCGGCTACCTGGGTGACACATTCGAGCGGCTGTTCGGCGAGGCGCTGCCGTGGCTCGACGAGGACGCCGAGATCAATGCCGACATGTGGGCGACGCCCGGGCAGTCTCGGGACTGGGTGGTCGATCTGTATCGTCGTGTCGGCGAGCATTCGGCCGCGACAGTCGAGGCGCCGCCCCTCAGTGCGCCGCCCCTCAGCGCGCCGGGTCGCGTTGCCTGGTGGCCGCCGGAGCGCAGCAACGTGACGCTGCACCAGATTCTTGTCCACATCATTGCGGAGACGCACCGGCATGCCGGGCACGCTGGCATCGTGAGTGAACTGATTGACGGCTCCGTCGGCCTGCGTGCCGATAACGGTAACCTGCCGACCGGTGACCCGGCCTGGTGGCAGACCTACCGGGAACGGTTGGAGACAGCGGCTCGCGAAGCCGATTCGTAGAGCGGATGCCGGGAACTGTGCCAAGGTGCAAGGAGGACGCTGTTTGAAGCGCGCCCCGGCAGACAATATTAGATCTTGATTCCAATCACTGGAACATCGGTCCAATCAAACGAGGAGATTCCCGTGTTCACCCTGAACGACCTGGAGATTCCGATCATCGCGGCCCCGATGGCAGGCGGCGCCTCAACTCCGAACCTCGCGGTCGCCGTGAGCGACGCGGGAGGCCTCGGCTCTCTGGCAGGCGGGTACAAGACCCCGCAAGTGCTGGCCGAGCAGATCATCGACGTGCGCAAACGCACTGATCGGGCCTTTGGCGTGAACCTTTTTCTGCCGCAGGCGCCGCTGATAGATCGGGCAGCCGTCGAGGCCTACCGAAACCTGCTCGCCCTCGAAAACCCGGGCGCGTCGTTCGGTGAGATCCATGAGAGCGACGACGACTGGTTCGCCGAGAAGGTCGCTCTGGTTATCGCCCATCACGTGCCCGTGGTCTCGTTCACTTTCGGCCTGCCGTCCGACGACGCAGTCAAGCGGATGCACGCGGCCGGATCGTTCCTGATCGCCACCGTCACCTCGGTGTCCGAAGCTTTGCAGGCCGAAGACCGCGGCGTCGACGCCCTGTGCGTGCAGGGACCGGAATCCGGCGGGCACCGCGCGACGTTCACGACGAGCGGCGAACCCGGCACCCTGGCCTTGGGGGAGCTGTTGATCGCAATTCGCGCGGTGGTGACGCTGCCGCTGGTCGCGGCGGGCGGCATCCACTCTGGCGGTCAGATCGCGTCGCTGCTTGCCGCCGGCGCCGCGGCCGTGCAACTCGGCACGGCCTTTCTGCGCACCGAGGAATGCGGCGCGACCCCGGCACACCAGGATGCCCTCGTCGACCCGCGCTTCACCGAGACCGTCGTCACCCGGGCTTTCTCCGGGCGTCCGGCGCGCGGCCTGCGGAACGCCTTCATCACCGCCCACGACGCCAGAGCGCCCCACGAGTATCCGCAGGTGCATCACCTCACCAAGGTCGTCCGAGCGGATGCCGCCCGTCGCGGCGACCCCGACGGGCTCGCCCTCTGGGCCGGCACCGGTTTTCGGGAAGCGCGCTCCGGGCCGGCGCCGATGGTGCTCGGCACCCTGTGGAATGACACGCAGTTCGCCGTCGTCTCGTAGGAGCTAGATGCCGCTTCGACCGCCCCGGAATTCCTCCGCCAAATGCCCGTAAACTCTGTTCGCCGTCATCGCCCGGTAAGAGTCAGTGATCATGCTCTCGAGCAGGTCCAGGTCAATCTTTCTGAAATCGGTGAGATAGAGGCAGACGACGCCGGTCTTGTGCGGGCCGAGCCGCTCGAGTTGCCGGGCGTAGGTGGCTGTTCCGTCGGGAAAATACACGGTCATGGCGGCCTTGCGCGGGGAGAACCCGGCGGCCCCGGCATCGCCCTCGACGCCGCTCGCGTACCTATAGTGGTAGTGGCCGAACCCGATGATCGAGGATCCCCACATGCGTGGTTCCTCTCCCGAGACCCGCTTCATGATCTCCAGCAGGGTTAGGGCATCCCGCCGGCGGGTCGGGCTCGCGATCGTGTCGATCCAGGCGTGCACGTCGTTGTCGCTGTATTCCAAGGGATCTCCTTCAGATCTGACCGGGTGAGATCGCGGCGTGCACCCCAAGGTAGGCTTTTTCGACGGGGTGTGCAGCATCCGCCCCCGGTAGGTCAGCGTCGATCGGCGCGAATCGCACGACAAGAAATGGTTTTTCACTTTGCGCAAATTGAATATTTTCCGGGCGGGGAAGCTCGCGGTTGCCGTCACGGCACTGCTCGCCCTCGCCGGCGGATTCGTCGGCGTCAGCGCCGCGGCCGCAAGCCAGCCGCAGTCCGCGGTCACCGGCGAAACCTACGTCATCGGCACCGACACCACCTTCGCGCCGTTCGAGTACCGCGAGAACGGTGAACTGACCGGCATCGACATGGACTTGATTCGCGATATCGCCGCGAATCAGGGCTTCACCGTGGAGATCAAGTCCCTCGGCTTCGACGCAGCCCTGCAGGCGTTGCAGTCCAACCAGGTAGACGGCGTCATCGCCGGAATGTCGATCACCGACGAGCGCAAGCTGGTATTCGACTTCTCAGAGCCGTACTTTGACTCCGGCGTGCAGATGGCCGTCGCCGAGGACAACACCGAGATCATCGGTTACTCCGACCTGGCCGGCGAAACCGTCGTGGCCAAGCGGGGCAGCGAGGGCGAGACCTTCGCCAACTCGATCAAGGACGAGTACGACTTCACCGTCAAGGCCCTCGCCGACTCGGCCACGATGTACGACGACGTCAAGGCTGGCAACTCCGTCGCGGTCTTCGACGACTACCCCGTGCTCGCCTACGGCATCAACCAGAACAACGGGCTCAAGTCGGTCACCGAGAAGGAACAGGGCAGCTCCTACGGTTTCGCCGTTAACAAGGGCCAGAACCCCGAACTGCTCGCCGCCTTCAACGCCGGCCTGGCCGAGTTGAAGGACAGCGGCGAATACCAGGCCATTCTCGATACCTACCTCGAGCAGCCGGCGCCCGCCGCGGCATCCGGCTTTTTCGGTCTGTTGGGCGACAGCCTGCCCGCCCTCATGAAGGGCCTCGGGCTGACGCTGCTCGCGACCGGCCTGTCGATTCTGATCGCCCTCGTACTCGGTGTGCTGTTCGGGTTCTTCAAGGTCTCCGAGAGCCGCGTGCTGCGCGGCCTGGCGAGCGGCTACGTCAGCATCTTCCGCGGTACGCCGCTGCTCGTGCAGGCTTTCTTCTTCTACTTCGGCCTGCCGCAGCTGACCGGGCAGTCGATCGACGTGCTCACGGCCGGCGTGCTCACCCTGAGCCTCAACGCCGGTGCCTACATGACCGAGATCGTGCGCGGCGGTATCCAGTCGGTCGACCCGGGCCAGACCGAGGCCGGCCGCAGCCTCGGGCTCGGCTACGTCACGACCATGCGGCGCGTCGTGCTGCCGCAGGCCGTGAAGATCATGACGCCGTCCTTCATCAACCAGTTCGTGATGACTCTGAAGGACACCTCGCTCCTGGCCGTGATCGGATTCGCCGAGCTCACGTACCAGGGGCAGCAGATCTACGCCTCGAACTTTCGCACCGGTGAGACCCTGCTGATCGTCGCCGCACTGTACTTCATCGTCATCAACCTGCTCACCATGCTCTCCAACAAGCTCGACAAGAGGTTCAACAAATGAGCAAGATCAGTGTCAAGGGCCTCCGCAAGTCATTCGGTTCCAACGAGGTGCTCAAGGGCCTCGACGTCGAGATAACCGAGGGCGAGGTCGTCTGCGTCATCGGCCCCTCGGGTTCGGGCAAGTCCACCTTTCTGCGCTGCCTCAACAAGCTCGACGAGCTCAGCGCCGGCACGGTCATCGTCGACGGGTTCAACCTCAGCGACAAGACCGTCGACCTCAACGAGGTGCGCCAGCACATCGGCATGGTGTTCCAGCACTTCAACCTGTTCCCGCACATGACCGTGCTGCAGAACATCATGCTCGCGCCGGTCGAGTTAAAGAAGCAATCCACAGCGGATGCCCGCGCCACCGCCCTCAAGCTGCTCGACCGGGTAGGCCTCGCCGACAAAGCGTCGGCCCGTCCCGCGCAGCTCTCCGGCGGCCAGAAGCAGCGGGTCGCCATCGCCCGGTCGCTCGCCGTGAACCCCGACATCATGCTCTTCGACGAGGCCACGAGCGCCCTCGACCCGGAGATGGTCGGCGAGGTGCTGCAGGTTATCCGTGACCTTGCCGCCGAGGGAATGACCATGGTCGTCGTCACCCACGAGATGGGGTTCGCCCGTGAGGTCGCCGACCGGGTCATCTTCATGGCCGACGGCGTCATCGTCGAAGAGGGTACTCCGGCCGAACTGTTCGGCAACCCGCAACAGGAACGCACCCAGGACTTCCTGTCGAAGGTGCTCTAAACCGCGTTGCTCCAGAGCGGATGCTGCGCGCGTGACCCGCGCGGAGCATCCGTTTCGCTGCGGCCGGCTCAGGCGCGGTCGCCGACGATCTCCTCGCGCACCCGGCGCAGGTCTTCCATCAGCGAGCCGATCAGGATCCAGTGGTCCGGGTGCGGCGTCACGATGCGCAAGGGCTCGGTCAGGGCCAGCACGTCGGGGTCTGGCGGGTCCGGCACGACCGTGAGGTCGCCTTCCTCCCGCGCGAGCAGCGCCAGGTCGTGGGCGGCCCTGGCGAGCTCTCGGGAGAACGCCTGCACGCTCGGCTCGAACTGCAGGGACGGGTCGTAGTGGTCGTGCAGGGCGCGGGTCATGCCGATGGCACGGGTCACGAGCGTCGGCAGCCGCTCGATCATGGCGTGGTCGGCGTCGAGCGCGACCCGCAGCCTGGCCTTGCGCGGGTTGAGCATGAGGCTCTCCTCCGCCTGCGCGATGGCCTTCTCCGCCGACACGAGCATGGGGCGCAGCAGCCGGGCCTTGATCATCAGTTCCATCAGGTCGATCGGGGTCTGGGGGGTGCGGAGCGCCTGCGCGATGCGGTCGAAGGTGTCGGCCAACTCGCGGGCCAGCAGACCCACGGCGTCCCGCGCGGGCGCGATGAGTACCGGGGGGACGATGAGCGCGTTGATCACCAGGGCGATCCCCGCTCCGATGAACGTCTCGAAGATGCGATCGAGGGCGTACCCCGGCGTCGTGGCCCCGAGGGCGAGCACGAGCATGGCGCTGATCGGAATCTGGCTCGCCGACACCGGAGACAGGCGCAGCGCCCAGGCCACGAGAATGCTCACCATGATCGTTCCGAGCACGACCCAGCTGGACTGGCCGAGGAAGAAGCCGATCGTCGACGCGATGATGACACCGCCAATCACGCCCGCGGTGCGTTCGATCGCACGGCCCAAGGTCTGGTTCACGCTCGGCAGCACCACGAGCAGGGCCGCGATCGCGGCAAAGATCGGCAGGTCGCTCGGCAGCAGCAGCTGCGACACCAGCCAGGCCAGGGCCACGGCGACGGCCATCTTGATGACCTGCAGCAGCGGAAGCCGTTTGGAGATGCGCAGGGCCGAGGTTAGTTTCACTGGTCAAGGGTAACCCGCTCGGGGGCGGTCAAACGGATGCCGGCAGCGTTCGCTTCGCGCTCAGCCGATACGGCACGCCGAGAAACCCCGCGTAGTCCTGTGCGGCCCGGTCGAATTCTCGCGCAGTCTTCTCGGCCCGCGTGCGGGTGGCCGCCTCGCGCGCTTCCTCGAACAGTGTGGCGTCGGCTGTCACTCCCGATATCGCGATTTTCTTACGCCAGGTGCCGACGATGCGGCCGTTTGTGACCACGAGCGGCAGGAAGATGCCGTTGCGCCCTGGCACGACCCGAACGAGGTCGGCGGTGGAGATCACGTGGCTGCGATCGCGGTAGCCGAGCAGGTACTCGTCGAACCCGGGCAGTGCGAGCACCGGCGTGTGCTGGCGCAGGCTCGTCGGCACCACGGTGGCATCCGCTGCTGGCCTTCGGTCGAGAGGCCGGCCGCCTGCAGCATGGTCATGAATTCGGCCCGGCTGAGCTGCTTGTGGCCGGTCAGCGCGGTGATCGCGGCCTCACGGGCCCGGTCCAGCACGGGCAGGTCGAGGCCGAGTCGGGCATTGATCGCGCGCGTCTTGGCGAGCAGCCGCGGAGTCGTGAGACCCTGCATCCAGCCCAAGTCCCGGGCCGGAACGAAATGCAGCGTCCCCCGCATCGGCCACGAGCGCACGATCTCACCCGCCGAAACGGATGCCTGCACGTCGGCAATGGTCGTTCCGGGGGAGCGCACGCCGAGGGCCCACTGTCCGGCGGGGTAGTCCTGGGCCTGCACCGCGAGCATCCGCTCGGCGACGGCGACCGGGCCGGCCCGCGTCGATCCGGACAGCGCCGGCCCGGCCAGCCCCTGGGCGTGCAGGCGCAAGCGAACGACGTCGGCGCGGGAGGCGGCAGCTGGCATGACACCAGTACGCCGACTCCCGCGCCGAGCGTATGCGAAACCGGAGGGTGCTATTTTCCGCGCCGCCCGGCTCGGGGGCGCACCACGCGAATCACGCGGGCGCTTCCGTCCGACGTCTGGGTTCCAAAGGCATCGAATTGCACGGTGGATTCTGTATCTGCGCTGTAGCCGTCGTTGTCGTCCGAGCTTCCGCCACCGGAACGGGGTCCCTCAGTTGGACCTCCGCGACCGAAGCGACGACGCAGTGCCTTGACCAGCGGCGGGCCGACCAGGAACAACACAATCACGGCGTACACCACAACCGCGAGCGGTTCGCTCAGCAGCGCGGCCGGGTCGCCGGCGCTGATCTGAAGCGAGCGGCGCAGCTGGCGTTCCATCTCCGGGCCGAGGATGGCGCCGACGATGATCGGCAGCACCGGAAACCCGAAGCGGCGGGCCATGTAGCCGAGCGCGCCCAGCAGAAGCAAAATCAGAATGTTGAAGGTCTGCATGCCGGCCGCGTAGGCGCCGAGCGTCGCGAAGAACAGGATGCCAGCGTAGAGGTACGGCCGGGGGATGCGCAACAGCTTCGCCCAGAGCGGCGCGAGCGGCAGGTTGAGTGCAAGCAGCAGCGTGTTGCCGATGAACAGACTCGCGATCAGGGTCCAGACCAGCACCGGCTCGGTCTGGAACAGCAGCGGGCCGGGGTGGATTCCGTACTGGTTGAAGGCAGCGATCATCACCGCGGCGGTCGCCGTGGTCGGCAGTCCCAGGGTCAGCAGCGGCACGAGCGTTCCGGCGGCAGAGGCGTTGTTGGCCGCTTCCGGCCCGGCCACGCCCTCGATGGCGCCGTGGCCGAACTGTTCCGGATGCTTGGACAGCTTCTTCTCCGCCACGTACGACAGGAAGGTGGGAATCTCGGCGCCGCCGGCCGGGATCGCACCGAACGGAAAGCCGATGACGGTGCCGCGCAGCCACGGCTTCCAGGAACGCTTCCAGTCGTCTCTGCCCATCCACGGCACGCCGACCGGGATCGTCGCGGGGGTGCCGTGGCGCAGGTGAGCGGCGATCCACAGGGCTTCACCGACCGCGAACAGTGCGACGGCGATGACCACGACGTCAATGCCGCCCGAGAGCAGCGGCTGTCCGAAGGTCAGTCGTGGCTGGCCGGTGGTGCCGTCGAGGCCGACGAGGCCGATGGTGAGGCCGATGAACAGCGAGGCGAGTCCGCGAATGCGGCTTGAGCCGAGTACGGTGCTCACCGCGACAAAGGCGAAGACCATCATCGCGAAGTACGAGGGAGCGCCAAGGCCGATCGCGATCGCGACCACGAACGGGGCGACGAAGACGAGGGCGCCGGTGGCCAGGGTGCCGGCCACGAACGAACCGATCGCGGCGGTTGCGAGGGCTTGGGCTCCGCGGCCAGCCTTGGCCATCTTGTTGCCCTCGAGCGCCGTGACCACCGAGGAGGATTCGCCGGGGGTGTTCAGCAAGATGGAGGTGGTCGACCCGCCGTACATGCCGCCGTAGTAGATGCCGGCGAACATGATGAGCGACCCGGTCACGTCGAGTGCGTAGGTGAGCGGCAGCAGCAGGGCTACGGTCATCGCCGGGCCGATGCCGGGCAGCACGCCGACGGCCGTGCCGAGCAGCACGCCGATGAGGGCGAACAGCAGGTTCTGCAGGGTCAGCGCGTTGCTGAACCCCTCCATCAGCAGGGTGAGGTTGTCCATTTAGAGAATTCCCGTCAGCAGGCCGGCCGGCAAGTTGATGCCGAGGCCCAATACGAAGCCGTAGAACGTGCCGACGGCGAGAAGAATACCGATCACGAGCGCCCAGACGAAGCGCCTGGAGCCGAGCAGCAGGGCGGAACCGTAGAACAGCAGCGCGCTGCCGATCACGAAACCGAGAAAGTCCATCGAGAGGGCGAAGACGAGAATCAGGCCGCCCAGGCCGAAGACGGTCGGCCAGTGAGCCTTCTGGGAGAGGTCGATGTCCTCACCGTCTTCGGCGTCGGCGTGGCCGCCCCGCAGCACTGAGATCGCCAGGGCGATCGCACACAGTCCCAGGCCGATCGCAATGATCGTCGGAACGACCTGCGGTCCCATCACGCCGGCATTGATGGCGGTGTGACGGATGTTCGCGGTGTCGACCGCGATCACCATCGCGATTCCCGCGAGCAGGGCGGCCACGCCGAGCTCGGAGCGACCCTGCAGGCGTGCGCGAAGCCCGGAAGCAGCTTCGGTGCTGGGGGCGGTCATTATTAGACCAGGCCCAGGGTCTTCAGCACGTCGGCGACGCGGGTGTCCTGTTCGGTGAGGAAGGTGCTGAAATCGTCGCCGGTGATGAAGGCGTCGGTCCAGCTGTTGTCCTCGAGAACCTGCTGCCATTCTTCGCTGTCGTGCATCTCGGTGACGGCGTCGACGAGGCGGGCGATTTCGGCGTCGGACAGGCCAGGGGCGGCTAGAAGCCCGCGCCAGTTGGTGAAGACCAGGTCGATGCCCTCTTCGGTGAGGGTGGGAGCGTCGATGACGGGAACGCGCTCTTCGCTCGTGACGGCGAGCACGCGCAGGTCGCCCGACTTCACCTGTTCGAGGAACTCGCCGTAGCCGGAGGCACCGAACTGCAGCTTGCCGCCGAGAATGGCCGGCAGCAATTCGCCGCCGCCGTCATAGGCGACGTAGTTGACCGCTGTCGGGTCGATGCCGACGGCATCCGCGAGCTGCATCGGCAGCAGGTGGTCCGGACCGCCCGGTGAGGAGCCGCCGCCGACCGCGAAGGTGGCCGGGTCGGCCTTCCACGCTGTGACCAGGTCATCGATGGTTTGGTAGGGGGAGTCGGCGGCGACGAAGATCGCGCCGGCTTCTTCGATGAGTCCAGCGATCGGGGTCGCGTCGGCGACCTTGGCATCGCCCTCGTTGGTGTAGGCGGCGCCGACGACGCCGAGCCCCATCATGAGCAGAAAGTTGGCGTTGCCGGTCTCGGTGAGGGTGCGGGCGAGGCCAACGGTTCCGCCGGCGCCGGCCAGGTTGGTGACCTCGGTGCCGGTCGCCAGGCCCAGGTCGTCCATCACCTTGACCGCGGCGCGGCCGGTGACGTCGTAACCGCTGCCGGGGGCATTGGGAATCATTACCTGCAGGTTCTCGATCGGGCCGCTGTCGGTGGCCTCGGTGTTCGTGGCGCTCGTGACCCCGCAGGCGCTGAGAGCGAGTGCGACGACCCCGGCGAGAACGACGGTACCCACCGTGCGGCGAGAGCGCATAATGCGTGCTGTGATTGGCATGCTTGAATCCTCTTCGATTTCTGGCGAGCCTCATTGCCGGCCGAGTTCAGCCTGCTCGGTGGCCCTGCGCTGCACAACTTGTGACGTTAGTGAACGTTGTGTAGCTTGCGGTTGTGTGCCGGCCGGCGTGGGCAATTTCAGTTTGACCCGGCAATGAGGGATTATCTCTTATGGCCAGAGACGATCGAGAGCACCTGACACCGCGCCCGCGCGGGTCAGGCATCCGCTCGAGCCGGCTCAGCCTGACCCGCCAGCTGCTCCTATTCCAGTTGAGCCTGATCGCGCTCGTTCTCGTTGCCGTCACGGCCATTTCGCTCGAGCAGACCCGCAGCAGCTTTGAGAGCGGCGCCCAGCGACGCATGCTGACGGTCGCCGAATACAGCGCGGCCAACCCGCTCGTGCGCAGCCTGCTCTCCGGTGCGGCGGTGCCCCAGCAGTTCTCGGTACCGGTCGAGGCGCTCCGCACCACGACGGGAGTCGACCAATTGCTCGTGACGGATGCCGTCGGCCGAGTGATCGCCTCACCCGCCGACCCATGGCTGCTCGGGGCCGATCTCGCCATCGATCCGACGCCTGATGAATCCGATGCCTCGTGGGCCGGCGTTGCACCGATCGGGACCAACGAGTACGTGGTCGCGCAGGTGCCGGTACTGTCGAACTCCGGGGAGGTGGTGGGCACGGTCGTCGCCGCCCGCCAATTTCCGCCCGTGGCCGAGCTGCTCGCGAGCGCGGCGCCGAACCTGCTCGTCTACGTCGGCGTGGCCGGGGTGCTCGGCGTCGCCGGATCACTGCTGCTCGCTGCCCGGGTGAAACGGCAGACCCTGGGCCTCGAGCCGGAACAGATCGGCCGACTGGTCGAGCATCGGGATGCCATGATCCACGGCATCCGGGAAGGGGTGATCGCCGTCGACACCGACGGGCTCATCACGCTCGCCAATGACAGCGCCCGCACCCTGCTCGGTCTACCGGCAGACGCGGAGGGTCGCGCGATCGACACGGTCGGCCTCGATGCAGAGGCCGTGCGAGCCCTGCGCCCGCAGGAGGTGGGCGCGATCGACACGGTGTTCGTGAACCGCGGGGTGTTGCTCGTACTCAACCAGACGCTGATCCACCCGCCCAGGTCCCGGCCCGAGGTCGTCACGACCGTGCGTGACCGCACCGAGCTGGTCACCCTGCAGTACGATCTGGGCAGCAGTCGGCAGGCCACCGATACCCTCCGAGCCCAAACCCACGAATTCGCCAACCGGCTGCACACCATCTCGATGCTCCTGCAGCTCGGCGACACCGACGCCGCGGTTGAGTACGTCGACGCCGTGACGCGTGACCGCACCGAGCTCGACAACTCGGTGCTGACCCGCTTGCAGGAGCCGGCGGTCGCCGCGCTCGTGATCGCCAAGACCTCGCTCGCCCGCGAACGCGGTGCGACGCTCGTGCTCTCACCCGAATCGGCCCTGGCCCGGGTCGATGCCGACCTGTCCGCGGACCTCGTCACGGTGCTCGGAAACCTCATCGACAACGCCCTCGATGCCGTCACCGGGGCCAGGGAGCGTAGCGTGCGTCTCGACGTGCAGACCGTTTCGGGTGCGGTGCGGGTGACGGTGAGCGACTCGGGGCCCGGTATCGACACCGCGCTCGTCGATCGGGTATTTGAGGTCGGGGTCACGAGCAAATCGGCACTGGCCGGGGGAGACTCCCACGGTTACGGCCTTGCGATCGTGCGTCTGGTCGCAACGCGTCGCGGGGGATCGGTCGGCTATCGAGGCGAGAACGGTGCCGTGTTCGAGGCCGTGCTTCCCGTCGACGGCTCCCGGCCCCGCGCAACGGAGGAGCAAACCCGTGTGTGACGTCCTCGTCGTCGACGACGATTTCATGGTCGCGCGCGCCCACGAACGCATCGTGGCGCAGCAGCCCGGCTTCACCGTGGTTGGCGTCGCGTCGACCGGCTCAGCCGCCCTCGCCCAGATTGCCCAGATGTGTCGGATAGCGCCGGGGTCGCCGCACCTCGTGCTGCTCGACATGTACCTGCCCGACATGACCGGACTCGACGTGATCCGTCGGGCCCGAAATGCCGGACACGACGTGGACTTTCTTGTGCTCAGTGCCGCCCGGGAGGCCGAGATGGTTACCGCGGCGCTGCAGGGCGGCATCGTGAGCTACCTGCTCAAGCCGTTCAAGATCACCGAGTTGCAGTCCCGGCTGGCGGCGTACGCCGAACGGCGTCGGCTGCTCGGTGGCAGTGGTGACCTGAGCCAGAGCGACCTGGACCAGGCGCTGGAGCGGGCATCCGCTCTGCCGATTGTGGACACGGTCGGAGCCCTGCCGAAAGGCCTGAGCAAGGAGACAGCCTCGTTGGCCGCAGCCGCCCTCGCGGGCAGCGCACCGGACCTGGCCGCGTCGGAGTGCGCCGAACTGCTCGGCCTGTCCCGG
The DNA here is from genome assembly GCF_004402535.1 of Cryobacterium glaciale. Classification (GTDB taxonomy): domain Bacteria; phylum Actinomycetota; class Actinomycetes; order Actinomycetales; family Microbacteriaceae; genus Cryobacterium; species Cryobacterium glaciale. The sequence goes on along the minus strand of NZ_SOEY01000006.1, from coordinate 296,931 downwards.
GTGGTGGCCCGCAAATACCTGGAGTATTTCGTGACCACCGGTCAGGCCGCGGTCAGCCTGCGTTACGGCCAGACGGGCCGTCCGCAGCGTCGCTACGCCTGGCTCGCCGGCTAGCTGGTTTGGATTCAGCCGAGGTCGTCGTCGGTGCGAGCGCCGAACACGATCTCGTCCCAGCTCGGCATTGAGGCACGCCCGCGTTTGGTCGTCGTGCGCCCGTGGTTGGTGCGTTCCTGCGCCCTGGCTGCCTGGTTTGCCCAGGCGTTTCCGGTGGGCTCCGGCGTGGTGGCCGGCGCCGCACTGGACTCGTCGGTGATAGCGGAATCGGTCGGAGCGGCCCGACGCGGCCGGAGTGACGCTGCCGGTTGCGAAGCCGACGGTTGCACGGGGTGCTGCACGGGGTGCTGTCCTGAAGCGGATGCCGTCGGCTCGGCCGCCGCCGTCCCGCTGGGCGTTGCACCGCCCGACGCAGCCCCGCTCGATGCCGCCTCACGTTCACCGCGGCGACGACGCAGGGATTCCAGGAGGTCGGCGGTCTCGCTCATGTTCGAGACCGGCTCCGCGGCGCGTTTGATCGCTGCTTTCGACACCGCATCGTCCCGGATGGCCCCGCGGGAGTAGGGCACGGCTTCGAGGTTCGGGCTGGTGTCGTTCAGAATCTCGTCGGCGAGGGATTCCTTGAAATTGAAGGCGTTGCTGTCGAAGCGCGACACGTCGGCGGCACTCGTTTCCGAGCCGACTGCGCGCAGGCGCGGAATCAGCGAGCCTTTGAGCTCACCTTGCTGCGACAGCGCGATGGCTTCGCTGCCGATCGGAGACAGCGCGTTCTTCTTCGGCTCGAAACCCCAGCGGGCATCGTGGTCGATTTCGTCGGCGGTGAACGACAACTTGACGATCCAGCCGCCGCCGGGCTCTTTCCAGCTCGCCCAGCGTTCACCGGTCGCACCGAGTGAGGCGAGGCGTTCCCGAATGACGCTGCCGAAGTTGACGTTCTCGTCGATCGGGTCTGGGTCGATGGCGGTGTGCACCGGAACGCTCAGGGCCGACGAGACGATGTACTCCCGCTCGGCCACGACCGGGCCTTCAAACCGGCGCACGTAGTCGAGTGACGCACCGGTGACGGCAGCGACGTCTTCGGCAGACATGCCGGAGCGGATGTGCGCCTGAACCTCCCGAGGAGACAACTTCGGTGCGTTCGTGCGTTCCGTCTGGGTTTGGCGAAGCCGGGACTGAAGAACCTCGTCGATGGCGATGCGATACCGATCGCCATCTTCGGACGCTGCGAGCAGCGCACCGTTCTCAACCCCAATAACCTTCAATTCCTGCATGAAGACAAGCCCTCTCGCGATTACCGTTGGCTGCAAGACTGCCACGGGTTGGTGCTTATTCGCGGGAATACGCCGGGCGTGCCGCAAGTTGTTTCTTCGTGTCCGAATAAAAGTTGGCGGACGGTTTGCTATTCCGTCCGGATTGTTGGAAACTGTGCCCGCCGATTTCGTTTATCGGCGTAACTGAAATGGATGGGCATGGCAACCGATTACGACGCACCCCGAAAGACTGAAGACGACTCCGAGTCGATCGAGGCCCTCAAGGAACGTGTGCCAGACAAAATGTCCGGCAGCGTTGATGTCGACGACTCCGACAACCCCGGTGGATTCGACCTTCCGGGCGCCGACCTGTCCGAGCTGGACCTCGATGTCGTCGTTCTGCCCGCGCAGGCCGACGAGTTCACCTGCGTGAATTGCTTCCTGGTGAAGCACCGTTCGCAGATGGGCCACGAAACCAAGCTCGGCACCGTCTGCCTGGAGTGCGACTCCTAAGTACTGCTCAACTGCAGCACCAGCATCACCCCACGTTGGCCGTTCGCGATTTATTGATCGCGGCGGCCAACTCTGTTGGGTGCCGGCTGGAAATGATCCAGTACGGTGCCGGGTCGGTCGCATCCACGATGGGCACCCGCACGACCGGGTCGACCCAGCCACGGATGAGCAGCCAGGCCCGGGCATCCAGTCGGGGCCCACGCTCCTGGGTAGCCTCGGACTTCTCGAAGACCGTGGCTTCGCCGAGCAGTTTGGTGGAGATCGTGGCGGGACCGGCGATCAATTCGCCATTCTGCACGCGCACGACGGGCGCCGCCAGCACGAGCAGCAGCACGCAGCCGCCGTAGAGGACGGCAGCCGTGACGATGCCGGCAAACAGGGAGATGGGGACGAGCACGAGGATGCTCGCTGGTATCACCAGGGCGGTGACGATGAAGGCCCAGGCGTTGGGCCACAGTTTTTCGCGGTAATCAGGCATGGCTCTATTCGATCAGATATTTGCACTACCCTCGACACGTGGTAGAAAGCGTCGAAGTCCTGATCCAGGCATCCATCCTCCCGAACTACGCACACCCCGGTGATGCCGGGGCCGACCTGCACGCGGCTGAAGGCCTTGTGCTCGCTCCGGGAACCCGTGCACTTGTCGGCACCGGCGTGTCGATCGCCCTGCCCGACGGATTTGCGGCGTTCGTGGTTCCCCGCAGCGGGCTCGCCATCAAGCACGGCATCACCATCGTGAACGCTCCAGGAACAGTGGATGCCGGCTACCGCGGCGAAATCAAGGTGGCCCTGCTGAACACCGACCTGACCGAGCCGTTCTCGATCGCGGTCGGCGATCGTATCGCCCAGCTCCTCGTCATTCCCGTCGCCCGCGCAACGTTCATTGCCGTCGAGAAGCTGCCCGGCAGCCAGCGCGGCGAGGGTGGCTTCGGCTCGACCGGCGTTCACGCCACTCCAACAGACAGCGCACCAGTGCCCGGCCGAACGGCCCCGCAGACAGGAGACAACCAGTGAGCGGCCTCACGAACCCGGGGGAGATCCCCGCCAGCATGCCGAAGTCGGCTCCCGACGACCGCGAGACCGATGGCCCCCTCGATGAGTCAGAGGCCAACCCGGTACGTCCCTATGTCGACCTCGGAGGAATCAAGATCCTCCCGCGTGAAGGCCTGCACCTGCGCCTCGAAATTGAAGAGGGCAGTAAGCGGGTCGTGGCGATCGGTCTCGACTTCGCCGGTTCGACCCTGCAGGTGCAGCCGTTCGCGGCGCCGCGCTCGAGCGGCCTGTGGCACGAGATTCGTGATCAGATCGCCGACCAGATCGGCAAGCAGGGCGGCACCACGACTCCCCGCGAAGGACCGTTCGGCCCCGAACTCGTCGCCGAGATCCCCGTCGCGGCCGGCCAGGAAGCCGGCGGCGTCACCCGCCTCGCCCGCTTCATCGGCGTCGACGGCCCACGCTGGTTCCTGCGCGGAGTGATCGCCGGCGAAGGGGCGATCGACCCGGACGCCGCAGCGCAGATCGAAGACCTGTTCCGCAGCATCGTCGTCGTGCGCGGATCGACCCCGATGCCGCCGCGCGACCTGATTCCGCTGCGCATGCCGGCCACCCCCGCCGGGGCGACCGAGACCACTGCGGTCTGACCAGGCAGTCTGACCAGGCATGAGCGAGCAGGATCGGCCAGAGCAGCCGCACGAGCCCGACGAACCAGGAGCCGTGCCGCCCACGGCGTCCGAACTGTTCGCCGACTCGATGGCCGGAGCGGCCCGCCGCGCCGGCTTCGGTGCGGCGACCGAGGGGGAGCCGATCAGCGGGCACGCGCTGCTGCAGGCGATGGGCGGCATCCGCGGTCTGGTCGAAGCTGTACTTCCCGGTCTGGTCTTTCTGGTGACCTACTCGCTCACGATCGACCCGTCCACCGACGTGACGATCGGCGCCCTGCTGCCGTCACTGATTGCGCCCCTCGTGATCGGCGTGATCTTCGTCGTCCTGCGTGCGATCACGAAGCAGACCACGATGCCAGCCGTCGGTGGGCTGGTCGGCACAGCGATCAGCGTTGCCCTCGCACTGTTCTCCGGTAAACCCTCGGACTTCTTCCTCCTTGGGCTCTGGACCAACGCCGGCTACGGCGCAGCCCTGCTCATCTCGGTGCTCGTAGGCTGGCCTCTCATCGGCGTGGCCGTCGGCTTTCTCATGGGTGACGGCGTCGCCTGGCGCCTCGACGCCAGCAAGCGTCGCGTGCTCACCATCCTGACGCTGTGCTGGTCCGGCCTCTTCCTCGGCCGCCTCGCCGTGCAGCTGCCGCTCTACCTCGCCGACAACACTGAACTGCTCGCCTCGATGAAACTGCTCATGGGCATCCCGCTCTACGCGCCGCTGCTCGTCGTCTCCTGGCTCATGGTGCGGTCCGTTTATCGCACAGCGGAGACGTCCGACTCGGCTTGATTCACGACGCCAAAGCGTGCTCGGTCACTGCTAGAGTTATCTCGACGTCAAGATAGTTGTTCGGTGAGAACTCGCCGACGCAACTCGATGGAAAGAGGCAGCCCCCGGCATCCGCTGGTTAGGCTTGCCTTGCTGGCACGAGGCTGTGCTCGCCACAAGAATTGAGGATTGCCGCCGGTATCCCGTCGGCTCCCACAACGGAGAGGGCATTGTGTCGGAATCAACGAATACCGCGGTTAATAGCTTCGGAGCCAAAGACATTCTGCGCGTCGGTTCGACGGACTATGAGGTCTTTCGTCTGGACGCGGTCGACGGTTATGAGAAGCTGCCATACAGCCTGAAGGTGCTGCTGGAGAACCTCCTCCGCACCGAGGACGGCGCCAACATCACCGCCGAGCACATTCGTGCCCTCGGCGAGTGGGTCCCCACCGCGGAGCCCGACACCGAGATCCAGTACACGCCGGCTCGCGTCGTCATGCAGGACTTCACCGGCGTTCCCTGCATCGTCGACCTCGCCACCATGCGCGAAGCCCTCGTCGAACTCGGCGGCGACGCCAAGAAGATCAACCCCCTCGCCCCGACCGAAATGGTCATCGACCACTCCGTCGTCGCCGACCTGTTCGGCACGTCCGACTCGTTCGAGCACAACGTGGAGATCGAATACGAGCGCAACGGTGAGCGTTACCAGTTCCTCCGCTGGGGCCAGACCGCGTTCGACGACTTCAAGGTCGTGCCGCCGGGAACCGGAATCGTGCACCAGGTCAACATCGAATACCTCGCCCGCGTTACCATGACGCGCACTGTGCTTGACTCATTTGGCAACGGTGTACTGCAGGCCTACCCCGACACGTGCGTCGGCACTGACTCGCACACGACCATGGTCAACGGCCTCGGCGTGCTCGGCTGGGGCGTCGGCGGAATCGAAGCCGAAGCAGCCATGCTCGGCCAATCGGTGTCCATGCTCATCCCCAAGGTTGTCGGCTTCAAGCTCTCCGGCATCATCCCCGCCGGCGTCACCGCAACGGATGTCGTGCTCACCATCACGCAGATGCTCCGCAAGCACGGCGTCGTCGGCAAGTTTGTCGAATTCTACGGCTCGGGCGTCGCCTCCGTGCCGCTCGCCAACCGCGCCACCATCGGCAACATGAGCCCCGAGTTCGGCTCGACGGCCGCCATGTTCCCGATCGACGACGTCACCCTCGGCTACCTGCGCCTCACCGGCCGCAGCGAGGAGCAGGTCGCGCTCGTCGAGGCCTACTCGAAGCTGCAGGGCCTCTGGCACAACCCTGACCAGGAGCCGATCTTCAGCGAGTACCTCGAGCTCGACCTGTCCACGGTCGTTCCCTCGATCGCCGGACCGAAGCGCCCGCAGGACCGCATCATCCTCTCCGAGGCCAAGACCCAATTCGAACGCGACCTCGACAACTACGCCAACGCGCCCGTGTCGCTCGTGGACGCGGCAATAGAGGGCACTTTCCCCGCCTCCGACCCGATCGGCCTCACCCCGCAGGACGAAGTGACCGCGCACAACCACGCGTTCGAGAGCGGCCTGGCCCGTCACACCAGCCACCCCACGGTCTCGCACCCGCAGCCGACCGACGTCACCCTCGCCGACGGCCGTGAGTTCACGATCGACAACGGTTCCGTTGCGATCGCGGCCATCACCTCCTGCACCAACACGTCGAACCCTTCCGTCATGCTCGCGGCCGGCCTGCTGGCCCGCAACGCGAGCCTCAAGGGCCTCAAGAGCAAGCCGTGGGTCAAGACCACGCTCGCTCCCGGCTCCAAGGTCGTCACCGAGTACTACGCGAAGGCCGGCCTGAACGGCTACCTCGAAGACCTCGGCTTCTACCTCGTCGGCTACGGCTGCACCACCTGCATCGGTAACTCGGGCCCGCTCGAAGACGAAATCTCCGCCGCCGTGCAGGAAAACGACCTCGCCGTCACCGCAGTGCTCTCTGGTAACCGCAACTTCGAGGGGCGCATCAACCCCGACGTGAAGATGAACTACCTCGCCAGCCCGCCGCTCGTCATCGCCTACGCCCTCGCCGGCACGATGAACTTCGACTTCGACACCGACTCGCTCGGCAAGGACACCGAAGGCAACGACGTGTTCCTCAAGGACATCTGGCCCGACGCCGCCGAGGTGCAGAAGACCATCGACGAGTCGATCGACTCCAACATGTTCGAGACCCAGTACGCCGGCGTCTTCGACGGTGACGAGCGCTGGCAGTCGCTCGAAACGCCCGTCGGCGATACCTTCGCCTGGGACGCCGAGTCCACCTATGTGCGGAAGCCCCCGTACTTCGACGGCATGAGCCTCGAAACCAGCCCGGTGGTCGACATCAATGGTGCCCGCGTGCTCGCCAAGCTCGGCGACTCCGTCACCACCGACCACATCAGCCCCGCCGGTTCGATCAAGGCAGACGGCCCCGCCGGCCGCTACCTGGCCGAGCACGGCATCGAACGTGGCGACTATAACTCCTACGGCTCGCGACGCGGCAACCACGAGGTCATGATTCGCGGAACGTTCGCGAACATCCGTCTGCGCAACCAGCTCCTCGACAACGTCGAGGGTGGTTTCACCCGCGACTTCAGCGTCGCCGGAGGCCCGCAGGCCGACATCTACGATGCCAGCCAGAACTACCAGGCCGCCGGAACCCCGCTCGTCATCTTCGGTGGCAAGGAGTACGGTTCGGGTTCCAGCCGGGACTGGGCAGCCAAGGGCACGAGCCTGCTCGGCGTCAAGGCCGTCATCGTGGAGAGCTTCGAGCGGATTCACCGCTCGAACCTCATCGGCATGGGCGTTGTGCCCCTGCAGTTCCCGGTGGGCCAGAGTGCCGACTCGCTCGGCCTCGACGGCACCGAAATCGTATCGATCTCGGGCATCACCGAGCTGAACAACGGCAAGACCCCGAAGACCGTGCACGTGACCTGCGTTCCGAGTGAATTCTCGGCCGCCGGTAAGGCACCGGTCGAGTTCGATGCCATCGTGCGCATCGACACCCCGGGCGAGGCCGAGTACTACCGCAACGGCGGCATCCTGCAATACGTGCTGCGCTCGCTCGTTTGAGTTGACCAAGGCGTGAGCTCAACAGCTCGCTGCACGCGCTCTTCCAGTACGACGCCGGCGCGTAGACTCGATTCATTCGGGTCTACGCGCCGGTTTCGTTTGATGGCCACGGCTTCGTTTCGTACAGCAACGTGAAAGGTGTGACGGATGATCCTTCTGGAGACGATTCATGGTCCCCGGGACCTCGATGGTCTCTCGAAAGAGCAACTGCCCCAGCTCGCCGCCGAGATCCGTTCCTTTCTGGTACGGGAGATTTCCAAGACCGGCGGGCACCTCGGGCCCAACCTCGGCGTCGTCGAGCTGACCATCGCCATCCACCGGGTCTTCCATTCGCCGACTGACGCGATCGTCTTCGACACCGGACACCAGTCCTACGTGCACAAGCTGCTCACCGGGCGCCAGGACTTCAGCAAACTTCGCCAGTTCGACGGGCTCGCCGGGTACCCGCAGCGTTCCGAGTCCGAACACGACATCGTCGAGAGTTCGCACGCCTCGAGCTCGCTGTCCTGGGCCGACGGTATCTCCAGAGCCTTCGAGATGACCGGCCAGGACGACCGGCACGTCGTTGCCGTCGTCGGGGACGGCGCCCTGACCGGCGGCATGACCTGGGAAGCCCTCAACAACATCAGCGATGACAATACGCGCAAGCTCATCATCGTGGTCAACGACAACGGTCGGTCCTACGCGCCGACCATCGGCGGTATGGCCCGTTTTCTGAACACGGTCCGCACCCGGGCCAGCTACCGGGACGCCTACCTCACCAGCAAGGACGTGTTCGATCGTCTCGGCGCCCCCGGCCGGGCCGTCTGGCGAGGTGTGCGCGGCGGTATGCACGGCTTCCTTGCCCGAGTCACCAACAATGAGGCGCTGTATTCCAACCTCGACATCAAATACATCGGCCCCATCGACGGGCACGACGTGCACGCGATGGAAGAGGCTCTCGCGCAGGCCAGGGGGTACGGCGCGCCGGTCATCGTGCACGCCATCACCCAGAAGGGCAAGGGCTACGACCCGGCCGTTCAGGACGTCGCTGATCAGTTCCACGCGGTCGGTCAGATCGACCCCGAAACCGGAGAATCCGTCGAAGAGCCGGGCGCGGCTTCCTGGACCTCGGTCTTTGCCGACGAACTGCTGCGGCTGGCGACCCTGAACGAGCGCATCGTAGCCATCACCGCCGCCATGCTCCGGCCGACCGGGCTGCACAAGATGGCCGAGCGGTTCCCGTCGCGCGTGCACGACGTGGGAATCGCCGAACAACACGCCGTGACGAGCGCGGCGGGCCTCGCCTTCGGCGGCCTGCACCCCGTCGTTGCGCTCTATGCGACCTTTATCAACCGGGCCTTCGACCAGGTGCTCATGGACGTCGCCCTGCATCAGGCCGGTGTCACCTTCGTGCTGGACCGCGCCGGGGTCACCGGCCCCGATGGCCCCAGCCACCACGGCATGTGGGACCTCGCCATTTTGCAGGTCGTGCCGAACATCCGCCTTGCCGCGCCGCGTGACTCGGTGCGCCTGCGCGAGGAACTGGCCGAGGCGGTCGTCGTGGACGACGGCCCGACGGTGCTGCGCTTCCCCAAGGGCAGCGTCGGGCTGGAATTCGACGCGATTCGCCGCCTCGACGACGGCGTCGACGTGCTGCAGGAAGCGACCCAGGCAGACGTCCTCATCGTCACCGTCGGCCCGATGGCCGCGATGGGACTCGACGTGGCCGACCGACTGGCGGCGCAGGGGATCGGAGCCACGGTCGTCGACCCGCGCTGGGTGGTTCCCGTGCCGCGGAGCATCATCACCCTCGCGGCCGCGCACCGCATCGTCGTCACGATCGAGGACGGCATCCGGGTCGGCGGTATCGGCACGCGCATCCGTCAGGATCTGCGGGAGGCCGGGGTCGACACAGCGGTGACCGAACTGGGCCTGCCCGACCAATTCCTCGATCACGGCACCCGCGCTCAGATTCTCGAGCGGGTCGGGCTGACCCCGCAGGCAATCGCCCGCGACGTGGTCGCCATGGTGCTCGGCAGCAAGATTCCCCACGCCCGGCCGCTGCCCGAAGGCCACACCGACACCGGCGCCATCCGGGTGACCCGCCGGGACTAAGAACTCGTTCCGGGCCCGGGCCCGGAAAGCGGGACCATGATCGATCATGGGCCCGCTTTCGTAAGTTGGGCCCGGTCAATGGCCGGGCCCATTCTTGCTAACTGTGAGCGGATGCCGCCCCGACCGCAGCACCGATGCCGCGGATCGCTGGCGTGTGGAACGTTGCGCCGAACACTCGCTCGCTCGCGCCGACCCGGTCGAGGTACGGGGTGATCCCGCCCATCTGGAAGGGCCACCCGGCGCCGAGGATCATGCACAGGTCGATGTCCTCGGCCGCGTGCACCACGTCGTCGTCCAGCATCCGCTTGATCTCGTCGACCAGGCCGTCCTCAACCCGCTGCAGAATCTGCTCGGCCGTCATCGGCGCGGTTCCTCCGGCGACGATCTTCAGTGCGCCCTTGTCGAATCCGGTGCGGCGGCCCTTGGCGTCGCGCTCGAGGATCTTGCCGTGTACGGCGAGCTTGTGCAGGTTGTCGCTCTCGAAGAAGCGGTCGGGGAACGCTGCGTGGTGCGTGTCGAGCACGTGAGCCCCCACGGTGAGGCCGACCAGTTCGAGCAGCTCGAACGGGGTCATCGGCAGCCCGAACGGCGCCACCGCGGCTTCCACGACCTCGAACGGTGTTCCGGTGTCGACCGCGTTCATCGCTTCACCGAGCAGCTTGGCCAGAACCCGGTTCACCACGAAGCCGGGAGTGTCCCGAGTGATCACCGCGTTCTTTCGAAGCTTGCCGGCGATGACCATCGCAGTAGCCAGGGTGACTTCGTCCGTTTGCGGGGTGTTGACCACCTCGATCAGCGGCATCACCGCCACCGGGTTGAAGAAGTGAAACCCGACCAGACGTTCCGGATGTTCGAGCTTCGACCCGATCTGCTCGACCGAGAGCGACGAGGTGTTGGTCGCCAGGATGGCCTCGGGCGACACAAACTTCTCGATTTCGGCGAACACGGACTGCTTCACGCCGAGTTCTTCGAAGACGGCCTCGATCACCCAGTCAGCGTCGGAGAACGACGATTTGTCGGTGGTTCCGGTGACCAGGGCCCGCAGCCGGTTGGCTTCGTCGGGGGAGATGCGGTTCTTGGCCTGCAGCGCCGCGATCTCGTCGTGAATGTACGCCACGCCCTTGTCGACGCGGGCCTGGTCGAGGTCGGTGATGACCACCGGCACCTTGAGGCGCCGCACGAAGAGCAGCGCGAACTGGCTCGCCATGAGGCCCGCACCGATCACGCCGACCTTGGTGATGGGACGGGCCAGTTTCTTGTCCGGTGCTCCCGCGGGCCGTTTGGCGCGTTTCTGCACGAGGTTGAAGGCGTAGATGCTCGCCTGCAGCTGGTCGCCCGTGATGAGACCGGCCAGGGCCGCGTCTTCCCGCTGGAACCCCTCGGCGCGGGTGCCGCTCTTGGCGGCCTGCAACAGGTCGAGCGCCACGTACGGTGACTTCGCGACCTCGCCGATGCGGTTCACCAGCATCTTGCGGGCGATGCCGATGGCGACGTCCCATTTGACGAGACGCTCGATCTTGCCGGGCGCATTCGGGCGGGACACCTTTGTAGTGCCGGCGATGACACCGTCTGCCCAGGTAATGGAGTCTTCCAGGAACCGCGCCGACGTGAACATGACGTCCGCGATGCCGAGCGCGAGGGCATCCGCCCCACTGAGGGTGCGGTTGTTCTTCAGGGGGTTCTCGATGACGACTTTCAGGGCATTTTCGATGCCGATGAGGTTGGGCAGCAGATAGGCGCCGCCCCAGCCCGGAATCAGGCCGAGGAATACTTCGGGCAGCGCGATCGCCGGCACGGCCGCGTCGATCGTGCGGTAGTTGGCGTTCAGGCCGATCTCGAGTCCGCCACCGAGGGCGAGTCCGTTGATGAACACGAAGGACGGCACACCGAGCGTGTCGAGCTTGCCGAAGGCATGGTGGCCGAGCTGGCTCAGCAGCTTGCCCGCCTCGAGCGAGGGAATCTCCGCGATCTTGCTGAGGTCCGCGCCGGCGGCGAGGATGAACGGCTTGCCGGTGACGGCGACACCGTGGATCTCGCCGCGCCCGGCTCGAGCGGTCAGCTCGTCCATGGTCGCCGCGAACTCCAGCAGCGTCAGCGGGCCGAGCGTGTTCGGCCGGGTGTGGTCGCGCCCGTTGTCGAGGGTGACCAGGGCCAGCGTGCGGCCGGCGGCGAGGGGCACGTCGCGCACGAAGCAGTGCGTGACGATCTCGTCGCCGGAAATCGCGACCAGCGGGGTGAAATCAAGAGAACTGTAGTCGGTCATCGCTTGGCTGCCTTCTTGTTGAAGTGCGGGTTTTCCCAGATTACGGTGCCGCCCTGGCCGAGGCCGATGCACATGGCGGTGAGGCCGTAGCGCACTTCCGGGTGGGACTCGAACTGGTGGGCGAGCTGGTTCATCAGGCGAACGCCCGAGGAGGCGAGCGGATGCCCGAGCGCGATCGCCCCGCCGTATTCGTTCACGCGGGGATCTTCATCGTCGATGCCGAAATGGTCCAAGAAGGAGATGACCTGCACGGCGAAGGCTTCGTTGAGCTCGAACAGCCCGATATCGGTGATGGACAGGCTGGCCTTGCGCAGTGCCTTCTCGGTGGAGGGAACCGGGCCGAGGCCCATGACCTCCGGTTCGACGCCGGCGAAGGCGAAGCTCGTCATGGTCATTTTCACGCCGAGCCCGAGTTCCTTGGCCGTGGCAGCGCTGGACAGCAGGCACGCGGAGGCGCCGTCGTTGAGGCCGGAGGCGTTGCCGGCCGTGACCCGCCCGTGCGAACGGAAGGGGGTGCGCAGCGTTGCGAGGCCCTCCATCGTGGTTTCCGGTCGAGGAGCTTCGTCACGGGTGGCGAGGTCCCAGCCCGATTCGCTGCGCGTGGCAACGGGAATCAGGTCGGGCTGGATCTTTCCGGCGTCATACGCAGCGGCGACCTTCTGCTGGCTGCGCAGCGCGAACCGGTCGGAGCGTTCTTTGGTGTATTCCGGGAACCGGTCGTGAATGCGTTCGGCGGTGGCGCCCATGTTGAGCGCGTCCTCGCTCACGAGTTTCTCGGACAGGAACCGCGGGTTCGGGTCGGCGCCGAAACCCATCGGGTGGCGCCCCATGTGCTCGACGCCGCCGGCGATGGCGAGGTCGTAGGCGCCGAAACCGATTGAAGCGCCCATCATGGTGACGGCGGTCATTGCCCCGGCGCACATGCGGTCGATCGCGAAACCGGGAACCGATTTCGGCAGGCCGGCCAGCAGCGCGGCCGTGCGACCGAGGGTCAGGCCCTGGTCCCCGGTCTGCGTCGTGGCCGCGATCGCGACGTCGTCGATGCGTTCCGACGGCACTCCCGGGTTGCGTTCCATCAGTCCGATGATCGCTTTGACCACGAGGTCGTCGGCTCGGGTGTTCCAGTACATGCCTTTTTCGCCGGCGCGTCCGAACGGGGTTCGAACCCCGTCCACAAAGACGACTTCTGCTCTCTCGGCCACAATGCCTCCCGTACGTCAAACAGATCCGAAGCGGCCTGTTAGGTCTGAACCGATCCTAGGGTGGCGCAAATTACCGCCCGAATCGTTTGCCGGTTTCTACGACTCCACATCCGACACGGGATCCGCAATTTGTGGAACTTCTACAAAAGCTTCCGCAATTAATTGTGCAGTCACGTCAACTTGCCAACGTCGGGCACCAAAATTGGCCAAAGCCTCCCCAACGGATGCCGCATCCGCTGGCTCCGGCGGCGACCACGCCACCCGGCGCAGATAGTCGGGGGTGAGCAGGTTCTCCAGGGGAATCTCGAGTTCGTCGGTGACGGTCTGCAGCGCCGCGCGGGCCGCCTTGTACCGCACGTCGGCCTCCGGATTGCGGTCGGCCCAGGCTCGCGGCGGCGGCAGGGTATCGTTGCTGGCTTTGAGCGTTGGCAGGTCGGCGGTGGCGCGGCCGCGCTGGATCGCACTCCACCAACGGTCGAGCTCGTTCCGGCTCGCCCGTCCGTTGAATTCCCGCAGGTCGGACAGCGCCTGGCGGGTCGCCGGCAGCACGCGGGCGGCGGCGAGCAGGGACGCATCGGGAACGAGTCGCCCGGGGGAGACATCGACCTCGCGGGCGAATTCGTCCCGGGCCAGCCACAGTTCGCGGGCTACGGCCAGATTGCGCTGGCCGTGCAGCGAGTGGATGCCCGACAGCCGCCGCCACGGGTCCACGCGGGCGGCCTTGGCCTCCTTGGCCAGGGTCGCGGCGAACTCCTGATCGGCGATGTCGGTCTTGTTGGACTCCACGAGCAGGTCGACCATACGGTCGCGCAGGTCGGGCAGCAGCTCGACGTCGAGGGCGGCGTAGATCAGCCACGATTCGGGCAGCGGCCGGGTCGACCAGTTCGCGGCCGAATGCTCCTTGGCGAGGTGGATTCCGAGCAGCTCCTCCACCACCGTGCCGAGCCCGACCCGCGGAATGCCGAGCAGGCGGGCGGCGAGTTCCGTGTCGAAGATGCGTGCCGGGTCGAGTCCGACCTCCCGCAGGCAGGCGAGGTCCTGGCTCGCGGCGTGCAGAATCCACTCGGCGTCGGCGAGGGCATCGTTCAATTCGCTGAAGTCGCCGATCGGCGGCGGGTCGAACAGAAAGGTTCCGGCGCCGCGGCGATAGATCTGGATCAGGTACGCGCGTTGCGAGTACGTGAAGCCGGATGCCCGTTCCGCGTCGACCCCGACCGGCCCGTCACCAGCGGCCAGAGCGGCCGTTGCGGCGAGGTAGGCCTCGCGAGTGTCAATGACCTGGTGGTGCGATTCAGCCACGGGCTGCTCGGCGTGCTGACAACATGCTGACTCCTTCCCCAGCGGGAGGGAGTCCGGCGAGCATGCAGAGCAGCTCGCCCCACCCCTCGACGTGGGCGGTGAGATTGTGATCCAGGGGTGTCCACGACGCACGCAGCTCAATCTGCGCGCCATCACCCTGTTTGGCGAGTTCGCCAAAGCCTGACGAGATTATTTTAGTCGCCGTTCCGGAGGCCGCGGTGTACGTGGCCTGGCGGGAGTCCAGGGCATCGACAAGCCACGCCCAGGTGACCTCCGCCAGAAACGGGTCCAACCCGATCTCCACCTCGAGCGGAGCCTGCGCAAAACACACCACCCGGAAGGCACCGTTCCAGCCCTCGGGTTCCTCCGGGTCGTAGAGCAGAATGAACCGGCCCGTTCCCAGGTCGGAGTCACTGCCGTGCCGCACCGGCTTGATATTGGCAGCCAGGGCGATCGAGTACGGCGCGAGCTGGGCGGGCGCGGCAATCTCGGTGACGACTAATTCGGCCCGGCTCCTGGCGCGGCGGATCGCGGCCAAAGCCGCGGCGAACTCCGCGGGGAGCGATTGATCTGTTTCGGGCACGTCTGCAGACTAGAGTTTTTTCTGGGTGTTGTCCGTGAGGCACGCCGACCAGTCGGAGGTGCACATGCACGACCCACAGCCCCCAAACGGGCGTCAACCGGGTGTACTGCGAGCGGTTCTGGGCGTCACCGGCATCGTCTTCGCCGGCTCCGCCCTGGCCCTCGCCGGTGCGGTCGGCGTTCTCTCGGCGGTCATGGCGAAGACCATCGTCACCCCTCCGGCCAAACGCGAGGACGACACCCGCGTGTTCGGGGTCGACCTGTCGGGCGGCACCATCACCCTGCAACGCCACCGCGATTCCGTTCTGCCGGGCGACTACAGCTTCTTCTTCAGCGCTGGCACCGGCCATGCCCGGGTTGGTGAGATCACCGCGCGCACCGCGCACACCGTCACCCGGCGCATCCTCAATCTGGACTACGGCGACCTGGCCGCCGCCCGTCGTGGCCGGTTCAGCGGCTGGCTTTACACCGGCCCCGCTGATCTCGGGTTCGAGTGGAGCGACGTCACCGTGCCCACCCCCGTCGGTCCGGCCCCCGCCTGGCTCATTCCAGCGGATGCCGCGCCCCCGTCGACGCACTGGGTCATCCAGGTGCATGGCCGGGCGGTGCGCCGCGAGGAGGCCTTGCGGGCGGTGCCGGTTTTTCGTGCGGCCGGCTACACGTCGCTGCTCGTCTCCTATCGCAACGATGGCGACGCCCCAACCAGCCCGGATGGGCGGTACGGCCTCGGCGACACCGAATGGCCGGACGTGGCTGCCGCGATCGACTATGCCGCCGCGGCAGGCGCCAGGAGCATCGTGCTGATGGGCTGGTCGATGGGGGGTGCCGTGGTGCTGCAGACGCTGACTCGTTGCACATCCGCCGCCCTGATCACCGGTATCGTGCTGGAATCCCCGGTCATCGACTGGGCCGACGTCGTCGCAGCGCAAGCGATCGACCGCAGACTTCCGCGGCTGATCGCGCGCGGCGCCGTGCTGTTGATGGGGTCACCCTGGAGCGCGCGCGTCACCGGGCAGTCTGTACCGATCGACTTCGGCCGGCTCGACTTCGTCGCGCGCGCCCGTGACCTGCAGCGCCCTATTCTGCTACTGCACAGCGACGATGACGGTTTCGTCCCGGCCGCCGGTTCACGCCGACTCGCCGGCCGACGCCCCGACATTGTGACCTTCGTGGCTTTCACCGAAGCCCGGCACACCAAACTCTGGAACTTCGACCCCGCTCGGTGGAACACCGAGATCACGACCTGGCTGGCCCGAATACCCGAAGTCTAGGAGAGCCGCTCGCGCAGCTGACGCTTAGCCCGGCCGAGCATGGCACTCATTCCGCGCAGGCGCAGGGGAGAGACAGCTTCACTCAGTCCGATCGACTGCGGATAGTCATCGGGAACAGCCAGCACCTGCTCCGCGCTCAGCCCGTCGAGGCCGTGGGCGAGGATCGAGGCGAACCCGCGGGTGGTCGGCGACTCACGCGGGGCTGTCGCGTGCAGGTGGAACGTGCCGGCAGCATCCACGTCGACGAAGATAAACACCGGCGACTGGCATTCGACGACGCGTTCGAGCAGATCGGGGTGGTCCTGAAACTTCTGCGGAAGTTCCGGCAGATCGTTGGCGAACTCGAGCAGGAGCAGCAGACGATCCTTCTGCTCGAGGGCCAGAAAGTCCTCCTGGATTTCCGCGAGCTGGGCCGGAAGTACGCTCATCGGCGCGGCGCCGTGCCGGGTTCGGTGCCGACGGCGATCGGCACGGCCACGGCGTTGCCCCACTCGGTCCAGGACCCGTCGTAGTTGCGAACCTTCTCGAAGCCCAGCAGGTGCGTCAGCACGAACCAGGTGTGGCTCGAACGCTCGCCGATGCGGCAGTAGGCGATCACGTCGTCACCGTCGGCCAGGCCGGCCTCCGTGCGGTAGATGGCGTCGAGTTCGGCGCGCGTTCGAAAGGTGGAATCGGTCGCAGCAGCGCGGGCCCACGGTACCGAAGCTGCGGTGGGAATGTGGCCGCCGCGCAGGGCGCCCTCTTCGGGGTAGGCGGGCATCGTTGTGCGAGCGCCGCTGTACTCCTCGTCGGATCGCACATCGATGAGCGGATTGCCGAAGTGGGCGAGAACGTCGTTCTTGAAGGCGCGGATCGGCAGGTCGTTGCGCGCGATTACCGGGTAGTCCGTGGGGGTGACGGGGGAGGCCGTCGCTGTGATCTCGCGCTCTTCGGCGAGCCACTTCGTGCGGCCGCCGTCGAGCAGACGAACATCCTCGTGGCCGAACAACGTGAACACCCAGAGCGCATAGGCGGCCCACCAGTTGCTCTTGTCGCCGTAGATCACCACAGTGCTGTCGCGGGCGATGCCCTTCGCACTCATCAGTGCGGCAAAAGCTGCGCCGTCGATGTAATCGCGGTTCACCTTGTCGTTGAGGTCGGTGTGCCAATCAATCTTGACGGAACCCTCGATGTGTCCCACTTCGTAGAGCAACACGTCTTCATCGGATTCGACCACGACCAGGCCGGCGTCACCGCGATGCTCAGCCAGCCAGTCGGTGGAGACGAGCCTGGCGGGGTGGGCGTAGGCGGCAAACTTCTCGGTCGAGTCGAACGGGGCAGACATATAACCTCCAGGTGGACCGCGATGCATACGGATTCGGGTTGACCGCGGATTAGGCTTATCGGGCCCACCGTTTAAACCTACGCGGTGCCGGCACACTGCGCATGTGCAAAACACTGCGCATTCGCAGCTAGACCCAGAGGAACGGGCATTTTCAGCATGGCACCAGAGGCCCACCAGAAAGCACATCACACGGTTCCGCAACTGACCGACCGCACCCCGACCATCACCGGCCGGGAAATCGTCGCCGAGCTGGTTCCGCCGCCCCAGTTCGAACACGCCTCGTTCGAGAACTACCGGCCCGATCATGACTACCCGTCCCAGGTCGCCGCCGTTGAGAAGCTTCAGGAATTCGTCAACCCCCGGCCGGCCGGATTCTTCTCTCGCCGGCGCCAGGCCAAGGACGACCTGCCCGGCATCTACCTCGACGGTGGCTTCGGTGTCGGCAAGACACACCTTCTCGCCGCTCTCTGGCACGCCGCGACCGGTCCGAAATATTTCGGTACTTTCATCGAATACACCGCCCTGGTGGGGGCGCTCGGTTACCAGGAGACCATCAAGGAGCTTCGCAGCGCGAAGCTCATCTGCATCGACGAATTCGAGCTCGACGATCCCGGCGACACCATGGTGATGACCCGACTGCTCGGCGAACTTGTCGCCACGGGCACCCGCGTTGCTGCCACGTCCAATACCCCACCGAACTCGCTCGGCGAGGGCCGGTTCGCGGCGCAGGACTTTCTGCGCGAGATCTCGGCCATGAGCGCCAACTTCGAGACCCTCCGCATCGACGGCCTCGACTATCGCCGCCGCAACGTCACCGGCCAGGCCGTGGCGGTGGAGCCCGAGGCGCGAGAGCATCTGGTCAACACGCTGCTCAAGCGCGGTTCGAAGGTCACCGAGGACGACTTCGGTTCCCTGATCCGTCACCTGGGTACCGTGCACCCGTCGAAATACGTCAAGGTCATTCGCGACGTCGAGGTCATCGCCCTGCGCGGCGTCTTCCTGCTGACCGACCAGTCGGACGCCCTGCGTCTGGTGGCATTCATCGACCGGGTGTACGACGCCGAGATTCCGATCGTGGCCAGTGGTCGTCCGCTCAACGAGGTCTTTGATGACGAGATGATGGCGGGCGGGTATCGCAAGAAATACCAGCGGTCCCAGTCACGCATGGTCGCCCTCACCACGGGGGAGTTGCCGCCGCACACGGATTGATCGTGAAACGTGGCGTTAACAATTCGCCCCAGCTCGTAACCGGCACGAAACACGTCGGAAGGTTTGTTGTAACAGCCACCTCAGATACTTGACTCGTATCCGAGGTGGCTCACCTCGCGCTACACCCTGCACATTCGAGACGCGTGAGGACTATCTATGGATACCGGAAGCACTGCCTGGCTGATCACGGCCACCGCACTTGTGTTGTTTATGACACCAGGTGTCGCCTTCTTCTACGGCGGACTGGTCAAGGCCAAGAGTGTCATCAGCATGATGATGATGAGCTTCGGTGCACTCGGCCTCATCAGCGTCCTGTGGATTCTGTACGGCTTCAACATGAGCGCCGTCGGCAGCCCCACTCAATTCGCCGGCAACCCGTTCTCCGACTTCGGCCTCGGCCAGCTCGCAACGGGGGACACCGGCAGTATCGATCTTCTCGGTGCGACCTACGGTGCAACCTTTGCGATCATCACGGTCGCGCTGATCAGTGGCGCCGTTGCCGACCGTGCCAAGTTCGGTTCCTGGATGATCTTCGCGGGTGTCTGGGCGACCCTCGTCTACTTCCCGGTCGCAGCCTGGGTCTGGGGTGGCGGCTGGATCCTCAACCTCGGTGAGACCATGAGCCTGCCGGGTGTCATCGACTACGCCGGTGGCACCGCGGTGCACATCAACGCCGGTGCAGCCGCACTCGCACTCGCCCTCGTTCTCGGCAAGCGCGTCGGCTTCCAGAAGGGCATCACCAAGCCGCACAACGTGCCGCTCGTACTCATCGGTGCCGCCATCCTCTGGTTCGGCTGGTTCGGCTTCAACGCCGGAGCTGAAGCTCTCAATGAGCTCGCCAACGTCGGTATCATCGTCGTCAACACCCTCGGCGCCACGGCAGCGGCCATCCTCGCCTGGATGCTCGTGGAGAAGTTCAAGGACGGCAAGGCCACCTCGATCGGCGCCGCCTCCGGTGCTGTCGCCGGCCTGGTCGCCATCACCCCGGCCTGCGCCAACCTCGAGCCCGGCTGGGCACTGCTGCTCGGTGCCGTCGCCGGTGCCGTCTGCGCCCTCGCCGTCGAACTCAAGTTCAAGCTCGGCTTCGACGACTCGCTCGACGTCGTCGGTATCCACCTCGTCGGTGGCATCATCGGCACCCTGTACCTGGGCTTCTTCGCCATCGACACCGGTCTGTTCACCGGTGGCGGCGACCTCGGCCAGCTCATCGTGCAGGCCATCGCAGCCTTCTCGGTCCTCGGATACTCCTTCGTCGTTGCGTACCTCCTCGGCCTCGCCATCGAGAAGACCATCGGCTTCCGCATCAAGAACGAAGACGAACTGGCCGGAATCGACACGAGCGTGCACGGCGAAGAGGGCTACGCTCTCGAGCGTGTCTAGGCTCTGACGCTCGCCATCCCGGCGGGTTTGAGGGCGGTACGGAATGCGGGTTCACCCGCTGCCCGAACCGCCCTCTTTCTGTGTGCCTGCCGGCCTTGCCGGCCGGTTCCTGGGCGTGCCGGGGCGAGCGGATCCCGGCGGCTCAGCCGCAAACGCAGGCGACGGCCTCAGACGCAGACGCGTGCTGGTCAGCCGCGAACGCAGGTACCGGAAGAGACCGGGGCCGACAGGCCGGGCGCCTGGCTGATGACCGGCTGAACCTCGTCGAGAGCGAGGGCATAGCCGACGTTTTCGGTATTGCTCGCCTTGGCGAAGATAACGCCGACCACGAGGCCGGATTCGCTCAGCAACGGTCCGCCGGACTCGCCCTGCTGCACGTCGGAAGCCAGGGTGTAGACCTCACGGGGCGTCGGGTCCTGGCCGTAGATATCGGCGACGCTGATGGTGCCGAGGGCGATGACCTGGGCCGGGTCGGAGACGTACGGTCCGCCGAAGGGATATCCGTCGGCGACCGCGCCGCTGCCCGCGGCCAGGTCCTCACCGACGGTCAGCGGTGCGGTGTCGAGGCCGGGCACCGAGATAATGGCGAGGTCGTCGACCGGGTCGAAGTACACGATCTCCCCGGCGAGGGCAACGCCGGCCGGGGTTTCCACGACGGGCTGGCCGACACCGGCGACGACGTGCGCGTTGGTGATGACGCGGCCGTCGGCGACGACGAAGCCGCTGCCGGACTGGCTCTGCCCACAGGCATACGCCGTGCCGGTGATGCGCACAACCGACTGCGCGGCCACGGCCAGCGCCGGGCTGCTCGTGTCGGCCTCGGCGGCATCCGGTGTCGGGCCGGTGAAAGCATCGACGATGCGCGGCAGACCCTGCGTCACGGCCACGGCGCGCAGCTGGGCCATGAGCGCCTTGACCGGGTCAGGGGTCAGCGAGTCGATACCGGAGACAACGGTGGATGAGGCGATGGCGGGGGAGAGGAACGGAATGCCGAGGGCTCCGATACTGAACGCCACCATCGACGCCACGAGGGCCGAAGCCACGGCCGCAAAAGCGGCTCCGAGCACTCGGTTGATGGCTCCCAGGGGGGAACGCTGCTTCCGGCGTCCGGCCATTCCCCCGGCCGAAGCGCCGAGTGAGTGGCCGATGAGCACCAGCAGAACAGCGACGGCGATGGTGCCAGGGGTGCGCCATTCCGGAGCGGGAATCCAGCCGCCCACGAGAGGAACCACAAAGAAGGCGGTGATTCCGCCGACCACGGCGCCGATAATGCCGGTGAGGCTTTGCAGCAGCCCGCTGCGGTAACCGTTGACGAGAGCCACAACCAGCATCAAGATCAGTAAGAGGTCAAGAACGGTTGAGCCCGGCATCCGTTTTCCTCTATTCGGTCGCGACGATTTCGTCTCCTTCATGCTTACACAGGCCGCCTCCGCGATTGCTGGGCGCACCGGCCTCCCGGCCTGCATTCCCGGGCGATCAACAGGCGCGGACGCTGCCTCAGCGACTACCGTGAAAGTTCTTCCATGAAGGGATGTGCGTGACGAACGCCGAGGCCTATCCCATTTCGACGATCGCCCCGCCCCTGGCCGGCCGGGCCGTGGCCAGCCAGCGCTGGTCGCACCTGGTCTTTCTCCATTGGCGAGTGGATGCTGCGCTGGTCGCGCCGCTCCTGCCGGAGGGGCTCGTCCCCGACGAATACGACGGGTCGAGCTGGGTCGGCCTGATCCCGTTCGTGCTGGATCGCGCGACGATTCTCGGCAGCCCGCCCATTCCCTACTTTGGAAACTTTGTCGAGGTGAATGTGCGCCTCTACGCCGTTGATGCCCAGGGTCGTCGCGGTGTCGTGTTCGTGTCGCTCGAGGCCAGCCGAATCGCCGCAGTGCTGGCCGCCCGCACGCTGTTCTCACTGCCCTATGTGTGGTCACGCACCCGACTCCGGGTCGATTCGGGCCGATACCGCTATACCTCGATCCGCCACCGCAATCATGGCCTGCACACCGACATCGTCGCTCGCCCCGGGTCCATCGCTGCGCTGGATGACCCGTTGGCCGATTTTCTCACCGCCCGCTGGGCACTGTTCACGAGCATCCGCGGGCGTACCGTGCATCTGCGCAACCACCACGAGCCGTGGCCGATTTACCGCGCCGATCTCCTGCGCCTCGACGACACGTTGCTGGCTGCCGCGGGTTTCGCCGGCCTCGCCGATCGCTGTCCCGATTCCGTGCTGTACTCGCCCGGTGTCACGACCTGGTTCGGCCGCGGCGACTAGATTAATATACTCATCCACCGACTCAGGAGCAGAGCATGGGATTTCTCGACTTTATTTTCGGCCGCAAGGAACAGTCACCGTCCGGGCATCCGTCGCAGCGAACCGGCGGCGCCCCCGCCCGGAGCGAGGATGAGATCGCGGTCGAGCGCTACCAGTACCTGTTGCGAACGGCTCCGCCCGAAACCATCGAGAAGGTGCATACCGAAGCGTTCTCGAAGCTGACCGATGAGCAGCGCGATATTCTCTTTCGCCAGCTTACCGAAAACGTTCCGCCGGGCGAACGCCCAGCGGATGCCGCGCCGGCCACGCTCGCCCAGGCCGCGACCCGGGCGGAACTGCGAGAGCCGGGAACCCTCACCCGGTCGTTCGGCAACCAGAACGGCATGGGGTTCGGCGGCATGATGGGCAGCTCATTGCTCGGCACCGTCGCCGGCTTCGTCATCGGTTCCGCGCTGGTCAGCGCCTTCATGCCGATGGACGGCGCAGGCACCGAAGCCAACACCGAAGCGAACACCGAAACGAACGCTGACGCGGGAAGCGACGCTGGCGGAGACTCCGGTGGCGATTTCGGTGGTGATTTCGGCGGCGGTGACTTCGGCTTCTAGCCCTGCCGAACGGGTCAGCGGATGGCGGCGATGGCCTCGTCGATGGGCACGTCACCGTCGGTGAACTCGATGAACCGGCCCACGGTGTTGTCATTCGCGAGCACGGCGGCGGCGACAAGGGCCACGTTCTCGCGCGAGGTGTCGCGGCGCGGCACGTCGGCGCCCGCGTTGATGGCGCCCGTCGCCGGGTTCAGGGTCAAGGCACTCGGTCCGAGAATGGTCCAGTTCAGGGAGGTTGCGCGCAGATAGTCGTCGGCGGCGGCCTTCGCCTCGTAATAGGCGAACATGCCGTCGTCGGCGGCGGCGCCGTGATCGGTGCGTGAGCCCTGGTATGACACCATCACGTAACGGTAGATCCCGGCCTGTGCGGCGGCATTCATCGAGCGGATGGCCGCGTCCCGGTCAACCGCGTAGGTACGCTCAGCGCTTCCTCCGCCGGCGCCGGCCGACCAGACCACGGCATCCTGCCCGGCCAGCGCGGTCGCGAGCTCGTCTGTGGACAGGTTCTCGACATCCGCAAGCACCGGCGTTGCGCCGGTCGCCGCGATGTCGTCGGAGTGTGCCGGGTTGCGAATGAGCGAACTCACTTCGTGACCGTGAGCCGTGAGCAAACGGGCCAGGTGGAGGGCAACTTTTCCGTGCCCGCCGATGATCGCAATTTTTGTCATGTGTCCAACCCTGCCACGCTTGGCTGCGCGTGGAACTCAGGCTTCTCCGGTTACACGAAGCCGAGCAGCCTTGCGCTCAGCGCCACGCAGATCAGTTGCACAGCGAGAAAGACCCCGACCCAGAAAATTCCGGGAATGTGCGTCAGTCGGGCCAGCTGGTCCGCGTCCGACGAAGAGCCGGCCCGTCGGGAGCGGGATTGCTGCAGCTCAAGGGACGTGCGGAGAGCCCCGAACAGCAGGAACGCCGTGACCAGGAGGGCAAACACCCCCTGCACTTGCGCTGACCCGAACCAGGAGACACCGAACACCACGGCGGCGGTCACGGCGACCGACCAGAGTCCGAACCAGTTGCGAATCTGCACGAGCAGCAGGGCCAGCGCTGCGAGGAGGGCCCAGAGCAGGCCAATGTCGTAGCCCCGGCTGAGCAGCCAGGCCGCGCCGAGGCCGAGCAGCCCGGCAGCCGGATAGCCGGCCAGCAAGGTGAAAACCATGCCGGCGCCGCTCGGGCGTCCGCGGCTCACGGTCAGGCCGGAGGTGTCCGAATGCAAGCGGATGCCGCCCAGCCGCCGCCCGCAGAGCACCGCGACGACTCCGTGGCCGCCTTCGTGCACGATCGTGATGGCGTGGCGGGCCAGGCGCCACACCGGCGGAACGAGAACGATCAGGGCCGCTCCAGCCACGGTCAGCCAGGCCGTGAGGGGCGCCAGCGCGGCATGCGGTGTCGTCATGCGTTGCCAGATATCGAGAAGCACGTCCATGTACCTCAGACTAGGTTGCCCTGAGGTGACTCTTCTCCCACGGAATAGTCGTTCGGGTACAAAAAACCCCGATTTCTCGGGGCTTTTCGTATGTTCCTGGTGGGCGATGCGGGACTTGAACCCACGACCTCTTCCGTGTGAAGGAAGCGCGCTACCAGCTGCGCCAATCGCCCAAACTCTATTCGCACGCAACAACCGAGGTTGCCTTGCGACTTTTGATACTAGCCCAGACTGGCGCGTCGCCGCACATCGACACCGCACACGGGTGTGGCGCGTGCTGTCCAACGACCCGAATGCGGGCGGCCGGGTATCCCCGCACCGAACGGCGCAACACGCCGTAAACGGCTCGGTTTGGTTTCCGTCTTGCTATTCGGCTAGAGTCTCCAAGTACGCAGAAATGCGAACAGTTGCGGATGTGGCGCAGTGGTAGCGCATCACCTTGCCAAGGTGAGGGTCGCGAGTTCGAATCTCGTCATCCGCTCGAATGAACTGGAATCGGCCTAGGGGCCGGTTCCAATTCGTTTGGTATGAACCCATATGGTGTGAACCCACATGGTGGATTGGCCGAGAGGCGAGGCAGCGGCCTGCAAAGCCGTTAACACGGGTTCGAATCCCGTATCCACCTCCATTCTTTGTGCACATTCTTAGAATATGTAGTTCCCAGAATCTTGGGCGATTGGCGCAGCGGTAGCGCGCTTCCCTGACACGGAAGAGGTCACTGGTTCGATCCCAGTATCGCCCACAACGAAAACCCCGGTCAGCCGGGGTTTTTTTGTACCCAAAACCGAACGTGCAATATCTGGGCAATACGCGGGCTGGTGTGCCCTTGTGCAGCATCCACTGCCCGCGTAGTTTGGCGCGCAAGGAGGAGAGTGCAATGCGCGCCACAGAGGGAGATCGAATTGTCATTCGCGGCAAAACGGTGGAACGACCGGACCGTCGCGGCGAGATACTCGAGGTTCGCGGGATCGACGGCGGGCCGCCGTACCTCGTGTTGTTCGACGACCGGCACGAGAGCATCGTGTACCCCGGCGCCGACTTCGTGATCGAACGTTCGTCGGAATCGGTTTAGGTCAGTGCCTGATTCGCGCGTCGGCCAACCCGCGAAAGCGGATGCCGCGCCCAGGTCGCCGGGAGGGGTGAGGGTTCAGGCACGCTGAACTCTCACCCCTCTTCCGTTACCGAATAACCCGCACCAATCGCGGCAGGGTAAACGCCGGAGCGTACTTCGTCGTACCCAGATAGCGGGCCACGACCGCATGCTGTCCTACCTTCAATGACGTGTACTTGAACGTCGCTGAACCCTTCACAAGCGCGACCGGCTGGCCGACCTTCGTCGTCAGGTCATAGAACTGTACGAACCCGGTCACCGTTCCGGCCGAGGACGTGAATTTCGCCGTCGCCGAGACGGGCGTACCCACGTGCACGTCACCCCGGGGCGCGACGGTCAGCGTTCCACTGACCTTCGCCGGCTTCGCCACGACGGTAATAACGACCGCTGGCGAGGTCGATGGGTTGTAGAAGACCGCGAAACTCTCCGCCGTAATGCGGTGCACCCCCACTGACAGGTTCGTCGTGGTGAAGGTGGAGTGCCATTCGCCGAACACCTGGTCGCCGACCAGCGGTCTGCCATTGTCGAAGAAGGTAATCTCCTCGCCGGAACGATCACCGTCCAGGGCGCGGCCCTGACTGTCCGTGACGTCCGCGATGAAGGTGATGCGCTGGCCGGCCGTGATGGTGCCGGACGGCGTCGCGGTCAGGGTCGTTTTGGTGTCGGGTCCGGTCGGCACGAAGTAGTTGAAGGTTTTTGATGCCGGGGCGAAGTTTTTATCCCCGAGGTAGTCCACTCGGAACTGGCGCGTACCGGCCTTGCTGGGGTAGGCCTCGGAGAAGAAGATGCCGGCCAAGTCGCTCGGCAGGAGCGCGGGTGTCTCGGTGCGGTTGCCGGGCTCAAGCGACACGACGCGCACACTTCCCGTCGGAACGGCGGTGGCCGGGGCGACGGCCGAGATCTCGCCGTAAACGGATGCCGCCTGGCCGGCAAAGTAGAAGTCAAAGGTGCCGGCCTCAATGCTGACCGTGCTCCGCCCCGTGGACAGGGCCGGGGCATCCGTTGCTGCCGATGCGGCAGGTGCGACGATGAGGGCGCCGAGCACGGACGCAATCACCAGCGCGGGCAGGCGCCAGGAGCGCTTCGCGCCACGGCGGATGGAGGGGGACGTGTGCGGTACAGGTGTCATGGCTCGCTTCTTTGCGGTCGGTGGTGCTCGGGCCCCCAAATTACGAACAAAGTACTCCTGAAAGTGCTTGGTCAGGAGGGTGCACAAGCGTAGTTGCGCGCTCGTGGTTGCTCAACCGACGATCGGCACTGCGCACGCCGCTAAAGTTGACGGGTAGGCAAACAACAGGGAGTTATACACGTGGCTGACGGCTTTGCGCTTTTCACCGATCGATCCATCGTCGCAATGCGCGTCAACGGTGAGCTGAAGGACCTGGCCGCCACCGTGTTGCCAACGGATGCCGTCGAACCGGTGAGCATCGATTCTGCCGACGGACTGAACATTCTGCGCCACTCGGCCACGCACGTGCTGGCCCAGGCAGTGCAGACCGTGAACCCGGCCGCCCGCCTCGGCATCGGCCCCTTCGTCACCGACGGCTTCTACTACGACTTCGACGTGGCCGACCCGTTCACTCCTGACGACATCAAAACGCTCGAAAAGGCGATGGACCGGATCATCCGCCAGGGCCAGCGTTTCGTGCGCCGCGTCGTCACCCACGACGAGGCCCGCGCCGAACTCGCCGCTGAGCCGTACAAGCTCGAACTCATCGGCATCAAGGGCGGACCCGGCGAGGGCGGCGACGCTGCCGGCAACAACAGCCCGACCGCCGACGAAGAGTCGGTCGAGGTCGGCGGCGCCGAACTCACCATCTACGACAACGTCGACCCGAAGACGGGGGAGACCGTCTGGAAAGACCTCTGCCGCGGCCCGCACCTGCCCAACACCCGCATGATCGGCAACGGCTACTCGCTCACCCGCCTGGCCGCCGCCTACTGGCGTGGTTCGGAAAAGAACCCGCAGTTGCAGCGCATCTACGGCACCGCCTGGCCGACCAAGGACGAACTGCGCGCGTACCAGACCCGCCAGGAAGAAGCCGCCAAGCGCGACCACCGCAAGTTAGGCGCCGAGCTGGACCTGTTCAGCTTTCCGGAGGAAATCGGTTCCGGTCTGGCCGTGTTCCACCCGAAGGGTGGCATCATCCGGCAGGAGATGGAGAACTACTCCCGCAAACGCCACACCGAAGCCGGCTACGACTTCGTGTACTCCCCGCACATCACCAAGTCGACCCTGTTTGAAGCTTCCGGCCACCTCGACTGGTACCGCGAGGGCATGTTCCCCCCGATGCACCTCGACGAGGAACGCGACGAGACCGGCCATGTCACCCGCCAGGGCGTCGACTACTATCTCAAGCCCATGAACTGCCCGTTCCACAACCTCATCTTCAAGTCCAGCGGCCGCAGCTACCGCGAACTGCCGATGCGGCTGTTCGAATTCGGGTCGGTCTACCGCTACGAGAAATCCGGTGTGCTCAACGGCCTCACCCGCGTACGCGGCATGACCCAGGACGACGCCCACATCTACACGACCAAGGAAGGCATGAAGGAGGAGCTCACGAGCACCCTCAACTTCGTGCTGCAGCTGCTCGCCGACTACGGCCTCGAGGACTACTACCTCGAACTGTCCACCAAAGACCCGAAGAAGTTCGTCGGCAGCGACGAGGCCTGGGACGAAGCCACCGAGACGCTGCGGGAAGTCGCCGAGGCATCCGGTCTCGATCTGGTCGCCGACCCGGGCGGAGCGGCGTTCTATGGCCCCAAGATCTCGGTGCAGGCTCGCGACGCCATCGGTCGTACCTGGCAGATGTCGACCATCCAGCTCGACTTCAACCTGCCCGAACGGTTCGACCTCGAGTACACCGCGAACGACGGCAGCCGCCAGCGCCCAGTTATGATCCACCGCGCCCTGTTCGGCTCGATCGAGCGGTTCTTCGCCGTGCTCACCGAGCACTACGCCGGGGCTTTCCCGGTGTGGCTGGCGCCGGTGCAGGTCGTCGGTATCCCGGTGTCTGAGCAGTATGGCCCCTACCTCGACGACGTGATCGCGACCCTGAAGAAGGCCGGCGTACGCGCCGAGGTCGACCACAGCGACGATCGCATGCAGAAGAAAATCCGCACCCACACCAAGGCCAAGGTGCCGTACCAGCTCATCGTGGGCGAAGACGACCAGGCCAACGGTGCGGTGAGCTTCCGCTACCGCGACGGCACGCAGCAGAACGGGGTGGCGGTTGCCGTGGCCGTGCGTCTCATCGTGGAATCGATCGAGAACCGCGCCCAGGTCGTGACCACGCCGGTCGCCCCGGTTATACCCGCCGCGGCCGCCGTGCAGGCTTAGGGTGGGCGAAATTCCCGCTGATCGGCTGCGCGGTTCCGATTCGGCAGACGCCGGCACCGGTGAGTCGTCTGCCGAATTCGCGGCTGTTCCTGATGCGTTCCAGCGGCTCTGGACGCCGCATCGGATGGTCTACATCCAGGACGGCCAGCAGCCGCACCCCGACGACTGCCCGTTCTGTATCGCGCCGGGGCTGGACGATGAAAAGGCGCTGATTGTGGCGCGCGGCACCCACGCCTACGTGCTGCTCAACCTGTTCCCCTACAACAGCGGTCACCTGCTGGTCTGCCCGTACCGGCACGTCGCCACCTACGACCAGGCCACACCGGAGGAGGTCGCCGAGATCGGCGAGCTCACCCAGATTGCCATGCGGGTGCTCAGTCAGGTGTCGAATTGTGACGGCTTCAATCTCGGCATGAACCAGGGGCGCATCGCCGGGGCCGGCATCGCCGAGCACCTGCACCAGCACATCGTGCCCCGCTGGGCTTTGGACTCCAACTTCTTTCCCATCATCGCCGGTACCAAGGCCATTCCCCGCCTGCTCGGCGACGTGCGTCGTGACATTGCGAACGGATGGCCAGGCGTCGCGACCCCGACCGCCGCCCTTTAGCTTTCTCACAGCCGGGTGTGTGCTGGTGCGCCCCGGCTGTATTACGCAGACCACCACCAGCCTCCGACCAGACCACCACCGTGCAAGGAATAGGATCGTAGTTATGACTGAATCAAACTCCGCCGAGCAGTTCGGCTCGAGCCGTGTCAAGCGCGGACTCGCCGAAATGCTCAAGGGCGGCGTCATCATGGACGTCGTCACCGCTGCCCAGGCTCGAATTGCTGAAGACGCCGGCGCTGTCGCCGTCATGGCTCTCGAACGCGTTCCCGCCGACATCCGCTCGCAGGGTGGCGTGGCCCGCATGAGCGACCCCGACCTGATCGACAGCATCATCGCCGAGGTCAACATTCCCGTCATGGCGAAGGCCCGCATCGGCCACTTCGTCGAAGCTCAGATTCTCGAGGTGCTCGGCGTCGACTACATCGACGAGTCCGAAGTGCTCAGCCCGGCCGACTACAAGAACCACATCGACAAGTGGAACTTCACCATTCCGTTCGTCTGTGGCGCCACCAACCTCGGTGAGGCGCTCCGCCGCATCAACGAGGGCGCAGCCATGATCCGTTCCAAGGGTGAGGCCGGCACCGGCGACGTCTCCGAAGCCACCAAGCACATCCGCACCATCAACGGCGAGATCAAGCGGCTCACTTCGATGAGCCGGGATGAGCTGTACGTCGCTGCCAAGGAGCTGCAGGCCCCGTACGAGCTCGTCGCCGAGATCGCCTCGACCGGCAAGCTGCCGGTCGTTCTGTTCACCGCCGGTGGTGTGGCCACCCCGGCCGACGCCGCCATGATGATGCAGCTCGGTGCTGACGGCGTGTTCGTCGGCTCCGGAATCTTCAAGTCGGGCAACCCCGAGCAGCGCGCAGCGGCCATCGTCAAGGCCGTCACGTTTTACGACGACGCCAAGGTCATCGCTGAGGTCTCGCGCGGCCTCGGCGAGGCCATGGTCGGCATCAATGTGTCCGACATTCCCGCGCCGCACCTCCTCTCCACCCGCGGCTGGTAACTGGGCGTTCATGACGATCCTCTCCGTGGGCACCCGACCGGCAGAAACCCCTGTCCCGGCAGGACTGCGGGTCGGGGTACTCGCGCTGCAGGGCGATTTTCGGGAGCACGCGCAGGTACTGCGTGAGCTCGGAGCGATCGTCGACCTGGTGCGCCGTCCGGAAGAACTCGACCGAATCGATGGTCTGGTCATTCCGGGCGGCGAATCGAGCGTCATGGACAAACTCGCCCGCACGTTCGGCCTGGCAGAGCCGCTCCAGGCCGCCATCCGGGGCGGACTGCCGGTCTACGGCACCTGCGCCGGCCTGATCATGCTCGCCGACACCATTCTCGACGGCATGAACGGGCAACAGAGCTTCGGCGGACTCGACATCGCCGTGCGCCGCAACGCGTTCGGCTCCCAGACGGCTTCCTTCGAGACCGACCTCGACATTCCGGCGCTCGGCGAACAGCCGGTACACGCCGTGTTCATCCGGGCTCCGGTCGTCGAGACCGTCGGCCCGCGAGCGACGGCGCTGGCCACCCTCGCCGACGGGCGGTGCGTCGCCGTGCAGCAGGGCAACCTGCTCGGCACATCCTTTCACCCGGAAATCACCGGCGAATATCGTTTTCACCAGTATTTCCTGCAGAAACTGGTCGCCGCTGCCCGGTGAGGCGCCGCTCAATTGTGTCGGGCGCGAGAGTGTGGCTAGGGTTCAGACATGACTCAGATATCCGGTGGTCAACGATGACCCGTTATGTAGCACTGCTCCGTGGCATCAACGTCAACGGCATCACCATTGCCATGGCCGATCTCGCCGAGACCTTTCACGACCTCGGTTACACGGACGTGAAGACGGTGCTGGCGAGCGGCAACGTGATCTTCAGCATTGACAGCCCGCTCGTCGACAAGGCGGATGCCGCCGCCCTCAAGGCCCGCATCGAAGCGGCCCTGACCGCCCGGTTCGAGTACGAGGCCTGGATCGTGCTCGTCGACGCCGAATCGCTCGACCGCATCGTACGCGCCTACCCCTTTGACGCCGACCGTGACGGGTGGCACCCCTACGTCATGTTCTCCTCCGACCCTGGCCACCTGAGCGAGCTGGCCGGTCATGCGAGGGAGCTCGACGCCACCGACGAACGCATCGAACTCGGCCACGGCGTGCTGTACTGGGAAGTTCGCAAGGCCGTCGGCATCAAGAGTGCCTTCAGCAAGAAGAGCGCCAAGCTCAAGTACCGCGACACCACCACCACCCGCAACCTGCACACGCTGCACAAGCTGCTGGAAGTCACTCCGGGATAGACTGGCTCGGCACCACGCGTGCACTGACTTCGCAGCGATCACACAACGCTCATTCGAGCACCACTTGACCGAGCACAGCTTGATCGAGCACAACAACGGGAGATGTATGTCCGGGCATTCCAAATGGGCCACCACCAAGCACCAGAAGGCGGTCACCGACTCCAGGCGGGCCAAGGCGTTCGCCAAGCTCATCAAGAACATCGAGGTCGCGGCCCGACTGGGCGGCGCTGACCTCTCGGGCAACCCCACCCTGGTCGACGCCATCCAGAAGGCCAAGAAGACCTCGGTGCCCAACGACAACATCGACCGCGCCGTCAAGCGCGGTGCCGGGCTGTCCGGTGAGCAGGTCGACTACACGACCATCATGTACGAGGGCTATGCCACGCACGGCGTCGCGATCATGATCGAGTGCCTCACCGACAACAAGAACCGCGCTGCGGCCGAGGTACGCACCGCGATGGCCCGTAACGGCGGAGCCATGGCCGACCCGGGCAGCGTCGCCTACAACTTTCACCGGAAAGGCGTCGTCGTGGTCAAGCACCTGCCGACGATCACCGAAGACGACATCATGCTCGCCGTTCTCGACGCCGGCGCCGAAGAGGTCATCGACGAGGGCGAAACCTTCGAGATCCACTCCTCCGTTGGCGACCTCGTCGCCACCCGCACCGCGCTGCAGGCTGCCGGCATCGACTACGAGTCGGCTGATATTGCCTTCATTCCGTCGCTCAAGATCGAGGTTGACGCCGAAACCGCGCGCAAGGTGTTCCACCTGATCGACGCGATGGAAGACCTCGACGACGTGCAGAACGTTTACTCCAACTACGACCTGTCGGCCGAAGTGCAGGCCGCCCTCGCGAGCGAGTCCGAGTAGTTCGATGGCGGTCCGGGTGCTCGGCATCGACCCGGGCCTCACCCGGTGCGGGGTCGGCGTCGTCGACGTCGAGGGTAACCGTTCGGCCCGACTGGTCGACGTGACCGTGCTGCGCAGCGCGCCCGACCTGCCTCTGGAGCAGCGGCTGTTATTGCTGTCCCAGGGCCTGGAAGAAATGCTCGACCGGCACCAGCCGCAGTACATCGCCATTGAGCGGGTCTTCGCCCAGCACAACGTGCGCACCGTCATGGGCACCGCCCAGATCAGCGGGGTCGCCCTGCTGCTGGCCGCCCAGCGCGGCCTGCCGGTGACCCTGCACACGCCGAGCGAGGTCAAGGCCGCCATCACCGGTTACGGTGCCGCCGACAAGAAGCAGGTCGGCACCATGGTCGCCCGCATTCTCGGGCTGACCGAGATTCCCAAACCGGCCGACGCGGCGGATGCCCTCGCCCTCGCCATCTGCCACGCGTGGCGCACCGGTGCATCCGGCGGCACCCTGCCGACCGTCGCTTCGGTCAAATCCACCGTCACGCCCGGCGCCCTCACCCCGGCCCAGAAAGCCTGGCGCGACGCTGAACGAGGGTCGGTGTCCCGGGTGTCTGTACCGGCACTGTCAGTGGTGCCCCGTAGTCTTAAGCGGTGATCTCTTCCGTACGTGGCCTTGTCCTGTCCGCCCTGGGCTCAACCGCCAGCACAGCAACGGTGGTAATCGAGGTCGGGGGAGTCGGCCTTGCCGTGCAGGTGACGCCGGCCACCGCACTCGGCGTGCGCATCAATGACGAAGCCCGGCTGATGACCACGCTCATTGTGCGCGAAGACTCGCTCACCCTCTATGGCTTTCCGACCGCTGAGGAACTCGTGGTCTTCGAACTGCTCGTCGGAGTCACCGGCGTTGGCCCCAAGTCCGCACTCGGCGTGCTCGCGGTGCTCACCCCCGACCAGATCGCCCACGCTGTCGCCGGCGACGACGACGGCGCGTTCCGTAAGGTCAGCGGCATCGGGCCGAAGACCGCGAAACTCATCGTTCTCTCCCTGGCCGGCAAACTCGCCGTGACGGCCGCAAGCACACCGACCCGCCAACCCGGGGCCACCTCCGTCGCCGCGAGCGTGCAGGCGGCTCTGATCGGTCTCGGCTGGTCCGAACGCGTCGCGGCTGAGGCCGTCGACGAAACCCTCACCGAATTAGCGGATGCCGCCGGCGCTGACTCCGCGCCGCCGGCGGTCGCCGCCGTCCTCCGACTGGCCCTGGGCCGACTGGGCCCGGCCGCGCACCATGCCACGGGCTCTGCGGCCGCACTGGCGACCGGCAAGGATCGCTCATGAACCCCGACCCCGCCATTGAACTCAGCAACCCCTCGCTGGAGAGCGAATCCGAGCTCGCCTTTGAGGGCGCCCTACGCCCGGCGAGCCTCGCCGAATTCGTCGGCCAGAAGAAGGTGCGCGGGCAGTTGCAGCTGCTGCTGACCGCCGCAACGATGCAGAATCGCACGCCGGACCACATCCTCCTGGCGGGTCCACCCGGCCTGGGCAAGACCACCCTGGCCATGATCGTCGCCTATGAGGGCAATCGCCCGCTGCGTATGTCGAGCGGCCCAGCCATCCAACATGCCGGCGATCTCGCGGCCGTGCTGTCGTCGCTGGTGCCCGGCGAAGTGCTGTTCATCGACGAAATCCATCGCATGGCGCGCTCCGCCGAAGAAATGCTCTACCTCGCCATGGAAGATTTCCGCATCGACATCATGGTAGGGAAGGGAGCGGGCGCCACCTCCGTTCCGCTCGACCTGGCACCGTTCACCCTGGTCGGTGCCACGACCAGGTCGGGCCTGCTGCCGAACCCCCTGCGCGACCGATTCGGCTTCACCGCGCACCTCGAGTTCTACGCGGAGAGCGAGCTCGAACAGGTCCTCGGCCGCGCTGCACAGCTGATCGGCCTGCCGATCAAAGCGGATGCCCTCGCCGAGATCGCCGGACGTTGTCGCGGCACACCGCGAATCGCGAACCGCCTGCTGCGTCGGGTCCGAGACTATGCACTCGTGCACGGGGGAGCGGCCGACATCGCAGCCGTGCACGCCGCCCTCGAGCTGTACGACGTCGATGCGATCGGCCTCGATCGACTCGACCGGGAGGTCATGAAGATCATCCTGACCCGCTTTGGGGGTGGGCCGGTCGGCCTGAACACGCTTGCCGTCTCGGTGGGTGAGGAGTCCGAAACGGTGGAAGCGGTCGTGGAGCCGTTCCTGGTACGGATAGGCTTCCTCACGCGTACCCCGCGAGGACGCGTTGCCACCAGCGCCGCGTGGCGCCATTTTGGTCTGGCCCCTCCGCCGGGCTTGACTGCACCGGGATTGACCGCACAGGGCAGTGCAACCCTTCTTGACCTATAATTCAATTTGGCCCGTCTGTCTATACCCAAAAAAAGTTACCCAAAAAAGCTATACCCAATAAAGACATACCTACACGGACGATACCCAATAGTTTGCAGGCATCTGCCGGCGGATTAGTCTGGCCCACACCCACAAGCTTCGGCCACCCGCGCCGCAATCGGAAGGTTTCACCGCTCCATGGATAATCTGACTCTCGTTATGCTGGCCGTCCTGGCTGTTCTCGTCTTCTTCATGTTCCGCAACGGCCGCAAGCGTAAGAAAGATCAGGAAGCCCTGCAGGCCACCATGGTTCCCGGCGCCGACGTCATGACCAACTTCGGCATGTACGGCACGATCATTGCCATCGATGAAGAAGCCAACAAGGTCGAACTACAGATCGCGCCCGGCGTCATCGTCGAAATCCACCGCCAGACCATCGCTCGCGTGGTCGAGCCGGTCGTTGCCGAGGATCTCGAAGACACCGATGTTGACAGCATCGATTCGCTCAATGAGCCGGAATTTGGCCAGCGAGTCGTCGATACCGACACCGACACCACCGAACAGCCGAAAAAGGGCGACGCGTAGCTCCTGCTTGTCAGGTAAGACTCGCTCGGCACGACCTTTATCACGACATACGTACTGCATCACGCGGCGCGCCTCCGCATTCTGGCGTGGGCGCCAACAGAAAGCTGAGTTCATAGGTGGCTAAGTCGTCGTCTCCGGCCAAAAAGGCCTGGCGTTCCCTGACCTGGTTGGGCGTGCTCATCGTCGGCCTGATCGCCCTCAACGCTTTCGGCGTGTTCACCCAGAACGGATCGTGGACGCCGAAGCTGGCGCTCGACCTCGAGGGTGGAACGCAGATCATCCTCGCACCCCAGCTCGAGAGCGGGCAGACGGTCACCTCCGAACAACTGAGCGAAGCCGTGGGCATCATTCGCCAGCGAGTGGACTCCTCGGGCGTTTCCGAGTCGGAGATCAACACCCAGGGTGGCCAGAACATCGTGGTGTCGATCCCGGGTACCCCCGATGACGCCACCCTGGAACGCATCAAGTCGTCGGCTAAACTCGAGTTCCGGGCCGTGCTCGTCGCGGGTCAGCCGTCCGGTCAGACCGTCGGTGCTGACGGTACCGCGACGCCGGCGCCGGAGGCGACTGTCGATCCAACCTTGTCGACCACACCCGCCGTCGAACCGACCGACGCGAGCGACCTCAACTACGTGACCCCTGCACTACAGGCCGAGTACGATGCCTTCGACTGCAGCAAAATCAACACGACCAACGTGGCACCGGCCAACGACCCGCTCATCACCTGCGAAGCCGACGACTCGGTCAAGTACATCCTCGGCCCGGTCGAGGTGGACGGTTCCACGATCGCGGACGCGACCAACGGCCAGCGCACCACACAGAACGGTGCGACCACCGGCGAGTGGGCCGTGAACATCGTCTTCAACAGCGATGGAACGTCGAAGTTCGCCGATGTCACCCAGCGCCTGTTCAACCTCACCGGTGTGCAGAACCAGTTTGCGATCGTGCTCGACGGGCACGTGATCTCGGCTCCGTCCACGCAGGCTGCCATTCTCGACGGCAAGCCTCAGATCACCGGGTCATTCGACCAGGAGACATCCAAGGCCCTCGCCGACCAGCTCAAATTCGGTGCCCTTCCGATCAGTTTCACGGTGCAGAGCCAGGACACCATCTCGGCAACACTCGGCTCGACGCAGCTGCTCAACGGCCTCATCGCCGGCCTGATCGGTTTGATCCTCGTGGTCATGTACTCGCTCGCCCAATACCGGCTCCTCGGGCTCGTCACCGTGGCCTCGCTCGGTGTCGCAGCGGTGATCACCTACCTGCTCATCACCATCCTGTCCTGGCGCGAGGGGTATCGCCTGTCGCTGGCCGGTGTCGCCGGTCTGATCGTGGCCATCGGTATCACCGCCGACTCCTTCATCGTTTACTTCGAACGCGTGCGCGACGAATTGCGTGATGGTCGCGGGCTGGAATCGTCGGTCGAAGCCGGCTGGAAACGCGCCTTCCGCACCATTGTCGCGTCCGACGTCGTCAACTTCCTCGCCGCCGCCGTGCTGTTCGTGCTCGCGGTCGGCAACGTGCGGGGCTTCGCCCTGACCCTCGGCCTCACCACGATCGTCGACCTCCTCGTGGTCAGCCTGTTCACACACCCGATGCTGCAGCTGATCGCCAAGACGAAATTCTTCAACGAAGGCCACAAGCTCAGCGGACTCGATCCGCGCGCCCTCGGTGCCGTGTACCGCGGACGGGCTCGCTTTGAGCCCTCGGCGTCCATGTCGCCGACCAAGGTCTCTTCCTCGAGCAAGGAGGCCGCCAAGAGACAAACCATCGCCGAGCGCAAGGCGTCTGAGCTTGTCAACACCAAGCTTGTCAACACCAAGCCTGCAGACACCAATCTCGTGGGTACCAGCACTGATCGATCGACGGACGGGAAGGATTCCTGATGGCCAGCTTCTCGAAATTCGGAAATGATCTGTACACGGGCGCTCGGTCGCTCAACATCGTCGGGCGTCGCAAACTCTGGTACCTGATTGCCGGCGGTATGATCCTCATCGCCCTAGTCGGCCCGTTCCTGCTGCGCGGCGGCTTCGTCTTCGGTATCGAGTTCACCGGCGGGAGTCAGTTCGTCGTCTCGCAGGCGACCAGCCAGTCCGAGAGCATTGCAACGGATGCCGTCGCGAGCGTCGTTCCCGACGCCGTTCCGAAGGTCTCCACCGTCGGCTCCGACGGTGTGCGCGTACAGACCGACCAGCTCTCCGAGACGGAATCCTCGGAAGTGCGCGACGCTCTCGCCGCGGCTTATGACGTTCCGGTCACCGAAGTCGCGACGTCGTTCATCGGGGCCACGTGGGGGCAGGACATCACCGGGCAGGCCCTTCGCGCCCTGGTCGTGTTCCTCGTCCTCGCCGGAATCATCATGGCGATTTACTTCCGCACCTGGAAGATGTCGGTGGCAGCCATGGTCGCGCTGCTGCACGACCTCGTGATCACCGCCGGATTCTACGGAATAACGGGCTTCGAAATCACGCCGGCCGCGGTCATCGGGTTTCTGACGATTCTGGGCTACTCGCTCTACGACACGGTCGTGGTCTTCGACAAGATTCGGGAGAATACCAACTTTGACGGGTCAGGCTCGAGCCGGACCTTCTCTGAGTCGGTCAACCTCGCCGTCAACCAGACGCTGGTGCGTTCCATCAACACCTCTGTCGTCGCGGCCCTGCCCGTCGCATCCATTCTCTTCATCGGGGCGTTCGTGCTGGGCGCCGGTACCCTGCGCGACATCTCGCTCGCTCTGCTCATCGGAATTCTGGTCGGCACCTACTCGACCATTTTCATTGCGTCGCCGCTGTACGCCCAGCTGCGCAACGGTGAGGATGCCATTCGCAAGCACGACAAGAAAGCCCTCGCGGCCCGTGCGAAGGCCTCGGCTCCGCTTGCCGAGAGCGTCACCTCCTAGGCCACCACCTCACGTTCGGCGACGGCGTACAGGCAACCCCTGTCGAACCGGCATAATTGGAAGAACGCAAGCCCGCCCGGACATCCACCGGGCGTGACGCACGAGGTGAGACTATGACGGACACGACGACCCCCTCCCCGGCGTCGCTGCGCCGTCTGGTTCCCCGCATCTTCTCCCGGGCCCAGCCGGCGGGAGCCGTCGACCGCCTGATCAAGACCGTGCGGCTGAACCATCCCAAGGTGGACCTGTCGATCATCGAACGGGCCTATACGGCAGCTGAGCGCGCACACGACGGTCAGCTGCGTCGCAGCGGCGAGCCGTACATCACGCACCCGGTCGCCGTGGCTCAGATTCTGGCCGACCTCGGCATCGGCACCAAGACCATCGCCGCTGCCCTGCTGCACGACACCGTCGAGGACACCGAGTACACCCTCGATGCCCTGCGGGCCGATTTCGGCGATGAGATCGCGATGCTCGTTGATGGGGTCACCAAGCTCGACAAGGTGAAATACGGCGATTCGACCCAGGCCGAGACCGTGCGCAAGATGATCGTCGCCATGTCCAAGGACATCCGCGTGCTCATCATCAAACTCGCCGATCGGCTGCACAATGCGCGTACCTGGGGTTTCGTGCCCAACGAATCTGCGGTGCGCAAGGCCACAGAGACCCTGGAGATCTACGCGCCCCTGGCACACCGCCTGGGAATCCAGACCATCAAATGGGAACTCGAAGACCTCTCGTTTGCGGTGCTGTACCCCAAGTTGTACGCGGAGATCGAAAGCCTGGTCAAGCAGCGCACGCCGCAACGCGAAGAGTTCGTTCAACAGGTCATCGACACCATCAACGACGATCTCAAATCGGCGCGCATTCGCGGCAAGGTCGCCGGGCGCCCCAAGCAGTATTACTCGATCTACCAGAAGATGGTCGTGCGCGGTCGCGAGTTCGATGAGATCTACGACCTCGTCGGCATTCGCATACTCGTGAACTCGGTGCGGGACTGCTACGCAGTGCTCGGATCCATCCATGCCCGGTGGACGCCGCTGCCCGGCCGCTTCAAGGACTACATCGCCACTCCCAAGTTCAACCTGTACCAGTCATTGCACACAACGGTACTCGGCCCGAGCGGTCGCGCCGTAGAAATCCAGATCCGCACCACCGAGATGCACCAGCGTGCCGAGTTCGGTGTCGCCGCGCACTGGAAGTACAAGGAACAGGTCAACGGTAAGAGTTCCGGCGGGCCCGGCCCGCAGAGCGACACCGACATGGCGTGGCTCGCCCACATCTCAGACTGGCAAGCCGAAACCGCCGACCCCGGCGAGTTCCTCGACTCGCTGCGCTACGAGATCGGCGCCAAAGAGGTCTACGTGTTTACGCCGAAGGGCCGCGTCATCGGCCTGCCCTCCGGCGCCACCCCGGTCGACTTCGCCTACGCCGTGCACACCGAGGTGGGCCACCGCACCATGGGCGCCAAGGTCAATGGTCGCCTGGTGCCGCTCGAGAGTGAACTCATCACCGGCGACGTCGTCGAGGTATTCACCTCGAAGAACCCCGACTCCGGCCCGAGCAAGGACTGGCTCAACTTCGTCAAGAGCCCCAGGGCGCGAAACAAGATTCGGCAGTGGTTCACGAAAGAGCGCCGCGACGAAGCCATCGAACAGGGCCGCGACGCGATCGCTCGGGCCATGCGCAAGCAGAACCTTCCGCTGCAGAAACTGATGAACCAGGACTCCTTCGCGGAGGTCGCGGCCCAACTCAAGTACGAAGATGTGTCGGCACTCTACGCCGCCGTCGGTGAGGGCCACGTCTCCACCCAGTCCGTGCTCGAGAAGGTCGTCTCCTCGGTGCAGAGCATCGAAGACAACGACAGCAACGACTTTCCGGTCGCCGCACGCGGTCGGACGCCAACGCCTCGCAACGGCGACTCGGGAGTACTGGTTCGCGGTGCTCCCGACATTCTGGTCAAGCTCGCCCGGTGCTGCACACCGGTGCCCGGTGATAAAATCGTCGGTTTCGTCACGCGCGGCGCGGGTGTCTCGGTGCACCAGGCCGCCTGCCACAACGTGCAGTCCCTGCTCAAGGAGCCCGAGCGCATGATCGAGGTGGAGTGGGCACCCACCTCGAAGAGTCTGTTCCTGGTGCACATTCAAATTGAAGCCCTCGACCGTTCCGGACTGCTCTCCGACGTCACCCGCGTGCTGTCGGAGCACCACGTGAACATTCTCTCGGCCACCGTCAATACCTCCAGCGATCGTCTGGCGCTGAGCCGGTTCGTGTTCGAGATGGGTGACACCACCCACCTCGACCGAGTGCTCAACGCCGTGCGCCGCATTGATGCCGTCTACGACGTCTACCGAGTCAGCGACGGCTAACCGGCGAGACCGGCCGGGCCGGCCGGATTGGACCGTTGGTGCAGCGCAGACAGTGGCGCGTTGACGTCCGCGAATCGGGCAACGGCAAGGGTACTGTGAGCGGGGCTGCCACGTTTGCACAAGCGCACGGCATCCGCTACGTCGTCGAAGCGGCCGTAGTGCAGTAATCGGGCCAGGAGCGCGATCAGTTCGTTCGACTGTGCAGATGTTGACGGCGCCGACGTTGACGGCGGCGTATAGCGGGCGAGATCGACGGCCGTGCGCAGGGGAGTGGTGACTCGCACGCCGGAGACAGTGTTCACATCATCCGGGGTACGCACGATTTCCCGCACTTGAGCCCGTGGCGACCAGAGTGCCGTCGTGCGCGCTCCGATCACGACACAGAATTGGTGGCGGCGCGGTTCAGGGGCCACGCCGTAGATCCACGCAGCGGTGAGCCGCTCAGCGATTGCGCGGGGCGGGACCAGCGCACTGGCGGCGATGGCCCGACTGGAGCATCCGTCTATTTCGTCGATCACACACCAGGAGTCGGCGACTTGAAAGACCTGCCCGGCGAGACGGGCGCTGTACAGTTCGGCGAGCGGCAGGTCGCTGACCGTGAGTACTCGTCCCCGTGGATTTGTCATGCCACCAGAGTGACGCTTAACCAGGTCCAGGCCCCCGAAGGAGCCTGGGCCTGTGGATACCTGAGCAGCGGCGCGGCCTGTGGATAACCGCGAGTGCTGCTTGAGCGGGTCTACTCGCCGATCGCCTTGAGCCAGGCCTTACGGGCCTCGAGCGCTTCGGTGGCATCTTTGATGGCGCGGGCGTTCTGACCCTTCTGCGCCGTGGCGAGTTCAGCCTCGAGCTTGGCGATCGCGTCGTTCAGCTGCCCGGCGAGGCCCTCGGTGCGGGCCTTGGTCTCGGGGTTGTTGCGCTTCCAGTGGTCGTCGTCGAGTTTGCGCACGACGGCTTCCACCTTGCGAAGGCGATCCTCGATCGGCTTGACCTGGTCGCGGGGAACCTTGCCGATCTCGTCCCACTTGCGCTGGATCGTGGTGAGCGTGTCCCGCGCGGCGTTGCGATCGGTGGTGGTGAGCAGGGTCTCAGCCTGGGTCAGCAGTTCGAGCTTGAGCACGAGGTTCGCGGAGAACTCCTCGTTGTCCTGGGCTTCGACCTCACTCTTGACCGAGTAGAGCACGTCGCCAGCGGCCTTGAACTTCGCCCACATGGCGTCGTCCTGCTTCTTGCCGCTGCGGCCGGCTTTCTTCCACTCGTCGAGCAGGTTGCGGTAGGCCCCGACGCCGTCGGCGCCTTGGGGGGCGAGGGCCTCGGCCTGTTCGATCAGGTGCTGCTTCTTGGTGCGAACGTCCTTGTGAGCGCTGTCGAGTTCGGCGAAGAACGCCTTGCGGTTCTGTTCGATCGTGGTGCGGGCGGCCCGAAAGCGCTTCCACAGGTCGTTGGCCTCGCCCTTGGGGATACGTGGGGCGTCGTGCTGGTGTGCCTGCCATTTGGCGAACAGGGCGTCGAGGGCAGCGCTGGTCTGCTTCCACTGCGTTTTGGCCGGATCTTCGGCGGCCAGGCGCTCGGCCTCCGTCACGATTTCGGCGCGCTCGGCGACGGCAGCAGCGGATGCGGCCTTCGTCTCGATGCTCTGCTGTTCGGTGAGCTCGCTGACGGCCCCGCCAAGGGCGCCGAGGCGTTCGGCCAGTGCGGCGAGGTTGCCCACAGCGTTGGCGTTGGCAACGGCAACGGTCAGGTTGGCGACCGACTTGGCGATATCCGCGGCTGGAGCGCCACCCTTGGCGCGCTGCTCGAGCAGGGTAACCTGCCCGTTGAGCTCAACGTACTTGCGTTCGAAGTAGGCCAGGGCCTCTTCCGGAGTGGCATCCGGGTACTGGCCGACGGCGCGTTCGCCATCCGCCTCGCGCACGTAAACCGTGCCGGTTTCGTCTACGCGACCCCATGGTTGCTGATCTGTCGTAGTCAAGAGCCTCACCTTTGCTGAGTTGTTGTGTGTGGATCCGCGGGAGTAAAGAGTGCGGAGCCAGGAAATACCCTGATAAGCCTATTGCAATAGCGCAGGGGGATCGATCGATCCTACTGAACTGTTATGGCCGTGATCGTCGTTGGCACCACGGGCGAAACGCCGTCCGCGTTGCTTCCTGCGTTGGTGATCTGGGCTTTGACCGCGTCGAGGCCGCTCGTGACCTTGCCGAGCACGGTGTAACCACCGGCTGAATCAGACGGAATCGTGCTGTCTTCGTAGACGATGAAGAACTGGCTGCCGTTCGAGAAGCCGTTGTCACCGGTACGAGCCATGGCCAGGGTGCCGACGGGATACACATTGTCCGTGGGTGCGTTCTCAACCGGGCCGTAGCTGTACTCCGGTCCGCCCGTGCCGTCTCCGGCGGGGTCGCCGCACTGCAGCACGAAAATGCCCTCCACGGTGAGGCGGTGGCAGGTCAGCCCGTTGTAGAAGCTTTTCTGCACGAGGCTGATGGTCGACGACACCGCCTGCGGTGCCAGCGCACCGTCCAGTTCGATGCCAAGCGGAATGTCGTTGAGAGTGAGCGTGCCGGTCCAGGTGCGGCTCTCGGCGAGGGTGCTCGCCGGCACGTCGCCGACGTTCTCGCCGACGTTCTCACCGGCGGCCGCAGTGGTGGCCGGGGTCGGAGTTGCACTCGCGTCCGCCGTCGGCGCCGGGGTGCCGGGGCCGCCGTCGAAGTAGAACACCTGCGCGACCACGATGAGGGTCAGTACCACGAGCAAACCGCCGCCGGCGATCAGGTTGTCGCGTACGCGACGCTGGTACTGGTGTTCGTGAACGGCGCGCCGGGCCTGGTAGGAACGCACACGGCCGCGCTCTTCACGTGCCGCACGCTCAAGCTTGTAATTCGAAGCCACTGG
Organism: Cryobacterium glaciale; assembly: GCF_004402535.1. Classification (GTDB taxonomy): domain Bacteria; phylum Actinomycetota; class Actinomycetes; order Actinomycetales; family Microbacteriaceae; genus Cryobacterium; species Cryobacterium glaciale. Next base: position 253,351 of record NZ_SOEY01000006.1, on the reverse strand, counting down.
GAACCCCTCCAGGGCCGTCGGGGTTGGCGACGACCGAACAAAAAAGCAATCAGGCATCAACACGCCCGACCTCGTAGAACTCTACGCACAAACTACGCTGGAGGAATGTCGGATGCTCAACCGGGTCTGCGCAGTGGCGCGACCCCCCTCGCCGTACGAATGCGCCCAAAAACCCTCGACGAGGTCGCCGGCCAGCGTCACCTGTTGACGCCGGGGTCCCCGCTCGTGAGTCTGGCGAGCGACAAGACAGGGGAGCGCGGCAGCGTGTCGGTCATTCTGTGGGGACCGCCCGGAACCGGAAAGACCACCCTCGCGCAGGCGATCGCGCACAGTTCCGGGCGACGATTCGTTGAGCTCTCGGCCGTGACCGCCGGGGTGCGCGATGTGCGCCAGGTGATGGAAGACGCCCGCACCAACCGCGATTTGTACGGTCTCGCGACAGTGCTCTTTCTCGACGAGATCCACCGTTTCTCCAAGGCCCAGCAAGACACCCTGCTGCCAGGGGTCGAGAACGGCGTCGTCATTCTAGTCGCCGCGACGACCGAAAACCCGTCGTTCTCGATCATTTCCCCCCTGCTGTCTCGTTCCCTCTTGCTCACCCTCGAAGTTCTCAGCGACGACGACCTTGGCATCGTCGTCGATCGTGCCGTCACCGATGCGCGCGGCCTGGCCGACCGGTTCGAACTTGAACCCGAAGCCCGCGGCGCGATCATCCGACTCGCCTCTGGTGATGCCCGGCGGGCGCTGACCGCGCTGGAGGCAGCATCCGTTTCGGCCGAATCAACGCTCGAATCGGGAGCGACCGGCAAACCGGTGATCACGACCGACATTGTCGCCCTCGCCGTCGATCGTGCGCTACTGCGCTACGACCGCAACGGCGACGAGCACTACGACGTGATCAGCGCGTTCATCAAATCGGTACGCGGCAGCGACGTCGACGCCGCGCTGCACTATCTGGCGCGCATGATCGAGGCCGGCGAAGACCCACGCTACATCTGCCGGCGCATCATCGTCCTCGCCTCGGAGGACATCGGCATGGCCGACCCGCAATCGCTCCTCATCGCCGTCGCCGCCGCCGATGCCGTACAACTGATCGGCATGCCGGAGGGCCGCATACCGTTGGCCCAGGCCGTCGTGCACCTGGCAACCGCACCCAAGTCCAATGCCGCTTACATGGCCCTCGACGCGGCGATCGCCGACGTGCGGGGCGGCAGGATGGGCCGTGTGCCCAAGGGAATGCGCGACGCGCACTACCCGGGTGCCAAGCGCCTCGGGCACGGCAAGGGCTACCTGTATCCGCACGACGACGCCCTCGGAGTGGTCACCCAGCAATACCCGCCAACCGAGCTGAAAACCACCCAGTACTACGCCCCCACCGAGCACGGCCACGAGCGAGACATCTCGGCTCGCCTCCTGAAGATCCGCAGAATAGTCCGCAACCAATAATGTATTGGACGCCCGCCTCGACAACGCGACGCATCCGCTCTGTGCTAACCTTGACTCTGCCTACAACTGGTTTCGGCATGCGGCTGCGTCCGTTTCCAGTTTGGAGGGGATTCGTTCTGTAGCCGAACGTCCCATGGCACCCAATCCTCTGATCTCCCATGACGACTGTGTTGATTGAACGCTGCGCTGCAGCGATACGCACTCGCCCTGGTATCCCTGTTATTGAGTCCGATTGAAAGGAAACCGTGTCTACCAAGTCACGTACCCGCAGTAAAACTCGCCTCTCGCGCGCCCTGGGCATCGCCCTCACGCCGAAGGCAGCCCGCTTCCTCGAGAAGCGCCCCTATGCACCCGGTGAGCACGGCCGCACCAAGCGCAAGACTGATTCGGACTATGCCGTTCGTCTGCGCGAAAAGCAGCGCTTACGCGCCCAGTACGGCATTCGCGAAGCCCAGCTCAAGATTGCCTTTGAGCAGGCTCGTCGTCGCCAGGGACTGACCGGTGAGAACCTCGTCGAGATCCTCGAGACCCGTCTCGACGCCCTCCTCGTTCGTTCCGCGATCGCCCGCACCACCGCGCAGGCTCGCCAGATGATCGTGCACCGTCACATCCTCGTCGATGGAGAGCTCGTCGACCGGCCCTCCTTCCGCGTGAAGCCGGGCCAGCTCATGCACGTCAAGGCTCGCAGCGAGGGCATGGAGCCCTTCCAGGTTGCAGCAGCCGGCGGACACGTCGACCTGCTCCCCAAGCTCCCGCCGTACCTCGAGGTTGAGCTCGACAAGCTTCAGGCCCGCCTCGTGCGCGCCCCGAAGCGCATCGAGATTCCCGTGACCTGTGAAGTCCAGCTCGTCGTGGAGTACTACGCAGCTCGCTAACACAGTGCAGCTCGCTAACACAGTGCAGCTCGATAACCGCTCAGCTCGCTAGAGCAACCGGTACGCTGAAGGGCGGATCACCTCAGGGTGATCCGCCCTTTTGCCTACCCGGGCTCTCCGGAGCCCCTCGTACAGAGTGGAGTCACCGTGTCAGGTGGAGATATTGCCGGCCTCATCGCTGCCGGCGTGTTCGCGATTCTGGTCGCGGTCATCGCCATCCCTCTGGTCAAACTGGGCCGGGTCTTCGACGAGACGACCGCGGCCATCCATGAACTCAGCGACGGAATCACCCCGATGCTCGCCGAGACGACCGAGACCATCCGCTCCACCAATCAACAGCTGGCTCGAGTCGACACCATCACGAGCAACGTAGCGGATGTCACCGGTAACGTCGGAGCGCTCGTCGCGTTGTTCGCGGCGACGGTCGGCGGGCCGCTGATCAAGCTCGCCGGGTTCTCGGCCGGCGTGCGGGCGGCCTTTCGCACCGGGAGGCCGCGACCTCGGCGCAATCGGGGTTGACCGGCTACTCTGGACAGGGCGTTGATATTCTCGCGCCCGACTTATCGGTAGCTTCGGCTAGCGGTGCCCGGCTTCATTCAATTCGGTTCTATTGTCTGCGGCCCCGAGCCGCGCAGATTCAGGGAGAAACGCCATGAAGAACGTCATCTGGTTGGTCATTGGCGTTGCCGCGGGCTTCGTGGTCGCCCACGAGGTGAACAAAACCCAGCAGGGCAAAGCGTTCTTCACCGAACTCGACACCAAGGCACGCGAGTTCGGCGAGGCCATGTCCGAGGGGTACCGCCAGCGCGAGGCCGAGCTGCACGCAGCGCTCGGCGACGATGCCGCCGGTACGGCGCCGGTGACCGGCGCGCCGTAGGCATCCGCTGAACGGAAGCACCACTGATTTGAAGCACCACCACATTCATGCACCACGAACAAACGGACACCATGCAGACTGCTGACATTCGCGGGCGCTGGCTCGACTTCTTCGCCGACCGTGGACACACCGTTGTGCCGTCCGCGTCCCTGGTGAGCGACGACCCCACCCTTCTCTTCACCGTTGCCGGCATGGTGCCGTTCGTGCCGTATCTCACCGGGCTCGTTCCAGCTCCGTACCCGCGCGCCACGAGCGTGCAGAAGTGCATTCGCACCAACGACATCGAAGAGGTCGGCAAGACCCCGCGCCACGGCACGTTCTTCCAAATGAACGGCAACTTCAGCTTCGGTGACTACTTCAAGGAAGAAGCCATCGGCTTCGCCTGGGAACTGCTCACCACGCCGGAGAATCAGGGCGGCTACGGTTTTCGCGAGAGTGACCTCTGGGTCACCATCTACCTCGACGACGACGAGGCCCATCGCTACTGGCGTGCGCTCGGCGTGCCCGAGAACCGCATTCAGCGCCTCGGCATGGAATCCAACTACTGGTCCACTGGCCAGCCAGGGCCGGCCGGCCCCTGCTCGGAGATCTTCTTCGATCGTGGACCCGCCTACGGCCGGGACGGCGGACCGGCCACCGACGACGACCGGTACGTCGAAATCTGGAACCTCGTCTTCATGCAGTACCTGCGCGGCGAAAGCACCGGCAAGAGCGACTTTAAGATTCTCGGCGACCTGCCGAAGAAGAACATCGATACCGGCATGGGGCTCGAGCGCGTTGCCTTCCTCAAGCAGGGCGTCGAGAACATGTACGAGATCGACCAGGTACGCCCGGTGCTCGACCGCGCGGCCGCCCTGTCGGGCCGCCGCTACGGCGCCGATCACGATGACGACGTGCGCATGCGCATCGTCGCCGACCACGTGCGCTCCTCCCTCATGCTCATGAGCGACGGCGTCATGCCGTCGAACGAGGGACGCGGCTACATTCTGCGGCGCCTGCTGCGGCGCAGCGTGCGCGCCATGCGGCTGCTCGGTGTCGATACCGTGAGCCTGCCCGAATTGCTGCCCGCCTCCCGTGACGCCATGAGCGCCGCGTATCCCGAGGTCAAGAGTGACTTCGGTCGCATCAGCCAAGCCGCGTTCGCTGAGGAAGAAACGTTCCTGCGTACCCTCGCGAGCGGCAGTGCTGTGCTCGACCTCGCCGTGGCGAAGACCAAGAAGGCCAACAAGACCGAACTGGCCGGTCCGACGGCCTTTCTGTTGCACGATACCTACGGATTTCCGATCGAGATCACCCTCGAGATCGCCGAAGAGGCCGGCCTGAGCGTGAACCGCGACGCGTTCGACGTACTCATGACCAAGCAGCGCACCATGGCCAAGGCCGATGCGAAGTCCAAGAAGACGACCCTGGCCGACCTCGGCGTCTACAGCGCGTTCCGAGCCCTCGGGGAGACGGTGTTCACCGGGTATGACGACCTGCAGAACGAGTCGAGTGTGCTGGGCCTCATCGTGGACGGCGAGTCGGTCACGAGCGCGGTCGCCGGCGAGACAGCGGAGGTCATTCTGGCCGAAACCGCCCTGTGGGCAGAATCCGGCGGACAGGAAGCGGATGCCGGTCTCATCGTGGGTCCCGGCTACGAGCTCAAAGTGCTCGACGTGCAGAAGCCGGTCAAGGGACTGATCAGCCACAAGGTTCTCGTGCAGTCCGGCGAGGTTGCTGTGGGCGACAGCGCAACGAGCGTGGTCGACGAGAGTTGGCGTCGCGGCGCCCGCCAGGCTCACTCCGGAACGCACGTTCTGCACGCGGCGCTGCGCCAGGTGCTCGGCCCGAACGCCCACCAGTCAGGCTCCTACAACAAGGCCGGGTTCTTTCGTCTTGACTTCTCCTGGAACCAGGCGCTGTCACCGGCGACCCGCACCGAGATCGAAGAGATTTCCAACAACGCCATCCGCGACAACCTGCCGGTCTCCACTCGGGAGCTGCCCCTCGCGGAGGCGAAGGCGCTCGGCGCAATGGCCCTGTTCGGCGAGAAGTACGGCGACGTCGTGCGTGTCGTCGACATCGGCGGCCCATGGTCCCGCGAACTCTGTGCCGGTACCCATGTCTCCAGCAGCGCCGAGATCGGCATGATCAACCTGATCAGCGAGGCTTCGGTCGGATCGACCAACCGGCGGGTCGAATCGCTCGTCGGCCTCGAAGCCTTCCGCGACCTCGCCGCCGAACGAGCCCTCGTATCGCAGCTCACCTCGAGCCTCAAAACACCGCGGGACCAGCTCCCCGAGCGCATCAGCGACCTCGTGACCAGCCTCAAGGCGGCCGAGAAGAAGATCGCCGCCTTCGAAGCCCGCGCCCTGACCGACCGGGTTCCCGCCCTGCTGGCCACGGCCCGTCGAGTCGGCGCCGTAACCGTCGTCGCCGAAGATCTCGGCGTGCTGGGCTCCCCGGACGACGTGCGCACGCTGACCCTCGCGACCCGGGAACGCCTCGGCACGGACGCGGTCGTCGTGGCGCTCTCTGCCGTCGCCGCCGACAAGCCGGTCGTGATCGTTGCCACCAACCAGGCTGCCAGGGACGCCGGACACAAGGCCGGCGCCCTCGCCAAGGCCGTCGCCGGTATCCTCGGCGGCGGCGGCGGCGGCAAGGACGACCTCGCCCAGGGCGGTGGCCCTAACGGTGCTGCCGTACCGGCTGCGCTGCAGGCCGTCGTCGCAATGATCACCCGCTGACGATGCGCTCCGACCGAACCTCGGCTCGGCCCCGCACCGACAGGTCGGAGGCCGGGGCGGGCGAGGTCGCGCCTGCGCACGCGCACCGCATGCGTTCCGGCGTACGCGTGGGCGTCGACGTGGGCAAGGTGCGCATCGGCCTGGCCCGCAGCGACAACCACGGCATGCTGGCCACACCGGTCGAAACCGTGGCCAGGGACCAGGCCGGCCTGACCGACCTCGCCCGCATTCGTGCCGTTGTGCTGGAGCTTGAGGCGGTCGAGGTCATCGTGGGGCTCCCGCTGGCGCTGTCCGGAAACGCGACGGCGTCTACCGACGACGCGGTTGAATTCGCCGACCGGCTTGCGCGGGCGCTGAGTGTGCCGGTGCGTCTGGTCGATGAACGGCTCTCCACAGTGTCGGCGCAGTCGGCGTTGCGGGCATCCGGTCGCCCAGCGAAGACGCAGCGGCCAGTGATCGATCAGGTGGCCGCGACTATCATTCTGCAACACGCGCTCGACAGTGAGCGTGCCTCGGGGCGACCAGCTGGCTCGCCCGTCGAACCGACCGAGAGGCCGTAACGTGCAGAGTTCCACCCCGGAAGAGCCTCCGCTTAGCCGCCGTCAGTGGCGCGCGCAACAGGCCGCCGCCGAGCAGGCCGCCGCCCAGCAGGAGGGCGCCGACCAGGCCGGGGCTGATCAGGCCGGCGCTGCGCAGCCGGGTATGGGGGAGATCCCTGCGGAACCGACTCCTCCGCCCGCCGCCGCCAAGCTCTTGTCGCCGCTGCGGGAGACGGCGGTGCCGGAGCCCGCGGTGCCCACGGAGATCGCGGAGGGTGACGCGCCCAGCGGTCGACCCACCGATCCCACCGATTTTCTGACCGCGAACATGATCGCGACCGAGAGCGGCACTTCCGGTCGCGGCCGCACCAATCGCCGCTCGCTCCTCGCCGACGAACCGCCGCGAGAGAAACGCAGCCACAAGGGCGCCTGGGGTTGCCTGATCGTCTTCGCCGTGCTGGCCGCGCTCGTGGCTGGCGCTTACTTCTTTCTACAGGGCCCGATCAGTCAAATCATCGCAGCCACCCAGGGACCGGCCGATTTCACCGCTGAGGAAGCGGCCACCGGCGAGGACGTGGTCGTCATGATCCACGACGGCGACGGCGGGTCGGAAATCACCAGCACCCTGGTCGACCAAGGCGTCGTGAAGAGCTTTGACGCGTTTTACTCGGTTTTGTTGCAGACTACCCCGGAGCCGGTGTTCCAGCCCGGCGCCTACCAGTTGAAAACCAAGATGGTAGCCAGCACCGCCCTCGACGCCCTGCTCGATGACGGCACGCGACTGAGCCAGACCGTGGTCGTGCCCGAAGGTACGGCGACCGTTAATGTGCTGCAGTCGATCTCGGAGGGAACCGACATTCCCCTCGCCGATCTGCAGGCCGCCGCCAGCAACGTGGCCGCGTTCGGACTGCCCGCCGAGGCGACCACCCTCGAGGGCTTCCTCTTTCCCGCCACCTACACTTTCTCGCCGGGGGACACCGCCCCGATCGTTCTACAGGCAATGGTGAACCGGCAGTATGAGGCCCTCGACTCGGCGGGAGTCGCCGTCGCCGATCGCTGGAAGACCATCGTGTTCGCCTCGCTGATCCAGCGCGAGGCCGGCCTGCGCGACGACTACTACAAGGTGGCGCGGGTCTTCCTCAACCGGCTGGACCCGGCGCAGTGGGAGAGCGGCCTGCTGCAGTCCGACGCAACCGTCGCCTATGGCACCGGCAACACCCATCTCGTGACCACGACCGACGCCGAACGCGCCGACGCTGGCAACCTGTACAACACCTACGCGCATCCCGGTATGGTCGTCGGCCCCATCTCGAACCCGGGAGATCTCGCAATCGACGCCGCCTTGCACCCGGCCGACGGACCCTGGCTGTTCTTCGTTACGATCAACCTCGACACCGGGGAGACGGTCTTCTCCACCACAGTGGCCGAGCATGATGCGGCGGTCGTCGTCTGGCAGGACTGGATGAGGGAGCACCCCGAATATGGATAGTCTCACGTCGAATCGGCTCGCGGTGCTCGGCTCACCGATCAAGCATTCCCGGTCGCCGATGCTGCACCGGGCCGCCTACCGGCAGCTGGGCCTTGACTGGACCTACGACGCCGTGGAGGTGAAGTCCGGCTCCCTGGCCATGTTCCTGAGCAAGCTCGGCCCGGAATGGCGAGGTCTGTCACTCACCATGCCACTCAAGCAGGAGGTGTTGCCCTTCATCGACGACTGCGATCGGGTCGCGCAGCTGACCGGTGCGGTCAACACCGTTCTCCTGCGAAGGGTCAACGGTCGCGGCACCCTGAGCGGCTACAACACGGATGTCGCGGGGCTGGTGCGTGCCCTCGCCGAAGGGGGAGTCACCCGCGCGGCGCACGTGACCCTGCTCGGAGCCGGCGCAACGGCGGCATCCGCTCTGATGGCGGCGGCGGAGCTCGGCACCGAATCCGTCACGGTGCTCGTGCGGGACCTGCAGAAGGCGCTGCCCCTCGTCGACCTCGGTCGCTCGCTCGGGGTGGTGGTCGACCTGGAGGATTTCAGCGGCGCGACCCGCGACGACAGCGACGTCGTGATCAGTACCCTGCCCGGGGGAACCATGCTGCCGTCGCCGTTACCTCTCGTGCTGCGGGAACGGGCTGTTCTGTTCGACGTGGCCTATTCGCCGTGGCCGAGCGGAGTGGCCACGTCGTGGCAGGAGGCCGGCGGTACCGTGCTGAACGGCCTGGGCATGTTGCTGCACCAGGCGCTGATCCAGGTGCGGGTCTTCGTCACCGCTGACCCGTTCGAGCCGCTGCCCGACGAGCCGGCCGTACTCTTGGCCATGCGCGGGGCGCTGACCCGCGACGCTGGCCGCAATGACACTGGGGCGCATGACTCTGGCCCTCACGATGCTGTGGAAAGATAGGAACCATGCTTCGTTGGCTCACCGCCGGAGAATCTCACGGCCCCGAACTCATCGCCATTGTCGAGGGTTTGCCCGCTGGGATCCCGGTCACCCTTGATTCGATCCGCCTCGATCTGGCGCGCCGCAAGCTCGGCTACGGCCGCGGCGCGCGCATGAAATTCGAAGAGGATGAGCTCACCCTCTCGGGTGGTGTGCGGCACGGACTCACCCTCGGCGGACCGGTGGCACTGCGCATCGGCAACTCGGAATGGCCCAAGTGGGTCGACGTGATGAGTGCAGCACCGGTCGACCCGGCCACGCTCGCCCGCGGCCGCGGCGCCCCCCTGACCAGGCCTCGCCCCGGCCACGCCGACCTCGCCGGCATGCAAAAATACGGCTTCGACGAAGCCCGTCCGGTGCTCGAACGGGCGAGCGCCCGCGAGACCGCCGCGCGAGTGGCGCTCGGCGCGGTAGCCAGGTCATTCCTGAACGAACTGGGCATTCAGCTGGTCAGCCACACCATCGCCATCGGGCCGGTGCGCGTGCCCGACGGTACGCCGCTGCCGGGGCCCGGTGACGTCGACACCCTCGACGCCGACCTGCTGCGCTGTTTCGACGCCGCGACATCCGCTCTGATGGTGGCTGAAGTGGATGCCGCGCACCAGGAAGGCGACACGCTCGGCGGTGTCGTCGAAGTTCTCGCCTACAACCTGCCCCCCGGCCTGGGTTCCTTCGTGCACTGGGACCGACGCCTGGATTCGCAACTGGCCGCTGCCCTCATGGGCATCCAGGCGATCAAGGGCGTCGAAGTCGGTGACGGTTTCGAGACCACCCGCCGCCGCGGCTCGGACGCCCACGACGAACTCGTGCAGGCGGATGGGGCGATTCAGCGGGTCAGCGACAAGGCCGGCGGAACCGAGGGCGGCATGAGCACCGGCACAGTGCTGCGCGTACGTGCCGGCATGAAACCGATCGCGACGATTCCGCGGGCGCTGCGCACGGTTGATGTTGCCACGGGCGAACCCGCTCCGGCGCACCACCAGCGTTCCGACGTCTGTGCGGTGCCGGCGGCCGGTATCGTTGCTGAGGCCATGGTGGCGCTCGTACTCGCCAACTCGGTGCTCGAGAAATTCGGGGGTGACTCGATCGGAGAGACCCGCCGTAACCTGGAGTCGTACCTGGCCAACATTCCCGCCAACCTGCGCACCGGCGTGGCGAGCGACGCGTCGCTGTGAGCGAGCGCCGGCTGAAGCCATGCTGACCCGGCGTAACTCGCTGCTGCCGATCGTGTTCATCGGACCGATGGCCGCGGGCAAAACCAAGATCGGTCGCCGCGTGGCGCGCGGCCTCGACGTGCCCTTCATCGACACCGACAAGCGCATCGTGGAAAGTTACGGCCCGATTCCGGAGATTTTCGCTCGTGAGGGCGAAGAATATTTTCGCATCGTCGAGCGCGAGGCGGTGGACTGGGCACTCGGCGAGCCGGCCATCGTCTCCCTCGGCGGGGGAGCGGTTCTGCACGCCGATACCCAGGCTGATCTTGCCGACGCGACCGTCGTCTACCTGAGCGTGACCACCGCTGCCGTGCAGGCGCGCCTCGGCGGTACGAAACGGCCGCTCCTGTCCGGGGGAATCGCCGACTGGGAACGCATCTACAACCTGCGCCGCTCGACCTATGAATCCCTCGCGACGATTCGCCTGGATACCTCCAACCGACCCATCAGCGGCATTGCCGACGAAATTGTGAATTGGGTTCAAGAAAGAAATGATGACTGAGACCTCCCAACAGACCGCTATCACCGTGATCACCGTGACCGGGGTCGACAGCTATCCGGTCAGTGTGGGGCGCGGCCTGGTCAGTACCGTCGCCGAGCAGCTCGGCAGCGGCGTCAACAAGGTGCTCATCGTGCACACCTCCACGGTCGGTGCCCGCGCCGTTGCCCTCCGCGACATCCTGCTCAAAACCTATTCCGACGTGTTGCTCGCCGAGGTTCCCGACGCCGAGGCCGCCAAGCGCGTCGAGGTTGCGGCCTTCTGCTGGGGCGTCATGGGGCAATCCGACTTCAGCCGCACCGACGCCGTGATCGGCCTCGGCGGCGGCGCCGTCACCGACCTCGCCGGCTTCGTCGCGGCGACCTGGCTGCGCGGCGTGAAACTGGTGCAGATCCCCACGAGCGTACTCGGCATGGTCGACGCGGCCATCGGCGGCAAGAACGGCATCAACACCGCCGAGGGCAAGAACCTCGTCGGAACCTTCTACGCGCCCGCCGCGGTACTGTGCGACCTGGACCTGCTTGACGCGCTGCCCCGCAACGAGGTTCTCGCCGGCTTTGCCGAAATCGTCAAGGCCGGGTTCATCCAGGTACCCGAGATTCTCGACATCATCGAAGCGGATGTCGACCGCGCCACCGACCCGACGACCCCCGAATTTCGGCGGCTGATCGAACTCTCGATCGCCATGAAGGCCCGCATCGTCGGCGAGGACTTTAAGGAGGCCGGCCTCCGCGAGATCCTCAACTACGGCCACACCCTCGGCCACGCGGTCGAACACGCCGAACGGTACGGCTGGCGCCACGGCGCAGCCGTCGCCGTCGGCATGATGTTCGCGGCGGAACTCGCAGCTCTCAGCGGCCGACTCCCGGTCGAGGTCGTCGACCGGCACCGCACCATCCTGGAATCCCTGACCCTGCCGACCGGCTATCCGGTGGGTCGCTGGCCCACGCTGCTCGCCACGATGCAGCGGGACAAGAAGACCCGCAGTGGCATGCTGCGCTTCGTCGTGCTCGACGATGTCGGCAAGCCCACCATCCTCGAGGGCCCGGACGCCTCGTTGCTGTTCAGCGCGTACCAGGCCATCGGGCAGTAGGACTCAGGACGCAACCACCGGCGCGGGGGAGTCCGCGGCATCCGCTTCGACGGTGTCGGTCGGGCCGGCGAACGGTGTCATCGTGGTCATGAGCTCGGAACGGATCAGAAATCGCACGCCGCGGGGTGCTTCGGCGCTGAAGCCGCTGCCGCGGCCGGGCACCACATCGACCGTGATAAAGGTGTGGCTCCAGTAGTTGAACTGTTCGGCCGACATCCAGAAGTCGAGCGGCTGACCGGGCTCACCGGGCGGGGCCAGGTCGAACTGGCCGAGACGTACATCTTGGTCGGAGGTGATGAACTCACCCGCCATGAACAGCATCGGCGAACTGCCGTCGCAGCATCCGCCGGACTGGTGGAACATAAGCGGGCCGTGCTCCTCCCAGAGGCTGCGGAGCAGATCGACCGCCACCGGGGTGAGTTCGACGCGGGGGATTGTTTCGCCGGTGATGGTGACCGATGCGGTAATCGTGGGTGTCGACATTGACGGACCTTTCTGCAAAAGACAAGTGAAAAAAGGGGCTGCCTACGACGTTACGTCGTCGGCAGCCCCCGGGCCAGACCTGCAGCGAACTCCCACCCGACGGGAGCGTTGCCGCAGACCGGAACGAATGGCTTAGAAGAAGCCGAGCTTGTTTTCGGAGTACGACACCAGCAGGTTCTTGGTCTGCTGGTAGTGGCCGAGTGCGAGCTTGTTGTTCTCTCGGCCGATGCCGGAACTCTTGTAGCCACCGAAGGCGGCGCCGGCCGGGTAGGCGTGATAGTTGTTGACCCAGACCCGGCCGGCCTGAATGTCGCGGCCGGCCCGGTAGGCGACGTTGCCGTTGCGCGACCAGACGCCGGCACCGAGGCCGTAGATGGTGTCGTTGGCGATCGAGATGGCATCGTCGTAGTCGGTGAAGCTCGTCACGGCGAGCACCGGCCCGAAGATCTCCTCCTGGAACAGCCGCATCTTGTTGTGTCCCTCGAAGATGGTCGGCTGCACGTAGTAGCCGTCGGTGAGGTCACCGCCGAGGTCGGCGCGTTCGCCTCCGAGGGCGAGCCTGGCGCCCTCCTTGGTGCCGATATCGATGTAGGACAAAATCTTCTCGAGCTGGTCGTTACTGGCCTGGGCGCCCATCTGGGTGTCGGTGTCGAGCGGGTTGCCCTGGATGATCTTGCTGGCCCGGGTGACGGCGTCGCCGAGGAAGCTGTCGTAGATCGGCTTCTGCAGCAGCGCGCGGCTCGGGGCCGTGCAGACCTCGCCCTGGTTGAAGGCGAACAACACGAAGCCTTCCTGGGCCTTGTCGTAGAACGCGTCCTTCTCCTGGGCGACGTCGCTGAAGAAAATGTTGGGGCTCTTACCGCCGAGCTCCACGGTGGAGGGAATGATGTTCGCGGAGGCGTACTGCAGGATGAGACGGCCGGTCGTGGTCTCACCGGTGAACGCGATCTTGCGGATACGGTTGCTCGACGCGAGCGGCTTGCCGGCTTCGAGCCCGAAACCGTTGACAACGTTGACCACGCCGGGGGGCAGGATATCGCCGATGAGTTCCATCAGCACGAGAATCGAGACCGGCGTCTGCTCGGCGGGCTTGAGCACGATTGCGTTGCCGGCGGCGAGGGCGGGGGCGAGCTTCCAGACGGCCATCAAAATGGGGAAGTTCCAGGGAATGATCTGGCCGACGACGCCGAGCGGTTCGTGGAACTGGTACGAGACGGTGTCGCCGTCGAGCTGGGCGTGGTCGCCGTCCTGGGCGCGAATAGCCGAGGCGAAGTAGCGGAAATGGTCGGCGGCGAGCGGGATGTCGGCATTGATCGTTTCGCGCACGGCCTTGCCGTTGTCCCAGGTCTCAGCGACGGCCAGCATCTCGGTGTTGGCGTCGATCACGTCGGCGATCCGGTTGAGTACGGCAGCGCGCTCGGTGGCGCTGGTCTTGCCCCAGGCTGGTGCGGCTTTGTGGGCGGCGTCGAGGGCCAGCTCGATGTCTTCGGCGGTGCCGCGCGCGACCTCGGCGAACGGTTTGCCGGTGACGGGGGTGATGTCTTCGAAGTACTGGCCCTTGACCGGGGCGACCCATTCGCCGCCGATCCAGTTCTCGTACCGAGACTTGAAGGTAACTTTCGAGCCGGGTGTTCCGGGGGCTGCATAGACGGTCATGTCACTCCTATTTCGACGACGGTGTCGGGCTCGCAAACCTGCGGCCTGATCCGACTCTAGGAGTGGAAACGTTGCAGAATGTTGCGCTGTCCGCCGATTTCGTCTTCGATGCGCGCAAGATGTGCCACGACCGTCGCTCGTTTGGGCGACCGGGCCGGAAGCAGCTCGAGACAGGCCCGCCAGACCTCGGTGTCCCAGGTGGCTTCTTCGGTGCGCGCGTAGGTCAGCAGCAGGTCGACCGAAGCATCGGCGAGCATCGCCTCACGCAGTCTGCTGCTCACTTCTGAACGGATTTCAATGATTCCGGGCGCCGACGATCCTGGGAGCACCGCGCCGCGGTAGGCGCCGAGAGCCACCCGGTGGGCGCCGCGCTCCAAAAAAGCCAACACCTGCTGGGCATCGAGTTCGAGCCGGGATTCCAACCGATAGGGGCGGGAGGTGATCGTGATCGGAGCGTCAAGCAGGGCGAGTACCTTGCGCACGCGCACCATTTCGGCGCGCAGCGTCTCCACCGCTGTGTCCTGATCAAAGAGATAGCCGGCCAAACGATCGGCGGAGAGTCCTTCGCGGTGCCAGGCCAGGAGCGTGAGGATCTCGGTGTGGCGCGGCGAGACATCCACTGTGCTGCCGCCGCACTGCAACTGGCCGTGATCGGTGCCGAGCACAGTCAACACGGCCGGTGCGAGTCGCGGCACGCTCGTCGATAGCGACACGCGCGACCGGTGGGCGGGCGGCGAAGCCTCCGGGCGGCCCAGGCGTTGGATGCGCAGCTCCGCCTCCATCGCGGCGACGGCGGCCTCGACCAGGGGCAGAGTTTGCGGGGCGACCGCCTGGTCACCGCCGGTGATGTCGATGACGCCGAGGATCCTGCCCGTGTCCGGGTCGTGAATGGGCACGGCCGTGCAGCTCCACGGGTGTGCCAGGGCGTTGAAGTGTTCGGCGCGTCGAATTTGGATGCCGCGGTCCAGGGCGAGGGCGGTGCCCGGTGCACTCGTTCCGACACGGCTTTCCGACCAGTCGGCGCCCTCGACGAACAGCATTTCCTCAACCCGGCGGCGCAGCACCCGGTCACCGTCGATCCAGAGCAATCGACCTGACTCGTCACCGATGGCGACGATCAGCTCGGCGTCGACCGCATGACGGATCAGCAGGTTGTGCACGACCGGTAACACCGCGGCGAGCGGATGCTGGTTGCGCAGGTCCCGCAACTCGGCGTCGGTCAGCGCCCGCTCCGGTGCCACGCTCGACGGGTTGAGGCTCAAAGACAGCGAACGCTGCCAGGAATCCTGCACGAGCTTGCGCACGCCGGTTTGAAAGACCCGGTCCGTCATCGCGGATTCGTGGGCCCGTTCCAGGGCGACAATGCTCTCCCGCGCGTCGCCGGTCGGGACCGATGAAGAACTCTTCAAGCCGTATCCCATGAGCGTCTGCCTCCGTTAGCAGTGGTCGGGTGCGGCCGCAGCCACCATCGGATTTTCATTCTACGGGCACAGCAGAGCCGATCCGTCGGAACGACGGGCATTCACAGTCGCAGCGTGGACGGCCTCGTCGGAGATTATCCACAAGCCGGGCCAACCGTACTTTTTCTGGGGACAACTGGTGCGTACTGGCGCACCGCCTCAGGCTGGCCCCATGACTATTACAGTGAACATCGACGATGCCCCGCCCGTGACCACTCCGGAGCAGGCCAGAGCACGGGTCTTCGACCTGGTCGGCCACGCCATCCGCCGGCAGCTCTGGCTCATCCTGCTTGACGCCCACGGGCAACAGCTCACCATGCTGATTCCCATCGACGGCATTCCACTGCGTCCCGAACCGGGTTCGGTGCGGCCTTTCGCCGTCCGGATCACCGACATCCTGGCCCGCGAGGCTCCCGGCGGCAGCATTATCGTGACGCTGGAACGGCCGGGTTCGGCCGCCCTGACCGCTCCAGACCAGGCCTGGGCCGTCGAACTGACCCAATCCTTCGGCAAGCTCATGCGCATCACCGGCCTGTTCGTCGCGTACGACGACGGCGTCGCGGTGCTTGCGCCCTGACCGGTGGCGGCCCGTCGGCCGGTGCCCACGGCCTAGGCTGAGTGAATGAGTACAGTGCTGGTTCTGAACGGTCCGAACCTCGGGCGCCTCGGCAGTCGCGAGCCCGATGTGTACGGGTCGGCGAACCTGGACGACCTGCGCGCACTGCTGGTCGCCTCCGCTCGGGCCGGGGTGAACATCGACCTGCGGCAGACCGATGACGAGGCCGAACTCATCCACTGGCTGTACGAAGCCGTCGACGAGCGGATGCCGGTCATCCTCAACCCGGCAGCGTTCACCCACTACAGCTACGCTCTGCGAGACGCCGCTGCCCTTGTGACCAAGGCCGGTCTGCTCCTGATCGAGGTGCACATTTCCAACCCGCACGCCCGCGAAACGTTTCGCCACACGAGTGTCGTGAGCGCCATCGCGACCGGCGTCATCGCCGGCCTCGGCTTCGACTCGTATCGGCTGGCGCTGGATTTCGTCACCGCGCCGTGATCCATATTGCGATCGTGCCTTTGGCACCTGAGGCTGGGACACGTAGACTCGACAAGGTGCCATTTGCACCCGCGCACCTTATCAATTGAACGGAACACCCCTCCCATGGCTTCTACCGCTGATATCAGAAACGGCGTCGTACTCAACATGGATGGCCAGCTTTGGGCCGTCGTCGAGTTTCAGCACGTCAAGCCGGGCAAGGGTGGCGCCTTCGTTCGCACCAAGATGAAGAACGTCGTCTCGGGCAAGACCGTTGACCGCACCTTCAACGCCGGCGCCAAGATCGAGACCGAAAACGTCGACCGTCGCGACTTCCAATACCTGTACAACGACGGCGACGCCTACGTCTTCATGGACGTCGCCGACTACGACCAGATCACCGTGTCCGCCGCCGTCGTCGGCGATGCCAGCAACTTCATGCTCGAAAACCAGGCCGTGACCGTTGCCCTGCACAACGGTAACCCGCTCTATGTCGAGCTGCCGGCCTCCGTCACCCTGGAAATCACCTACACCGAGCCTGGCCTGCAGGGCGACCGTTCCACCGGCGGCACCAAGCCGGCGACAGTGGAGACCGGTTACCAGATTCAGGTTCCGTTGTTCCTGGAACAGGGCACCAAGGTCAAGGTCGACACCCGCACCGGCGACTACCTCGGCCGCGTCAACGAATGAGCGCACGGACCAAGGCTCGCAAGCGCGCCATTGACATTCTGTACGCCGCCGATGTGCGCCAGATCAGCATTCCGGAGTCGCTTAGCGTCGAGGCCGAGCGCGCCGCGAGCGAGCCGGCCCGACTCGCTTCCTGGCTCTATGCTCGTGAACTCGTGGACGGCGTCGTCGACCACCGTGAAGAAATCGATGAACTGATCGAGACGTACTCGCAGGGTTGGTCGCTCGCCCGCATGCCCAACATCGATCGCGCCATTCTGCGCATCGGTATCTGGGAAATTCTCTACAACGACGCCGTGCCGCACGCCGTCGCCATCGATGAAGCCGTCGAGGCCGCCAAGATCCTCTCCACGGATGACTCGGCCGGCTTCGTCAACGGACTGCTCGGCAAGATCGCCCAGACCGCTCCCTCGGCCTGATCACGTCGGGCCAACCGCCCGATCGGCCGAGTCGGCTCCTGCCGTATTCGCCTCTTGTCACCGAAGGACACGCACATGGACAGCACCGGACCCGACGTACCGCGCGACCAGCCGGTTCAGCCCACCCCGTACCGGCCGGTGTCGCCGTCGGGCGCGCCGAGGCCGCCGTTCGTGACCGCGCCCAAGACGAACACCCTGGCCATTGTGTCGTTCGTGTCGTCGTTCTTCATCGGTCTCGTTGCCATCATCACGGGGCACATCGCCCTCGGGCAGATTCGGGCTCGCGGCGAACTGGGCCGCGGTTTCGCCCTCGCCGGTCTCATCATCGGGTATATCGCCACGGCCGTGTTTGCCATTCTCGTCGTGTTCGCGATCATCTTCGCCTCCGCTATCGCAGCGTTCGTCGCCATTGATTCCAGCTCGATCCCGGGCAGCGCGACCTCGTCGTCAGCACGGCAACCGTCAGTGCCCGAATCGAGCGAGCCGGAATCGAGCGCGCCGCTGCCGACCGGGCAGTTGGGCGCCGCCGATTTCGACGGCGGCTATCTCGAATTCGGCACCGGAGCGGTCATCATCGACGAATACGTCGACCCGATGTGCCCGTTCTGCGCCCAGTTCGAGGACGCCAATGGTGAACTGCTGCTTGCCGGGGTAGAGAGCGGCGTCATCACCCTCCGGGTGCACTCGCTCACCTTTCTCGACCGCATGTCCCAGGGCACCGACTACTCCAGCCGCGCCTCCGCAGCTCTCACCTGCCAGGCCACGCTGAACCCGAATGAGACCCTCGCGCTCCTGTCGTCGCTGTTCGCCAATCAGCCGCTCGAACAGACGCCCGGGCTGAGCAATGGCGAACTCGCCGACCTGGCGACCGGCCCGGTCAGCATTATCGACTGCGTCGATTCCGGGGTCTACGAGGGCTGGTCGCAGGCGAACACAGAGGCTGCCCTCACCGGCCCCATCGACGGCGCGGAGATCGACTCCGTCGAAGGCACCCCGACCGTGCTCGTTGACGGCCTGCTGTACACCGGCAGCCTCACCGACACGGCCGAATTCTCCGCTTTCGTTGCTGCCGCGTTCTGAAGGGTCGCTCCACCGGTTCACCACGGGCTAGAATGGACCCATTCAGACATCCTTTAATGATCCGTCCTGTGAGACGGGGAAGGAGGTCGGCATTTGGCGCACATTGTGCTCACTCAGGCTGACATCACCCGCGCGTTGACTCGAATCTCCCACGAGATCTTGGAGTCCAATCGGGGCCCGGACAACCTCGTCATTCTCGGCATCCCAACCCGCGGCGTCATTCTTGCCCGCCGCATCGCCGAGATCATCCAGCGCATCGAGCCCGCAGCAACAGCAGTGCGGGTCGGGTCGCTCGACGTCACTCTGTACCGCGACGATCTCGCGCATGGCCGCACCCGCACGCCGTCCCGAACCCAGATGCCAGGCAGCGTCAACGGCGCCACGGTCGTGCTCGTCGACGACGTGCTGTATTCGGGACGCACCATCCGCAGCGCCCTCGACGCCCTCGGGGACCACGGCCGCCCGACCATCGTGCGGCTGGCCGTTCTCGTCGATCGCGGGCACCGCGAGTTGCCCATCCGCGCCGACTTCGTCGGCCGCAACCTGCCGACGGCAACCGATGAGCGCATCAACGTGCACCTCGAGGAGATCGACGGCGACGAATTCGTCTCGATCGACGGCAGGAGCAACCGATGAGACATCTCCTCTCGACCAAGGACCTCACCCGCGACGAGGCCGTCAACCTGCTCGACATTGCCGAAGACATGGCGGATGTCGCCCAGCGCGAGGTCAAGAAGCTCCCGACCCTGCGCGGCAAGACCGTCGTCAACCTGTTCTTCGAAGACTCCACCCGCACCCGCATCTCGTTCGAGGCGGCCGCCAAACGGCTGAGCGCCGATGTGATCAACTTCAGCGCCAAGGGCTCGAGCGTATCGAAGGGCGAAAGCCTGAAGGACACCGCGCAGACCCTCGCCGCGATCGGCGCCGACGGTGTCGTCATCCGCCACCCGGCCTCCGGCGCCCCGGAAGTGCTCGCCGCCAGTGGGTGGATCGACGCGGGCATCATCAACGCCGGCGACGGCACCCACGAACATCCCACCCAGGCCCTGCTCGACGCCTTCACCATCCGTCGCCGCATCCACGGCCAGGCCTCCCGCGGCAGGGGTCTCGACGGGGTCACCGTCACGATCGTCGGCGACGTCCTCCACTCCCGGGTGGCCCGCTCGAACCTGTGGCTGCTGACCACCCTCGGCGCGGAGGTCACGTTCGTCGCCCCGCCCACCCTATTGCCGAGCGATACCACCCTCTGGCCGGCCCGATTCAGCTTCGACCTCGATGATGCGATCGATGCCGGCCCCGACGTCGTCATGATGCTGCGCATCCAGACCGAACGGATGAGCGCGGCCTTCTTTCCGAGCAGCCGCGAGTACTCCCGGGTCTGGGGCCTCGATGACGCGCGATTCGGCCGGCTCGGTCCGGCTAGCATTGTCATGCACCCCGGCCCGATGAATCGCGGCCTCGAGATCTCGTCGGCGGCCGCTGACTCCGCCAATTCGACCGTGCTCGAACAGGTCACGAACGGCGTCTCCGTGCGAATGGCCGCACTGTACCTGCTCTTATCCGGTGACCGGAAGGAATCGAAGAATGTCGATTGACGGAAATGCCCAACGCTGGTTGATTCGCGGCGCGACCCTTCCGGACGGCACGGGCACGGACATCCGTCTGGATGGTGGGCGGATCGCCGAGCTGGGGACGGGCCTGTCGCAGAGTGGAGCGATCGTGATCGACGCCGACGGGCTCATTGCGCTGCCCGGCCTGGTCGACCTGCACGCCCACCTGCGTGAACCGGGCTACGAACACAGTGAGACCGTGCTGAGCGGCAGCCGCGCGGCGGCCCGCGGCGGGTTCACGAGCGTGTTCGCCATGGCGAACACCCTGCCGGCGCAGGACACCGCCGGGGTGGTCGAGCAGGTGCTCGCGCTCGGTGAAAGTGCCGGCTACGTCGACGTGCAGCCGATCGGCGCTGTCACCGTGGGCCTGGCGGGCAAGCAACTCGCCGAACTCGGCGCGATGGCCTCGAGTCGAGCTCGGGTACGAGTGTTCTCTGACGATGGCTTCTGCGTCTCAGACCCGCTCCTCATGCGCCGCGCCCTCGAATACGTGAAGGCCTTCGACGGCGTCATCGCGCAGCACTCGCAGGAACCGCGCCTCACCGAGAAAGCACAGATGAACGAGGGCGCCCTCTCCGGCGAACTCGGCCTCGTTGGCTGGCCGGCCGTCGCCGAAGAGTCGATCATCGCCAGGGACGTGCTGCTGGCCGAGCACGTCGGATCGCGGCTGCACGTCTGCCACGTCTCGACGGCCGGCTCGGTCGATGTGATCCGCTGGGCGAAGGCGCGCGGCATCAACGTGACGGCCGAGGTCACGCCGCACCATCTGCTGCTCACTGAAGACCTCGTTCGCGGTTACGATGCCCGCTTCAAGGTGAACCCGCCGCTGCGCAGCCGGGAAGACGTCGAGGCCCTGCGCGCCGGACTCGCCGACGGCACGATCGACATCGTCGCGACCGACCACGCTCCGCATCCAGTCGAAAGCAAGGACTGCGAATGGGATGCCGCCGCCAACGGCATGATCGGGCTGGAATCGGCTCTATCGGTCGTGCACGCTGCGGTCGTGGCGACCGGGCTGCTCGGCTGGGCCGACATCGAACGCGTGCTCTCGCGTACCCCCGCCCGCATCGGGCGAGTGACCGGTCAGGGCAATCCGATCGCGGTCGGGTCGCCGGCCGAACTGACCCTGTACGACCCTCGAGCGACCCGCGTATTCGGTCGCGCCGACCTCGCCGGCACGAGCACGAACTCGCCGTACCTGTCGATGACCCTCCCCGGCGAGGTGCGGGCAACGTTCCATCGCGGCTACGCCACCGTGCTTGATGGCTCCGTGCGCAGCAACCTCGAGATAGCCGGCCACGCGAGCGGAGTGGTCACCCATGGATAGGACCATTCCGGCCATCATCACGGCGCTCGTCCTGCTCGGCGTTTTGATTCTCATGTGGCGCAGCTGGCGAAAGCGCAGCCGACGGGATGCGGCGCTCACCGCCGGCTACCCCGTGCCGGAGACCGCAGGGGTCTACCTCGCCGACGCCGAAGCCTATTATGTGGCGACGACTCCGCGGGACGCGCCGCTCGAACGGCTCGCCATTGCCGGCCTGGGCTTTCGCGCCCGCGCCGCCCTGGTGGTGACGGAGGCCGGAATCATCCTCGACCTCGACGGCAACCAGCCCGTGTTCGTTCCGGCCGACGCCATCGACGCGGTCGGTTCCGCCCAGGTCGCCATCGACCGGGCCGTCGAGACAGACGGACTCGTGCGCCTATCCTGGCGTCTGGCCGCCGGTACCGCTGACCGCCGCGCTGTCGACAGCTTCTTTCGCATCATCGATCCGAATGATCGGGCTCGCCTCGTCGACTCGATCCGAACCATTGCCGTAACGGCCGCCGCCCCGGCCCATCAAGACGAAAGTGAGGCCTGACGTGCCCGATTCGACCGCACCAGACCAGGTAGAACCCGACCAGGCCGCACCGGCTGACGTCTCAGCAAGTGAGGCCGACGCATCCGCTGCCACGACGTCCACTTTCTCCGTAGCGGACAAGCCGGGCCCGGCCGTGCTCGTGCTCGAAGACGGCCGCCGTTTCGTCGGTCGCAGCTACGGCAGCGAGGGCCAGACTCTCGGCGAGATCGTCTTCGCCACGGGCATGACCGGCTACCAGGAAACCCTGACCGACCCGTCCTACGCCGGCCAGATCGTGTTGATGACCGCCCCGCACATCGGCAACACCGGCATGAACGACGAGGACATGGAATCCCGCCAGATCTGGGTCGCCGGTTTCATCGTGCGGGAACCCGCGCGGATCGCCTCCAACTTTCGCGCCACCCGCACGCTCGACGATGACCTCGAAGCCCAGGGCGTTGTCGGCATCAGCGGCATCGACACCCGGGCGATCACCCGCCACATCCGCTCGGCGGGCGCCATGAAGAGCGGCATTTTCTCGGGGGACCTGTTCGGGTTGTCTGACAGCGAGCAGCTCGAACGCGTGCTGGCCGGCGCTGCCATGCGCGGCCGCAACCTCTCGTTCGAGGTCTCGACCGTCGAACCCTTCTCGATTCCGGCGCAGGGCGAACGCATCGGCTCGGTCGCGGTGCTCGACCTCGGCGTGAAGACCAGCACGCTCACCTACCTCGCCGAGCGCGGCTTCGAGGTACTCGTACTGCCGCAGTCGGTCACCGCCGAACACGTTCTGTCACTGAAGCCCTCCGCCCTGTTCTTCTCGAACGGACCCGGCGACCCGGCCGCTTCCGACGCCCACGTCACCCTGCTGCAGGAGGTTCTCCGCGCCGGCATTCCCTACTTCGGTATCTGCTTCGGCAACCAGTTGCTCGGCCGCGCGCTCGGTTTCCGCACCTACAAACTGCCGTTCGGACACCGCGGCATCAACCAGCCGGTACTCGACAAGACCACCGGACGGGTCGAGATCACCTCGCAGAACCACGGCTTCGCCGTCGACATGCCCATCGAGGGAATCCACGAGTCGCGCACCGGCTTCGGCCGCGTCGAGGTGAGCCACTACAGCCTCAACGACCAAGTGGTCGAAGGCATCCGCTGCCTCGACATCAACGCCTTCTCGGTGCAGTACCACCCGGAGGCGGCCTCCGGCCCGCACGACGCCAACCACCTTTTCGATCGATTCAGAGACGTTGTGCTGGCTTCGCAGTCAGCCGTTGCAGGAGAAACCAAATAATGCCCAAGCGCGACGATATCAACAGCGTTCTTGTCATCGGCAGCGGCCCGATCGTCATCGGCCAGGCCTGCGAGTTCGACTACTCCGGCACCCAGGCCTGCCGCGTGCTGCGCGCAGAGGGCGTACGCGTCATCCTGGTCAACTCGAACCCGGCCACCATCATGACCGACCCCGACTTCGCCGATGCCACCTACATCGAACCAATCACGGCCGAGATCCTCGAGACGATCATCGCAAAGGAACGACCGGATGCGATCCTGCCGACCCTGGGCGGGCAGACGGCCCTCAACGCGGCGATCCAGCTGCACGAGCGCGGAATTCTGGAGAAGTATGACGTCGAGCTGATCGGTGCGAGTTTCGACGCCATCAACAAGGGCGAAGACCGCATGATCTTCAAGCAGCTCGTGATCGACGCCGGCGCCGGTGTGGCCCGCTCGTTCATCGCCCGCACCGTCGAGGAGGCCGTCGGCTACGCCGACGATCTTGGCTATCCGCTCGTCGTGCGTCCCTCCTTCACGATGGGCGGCCTCGGCTCGGGCTTCGCCTACACCGAGGTGGAACTGCGCCGCATCGTCACCGACGGCCTGCACCACAGCCCGACCACCGAGGTGCTGCTCGAAGAATCCATCCTCGGGTGGAAGGAATACGAGCTTGAAATGATGCGCGACACGGCAGATAACACCGTCGTGGTCTGCTCGATCGAGAACGTCGATCCGGTCGGCGTGCACACCGGCGACTCGATCACCGTTGCCCCGGCGCTGACCCTGACCGACCGTGAGTTCCAGCACCTGCGCGACATCTCGATCGACATCATCCGCGCCGTCGGCGTCGACACCGGCGGCTGCAACATCCAGTTCGCGATCAACCCGGCAGACGGCCGCGTCATCGTGATCGAGATGAACCCGCGCGTCTCGCGGTCCTCCGCCCTGGCCAGCAAAGCGACCGGCTTTCCGATCGCCAAGATCGCCGCCAAACTCGCCATCGGTTACCGCCTCGACGAGATTCCCAACGACATCACCGGTGTCACGCCGGCGAGCTTCGAGCCCACCCTCGACTACGTCGTGGTCAAGGTGCCGCGCTTCGCGTTCGAGAAATTCCCGGCCGCCGACCAGCGCCTGACCACGACCATGAAGTCGGTCGGCGAGGCCATGGCCATCGGCCGCAGCTTCGCAGCCGCTCTGCAGAAGGCCCTGCGTTCGCTCGAGAAGCGCGGCTCGAGCTTTCACTGGGGCGAAGAGACCCGCACGGTCGACGAGCTGCTCGCCGCCGCCGAAATTCCCACCGACGGTCGCATCGTCACCGTGCAGCAGGCCCTCCGCCGCGGCGCGACCATCGAGCAGGTGTTCGCCGCCACGAAGATCGACCCGTGGTTCCTCGACCAGATCGTGCTGATCAACGAGATCGCCGCCCAGGTCGCCGCCGCCGACCGACTCGACCGCGACGTCATGATCCTCGCCAAGGACCACGGCTTCTCCGACGCGCAGATCGGCGAGCTGCGCGGCTTCGGCGAAGCGGATGTGCGCACCGTGCGCCACATCCTCGGCGTGCGCCCGGTCTTCAAGACCGTCGACACCTGCGCGGGGGAGTTCCCAGCCCTCACGCCGTACCACTACTCCAGCTATGACGACGAGACCGAGGTCGTCGCAAGCGACCGCCGCAAGGTCGTCATCCTCGGCTCCGGGCCGAACCGCATCGGGCAGGGCGTCGAATTCGACTACTCCTGCGTGCACGCCTCCTTCGCGCTGTCCGAGGCCGGCTACGAGACCATCATGATCAACTGCAACCCGGAGACCGTCTCCACCGACTACGACACGAGCGACCGGCTCTACTTCGAGCCGCTCACCCTCGAGGACGTGCTCGAGGTCATCTACGCCGAAAGCCAGAGCGGCGAACTCGTCGGTGTCGTCGTGCAGCTCGGCGGGCAAACCGCGCTGAGCCTCGCCCGCGGCCTCGAAGCGGCCGGTATCCCCATTCTCGGCACCACTCCCGACGCGATCGACCTCGCCGAAGAGCGCGGCCTGTTCTCGAAGATCCTCGACGACGCCGGCCTGCTGGCCCCCCGCAACGGAACGGCGATCGACTTCGGCGGCGCCGTCGTCGTGGCGGAAGAAATCGGCTACCCGGTGCTCGTGCGCCCGAGCTACGTGCTCGGCGGCCGCGGCATGGAGATTGTCTACGACTCCCCGTCGCTCGCCGACTATTTCAAGCGGATGGCCGGACAGGGAATCATCGGGGCGGGACATCCACTGCTGGTGGACCGTTTTCTCGATGACGCGATCGAGATCGACGTCGACGCCATCTACGACGGTCACGAGCTGTACATCGGCGGCGTCATGGAGCACATCGAGGAGGCCGGAATCCACTCCGGCGACTCGAGCTGCACCCTGCCGCCGGTCACCCTCGGCCGCGCCGAAATCGACCGGGTGCGTGAAGCCACGCTCGGTATCGCCCGCGGCATCGGCGTGAAGGGCCTGCTCAACGTGCAGTTCGCGATCGGCGCTGGCGTGCTCTACGTGCTCGAAGCCAACCCGCGTGCCTCCCGCACGGTGCCCTTCGTCGCAAAGGCCCTCGGCATCACGCTCGCCAAGGCCGCCGCGCTCATCATGGTTGGTTCGACCATCGCCGAGCTGAAGGCCGAGGGCAAGCTGCCGCTCGTCGACGGCTCCCGCGTGCCGATCGAATCACCGGTCGCCGTGAAGGAAGCCGTGCTGCCGTTCAACCGGTTCCGTACCCCGGAGGGACTCGTCGTCGACTCCATCCTCGGCCCGGAGATGCGCTCCACCGGCGAGGTCATGGGCATCGACCGCGATTTCCCGCGGGCCTTCGCCAAAAGCCAGCTCGCCGCGTACGGCGGAATCCCGCTCTCCGGCACCGTGTTCGTGTCGGTCTCCGACCGCGACAAGCGGGCGATCATCCTGCCGATGCTGCGCCTGCAGCAGCTCGGTTACGAGATATACGCGACCATCGGTACCGCCGAGGTGCTGCAGCGGAACGGCATCCGCGCCCGCGTCGTGACCAAGTTCAGTGAGAAGACGGGGGAGGACGACGTGTCGATCGTCGAACTCATTCGCCGCGAAGAGATCCAGATCGTCATCAACACCCCCGGCGGCAGCACAGCCAGGGCCGACGGGTACGAGATTCGTGCGGCCGCCGTGGCCGGCGATCTGCCGCTGTTCACCACCATCGCCGAGCTCAGCGCCGCGGTCGCTTCGATCGACTCGATCCGCGACGGGTTCGAGGTGACCTCGCTCCAGGAGTACGCCACTGCCCGTACGGCCTTATTGTGAACGGCGGCACTGCTATGACGGTTCCCTCTGAGGCGGTGACTGCCGGGTCGGCGTCGGTCGTCTCCTTCGGCGAACGCCTCGAGCAGGTGTTCGCCGAGAGCGGCCAGCTGTGCGTCGGCATCGATCCGCACTCCTGGTTGCTGCGCGACTGGAATCTGCCGGACACTGCGGCCGGCGCTGAGTCGTTCGGCCGCGCGGTCGTCTCCGCAGCGGCAGGCCGGGTCGGCCTGGTCAAGCCGCAGGTCGCCTTCTTCGAACGCTTCGGTTCGGCCGGCTTCCTTGCCCTGGAGCGTGTACTGGCCGACGCGCGGCAAGCCGGCCTGCTCGTGATCGGCGACGCCAAACGTGGCGACCTCGGCACGAGTGTTGAAGCCTATGCCCAGGCGTGGCTGTCACCCGGTTCCCCGCTCGAAGTGGATGCCCTCACCCTCGCCGCCTACATGGGCGTTGGTTCCCTTGACTCGCCGCTCACCCTCGCTGCGGCGACCGGCAAGGGTGTCTTTCTGCTCGCCGCGACGTCGAACCCCGAGGCAGCGCACATTCAGCAGGCGATCGTGGCCGACGGTCCACAGGCGGGATCGAGTGTGGCCCGCGCCGTTCTCGACGAGGTCGGCCAGCGGAACGCGCGGGCGGGCGCGGCATCCGCTCGGGTAGTGACCGGCCTCGGGTCGATCGGCGTCGTGCTCGGAGCCACCCTTGATCTGGCCGCTTTCGGCATCGACGTGCACCGAGCTCCGACCGAATTTCGAACACCTGTGCTTGCGCCGGGCTTCGGACACCAAGGTGGGAATATTATGGATCTGATCTCGATATATGGCGGATACGCCGGAGGGGTTATCGTGAGTGAATCGCGCAGTGTGCTCTCGGCCGGACCCCACCGGATCGAAGAAGCCATTGAGCGCCGAGTAGCCGAAGTAGGTGCCGTCCGTGGTTGAAAACCGTCCAACCCCGCCCGAAGTCGACCGGGTCGCCGCGTCGCGTGCCGCCGTCGCGGCCCGGCGGGCCCGCGCCAAGGTCAAGGCCGAGGTCTCCTCCGGCGAACGTACCGCCCTCGAAGTACTCGCCGCGGCCATCGCCGACCCGATCGGGGTCGAGGGACGCCTGCGGGTGACCGAACTGCTCGTGAGCATTCCGGCGATCGGCGTGACCAAGATGCAGCGCATCATCCAGCGTCTCGAAATTTCGCCGTCCAAACGACTTGGCGGTTTGGGACGGCACCAGCGCGACCGCCTCCGCGATTTCCTCTCGGAACGGCCGGTGCTGCGCCACGGCGTTGTCGACTCCAAACTCATTGTGCTGGCCGGGCCGACCGCGGTCGGCAAGGGAACCGTCGCCGGTTACATTCGCGAGAACTATCCGGATGTGTTGCTCTCGGTCTCGGCGACGACGCGCGCGCCGCGCCCGGGGGAGACCGAAGGCGTCAGCTACTATTTCGTCTCCGACGAAGAATTCGACGCCATGATCGAGGGCGGCGAACTGCTCGAGTGGGCCAAGGTACACAACGCCTACCGCTATGGCACCCCCCGTGGCCCGGTCGACGCTGCCATCGCCGCCGGAAACAGCGTGCTGCTCGAGATCGACCTGCAGGGCGCTCGCGCCGTGCGGCGGGCTATGCCGGAAGCCCGCCTGGTCTTCCTGCTCCCGCCGAGCTGGGAGGAATTGGTGCGCCGCCTGATCGGCCGTGGCACCGAGGATGCGGCCGAACAAGCCCGCCGTCTGGAGACCGCAAAGCTGGAATTGGCCGCTCAGGGGGAGTTCGACTACCGCGTGATCAACCACGATGTCGGTGACGCCGCTCGTGAGGTCGTAGACTTGATGGAGATCCGCGCTGCATCCAGCATGTCGTAGCGCCCGTTTCTGCTGAATTCTCGCGCGTTTCACGGCGCGCTTCATCGCTCGTATTCGTTCAACAACAGACTTGCACCGGCCTCAGGCTGTGCTCTATTAGGAGTGTGACACCAATGGCGAACAAGCCCACTGGCATCATTGACCCGCCCATCGACGACCTGCTGTCCAAGGTTGACTCGAAGTATGCCCTCGTGATTTTCGCGTCCAAGCGTGCACGTCAGATCAACGACTACTACGCCGACCTGCACGAAGGCAGCCTGTTCGACAACGTCGGACCGCTCGTCGACTCGACCGTCGAAGACAAGCCGCTCTCGGTGGCCCTGCGCGAGATCAACGACGACAAGCTCGTTTCCCGCCCGATCGTCGAGGCCTGAGCTCCTCGATCGAGTCCTGAATAAACTCTCAAGCGCGCAGGATGAAGACACCTCGCACGATCGTTGTCGGTATCACCGGTGGCATCGCAGCGTACAAGGCCGTCAACATCGTGCGCGCTTTTGTGTTGAACGGCGACTCCGTGCACGTCGTCGCCACCGCGGCAGCTTTGCGTTTCGTCGGCAAGCCCACGCTCGAGGCCATCTCGCGCAACCCGGTGCACACCGACCTGTACGAGGGCGTCGCCGAGGTGCGCCACGTGGCCATCGGCCAGGGCGCCGACCTGATCGTCGTCGCCCCGGCGACGGCAAACAGTATCGCGAAACTCGCTGTCGGCCTCGCCGACGACCTGCTCGGCAATACCATTTTGGCCAGCACAGCGCCGCTCGTGATCGCCCCGGCGATGCACACCGAAATGTGGAACAACCCGGCTACCGTCGCCAACGTGGCCGTGTTGCGCTCCCGCGGCATCACTATTGTTGGCCCCGGCGTCGGCCGCCTCACCGGCACCGATTCGGGCGCCGGCCGCATGGAAGAGCCGGACACCATCGTGGCGGTGGCCTTAGCCGTGCTCGACCGTGTTGATGGTCCCGCGGCATCCGTTGTGCCGGATCTCGCCGGTCGCCGCGTACTGATCAGCGCCGGCGGCACCCGGGAACCGCTCGACCCGGTGCGCTTTCTCGGCAACCGATCGAGCGGCAAACAGGGCGTAGCCCTCGCCCAGGCGGCCGTGGCCCGCGGTGCAACGGTCACCGTCGTCGCCGCCAACCTCGAAGTGGCCGTTCCGACCAGCGTCACGACCGTGCTGGTCAGCAGCGCCCTGGAGATGCACAAAGCCATGGCCCTCGCCGCCGAATCGGCCGAGGTCATCATCATGGCCGCCGCCGTCGCCGACTACCGGCCCAAGACGGTGCAGCTCGGCAAGATCAAGAAAGAAGACGTGGGGGATACCCTCACCCTGGAACTGGTCAAAAACCCCGACATCCTGGCCGGGCTGTCCGCGGCACGCCGGCCCGGCCAGCTGATCATCGGCTTCGCCGCCGAAACCGAAACGGATGCTGACCGGTTGCTCGCGCTCGGCCGCGACAAGATCATCCGCAAGGGCTGCGACTACCTGGTCGTGAACCGGGTCAGTCAGCACGAGGGGTTCGGCACGGAACGTAACAGCGTGACGGTGCTCGATCACCACGGAGTTATAGTGAATGAGGCCTCCGGCAGCAAAATGTCGGTGGCCAATTGCATACTTGACCTGATCGGTTAGCCTCCACAGCGACGGGTAGTGCACTGCACGCCGGCCGGTCCGGTGCGGCATTAACGTCAACTTCTACGTTTTTATTCACAACTACGTTTTCAATACGTAACTTTTCAACTTCTACAGAAACGGGCCAGATGAGCGATCTTCGCCTCTTCACCTCGGAATCAGTCACCGAGGGTCACCCCGACAAGATCTGCGACCAGATCTCCGACAGCATCCTCGACGCCCTGCTCACCGACGACCCGCACAGTCGGGTCGCGGTGGAGACCCTCGTCACTACTGGTCTCGTGCACGTGGCTGGCGAGGTCACCACCGAGGCCTACGTCGAGATTCCGTCGATCGTGCGCAAGTGCATCACCGACATCGGCTACGACTCTTCCGACGTCTGGTTCGACGGCCGGTCCTGCGGCGTCGAGATCTCCATCGGCGGACAGTCACCCGACATCGCGCAGGGCGTCGACAACGCCTTCGAAACCCGCGAGCAGTCCAGCCTCGACGACTTCGACCGGCAGGGTGCCGGCGATCAGGGCATCATGTTCGGCTACGCCACCCGGGAAACCCCCGAGCTCATGCCGATCCCCATCTGGATCGCCCACCGGCTGGCCGAACGCCTCGCCCTCGTACGCAAGAGCGGCGAACTCGACTACCTGCGGCCGGACGGCAAGACCCAGGTCACCATCGGCTATGACGGCATCATTCCGCGAACCGTGGAAACCGTCGTGGTCTCGACCCAGCACGCTCCTTCCGTCTCGACCGAGCAGCTGCGCCTCGAGGTTGAAGAGCTCGTCATTCGCCCGGTGCTTGACAAGATCGATCTCGACTCCTCGTCGCTCGCGACGTTGATCAACCCCACCGGCCGCTTCGAAATCGGTGGTCCGCAGGGCGATGCCGGGCTTACCGGACGTAAGATCATCATCGATACGTATGGCGGATCGAGCCGCCACGGCGGCGGTGCATTCAGCGGCAAGGACCCGTCCAAGGTCGACCGTTCGGCCGCCTACGCCATGCGGTGGGTCGCCAAGAACGCCGTCGCGGCCGGCCTGGCCGAACGCCTCGAGGTGCAGGTCGCCTACGCGATCGGCAAGGCCTCGCCGGTGGGACTGTACGTCGAGACCTTCGGCACCGGAGTGCTGCCCGACCGGGAGATCACCGCAGCGATCCGCGAGGTGTTCGACCTGCGTCCGGCTGCGATTATCCACTCGCTCGACCTGCTGCGCCCCATTTACGCACAGACGGCCACCTACGGCCACTTCGGCCGCGAGCTGCCCGACTTCACCTGGGAGCGGCTCGACAAGGTCGACGACCTGATCCGCGCCGCCGGACTCTGAAACCGGCGCAGACATGACGCACACCGGCCTCGTCGCACGGGTGCTGATCGATTCCCCCTTGCCGCAACTCGACCACCTGTTCGACTACGGCGTTCCCGCCGAACTGGTCGGCCAGGTGGCCGCTGGCGTGCGCGTGAAGGTACCTTTTCGCTCGGGCGGGCGCGTGGTCGACGCCTATGTGATCGAGGTCTTCGATCCGCGAGCGGAGTCCGCTTCGCAAACGGATGCCGCCTACCGCGGTGCCCTCAGTCCGCTCGACTCGGTCGTGTCCACGGCCGTCGTGCTGACTCCCGCGGTGTGGAAACTGGCGCGTCGACTGGCGGATCGGGCCGCCGGGAACGCGAGCGACATCATCCGTCTCGCCGTGCCGCCGCGGCAGGTACGGGTCGAGAAGGCCTGGCTGGCCGCGCAGGCTGCGCCAGGCGCTTCGTCCTCGGAGGCGGAGACCGGCCCGGCGCAGGCACCCGCCCTGGCGACCCCGGCGTTCGTCGGCTACCCGACCGGCCGCCTCGACACCGCGATCATGGAACACCACCGGGTCGCCGTCGCGGCGATCCCCGAACTCGTGCAGCTCGATGACGGCGCCACCATCGGCCGTTGGGCACAGACCCTGGCCGAACTCGCCGTGGCTGCGCTCGGCACCGGGCAGAGCGCCATCCTCTGCGTGCCCGACTTTCGCGACCAGGACCAGGTGCAGGCCGCCCTGGCCCAGCTGGCCCCGACGCTCCCGCTGAGCCGGGTCGATGCCCGCCAGCCGAACCCCGACCGATACCGGGCCTTCCTGGCCTGCCTCGAACCGGCGCCGCGCATCATTCTCGGCAACCGCTCGGCCGTCTACGCCCCGGCGCACCGCCTCGGCCTCATCGCCGTCTGGGACGACGGCGACCCGCTCTACACCGAGCCGCTCAGCCCCTACGTCAACACCCGCGACGCGGCCCTGGTACGTCAGCAAGACAGCGACTGCGCCCTCGTGCTGCTCGGCCACTCGCGCAGCGTCGAAACCCAGCGCCTGGTCGAGCTGGGCTACCTGAGCGAGGTGTACCCGGCCGCTGACCGCCACCCGCGCATTATCCCCACCGATTTTCAGTCCGAGCCCGACCAGCAGGCCCGCGCCGCCCGCATCCCCTCGGCTGCCTGGCAGGCAGCCCGGGAGGCGCTCGCCCACGGGCCCGTGCTTGTGCAGGTCGCAAGCCCCGGCTACGCGCCCATGCTCGCCTGCCAAAGCTGCAAGAAGGCCGCCCGGTGCACGCACTGTCAGGGGCCGCTCGGGCTCAAGTCTGCCTCGGCGGTGCCGTCCTGCCGCTGGTGCGGCGCCCTCGCCGCCGGCTGGACCTGCGCGCACTGCGAAGGCACCACACTGCGTGTGGTGACGCTCGGCACCGGGCGCACCGCCGAAGAACTCGGCCGCGCTTTTCCGGGCGCGCGCGTCATCGTCGCCGACGGCGAGCACACGATTCAAACCCTGAGCGCCCAACCAGCCCTCGTCATCGCCACGCGCGGCGCCGAACCGGTCCCGACCGGCGGGTACCGGGCCATCCTCGTCCTCGACGGTGAACGCATGCTCGCCCGCGAATCGCTGCGCGTCGGCGAGGACTGCCTGCGCTGGTGGGCTAACGCGGCCGCCCTGGCCGCACCCGGCGCTCCCGTGCTGCTCGCCGGGGTGGGCGGCGCCCTCGCCCGCGCGCTCAACGCCTGGCGCCCCGACATCTTCGCCGCCAGCGAGCTCGCCGACCGCCGCCAGCTGCGCTTCCCGCCGGCCGTGCGGGTTGCCTCCGTCACCGGAACCGCCGCCGACGTCGATGCCGCCCTGACCGACCTGGGCGCGGTCGACGGCCTCGATATCCTCGGCCCGGTCGACACCGAGGCGCCCCTCGTGCGGGCGGTCGTACGGTTTGGCTACGCCCGCGGCGATGAGGTGGCGCACGCACTCAAAGCTGCGGTCGTACGCAACGCCGCCCGGCGCCGCAAGCCGAAGTCCGGATCGTTCCAACCGGCACCTACACTTAAAGTTCGATTCGACGACCCGGAGCTGCTCTAAATGAAACTCGTCTTTGCCGGCACGCCCGAGGTCGCGCTGCCCAGCCTCCTGGCCCTGGCCGGCACCGATCACGAGATCGTCACCGTGATCACCCGAGCGGATGCCCCGCTCGGCCGCAAACGCACCCTCACCCCGTCGCCGGTCGCCCAGGCTGCCGCAGAGCGAGGATACCCGGTACTGAAGACCAACCGGCTCGACGCTGAAGCGACCGAGTCCATCCGTGCCCTGCAACCCGACCTCGGCGTCATCGTCGCCTACGGCGGAATCGTGCGTGAACCCCTGCTGTCCCTTCCCCGCCTCGGCTGGATCAACCTGCACTTCTCACTGCTGCCGCGCTGGCGTGGCGCCTCCCCGGTGCAGCGCGCCGTCATCGCCGGCGATGAGCACATCGGCGCCGCCGTGTTCCAGCTCGTGCCCGAGCTCGATGCGGGCGCCGTGTTCGGTAGCTTCTCCCAGCCCCTCGGCACACATTCCACATCGGGAATACTTCTCGAAGAGCTCAGTCATAGTGGGGCCGAACTACTCATGCGGGTCGTCGACGAACTCGCCGCCGGAACCGCCAGGGCCGTGCCACAGGCCGGAGAGGTGACCCTCGCCCCCAAACTGGTGCGCGACGACGCGCGGATCGATTTCGCGCAGCCGGCAGCATCCGTTTACGGCCGCATTCGCGGGGTGACGCCCGAACCGGGCGCATTCACCACGGTCAACGGCGCCGTCCTGAAACTTCTCGAGGTCGCTCCCAGCGCCCTCGAACCCAACCTGCCTGCCGGAACGATTCTGCAGCGCGACAAGACAGTGCTCGTCGGCACGCAGACCGAACCGCTGGTTCTGCTGCGCGTTCAACCGGCCGGAAAGACAGCAATGACGGCAAACGACTGGTGGCGCGGACTGGGAGCAGAATCGGTGACCGCATCATGAGCGACGATCGCACCCGCACGGGTCGAGCCGCCGCGGGAACCTCCAGAGCGGCCGGCGCCGCATTGGCTGGCGCCGCCCGCTCCCGCCAGGCCCCGGCCGACTTCGTGCAGCCGGCCCGCCGCATCGCCTACGAGGTGATCGCGGCTGTTCGGGAATCCGACGCCTATGCCAACCTGCTGCTGCCGACCCGTATCCAGCGCGCCGCCCTCAATACAGCGGATGCCGCCCTCGCCACCGAGCTCACCTACGGCACCCTGCGAATGCAGGGGTTCTACGACCGCGTCATCGCCCTCGCCGCGAACCGGGCGGTCACCGCCATCGACCCCGCCATCCTCGACGTGCTGCGTCTCGGTGCCCACCAGCTGCTGGCCACCCGCGTCGCGACCCACGCCGCGGTCAACGAATCTGTCTCGCTCGCCAAGCAGGTCGGGTCGCGCTCCGCGACCGGCTTCACCAACGGAGTGCTGCGCACCATCTCCCGGTCGAGCGCCGAGGAATGGCGTGAGCGGGTGCTCGAAGGCGCGGTCCACGTCGACGACCGACTCGCCGCCGAGTACTCGCACCCCGCCTGGATCGTGCGGGCCTTCCGCCAGTCGCTGAAGGCTGAAGGTCACGAGAACGAGCTCGCCGATCTGCTCGCGGCCGACAACATGGCGGCCAAGGTCAACATGGTGGCGCTGCCGGGCCTCGCCACCGACGCCGACCGTGAACGGCTGGGCCTCTCCGACGAATTCTCGCCGGTCGGATTCGTGCTGGACTCCGGCGACCCGTATCACCTCGTGACCGCAACGGAGGGCCGCGTTCGGGTGCAGGACGAAGGCTCCCAGATCGCCGCCCTCGCCCTCAGCCGGGCGCGCCCGGTCGTAGCGGGGGAGCGCTGGCTAGACCTCTGCGCCGGACCAGGCGGTAAGGCCGCCCTGCTCGCCGCCGAAGCACGCGCCGGGGGAGCCGAACTCGTGGCCAACGAGCTCGTTCCCGCCAGGGCCACCCTCGTGCGCACCGCCCTCGCGGCCATTCCCGAGACCATCCCGGTGTGGGAGGTCGACGGCACCACCATCGGCCAGACTCATCCGGGCGAATTCCACCGAATCCTGCTCGACGCGCCGTGCACCGGCCTCGGTGCCCTGCGCCGCCGTCCAGAGGCGCGCTGGCGCAAGCAGCCCAAGGACGTCGCCGATCTCGCCGGGCTGCAATCCGGACTGATCGACGCGGCCCTGCTCGCGCTCAAGCCCGGCGGAATTCTCGCCTACGTCACCTGTTCGCCGCACACCGCCGAGACCCGGGCGATCGTCGCCCTCGCCGTCCGTAAGGCCGGCGGCACCGTGACCGCCCTCGACACCGCTGCCGTTGTGCAGTCCTTCAGCGCCGCCAACCTCGACCTCCCCGCCGACAGCGGCAGTGTGCAGCTGTGGCCGCACCGCCACGGTACCGACGCCATGTTCATCACGCTGCTGCAGCGCTCCGCGTCGTAGCCGGGGCCCGACGAGCGGATGCGCGCGCCCAATCTGGGTAGCCGCTACGGGAGTTAGGTGACCTTGTCGCAGCCGGAATGAGTGGTCGCTCTTATCTACTCCGGGGAAATGAATTCAAATAAAACTTCTAGACTTAACGAGTGTCAGGCCTGATTTTGATGTCGTCAGATTGCTTGCGAACAATGCAATTCGGATGCCTCAGGCGCCAGTGGATTTCGTTGATAAGTGCTTTAATTATTACTTGAGATTTTCTCGCTTGTATATTCGATTCGGGGTAGAATTGTTCTGAAGGAGGCAACGGCGCCCATGTTCATGGAAAACCCCGGTCAGATTAGCTCGAACCCCGTCATTGTGGCGGTGGAGCAGGCCAGGGAGATCTTGTTGGCGGCATTGGGTGGCGTCTCATTCGGGTCGCTCGGCGACGAAGAATCGTTGAGAGTGCTGCTCGCCCTCGAGAGTGTCGGCCGCGTTGTCGACGGGGCCCGGGCGCTCTCCACCACGGATGTGCTGCGCCGCTCCGAATACCTGGATGCTTCCGTGGCTAAGAATGCCGCGATGAAAACGGCTGAGCAGACCGAGGTAGCGGCGGCTGGGGCGGTCTCGCTGGCCCGGCGACTCGGCTGCCGCAGCGGCGTGGATCTGGTCTGTACCCTGGCCCGGCTCTCCCGCGCCGAGGTGCGCCAGCGTGCCGCGCTCGGCGAGAAAGCCGGCCAGCGGATGCTGCTCGGCCGGCCCCTCACCCCCACCTATCCTGTTCTGGGCGACGCACTGCAGGGCGGATGCCTCGGGCTGGAGCAGGCCCGCGTGATCGTGAAAGTGCTCGACGGCCTGCGCTCCTCCGTGCTGATCGAGGACCTCGACCGGGTCGAACGCTCCCTCGTCGCGAGCGGCTCCGGCGCGATCACCCCCGAAACCGAGGGCCTTCCCGGAGCAGGCATCGCCTTCGCACCCGAGCTGCTGCGGCAGCAGGGCATCCAGTGGCAGGCACGCCTCGCCCCCGACGGCACCGCACCCGGCGAAACCCCCGCGGAACGGCGCAGCTGGCTCACCTTCGGCAACCTGAGCAACGGCGGCTACAGCCTCAACGGCTGGTTCACCACCCTCGACCGCGCCATCATCGGCAACGTCTTCGACGCCTACCTCTCCGCCGCGGCGGCCAGCGAGAACGCGGTCGAGATCGACGCTGACGCTGACGCTGACGCTGACGAGAGTATCCAGTCTGACCCGCTCAGTCCCTGCCCGCAGCAGCCCGCGGCCCCCTCCTCTACGACCCCACCCAAACCTGGCGCCCCGCCAGCCACAACCGCGCCGCCACCCCCACCGAACAACCCAACTGGGACAAATAGGCCCACCAGCGCTGAACGACTTCGGCCTCGCTGATCGAGGCACGAGCTTGCGAGCGATCGAGATATCTGGCGACACCAAGACGAGGTCTCGATCGCTCGTTCCTCGCGCCTCGACCGGCGGGGTGGGGCGTTCCTCGCGCCTCGACCGGCGGGTGGGGCGTTGCTCGCGCCTCGACCGGCGGGTAGGTGCTACATCGGCGTGGGCAGGATTGATCGCGTGCGCCGTCGCGGAATGAGTCTGTCGCAAACCAGGGCTGCCAACGCTCCAACGGCATAGGCGAGGAGATCTACGGGCGCAAACGTCGTGCCGAGCACGAGCCGGGCCGGCGGAAAGACGTCGGCCAGGGCAGCCGGGCCGGGGGAGAGTTGGGCCGCCTCGATGGCCACGCAGACCAGATAGGAAACTGTCGCAGTGCCCTGGGGTCGAAGGCGTGGAGCGATGAACGACACGGCCAGGTAGGCCAGCACCGCGTACAGGGCGTCCGCAGCGAAATCGCCCACCGGCCCCTCGATAGTGAAATGAACCGCCAACCCCATGCCGATGATGACAGCGCCGCAAGCGAAGAGAATGCGCCGCCGCCGCGACCCAGGTCTCGTCCCGGGAGAATCCGGGGATTCCGATCGTTCCATCATCTGAGGATAGGTGACCGTCCTGCCAGCAATACGAACCGCCACAGAACAACCACACACCCAGCGCTAGGCTGAACGGATGGCCACCCGCATCAACCCCAGCATCCTCGCCGCCGATTTCGCCAACTTTGAGAGCGAGCTGGGGCGCATCCGCTCGGCCGACCTCGTGCACGTCGACATCATGGACAACCACTTCGTGCCGAACCTCACTTTCGGGCTCGGCATGGTCGAACGCCTGCAGCAGGTTTCGCCGCTGCCGCTCGACATCCACTTGATGATCGACGACCCCGAGCGGTGGGCACCCGGTTATGCAGAGGCCGGCGCCTACTCGGTCACCTTCCACGCCGAGGCCACGACCGAACCGGTCGCGCTGGCCCGTCGGTTGCGCCAAATCGGTGCCCGCGCCGGTATCGCGCTGAAGCCCGGCACCGACATCACGCCGTACCTCGAGCTCCTTCCCGAATTCGACCAAGTGCTCGTCATGACCGTCGAACCCGGTTTCGGCGGCCAGAGCTTCATGGAATCGACCATGCCCAAGCTCGCGCAGCTGCGCAGGGCCGTCGACACTAGCGGCCTCGACCTCTGGCTGCAGGTCGACGGCGGCATCACCGCTCAGACCATTCAGATCGCAGCAGCGGCCGGCGCGGATACCTTCGTGGCCGGGTCGAGCGTATTCGGAGCCGAGAATCCGGCAGCCCAGATCGCCCTGCTGCGCGAGCGCGCGGTCGGCCACCGTCACGGGGCGGGTAACCTAGAGTCGTGAAAACATTCGATGACCTTTTCGTAGAACTGAGCGACAAGGCCCGCACTCGTCCAGAGGGCTCCGGTACCGTACGCGAACTCGACGCCGGCGTACACGCCATCGGCAAGAAAATTGTCGAGGAGGCCGCCGAAGTGTGGATGGCCGCCGAGTTCCAGAGCGATGATGAAACCTCCGCTGAAATCTCCCAGCTGCTGTACCACCTGCAGGTCATGATGATCGCCAAAGGTCTCTCCCCGGCCGACATCTACCGACATCTGTGACCCGCGCCGGCGCCTGTGCTGGCCCGCATCATTGACTAGTCGTGTGAACTGAAACCGAGAGAGTACCCCCATGCTGAGAATTGCCGTGCCCAACAAGGGCTCGTTGTCTGAAACCGCAGCGCAGATGCTCGCCGAGGCCGGTTACACCGGTCGCCGCGACCCGCGCGACCTCGTCACCGCCGACCCCCGCAACGGGGTCGAATTCTTCTACCTGCGTCCGCGCGACATCGCCACCTACGTCGGATCCGGCGCCCTCGACGTCGGCATCACCGGCCGGGATCTGCTGCTCGACTCGCACTCGAAGGCCGTGGAGATCGCCAGTCTCGACTTTGGTGACTCCACCTTTCGCTTCGCCGGGCCGGCCGGCCGCTTCTTTGAACTGAAAGACCTCGATGGCCTGCGGGTCGCGACGAGCTACCCCGGCCTGGTCGAACGCTTCCTCGCCACGCACTCGGTGACCGTCGACCTCGTCGAACTCGACGGCGCCGTTGAATCCGCAGTGCAGCTCGGCGTAGCGGATGCCGTCGCCGACGTCGTCTCCACCGGCACCACGCTGCGCAAGGCTGGCCTCGAAATCTTCGGACCGGTCATCCTGGAATCCACCGCCGTGCTGATCAGCTCCACCAATGACAAGGCCGGAATCGACACCCTGCTCCGTCGCTTGCAGGGTGTGCTCGTCGCGCGCCAGTATGTGCTGCTCGACTATGACATCCCGGTCGCCCTGCTCGACGCCGCCGCAGCGCTCGCTCCCGGCATTGAATCGCCGACGGTCTCCTCGCTGCACGACCCCGAGTGGGCCGCCGTGCGGGTCATGATCGCCCGGCTCGACATGAACAACGTGATGGACGCGCTCTACGCCCTCGGCGCCAGGGCCATCCTCGTCACCACCATTCACAACGCCCGCCTGTAAGAAACATCGGAGGAGAACCAGCGATGAGCCTGAGCGTGCGCGTCATTCCCTGTCTCGACGTGGCCAACGGTCGCGTCGTCAAGGGGGTCAACTTTCAGAACCTGCGTGACGCCGGCGACCCGGTCGAACTCGCCCGCCGCTACTACGAGCAGGGCGCCGACGAGCTCACCTTCCTCGATGTCACCGCGACGGTCGACAACAGGTCGACCACCTACGACGTCGTGCGGGCGACCGCTGAGCAGGTGTTCATTCCACTCACCGTCGGCGGCGGCATTCGCAGCGTCGAAGACGTCTCCCGCCTGCAGGCGAGCGGCGCCGACAAGGTCGGCGTGAACAGCGCGGCAATTGCCCGACCAGCCCTGATCGCCGAAATCGCCGACCGGTTCGGCGCCCAGGTACTCGTGTTGAGCCTCGATGTCAAACGCTCAGAGCGCACCGAGAGCGGCTTTGTCGTCACCACCCACGGCGGGCGCACCGAGACCGATCTGGATGCCGTGGCCTGGGCCCGGCAGGCGATCGAACTGGGTGCCGGGGAACTCCTGGTCAACTCGATCGACGCCGACGGCACTAAAGCCGGATTCGATGTGGACCTCATCGCGCTCATGCGGGCCAACAGCCGGGTGCCGGTGATCGCGTCCGGCGGCGCCGGACGCGTCGAAGACTTCCCACCCGCAATCCGGGCGGGCGCGGACGCCGTGCTGGCAGCATCCGTTTTTCACTCGGCACAACTGACCATAGGCGACGTCAAGCGCGAGCTGTCCGACGCCGGAATGCTGGTGCGCTGATGAGCGCCGACCTCAGTCCCGTCCAAGCCGCGCAGCTCGACGCTGCGATTTTCAATGACGCCGGACTGCTGCCCGCCGTCATCCAGCAGTGGGACAGCCACGAGGTACTCATGCTCGGCTGGATGAACCGGGAAGCGTTGCGCCGCACCCTCACGGAGGGGCGCGTAACGTTCTGGTCCCGCAGTCGCCAGGAATTCTGGCGCAAGGGCGACACCTCCGGGCACGCCCAGTACGTGCACTCCGCCGCCTTCGACTGCGACAACGACACCCTGCTCGTGCAGGTCGACCAGGTCGGAGCGGCCTGCCACACCGGCACGCGCACCTGCTTCGACGGCCGCGATCTCGGCGCAATCAGCATGGAAAGGCCTGCGGAATGACCGACAGTACCCCGGCCGCAACCGGCGCGCGCACGGCCGGCTCGACGACGCGCGCCCAGTTCGACGCGCTCATCGACGCGCACCGGGTCATCCCGGTCATTCGAGAGCTGTTCGCCGACGGTGAAACCCCGGTCGGCATCTACCGCAAACTCGCCAACGGCCTGCCGGGTAGCTTTCTGCTCGAATCCGCCGAACAGGGCGGCATCTGGTCGCGGTTCTCCTTCGTCGGAGTCTCCTCCTTCGGTGTGTTGACCCAGGAGGGCGACGACACCCGCTGGATCGATTACGGGGTCTCCGCCGACCGCGCCCTCGGTTCCGCCGCCACCCTCGGCCCGCTCGCCGCACTGGCCTTCCTGTTCGACCGCTGGCAGACCCCGCGGCTACCCGAGCACCCGCCGCTGACCGGCGGGCTGGTCGGCTTCATCGGCTGGGAGGCGATCCGCCAGATTGAACGCCTGCCCCACCAGCCTCCGGCCGATTACGATGTGCCCGGCCAGTCCTTCAGTTTCGTCGCCGACCTCGTCGTGCTCGACCATAAGTACGGCACGGTGCAACTGATCGCAAACGTGCTCAATGACGGTACCGACACACCAGACGAGCTGTGGGCAGATGCGTCCGTGCGCCTGGATTCCCTGCAGAAGCGCCTCGCCGCGCCGGGCGAAGCCTGGCTCGCCGAGGTCGACCTGCAAGCGCCGAGCGCACCGAGCAATCGCACCACCCGGGACGACTTTCTCGCCGCCGTCAACATCGGCAAGCAGCACATCGTCGACGGTGATGTGTTCCAGGTCGTCATCTCGCAGCGCTTCGACCAAATCTGCACGGCAGACCCCATCGACGTGTACCGGGTTTTGCGCAGCCTCAACCCGAGCCCGTACATGTACCTGCTCAGCCTCGAGACACCGGGCGGCGCCCCCTACTGGATCGTCGGTTCCTCACCCGAAGCGCTCGTCAAGGTGCAGGACAAACGCGTCTTCACCCACCCGATCGCCGGCTCCAAGCCCCGCGGCACCACACCGGATGCCGACGCCGACTATGCGATCGAGCTCGCCGAAGACCCCAAGGAGCGCGCAGAGCATCTTATGCTCGTCGACCTTGCCCGCAACGACCTGCTCAAGGTCTGCACGGCCGGATCCGTCGAAGTGACCGAGTTCATGCGCATAGAACGCTTCAGCCACATCATGCACCTGGTCTCCTCCGTCGAAGGCAACCTCGTCCCCGGCAAGACCGCCATCGACGTCTTCCGCGCCACCTTCCCGGCCGGAACCCTGTCTGGCGCGCCGAAACCGCGGGCGCTCGAGATCATCGACGCCCTCGAACCCAGCCAACGCGGCGTGTACGGGGGAGTGGTCGGCTACTTCGGCTTCGCCGGCGACGCTGACCTCGCCATCGCCATCCGCACCGCCACCATCAAGGACGGCATCGCCCGCGTTCAGGCCGGCGGCGGCGTCGTCACCGATTCTGACCCCGCTTCCGAGTATCAGGAGTCGCAGAACAAGGCGGCAGCACCCCTGCGTGCGGTGGCTGTGGCCAACGCGATGCGGCGGGTGTTCTAGTGGCAGAACGGATGCCCCCGCGCCGGCTCAAACTCGTACTCATCCTCACGATCCTGGCCGCGAGCTCGCTGGCTCTGCTGGCCTGGACCCAGGTGTGGGTGCACGCTGAAGTCGGGCTGCCCGACGCCGGCACGCAGGTGCTGGAGATCGACGGGGCCGTCGCGGCGCCGGCGTTGACCGCACTGGCCCTCTCCGGATTCGCCCTCGCCGGGGCCCTCACCATTGCCGGGCGGCTCATTCGCATCGTGCTCGGCGCGCTCGAGGTGCTCCTGGGGCTTTCGGTGTTCATCGCTGCCTTCCTCGCGGTCGACGACCCGTCCCAGGCGAGTGCGGCCGCTGTCACCGCCGCGACGGGGATCGCGGGCCATGAATCTATTGAGCTCAGCGTGCTCGGCACGATCGTTACCCCCTGGCCGTTCGTCGCCATGGGCGCCGCCGTCGTCATGGCGGCCGCCGGTGTGGCCGTCATCCTGACCAGCGCCCGTTGGCCCGGCCCGGCCCGCAAGTATCAGGCCGTGCGCTTTGAAACGGTAGCCTCGCCCGATGGGTCAGTTCCCGCGTCGCCCCTGAGCGGCGACGCGGCGACCGAATCCGCGCCGAGTGACTCGGTCGGCGACTGGGACGACCTCAGTCGCGGCGACGACCCGACCGCTCGCTGAACGCCGGCCGTCGCTCCGCTAGACTTAACCCGCCTGTCAACGTACGCAGCAACGCAACTACGAGGAGAATCATGAGCATCGATCTGTCGGATCCCGGACACGGCCACTCCGCGGCGGCCTGGACCGCTGTCACCATTATGCTGGCCGCCTTCGCCATCGGCACCACTGCTTTCTTCTTCGAGCTGGTCTGGCTCGTTTGGGCGTCATTCGGCCTACTTATCGCCGGGGTCATCGTGGGCTATGTGCTGAGCAAAGTAGGCTATGGCGTTGGCGCCTTGCCCGCCCCGCAGGGCCATTAATAAGTTGCGCTGAGACCTGGTGCTTCAAGAACTTCTCTCCGGCGCGATTTCCGACGCCGAACAACGCTTACTCACTCGTCCGCTGGCGAGCGTGGAGTCCGCGGCGCGGGCCCACGCGCCCGCCCTCGACGCGCTGGCAGCGCTAGCCCCGTCCGACCGCGTCAAGATTATCGCAGAAATCAAACGCTCCAGCCCGAGCCGCGGCACCCTCGCTGCCATCACCGATCCGGCAGCACTGGCCGTCTCCTACGAGACCGGCGGGGCGAGCGCCATCAGCGTGCTCACCGAGGGTCGGCGTTTTCACGGCTCGCTCACCGACCTTGAGCAGGTGCGGGCTGCCGTGAGCATTCCCCTCCTGCGCAAGGACTTCATCGGCACGCGCTACCAGGTGTTCGAGGCCCGCGCTGCCGGGGCCGACCTCGTGCTCCTCATCGTCGCGGCTCTCGATCAGGCCACCCTGATCTCACTGCACGACCTCATCCGTGAACTCGGCATGACCGCGCTGGTCGAAACGCACAGCGGTGACGAGGTGAGCCGCGCACTCGACATCGGTGCGAGCCTGGTCGGCGTCAACGCGCGCAACCTGTCCACCTTTGAACTCGACCCGAACCTCTTCGGCACCCTCGCCGACAGAATTCCCTCCGGCGTCATCCGAATCGCCGAATCAGCCGTCAAGACCGCCGCCGATGTCGCGCACTATCGTGCCGCCGGCGCCGACGTCGTCCTGGTCGGCGAAGCGCTCGTCACGAGCGATCCCATCCGAACCCTCTCCGAGTTTTTGGCGGTCTAACATGTCTTTGCGAAAAAAATCCTTACGTGCAGAGCCCGGCCCGTATTTCGGTGACTTCGGCGGCCGGTTCGTGCCCGAGTCCCTCGTGGCGGCCCTCGACGAACTCACCGCGGAATACGAACTCGCCAAGAACGACCCCGCCTTCGCTGCGGCGCTGATGGAGTTGCACCGCACCTACACCGGGCGCCCGTCCATCATCACCGAGGTGCCGCGCTTCGCCGAGTATGCCGGCGGTGCCCGCATCATCCTCAAGCGCGAAGACCTCAACCACACCGGCTCCCACAAGATCAACAACGCTCTCGGCCAGGC
Source organism: Cryobacterium glaciale (assembly GCF_004402535.1). Classification (GTDB taxonomy): domain Bacteria; phylum Actinomycetota; class Actinomycetes; order Actinomycetales; family Microbacteriaceae; genus Cryobacterium; species Cryobacterium glaciale. Next base: position 208,897 of record NZ_SOEY01000006.1, on the reverse strand, counting down.
CCTGCTCACCAAGCGCATCGGAAAGACCCGCGTGATCGCTGAAACCGGGGCCGGCCAGCACGGAGTGGCAACCGCCACCGTCGCCGCCCTGTTCGGACTGGAATGCGTCGTCTATATGGGCGAGGTCGACACGGAACGTCAAGCCCTCAACGTGGCCAGAATGCGCCTGCTCGGCGCCGAGGTCGTCCCGGTCAAGACCGGTTCGCGCACCCTCAAAGACGCCATCAACGACGCCATGCGTGACTGGGTCACCAACGTCGAGACCACCAACTACATCTTCGGGACCGTGGCCGGACCGCATCCGTTCCCCGCCATGGTTCGCGACTTCCAGAAAATCATCGGGGAAGAAGCCCGCCAGCAGGTTCTCGACCTGACCGGAAGTCTGCCGGACGCCGTCACTGCCTGCGTCGGCGGCGGCTCGAACGCCATGGGAATTTTTCACGCCTTCCTCGACGATCCCGATGTCGCGCTGTTCGGGTATGAAGCGGCCGGTGACGGCGTCGAGACATTGCGGCACGCTGCCACCATCACCAAGGGTCGTCCCGGAGTGCTGCACGGCGCCCGCAGCATGCTGCTCCAGGATGAAGACGGCCAGACCGTCGAATCGCACTCCATTTCGGCGGGCCTCGACTACCCGGGAGTCGGTCCGGAGCACGCCTGGCTCTCGAGTATCAATCGAGCCACCTACCTGCCGATCACCGATGATGAGGCGATGAGCGCCCTGCGCCTGCTGAGCCGTACCGAGGGGATCATCCCGGCGATCGAGTCGTCGCACGCCCTCGCCGGCACCCTGGAACTCGGCCGCGCGCTCGGCCCGGAGGCGACCATCCTGGTCAACCTCAGCGGCCGCGGTGACAAGGACATGGAAACAGCCGGCCGGTACTTCGACCTGCTCGACGAAGGGGCGGAGCAGTCATGAGCACCCCAGGCTTCAGCGACACAGAAGTGAGTGGCACCGTGAGCACGGTCCAGCAGACCATAGCCCGGCGACGCGCCGAGGGCGGGGGAGCCCTCATCGGCTACCTGCCGGTCGGTTTTCCCACCCTGACCGAGAGCATCGACGCCGCGGTGGCCCTCGTCGCCAACGGAGTCGACGTCATCGAACTCGGCCTTCCCTACTCCGACCCGGTTATGGACGGCCCGGTCATTCAAGCGGCCACCCAGCAGGCACTGGCTAATGGCTTCAAACTGCGTCACGGGTTCGAAGCCATCAAGGCCATCACCGCCCAGGTCGATGCCCCCGTCCTCGTCATGACGTATTGGAACCCGGTCGTGCAGTACGGTGTTGAACGTTTCGCCGACGACCTGCGGGCCTCCGGCGGAGCCGGACTGATCACGCCCGACCTGATTCCCGACGAAGCGGGCGACTGGATGGCCGCGAGTGAACGCACCGGACTCGACCGGGTCTTCCTGGCTGCACCGTCCTCCTCCGATGCCCGCCTCGTACAGGCGATCGAAGCGAGCCGCGGCTTCGTCTACACGGTCTCGACGATGGGCACGACTGGCGCTCGCGCCGGCGTCGACGCGGCCGCCCGCATCCTGGTGGAACGCTTGCGTGCGGTCGGCTGCACGAGCGCGTGCGTCGGACTCGGCATCTCCACCCCCGAGCAGGTGCGCGAAATTCTCGGCTACGCCGACGGCGCCATTGTCGGCTCGGCACTCGTGAAAGCCCTCACCGACGGGGGAGTACCCGCCGTCGCGCGTCTGGCGCTCGAACTCGCCGCCGGCGCACAAAACATTCGTCCGGCCTCGTCGCCCACGTAAATCCAGGCGCGATCTACACTAAATAGTTCGAGGCGATCCATCGATTCGCCCCAGGTGACGTGAGTCACGATGAAAGGTAGTACCCAGGTGTTTTTGAGTCTTCTGAGCGCGAGCATCCCGAGTCCGGAGTGGAGTTTCTTCGACCTCCACTTCTTCGATCTCGCCACGTTCCGCATTCACGCCTACGCGCTGTGCATTCTCGCCGGAATCATCCTCGCGACGATCATCACGTCCCGCCGTCTGACCAAGCGTGGCGCTGAACCGGGAGTGGTGCTCGACATCATCCTCTGGGCGGTGCCGCTCGGCATCGTCGGTGCCCGCATCTACCACGTGCTCACCCACCCGGGCGACTACTTCTTTGAGGGAGCTGACCTGCTCCGCACCCTGTACATCTGGGAGGGCGGCAACGCCATCTTCGGTTCACTGCTGGGTGGAGCGGTCGGTGCGTATATCGGCTGCCGTCTGGCCGGCATCCGCTTCTGGACCTTTGCCGACGCGGTCGCACCCGCCCTTCTCGTCGCGCAGGCCACCGGCCGTCTCGGCAACTGGTTCAACAAGGAACTGTTCGGGCTGCCGACGACCCTGCCCTGGGGCCTCGAAATAGAACCGAGCAATCTGGCCTTCCCGGTTGGGCTGCCGGCCGACACTCTGTTCCACCCGACTTTTCTCTATGAAATCATCTGGAATCTGGTCGGTGTTGCCGTCATCCTCTATTTGGAGCGCAAATTCCGCCTGCGCTTCGGCCAGAGCCTGGGCCTCTACCTCATTTGGTATGGACTGGGTCGCAGCTTTTTTGAGTCGATTCGCATCGACCCGAGCGAGATTTACTTCGGAATCCGCACAAATGTCTGGGCAGCCCTCGCGGCCATCGTGCTTGGCCTTGTCATCATTCTCGTGCAGCGGCACCGCCACCCGGGTCTCGAACCCAGCCCGTATGTGCCCGGTCGGGAATGGATTGCGCCAGACGCTGGGGTAGAATTCGATGACAGCGATTCGGAGTCTGACGATAACAACACCGAATCACCCGAGGCCCAAGCCACAAGCACGAGCGCTTCTCGACTGTAGACACAGTTCGCTGCATCTCAGCTGACACTCTCGTAGCGGCGCCCGGTTCGGGCCTGGCCCGAACCGGGCGCCCGTTACTGTTTTTCCCGCACACTTCTTCTTCGGGCCAGCGTCGTCCCTTACTGCCAGTCATTTCGTGAGGACGGTCTCAATGGCGCAGAAACCTCTTTATTCCCGCTTCAGCAGCATGCCTGAAGCATCGGGCCTGTACGACCCCTCGGCCGAGCGCGACGCGTGCGGCCTGGCCATGGTGGCGACCCTGCGCGGAACCGCCGGGCACGACATCATCACCCAGGCCCTCGACGCGCTCCGCAACCTCGAACACCGCGGCGCCGTCGGCTCCGACGCCGGAACCGGTGACGGTGCCGGCATCATCACCCAGATACCGGATGCTTTTTTGCGCGCCGTCACTGATTTCGCACTTCCCCCCGTGGGCCAGTACGCCGTCGGCAACGTGTTTCTGCCGACCGACCCCACCGCCCGCACGGGCATCAAACGAGCCATCAGCCTCATCGCCGACGAGGAAAGCCTCACCATCCTCGGCTGGCGCGAGGTCCCGGTGCACCCGGAGGACCTCGGCAGCCAGGCTCGCGCGAATATGCCGGCCATTCAGCAGTTGTTCGTGCAGAGCGCCCGCACCACCGAAGCCGGCGAGCCGCTCTCCGACATCGCCTTGGACCGGCAGACCTTCCGGTTGCGCAAGCGCGCTGAACGCGAGCTGGAGATCTACTTCGTTTCGCTGTCCTGCCGCACCCTGGTCTACAAGGGCATGGTCACGACCCTGCAGCTCGAACCGTTCTACCCGGACCTGTCCGACGAACGCTTTGTGTCGACGCTTGCCCTCGTGCACTCCCGCTACTCCACCAACACCTTCCCGTCCTGGCCGCTCGCCCAACCGTTTCGCATGATCGCCCACAACGGGGAGATCAACACGGTGCAAGGCAACCGCAACTGGATGCGCGCGCGCCAGTCCCAGCTCGAGTCCGAGCTGCTCGGCGACCTGGCCCCGCTGCTGCCGATCGTCACCCCGGGAGCGAGCGACTCGGCCTCCTTCGATGAGGTCGTCGAACTTCTCAGCCTGTCCGGGCGGTCACTGCCCCACGCCATCATGATGATGGTGCCCGAGGCCTGGGAGAACCAGACCGACCTCGACGACGATCGTCGCGACTTCTACGAATACCACTCCATGCTCATGGAACCGTGGGACGGTCCCGCCGCGATCGTGTTCACCGACGGGTCACTCGTCGGTGCGACGCTCGACCGAAACGGACTGCGTCCCGGCCGCTACCTCATCACCGACGACGGCCTCGTCGTGCTCGCGAGCGAGATCGGCGTGCTCGGCATCGACCCGGCGCGTGTCGTGCGCAAGGGGCGTCTGCGCCCCGGACAGATGTTCCTGGTCGATACCGTGGCTGGCCGCATCATCGACGACCGTGAGATCAAGGCCGAACTGTCGGCGAGCGAACCGTGGGGAGAGTGGCTCCAGAAGGGGCGCATCAACCTCAAAGACCTGCCGGAGCGGGAGCACATCGTGCACCCGCCGGCATCCGTTGTGCGCCGCCAGCGCACCTTCGGCTACACCGAGGAAGAGGTACGCATCCTGCTCGCCCCGATGGCCCGCACCGGCGCGGAACCGCTCGGCGCGATGGGCAGCGACACTCCCATCGCTGTGCTCAGCGAGCGTCCAAGGCTCATGTTCGACTACTTCACCCAGCAGTTCGCGCAAGTCACCAACCCGCCGCTCGACTCGATCCGCGAAGAAGTCGTCACGAGCCTCAAGCTCGGTCTCGGCCCGGAGCGCAACCTGCTCAGTGCCGGCCCCGAGCACGCCCGGCAGGTCATCCTGGACTTCCCGGTCATCGACAACGATGAGCTGGCCAAGATCCAGCACATCGACCCCGTCGTCGGCAGCCGCACCACCACGACCATCCGCGGCCTGTACCGATTCGAAGAAGGGCCAGACGCGCTCGAGAAGCGGCTCGCCGCCATCTGCACACTGGTCGACGATGCCATCGAGGCCGGCGCTCTGTTCATCGTGCTGAGCGACCGCGACTCCAACAAAGATCTCGCACCGATCCCGTCGCTGCTCATGATCGCGGCCGTGCACCACCACCTGATCCGCACCGAGAACCGCATGAAGGTCGGCATCGTCGTCGAGGCCGGCGACGTGCGCGAGGTGCACCATGTGGCACTGCTCATGGGCTTTGGCGCCTCAGCCGTCAACCCGTACCTCGCGATGGAGACCTGCGAGGATCTCGTCCGCAGCGGCATCATCACCAACGTCACGCCCGAAAAGGCGGTGCGCAACGTGATCAAAGCCCTCGGCAAGGGCGTGCTCAAGATCATGTCGAAGATGGGCATCTCCACCGTCTCGTCCTACGCGGGAGCGCAGACCTTTGAAGCCGTCGGCCTGGCCCAGTCCTTCGTCGACCAGTATTTCACCGGCACCACGAGCAAACTCGGCGGCGTCGGCATCGACGTGATCGGGGTCGAAAACCTGTCGCGGCACGCATCCGCTTACCCGATGGATGCCGCGGTGACCGCACACGAGCGCCTCGCGACCGGCGGCGAGTATCAGTGGCGCCGCGACGGCGCTCCGCACCTGTTCAACCCGGAGACCATCTTCCGGCTGCAGCACGCCACCCGCACCCGGCGTTACGACATCTTCCGCGAGTACACCAAGATGGTCGACGACCAGGCCGAATCGCTCATGACGCTGCGCGGCATGTTCACCCTCAACCCGGGCCAGCGGCCTCCTGTACCGCTCGACGAGGTCGAGTCGGTTTCGCAGATCGTCAAACGGTTCTCCACCGGCGCGATGAGCTACGGATCCATCTCCCAGGAAGCGCACGAAACGCTCGCGATCGCGATGAACCGCCTCGGCGGCAAGTCCAACACCGGTGAGGGCGGCGAAGACCTCGACCGTCTGCTGGACCCGACTAGGCGGAGCGCGGTCAAGCAGGTCGCGTCCGGTCGGTTCGGTGTGACGAGCATGTACCTGACCCACGCCGACGACATCCAGATCAAACTCGCCCAGGGCGCCAAGCCCGGCGAGGGCGGTCAGCTGCCGCCGACCAAGGTGTACCCGTGGATTGCCCGCACCCGGCACGCGACGGCCGGCGTCGGCCTGATCTCGCCGCCCCCGCACCACGACATCTATTCGATCGAAGACCTCAAGCAGCTCATCTTCGACCTGAAACGGGCCAACCCGAAGGCGCGCATCCACACCAAACTGGTCAGCCAGTCCGGGATCGGGGCCGTCGCGGCCGGAGTCGCCAAGGCGCTCTCCGACGTGATCCTGATCAGCGGCCACGACGGCGGAACGGGCGCAAGCCCGGTCAACTCGCTCAAGCACGCCGGTACGCCGTGGGAACTCGGTCTCGCCGAGACCCAGCAGACCCTCATGCTCAACGGCATGCGCGACCGCGTGGTCGTGCAGGTTGACGGTCAGCTGAAAACGGGCCGTGACGTACTCATCGGGGCCCTGCTCGGCGCTGAAGAGTTCGGTTTTGCCTCTGCCCCACTCGTCGTGGCCGGCTGCATCATGATGCGGGTCTGCCACCTCGACACCTGCCCGGTGGGCGTCGCCACGCAGAACCCTGAGCTGCGCAAACGATTCAATGGCCAGGCGGACCACGTCGTGAACTTCTTCGAGTTCATTGCCCAGGAGGTGCGGGAGTACCTCGCCGGGCTCGGATTCCGCAGCCTCGATGAGGCTATCGGCCACCGTGAGGTGCTCGGCGTGAATCGCGCGCTCACCCACTGGAAGGCACAGGGGCTCGACCTCTCGCCCATTCTGAGCGGTCCGGACTTCTCCGAGAGCGAACCACGCAAGTGGGCACGCGCCCAGGAGCACGAACTCGACAAGCACTTCGATAACGAACTGATTCGGCGCAGTCAGAGCGTGCTCGAACACGGCGGAACGGTGCGCATCGACCTGCCGATCCGTAACACCGAGCGCGCTGTCGGTACCATGCTCGGCAACCAGGTCACCCTGCGGCACGGCGAGAACGGCCTGCCGGCCGGGTCCATCGTGGTCACCCTCACCGGGTCGGCCGGACAGTCCTTCGGGGCGTTCCTGCCGAGCGGCATCACCCTGCAACTGGAGGGCGAATCCAACGACTACGTCGGCAAGGGCCTGTCGGGTGGGCAGATCGTCGTGCGCCCCGACCGGGCCAGCCAGTTCCCTGCCGAAGACAACGTCATCGCCGGAAACGTCATCGGCTACGGCGCCACCCAGGGCAGTATGTTCATCCGCGGCATCGTCGGTGAACGTTTCCTGGTGCGCAACTCCGGAGCGATCGCTGTTGTCGAGGGCGTCGGCGACCACGCCCTCGAATATATGACTGGGGGCCTCGCCGTCATCCTCGGCGAGACCGGACGCAACCTCGGCGCCGGCATGAGCGGCGGCACCGGCTATGTGTACAAGCTGACCGCGGAACGGGTCAACCGCGACGCGCTGACCTCGGGGGAATTGCGTCTGCTCGCCCTCGACAGCGTCGACCGTGAGATCGTGCGCGACCTGCTGGAACAGCACCGGGACAAGACCGACTCCGCACTTGCTGCTCGAATGCTGGATGACCTGGAAGAAACCATGAACGCTTTTGTCAAGGTGCTGCCGCGCGACTACGCGGCCGTACTGGAGACCAGACAGACAGCCGTCGATGAGGGACTCGATCCCGACGGACTCGTGGTGTGGAATCGAATCTTGGAGGTAACCAATGGCTGATCCGAAGGGATTCCTGAAGACGACGGAACGTGAGCTTCCCGCTCGCCGGCCGGTGGCCATCCGCTTGATGGACTGGAAAGAGGTCTACGAGCAGGGTGACGCCGCCGTGCTCAAACGGCAGGCCGGCCGCTGCATGGACTGCGGCGTGCCGTTCTGTCATCAGGGGTGCCCGCTCGGCAACCTCATCCCCGAGTGGAACGACCTGGTCTGGCGCGACGAGGGCCGAGCGGCCATTGAACGCCTGCACGCGACGAACAACTTTCCCGAGTTCACCGGTCGACTCTGCCCTGCCCCGTGCGAATCGTCGTGCGTGCTGGGCATCAACCAGCCGGCCGTCACCATCAAACAGGTCGAGGTGTCGATCATCGACCAGGCATTCGCCAAGGGTTGGGTGCAGCCGCAACCGCCCGGCCGCCTGACCGGCAAGACCGTCGCGGTCGTCGGCTCAGGACCCGCCGGGCTGGCCGCCGCCCAGCAGCTCACCCGCGCCGGGCACACCGTCGCCGTGTTCGAACGCGACGACCGCATCGGCGGGCTGCTGCGTTACGGTATCCCCGACTTCAAAATGGAGAAGAAGCACCTTGAGCTGCGCCTCGCGCAGATGACGGCTGAGGGCACCCGGTTCCGCGCCAACGTCAACATCGGTGTGGACATCACCTGGGACGACCTGCGCGCCCGCTACGACGCGGTCGTGGTGGCCACCGGCGCGATGGTGCCCCGCGATCTTCCCATACCCGGGCGCGACCTGCCCGGAGTGCACTTCGCCATGGAATACCTCGTGCAGCAGAACAAGATCGGCGCCGGCGGCAGCATCGAAGCCCAGATCACGGCCGAGGGCAAGCATGTCGTGGTGCTCGGCGGTGGTGACACCGGAGCGGACTGCATCGGCACCGCACACCGCCAGCTGGCAGCGTCCGTCACCAACCTGGCGATCGGCAAGCAGCCGGGAACCACCCGCCCGGAAAGCCAGCCGTGGCCGATGTCACCGACCCTGTTCGAGGTCTCGAGCGCCCACGAAGAGGGCGGCACCCGCCAATATCTCGCGTCGACGGTCGAGTTTCTGGCCAACGGATTCGGCGAGGTGCGGGCCATCCGCATCGCCGAGACCGAATACCTCGACGGGCGACGCGTTCCCAAGGCAGGTACCGAGCGGGAGATCCCGGCCGACCTCGTGCTGCTCGCGATGGGTTTCACCGGTCCGGAACCGGACGACCTCAGCCACCAGTTGAAACTGCCGTTCGATGACCGCGGCAACGTGGAACGCGACGGCAACTACGAAACCTGCCATGAGGGTGTCTTCGTCGCCGGTGACGCCGGTCGCGGTCAGTCACTCATCGTCTGGGCCATCGCCGAAGGCCGTGCTGCTGCGGCTGCTGTCGATCGGTTCCTGGAGGGCCAGACGCAACTGCCGTCTCCCGTTAAGCCGACGGACCGCTCATTTGCCCTCTAGTCCACTAGCCTTCCTGCACCACGTAGTAATGCGCCCGTAAAGCGCGGAAATCGGAGATTCACCAGAATGAGACGCGCAAAAATCGTCGCCACCCTCGGGCCGGCGGCTGCCAGCTATGAGCAGATCAGAGCGCTCATCGACGCGGGCGTTGACGTCTGCCGCATGAACCTGAGCCACGGCAACTACCAGGTGCACGAAAGCGTCTACGCCAACGTGCGCAAGGCCGCGAACGACTCCGGGCGTGCCGTCGCCGTCATGGTCGACCTGCAGGGTCCCAAGATTCGCCTCGGTAAGTTCGAGGGCGGCCCGTACGAACTTGCCGTCGGAGACATTTTCAAGATCACCACCGAAGACGTGCTCGGCACCAAGGAGCTCTCCGGCACCACCTTCAAGGGGCTGCCACACGACGTGCACCCCGGTGACTTCCTGCTCATCGATGACGGCAAGGTGAAAGTCCAGGTGGTCGAAACGGATGGCGTCGTCGTCACCACGCGCGTTATCGTCGCCGGCCCGGTTTCCAACAACAAGGGCATCAACCTGCCCGGTGTGGCCGTCAACGTGCCAGCCCTGTCGGAGAAGGATGAAGCCGACCTGCGCTGGGGCCTCCGCCTCGGAGCCGACCTCATCGCGTTGTCCTTCGTGCGCAGCGCCGACGACATCACCCGCGTGCACGAGATCATGGCCGAGGAAGGCCGCCGCGTTCCGGTGATCGCCAAGATCGAGAAGCCGCAGGCCGTCGACAACCTGGAAGAGATCGTCGACGCCTTCGACGCGATCATGGTCGCTCGTGGCGACCTCGGCGTTGAGCTTCCGCTCGAGGCCGTGCCGATCGTGCAGAAGCAGGCCGTGGAGATCGCCCGCCGCATGGCCAAGCCGGTCATCGTCGCCACGCAGATGCTCGAATCCATGATTCTGAGCCCGGTGCCCACTCGCGCCGAAACCAGCGACGTCGCCAACGCCGTGCTCGACGGTGCGGATGCCGTCATGCTCAGCGGTGAGACCAGCGTTGGGGAATACCCCGTCGTGACGGTGCAGACCATGGCGCGCATCGTCGAATCCACCGAGGTGCACGGCCTCGAACGCATCGGCAAGCTGACCAACCGGCCCCGCACCCAGGGCGGCGCCATCACCCTGGCCGCCATCGAGGTCGCCGAGTTCGTCGACGCCAAGTTCCTCTGCATCTTCACCGAGTCCGGCGACTCGGCGCGGCGCATGTCGCGCCTGCGGTCGAAGATTCCGATGCTGGCGTTCACGCCGGAGCCGGGCATCCGTCGTCGTCTTGCCCTCACCTGGGGCGTTCAGACCTTCCTGGTGGAGCCGGTGACCCACACCGACGCCATGTTCGGCCAGGTCGATGACATCCTCATCGGGCAGGGCCTCGCCGAAATCGGTGACAAGGTCGTCGTCATTTCCGGTTCCCCTCCCGGAATCGTCGGCTCGACGAACGACATTCGCGTGCACCGCGTGGGCGACGCCCACAATGAAGTAGCGCCGGCGTACGTCAAGAATTAGCGTTTTACGCACAGGCCCCGTCCGAAATTTCGGGCGGGGCCTGTGTCTGTGCGATTTTGAGAATCGAACTCTGCACACACGTGCACGCCGTCGGTCAACTGGCCTTGCTATCTGGTACCGGTGGTGGGACTCGAACCCACACGTCCTTGCGAACAAAGCATTTTGAGTGCTCCGCGTCTGCCATTCCGCCACACCGGCTTGCAACTACTCGTTCAGAATACCGTAGGCTTTCCTCGTGACCGACCAAGACAGCACCCCCACCCCTCCGCGCCGCGTTGTCGTCGCTGAGGATGAATCCCTCATCCGCCTCGACATCGTCGAGATTCTGCGCGACAACGGCTTTGAAGTCGTCGGTGAAGCCGGTGACGGAGAAACAGCCGTCGCCCTGGCTCGGGAGCTGCGCCCCGACCTGGTCATCATGGACGTCAAGATGCCCCAGCTCGACGGCATCAGCGCGGCGGAGCGCCTCTCCAAGGAGCACATCGCGCCGGTCGTTCTGCTGACCGCCTTCAGCCAGAAAGAACTGGTCGAGCGCGCTACCGAAGCCGGCGCCCTCGCCTATGTCGTCAAGCCGTTCACCCCGAACGACCTGCTGCCCGCGATCGAGATCGCCCTCTCGCGCTACAGCCAGATCATCACCCTCGAGGCCGAGGTCGCCGACCTGGTCGAACGGTTCGAGACCCGTAAACTTGTGGACCGGGCCAAGGGCCTGCTCAACGAAAAGATGGGCCTGACCGAGCCGGAAGCCTTCCGCTGGATCCAGAAGGCTTCGATGGACCGTCGCCTCACCATGCACGACGTATCGCAGGCGATCATCGAACAGCTCAGCGCCAAGAAGTAGCAGTACCGCAGTCACAGAGCGGCCCGGCAGATTCTGCCGGGCCCTTTTGTGTATCGGCCGGGCGCGGTCCGTGGCGCCGGGCAGGTGGGCGTGTCGGGAGTGCCCGCTAGGCTCGAAAATAACGAGGGGCGGCACATGTTTTTGCTGGACGGTGGCGTGGTGACGAGCGCGAGTGACCTGAGCGCGGCATCCGTTTGTGAGTTTGCCTTCCTGCGTCGCATCGATGCGAAGCTCGGTCGTATCGACAGCGTGCCCGACTTGGTCGACGCCATGCTCGAACGCACGGCCCGCCTCGGTGACGAGCACGAGCACCGGGTTCTCCAACGCTACCGGCACGGTCATACCGTTATCGAGATCGCCCGGCCTGAACGGATGGCACGCCACGCTCTCGAGACAGCAGCCGACGCCACCCGGCTGGCCTTCTCCCACAGCGCCGAGGTCATTTTTCAGGCCACGTTCTTTGACCCGGAATTCGGCGATTCCGACGTCGGTCAGCGCCCCGCCGGCATCGCCTTCCTCGGATTCGCCGACTTCATCGTTCGCCGGGGTGACGGCGTCTGGCTGCTGCAAGACACCAAACTCGCTCGGCACGCCCGGGTCACCGCGTTGCTGCAGCTCGCCGCCTACGCCGAACAACTGGAACGCATCGGGGTGCATACGGCTGAGACCGTCGAACTCCTGCTCGGCGACGGCTCCGTGAGCGTGCATCGGCTCGCCGATATCCGCCCGGTGTATCGCAAACGCAAGCAACGCCTGATCCAGATCATCGCGGAGCGCCTCACCGACACCGCTGCCGTCGCCTGGGGAGACCCGCGCTACACGCTCTGCGGGCGCTGTGCCGCCTGTGCGAGCGAGGTGCAGGAGCACCGGGACCCGCTGCTCGTTGCCGGGCTGCGGCTGTCACAGCGCGCGCGCCTGGCAGTCGGCGGCATCCGAACCATCGACGAGCTTGCGGCCTCCGCCGGTGCCATTGATGGCATGGCCGATTCCACGCTCGCCGGCCTGCGCACGCAGGCGAGGTTGCAGTTGCGGGCCGTGGCCGGCACGCCCCCGCCGGTCGACCTGTACAACCCGGGCGCACTAAACACACTGCCCGAGCCTAACCCCGGCGATATCTTCTTCGATTTCGAGGGTGACCCGCTCTATTCCGAAGGAGGCGTGACCGAAGGGGGCGTGACCGAAGGCCGCGTGACCGGGGACGTCGCGACCGACATCACCACCCAATGGGGCCTCGACTATCTCTTCGGCCTCGTCGAGGTCAACGAAACCTTCCGGGCCTTCTGGGCGCACACCTGGGCCGACGAGAAACGGGCGCTTACCGACTTTCTGGAGTACCTCGCCGAGCGCCGCAACCTATACCCGGGCATGCACGTTTACCACTACGCCGCCTACGAGCGCACCCACCTGCTCGGCCTCGCGGCCCGGCACGGCGTGGGCGAAGACCAGATCGACCAGCTGCTGCGTGAGAACGTCCTGGTCGACCTGTACCCGCTCGTGCGCAAGACCATGCGTGTCGGGTCGCGCTCCTACTCGATCAAGAAGCTCGAGCCGCTCTATATGGGCACGGAATTGCGCGGCGGCGAGGTCACCAATGCTGCCGACTCCATCAGCGAATACGCCGCAGCCCGTGACCTGCAGGCGCACGGCGATGCGGCTGAGGCGCAGCGCATGCTCGATTCCATCGCCGACTACAACCGCTACGACTGCTTGTCCACCCTGCGCCTGCGCGACTGGCTGCTGACCCTGGCACGCGGGGCCGGCATCCGTTCGGGCGGCTTCGCGACGAAAGCGGATGCCGACCCGATTGAGCCGTCGCCGGTGCGGGACGCCCTGCTCGCCGTCGCGGTGCCGACCGGTCACACCCCGCGCACCCCCGACCAGACTGCGGCCGCTTTCGCCGCCGCGGCGATCGACTACCACCGGCGAGAGCAGAAAAGCTTCTGGTGGGGGCACTATTTTCGGCTCGAGTATCCGATCGACGAATGGCAGGATACCCGTGACGTGCTCGTCGTCGAGCAGGTTGAGGTGGAACGCGACTGGTTTCGTGAGGGCCGGCAGCGAGTCGACCGCCGCCACCTGTCGTTGCGCGGACGCCTGGCTCCGGGCAGCAGCATCAAGCCGGGCGACCAGGCCGGACCGAATCTGCTCTACGAATACCCGGGGCCGTTCACAAATTCCGACACGGCAGAGGGCGCCCGCACCCACCACAGCGTGAAGGTGCTCGACGTCGCCGACGACGGCGGCATCCTGGTCGAAGAAACGCTCCCCAAAGAGGTCGAGCGGTACAGCCACCGGCCCAGTGCCCTCGCCCCGGCAGCACCACCACGGCCGTTGCAGCAGAAACCCGCCATCGATGAGTGGGCCGCATGCCTCGTCGAATCCCAGCCCGGCTGGCCGAGCGACCCGATGGTCGACATCCTGCGCCGCACCCCGCCGCGCACCCGCACGGGACATTTGGCGGCCATAGCGGCCGATGGCACGACGATCGATGCCGTCATCGCGACCCTGCTCGACCTCGACCATTCCTATCTTGCGGTGCAGGGGCCGCCCGGCACCGGCAAGACCTACCTCGGCGCCCATGTCATAGCGGCGCTCGTGCAGCAGCACAACTGGAATATCGGAGTCGTCGCCCAATCCCACGCGGTCGTCGAGAACCTGCTGCGCGCCATCGTCACTGCTGGGCTCGATCCGGCCCTCGTCGGGAAGGCGCCCAAGACCGGCACCGATCCGGCGGAGTCCGCCTTCACGGTACTGCCGAAAGACGGCCATTTGTTGTTCGCACTCGATCATCCGGCCACTGGTTTCGTCATCGGCGGTACCGCCTGGGACTTCAGCAATCCGGCGCGCGTGCCGCGCCACAGCCTTGACCTGCTCGTCGTCGACGAGGCCGGGCAGTTCTCGCTCGCGTCGACCATTGCGGCGAGCGTCGGCGCCCGCAACCTGCTGCTGCTCGGCGACCCGCAACAACTGCCGCAGGTCAGCCAGGGCACCCATCCCGAGCCGATCGACCAGTCCGCGCTCGGCTGGGTCGCCGCCGGCCACGACGTGCTGCCCGGCGATCGAGGCTACTTTCTCGCCGAGAGCCGTCGCATGCATCCGGCGGTCACCGCCCCCGTCTCCTTCCTGTCGTATGGCGGCCTGCTGCACGCCGACCCGAGCACCTCGACCAGGTCCCTCGAAGGAGTCGCGCCCGGGGTGCACTCGGTACCGGTCGAGCACTCCGGCAATGCCATCTCCTCACCCGAAGAAGCGGATGCCGTCGTGTCCCTCGTGCAGCGCGTTCTCGGTCGCCGATGGACTGACCCGACCAGCGATCGAGTCGACGACCCTCTGGCCGAAGCCGATGTCATCGTCGTGACCCCGTACAACGCCCAGCTGGTAGTGGTGCGGGAGGCCCTCGCCAGTGCCGGCTTCCCGCATGTTCGAGTGGGTACGGTCGACAAATTCCAGGGCCAGGAGGCGGCGGTCGCAATCGTCTCACTCGCGGCCAGCTCAGCCGACGACGTTCCGCGAGGTATGGCTTTCCTCATCATGAAGAACCGCCTGAACGTAGCCATCTCGCGGGCCAAATGGGCAGCTTTTCTAGTCTATTCGCCGGCACTCACCCAATACCTGCCGGTGACACCGGCCGGTGTCGCCGAGCTCAGCGCGTTCATCAGCCTGGTCGAGCCAGACCCGAAGCCGATCTAAGTGTGCGGCGGCAGATCCTTGATGATGTTCGTGATGCGGATCGTGGAGCAGCGGCGCCCGGCATCGTCCGTGACCACAATCTCGTGGGTGGTGAGTGTGCGGCCCAGGTGGATCGGGGTGCAGACACCGGTCACGTAACCGGAAGTGGCTGAACGGTTGTGCGAGGCGTTGATCTCAATGCCGACGGCGAGTTTGCCCGGTCCGGCGTGCAGGTTCGCCGCCATCGAGCCGAGCGACTCGCCGAGCACCACGTAGGCGCCGCCGTGCATGAGCATGGCGGGCTGCGTATTGCCGACCACGGGCATCCGTGCTACAGCCCGGTCAATGGTGAATTCGATGAACTCCAGCCCCATCTTGTCGGCCAGGTCTCCGCCGCCGCGCTGCTGAACCCAGGCGAGTGCGTCGTCAGTCGTATTGAACATGATCACCTTTGGTCAGGAGAGCCCACGCAGGAAGACACTTGTAGGCTGGGGGAGTGTTGGACTCCGAAAAGCCTACCCTGATGATCATCGATGGCCATTCCCTGGCATTCCGGGCGTTCTTCGCCCTGCCAGTGGACAGCTTCCAGACCCACGCCGGGCAGCATACGAATGCCATCCACGGCTTTCTGTCGATGCTGCTCAGCCTGCTGCGCAACGAGAAACCAACCCACCTCGCGGTCGCCTTCGACATTTCGCGCGCCTCTTTTCGAACCCGGGAATACCCCGAGTACAAGGGCACCCGCAATGCGACCCCGCCGGAGTTCCTCGGCCAGATTCCGCTGCTGCAGGAAGCCCTCGCCGCGATGAACATCACGACGATCACCAAGGAAGACTTCGAGGCCGACGATATCCTTGCGACCCTCTCGGTCGAAGGCAGCGCAGCCGGCTACAACGTGCTCGTGGTCTCCGGTGACCGTGACGCCATCCAGCTGGTCAACGAGACCGTCACCCTGCTCTACCCGGCGAGCCAGGGCGTCTCAGCCCTCACCCGCTACGATCCGGCCCGGGTGCGCGAGCGTTACGGAATCGAACCGGGGCAGTACCCCGACGTGGCCGCCCTCGTCGGGGAGACCAGCGACAACCTCATCGGCATCAGCAAGGTCGGCGAGAAGACCGCCGTGAAGTGGCTCGGGCTGTACGGCAGCCTCGACGGAATCCTCCAACACGCCGACGAGATCAAGGGCGTCGTCGGCAACAACCTGCGCGAGCAGAAAGAGAACGCGATCCGCAACCGCCGCCTCAACCGCCTCGTGACCGACGTCGACCTGCCCATCGCGGTCGCAGCGCTCGAACGCTGCGCCATGAACACCGACGCCGTGCGCGACATCTTCACCCGGCTCGAATTCAAGACCCTGCTCGACCGGGTGCTCAAGCTTGCCGGTGAAGACCCGGCGGTGGAAGGCTCCGCGCTCATCGCCATCATCGACGAAGTTCCCGCCGTTCAGGCACCCGTCGCGCAGGACCTGCTCGACGAGGAACTCCAGTCCTGGCTTGACCGTGCCACTACCGCCCATCCGGCCGGGCTGGGTCTCACCGTGGAGGTGCAGGACGGCAGGGTCATCGGTTTTGGTCTGGCCAGCCCCACCGAAACCATCAACCTGCCCTGGCAGCCAGGTCGCGACGACTACGCCCCGCTCGAAAACTGGCTTGCCAGCGACGCGCCCAAAATCATGAACGACGCCAAGCACCAGGTGAAGGCACTGCGCCGCAGCGGCCTCCCGTTCACGGGCCTGGCCTTCGACACGCTGGTCGGCGCGTGGCTCATCCGCCCGGGTGGTCCCGACAAGACCCTGGCCGACCTCGTGTCGCGCTACCTAGACGAAACCCTGCCCATTGCCGACCCCAATCAGCTCGTCCCCGATGAGACCCTGCAGTCCGGCGCCCCAGCCCAGGCCTGGTACACCCTGCGGGTGTTCGCCGCCGTCGAAAAAGCCCTCGACCCGGGCTCGCTCACACTGCTGATCGACATCGAGCTGCCGACCCTGCTGGCCCTGGCCGACATGGAACTGGCCGGCGTCAGCGTCTCGCACGAGCAGCTCGCCGAACTGTCTGCAGAGCTCGGTGCCAGCACGGCGAGCCTGGCCGCCGCTGCCTATGCTGAGATCGGCCGCGAAGTGAACCTCGGTTCGCCCAAACAACTGCAAGACGTATTGTTCGATCAGCTCGAGATGCCCAAGACCCGTGCCAACAAGACCGGTTTTTCAACGGATGCCGGCGCTCTCGCCGATCTGCAGGCCAGCAACCCGCATCCGTTCCTCGACCTGCTGCTCAAGCACCGCGACGCCACCAAGCTGCGCCAGATCGTGGAGACCCTCGACAAGGCCATTGACACGACCGGCCGCATCCACACCACCTACGTGCAGATCGGCACCACGACCGGCCGTATCTCCTCGAACGACCCCAACCTGCAGAACATTCCAGTGCGCACCGAGGAGGGCCGGCGCATCCGCGCCGCGTTCCAGGCCGGTGCCGGAAGCGAAAGCCTGCTCACCGCCGACTACTCACAGATCGAGATGCGGATCATGGCGCACCTCTCAGAAGACGCCGGGCTGATCGAAGCATTCAACGCCGGCGAAGACCTGCATCGTTTCGTCGGTTCGCGCATCTTCGGCGTCGACCCCGCCGAAGTTTCCTCCGAGATGCGCAGCAAGGTCAAGGCCATGAGCTACGGCCTCGCCTACGGCCTGAGCGCCTTCGGATTGTCCAAGCAGCTGCGCATCGATACCAAAGAGGCCAAGCAGCTCATGACCGACTACTTCGAGCGGTTCGGAGCGGTACGCGACTATCTGCGCAACGTCGTCGAGCAGGCCAGGGTCGACGGCTACACCGAGACCATCTTCGGTCGGCGCCGGCCCTTCCCCGACCTGGCCAGCCCCAAACGAGTGCTGCGCGACAACGCTGAACGAGCTGCCCTCAACGCTCCGATCCAGGGTTCAGCGGCGGACATCATGAAGATCGCCATGAACGGTATCGCCGCCGATCTGACGGATGCCTCGATGGAGTCCCGCATGCTGCTGCAGGTGCACGACGAATTGATCTTCGACGTCGCCCCTGGAGAGTGGGATGCCCTGCGCCAGGTGGTCACCCATAATATGGAATCCGCCGCCGACCTGCTCGTTCCGCTGACGGTACAGGTCGGTCGCGGCGCCAACTGGGACGACGCCGCGCACTGATCACGGGCCCGATCCTGGGCCGTTGACCGGCCAGTTTCCCCAATTGGGGGGTTCAGGCGGGGTCGTCGTGTTCTAGGCTCTTGGCATGACAAACGACATCCAGCGCACTCCGACGGCCATCGACCAGATCGCCGAAGAGTGGGTGGACACCCTCGTCGACCTCGACCCGACGGTCGGCACCTACATCGGCCGCACCGAGGGCGATGGCCGCTACGGGGACTATTCCCCGGCCGGTCACGAACGCTTCGTCGAAGAAGCGAAAAAAACGATCGCCAGGCTCGACGCCGCTTTATCGGTCGACAGCGTCGACGAGGTCACCCAAACCGACCTGCGCAGCGAGTTGTCGCTCAGCCTGGAAAGCTCCGACGCCCAGCTGCAGCTGCGCGACCTCAACGTCATCGCCTCACCGGCCCAGGAGATTCGCGAAATCTTCGACCTCATGCCCGCCAAAACCGTCGACGACTGGGCCAACATCGCCTCGCGATTGGGCAATCTTCCCGCCGCCATCGACGGGTACATCGAGACGCTCCGCCTCGGCATTGAACGTGGCGTGACACCGGCGCTTCGTCAGGTGCGCGAAGTGGTCATCCAAGCCAAGCGCCACGCCGCCAACGACGGATTCTTCGCCGAGTTCGCTGCCAACGCGGCCCTGGACGACGGCACCTTGCCCGCCTCCCTCGCCAAGGATCTCGGCCTCGGCGCACGCCGCTCCGCCACCGCCTACGACAAACTGGCGACCTTCTTCAGCACCGAGCTCGAAGGCAAGGCGACCGAAGACGACGCGATCGGCCGCGAGCTGTACACCCTCGCCTCCCGCCGATTCCTCGGTGCCACCATCGACCTCGACGAAACCTACGAATGGGGCATCGAAGAACTCGCCCGAATGGTCGAAGAGCAGGAGAAGGTCGCGGATCAGATCAAGCCCGGCTCGAGTGTGCTCGAAGCCATCGCCTACCTCGATACCGACCCGAGCCGCAAACTGCACGGCACCCAGGCCCTGCAAGAGTGGATGCAGCACATCAGCGACAAGGCCGTGGCCGATCTGGCCGATACCCAGTTCGATATCCCGGACGAGATCCAAACCATCGAGTGCATGATCGCTCCTACCCAGGAGGGCGGCATCTACTACACCGGACCGACCGACGACTTCTCCCGACCGGGCCGCATGTGGTGGTCCGTGCCCGTCGGGGTGACCGAATTCGACACCTGGCGCGAACTCACCACCGTCTATCACGAGGGCGTGCCCGGCCACCACCTGCAGATCGGCCAGGCCGTCTACAACCGGGCCAAGCTCAACACCTGGCGCCGTCAGCTCGCAGGCACCTCCGGCCACGCCGAGGGCTGGGCGCTCTACGCCGAACGCCTCATGGAGCAACTCGGCTACCTCGACGACCCGGCCGACCGGCTCGGCATGCTCGATGGGCAGCGGATGCGTGCGGCACGTGTCGTCCTCGACATCGGCGTGCACCTCGGCAAGACCCTGCCAGACGGCTCCGGTCCGTGGACCGCGGACTACGCCTTCGAATTTCTCGGCCGGAACGTGAACATGAATGAGAGCTTCGTGAAGTTCGAGGTCAACCGTTACCTGGGCTGGCCGGGGCAGGCTCCGTCGTACAAGGTTGGCCAGCGCATTTGGGAGCAGCTGCGGGACGAGTGCGCTGCCCGGGAGGGAGCGAACTTCTCGATCAAGGCATTCCACCGTCGTGCCCTCGACCTCGGCGGCGTCGGCCTCGACACCCTGCGGTCGGCGCTGGCCTGACTGCAGCTACTCGGAGCCGACCGGGCCGCGCGTCCGGCCGACGTAGTCCTCGGCGGGAGTTTAGGGATCGGTAAACTGGGCTGTTGCGTCCCGCCGAGTCGTCCCCGTCCGACACCGGAACTCTATCAACGACCGGCACGCGACCGAAAACAAGCACACCCGCCCGAACCCAGCCCCGGCTCCAACCCAAACGTGCCCTGATCGATCATTCTCTGGCTCGCGAACGTTCCGGTCACCTGATACCGGCGTTCAGCGCCTTCCTCGTACTGACGATCGCCGGCGAACGCCTCGACCTCGCCCGGGTGTCTCTGCGCGGTACCCACCCACGGCGCGGTCTGCTCTGGGCATCGCTGTCATTGAGCGGATGCGTCTCGATTGCCCTCTGCCTGCCGGCCGTCGGCTGTTCGGCCTGGCGCTGCTCTGGGTCGTGTCCTGGTTCTTCCTGCACGATGTCGCCCGCCGTATCCTCCGGTCAACCGGGCTGCCACGGTTCATGGCCGCCTGCCTCCTCAGCGGCTACGCCTGGCTGGTCGTCGCCGGAGGTATCTGGCTGATCGGTGGCGCCGCCACGAGTGGCCCGGTCTACGACACGGTCATCCACGCGGTGCTCCTCGGGTTCACCCTCTCGATGATCATGGCCCACGCCCCCGTCATTCTGCCCGCCGTGCTGCGCCGCCCGCTACCGTATCGGCCGATCATGTACCTGCCCGTCGCCTTGCTGCACGCCTCGATCCTGCTGAGAGTGCTATTCGGCGACGCCCGCGGTCTGTCCGACCTGCTGCAGCTCGGCGGATCCCTCAACATCGCGGCCCTGCTGCTGTTCATCGTGACCGCCGTGGCCTCGGCCGTGCGCGGTCCGGTGCCGGCCACCAAGCTCGCCAGCCCCGCCAGAAAAGACCGTCAATGAGCCCCGTCACCGCCCGCGTGCACGCCCGCCGCACCTGGTACCTGCAGACCAACGCAGTGGTCTGCAGGTACCAGGTGCCTGCAGACCAACGCAGTGGTCGTCGGCTGGCTTGCCGTGCTCGGCGTCGTCGTATTGGCGCATTAGGGCCTTCTGGGAGCCAACTGGCTCATGGTGCATCTTCTGCTGCTCGGCGCCGTCAGCACTGCGATCCTCATCTGGAGCCAGCATTTCGCCGACACCCTGGTGCGGCGGCCGGCCCTCAGTGGGCGCCGGTCGCTGATCATTCGCCTGGCCGGGCACACCGTCGGGGCGATTCTCGTGCTGGTCGGCATGACCGTCGACCTGTTTGCCGTGGTGCTCGTTGGCGGCATAATTGTCGGCGCGGTCGCGGTGCTGCACGCGGTTCTCCTCGGCGGCCAGCTGCGCCGGGCCAAACCCACCCGCTTCGGCTCGCTCGTGCGCTACTACGTGGCCGCCGCCGCGAGCCTCGCCGTGGGAGTGCTCGCGGCCGGCGTGGTCGTCGCCGCCGGTGCCAGCCTGGCCGGCCTGCCGCTCGGGGTCGGAGCGGGCGCCCTGCTCTACCTGCTCGGCCTCATGCCGGTCGTGCGCGAGGCTGTGCGTCAGGCCGGCCAGGCGCCGCCGACCACGTTCGCCGGGTGGAGCCTGGCCGCTTCGATAGCCTGGCTGGCGTTCAGCGTTGGGGCGCTCGGCTGGCTGGTGGCGCCCTCGCCCCCGACGGCCCGATGCGCACGATCGAGCCGGGCGAGACCCTCAAGTATTCCTTCACCGCGACGCGGTCCGGCATCTGGCTGTACCACTGCTCCACCATGCCGAGCGTGGTGCCGCCGGGCGTATCCTGGTCGTTCCGTAGAACCGACTGCGGGCAGCTGGATCTCGAGTTGCCCCTCATCTCCCCGGGTAGCTAGTATGGAGTGTCACATTTGTGACGCCTTATCCGCTGCCATGCGCGGAGCGTTTCACGGTCGTTCTGTACCGCGGAGCATCCAAAACACCCGAACTATTTTCGTGTGTGGCCCGACTATGTCCATCCTGGAGCAACTACTACATGACAATCGCAACGACCGAACGGGCACCCAAGCAGGTCGCCATCAACGACATTGGATCTGCTGAAGACTTTCTTGCCGCGGTCGAAAAGACTCTGAAATTCTTCAACGACGGAGACCTCATCGAGGGCACCGTTGTGAAGATCGACCGCGACGAGGTCCTCCTCGACGTTGGGTACAAGACTGAGGGTGTCATTCCCTCCCGCGAACTTTCCATCAAGCACGACGTTGACCCCTCTGAGGTTGTCAAGGTCGGCGACCTGGTCGAGGCCCTCGTTCTTCAGAAGGAAGACAAAGAAGGCCGCCTCATCCTGTCCAAGAAGCGCGCTCAGTACGAGCGTGCATGGGGCGACGTGGAGAAGATCAAGGAGTCCGACGGTGTTGTCACCGGTTCGGTCATCGAGGTCGTCAAGGGTGGACTCATCGTCGACATCGGCCTGCGCGGCTTCCTGCCGGCCTCGCTCATCGAGCTTCGTCGCGTTCGCGACCTGACCCCGTACCTGGGCCAGGAGATCGAAGCGAAGATCCTCGAGCTCGACAAGAACCGCAACAACGTTGTGCTCTCGCGTCGCGCCCTGCTCGAGCAGACGCAGAGCGAAAGCCGCACCACGTTCCTCAACAACCTCCAGAAGGGACAGGTTCGCAAGGGCGTCGTCTCCTCGATCGTCAACTTCGGTGCGTTCGTCGACCTCGGCGGCGTCGATGGTCTGGTTCACGTTTCCGAGCTCAGCTGGAAGCACATTGAGCACGCCAGCGAGGTTGTTGAAGTTGGCCAGGAAGTCACCGTCGAGATCCTCGAAGTTGACCTCGACCGGGAGCGTGTCTCCCTGTCGCTCAAGGCGACGCAGGAAGACCCGTGGCAGGTCTTCGCCCGCACCCACGCCATTGGCCAGGTTGCACCGGGTAAGGTCACCAAGCTCGTCCCGTTCGGTGCGTTCGTTCGCGTTGCCGAGGGCATCGAGGGCCTCGTGCACATCAGCGAGCTCTCCGGCAAGCACGTCGAGCTCGCAGAGCAGGTTGTCTCGGTCGGCGACGAGGTCTTCGTCAAGGTCATCGACATCGACCTCGAGCGTCGCCGCATTTCGTTGAGCCTCAAGCAGGCCAACGATGGCGTCGACCCCGACGGCACCGAGTTCGACCCGGCGCTCTACGGAATGCTCACCGAGTACGACGACAAGGGCCAGTACAAGTACCCCGAAGGCTTCGACTCCGAGACCAACGAGTGGCGCGAAGGCTTCGACGAGCAGCGCGAAAAGTGGGAGCAGGACTACGCTGCAGCCCAGGCGCGTTGGGAAGCCCACAAGAAGCAGGTTTCAACCGCGAACGACGAGATCGCTGCCCCCAGCGACGTCGCACCGGCCGGATCGGCCTTCTCGAGCGAGTCGGCTGGCGCCGGCACCCTCGCCGACGACGAAGCACTCGCGGCTCTCCGCGAGAAGCTGTCCGGCGGCAACTAGCCCGACGGTCTCACCACAGCACAAAGCGGGCCGCATCCTTCTGGATGCGGCCCGCCGTGTTTTAACCGGGCCGTTTCGCCGCTGGTGACTTTCATGAGACACGGAAACGTTCGTGATATACCTGATAGTGAGGAAATATCCTTTTATCGATTGCGTTCCGGCATTCACAAGATTGCCGAACGTATGCGGTTTTCCGCCGGTTACAACCTGTTCCTGGCTGGAATATTACGCTGCACGACAGTTCTACAGCCCCATCGGAGAGTTTTATGAACAGTTTTCGTCCCCCGGACAACGTCGACACAAGGGTTGGGTACGATTCTGAGTCGGTTGCCTCCGATGGGGGCGACGCGCCGCTCGATGGCGGCGCCGGTTCCCTGGCGATTGAGGTCCTCAATCGACGACTGCACGACCAGCAGTTCTACACTCGGTCGCTGATCGAATCGAGTATCGATGCGCTGATGACGACCGATACCAAGGGCATCATCGTGGACGTCAATCAGCAGATGGTCGACCTGACCGGCCGCACTCGCGATGAATTGATCGGCGCTCCGTGCCGCAACTTTTTCACGGATCCGGCCCGCGCCGACGCCGCCATCGCTCGGGTGTTGACCCAAGACCGAATCAACGACTTTGAGTTGACCGTGCGGTCCCTCGACGGCACCGAGACGGTCATGTCCTACAACGCGGCGACCCTGCGCGATCGCGAGCGAATGGTGCGCGGGGTCTTCGCTGCAGCCAGGGACGTGACCGAGAGCAAACGATTGGAACGCGCACTCGTCGAGAGGAACCTCAAGCTCGAGCAGGCGAAAATTGCTCGGGCCGAGTACGTCGCGCGTGCAAAAGTTGATCTGCTCACCCCCTTGCGGGCGGTGGTGGAGTCGTCCGAAGCCCTGCGAACCGGCGTTGACGGTGCGTTGAGCGAGGCCCAACAGCAGCGCGTCGATGTCATCTGCTCGGACAGCAAACATCTCCAGTCGCTACTCAGCGATCTCATTGGCATGTCCAAAGTGGAGACGGGACTGGTCGACTTCGACTTTCAAGACGTGGACGTTTGCGGCCTTCTGGCTGCCAGCGCTACGGCGGTAGATCAGTCCGGAGAACCCAAGATCTCGATGACGGTTGACGTTTCCGATGGGGTGGGGTTGTTCCCCGTCGATGCTTCAAACGTGCAGCAGATTCTGGCCGTCATGCTGTCTAATGCGACCGTCGCGAGTACCGGCGGTGACGTGAAAGTCAGTGCGCGAATCGTCGACCTCAGCGCCGTGGGTGAATTTGATGGTACCCGACCGCACTGGTCTTTCCCCATTCCCCCCAGCGATTACAAGGAATTCCTGGAAATCCGGGTAGCGGACCACGGGGTAGGCCTATCGGTCGAAGACCTGCCAACTGTCTTCCGCCCACTGCGCCACGGAGAATCCAATTCCAGCTGGAAGTCCATTGGAAATGGCATCGGCTTGGCCATGGTCAAACTGCTGGTCGAGCTGCAGGACGGCACTCTCGGGGTCCAGGGCGCCCTGGGCGAAGGCGCGACTTTCGCCGTGTGGCTGCCACGCCGCGCTCTTGAGACGCCCGCCGCCGCCGAGGCGCCTGTCCCCACCGTATCGAGCACCGCGGAATCGTCCGAATCCGAGGCGCACGGACCGCTTCAAGCCGACGGCAGAACGGGCGACGCACTGCTGGAACACGCATCGCAAGAACTCATCACCGCGGCTAACCGGGACTCCGATGTTGACCTGCAGGGCCTCGGCGAAGACGTTGCCAGCGTGATCGAGCCGAGCGAAACATCCGTCGCACTCGTTGTTGAAGACGACGAGAAGTCCGCGAAACTCGTGCGGCTGTTGCTAGAGGCCGAGGGGTTCCGGGTGATTGCCGCTCAGAGCGGCGAGGTTGCGCTGGAGTTGGCGCGCCGCACACCGATCAACCTGATCACCCTCGATGTGCAACTGCCCGGAATGGACGGCTGGAAGTTTCTGGTCAAGCTGCATGATTCACCCGAGTTGGCGTCCATCCCCGTGGTGGTCATCGCGGGTCTCGCCGACATGAGCATGGCACTGAATCGGGGTGCTTCCGCCGTGCTGGAGAAGCCACTGCGGCGTGCCGACCTGCAGCATTCCCTCACTCTGTTGGAGCTGCGCCCTGACCCGGCACACACCCGCTGCATCCTCGTCGTTGACGACGACCTGGCAACCATCGACCAAGTCTATTCGTACCTCGAGCAACCGGCCTATCGGGTCCAATCGGCATCAACCGGTGCAGAGGCGATCAACAACGCGCTCACGCTGAAACCTGACCTAGTCCTGATCAACCTCATGATGGAAGAACTCGCCGGCTTCAAAATCGTGCGCGCGCTTCAGGAACATGCCGCGACAAAGCACATCCCCGTTCTGGCCATGTCGTCTGGGCAGCTCACGAACGAGGAGCAAGACACCATCGACAGCGACCCCGGGCAGCCCGTGGTCGCGATGAAGAAGCCCGACTTCAACCGCGAGGCCCTTTTGGCCGAGATCAAGCGGGCTTTCGACTAAGCGGATACGGTGGGGCGCATGGGTGAAGCAGTCACGCGCGAAGTGCTGACGGGGTTCCTGGAGGCGTTCAACAATCAGGACCCGATCGCCATCATGGGTTATTTCGCCAGTGACTGCGTCTTCGTCATGCCGAGGGGTGCGAGACCGCGTGGCGACCAGTACGTGGGCAAGGACCAGTACGTGGGCAAGGAAGAGGTTCGGGCCGGCCTGGCCCAGCGATTCGCGGGCATGCCGAATCTGCACTACGGGGACGACCGACACTGGGTGTGCGGTGACGCCATTGGGGTGTCCGAATGGACACTGACCGGCACATCGACCGCGGGCCAGCAGATCGAAGTGCGTTAGCTGGACCTGCTGGAGTTCGATCAGCAAGATCCGCCGCAAAGACTCCTTCTGGAAGATCCTGGAGTAGCGCGGTCGGGTGGTGCGCCTCACGGGCCCACGCAGCGGATAGTCTGGCGGCATGTATTTGATTGGGCTGACCGGCGGTATCGCCTCGGGCAAGAGCACAGTAGCGACACGGCTGGGCGAACACGGCGCGGTGGGCATCGACGCCGACCAGCTCGCCCGTGAGGTCGTCGAACCCGGCACTCCCGGGCTCGCAGCAATCTCGGCTGAGTTCGGCAGCAATGTGCTGCTGCCGGATGGAAGTCTCAACCGTCCGGCGCTCGGTGCCATCATCTTCGCTGATCCGGAGCGACGGGAGCGATTGAACGCGATCACCCACCCGGCGGTGCGCCAGCTCACCCGCGACCGGATTGCAGCCGCGGACGCCTCAGATCCGCACGCCATCGTGGTTTATGACGTTCCGCTTTTGGCCGACGCTGTCGCCGGCGGCCTGGTCACCTTCGATCTCGTCGTGGTCGTGCACGCCGATGCCACAACCCGGATTCAGCGCATGATCGACCTCCGCGGGTTGACCGAGGCGGAGGCCACTCAGCGGATTGGAGCCCAGGCCACCGATGCGGAACGCCTTGCCCTGGCCGACGTCGTGATCGACAACACCGGTACCCTCGACGCGACGCTGGCGCAGGTCGATGCGCTCTGGGAGCGGGTTGTCGCCGCTGCAGCCGGCGAGATCGCAGTGATCGACGGCATCCGCTCGCCGTCTTCGGCTGCGCAGGACTGACTGTCAGACCGCCTTTGTAGAATGAAGGTATGGAACCAACGCGCTCTGTGAACCCGTTTGAAGTGGTCAGTGAGTACACGCCGAGTGGCGATCAGCCGTCCGCGATTGCCGACCTGACTGCCCGCATCAATGCCGGCGAAACCGACATCGTCCTGCTCGGCGCCACCGGCACCGGTAAGTCCGCGACGACGGCATGGCTGATCGAGCAGGTGCAACGCCCGACGCTGGTTCTGGCCCACAACAAGACTCTGGCAGCCCAGCTGGTCAACGAATTTCGCGATCTCATGCCGAACAATGCGGTCGAATACTTCGTCTCGTACTACGACTATTACCAGCCGGAGGCCTACGTTCCGCAGACCGACACCTTCATTGAGAAGGACTCCTCAATCAATGAGGAGGTCGAACGCCTGCGGCACTCCACCACCAATTCGCTGCTGAGCCGCCGCGACGTCATTGTGGTGTCGACCGTGTCGTGCATCTACGGGCTCGGCACACCGCAAGGGTACCTCGACGCCATGATCGCGCTGCAGGTCGGCCAGAAGGTCAGCCGCGACTGGCTGGTCCGAAAATTTGTAGCAATGCAATACAAGCGCAATGATGTCGACTTCTCCCGGGGCAATTTTCGGGTTCGCGGCGACACGATCGAGATCATCCCCATGTACGAAGAGCTCGCCATTCGCATCGAGATGTTCGGCGACGAGATCGAAGGGCTCTACAGCCTGCATCCGCTCACCGGCGACATCGTCAAGAAACTCGACGCCGTCTCGGTCTTTCCCGGGTCGCACTACGTCGCGAGTGATGACGTCATGCGCCGGGCAATCGGCACGATCGAGATCGAACTGGCGGACCGCCTCGAGGTGCTCGAACGCGAGGGCAAGCTGCTCGAAGCCCAGCGCCTGCGCATGCGCACGACATTCGACCTCGAGATGATGGAGCAGATCGGATTCTGTTCCGGTATCGAAAACTACTCCCGCCACATCGACGCGCGCGAACCAGGGGAGGCACCGCACTGCCTGCTCGACTATTTCCCCGACGATTTTCTCATGGTCATCGACGAGTCGCACGTGACCGTGCCGCAGATCGGCGCCATGTACGAGGGCGACTCCTCGCGTAAGCGCACGCTGGTCGACCACGGCTTTCGGCTGCCGAGCGCGCTCGACAACCGCCCGCTCAAGTTCAATGAGTTCAAGAACCGGGTCGGCCAGACCGTGTACCTGTCGGCCACGCCGGGCAAATACGAGATGGGAATCGCCGACGGCATCGTCGAACAGATCATTCGCCCGACCGGCCTGATCGACCCGCAAATCATCGTCAAGCCGAGCGCCGGGCAGATCGACGACCTGCTCGAAGAGATCAAGAAGCGCACCGAACGTAACGAACGCGTGCTCGTCACGACGCTCACCAAGAAGATGGCGGAGAACCTCACCGACTTCCTCACCGAAGCCGGGGTTCGGGTGCGGTATCTGCATTCCGACGTCGACACCCTGCGCCGGGTGGAGCTCCTCACCGAGCTGCGCGCCGGCATCTACGACGTACTCGTCGGTATCAACCTGCTGCGCGAGGGCCTCGACCTGCCCGAGGTCTCCCTCGTCGCCATTCTCGATGCCGACAAGGAAGGATTCCTGCGCTCGGCCACGTCCCTCATCCAGACCATCGGGCGGGCCGCTCGGAACGTGTCCGGTGAGGTGCACATGTACGCCGACCGGCTCACGGCGTCGATGGAGAAAGCCATCGACGAGACCGACCGCCGCCGCGAGAAGCAGGTCGCCTACAACACCCTGCACGGCATCGACCCGACTCCGCTGCGCAAGCGCATCGGCGACATCACGGAGGCCCTTGCCCGTGAGGAGGCCGACACGGCCGAACTGCTCGCGGGCCGCGATGCCCGCCGCAAGAGTTCAACGCCCAACCGTCGGGTCGGTCTGGCCGCTAACGGCGCCAACGACCTCGAATCGATTATCGCGGACCTCAACTCGCAGATGCTCGAGGCTGCCGGGGAGCTCAAGTTCGAGCTCGCCGCCCGTCTGCGCGATGAGCTTTCCGAGCTCAAGCGCGAGCTGCGGCAGATGGAGAAGGCCGGCCACCTGCAGTAGCCGCGCACGCGTCGCGGCACTCGTTCGATCTCGTGGCACTCAGTGCAACGAGTGCAGCCATCTCTAACGCGTGCCGCGACAGCGGCTCCCTACCCGGGCAGCCTCACGGCTCAGACGTAGTCGACACCTTCATGCACCATCGCTGAGATTTCCCGCTTGATCTCGTTGAATTCGTGCGAGTTCACGTCACGCTCGGCGGGCAGATGTACCGGCACGATGGCCCGAATATGACCGGGAACGCCGTGGGCGGCGCCGCCGGTCATGACGACCACGCGGTCGGCCAGAAAAATGGCTTCCTCGATGCTGTGGGTGACGAACAGTACGGTCGTCTGCGTCTGCCGGTGAATGCGTCGTAGCTCGATTTGCAGGTCAGACCGTGTGAGGGCGTCCAGGGCTCCGAAGGGCTCATCCATCAAAAGCAGTGCGGGGTTGTTGGCCAGGACCCGCGCGATCGCCACGCGCTGTTGCATACCGCCGGACAGTTCTCCGGGGTACTTGTCAGCGACCATGGCGAGACCCACCGTGTGGAGAAAACGTTCGCTTAACGCGGCGGCTGCCTTTCTGTCCACTCCCCGTTGGCGCGGGCCGAACGCTACGTTCTCGCGGGTGGTCAGCCACGGGAAGAGCCCGTAGTCCTGAAAAACGACACCTCGGTCGGAACTCGGACCGGCGACAGCGACGCCGCCGACGAGCACCGTTCCCGCCGAGGCACGTTCGAAACCGGCCAGGATGCGCAAGAGCGTACTTTTGCCGCATCCGCTCGCACCAACCACCGCGACGAACTCACCGGAGGCGACGGTGAGAGACACATCGGTCATCGCGATCACCGTGCTCCCGTCGGTCGCGTCGTAATGCTTGGCGAGGCCAGCCACGCTGATATCAGCCATACGTCCCGTCGAGGAGGAGACGGACGTGGGGGAGGAGAGTGTCATCGAAGGCTCCAGGGGATGGTCGAGGTGAGGCATCGGCGGCTACTTGATCAGGGGGCGGCCGCGCGAGAGCAGCCGAAATGCCCAGATCAGCAGTCGATCCGAGAGGAATCCGGCCGCGCCGATGCAGATCATTCCCACAACGATGAGGTCGGTACGCACGATGTCCCTGGCGAGGGAGATTGTCGCTCCGAGTCCCACGCGCACTCCCACCGTTTCGCCGAGGACGAGCACAACCCAGGCGAGCCCCAGGCTGATACGCAGTCCATTCACGATGGCGGGAGCGGATGCTGGCAGGACGACTTTCGTGATGACGCCCGCCCGAGAGGTGCCCAGCATCTGTGCGCCCTCGATCAGGCGTTGCGGCACTTGCCGTGATCCGCTGATCGCCCCGAGCACGATGGGAAAGAACGCCGATAGGGCGATCAGGAACAGCGTGGCCTGGTCCCCGATGCCGATGATGAGCAGGACGAGGGGTACCCAGGCGGTGGCCGGGATCGGGCGTAACAGGTTGATGGCCGGATCGAACAGTGCGTTGACGGCCCGGTATCGGCCCATCAGAATCCCCAGCGGCACGGCGATGGCCGCCGCGATAAGGAACCCGCTGAACACCCGCCCGGCGCTGGCCGCGAGATGAATCCAGAGTTCGCCGCTGAAGGCGTCGTTTTTGATCCCGCCGAAGGCGAAATCCCACAACGTGAGCGCGACATCTCCTGGGTACGGGAGAAAAGCCATCCGAATACCGAACGGAAGCTGCCATTCGAAGACGATGCCCCAGTGCCAGATGAGCACCGCGAGTACGGGCAGGAGTGTGCCCAGGAGCGCGGTGCGCGCAGCGGCGCGCCGGGCCTCCGGCCGCACCGGGGCGCGGCGAGGCCGCACCGCGCTCAAGACACTCCCGGGAGCACTCACTCTGCAGTGGCGGCGTCGACGAAGGTGGTGTCGACGATGTCGGACGCGTCCGGTGCGACCTCGATCAGACCGAGCCACTGCATCTGCGTCGCCAGTTCCACCAGCTGGCCCTGATACTCCTCGGAGAGGTCAGAGCGCATCCAGAAGTTCTCCAGCGCCGAGGTGAAGATTTCTTCATCGCCGCCGAACGTATTGACCATTTCCGTCAGCCAGATGTCCTGGTTGTCGACCATGTATGCGACGGTCTTGATGTGGGTGTCGACGACCTTTTGCACGAGTTCAGGATCTGATTCGATCAGGGCACCCGTGGTGGCCAGCCCGATGTTGACCTTGCCGATCGGGGTATCGTAGGCGTCGGCTATCAGGTGACCGCCGTTCTGCAGTGCGATTGAGGCGCCGATCTCGACGCCGAAAAAGGCATCGACGCTGCCGCTCGCGAAGGCACCGGCCATGTCCGGAACGGGCACCACCATGAGATTGAGATCGGCCGGGTCGATGCCGGCCGCGTCGAGGGTGAGGCGAAGGGCGACTTCCTGCGCGCTGCCGGCGATGTAGCCGACGTTCTTGCCCACCAGGTCATCGAGCGACTGGATGTCTTCTCCACCGACGAAGCCGCTGCCGCCGTCGGCGGCGCTGGCTATGACTTTCAGGTCGCGGCCCTGTGCGATCGACGAGATCGTGGGTGTGACTCCCGTGATGGCAAAGTCAATGGCACCGCTAACCAGGGCGTCGCTGAGGGCCGGGGTCGTATCCAGGGTGACGACCTCGAAGGTCACTCCCTCCGGTGCCTCGTTCTCGTACAGGAACGGGTGGTAGAAGTGCGGCTGCCCACGCAGGGTGCCCACTTTTACGGTGACGCTGTCGGCACTGCCAGCGATGTCGGTGGTCGTAGCGGAGCATCCGCTTGCACCAAGCGCCACGGCAAGGGTCAGGCCGGCGAGGACAGTCCTGGTTGATTTTCTCATCTGTGTCCCCCTGATATATGACAGCGCACAAAGTCGTGATCTGTTCAGCATGCAGTCAACTAGACGAGTGGTCAGCGGGAGTTTCTCGCGTGTTACGGTCGCGTAAACCGGGCCGGCAAGCGTCGCGGCACGTGTTTGAGAAGCTCGCACTGGTTCAAACACGTGCCAACTTCTCAAACGCGTGCCACGAGAGCCGGCAGCCCGCTCAGCAGGCTCGACACAGCGGATGCCCGTGACTCGTCCACGATGCGCCCGTCACGCAGAAAGACGATCCGGTCCGCCCAGGCGGGCCATATCGCTTCGAGACACCGTCGAGTTGCAAGAGAAGATCCGAGCCGGTCATGCGTTCGCCTGCTCCGTCCTGGCCGGGCGGCCGCGCTTGGGCACTTCGGTGTTCAGCGGCAGCGGAGCGGCGAGGCCGGCCGCCCGGGCCCGGGTGAGCCGGTGCTCCGAGTGGTCAAGCCAGCGAGCCTCGGCCTCGGCGGCGAAGATCAACGAGTCGATCACGAGCAGCCAGGCCAGCTGCTCGGAGGATTCCGGGTCGGCGGTCGCGTTCTTGGTGCGAGTCAGCTCCTGCAGGGTACGCATCGTCGCGGTGCGCTGCACCTGGATCACCCGGGCGATGTCGACTCCCGGCAAAGTCACGGCGATGGCGAGCTTGATGGCGAGCTCGTCACGGGTGGCCATGGTGCGCACCACGGGGGAGCCGAGCCAGTCGGCGACCTCCGCGCGGCCGGCCGTCGTTATTTCAACGTAGTTCTGGCCGTCGGCGTCGATATCCGCCTTCTGAACGAGGCCGTCCCGCTCGAGCCGGTCGAGAGTGTTGTAGATCTGACCGACGTTGAGCGGCCAGGTCGACCCGGTACGACGGTCGAATTCGGCCCGCAATTGATAGCCGTAGCACGGCCCTTGGTCCAGGATGGCGAGCAGACTCTGGCGAACAGACATACGACCTCCGGCGATTCACTTGACTTATAAGTATCGAGTATATACATACTCCGAATTAATATCGTGGACGTGTCGGTGTTCGCTCTCGGCAATGCTTGCTGTCAGGCAGTGTCAGCGGCGTTGCATAGACTCAATGAGTGTCGATTACCAAGGTAGAAACAGGTCCAAAACTCAGTGTGCGCGGAGCCCGCGTGCACAACCTCCACAACGTTGATCTCGAGATTCCGCGCGATTCGCTCGTCGTCTTCACCGGGCTTTCGGGTTCGGGCAAGTCGTCGCTCGCCTTCGACACCATCTTCGCTGAGGGCCAGCGCCGTTATGTCGAGTCGCTCTCGGCCTACGCCCGGCAGTTTCTCGGGCAGGTCGACCGTCCCGATGTGGATTTCATCGAGGGCCTGAGCCCAGCGGTCTCGATCGACCAGAAATCGACCAACCGCAACCCGCGGTCTACTGTCGGCACCATCACTGAAATCTACGACTACATGCGCCTGCTCTGGGCCCGCATTGGCGTGCCGCACTGCGCCATCTGCGGCGAAGTCATTCAATCGCAGACCGTGCAGCAGATCGCCGACCAGCTCATGGAGCTGAAGGCGGGGATCCGCTACCAGGTGGTCAGCCCCGTCGTCGCGCAGAAAAAGGGCGAGTTCGTCGATCTATTCCAGGAACTCGCCGGCGGGGGTTACTCCCGTGCGATCGTCGACGGCACGCAGATTCAGCTCAGCGAACCGCCCACGCTCAAGAAACAGCAGAAGCACGACATCGCCGTCATCGTCGACCGGCTCGTCGCCGGCCCCGAACTGCTCAGCCGCCTGACCGACTCCCTCGAGACGGCGCTCAAACTCACCGACGGCCTCGTGCAGATCAACTTCCTCGACGAGGAAGGCGACAAGGCCTGGCAGAACTACTCCGAGAAGCTTTCCTGCCCGAACAACCATCCGGTGCAGCTGACCGAGATCGAACCGCGCACCTTCTCCTTCAACGCCCCGTTCGGCGCCTGCCCGGAGTGTTCCGGGCTTGGAACCCGCATGTCCGTCGACGAAGACCTGCTGCTCGGCGACCCCGACCTGAGCATCGCCGAGGGCGTCGTGCTGCCCTGGACCACCCAGGGCAAGGGCCTGTTCCAGTACTACGAGAAACTGCTTGACGGCCTCGCCCGCGACCTCGACTTCTCGCTCGACACCCCCTGGGGCGATCTCAGCGACGAGGTGCAGAACGCCGTCATGCGCGGCGACAACTTCGAGGTGCGGGTCAAATGGAAGAACCGCTATGGCCGGGAGATGAGCTACACCTCCGGTTTCGAGGGCGTCGTCCCCTACATCGAACGCCAGTACCTGCAGGCCGAGAGCGACACCCAGCGCCAGCGCTGGTCCGAATACCTGCGCGAGGTCGACTGCCACGTCTGCAAGGGCACAAGGCTGAAGCCCGAGGTGCTCGCCGTGCTCGTGCACGACGCGAGCATCGCGGATGTCTGCGCGCTCAGTTTGAGCGACGCCCGCGCATTCATGGACAAGCTGACCCTCACCGACCGGGAGGCAGCCATCGCCGCCCAGGTGCTGCGGGAGATTCGGGCGCGCCTCGACTTTCTCATCCGGGTGGGGCTGAACTACCTCAACCTGGCGCGTGCCGCGGCGACCCTCTCGGGCGGTGAGGCGCAGCGCATCCGCCTGGCCACCCAGATCGGCTCTGGCCTCACCGGTGTGCTCTACGTGCTCGACGAGCCGAGCATCGGCCTGCACCAGCGCGATAACCGGCGCCTGATCGAGACCCTCGTCACCCTGCGCGACCTCGGCAATACCCTCATCGTGGTCGAGCACGACGAAGACACCATCAAGACCGCCGACTGGGTTGTCGACATCGGCCCGGGTGCCGGCGTCAACGGCGGGCACGTCGTGCACTCGGGCTCCTATGAAGGACTGCTGGCCAACACCAAGTCACTCACCGGCGACTATCTGTCGGGACGCAAGTCCATCGCCACGCCCCAGACCCGCCGCCCGATCGACCCCGAGCGCCTGATCGGCGTCACCGGCGCCGAGGCCAACAACCTGCAGAAGGTCTCGGTGACCTTCCCGCTCGGCACCTTCACGGCGGTCACCGGGGTCAGCGGCTCCGGCAAGTCATCGCTGGTCAACGACATCCTGTACCGCGTCCTGGCCAACCGCCTCAACGGCGCCCGCAAGCTGCCGGGCAAGCACACCCGGGTCACCGGACTGGAACAGCTCGACAAGGTCATCCACGTCGACCAGGCGCCGATCGGCCGCACGCCGCGGTCCAACCCGGCCACCTACACCGGGGTGTTCGACAAGATCCGCACCCTGTTCTCCGAAACCATCGAATCCAAGACCCGCGGCTACCTGCCCGGCCGGTTCAGCTTCAACGTCAAGGGTGGGCGCTGCGAAGCTTGTTCGGGCGACGGCACGATCAAGATCGAGATGAACTTTCTGCCCGACGTGTATGTGGCCTGCGAGGTGTGCGGGGGAGACCGGTACAACCGCGATACCCTCACCGTGCACTACAAGGGCAAGAACATCGCCGAAGTCCTGAACATGCCGATCAGCGAAGCGGCCGACTTCTTTGAACCGATCTCCTCCATCCACCGCTTCCTCAAGACGCTCGTCGAGGTCGGACTCGGCTATGTGCGCCTTGGCCAAAGCGCCACCACCCTATCCGGCGGCGAAGCCCAGCGCGTGAAGCTCGCCACCGAACTGCAGCGCCGCTCCAACGGTCGCAGCGTCTACGTGCTTGACGAGCCCACCACGGGCCTGCACTTCGAAGACGTGCGCAAACTGTTGCTCGTCTTGAACAGCCTCGTCGACAAGGGCAACACCGTCATCGTGATCGAGCATAACCTCGACGTCATCAAGTCCGCCGACTGGGTGATCGACCTCGGGCCAGAGGGTGGTTCCGGCGGCGGCAAGGTGCTCGCCACCGGCACGCCAGAGCACCTCGCCACGGTCAAGAAGAGCTTCACCGGTTCCTTCCTCAAGGAGGTCCTGGCTGCCGGCTAGGCGGTAATCGGTCATGTCTGATGCCTTGAGCTATCGCCCCAAAACGGGCGAGATTCCCACGACCCCCGGGGTGTATCGCTTTCGCGACGCGACCGGGCGCATCCTCTATGTCGGCAAGGCCAAAAACCTGCGGGCGCGGCTGAGCAACTACTTCGCCCCGCTGCACAGCCTGCACGAACGCACCCGGCGCATGGTCACCACCGCGACGGGCGTGGAGTGGACGGTCGTCGGCACCGAGGTCGAGGCCCTGCAGCTCGAGTGGATGTGGATCAACGAGTTTGATCCGCCGTTCAACGTGCAGTTCAAGGACGACAAGTCCTACCCGTACCTCGCGGTGACCCTCGCCGACGAGGCGCCGCGCGCCCTGGTCACCCGCACCGAGGGCATCAAGGGTGCCCGCTACTTCGGGCCGTATCCCAAGGTCTGGGCCGTCCACGAAACCATCGAGCTCATGCTCAAGGCCTTTCCCATCCGCACCTGCAACAACGCCAACTACAAGCGGGCCATGCAGAGCGGCAAGCCGTGTTTCGCCGGGCAGATCGGGCGGTGCTTCGGCCCCTGCTCCGGCCTGGTGTCGATGGAGGAACACCGCACGATCGTCAATGAGTTCGTCAGCTTCATGAGCAGCCACGACAAAAAGCTCATCAACGAACTCACCCAGGAGATGAAAGACGCGGCCGCGGCCCAACAGTACGAAATAGCAGCCAAACGGCGCGACCAGGTACGGGCGCTCAACGCCGTGCTCGAGAAGAGCGCGGTCGTGCTGCGCGACAACGTCGACATCGACCTGTTCGCCATTGAGCAAGACGAACTTGCGGCAGCCGTGCAGCTGTTCATCGTGCGTGGCGGGCGCATCCGTGGTGTGCGCGGCTGGATGGTTGACAAGGAACTCGATGTCACCACGAGTGAACTCATCGACTCCATGATGCGGACCGCCTACAACGCCGACGCGTTGCCGCCGCGCGAAATCGTACTCCCCGAATTGCCCGACGATGCCGAGGCCCTCGAAACCTGGCTGGCCGAGCGAGCAGGCCGCAAGGTGCGCCTGGTCGCCGCCCAGCGCGGCGAGAAAGCCGCCCTGCTCGTGACAGCCGGCAACAATGCCAAGCAGGCACTCATGCTCTACAAGACCCGCCGCAGCTCGGACTTCGTCGCGCGGTCCAAAGCCCTCGAAGACATTCAGGACGCCCTTGAAATGCCCGACGCCCCGCTGCGCATGGAGTGCTACGACGTGTCGCATCTCAGCGGCACCAATATCGTCGCGTCCATGGTCGTTTTCGAAGACGGGCTGCCCCGCAAAGACGAATACCGACGCTTCAACATTCCCGAATCAACCGACGACACCGATTCGATCTACCAGATTCTGTCCCGACGCCTCGCGTACCTGAAACCCGATTCCACCCCAGCGGATGCCGCAGCTCCCGCGCTGAACCTACTCGCTGGCGGCGACGCGAACGACGTCGCCCAGGTCGAGCAGAAGCGCGCGAAATTCACATATCAGCCGAACCTGCTCATCGTCGACGGCGGTCAACCGCAGGTGGCCGCCGCGAGACGCGCCCTCACCGAATCCGGCGTCACCGGAATCCAACTCTGCGGAATCGCCAAACGGCTCGAGGAAATCTGGCTTCCCGACTCCGACTACCCCGTGATTCTGCCACGCAACAGTGATGCACTGTTCCTGATCCAGCGCATCCGCGATGAAGCACACCGATTCGCGATCACGCATCAGCGCATTCGCCGCAAGAAGGATATCTCCTCGATTCTGGGTGAAATCGCCGGGCTGGGTCCGGCCCGTGTGAAGGTGTTGTTGCAACATTTCGGGTCCGTGGCGCGGCTCAAGGTGGCTTCGGCGTCGGAAATAGCGGATGTCCGCGGCATCGGCCCGGTGCTGGCCGAGTCGATTCATGCCCACCTGCGCGCCTGAACGAATCCCGAACCGTCCGGCGCTGGGTAGGCTTGCTAGTCCATCAACTTCTCATTAAGGCGATTTGCAAGAATGACTACGGACCCCGACAAGCAGGAAGTGCTGATCGTCACGGGAATGTCCGGGGCGGGACGTTCCACCGTAGCCAACGCC
The DNA here is from genome assembly GCF_004402535.1 of Cryobacterium glaciale. GTDB lineage: Bacteria > Actinomycetota > Actinomycetes > Actinomycetales > Microbacteriaceae > Cryobacterium > Cryobacterium glaciale. The sequence continues at coordinate 170,922 of NZ_SOEY01000006.1, read as the reverse complement.
CTGGAGGACCTCGACTGGTACGTCGTCGACAATCTGCCGCCGCAAATGCTGCGGCCGCTGGTCGATCTGGTCGAACGGGCCGGTACCAACCTGCCGAGAATCGCGGCGGTCGTCGATATTCGCGGCCGAGACCTGTTCGGCGACTTCCTCGAGACAGTTCAATTGCTGCGCAGCGGCACGCAGGTGCAGGTTATCTTCCTCGAAGCTCGTGACGACGCGCTCGTGCGCCGTTTCGAATCCGTGCGCCGCCCGCATCCGCTGCAGGGGGACGGCACTCTACTCGACGGCATCGCCGCGGAACGCTCACGGTTGCTCGCCGTGCGGGAGTCCAGCGACCTGGTCATCGATACCTCAGATCTCAACGTGCACCAGCTCGCGACGACGATCACCGAGCGGTTCGCTGCTGAGGGCCGCGCGGGTGTGCAGCTGACCATCATGAGTTTCGGCTTCAAATACGGCCTGCCGACCGACGTCGATCTGGTCGTTGACGCCCGCTTTCTGCCGAACCCGTTCTGGATCCCCGAGCTGCGCGCGCACACCGGCGTCGACCCGGAGGTGAGAGACTTTGTACTCGCCCAAACTGGTGCCCTCGAATTCATCGACCACTACGCCGCCGCGCTGGCACCCGTGCTGGCCGGCTACCAGCGGGAGAACAAACGCCATGCCACGATCGGCATCGGGTGCACCGGCGGCAAACACCGCTCCGTCGCGATGGCCAGGGAACTGGCGTCCCGACTCGAAAAACTTCCCGGTGTCGCGGTCAACATCAAGCACCGCGACCTCGGACGCGAATAAGCGAGGCTGGGCGCAGCATCCGCTCCCCGGTCTTTCACCACTCAGACGTAACGCAACTGATCAACAGAATGGAAAAGCGATTGGCACTCACCGCCGACGTTAAAGATGAACTTTCGCGCGTGGAGGTCTCCAGGACCACCGTGCGCGCGGCCGAACTCGCCACGATTCTCCGGTTCTCCGGCGGGTTGCACATGATCAGCAGCCGCATCGCGATCGAATCAGAACTCGACACGGCCATCCTGGCTCGCCGGGTGCGCAAAGATCTTGCCGAACTCTACGGGGTGCGCAGCGCCCTGCAGGTCATCGCCGCCACCGGCATCCGCCAGTCGAGCCACTACCTTGTGCAGGTGATCGAGGGCGGGGAAACGCTGGCACGCCAGACCGGCCTGCTGGATGCCCGCCGCCGACCGATTCGTGGTCTGCCGAATCGGCTGACCACGGGCTCGAAGGAAGAAATCGCCGCCGTCTGGCGCGGAGCGTTCCTCGCCCACGGCACACTGACCGATCCGGGCCGTTCAGCCGCCCTCGAGGTCATCTGCCCCGGAAACGAAGCCGCCATGGCGCTCGTCGGGGCAGCCGGCCGCCTCGGTGTTGCCGCCAAGGCCCGCGAAGTCCGCGGGGTGCACCGCGTTGTCATCCGTGACGGCGACGCCATCGGCGCCATGCTGGTGCACATGGGAGCCACCAATACGGTGCTCAACTGGGAAACCCTGCGCCAGCGCCGCGAGGTGCGGGCAACCGCGAACCGGCTGGTCAACTTCGACGACGCGAACCTGCGGCGTTCCGCCGAGGCTGCCGTGGCCGCCTGCGCGCGAGTGCAGCGAGCCATGGACATCCTCGGCGAAGACATCCCCAAACACCTGCGCTACGCGGGAGATCTGCGCCTCAACTTTCGCGATTCCAGCCTCGACGAGCTCGGCCACCACGCCGACCCGCCGATGACCAAAGACGCCGTCGCCGGCCGAATTCGTCGCCTGCTCGCCATGGCCGACAAGAAGGCCGTCGAACTTGGCGTTGAAGGAACCGATGTTGAATACCCGGTTCATTCCGATGACGCATAAAGCCACGAATTCTGTGGCGCGCAACGCCCGCAGGTAGACTAAAACGTCGTTTACAACGCCGCCGCACCCGGTGCAGTGGCACAACTCACAAGGAGATAAGTAATGGCCGAATACACCCTGCCCACCCTTGATTATGACTATGCGGCTCTCGAGCCCAGCATCAGCGGCACCATCATGGAACTCCACCATGGCAAGCACCACCAGGCCTACGTGACCGGCGCCAACACGGCACTGGCCCAGCTCGCGGAGGCCCGCGACAGCGCAAGCCTCGCCAACGTGAACAAGCTGCAAAAAGACCTCGCTTTCAACCTCGGCGGCCACGTCAACCACTCCATCTTCTGGACGAACCTGTCCCCGAACGGCGGCGACAAGCCGGTCGGCGAGCTCGCTGCTGCGATCGATGACAACTTCGGATCCTTCGACAAGTTCCAGGCGCACTTCACCGCCGCAGCTCTCGGCGTTCAGGGGTCCGGCTGGGCTGTCCTCGCGTGGGACTCCATCGGGCAGCGCCTGATCATCCAGCAGTTCTTCGACCAGCAGTCCAACTTCGCTGCCGGGACCGTTCCGGTCCTCATGCTCGATGTCTGGGAGCACGCCTACTACCTCGACTACCGCAACGTGCGCGCCGACTATGTCAAGGCTTTCTGGAACATCGCGAACTGGGCAAACGTGCAGGAGCGTTTCACCGTGGCACGCGAGAAGACGAACGGACTGCTGCTACTCTCGTAGCCTGCTGGTGCCCCGAGCGATTCGGGGCACCGCTTTTCCCCCCAACTCTTTTCATCGCGCCTCGCGGCGCCTTTTCTCAATCAGGAGCTATTTGTGTCCGTAAAGATCGGCATCAACGGATTCGGCCGCATTGGTCGTAACTACTTCCGAGCAGCCCTCGCCAAGGGCAGCGACATTGAAATTGTCGCTGTCAACGACCTTAGCGACCCCGCGTCGCTCGCCCACCTGCTCAAATACGACTCCGTCGGCGGTCGTCTGAACGCCACCGTCGAGGTCGATGGTGACAACATCGTCGTCAACGGCAAGCCAATCAAGGTGCTGGCTGAGCGCGACCCGGCCAACCTGCCCTGGGGCGCCCTCGGCGTTGAGATCGTCATCGAGTCCACCGGTCGTTTCACCAAGGCCGTCGATGCTCAGAAGCACATCGAAGCCGGCGCCAAGAAGGTCATCGTCTCCGCCCCCGCAACCGGTGCTGACGTCGCGACGCTCGTGCTCGGTGTGAACGAAAACACCTACGACGCCGCGATCCACAACATCATCTCGAACGCGTCGTGCACCACGAACTGCCTCGCGCCGCTCGTCAAGGTGTTCCTGGACAACTTCGGCATCGAACGTGGCCTCATGACCACCATCCACGCCTACACCGCAGATCAGAACCTGCAGGACGGCCCGCACAGCGACCTGCGTCGTGCCCGCGCTGCCGCACTCAACATCATTCCCACCTCGACCGGTGCGGCCAAGGCCCTCGGCCTGGTCATTCCAGAGAGCATCGGCAAGCTCGACGGTTACGCACTGCGCGTTCCGGTCCCGACCGGCTCGATCACCGACCTCACCCTCACGGCCTCCCGTGCGGTCACGGTCGAAGAAGTCAACGCCGCGTACAAGGCTGCTGCAGAGGGACCGCTCAAGGGCATCCTCAGCTACACCGAGGACCCGATCGTCTCCAGCGACATCGTCGGCGACCCGCACTCGTCGATCTTCGATGCCGGACTCACCAAGGTGATCGGCGACCAGGTCAAGGTTGCTTCGTGGTACGACAACGAGTGGGGTTACTCCAACCGCCTCGTCGACCTTACCGAGTTCGTCGCCGAGCGACTCTAGGGGCCGCGCGGTGACGTTACGCACGATTGACTCGCTGGGACCGCTGCGCGGCAAGCGGGTTATTGTCCGCTTTGACCTGAATGTGCCCTTGAAGAACGGGCAGATCACCGACGACGGACGAGTGCGGGCGTCACTGCCCACCCTCAACGCCATCGTCGCCCAGGGCGCCCGCGTGGTGATCGTTTCTCACCTTGGGCGCCCCGACGGGGCGGTCGATCCTCAATACAGTCTGAAGCCGGTTGCCGCTCGCCTGAGCGAACTGGTGAATCTCCCGGTGGCCTTCGCCACCGACACCGTCGGCGATTCAGCCACCCAGGCCGTCGCCGCGCTCGAGGACGGCGACATCGTCGTCCTCGAGAACCTGCGCTTCAACGCCGGAGAAACCAGTAAAGCGGATGCCGAGCGCGTCGCCTTCGCCGAGCAGCTCGCCCGGCTCGGCGACGCTCTCGTGTCCGACGGGTTCGGGGTCGTGCACCGCAAGCAGGCGAGCGTGTACGATCTTGCCTCGCTCCTGCCGAGCGCGGCCGGGCTGCTCATTGCCGCCGAACTCGACGTGCTTGATCGTCTCACCGAGAAGCCTGAGGCGCCATACACGGTCATCCTCGGCGGCTCCAAGGTCAGCGACAAGCTCGGCGTCATCGGACACCTGCTGCCGAGGGTGAATTCCCTGCTCATCGGCGGCGGCATGCTGTTCACCTTCCTCGCCGCCCAGGGGCACACTGTCGGCGCCAGCCTGCTGGAGAGCGACCAGATCGAGACGGTTCGCGGCTACCTGGCCGAGGCCGAACGTCTCGGCGTGAAAATCGTGCTTCCGACCGACGTCGTGGTGGCTTCGAAGTTCGGTGCCGACGCTGAGCACGTGATCACCCCGGCTGATGGAATCGAGAACACACCGTTCGGCGCCGCCGGACTCGGCCTGGACATCGGGCCCGAGACCGCGGCGGCATTCGCGGACATCATCCGCGCGTCGAACACCGTGTTCTGGAACGGTCCGATGGGTGTTTTTGAACTGGCACCTTTTGCGGAGGGCACCCGGACGGTGGCTGCCGCACTCACCGAGGTCACCGGTCTCAGCGTGGTCGGTGGCGGCGACTCGGCCGCGGCCGTGCGCATCCTCGGTTTCCACGACGACCAATTCGGTCATATTTCTACCGGCGGTGGCGCGAGCCTCGAATTCCTCGAGGGCAAGCGTCTACCAGGACTGGAGGTCCTCGGATGGCAGTGAACATCAACCCTCGGCGTACGCCGCTGATCGCGGGCAACTGGAAGATGAACCTGGACCACCTCCAGGCCATCGCTTTCGTGCAGAAGCTCGCGTGGAACCTCAAGGATGCCGGGCACGACTTCGCCGCGGTCGAGGTGGCAGTCTTCCCGCCGTTCACCGATCTGCGCAGCGTGCAGACGCTCGTGTCAGCCGACAAGCTTCCGCTGGCCTTTGGTGCTCAGGATGTGTCAGCCCAGGACTCCGGTGCCTACACGGGCGAGATCTCAGGCGCTTTCCTGGCCCAGTTGGAATGCCAGTACGTCATCATCGGGCACTCCGAACGCCGCACCCTGCACAATGAATCCGACGAGCAGGTCGCCGCGAAGGTGACCGCCGCTTTGAAGCACAATCTCGTACCGCTGATCTGCGTCGGCGAGAGTGCCGAAGACCTCGCCGTACACGGTCCGAGCGCTGTTCCGGTCGCCCAGCTGCGCGCTGCCCTCGCCGGCGTCACCAACGCCGCCGATATCGTCGTCGCGTATGAGCCGGTCTGGGCCATCGGCTCCGGCCAGGCTGCCACGCCGGAACAGGCGGAGCAGGTTGCCGCCGCGCTCCGCGGCGTTCTCGCCGACACCCTCGGGCAGGATGTAGCCGACAAGACCCGCATTCTGTATGGTGGCTCGGTCAAGAGCGGCAACATCGCAGCTTTCATGCGGGAACCCAACGTTGACGGTGCTCTGGTTGGCGGCGCGAGCCTGGACATTCCAGAGTTCTCCAGCATCGTTCGATATCAGAAGCACGTCGACCTCTAACCCGACGCGTTCCTGACACTGCGTGGCGAGGTGGTTGCCCCCGGGGCAACCACCTCGCTCCCGTGTGCAGGGTATAATTACGATGGTCTGGGCGCCAGAGTTGCGCCCACCGTGTTTTGAAAGGTTTCGTGTGGAGATTCTCCAGGTCGTCATGCAGGTGCTCGTTGGAATTACGAGCCTCCTGCTCACCATGCTCATTCTGTTGCACAAGGGGCGGGGCGGTGGGTTGTCCGACATGTTCGGTGGTGGCGTGACGTCCAACCTCGGAGCCTCAGGGGTTGCCGAACGCAACCTCAACCGCATCACGATCATTCTGGGGCTTCTCTGGATCTCCTGCATCGTTGTGCTCGGGTTGATCACCAAGTTTGACACCGGGGCTTAACTTTTCGCCCTGTCCAGAGTTACCCTGTGCAGAGTTTACCCGCGCGGAGCTAACCCGCGCAGGGTCAGCCTGAAGTTTCAGGTCACAGTATTTCAGCAGCACCAACAATTGCTCGATTATGCAGCGCACAACTGCACGAGTCAACGGAGGAACAAGATGGCATCAGGCGGCAGCGCAATTCGTGGCTCGCGTGTAGGCGCGGGCCCCATGGGCGAGCAGGACCGCGGTTTCCACGCGGACCGCATCAAGGTCTCCTATTGGGATGCACTCGGCAATGAGACCGTAAGGTACTTCGCCGCGAGCCTGCCCGACGAAGAGATTCCGGTGACCATCGATTGCCCGTCATCCGGGCTGCCGGCCGGACGCGACAAGGAGAATCCCCCATCCGTGGTAAAGCTCGAGCCCTACAAGACGCACCTGGCGTACGTCAAGGAACGTCGAACCGAGGAAGAAGCAGAGTCGCTCCTTGAAGAGGCGCTCAATCAGTTGCGAGTTCGCCGCGGCAAGCTGTCGCCCACGAACTAGCGGGCTTGACCTGACAGATCGCACCAAAAACCGGCCCTTGGGAAATCGAGGGCCGGTTTTTTGACCTCATGGCCATCGAAGACCGGGCCTAATAAGCCGGGGCAATGAGGTTTTCCGGAACCTGGGCGGCTGCGTCGCTGTCGACGAAGAACATGGTGCGGTAGCGTCCCTTGATTCCCGCAGCCGGGACTTCGTCGCGGCTCGCGCCCGCAAGTGCCAGTCCGAGCGCGGAGGCCTTGTCGGAGCCGGCCAGGACGAGCCAGACTCGGTCCGAGGAATTGAGCACGGGCCGGGTCAGCGACAAGCGATCAGACGGCGGCTTGGGCGAGTCCCGCACGGTGACCACGCTGGCGTCACGCTCGCGAATGCCCGATCGGTGCGGGAACAGCGACGCAATATGCCCGTCTGGTCCAACTCCGAGCAATGTCACGTCGAACCGAGGGTACTGGGCACCCTCCGGTGCGTGTGCGAGCAGCTCTGCTGAGTACCGAGCCGCGGCGGCGTCGAGGGGGTCCACCCCAGCTTCAGCCGGATCATCCGAGGCGCCGAACGCATGGATGTTCCCCGGCGGAACGTCGATGTGATCGAGCAGAGCATCGCGTGCCTGTAGCTCATTGCGCTCGGCATCGGCGCGCGGAACCCAACGTTCGTCGCCCCACCAGAAGTTCACCCGGGACCAATCGATGGTGTCGCGTGCGGCAGACTCGTTGATGGCGGCCAAAACGGCAATTCCTACGGAACCACCGGTGAGAACAACGTGGGCTTCGTCCTGTTTCGCCAGCACATCGACCATGTTAGTCAAAAATCGGGCAGCGACCGACCCGGCCAGCGCTTGCTTATTCTGGTGCAACAGCACGCGGCGTTCATTCGTCACGGTCACACTCCCGTTCCTGGCGTCACCACGTCATCGAGTTGCGGCAGGCCGCGGGTGATGACCTCACCATACAGCTCGTCGGGATCAAGTCGGCGCAGTTCGTCGGCCAGACAGTCGCGCAGGCTGCGACGTTTGAGGGTCAGATCCTGCATCGGCTGTCCCGGCTGGCTGAGCGTGGCGATGTCGGGCACCTCTCGTTCGAGCGAGATCGTCCCCGACGCGCGGGTGAGGTGTACCCCGTGTACGCCGTTGGCGAGGGGGCCGGTGGTCAGCTCGTAGTCGACGGGCACCTGAAGCTGCATCTGCAGCCAGGCGGCCAGCAGGGTTGTCGAGGGTGAGGCCGCCGCTCCGGTGACCTGGATCCCGGTGATCGGTTCGTAGGGAGGCTGGTCAAGCACTGCGGCGAGCTGGGCGCGCCAGAGGGTTAGACGGGTCCAGGCGAAGTCGGTGTCGCCCGGGCGGTAGCTCCCGCAGAGATGGTGCAGCGCTGACTGTGGATCCGGCTGCGCCGAAGCATCCGTTATACGACGGTAGGCGATGCGTCCGAGCGGGGAATCGCCCGGAACGGCCGGGGCCGTCCCCGGCCACCAGGCGACGACGGGAGCATCCGACAACAGCAGGCCGGTGACCAGGCTCTCCGGGTCGCTCGCAGCGGCGCCGTACGCACGCAGGACGATGACCTCACTGGCGCCAGCGTCGCCGCCGACCCGAATTTCCGCATCGAGCCGTGCTTCGGGTGTCTCGGCGGACGCGGTGGATTCCTGGGTTGACACGACGATGACGCGCATCGGGTGCTCCCGGGAAGCATCATTGGCGGCCTCGATGGCTTCTTCCTCGTGTCCGAGGGTTGAAGCAATGATCAGGGTCAGCACCCGGCCGAGGGCGACGGCGCCGCCCTCTTCGCGAATGCGAACGAGGGCTTTCGAGATCTTCGCCGTCGTGGTGTTGGGCAGATCGACGATCATGGACGCCTCCAGGTGCGGCCGTCGCGGGCCAGTAGCTCATCAGCGGATGTGGGCCCCCACGTTCCGGGGCGGTACTGCTCAGGCTGCCCCTGCGTGGCCCAGAACTCTTCGATCGGGTCGAGAATCTTCCAGGACAGTTCCACCTCTTCGTGCCGGGGGAACAGCGGCGGATCGCCGAGGAGCACATCGAGGATGAGACGCTCGTAGGCCTCGGGGCTCGCCTCGGTGAAGGCGTGGCCGTAGCCGAAGTCCATGGTCACGTCGCGCACCTGCATAACCACTCCCGGCACCTTGGATCCGAACCGGATCGTGACGCCCTCGTCGGGCTGCACCCGAATCACGAGGGCGTTATGGCCGAGCTCGGCCGTCTGTCCGGGAGCGAACAGGTATTGCGGCGCGCGTTTGAACACCACGGCGATTTCGGTGACACGGCGTCCGAGCCGCTTGCCGGCGCGGAGGTAGAACGGCACTCCAGCCCAGCGACGCGTGTCGATCGTCAATCGCATGGCGGCGTAGGTTTCGGTGACGGATTCCGGGTTCATGCCGTCTTCCTCGAGGAAACCGGCGACTTTTTCGCCGCCCTGCCAACCGCCGGCGTACTGGCCGCGGGCGGTGCCGAGGCCGAGGTCGGCGGGCAGCCGTACCGAGGCGAGCACCTTTTCCTTTTCGGCGCGCAGGTCGGCGGCGTCGAACGAGATGGGCTCTTCCATTGCCGTAAGGGCGAGAAGTTGCAGCAGGTGGTTCTGAATGACATCGCGGGCGGCGCCGATGCCGTCGTAATATCCGGCTCGGCCACCCACCCCGATGTCCTCGGCCATGGTGATCTGCACGTGCTCGACGTGGTTGGCGTTCCAGAGCGGCTCAAACATCTCATTGGCGAAGCGCAGCGCCAGAATGTTCTGCACCGTCTCCTTGCCGAGGTAGTGGTCGATCCGAAAGACGGAGTCGGGCGGAAAGACCGACTCAACAACGTCATTAAGCTGACGCGCTGTCTTGAGGTCACTGCCGAACGGCTTCTCAATGACGACACGGCGCCACTGGCCGTTTTTCTGCTCGGCGAGGCCGGAGCGGCGCAGCTGCTCGGTGACCTGGGGGAAGGCCTTCGGTGGAATCGCCAGGTAGAACGCATGGTTGCCCATCGTTCCCCGCTCTCGGTCGAGGTCGTCGATTGTCTGGCTGAGCCGGGTGAAGGCTTCATCGTCGTCAAAAGTGCCTGAAACAAAGCGGATGCCCTCGGCCAGCTGCGCCCAGACGTCTTCGTGGAAGTCGGTGCGGGCGTGTTCCTTGACGGCATCGTGCACAACCTGCATGAAGTCTTCGTTGTCCCAGTCCCGGCGGGCAAAACCGACGAGGGCGAAACCGGGCGGCAGCAGCCCCCGATTGGCGAGGTCATAGACCGCGGGCATGAGTTTCTTGCGCGCCAGGTCACCGGTGACGCCGAAGATCACGAGGCTGGAGGGCCCGGCAATGCGATTCAGGCGATAGTCGGAGGGTGACCTGAGCGGATTAAACTCCGGAGTAATTTCCACCGGGGACATGCAGCTCCTTTGACGGGACAGTGCAGAAAATTTCGGGATACATCAGGGACAGATCAGTGGGTGCTGTGAAAAGGAACGATCGGTGCGGTGGTTGGTTCCTCCCGGCAAATACCCGCGAGGAACCAACCACCGGCTAAGCCAGGGCCTGGAACAGGGCCCTGATGTTCTGCTTGGGCTGCGTCAGGGTCAACGTCAAAACCGGGCGTCCATGCTCGGCGAGCACGCTGGCATCGCCGCTCGCCTGCGCCTGGATCAGCTCACCAAAAGTGAACGGACGCTCGGGAATGTCGAGGTCCTCCGCCGGCGTGGCCAGGATCTGCAGGTAGACGGCCGTTGCCGGTCCGCCCTTGTGGAACTGCCCGGTGGAGTGCAGAAAGCGCGGACCCCAGCCGAAGGTGACCGGACGCTTCGATAACGCGGCGAGTTTGTTGCGAATCTCGGCCAGTTCCGGAAGGGCGAGACGGTCGACATAGGCCTGCACGGCAACGTACCCGTCAGGGCCGAGCTCCTCGAGCAGCGCATCAATCGCTGAGGCGAGGTCGCTCGCGGCACCGATGACGTGCGGGGTACCACGCACTTCAATACCGTCCGCGATGAACGCGGCCGGCTCCGGCGCCGGGCGGGCGTCGAGCAGACCCCGCGTGGCGATCTTGGCGGACTCGACGTCGGGCTGGTCAAACGGGTTGATGCCGAGCAGGCGCCCGGCGACGACGGTTGCGTACTCCCAGACTAAGAACTGGGCCCCGAGGGTACCGCTGACGCGAATCTCGTCGCCTGAGTCACCGAATAGTTCGGGTCCGGCATCAGCGACGACCCGCACGAGCTGCACATCCGGCAGCGCCTCGGCCAGTTCGGGAGCGTCGAGCTCGAGCACGACCGGCAGGATGCCGGTACCGAGCTTGCCGGTGGATTCAGCGATGAGCTGTTCGACCCAGTCGGCGAAGCCGACGATGTGGGTCCCGTCCGAGACGATGGCGAGCTTGTCGCGCCGCGGGTTGGTGGCTGCGATCGCCGCGCCGAGCACGAGTCCTGGGTTCTCGGGGGAGTCCACGGCCAAGGCCAGGGTGATCGATTCGGCCTCGTCGAGCAGCGCGCCGACGTCGACTCCGGCCAGTCCCGACGGGACGAGACCGAAGGCGGTCAGTGCGGAGTAGCGACCGCCGACGGTCGGGTCGGCAGTGAAGACACGGTAGCCCGCTTCCCGAGCGGATGCCTCGAGGGGCGACCCGGGATCGGTCACGACGATGATGCGGTCGGCCGGGTCGATACCGATCGCGCGGAATGCGCGTTCGAAGACGCGGCGCTGGCTGTCGGTTTCGACCGTCGAACCGCTCTTGGACGAAACCACCAGGGCTGTACCGGCCAGGTTGTCGTTAAGCGCGGCGAGCACCTGTCCGGGGTCGGTCGCGTCGAGCACCGTGAGGGTGACGCCGGCGGTGCGGGTGATGACCTCGGGGGCGAGTGACGATCCGCCCATGCCGGCGAGGGCGATCTGGCTGACACCGCGAGCCTGCAGGGTGGCCCGCAGTTCCACGATTTCGGCGACGAGCGGGCGGGACACCGCGACGGACTCGGTCCAGCCGAGGCGCACAGCGGCCTCGGCTTCGGCCTCAGGGCCCCACAGGGCGGGATCCAGGGCCGTGATGCCGGAGGCGACCAGATCCGTGACCAGGGCAGGCACGGTGGCGCGCACGGCATCGGCAGCTAAGCCACTCACCGAGATGCGAAAGCTCATCAGACTGCCGAGCTTGTCGGGGCCGCGCTGGTCGAGGCGGCGGTGAGGGCGGTCTGTACGGTGCCCCGCAGTTCGTTCCAGGACACCTCGAACTTGGACAGGCCCTCTTCTTCGAGCAGGCGGGTCACGTCGGCGTACGAGACGCCCTGGGCTGCGAGTGCGTCGAGTACGGCGTTCGCGGCGGCGTACGAGCCGGTGACCGAGTCGGCGGGGATGATGCCGTGGTCGGCGGCGGCCTGCATGGTCTTCTCGGGCATCGTGTTGACGACCTCGGGGGCGACCAGCTCGGTCACGTAGAGGGTGTCGGGCAGGCTGGCGTCCTTGACTCCGGTCGAGGCCCAGAGCGGGCGCTGCTTGGTGGCGCCGGCCTTGATCAGGCCGAGTGCGCGCTCACTGCTGAACGCCTGCTCGTACACCTGGTAGGCGAGTTGCGCATTGGCGACGCCGGCCTGACTCTTGAGGGCGAGGGCCTCGGGAGTTCCGATCGCCTCAAGGCGGGCGTTGATCTCGGAGTCGACGCGGGAGACGAAGAACGAGGCGACCGAGTGAATCGTCGAGAGGTCGATACCGGCGGCCTTGGCCTTCTCGAGTCCGGCGAGGTAGGCGTTGATGACCTGGCGGTGACGTTCAAGGCTGAAGATCAGGGTGACGTTGACGCTGATACCGAGGGCGATCGTCGCCGTGATGGCTTCGAGGCCCTCGACCGTCGCGGGGATCTTGATCATCGCGTTGGCGCGGTTGACCTTGGCCCAGAGCTGCTGGGCTTCAGCGACCGTTCCGGCAGCGTCGCGGGCGAGGCTCGGCTCGACCTCGATCGAGACGCGGCCGTCCTGGCCATTGGTCGAGTCGTAGACCGGGCGAAAGATGTCACAGGCGGCAGCGACGTCGTCGGTGGTGATGGCGAAGACGGCGTCGGTCACGTTCGTGCCGGCCGCAGCCAGGGCCGCGACCTGCTCGGTGTAGGCCTCGCCCTTGGCGAGGGCGCCGGCGAAGATGGTCGGGTTGGTGGTGACGCCGACGACGTTACTGTTCCTGATCAGGTCCTGCAGTCCGCCGGAGTTGATGCGTTCGCGGGAAAGGTCGTCGAGCCAGATGCTGACGCCGGCTGCTGACAGCTGGGCGAGGGGTGTCGAGTTTGTCATTGTTGAAATCTCCTTAGTGCTGCCGTCAGGCAGTGGGCTGATGCGGTGTGGTGGAGAGGATAGTGCGGTGTTGACCCCGTTTTGGGGCCAACATCAGGCTGCGCTGATTGATTCCTTGGCGGCAGTGACGACGGCCTCGGTGGTGATGCCGAATTCGCGGAACAGCGTCTGGTAGTCAGCGGACGCCCCGAAGTGCTCGATGGAGATGCTGCGGCCGGCGTCTCCGACGTAACCGCGCCAGGTCAGCGCGAGGCCTGCTTCGACCGACACGCGGGCCGTGATCGCGGCCGGAAGCACCGATTCGCGGTATTCGCTGCTCTGCTCTTCGAACCATTCCAGGCACGGGGCGCTGACCACGCGGGCGTTGATACCTTCGAGGGCCAGCTGCGCGCGGGCGTCCACGGCAAGCTGCACCTCGGAGCCGGTGCCGATCAGGATGACATCCGGGGTGCCGCCGGCTGCTTCGGCCAGCACGTAGGCGCCGCGGGCTACGTTCTTCGCCGAGGCGAAGACTTCAGCGGATGCTGCGCCCTCGCCACGCTCGTACACCGGAATGTTCTGGCGGGTCAGGGCGATCCCGGCCGGGCCGCCCCGGCGTTCCAGAATGGTCTTCCAGGCCCAGGCGGTTTCGTTGGCGTCGCCGGGGCGCACCACGTCGAGTCCGGGGATCGCGCGCAGGGTGGCGAGCTGTTCGATCGGCTGGTGGGTGGGGCCGTCCTCGCCGAGCGCGACGGAGTCGTGGGTCCAGACGAAGATCGACGGCGCCTTCATGAGCGCTGCCAGGCGAACGGCCGGGCGCATGTAGTCGCTGAAGATCAGGAAGGTACCGCCAAACGGGCGGGTGTTGCCGTGCAGCACGATGCCGTTGAGAATCGCGGCCATGGCGTGTTCACGGATGCCGAAGTGCAGTACGCGACCGTAGGAGTTCCCGGTCCATGCACCGGTGGAGTGCTCACTCGGAATGAATGAGGCGGCGCCGCCGATGGTGGTGTTGTTCGACTCGGCGAGGTCGGCCGAGCCGCCCCACAGTTCCGGGATGACGCCGCCGAGGGCGGTGAGCACCTTGCCGGAGGCTGCGCGGGTCGAGACCGCGGTGCCGCCGGGGAAGAGCGGGAGGGCGTCGTCGACGCCGTCGGGCAGGTCGCCGGACAGCACCCGGTCGAGCAGGATCTTGCGCTCGGGGTTGGCCGTCGCCCAGGCATCGAACTGCAGGGTCCATTCGGCGTGGGCGGTGGCGCCGCGCTCCACGGCCAGGCGGGTGTGGGCGATGACCGCGGGGGCCACGTCGAAGGCCTTCTCCGGGTCGAAGCCCAAAACCGACTTGACCCCGGCGAGTTCCTCGGCGCCGAGGGCGGAGCCGTGGATCTTGCCGGTGTTCTGCTTCTTCGGGCTCGGCCAACCGATGATCGTCTTGAGGATGATCAGGCTCGGCTTGCCGGTTTCGTTCTGTGCGGCCTCGATGGCCTTGTGTAGCTCGGCGACGTCTTCGACGTAGGAGCCGGTCTTCTTCCAATCCACCGTCTGCACGTGCCAGTCATAGGCGGCATAGCGCGCAGCGACGTCCTCCGTGAAGGCGATGTTGGTATCGTCCTCGATCGAGATCTGGTTGCTGTCGTAGATGGCAATGAGGTTGCCAAGCTGCTGGTGGCCGGCGAGAGAGGATGCCTCGCTCGTGATGCCTTCCTGCAAGTCGCCGTCCCCGGCGATGACATAGACGAAGTGGTCGAACGGGCTGGCGCCTGCGGCGGCATCCGGGTCGAACAGGCCACGCTCGAAACGCGACGCGTAGGCGAACCCGACAGCGGATGCCAGGCCCTGGCCGAGCGGGCCGGTCGTGATCTCGACGCCGTCGGTGTGGCCGTATTCCGGGTGGCCGGGGGTCTTGGATCCCCAGGTGCGCAGGGCTTTGAGGTCTTCGAGCTCGAGGCCGTAGCCACCGAGGTACAACTGCACGTACTGGGTGAGCGAGCTGTGGCCGACCGAGAGAATGAAGCGGTCGCGACCGATCCACTCGTTATCGGCCGGGTCGCGGCGCATGATCTTCTGGAACAGCAGGTACGCGGCCGGGGCGAGGCTCATCGCGGTGCCCGGATGCCCATTCCCAACTTTCTCCACGGCGTCAGCCGCCAGAATGCGCGCGGTATTGACCGCCTGATCGTCAATGGAATCCCATTGGAAAGCTGCCACGTCACGTAACCCTTCATTGAAGCGAAGGCGGGTTGAGCTCAACCCATCCTTTGATAGTTGTGCAATTGTCGGCAACCGTTTCGTTCTTGCCCGTCGCGCCTTCCTGGCGCTGGACTGCAAGCGAAGTGTCACCCCCAGCGAGTTGGCCTGCTTCACGCTGCCATCTCCCACCCGGGGGCTCGCCGAACTACTGATTCACTGTGGGGAGCACTGCAAGTATACGTAAGGAATGTGCCGGGACGCTCGAAATGACGTGACATGGAGTCACAATCCGGATCCGGGCTGCGGTGGAGCGTCGCGCGGCTGTGTCCTAGAATGGGAAGACTTGCCTAGCGTTAGAGGATTAATGGACGTCGCCCTGAAGACCCCGGTCCGGAGCGGACCGCGCACACTGAAGCGCACCATCAAGGCCTACATCTCCCTCACCAAACCGCGAGTCGTCGAGCTGCTCCTGGTGGTCACTGCCCCCACAATGTTGCTCGCCGAGCGAGGAATCCCCAATCTGTGGTTGATCCTGGCAACGCTGGTCGGCGGATCGCTCAGCGCCGGCTCGGCTGGTGCGTTCAATTGTTACCTCGATCGCGATATCGATCGCCTCATGAAGCGCACCAAGAATCGGCCGCTGGTCACGGGAGAACTGAGCGATCGGGAAGCCCTGATCTTTGCGTGGGCGTTGGGCGCTGCGTCCATTCTGTGGCTGGGACTGCTGATCAACTGGCTCGCCGCCGCGCTGTCGTTCGGTGCCATTCTGCTCTACGTCGTGTTCTACACGATCATCCTCAAACGTCGCACCCCGCAGAACATCGTCTGGGGCGGTGTCGCCGGGTGCATGCCCGTACTGATCGGCTGGGCTGCCGTGACCGGTGACCTGTCCTGGCCGCCGATCATTCTCTTTATGATCATCTTCCTCTGGACACCACCGCACTACTGGCCGCTGTCGATGAAATACCGCAGCGACTACCAGGCCGCCGGAGTTCCCATGCTCGCCGTGGTGCGTGGTCGCGCCCAGGTCGGCCTGCAGGTCATCCTCTATGCGTGGGCTACCGTCGCCTGCTCGCTGCTGCTCATTCCTATCGCCGACATGGGACTTCTGTATAGCTTTACCGCGCTCGTCACCGGTGGTTGGTTCATCTATGAGACACACCGCCTGTACAGCTTGGCTATTCGGCACGAGCACGTGTCACCGATGCGTGTCTTCCACGGTTCGATCGCCTACCTGACCCTGTTGTTCGTCGCCGTCGGAGTCGACCCGCTGCTCCCGTTCTAGGCCGGCGCGCCTCGTTTTCGTCGTCCGCCTCTGACTGATTTAGACCCGCCGGGTGAGGCGGGTGTCGATCTTGCCGACGTCCGCCGAGTGGATGACGACGGTGACAACGCGTCCGGCCAGGGCCATCGCGGTCGCCGTGAAGTCGGAGGCCGTGACGGTGATGGCGGGCAGGGCCCTGTCGTCCACGACCAGATTCGACCGGTGGGCCAGTGCCAGCTCGATCTCCGACTGCTGCTGCGTGTGTCGGTCCGCCCACAGTTGCGACCCGAAGTCGTACGGGTTCTTGGCGTAGTTCATCACGATGTACTGCAGGTGTTGGTTGAGCGCATCCCGAATGGGGTCCCCGCCGCGACTGGTGGATCCCGGCACGTCGGTGAAGACGAAGCCGCGCAGTTCGGCGATGCCGACCGGTCCGGCCGGGGAATCTTCGAACCAAAAATTGCCCGACGGGTCGGCGAGCCAGTAATGCGCCTGCGCTTCGAGCGTGCGGCCATGGTTGCCGTACCAGCTCCAGCCGCGCTCCTGGATGCGCGATTGCGGCACGAAACCGAACACCGGCGGACCGAACAGGGCAAGGCGCGCCGCATCGTCTGGCGGCTTCGATTTGGCTCCCGGAGCGAGATGCATGTCTGGAGAGTACACCGGCCGGCACCGCCGGGGGAGAGCTACGCGAACTAATTCCTCGCGGTCCCGTTCCCGGCAAACTCGGGGAGTCCGGCGGGCTGACCGACTGGGGCCTTGAGGTTCAGCACAACGGCGGTCATCGCTGCGGCAAGCACGCAGGCGAGCACCATGTGCAGCCCGACGAGCAACGGCGGGAGCCCCAGATTTGCCTGCAGCAGTCCGACCACAATCTGCACGAGCTCGACCACCAGCAACGTGACGACGAAGGAACGCACGGGCAGCTTGCCACGAACGGATGCCCCGACCAGCACGAGCGTCAGGACCAGCGTCGCGTAGCCCGGCCAGGCGTGCAGGTGCTCGAGCAACTCGGCGTTGAAGCCGGTGCGCCCAGCGGCAACATCGCCCGAATGCGGTCCGGAGGCGGTGGTGAGCACACCCATCAGTACGGTCAGCGCAACGACGAAACTCGTGGCGTGGGCGAGCCCGGCGAAACCGACCGGCACGACCAGTGCGCGCAGGCCCGGTGCGAGGTAGACCCGGTGCACGAGCACGGTCGCGA
This sequence comes from Cryobacterium glaciale, assembly GCF_004402535.1. Classification (GTDB taxonomy): domain Bacteria; phylum Actinomycetota; class Actinomycetes; order Actinomycetales; family Microbacteriaceae; genus Cryobacterium; species Cryobacterium glaciale. Next base: position 153,422 of record NZ_SOEY01000006.1, on the reverse strand, counting down.
TGCAGACCATGATGAGCGACGCGGTGAAGTGAAATCCAACGATGAAGGGGTTGAGGCCGGTCAACACGGTGACGCCGCCGACGAGCGCCTGCGCCAGAACGCCGGATCCGAGGATCACGGCGAGCACGAACAGGTCCTTGCGCCCCTTGCGGAGACGCCAGAGCAGCACGACGGCCGCGATCGCAATGATGCCGATCAGCCCGGTCATCAGTCGGTTTCCGAATTCGATGACTCCGTGCACCCCCATCTCCTGTGTCGGCACCAGGGACCCGGCGACACAGGTCGGCCAGGTCGGGCAGCCGAGCCCGGAACCCGTCAGGCGAACAGCGCCTCCGGTTCCGACAATCAAAATCTCCGTCACAAGTGACAGCCAGGCGACCACCCGAATCCGTGCGTCGATAGCGCTCGGTAACCACTGGTATATCGCATTCACCGGTTCTGCTCCCACTGTGTTGCTTCTCATCGAGTGTCTTCTGATCGTGCCCTGTGCAAATGTAAATCGACCCGCAAAGCACGCGTATCCTGCTGATCAACCTGTAGAATTGATATCTCATGGAGATACTTCGTGCGGTCATGGTGATTGCACGTTTGCAATCGGAACCGAACAGCCCCCACCGAGGTCTGGTCGGCTCAGGTTAGTTTCCTACTCCATGAATATTCTAGGTACGCAACGTAGCTGTCCACACAACCCGTTCCCCGTGGTCTCCACTGAGTTCACCTCGACTGAGTTCATCTCGACTGAGTTGATCGATACTGGGGCCACCCGGGAATGACCGGACTAATATCCGGGTTGTGCTGGGTAGAGAAGAGGTAATTATGTCGGATGTCCTGCTCGACCGTCCCGACCTTGAGGGGATTGGAACCTACGAATTTGGGTGGGCCGACTCCGACAAGGCCGGCGCATCCGCTCGCCGTGGTATTTCTCCCGAGGTCGTCACGGACATCTCGAACCTGAAGTCCGAGCCGGACTGGATGCTGCAGCGACGCCTCAAGGCCCTACAGCTGTTCGAACGCAAGCCGATGCCCACCTGGGGCGCCGACCTCTCCGAGATCGACTTCGACAACATCAAGTATTTTGTGCGCTCAACGGAGAAACAGGCCCAGACCTGGGAAGACCTGCCCGACGACATTAAGAACACCTACGAGAAGCTCGGCATCCCCGAAGCTGAGCGCCAGCGCCTCGTCTCCGGTGTCGCCGCGCAGTACGAATCCGAAGTGGTCTACCACCAGATCAATGAGGAGCTCGAAGCCCAGGGCGTCATCTTCATGGACACCGACACGGCGCTCAAAGAGCACCCGGAGTTCTTCGAAGAGTACTTCGGCACCATCATCCCCTCCGGCGACAACAAATTCGCTGCGCTCAACACGGCGGTCTGGTCCGGCGGGTCGTTCGTCTACGTGCCGCCCGGCGTGCACGTCGAAATCCCGCTCCAGGCCTACTTCCGCATTAACACCGAGAACATGGGCCAGTTCGAGCGCACGCTCATCATCGCCGACGAGGGCAGTTACGTGCACTACATCGAGGGCTGCACGGCCCCGATCTACAAGTCCGACTCGCTGCACTCGGCCGTGGTCGAAATCGTCGTGAAGAAGAACGCGCGCGTTCGCTACACGACCATCCAGAACTGGTCGAACAACGTCTACAACCTCGTCACCAAGCGGGCCACGGCCGGCGAAGGCGCCACGATGGAGTGGATCGACGGCAACATCGGTTCCAAGGTCACAATGAAGTACCCCTCGATCTACCTGATGGGGGAGCACGCCAAGGGCGAGACGCTTTCGGTGGCCTTCGCCGGCCCCGGCCAGCACCAGGACGCCGGAGCCAAGATGATCCACATGGCTCCGTACACGCAGTCGTCGATCGTTTCCAAGTCCATCGCTCGCGGTGGCGGGCGCAGCGGCTACCGTGGTGAGGTTCGAGTGGATGCTGCCGCGCACCACTCCGCCAACACGGTTCGGTGCGACGCCCTTCTGGTCGACACCCAGTCGCGCTCCGACACCTACCCGTCCATCGACATCCGCGTGGACGACGTACAGCTCGGCCACGAGGCCACCGTCTCCCGCGTCAGCGCAGAGCAACTGTTCTACCTGATGAGCCGCGGCATGCCCGAAGACGAGGCAATGGCCATGATCGTTCGCGGTTTCATCGAACCGATCGCCCGGGAGCTCCCGATGGAGTACGCCCTCGAACTCAACAAGCTCATTGAAATGGGCATGGAAGGATCCGTCGGCTAAATGTCCGCCGCTTCAGCGCTTTCGAAGAGCGCTTCAAAAACTGTGCCCGAATCATCCACCCCCGCCGCCGACTCGTCGACCCTGCCGGTCGGCCAGCACGGAATCAAGGAACACTCAGACGGCCGTTTCGGCTACGTGCCGGTGCAAACCCGCTCCGGCCGCTTCAAAAGCGTCAACGTGGCCGACTTCGAGGCCGTCACCGGACGCGAAGCCGTCTGGAAGCACTCACCGGTCGCGAAGTTCACGGACCTCACCGCGGGTGACCTCGACGGCTCGCGTTACGCCGTTGAATCCACCCCGTCGGCGGACGTGTCCGTTGAGTGGGTCCCCAGAACGGATGCCCGCATCGGCACCGCCGGGCTGCCGGAAGAACGCGCAGCTGCGAACGCCTGGTCGGTGTTCGACGAGGCCCTCGCCATCACGGTGAGCGGCGAAGAAGCCAAGGAGATCACGGTCACTCGATCGGCTCTCGGCAACTCCGCCCGCGGAGCCCACACGATCATCGAGGCCAGGCCGTTCAGCCAGGCCACGGTCATCCTGCACAACACCGGTGACGCTCGCCTGAGCGAAAACGTCGAAATCATCCTCGGTGAGTCCGCGAACCTCACGGTCGTCTCGCTGCAGGAATGGGACGATTCCGCGGTGCACCTGGCCAACCATTTCGCATCCGTCGGTCGCGACGCTCGCCTCAAGCACGTCGTCGTCTCCCTCGGTGGCAGCATCGTGCGTGTCAATCCCTCGGTGCGTCTGGCCGGATCAGGCTCCGACACGCTCCTCCTCGGTCTCTACTTCGCGGATGCCGGCCAGCACCTGGAACAGCAGGTCTACGTGTTCCACGACGCCCCCAAGAGCCGCAGCCGCGTCAACTACAAGGGCGCGCTGCAGGGCCAGGACGCCCGCACGGTCTGGATCGGCGATGTGCTGATCGGACACAAGGCTGCCGGGACCGACAGCTACGAACAGAACCGCAACCTCGTGCTCAGCGCGGGTACCCGCGCTGATTCCATCCCCAACCTGGAGATCGAAACCGGCGACATCGTCGGGGCCGGTCACGCCAGTGCTACCGGGCGGTTCGACGACGAGCAGCTGTTCTACCTCCAGGCTCGCGGGATCACCGAGGAGGAAGCGCGGCGACTGGTCGTGCGCGGTTTCCTGACCGAGGTCGTGCAGCAGATTGGTTCCCCCGAACTTGAAGCTCGGTTGCAACTCGCAATCGAAGCCGAACTTATTGGAACGGACGACAAGTAAGCATGGCCGCAACGAAGATCTGCGCTCTCGATGAGCTCGAAGTAAACCAGGCCGTCAAGGTCGAAATCGATGGGGTCGCCATCGCCCTCGTGCGTGATGCCGCCGGCGACGTCTTCGCCATCGGTGATACCTGCACGCACGGTGACATCTCCCTGTCCGAGGGATTCGTGGAAGGCCAGACTCTCGAGTGCTGGGCCCACGGCTCGATGTTCTCCCTCACCACCGGCAAGCCGCTGTCCCTGCCGGCCTACGACCCGGTTCCGGTCTACAACGTTGAACTCATCGACGGTTATGTCTTCGTCGATCCTTCCGTCACCGTCGCGGTCTGAATCGTCTCAAGCAGAGTCAGTCTCAAGCAGAGCCTGTCTCAAAGCACCGACCGCCCCACCAGCTCATTTTTTAGAATTCAGAAAGGAATAGGACATTCATGTCTGTTCTTGAGATCAAAGACCTGCACGTCAGTGTCGAAACCGACCAGGGCACCAAGCAGATTCTGCGTGGCGTCAACCTCACCATCAATGAGGGCGAAATCCACGCCATCATGGGCCCGAACGGCTCCGGCAAGTCCACCCTGGCCTACACAATCGCCGGCCACCCCAAGTATCACGTCGAGAGCGGCTCCATCCTGCTCGACGGCGCCGAAGTGCTCACCATGACAGTGGATGCCCGCGCTCGTGCCGGCCTGTTCCTCGCCATGCAGTACCCGATCGAGATTCCCGGCGTTACCGTCACGAACTTCCTCCGCACCGCCAAGACGGCCATCGAGGGTGAAGCTCCGCCGATCCGCACCTGGATCAAGGACGTTCGCCAGGCCATGACCAACCTGCGCATGGACAAGACCTTTGCCGAGCGCAACGTCAACGAGGGCTTCTCCGGTGGCGAGAAGAAGCGCAACGAGATCCTTCAGCTCGAACTGCTCAAGCCCAAGTTCGCCGTCCTCGACGAGACCGATTCCGGCCTCGATGTCGATGCGCTCAAGATCGTCGCCGAGGGCGTCAATCGCGCCAAGGCCAACACCGGCCTCGGACTGCTCCTGATCACGCACTACACGCGCATCCTGCGCTACATCCACCCTGACTTCGTGCACGTGTTCGTCAACGGGCGCATCGCCGAACAGGGCGGCCCGGAGCTCGCCGACCGCCTCGAGGACGAAGGCTACGATCGCTTTCTCGTCCCGTCGAACGTAGGCTAATACCATGGCCTCCACACTCAGTCCGGCGCGCTTCGATGAAATCGAAGAAGCCCTCAAAGATGTCATGGACCCGGAACTCGGCATCAATGTCGTCGACCTCGGGCTCATCTACGACCTCGGCTGGGACGACGAGAACAACGCTCTCATCATCCACATGACCCTCACCTCGGCCGGCTGCCCGCTGACCGACGTGCTCGAGGAGCAGACGGCCGAGGCTCTGGACGGCGTCGTTGACCAGTTCCGCATCAACTGGGTCTGGATGCCGCCGTGGGGTCCGGAGAAGATCACCGACGACGGTCGCGACATGATGCGCGCCCTCGGCTTCGCCATGTAGTACTCGTTCGATTTGGAAGCCCCGCCAGCATCAGCCGGCGGGGCCTTCTGTTTGTGGCTTAGAGCCGCGGGTCGACCGGCTCGAATTCCATGGCCAGCACGCCGAATACAGCCTTGGAAGTCGCAGCCTGGTCGTTCTCGTCGTTGGAGACGAGCCTGCGGAAAAGGTCCCGCGACAGCGTCTCGAACTGTCCGAAGTGGCTGGCAGCGAACGTCGACTTTCCGAAGCCCGAGGCGCCGCCGAGCACTACGAGCGACAGGTCGAGAAGAGTGAGACGCGTCATCACTGGGTGGCCTTTCGGAACAGAGCGAGTTGGGTCGGGGAGCCGAGTTGGACGTCGACGTCGCCGACCGTTCGGTACTCGACCGTGAACCCGCGGCGAGCCGCGACTTCAGCCGCCCAGGCAACGCACTCGGCCCGGGACCACTCGAATCCGTGATCGAGGCCAGCTCCGGTACCGGCCCGTGGTCGAGGTCGTTCAGCCGGGCATTCGCGGCAAACAGCGTCGTTGCCTCGTCGACCATCGACCGCTGATGCGCGAGGTAGTGGCGGGTGATGAGCGCGCGCTCGGGGTGGTCAGGCAGCCAGCCTTCGCCCGCGCGGGGGAGCTTGCCGACCTCGTCGTCCGATACCCAAGAGTTCTTGGCGTCGTCGTGCACGGGCAGCAGAACATAAAGGCGCCGGAGCCCATCGCTGAGGAGGACGTCGCCGCGCAAAACGAGGTCGACGTAGACGGAATCGCCCCACTCCGGGGAGTCCGGGTCCAGCAGAATCGGCGTCTCATCGACGGACCAGCCGAGCTGCCCGAACAGGCTCGTGACGAGGCCGGCTGTGTCGGGGCCCTTGGCCGGCACGGCCGCCACGGTGACTTCGAGGGGCAACGCGGATGCTGCGAGCTCGGGAAACGACTCGCTTAAACCGTTCATGGCCGTGCGGAAGACCCGGCCCAGCGCGATGGCGACCATGGGTGAAAACGCATATGGCCGGTCGTTCACGTAACGAGCGAGAATTCCTGCGCGCGATCTGGGTGCTTACGAAGCAGGTGGCTCAGATTGGATGCGGCAGGCGCAGTCGAGGTGACGGTGACGAGCACGGGGTCCTTCCTACGAGTGAACGCTGCGGTGGTCTAAGTGCTGGATGACAGGCCGACAACGCCATAGACTTTCTCTGCGAACGGGGGATCGTTGGAGAGCCTGAACCCGTTCTGCCGGTGTGATTTCAGGTCGAATGCCTTCCACACTCGTCCGGTCGTGGACTTGTGACAGGGCACTTCGCTCGCCCGTCTTGGCCTCGACCACTCTAGAACGGTTGGGGGTCAGGGTCCCCGGCATTGTCGGTGTCCCAAACGGAGGTCCACGGGTCGGACTGGGGTGGTGTTGGTGCGGTCGGCGGAGGTGGTGCTGGTGCGGTTTGTTGTCGCGGTGGGCTGATGCGGGTGGCGGGGTCGGTGGCGTAGTGCTTGCCGGCGGGGCTGGTCCAGTGCAGGGTGCCGTCGGGGGTGGCGACGGCCTTCCAGTCGCTGAAGTGCTTGAGGTTGTGGTGGGCGGGGGAGAGGAAGTGCAGGTTGGTGGCGGTGGTGGGGCCGCCGAATTGCTTATCTAGGTGTGGTCGAGGTCGCTGTGGCCGGCGGAGCGGTTGCAGCCGGGGAACCGGCAGGTTCCATCGCGGAGGCGCAGGTACTTCTTCAGGCTCGCCGGCACCCGGAAGGGCTCGGCGCTGACGTCGAGGACGATGCCGGTGTGCGGGTGGGTGAGGATGCGCAGGAAACTCGTCGCCGGCGGCGCGGAGCCAGATCGTGGCCATGCCGTCTGTGTCGGGGAAGAACTGCACCCGGCGGTCGGCGAGGCACTTGGGGCGGCGCACGGTGATGCTGTCGGGGTGGAAGCGTTCGCGGAGTTTTCGGGCCTTGCCGTCGAATTGGGCGGGGGTGAGTCGTTTCGCGTGCGGCAGCAGCACCGTTTCGAGCTCGGCGCGGGCGGGCGGGGGGACGGAGTCGAGCTGGTCGAGCACCCGCCGCACGTGCCGCAGGGAGATCTACCCGGTGCGGAGGGCATCGAGAGTCTGGGTGCGGGATTCCACCAGCACGCGGCTCTCGTGGAGGAGGCTGGAGGCGGTGCCATAGGGGATGCGCAGCGCGCAGGCCATCCCTGCGACGAGGCCTTGTTGGGCGGCGAAGGTCGCGTCCCAGTCGTGTTCGTGCTGTGGTCCGGTCTGGGGTCGGCCGGTTTCGGCGGTGTTGGTGGTGTAGTCCCACGCTTCGGTGAGGACCTCGGCGTTGCTGGCCTGGGGCCAGGCGATGATCTTCTCTTGCTGGCATTAGGGTCTACTGAGTGGAACGATATGCTAGTTGTATGGATACAGGGGAAAACGGGGCGATCCGGCGGCGAGCGGCACAGGCGGCGAGCACGAGGGCGGATATCGTCATGGCTGCAGGGCGCCTCATGTTGGAGCGCGGTTATGTGGGTACGTCGGTCGCGGCCATTGCGGGGGAGGCCGGCGTGGTGGTGCAGACCATCTACAACTCAGTGGGGTCCAAGGCCGAACTGCTCGCGGCGGTGCTCGACCGGGTGGCGGCGGAGCCGGATGCGCCGGCATTGTTGTCGGGGGTGACTCGGGAACGCATTGCCGAGGCACGCACGGCGACCGAGGTCATCCGTATATTGGCGCGGTCGAGCGCCCTCGTGAACGAGCGTACGTCGGGCATTTTGCGCATCGTCAGCGAAGCGGCCGTCGTCGATCCCGATGTGGGCGAATTCGAGCAGAAGCGCGACGCGGCCCGGTTGCACGGGTTCGGTGAGGTGGCGGCGGCGCTCCGCGAAAAGCGCGGACTGCGGGGCGGCATCAGCGACCACGAGGCTGCAGCGACGATGTGGGCTCTGGCCCACCCGCACACGTTTCGGACGCTCGTTCTGTCACTGGGCTGGTCGACCGAGGCGTACCTCAACTGGCTGGAAAAATCGCTGTTGGCAGCCCTGCTCTAGGTCGCCGCGGGGCCCTCGTGTGCCGAGCACAGCCTGAAGGCAAATATACTAGTGAGTTGGACCGCTTTGGCCCACACACACTTCACACCCGTACAAACACTTCGAATGGACTATTGCTGTGCTCAACGTGCAAGATCTCGAAATCCGCGTTGGAGCCCGCGTGCTCATGGAGGGCGTCAACTTCCGCGTCGCGAGCGGCGACAAGATCGGCCTCGTCGGCCGTAACGGAGCCGGCAAGACGACGCTGACGAAGACGCTCGCGGGGGAGACGAACCCGACCAAGGGATCGATCAGCCATTCGGGTGAAATCGGCTACCTGCCCCAGGACCCGCGCGCCGGCGACCCGACCATGCTGGCCCGCACGCGCATCCTCGATGCCCGCGGCCTCGGTACAATCGCCCTCGGGATGCACGAGTCCAGCCTCGCCATGGCCGACCCCGACCCTAAGATCAGCGCCGCCGCCATGAAGAAGTACGGTCGCCTGACCGACGAATTCAACGGACTCGGCGGCTATTCCGCCGAGGCGGAAGCCGCGTCGATCGCGAGCAACCTGAAACTGCCAGACCACATCCTCGACCAGGCCTTGAGCACACTGTCCGGTGGTCAGCGCCGTCGCATCGAACTGGCGCGAATCCTGTTCTCTGCCGCCGAGATGATGATCCTCGACGAACCTACCAACCACCTCGACGCCGACTCGGTGGCGTGGCTCCGCGAGTTCGTCAAGAACTACAAGGGTGGCGTCATCATCATCAGCCACGACATCGAACTCGTCGGCGAGACGGTCAACCGGGTGTTCTACCTCGATGCGAACCGCATGATGATCGACATCTACAACATGAACTGGAAGAACTACCTGCTGCAGCGCACAGCGGATGCCGACCGGCGCAAGAAGGAACGCTCCAACGCCGAGAAGAAGGCGTCCACCCTGCAGCTTCAGGCCGCCAAGTTCGGCGCCAAGGCCAGCAAGGCCGCCGCAGCGCACCAGATGGTGGCCCGCGCCGAGAAGCTCCTCTCCGGTCTCGACGCCGTGCGGGCCGTTGAGCGCGTGGCCAAGCTGCGTTTTCCCGAGCCTGCACCGTGTGGTCGCACCCCCCTCATGGCCAAGGACCTTTCGAAGAGCTACGGTTCCCTCGAAATCTTCACCGCCGTCGACCTCGCGATCGACCGCGGCTCCAAGGTTGTCATCCTCGGCCTCAACGGTGCCGGAAAGACCACCCTGCTGCGCATGCTCGCGGGCGTCGATGAGTCCGACACCGGTTCGATCGAACCCGGCCATGGTTTGCGCATCGGCTACTACGCGCAGGAGCACGAGACGATCGACGTCAAGCGCAGTGTGCTCGAGAACATGGTCTCCTCGTCGCCGAGCATCACCGAGATGGAAGCCCGCCGGGTACTCGGCTCGTTCCTGTTCACCGGTGACGACTCGAACAAGCCCGCCGGAGTGCTCTCCGGTGGCGAGAAAACGCGTCTCGCCCTGGCCATGATCGTCGTCTCCGGCGCCAACGTGCTGCTGCTCGACGAGCCCACAAACAACCTCGACCCGGCCAGCCGCGAGGAGATCCTCGATGCCCTGGCGCACTACGCCGGAGCCGTCGTGCTCGTGAGCCACGATGAGGGGGCCGTGCAGGCTCTCAACCCGGAGCGAGTGCTCATCATGCCCGAGGGCACTGAAGACCACTGGAACAAGGACTACCTCGACCTGATCGAGCTGTCCTAACTCAACTTCTGATTCGGCGGTGGCACGCCGAATCGTCCGAGTCAAAGGAATCGTGCGTGTTGCCGCCTGACGAGTCATTGCGCATCGCGCTGGTGTGCCTGCATACTTCGCCGGGCGCGGATCCGGGGGCCGGTGACGCCGGCGGTATGAACGTTGTCGTGCGCCACCAGGCCGAGGCTCTCGCGGCCTTCGGGCACGAGGTGAGCATCGTGACCCGCCGCTCAGCGGCCAACCAGCCAGCCTCGATGCCGCTTGCTCCCGGCGTGACCCTGCACTTTCTCGACGCCGGTCCGCCCGCAGCCCTGCCGAAGGGTGAGCATGAGCACTGGATGGCTGACTTTTCGTCCCGGCTCGCCGAACTCGAGCCGCACGACATCATTCACTCGCATCACTGGTTCTCCGGCATGGCGGCCCTACCCGTCGCCAGGCGCTGGGGCGTGCCGCACGTGCAGAGTTTTCACAGCATCGCTGCCGACGATTCGACGCCGCTCTCCGCGGGTGAGCGGGCCGAATCACCGGGGCGGATGCGCGGCGAGGCCTGGCTGGCCCGCGAATCGGATTCGCTTGTGGCGATCAGTGCGGCCGAGGCCACGACGATCATGGGACGACTCGGTGGAGCCACCGAACGCACAGCGGTCGTACTGCCCGGTGTCGACAGCACGGCATTCCGCCCGGTCGGTCCGTCCAGCCGTGCTTTTGAGGCCGACGACCGAGGCTATCTGCTCGTTGCTGCCCGCCTGCAGCCGTTGAAGGGGCTCGACCTCGCCATTGCCGCCATTGCCGGCGTTCCCGCTGAGATCCGTCCGTCCCTCGTGATCGCCGGTGCGGCATCGGCCGACTACAACGGCTACATCGAGGAGTTGCGCGAACTCGCCGAGCGGGTCGGGCTCGGGCCCCAGCTTCGGTTGGTCGGTCCCCGGTCCAGGGAAGACCTGGCCCGCCTGTTTCGCGGAGCCCGCCTGGTGCTGGTTCCGTCTCACTCAGAAACGTATGGGCTGGTCGCGCTCGAGGGGGCGGCGAGCGGCGTGCCGGCTATCGCCGCAGCATCCGGTGGCCTGCGTGAAGCCGTCGTTGACGGAGTCACCGGCCTGGTGCTGGAGTCGCGTGAGCCGCGGGTGTGGGCCGACGCGATCGCCGATCTGCTGGCCGATCCGCAGCGGGCCCAACGGATGTCCGTGGCGGCTCGGGAGCACGCCCTTCGCCTGGACTGGACCCGATCCGCCGCGTCGCTGCTCGGCGTCTACCGGGGATTGCTCAGTCCCGGCACCAGCCAGGGCACCTCCGGCAGTCGGCAGGACCACCGCGCTGTCGCCTGACGCGTACCGCGGCTAGTGCAGCTGCCGGTCGAGCAGTGCGTCTTCGACCTCGGCATCATTACGCGGTTTCGCCGCACGCTTGCGGGCGCGCTCATCCGCGCGTTCGCGTTCCTCGGGGTCATCGGCATTCACTGCTCGGTATTCTTCGCGCACTGCCCAGCCGAGGCCGATGAACGCGAGCAGGCCGAACACGAACCACTGGAACGCGTACGACAGGTGTGGACCTTCATCGCGGATGGGTTTCGCAACGGCGGTCGGGCGTTTGTCGGTGGCGGCGGGGCTCTCGGTGTCCATCAAACCGTAGGCACCAGTATAAGTGGGTTGGTCGAGGCGTTCGGCAATGGACGTGAGGTTGATCGTCGCAACCTGGTCACCGCTGGCGGTGCGGCCCGGCAGGTCCGGTTCGGTCGCCTTGAGCCTGGCAACGACGGTGACCGTTCCGCTCGGCGGCGCCGGCACCGTGTCCGGAGCATCCTGTTCCTGACCGGTGGGAAGCCAGCCGCGGTTGACGATAAAAATAGTGCCGTCGGTGAGCAGCAGCGGGGTCAGTACCTCGAAGCCGGGATTGACGTTCAGCGGTCGGTTGCGCGCAAGCATCTCGTCGTCCGTGAGGTAGGTTCCGGTCAGTTCCACCGGCATCCACTTTTGGGATTCATGGAAGTCAGTCAGCTCGGGGAGCGCTTCGGTTACGGAAATCGGCTTGGAATCGAAGTTGGAATCGATCTTGAACAGCTCGGTGAGGGCCTCGTCGCGCCGAGCCAGCTGCCAGACGCCGAGTCCGGAACACACCGCGGCGAAAAGAATCGTCAGCGCCAGGTACCCCGCCCAGCGGCGGCTGAAGGCGAACCTCCAGCCCGTCATTGCTCATCTCCGCTCGGCTTCGACGTGGCCTCCAGCTCGCTCACGGTCAGGGGAAAGTCACGGGCGGTCAGAAACTCACGCAGGTAGTCGACGTGCTCGTCGCAGGCGAGCCAGGTTTTGACGCGGTCGGCCGAGTGGATGCGCGGGTTGCGCCAGTCCAGCCGCCAACGGCCCGCGTTCTTGCAGTCCGCCCGCGAGCACGTCGACGATTGCAGGGGAGCGCCCAGTCCGATCATCACAGCGGCCGCGCGAGCACTCACTTGACCCCATCGTCGGGCGCGCGGTTCTCGGAAGAGGTATAGATCTCGACACTGCCCGGCCGCAGGACTTCGGCTCCACGCGGCGCAATCTTCACGTTCGCGACGACGACGGCGAAGTACGGCAGTACGATCGCACCGATCGCGCACAGCACCAGCCACCAGCCGTTCACGAACAGCATGAGCACAATGCAGACGACACGCACACCCATCGCAATCGAATATTTGATCATCCGACTGCGTCGTTCGACCTCCGGAGAGGCGGGGAGCGAGGTGATCGACTGCTGCTTCATAGGTCCATCGGGTTCAAGTTGGTTTCGTCCAAGGTAGAAAATCCACCTGTTCAAGCCTACGTCCGCGCGGCGTGGTTGGTGCACGCCTTAAACTTGAATCTGCCGGGTATTTCAGCGATCCCGACCCGCGACGTCAATCCACAGCAAGCAACAGAACAGGAACTTCATGACAACGGCTCGAACAGTGCTCGTCACCGGCGGTAACCGCGGCATCGGCTTTGCCATCGCGGAGGAGTTCCTCGCCCAGGGACACCGCGTCGCCGTGACGTCTCGGTCCGGGCACGGGCCGGCTGGCTGCGTCACCGTGCGCGCCGACGTGACCGACGCCGCATCCATCGATGCCGCCTTCACCGAGATCGAGGCGATCTACGGCCCGGTCGAGGTCGTCGTGGCCAACGCCGGCATCACCCGCGACACCCTGCTCATGCGCATGTCAGAGGATGACTTCACGTCGGTGGTCGACACGAACCTGAGCGGGGCGTTCCGCGTCGTCAAGCGTGCCAGCAAGGGCATGCTCAAGGCACGTTTCGGGCGGATCGTGCTCATTTCCAGCGTTGTGGGCCTGTACGGCTCCGCCGGGCAGGTGAACTATTCGGCGTCCAAGAGCGGCCTGATCGGGCTGGCCCGCTCGGTCACCCGCGAGCTGGGCGCCCGCGGCATCACCGCCAACGTCGTTGCTCCCGGATTCATTGAAACCGACATGACGGCAGCCCTGCCCGAAGCGCAGCAGGCGGAGTACCAGCGCAGCATCCCGGCCGGCCGGTTCGCCACTCCATCCGAAGTCGCTCGTGTCGTGACCTGGCTCGCCGGCGATGACGCTGCGTATATCTCGGGTGCAGTCATTCCGGTCGACGGCGGCCTCGGTATGGGCCACTAAACCGCCTGAGCGTGAACCGCCTGCCGTGCGGCGGAGCTGCCGGCTCAGCCGCGCAGGCCGAGCAGCGGCAGTACCTGACTGAGATTGCAGTGGTCGATCACCAGGTCGGCTTCACGCTTCACCCGCGGTTTGGCGTTGAACGCGACGGCGAGACCGGCCGCGTCCATCATGCACAGGTCGTTTGCGCCATCACCGACCGCGATCGTCTGCGACAGGGCGATCCGGCCGCCTGCGGCCCATTCGCGCAGGGCGACCGCTTTGGCCTCGGCGTCGATGATCGGTCCGAGAACTCGTCCGGTTAGGCGGCCGGCTTCGACCTCGAGCCGGTTGGCCCGCCAATGGTCCAGGCCCAGTTCGGCCGCGAGGGGGTCGAGCAACTCGTGAAAGCCGCCTGACACCACTCCGACGACGCCCCCGCCGGCATGAATGCCGGCAATCAGTTCGGGAACCCCCGCAGTCAGGCGGATGCGTTGCCCCACCTCGGCAAAGACAGTGTCCGGCAGTCCCGCCAGGGTCAACACCCGCTGGCGCAGGCTTTGCGCAAAGTCGAGTTCGCCGCGCATGGCGAGTTCAGTGACATCGGCGACGAGATCGCGTGAGCCGGCAGCATCCGCCAGCAGCTCGATCACTTCGTCCTGGATCAGTGTGGAGTCGGCGTCGAGCACGACCAGGAAACGTGGTGCGGAGCTAAGGATCACGGAGTAACGAGCACGCCCTTGCCGACGACGGTAATGCCGGATTCGGTCACACTGAAACCGCGCGCGAGGTCGCGATCCCGATCGACACCGACCGTGGCCCCGGCCTCGACGATTACTTCCTTGTCGAGAATGGCGCGTCGAACTATGGCGCCCGGCCGAATCTGCACCCGGTCGAACACGATCGAGTCGACGACCTCACAGGCGGAGCCGATCGAGGTCCACGGACCGAGTACGCTCCGCTCGATGTGAGCGCCGGAGATGACGCAGCCCAGCGAGACGATCGAGTCGATCATGGTTCCGAGTGCGCCATGACCGTCGCGCACGAACTTCGCCGGCGGCGAGTTCAGCTGCATGCTGAAGATCGGCCACTTCTGGTTGTACAGGTTGAACACGGGGAGCGCAGAAATGAGATCCTGGTGCGCTTCGAAGAACGAATCGATGGTTCCCACATCGCGCCAGTAGTACTTATCCCGATCGGTGGACCCTGGCACTTCGTTGCGCTGCAGGTCGTACACGCCCGCGTCGCCGCGGGAGACAAAATCGGGGATGATGTCGCCGCCCATGTCGTGACTGGAGTCGGTACGCTCACCATCGCGGAGCACCGTCTCGATCAGGGCATCGGTGTTAAAAACATAGTTGCCCATCGAAGCGAACACCTCGTGCGGGGCGTCGGCGAGCCCGACGGCATCCTTGGGCTTCTCCCGAAAATCGGAGATCCGATCGGGGGTCGCGGCATCCACTTCGATGACGCCGAACTGGTCGGCCAGGCCGATCGGCTGGCGAATGGCCGCGACCGTCGCCGACATTCCCGACGCGATATGCGCGTCGATCATCTGGCTGAAGTCCATCCGATAGACGTGGTCGGCGCCGACGACGACGACGATGTCGGGTTTCTCATCGTGAATGAGGTTGAGGCTCTGCAGAATCGCATCGGCCGAGCCGCTGAACCAGCGCTTGCCGAGCCGTTGCTGGGCCGGCACCGAGGCAATGTACGAGTTGAACAGTCCGCCGGACACATGCCAGGTCTGGGAGACGTGGCGGTCGAGGCTGTGTGACTTGTACTGGGTCAGCACCACGATCTGGGTGACACCGGAATTGATGAGGTTGGAAAGGGCGAAATCCACCAGGCGATAATGCCCGCCGAAGGGGACAGCGGGCTTCGCCCGGTCCTCGGTCAGCGGCATTAGCCGTTTTCCCTCACCACCGGCGAGAACGATTCCAAAGATCTTCTTGGCCTTCATGTGTCCAGAGTAGGGCCAACCGAGCGACACGACTAGCACCACGAGATGTGCGTCGGGTCGGGCTGCGCTACCTTTGCTGCATGCGAGTGGATCTGATGACCAAGGAATACCCCCCGGAGATTTACGGGGGAGCGGGCGTACACGTCACGGAGCTCGTGCGAGCGCTCCGCGAAGATATCGACGTCTCGGTGCGCTGTTTCGGTGCGCCCCGCCCCGATGCCGACACATTCGCCTATGCGGTGCCGGCCCAGCTGGTCGATGCCAACGCCACCTTGGGCACGTTGGGCGTCGACCTTCAGATGGCCCAGGACGCTGCTGGGGCCGATCTGGTGCACTCGCACACGTGGTACGCCAACGCCGCCGGGCACCTCGCCAAGATGCTCCACGGCATTCCGCACGTGGTGACCGCGCACAGCCTCGAACCCCTGCGTCCGTGGAAGGCCGAGCAACTCGGCGGCGGCTATCGGGTGTCGAGCTGGATCGAGAAGACGGCCTTCGAGGCAGCGGATGCCGTCATCGCCGTCAGCGACGGCATGCGCCGCGACATCCTGCGCAGCTATCCAGCACTCGACGAGAGCCGGGTGCACACGGTGTACAACGGCATCGACCTCGAGCGCTGGAAGCCCAGGCTCGACGTCGATTTCGTACGCGGGCTGGGGATCGATCCCGACCGGCCGTCTGTCGTCTTCGTCGGCCGCATCACACGGCAAAAAGGCCTGCCGTATCTGTTGCGCGCCGCAGCATTGCTGCCACCGGAGGTGCAGCTCGTGCTGTGCGCCGGCGCGCCCGACACTCCCGGCATCCTGGCTGAAGTCACCGCCGGCGTCGAGGCCCTGCAACGAGAACGATCGGGAGTCGTGTGGATCAACCGGCTTCTCGCCCAGCCCGAGCTCGCCGCCGTCCTGACCCACGGCACGGTCTTCGTCTGCCCGTCCATCTACGAACCACTCGGAATCGTCAACCTCGAGGCCATGGCCTGTGGCCTGGCGGTTGTGGGCACGGCCACCGGAGGAATTCCGGAGGTCGTGGCCGACGGCCAGACCGGGCGGCTGGTGCCGATCGAGCAACTGACCGACGGAACGGGCACCCCGCTGCATCCAGACCAGTTCGTCTCCGACCTCGCCCGCATCCTCACCGAAGTGGTGAGCGATCCAGCCCGCGCCGCCGACATGGGGCGCGCTGGCCGCCTGCGGGCGGAGCACGAGTTCGGTTGGAGTCAGATCGCTACGCGCACTCGAGAGATCTACACGTCCCTCCTCTGACGTGCAAGCGCCGGGTCGTCGAGCGACGGCCCGGCGTATTTCAGCACCGGCCCCGCCCGATAACATGGCTGTATGGCCAACGTTCTGCATTTCACCGACGTCTCCGTCGTCCGGGGTGGCACCACCATCCTCGACTCAGTGAATTGGAGCGTCGACGACGAGCAACGGTGGGTCATTCTCGGCCCGAACGGTGCGGGCAAGACCACCCTGCTGCAGATCGCCGCCGCCTTCATGCACCCGTCGAGCGGTCAAGCCGAAGTGCTCGATGAGACGCTCGGCGGAACGGATGTCTTCGAACTGCGGCCCCGGATCGGGTTCGCGTCGACCGCCATGGCCCGTAAGGTGCCCGGCAACGAGAAAGTCCTCGATGTTGTCATGACGGCGGCCTATTCTGTCACCGGCCGGTGGAACGAAGAATACGAGACCATTGACGAACGCCGCGCCCAGCGGGTGCTGCAGGAATGGAACCTCGATCACCTCGCCGACCGCAAGTTCGGCACCCTCAGTGATGGAGAGCAGAAGCGGGTGCAGATCGCCCGTTCGGTCATGACCGACCCGGAGATTCTGCTGCTTGACGAGCCTGCTGCGAGTCTCGACCTCGGTGCCCGTGAATCGCTTCTGCAACTGCTCAGCGGTTTCGCGCAAGAGCCCAATTCGCCGGCCATCATCATGGTCACCCACCATGTCGAAGAGATCCCACTCGGGTTCACCCACGTGCTGCTGCTGTCGGGCGGCCAGGTCGTCTCCTCCGGGCCCATCGGTGAGGCGCTCACCGCCGAGGCCCTCAGTGAGACGTTCGGCCTGAACATCGAACTCATCGAGACCGACGGTCGTTACTCGGCTCGCGCGGTCTAACCGAGCGCTCGGCGAGCGCGGCTTTCTGCTAAAGCAATGTCTGCTAAAGTAAGTGGCTGGCCATCTGGCCACCCAGCTTGCCGTCGCCTTTCTGTGACACGGCGGGCAGGGCCTAATAATCGAACAGCACTGTGACCAGTTACAAGTCTGTTCACCAGAAGTGCAAAAGGAAATTTTCATGAAGTCTGACATCCACCCCGAGTATGCTGCCGTCGTCTTCCGCGACCTCGCCTCCGGCGCGACCTTCCTGACTCGTTCGACGGTCTCCAGCAAGAAGACCATCGAGTGGGAAGACGGAACCACGTACCCGGTCATCGACGTGGAAATCTCCTCCGAGTCGCACCCGTTCTACACGGGCAAGCAGCGCATCATGGACTCCGCCGGCCGCGTCGAGAAGTTCAACTCGCGCTACAAGGGCTTTGGCAAATAGCACCAGGTTTCGGAACGCTCCGGTTCACAACAACAGAAAGCGACCAGCTCCGGCTGGTCGCTTTCTTGTTGGGGCCGCAACTGTCAGCGCTGAGGGAGTCAGCGCTGAGGCCAGGCGGTGTCGGCCAGAAATTCGGGATCGCGGCCGCGCCGCATGTATTCTTGAAAACTTTCTGCCTGCTGGCGATACCAGGTGACCTGCAGGGAATGCATCTCACCGAGCGTTGCGGGAAGCGCGCGTTCGTGCGCGCGGTGAATCGCCTGAGCGACGCGTCCGGCCGCGATCGCGTCGGCGCCGGCATCGTGAGCGTCGTCGAGGACGACGCCGTAGAACGCGCTCGTGACTTCGAGGGTGCGCTTTCCCTTGCGATACTTGTCGACTGCTTTGTCAATGACCAGGGGGTCAACGACCGGACTGGGCGCCACCAGGGGGGCAATGCCGTAGCGCAGGGCTTCACGGTCGAGCAGGGTGAGGTCGTAGGGGGCGTTGTAGGCCACGATGGGCAGACCGTCGCTCAGATGCCCGCGGAGAGCCGTGACGATCTCGGCCACCGCTTCTGACGCATTTCGGCCGTGCTCTACGGCCTGCTGGGTGGTGATGCCGTGCACGCTGGTCGCGCCGGCCGGAATATCAACACCGGGATCGACCAGCCAATCGATTCGCTCCACGGCTGTGCCGCTCGCGTCGAGAACGGCGACGGTGGCCGACACGATGCGGCAGGTTTCCACGTCGATGCCGGTGGTTTCAAGGTCGAATACGGCGAGGTGATCGCTCCAGGTGCTCATACCTCCACCCTAGGGGCGACCACCGACAGGCATCCGCGCCGCCCAGAGCGATGGCTCCCGTATGACTTGCAGTCAGAGTGTGATCCGCCGGTTGATGACGTCTTCTGCACTCTCACGCATGGTGTGATCACGCGCCCGGGCATCGGCCCGCAACCGTTTGAAGGCTTCGTCCATGTCGACGGTACTGACCTGGGCGATGACCCCCTTCGCTTGTTCAATCAAGATGCGACTGTTCAGCGCCCGCTGCAACTGCTCGTTGACGACGGCGTCTTCACGCACGGTGCGTTCCTGCAGGATGCTGATGGTCGCGACATCGGCCATGGCCTGCCCGATCGCTGCGTCCTCAGGGGTGACGTCGCCAGTTTCGGTGCGAAACAGATTCAGCGCCCCGATCGCCCGATGGCGAACTCGCATGGGAATCGCGTGTACGGAGCGAAAGCCCTGGGAGAGCGCGGCAGCTGCAAATTCCGGGTAGGTGTCGTGAAAAGCGTCAATATCGCCGAGGGTGACGACTTTGCCGGTGAGGTAGCAGTCCACACAGGGACCGGAACCGGCCTGCTGCTGCAGGACCTCGACGAGGTAGCTCTCTTCGCTGGTGGACGCGACCACCTGGAGTTCCCCGCTGGGATCGGCCAGCAGGAGGCCGGCCGCAGTGGCGTCGAGCAACTCCACGCACTCCTCGACCAGGGTATGCAGCACGTCGAGGACGTCATATTCGCCTACGAGAGTGTCCGTCAACTTCACGAAGGCGGCGCTCACCAGCGCGGCGCGAGTCATGGTGACCATGAGTGATTCTCTGACCTTTCTTGAATTTCAATCATTTTTGGGTGAAAATTGCAGGCGGCGGGCGACTACGTCACCCGCGATGCTGCGCACCGTCGTTCCGTGGGAGAAGGCATGCGCGCGAAGCACGAGCAGGGCATCCGTTGGCGTCACGTTCATCTGCACGAGCACCATGCCGGTCGCCTGGTGAATTTCCCGTCGCGACAGGGGCGATGCCGAGGACGCCGACGTGGTCTCGCCGCTGGCTGCTGATTCCTGCACGCGGAGCAGGCGGTCGAGCAGGTTCCAGGCGGTCTCGTTGGCCAGCACCAGGGCCTTAGCCCGGTCCGTGCGATCCAATACCCCAGGCGTTGTGCTGTACAGCTCGACGATTCCGACATCGAGCGCGCCGAGGGTGAGCGGAAAGACGTAGAGCGCTTCAACGGCGGTGTCCATCAGCGCCGTATAGAAGACGGGCCACAGCGGATGCGCCACCTCACGAATCCGAGGTTCCAACACGGGAAGTCGGGTGCGAGCCGCCTCCCACCGCGGGCCCTCGCCGAGATCGAACTGCAGTTCATCGAGGCGAGCAGCGAGGCCGTCGGTGGCGCAGACGACCGTTTCCGGGACCTCGCCACCAAAAACAGACACCGCAGCACCGTCAACCGGCAGGGAGGAGACAAAATGGGCGCACAATTCCGTGTCCTCTACTCCACCGTCTGTGCTCGACCATTCAGCCACGATCGACCGGCCTCCAGACCTTGACGATTGCTTGCTTTAGCCCAAGAGTACGTGCTGCGAGCCTGCTCGACAATGAAAATTCACGACCAGATTATTCACCGACCGGCCGGCGATCACCGCAGGGGTCAACCGCAGTGCAGCCAGTAGAAACTTTGCGCCCCGAGGGTAAGGGTGAGGGCGCCCTCCTCGTTGAAACTGGGAAAGACGGCGCCGCCGAACAGGTCGTAAAGCCGGGTACCTGCCATGTCGACATCCTCGATGGTGAATGCGACCGGGTTGTGCGAGAAGCTGAACACGCACATCACGGTTTCCGGCTGATCGCCGAACATGGAACCAGAGCCGGCGTAGCTGCGGGTGAACACGAGCACCGATTCGTGATTGGTCTTCAGCACCCGAATCGTGCCCAGCCCGAAGGTCGGGTGCGCCTTGCGCACGTGGATAACGTTACGGATCCAGTGCAGGAGCGAACCGGACTGGGCCAGCTGGGACTCCACGTTGGTCTGCGTGAAGTTGTAGACCAGCGACTGCACGATGGGCAGGAACAGCTTGCCGGGGTCGGCATCGGAGAAACCGGCATTGCGGTCCGGGGTCCACTGCATGGGGGTTCGGGAACTGTCGCGGTCGGGCAGCCAGATGTTGTCACCCATACCGATCTCATCGCCGTAATAGAGGAACGGGCTGCCCGGCAGGGCAAACAGCAGGGCATGGGCGAGCTCCAACTCGGCCCGAGAATTGTCGAGCAGCGGGGCCAGCCGCCTGCGAATGCCGATATTGGCGCGCATCCGTGGGTCGTAGGCGTACCAGCCATACATGGCCTGCCGATATTCCTCGCTGACCATTTCCAGTGTGAGCTCGTCGTGATTGCGGAGGAACACGCCCCAGCCGGCGCCGTCGGGAATGTCGGTCGTCTCGGAGAGCACCCGCACCAATTCGTTGGCTTGCTGGGAGCGCAGGGAGTAGAAGATGCGCGGCATCACGGGAAAATCGAACGCCATATGGCATTCCGGTTCGTCCTCGGTGCCGAAGAATGCCGCAACTTCGCGCGGCCACTGATTGGCTTCGGCGATCATGACCCGGCCGGGGTAGTCCCGGTCCACCATGGAGCGCAGCCGCTTGACGAACTCGTGCGTCGGCGGCTCGCCCTCGCCGTTGCCCTCTTCGGACTCGAACAGGTAGGGGATGGCGTCCAACCGAAAGCCGTCGACGCCCAGGTCCAGCCAGAAGCGCACGACATCGAAAATGGCTTCCTGAACCGCAGTGTTCTCGAAGTTGAGGTCGGGCTGGTGTGAGAAGAACCGGTGAAAAAAGAACTGGCGGCGCACCGGATCAAAGGCCCAGTTCGATTCCTCGGTGTCGGTGAAGATGATGCGGATGTTGGGATACCGCTCGTCGGTGTCGCTCCAGACGTAGAAATCTCCGAACGGGCCGTCGGGGTCTTCGCGGGACTGCTGGAACCATTCGTGCTGATCCGAGGTGTGATTCAGCGGAAAGTCGATCACGATGCGCATATTCCGTTCGTGCGCTTTGGTCACGAGGTCCTTGAACTCTTCCAAAGTACCGAATTCGGGCAGGATCGTGCGGTAGTCGGCAACGTCGTAGCCTCCGTCCTTGAGCGGAGAATTGAAGAACGGCGGAATCCACAGGGCATCGATGCCGAGCCACTGCAGGTAATCGAGCTTCGACACCAGGCCGGCCAGGTCTCCGGACCCGTCGGCATTACTGTCGACAAAGGATCGAACCATGACCTCATAGAAGACGGCGCGGCGATACCACCGCGGATCGAGGGCCAAACCGGGCAACTGAATGGGTGCGGTGAAGCTCACGGCGTTCCTTCCGTCCCCGCAAAGGGCTCTCTCGATGCAATGGTGGCTCGAGTCTAGATCGACCACCCCGGTGCGCGTCCAGCCTTGCGCAAGTCTCGCGCCTAAACTAGGGCCGATGATCGTTTCTTCTCCCTACGACAGGCTCCTGCAGAGCCTCCCGGTGCGCGAGCTCACCGCATCCGTACCCGGCACCGAACGCCAGTGCAGTGACACGCGGTACTGGGATTACGGCGACCCCGGTGCGTCTACCACCCTGGTGCTGGTACATGGCTTTCGGGGCGATCACCACGGCCTGCAGCTGGTCGTGGCCGAGTTGCTCGGCGAGGATCCGGTTACACCGGACCTGCGCATCGTGGCACCGGACCTGCCCGGTTTCGGCCAGTCAGCTCCGTTCCGCGACGGGGGACATTCCCTCTCGGCCTACGCCGGCTGGCTCCAGGAATTTCTCCGCGTGCTGGCTCCGACCGGGCGAATGGTGGTGCTGGGCCATTCTTTCGGCTCGATCGTGGTCGCTGCGGCCGTCGCAGACGGGCTGGCCGCCGACGAGGTCGTCCTGGTCAATCCGATTGCCGCGCCGGCACTGTCCGGACCGCGCGGCGTGCTGACCCGCCTGGCGGTGTTCTATTACTGGGCGGCGGCGGCCCTTCCGGAGCGCTGGGGCTACGCGCTGCTGCAGAACCGTGCCATTGTGCGCATCATGAGCGTGAGCATGGCCAAGACTCGCGATGCGCAGCTGCGACGCTGGATTCACAACCAGCACGACTTGTACTTCAGTGCCTTCGCCGATCGCCGGGTCGTGATGGCCGCCTTCACCGCCTCGGTGAGCCACGATGTGGGCGAGTTCGCTGCACAAATCCGGCAGCCCACGCTGCTGATCGCCGCCGACAAAGATGACATCACACCGCTCGCCGCGCAGTATCGGTTGGCGACCATGTTTCCGAACGCGACAGTGCGGGTCATTGAGAATGTCGGCCACCTCATCCACTACGAAAAGCCGAAACCCGCCGCCGCATTCATCCGGGAATTTCTGGCGGAGGAGCGCCCGCTGTGAGGATTGTCGTCGACTGCCGTTATGTGCGCCTCGATCAGCATGACGGCATCAGCCGGTACACCGCGGGGCTGGTCACCGAACTGGGCCGACTGCATCCGCTCATCATGCTGATCAGCGACCATCGGCAGCTACGGATGCTTCCGGCTCTGCCCTGGCAGTTGATGCGCGCACCGACCAGCCTCTTCGAACCGCTGGTCGCACTGTCGGTCAACCGGCTGAAACCCGACGTCGTCTTCAGCCCGATGCAGACGATGGGATCCTGGGGCCGCAAGTACCGCTTGTTCCTGACCGTGCATGACCTGATCTACTACCGTAACCGCACACCGCCGCGCGATCTCTCCCCGTTCATCCGGCTGCTCTGGCGGGCCTACCACCTGTCCTGGTGGCCACAGCGGATGCTGTTGAATGGCGCCGACGGCGTCGTGACGGTATCCGAGACCACGCGTTCACTGATCAGGGAACACCACCTCACCCGGCGTCCGATCACCGTGGTGCCGAACGCCGCCGATGCCGCACCGGGTCTGCCCGGTCACCGGAGCATTCCGGAAACTACCCGGCTGATCTATATGGGTTCCTTCATGCCGTACAAGAACCTCGACACGCTCGTGCTGGCCCTGGCCGACCTGCCCGAATACGAACTGCACCTGCTCAGTCGGGTGTCGTCGACCGAACGGGCTCGGCTGGGCCGGCTGGCACCGCAAGCCCGCCTTGTCTTCCACGACGGGGTCAGCGACGAGCAATATCACCGCCTGTTGCGCTCGGCGACCGCGCTCGTGACCGCCTCGCTCGATGAGGGCTTCGGAATTCCCCTGGTCGAGGCGATGAGTCTTGGCATCCCCGTCGTCGTCAGCGACATTCCGATCTTTCGAGAGATCGGTGGCGACGCCGCGCTGTACTTCGAGCCGCGTAGTGCGGAGGCGCTCGCCACGGTCGTGCGTCAGCTGGCAATCCCGGGGGAGTGGGCGGAGCGATCCGCCCGGTCGGTCGATCAGGCGGCCGGCTTCACCTGGGCGGCGTCGGCCCGTACCCTGCTCGGGGTACTCGAGGGACAAGCTCCCAGTGGCGGGGTACCGCGCGGTCAGCGGTGAGGGATCAGAACACCGGAGGACCGGCGGCCTCGCCGCGATCGCCGTGGGACCGCAATGTTGTGTCGAAATGCGTCAGCAGGAGTTGATCATTCTCCCACCGAAAATCGTGCACGGAGCCGTTGGCGATGAATTCACCGTGCCTCGGCCGGTCGCCCGCGGTGACGTGGCGCAGCAGTGTGCCGATGATGCCTCCGTGGCTGAGCACGAGCACGCGCTGGCCCGCTCGCCCGTCGGCGGCGAGCGTCGCCAGGGCGACCAGCACCCGGTCAACGACATCTCGCCGGGTTTCCAGCCCGGGAACAGCGACACCATCGGGAAAGCGAATCTGACGCTCAGCGAACGTGAGCCCCTCAATTGCGCCATGGTGACGTTCGGTGAGCGCGGCAACTATCTGCGGGTCGTTCAGACCGAGCTCTGCGGCGATGATGCGGGCGGATTCTGCCGCGCGAACCAGCGGACTGGTCACAATGGTATCCCAGCGGCGGCCGGCAAGACGCACCGCGGCGGCGACGGACTCGGCTCGTCCCGTTGCGTTGAGGGGGATGTCCGTGCTGCCCTGGATGCGATGGTGCAGGTTCCAGTCCGTCTGGCCATGACGAACGATGGAAAACAACGTCATCATTGGTTCACCCCTGCCCGGGTGATTCGTGGGGTGCACAAGCGCGGTCAGCCCAGCAGCCGGGCGGCCAGGGCAGCGAGGGTTTCGGAGGTACCGGCCTCAAGTTTGTGCAGCGCGCGCCCATCCCCCTTGGTCACGCCGCGGTTGATCACGATGATGGGCAGTTTGCGCCGGCGAGCCTGTTCCACCAGACGGATGCCGGAATTCACGGCCAGCGACGAACCGGCCACGATGAGGGCGTCGGCACCCTGAATCAAAGCGGATGCCTCCAGAAACGTTTCAGCGGGTACGAGTTCACCGAAGAACACGACATTCGGTTTGAGCATGCCGCCGCAGACGGTGCAGTCCGGCACGACGAAGTCATCGATGTTGCCCACGTCGGCATCGCCGTCAGGGGCTATGTGGATGCTCTCCGGGTCGCGGAGCACCGGATTGTCGGTCTCGAGCCTGGCGGCGATGCTGTCGCGGCCGAAGGCCTGACCGCAGGCCAGGCAGATCACTCGGTCGAGGGATCCGTGCAGCTCGACGACGTGTCGTGAGCCGGCGCGGGTGTGCAGGCCATCGACGTTTTGGGTGATGACCCCGACGATGGCTCCGGCGCGTTCCAGTTGCACGAGGGACCGGTGCCCGAGGTTGGGTGTGGCCCGGTGGAACACCCTCCAGCCCAGGTGGCTGCCGGCCCAGTAACGTTTACGGGACCGTTCGTCGGCGATGAAAGTCTGGAAGGTCATCGGGGTGCGCGTCGGCGCACCCTCGCCGCGATAGTCCGGAATTCCGGAATCGGTACTGAGGCCGGCTCCGGTGAGCACCGCGGCACGCTTGCCGCGCAGCAACGTCGCGACAGCATCCACTGCGCGCTCGGAATCAAGGGCGAGCGCCGAGGCGAGTGCGGCGGCGGTGTCGGGAGCGTCGGCCGGCTCGAGCGCGTCGACCAGTACCGTGTCGCTGGGCGGGGCCGAGTCGGCAGTCATCGGCGCTCCTTTCGGGCCAGGGCGAACAAGAGCAAATGCTCGTCCCTTGATTCTAAACTCGTCTGTTTTCCTGTTTGACTACCCACCTGTCAGGCTTGGCCTCAAACACTCATCTCGAAAGGCACTTTTTCGTGCAGATCACCCGCATTACCGACCTGTCCAGTGCGGGTCTCGCCGACTATTCGCGTTTGACCGATGTAGCCCTCCGTCGAGTTCTGGAACCGGCTGGCGGCCTGTACATCGCTGAGTCGCCCAAGGTCATCGCCCGGGCGCTGAACGCCGGACATCGGCCCCGTTCCCTGCTCATTCAGGAACGGTGGATGCCCGACGCCGAGCGACTGCTCGCCGACTGGCCGGACGTGCCGGTCTATGTCGGTGAGGCGAGCGTGCTGGAACAGTTGACCGGCTACAACCTGCACCGCGGCGCCCTCGCCGCCATGCACCGGCCCGCGCTCGAGCCGGTCGAGGAACTGCTGACGCATGCCCGCCGCATTGTGATCCTGGAAGACATCGTGGACCACACCAATGTCGGTGCGATCTTTCGTTCCGTTGCCGGGCTCGGTGCCGACGCGGTACTGATCACCCCTCGCTGCGCAGACCCGCTCTACCGGCGCAGCGTGCGAGTGAGCATGGGCACCGTGCTGCAGGTGCCCTGGACTCGCCTGCCGGAGTGGAGCGTCGCCACTCCGCTGTTGCACGCGGCCGGCTTTCACCTGGCCGCCCTGGCGCTTTCCGATGACGCGGTGTCGCTCGATGTGTTCGCCGGTGCGCCGCCCGAGCGACTCGCGATCATCCTCGGTGCTGAGGGCGACGGGCTCAGCCAGCACGCTCTCGCCGCAGCCGACACGATCGTGACGATTCCGATGCTGCACGGCGTTGACTCGCTCAACGTCGCCTCCGCGAGCGCCGTCGCGCTCTACGCCCTGCGCAGTCGTTCGTAACCCCGGAAGCACTTGATGGACGACACGAAGAAGTTAGGCTGAACGGATGTCTCCCTCTCGACGTGTAATCCTCCAGCGACGGCGACTGGCCGTCTTCAGCGTTGTGCTCGTCGTGCTGGGCAGCGTCGGATATATCGGCGCCACCAACCTGGCTCCCGTGCCGGCGAGCGCCGCAGCCCTCGTGCAGCCCGCCGACCTCACCCAGCCGATAGCCGCACCGACCTGGCCCTCCTTCGGTGCGAGCGCCATTGGCGCGGTCGGGTTTCCCGGTGTTCTGGCTTCGAGCGGCGCAGAAGACACGGTTCCCATTGCGAGCATCACCAAGATGGTCACCGCCCTCGTCATCCTCGACGCGAAGCCGCTCGGCGCTGGCGAGGCTGGGCCCGACATCACGTTCACCGACGCCGACGTGGACATCTACTACGACGTGGTCGCCGAAAACGGTTCGGTGGCCCCCGTCGTGGCCGGAATGGTGCTCTCCCAGCGGCAGGCCTTTGAGGCGATGCTGCTGCCGTCGGCCAACAACTACGCCGCCTCCCTCGCGGTCTGGGCGTATGGATCCGTTGACAACTACCTGGCAGCGGCGAAAGCCTGGCTGGACGGCAATGCTCTGGCCCATACCAGCGTCGCAGACACCAGCGGTCTATCCGCTTCGAGCGTGAGCAGCACGGCCGACCTCGTGGAGATCGGCAAGCTCGTCGTCGGCCACCCGGCCCTCGCCGAGATCGTGGCCCTGCCCTCGGCGGTGCTGCCCGTGATCGGCACCATCACCAACACCAACAAGCTGCTCGGCCGTGATGGTGTCGACGGCATCAAGACGGGAACCACGGATGTGGCCGGAGCCTGCTTGTTGTTCTCGACCGACTTCACGGTCGGAACCAACACGGTCACCCTCGTCGGAGTGGTGCTCGGCGGAGACACGCACTCCGAGCTCAATTCTGCGATTTCCGAGCTCATCACGAGCGTGCAGCCCGGGTTTCACGAGGTCGTGCTGGCTGAAGCCGGTGGCGTGTTCGGCAGTTATACGACGGAGTGGGGCGACGTGAGCGACATCGTAGCCGAGCGGGCGGCATCCGTTCTGGTCTGGTCGGACTCACCGATCACCGGTGCCGCGGCGGCCGCCGACGTGCAGCTTGGTCGAGCCGGCGACGAGGTGGGGGAGGTGTCCTTCACGATCGGCATGGGAACGCCGACGACGGTGACTGTGCCGCTCGAACTCCGGCGCACCCTGGCCGATCCCGGCCCGGCCTGGCGTATGGGGCACCCGGGCGAACTCGCTGGCGGCTGATCCACGGAGGACTCGCGGGTCAGAGCGGCGGCAGGGTGAAGGGGCCGGCCTCCGGCCGTTTGGGCAACACGTGGTCGCCGGAAGACTGGTGGCGCACCCGACGCAGCACCCAGGGTACGAGGTACTCGCGCGCCCAGGCGAAATCTTCGGTGCGGGCCTGACGCCAGCTGGTTCCGGGCATCGGCTCCGGCTCGCTCGGCTCCAGCGAGTTCTTCACATTGAGGGTCTTCAACACCATGCGCGCCACGGTGTGGTGTCCGAGCGCGTTGAGGTGCAGCCGGTCGGGCGCCCACAGGCGAGGGTCCTGGATTTCGGTCAGCTGCCACATGTCGGCCACGATGCAGTCATACTTTGACGCGATGGCCCGGATATTCTCGTTGTAGATGGCGACCTTGCCGCGAATGCTGCGAAAAACGGGAGAGAATCCCACGTCGGCTCCGGTGAACAGCACGACCGTCGCGCCGTCCCGGCTCAATCTGGAGATCGCCTCGTCACAGCGCGCCGCGATGAAATCCGGGTCGGTTCCGGGGCGAATGACGTCGTTGCCGCCGGCCGAGATCGTGATCAGGTCCGGGCGCAGCGCCAGCGCCGGCTCGATCTGTTCGTCGGCGATTTGCCGGATGAGTTTGCCGCGCACGGCGAGGTTCGCATAGGCGAAATCATCGGTCCCTTCGCTCAGTACCTCGGCGACCCGGTCCGCCCAGCCACGGTGCCCGCCGGGGCTCTGGTCTTCGGGGTCACCGATGCCCTCGGTGAACGAATCGCCGAGCGCGACGTAGCGCGACCATGGATGCTGTTGCTTCGTCATCAAACCATTCTGTCTGAACCCTGTGTCAACGGTGCAAACGGTGCCGTCGGCTACGAAGGTCGGCGGGCTTTGATAGATTTGGCAGAAGTGAATACTCCATCGGTTTTCGGTCCTGCACAGGGAACGAGTGCAGCCGAACACCTCTCGCCGTCCTTTCCCGAACGCGCAGCTTGGGGTACCGCCGGCAAGCTGCGGGCCTGGCAGGCCGAAGCGCTCGAAGCCTACTTTGTGCACGAACCCCGCGACTTCCTCGCCGCGGCCACGCCCGGTGCCGGCAAGACGACGTTCGCCTTGCGCCTGGCGGCCGAACTCCGGTCTCGGCGCACGATCGACCGCATTACCGTCGTCGCCCCGACCGAGCATCTCAAGAACCAGTGGGCCGATGCCGCGGCGCGCGCAGGCATCCGTCTCGATCCCATGTTCAAGAACGCCGACCGCAGTTACGGCAGCCATTATCACGGGGTCGTCGTCACCTACGCCCAGGTCGCCGCGCGCGCCGCCCTGCACAAGCAGCTCACCGAGTCGAGCCGCACCCTGGTGATCCTCGATGAAATCCACCACGGGGGAGACGCCCTGAGCTGGGGCGACGCGATCCGTGAGGCCTTTGGCCCGGCCACCCGCAGGCTGTCACTGACCGGTACCCCGTTCCGGTCAGACACGTCGCCGATCCCGTTCGTCAGCTATCTGCCCGACAAGCACGGCATCCGCATGTCGCAGAGCGATTACGCCTACGGGTACGGCCGCGCCCTCGCCGACGGCGTGGTGCGCCCGGTCATGTTCATGGTCTACGCCGGGCACATGAAGTGGCGCACCCGCGCCGGCGACGAGATGGA
Organism: Cryobacterium glaciale; assembly: GCF_004402535.1. Lineage (GTDB taxonomy): Bacteria > Actinomycetota > Actinomycetes > Actinomycetales > Microbacteriaceae > Cryobacterium > Cryobacterium glaciale. Next base: position 123,915 of record NZ_SOEY01000006.1, on the reverse strand, counting down.
AGCCAAGCTCGGGGAGGGCAACACCAAGGACATCACGAGCCAGGCCTGGCGCACTGCCCTCGAGCCCAGCGGGCAGTGGATTCCGTCCGTCCTGCGCGCCGCGAATTCTCGCCTGACCGAGGTGCGGCACGGCATTCCGGATGCCGGTGGCCTCGTCATCGCCACCGACCAGACCACCGCACGCGCCTACGCGGTCATCCTCGAGGACATCTGCGGTGAACCCGTCACGATCGTGCTCTCCGATGAGAAGGAAGCGAGCGACCGGATCGACGAGTTCTCCAAGAACACCCGTCGCTGGATGGTCGCTGTGCGGATGGTGTCGGAGGGTGTCGATGTGCCGCGCCTCGCTGTCGGCGTCTACGCGACCAGCGCGGCCACGCCGCTCTACTTCGCGCAGGCGATCGGCCGTTTCGTGCGGGCCCGCCGGCGTGGGGAGACGGCATCCATTTTTCTGCCGAACGTCCCAGGACTGCTCAGCCTGGCCAACGCGCTCGAACTCGAACGTGATCACGCCCTCGATCGCAGCAACCGTGACGACGGCGACGACGGGATGTTCAACCCCGAGGACGCCATGGTCGCCGCAGCGAACAAGGAAGACAAGGCCTCTGACGAGCTCGGCCAGGACGATTTCACCTGGCAGGCCCTCGACTCGCAGGCAACCTTCGACATGGTCATGTTCGACGGCGACGAATTCGGAGAGCTCGCAGAACCGGGCACCGACGAAGAATTCGACTTCATCGGCATCCCGGGCCTGCTCGAACCGGAACAGGTCTCTGAGCTGCTGCGACAGCGCCAATCCCGTCAGTCCAAGCGGTCGACCGACAAGCGCAAAGATCCGGTGACCGGTGACATCGCCCCGCTCGAGCCACCGCCGCTGTACCGCACGCTCAAGGAACAGCGCACGCTGCTGTCGAGCCTCGTCGGCATGTGGTCGAAGCTGGCCAATGAGCCGCACGGCATGATCCACGCCGAGATGCGTCGGATCTGTGGAGGGCCCGCCGTCGCCCAGGCCAGCGTCACGCAGTTGCAGATGCGCATCGACCTGTTGCGCCGCCGCCTCGGTCGCAGCTAGCTCCGCAGTGGCGCCGACCGGGCGGCGGTCCCGGCGCCCACGGGCACGCGGGCAACCAGCAGTGCGGTGAGAATGTCGTCGAGGAGGTCATCGACGTGCTCTAACCCGATCGAAAGGCGCACGATGCCGGCGCCAGGGCGTGCCTCCGCCACGACCGGGCGGTGGGTCAGGGACGCCGGATGCTGGACAAGGGAGTCGACACCGCCGAGCGACACGGCGTGCGTGATCAGCCGCAGCGCCTCGGTGAAGCGCACGGCGGCGGCAAAGGAGCCGAGGTCCAGGGCGATCAGGGAACCGGCCCCGGCGCTCTGTCGGCCGATCAGCCCCTGCGGGTCCTGGCCGGGCAGGCCGGGGTAGAGCACACGGGTCAGCGCCGGGTGTTCGTTGAGCCGGGCAGCGATCAGACCCGCTGTGTGCTGTTGGGCGCGTACCCGAATCGGCAGGGTGCGCAGCCCGCGATGCAGCAGGTAGGCGTTGAAGGGCTGCAGTAAGCCACCGGTGAGCGCGCGCACCTGCCGCAGACGAACCATCCACTCTTGTGGCCCCGAGACGGTTCCGCCCATGGCATCGCCGTGCCCACCGAGGAATTTGGTCGCGCTGTGCAGCACCAGGGTCGCCCCCGACTCGATCGGGCGCGACAGCACCGGGGTAGCGAAGGTGTTGTCCACCAATACCGGAACATCTCCGGCAGCCGCCACGACCGCCCGAATATCGGTGAGCTCGAGGGTCGGGTTGGCCGGCGTCTCCAGAACCACCAGACCGGTGTTCGAACGGATGGCCCCAGCCACGCCGGCCAGATCGGTCCAGGTGACCGTCGTGCCGAGCAGCCCACTGGCCAGGACATGATCCGTTCCGCCGTAGAGGGGGCGCAGGGCCACGATATGGGGTTTGTCGGCGGTGACCGTCGCGATCAGCGTCGCGGTGAGGGCAGCCATTCCGGTGGCGAAGGCCACAGTGCCCTCGGCCCGTTCCAGGGCCGCGAGGGCAGTTTCGAACCGGGCGACTCCGGGCTGCCACAACCGCTGGTAGACGGCGGAGTCCCCGGGCTCCGGAGTCCCGCCGCTCGCCAGGTTCTCGTAGGACTCACCGCCCGCCTCCACGCCGCTCAGCGGATTCGTGGTCGACAGGTCGATGCTCGGAACGTGAACCCCTGCCTCGGCGAGACCGTCCATTCCGGCATGCACGGCCAGGGTCTCAATATGTGGCGTCAATGGCAGCATGTCCTTACAGAAGCAGATTCTGTGCGATCGTGCAAGGCTCGCTGCAGACCCTTGCAAAACTGTTCTTCACATCGCATAAACTCCTTGACAACGAGGGAGTCTCTTTATGGAATCGAAGAAGCCGGAACTTGACCGGGTCGACCGCGCACTGCTGCGCGCGCTGTCGGTCAATGCCAGGGCCTCGGGGGCGGCCCTGGCCGGCGAAATCGGCGTCGCCGAGTCCACCGTGTCCCTGCGCCTGCGCCGTCTGCAGCAGCTCGGCCACATTCGTGGCTACCGGGCCAATATCGACCTGGCCGCGCTCGGCGCCAGCCTGCAGGCTCTTATCTCGGTACGGCTGGCCAAGCACGCCAGGGTGCAGATCGATGACTTTCGTAACGCAGCCCCGCACTGGCCCGGCGTGATCGGCCTGTTCCACACCGCCGGTGCCGACGACTACCTGCTGCACGTTGCCGCAGCGGATGCCTCGCACCTGCGTGACTTCGTATTGGAACACCTCGCGGAGCATCCGGCCGTCGCCCACACCGAGACCAACCTGATCTTTGAGTACGTCGACGGTGACGGCTGGCAAGACCTGGTCAAATAGGCCCGGACCGGTTAACACAAGAACGCCCCCCGCCGAAGCGGGAGGCGTTCTTCGCAAGCTCTATTTAGAGGGCGCGGATGTTCTCGGCCTGAGGACCCTTGGGGCCCTGAGTTACCTCGAACTCGACCTTCTGGTTCTCATCGAGGGACTTGTAGCCGTTCGACGCGATCGCGGAGTAGTGCGCGAAAACATCGGCGCTTCCGTCGTCGGGTGCGATAAAGCCGAAGCCCTTTTCAGCGTTGAACCATTTCACGGTACCTGTTGCCATTTGTAAAACTCCTCCAGGAGTGTTAGACCGGCCCCGACTGTCGGGACCGTTCGTCGCGGTATTCGTCGTCCGCTTCCGAAAGGAATGTGGCGCACAAACCGCGATCCAGTTGAATCACTGTCGGTGCGTTTAAGACGTGCAAGCACTACAACTTCGTGTCCAACACTAGCCCACAAGTCTGGACGGTTTCAAAATTCCCAGCCTTTTCGACATGAAAGCGTTACGTTTACGGCCAGATTCGAGTGAACTCCCGGTCTACCACTGCCCGTGCAGGTCCAGGGCCACTGGTTCTCGACACGTGTTACGGCGTGTCATTCGGCTGTCACGAAGTCGATCAGGTGTTCCACGCGCCCTAAGAGTTGCGGTTCCAGATCGGCAAAAGTGCGCACGCGGCCGAGAATTCGCTGCCAGGCCCTGGCGATGTCGGCCTGTTCCTCGTGCGGCCAGCCGAGCGCGGCGCAGATTCCGTGTTTCCACTCGACACTCCGGGGCACATCCGGCCAGGCGGTGAGGCCCACCCGAGCCGGCTTGACCGACTGCCACACGTCGACGAACGGATGCCCCACCACGAGCACGTTCGCGGCGAACGGCCCGCGCTCCACAGCATCCGCGATGCGGCTCTCCTTGGAACCGGGTACGAGGTGGTCGACCAGCACCCCGACCCGACGACCAGGTCCCGGCCGGAATTCGCGGAGGATTTCGTCGAGGTTGTCGACCCCCTCGATGTACTCCACGACGACGCCTTCGATGCGCAGATCGGCGCCCCAGACCTTTTCCACCAGCTCGGCGTCGTGACGTCCCTCGACAAAGATACGGCTCGCGCGCGCGACCCTGGCCGGGGCATTCGGCACAGCGGTCGAGCCCGAGGCCGTGCGCACCCGGCCGAGGGCGGCGGCCATCGTCGGAGCCACGAGCGTCACCGGACGGCCGTCGATCAGAAACCCGGAGCCGAGCGGAAAGAGCCGCAGTTTGCCGTGCCGATCCTCCAGAGTGACGATCTTCTTTTCCACACGAATTACGGCACCGCAGAATCCCGTGGCGATCTCCTCGACGACCAGATCACGAGTAGCTTCCTGCGTCGGAATGATTCGGCGGCCGGCTTCGCGCCAGCCGGGGGAAAGCACGTCTGCACTGTATCGATCGTCCATTGCATCGACGCTAGCGGACAACCGCGAATCGCCCGGGCAGGGCGCGGTATTCTGGACCCATGTGTGGTCGATTCATCATTACCGATACAGCGCCCGATTTGGCGGCCATGTTCGATGTCGAACACGAGGGGGAGAACCTGCCTGAGCCGTCCTGGAATATCCGGCCGACCGAGCAGATTCCGATCGTGCTCGAATCCGCCAGAACCGATCCGCCCGTGCGCCGGCTGGAGTCGGCCCGCTGGTCGTTGATTCCGTCCTTTGCGACGGAAGCGACGTCTAAATTTCCAACGTTCAACGCTCGGGCAGAAACCGCCGCCGAGAAGCCGACCTTCAAGACTTCCGTGCGGTCACGGCGCGCCCTGGTACCGGCCACGGGGTATTTCGAATGGCACACCGAAGGCAACGTCAAGACGCCGTACTTCGTCCACTCCGACGATGGCCTGCCACTGGCCTTCGCCGGCCTGTTTTCCTGGTGGAAGAACCCTGCAGCCGCTGAGACCGATCCGGCGCGCTGGGTGTTGTCCGCCACCATCCTGACGACGGATGCCCACGGTCCCGTCGCGCAGATCCATGACCGCACCCCCGTAGCCCTGCCGGAGGAGTGGTGGGACCACTGGCTGGACCCGACCGCGGAGGGCGACCAGGCCCTCGTGGATGCCGCCGTAGCAGCTTCGCGGGCGGTCGTGGAGTCACTTGATTTCCACGAGGTCGCCCCGGTGACCGGCAACGGCCCAGAACTGATCGAGCCGATCGCCAACGATTCGATGTAATTGCACCGGGGCCCAACCGGTACGCTCGAATGAGTACGAATGATCCGTACGCTCAGATCAGTGACTGGCGAAATTACGCGGGCGCTGCCGTGAAAGGAACACCCATGAACATTGTCGCCTTCGTCGTCGCATTTGCGATCTTCGTCTTCGGTTTCTGGTTGTTCGGCCTGGCTTTCTCGGTTACCTCGCTGATGGCACCGATCTTCATTGGCGGAATCCTGTGCGTGTCGATTGCCATGGCGATCCCGTTCCACCTGCTGCGCGACTAGTCAGCGCCAACGTCGCGTCCGAACCGGCGAGAGCACCCGAGCCCGCGCAGCCGGACACGGCTCGCTCGCACCCTCGGCCCGGTGTCAGAATCCCGCGGTATCGTTGACCCTTCGATCGATTTCGCAGCGATTGTCCCGAACCCGGAAAGGTCCCGCCCAGGATGCAAGACAGCCCGGCCGCATCCACTCCCTACGAGGTCCTGGGCGTGAGCCCAACCGCGACCGACGATGAGTTGCGTCGCGCCTACCGGCTGCTGCTCCGCCAGACCCACCCCGATGTCGGCGGCAGCGCTCCCAAATTTCACGTCGTGCAGCTCGCCTGGGAACGCATCGGCAGCCCCGAAAACCGTGCTGCCTACGATCGTCGCCGCTTCGACGTCCCCGAACCGACCGCCACAACGGATGCCTACGCCGCCCCCTCCACCCGCGGTCCCGCCACGAAATCCAGCCTGAAAACCCGTATGCACGGTCATCCCGGCGGCCAGGCGCGGCTGAGATACCTCGATTTAGTGCGCGAATGGGCCGGCCGCGGCACGGTCATCGACGACCCGTACGCCCCCGCCCTCATTCGCAGTGCCCCGAAACTCGTGCGCCACTGCCTCGCCAAAGCCCTCGCCGAAGAGGCGACCGCCCTGCTCGTGGCCAACCTCGGCATCGGATTCACCGCCTGGCACGACATCGATACCGGCGGCCAGAGCGACAAACTCGACCACATCATCCTCGGCCCGGCCGGGCTGTTCGGCCTGCTCTCCGAGGACTGGGGCGGACCGGTGCAGCTGCGCCGCGGTGAACTGGCCGGCGACGACCTGCCCGAAGGGGAACGCCCGATTCACCGGTTCGACGATGCCGCCCGCTCCCTGACCCGCGGACTGAAGGTGCGGTTCACCGCCCTCATCGTCGTACTGCCGGACGGCGCGCTCGACGAACCCGTATCGCTGCCCAAGCGCGGCCGCAGGCCGATGATCATCGTCATCCCGCGTTCGTGCCTCGTCGGTGTGCTCCGCGACGGACTGGGCGGTATGGAACGCGGCAGCTTCGAGAAGGTGTTCGAGCTGCGCAGTACCCTGCAAAACGGCATCCGTTTCGTCAATAGCTAACCGTTACGCGGGCAACGCCAGCTTGTCGACCCAGTGTCGCAGGAACGTCGCCCCGGCCTCATCGTGAATCTGGTCGCCGATCACGATCACCGGGTACGGTCGTTCCAAAATCCCATCCGAGGGCCGCACGTCCACGTGCGAGACGTCGTAACCGGCCTCGTGCAGGTGGTCGGCCATGCGATAGTCGCTGCGGGAATCGCCCACCGAGCGCCACAGCCGGGGCAGCGGGCCGCCCTGCGCGAAATACGCGAGGACGCGCTTCGCAGCGTGGTCCTTGTCGAGGGTGACCGATTCGATATCGGTCGAGATGATCGTGGCGTCCAGCCGAAATGGAATTTCGCCGGAGGCATCCGCTGACTCGAGCTCGTTGAATCTGACGCCGAGCCCGTGTTTCACCAGGATGGCGAAGACCGCTGTGTTGAATTCGGGTTGGCGGGCACGAAAGTCGGACTGGCTCACATCGGTGCGCTGCTCGACCGAGATCATGGCCTGCTTGGTCTCGTCGAAGAACATCTCACTCGCAAACGACTGCGTGACCAGCTGGCGCACGTCGTCGACGACCGCCGGCGGCAACGCCACGTCCCGGTCGACGGCCACGTCACCCATGCCGTTCCGCTCGATCGGAAACCACACGGCGCCCTTTTCGCAGACGGCGTACATTCGGAACGTTTCCGGCAACCCCGCCGCCACGAGCGGGGCGACGACCTGCTCGCGAATGAAGCCGGCTGACCGCCCGGTGATGAATGCGATTGGCACGTGTCCGGCCGCGAGGGTGATCAGGTCGGTCAGAATGCCTGGCGTGGCAATGGTGCGCGTGATCGGGCTCGCAATCGGACCGTCGACGTCGAGGAGCAGTCCGAGTGGGGATACGGGCGTAGGCATCTCACCATCTTCCCATGGCGGCCGGTGCGCCATCAGGCGGTGACGGCAAGCGGATGCTGCGCCCACTGGCACAAGCGCCTATCGTTGCCAGTAATGATTACGCGACGAGAAGTAGCACTGCGCCTGGATATTCCCCTGGAGATGGCGGCCCGCCACGGGATTCCCTCGCGCCTCAGCGAGGGCCAACTCGCCAAGCTCGAGGCCGAACCGCCGGTCTGGCTGGTGCAGTCGCGCGCCAATCGCACCGGCAAGAAGCCGGTCTGGGTGCAGCTCACCTGCACGATTTGTGGGTACACCGAAGCCGTTCGCCCCAAGAAGTGGTGGCCGACCTTCACCTACATCAGTTGCTCCAACCACGGCTTCGACGAATTACCTGAGCCCGCCGCCGGATGTGGGCGCACCGAGTGCGACGGCATCGGCAGTCAGTTCATCGGCATCACCGACGAGGCGCCGCCCCAGGGCGAATCGGTCTGACGTCCCGCGGTCCGCGCACCTGAAAGTCCGCTGACCTGGCAGCTTTCAGGCATGCTCGGGGCGTACGATCCGGGTATGAATCCGAATGCACGAGGTCGTTGATCATGTCTCGCAATTCTCTCCGCTGGCTCCCAGCCATCGTCGTACCGGCCGTCGTTGTCGCCGCAGTCATCGCCGTGCCGCTCCAGGCCGGCGCTGCCGGCGATCTGCCCGACAAAACACCCGAGCAGGTGCTGCTCCTTGTGAATGACAGCACCGTGTCCGCCTTCTCCGGCACGGTCGCCCAATCAGCTGATCTAGGCCTGCCGTCCCTCGATCTCGGCGCTGGCATGGGTGAGGTCGCCCCCACCGAATCCTCGACCGGGGCGCTGACCACGGCCCTGGAACTGCTCAGCGGCTCGCACGATTTTCGGGTGTACGTCAAAGATGAGAACCGGTCCCGAGTACAGGTCAAGGACCGTATGTCGGAACGTAACGTGATCCACAACGGCAGCGACGTCTGGCTGTACGACTCGAGCAGCAACGCGGCGACCCACCTGAGCCTCCAGCCAGACCTCTCTGCCACCGCCGAGGCGAAATTGGCCGAACTGCAGTCGCAACTGCCGACCGAACTGTCGACGCCGGCCCAGCTCGCCGAGCGTTTTCTGGCCGAGCTCGACCCGAGTACGACGGTGTCGGTCGGTACCGACGCCCGGGTGGCCGGGCGCAGCGTCTACCAGCTGGTGCTCACGCCGAAGACGGCGGATACCCTCGTCGCATCCGTTTCTATCGCCGTTGACGCCGAGACCGGATTGCCTCTGCGGGTGACCGTGCTGGCTCAGGACCAGAGCGCACCGGCGCTTCAGGTCGGCTTCACCGCAATTGACTTCGCAGTTCCCGACGCCGCTCTGTTCGACTTCGTGCCGCCGGCCGGTGCCACGGTCACGGAGCAAACCTTCTCGAAAATGTCTGACGGCGCTCCCGGTGATGGCGTCGATCACGCCGGCGACCACAGCGCAGTGACGGGCGACATGCCCGTTGTTACGGGAACCGGCTGGTCCACCATCATCGAAGTGCCCGCAGCCACGGTACCGGCCGAGCTGGGGGACAACCCCATGGTCGACCAGCTGATGACTGCCGTCGACGGCGGGCGCGCTCTGACGACGTCCCTCCTGACGGTCTTCCTGGCCACTGATGGTCGCGTCTTTGTCGGCGCGGTCCCGCTCGCTCTGCTCCAGGCAGCCGCCGAGTGAGTTCTCCAGCAGTGCTGGTCATCGTACTGATATACCCCACGCTGTGACCGGCGATACTACGGAGCGAGACTTCGCGATCGAGAGCCGGGGGCTCACCAAGCGGTTTGGCAAGCAAACCGCTGTGAATAACATCGATCTCGCGGTTCCCCGCGGCTCCGTCTTCGGTTTTCTCGGACCAAACGGTTCCGGCAAGACCACCAGCATTCGCATGCTGCTCGCTCTGACCCAGGCCACGAGCGGCACGATCTCCGTGCTGGGCCACTCCATGCCGGACCGGCTCCACGACGTACTGCCCCGGGTCGGTGCCCTCGTCGAAGGGCCGGCCTTCTATCCCTTCCTCTCGGGTGCGGCCAACCTGCGCCGACTGGACACCGCCGACCGAAACGCACCGAGCATCACCCGCCGCGCCAGGGTGCAGTCCGCCCTCGAGCGGGTCGGGCTCTCCCATGCGGCAGACAAGAAGGTGCACGCCTATTCACTGGGCATGAAGCAGCGGCTCGGCATCGCCAATGCGCTGCTGCTGCCGCGCGAGCTGTTGGTACTCGATGAGCCCACCAACGGCCTGGATCCCCAGGGCACCCGGGAGGTGCGCAGCCTGGTGCGTTCCCTGGCGGCCGAGGGAACGACGGTGTTCGTTTCCAGCCATCTGCTCGCGGAGGTGGAGCAGATCTGCACTCACGCCGCCGTGATGAGCGCCGGCAGCATCGTCGCCCAGGGCACCCTGGCCGCGCTGCGGCAGGTCGGGGACACACGGGTGCGCGTGCGCACACCGGATGCCGCCGGTGCGGTCCGCGTGCTCACCCACCTCGGGCTGGAGCCGACACACGCTCCGAACGACGGTGCCGACCCGGACGTGGTCGCGCCGCTTCGCGGCTCCCACTGGCAGCCGGAGGCCATCGTGACGGCCCTCGTGGCCGGTGGGGTGCGCATCCGTGGTTTCCTCATCGAGGAGCCGAGCCTCGAAGAACGCTTCGTCGCCTTGACCGGGGAGGGTTTCGATGTCGTCCAGTGACGTTCTTGCGCCGAAAAGCGCCGACTTCCCCGCCCGCCGCGGGGGTGGCTGGAACCTGCTCGGATCCGAAATAGCGGTGCTGTTTCGCCGCCGTCGCACCTGGGCCATGCTCGTCGCCGTTGCACTCATCCCGATCCTGCTCGCCGTCGCGGTACGGTTGTCTTCGTCGACACTGGACCCGGGGGAGGGGCCGCCTTTCCTCGATCGGGTGACTCAGAACGGCCTGTTCGTCGGCTTCACCGCGATGGTCGTCGCCGTCCCCCTGTTTCTGCCGCTCACCATCGGTGTGGTCGCCGGTGACACGATCGCCGGGGAAGCCGGCCTCGGCACCCTGCGCTACCTTCTGGTGGCGCCGGCCGGCCGGGTGCGGCTGCTGCTGGTCAAGTTCACCGGTGCGGCCCTGTTCTGCCTCGTAGCGACGCTGACGCTCACTCTGTCCGGAGCGCTCATCGGTGCGGCGCTGTTCCCGGTCGGACCCGTCACTCTGTTGTCGGGCGACACCATCAGCGTGGCCGAATCGCTGCTGCGTTCGCTGCTCATGGCCGCCTACGTCACCGTCTCTCTGCTGGGTCTGGCGATGATCGGGCTGTTCATCTCCACGCTCACCGACGTTCCCGTTGGCGCTATGGCGGCGACGATCGTGGTCTCGGTCGTCGCCCAGATCCTCGACGTCATTCCGCAGCTGTCCTGGCTGCACCCCTGGCTGTTCAGCCACTATTGGCTCGGCTTCGCCGACCTGCTCCGGCAACCCCTCGACCTGGGCTCGTTCGGCCAGAACGCGATCGTGCAGGCGTGCTACCTGGCAGTTTTCGGGGCGCTGGCTTACAGCAGATTCGTCACCAAAGACATCCTGTCTTGATGCACAGCCGGAGAGACAAGCAAACTTAACGAGACAAGGCCGGATCCATGGGATCCGGCCTTGTGAACTGTCTCAACCAGTCCTCGTTGATCTCTCGAAAGAAATCTCCGTGTCCGAGATGGGAATTGAACCCACACGCCCTTAACGGGCACTGGCACCTCAAGCCAGCGCGTCTACCAATTCCGCCACCCGGACTGGGTGAAACGGCCTCCGGATGAACCGGCTGCCGAGGTAATAACTTAGCACGGTTTAGAACCCTCGTTGTGTCACTGCCCCCGGCACCGACCGGTAGCGTTTGATCATGGCTTCTTTCCCAAACGTGCCCCCGGCCCCACATTCCGCTGATTCAGCGGGGCCGTCCCGTGAGGACGTTCCTCAAAAACTAGACCTGACCGCAGAAATCGCGAGGGATCTCATCCGTTTTGACACCACAAACTATGGTGAGGGTCGTTCCAACGGCGAAACGGACGCCGCCGAGTACGTTGCCGAGAAGCTGCGCGCCCTCGGCCTCGCACCCCAGCTGTTCGATTCCGAACCGGGCCGAACCAGTGTGGTCGCGCGGGTGAAAGGGCGCGACGCCTCCCGGCCGGCGCTGGTCGTGCACGGGCACCTCGACGTTGTGCCGGCCGATGCGGCCAACTGGAGCGTCGACCCTTTCGCCGGCGTGATCAAGGACGGCCTGCTCTGGGGCCGTGGCGCGGTCGACATGAAGAACATGGATGCCATGATCCTGGCTTCCCTCCAGGACGTGATCAGCGCCCACGGTGCGCCCGAGCGAGACCTCATCATCGCGTTCTTCGCCGACGAAGAAGCGGGTGGCGTTCTCGGCTCGCACTTTCTCGTCAACGAGCACCCACACTTGTTCCACGGTGCGACGGAGGCGATCAGTGAGGTCGGCGGGTACTCGATCACACTCGGCGGAAAACGTGCATATTTGCTTCAAACCGGGGAGAAGGCCCTGATCTGGGTCAAACTCGTCGCCCGCGGCGAGGCGGGGCACGGCTCCCGCATGCACCCGAACAACGCGATCACCCGGCTTGCTGAGGCCGTGGCCAGGCTCGGTCGCCACGAATGGCCGATTCGGCTGACCGACACGACTGAGCAGCTGCTCGGTGAAATTGCCCGCATCCTGGACGTCGACCCTCAGCGGGTCGGCCCCGACGAGCTCGCCCTGGCGACCGGTACAGCCGCCGGCTTCATCCAGGCCAGCCTGCGCACGACCGCGAACCCGACCGGCCTGGCCGCCGGTTACAAGCACAACGTCATTCCCGACACGGCCCAGGCCCTCATCGACATCCGTTCCCTGCCGGGCGAGGAAGACCTCGTACTCGCCCAGATTCAGGAGATTGTCGGTTCCGACATCGAAATTGTGACGATGCACCGCGATATCGGCCTGGAAACGGAATTCAGGGGGCCGCTCATCGAGGCGGTCGTGAGCACCCTGGAGCGCCACGACCCCGGTGCTCCGGTATTGCCGTACCTGCTGTCCGCGGGAACCGACAACAAGGCGCTCAGCACGCTCGGCATCAAGGGCTACGGTTTCGCACCGCTCCGCCTCCCGGCCGACCTGGATTTCCCGGCAATGTTCCACGGTGTGGACGAGCGGGTACCGCTGGACGCATTAGTGTTTGGCAGGCAGGTTTTGACCGACCTGCTGTCAAACTATTGACGAAGTGAACCCCGCTCGGCGCAGCCGGGCTCGGGCTCCTGTGAGTATCCTGAGTGACCTGAGAAAGCGAAGCGTGTGGATTTTCTGAATGCGATCATCCTGGGCCTGGTCCAGGGATTGACCGAGTTCCTTCCGGTGTCCTCGAGCGCGCACATCACCATTGTCGGCCAGTTTCTCGGCACCGGTGAAGACCCTGGGGCTCGATTTACCGCCATCACGCAAATCGGCACCGAGGCAGCCGTCGTCATTTTTTTCTGGCGCGACATCGTGCGCATCATCGGTCAGTGGGCCAGATCCCTCACTGGCCGAGTCCCGCGAGCGGACCCGGATGCCCGCCTGGGCTGGCTGATCATTCTGGGCTCGCTGCCCATCATCATTCTGGGCCTGCTGTTCCAGGACCAGATCGAGACCGTGCTGCGCTCGCTCTGGATCACCGCCACCATGCTCATTGTCTTCGGCGTCCTGCTCGGCATTGCCGACTACGTCGGCGCCAAACGGCGCAAACTGCAAGACATCACCGTCGGCCACGGTGCAATCTACGGCTTCGCCCAGGCGCTCGCGCTGATCCCAGGCGTGTCCCGGTCGGGCGGAACCATCACCGCTGGCCTGTTCCTCGGCTATGAGCGCGCCGCCGCTGCCCGCTATGCCTTCCTGCTGGCGATTCCCGCCGTTCTCGGGAGCGGCTTCTTCCAGGTCTACAAGTCCATCGCCGAACCCTGCCTGGCCGGCGCGACCACCTGCACCCCCGAAATCTTCGGACCGCTCGAAACACTCGTGGCAACGATCATCGCCTTCGTCGTTGCCCTCGCCGTGATCGCCTTCTTCATGAACTACATTTCCAAACGGAGTTTTCTCCCGTTCGTGATCTATCGCATCGTGCTCGGCATCGTGCTGTTCGTGCTCCTCGGCACCAACGTCATCTCCGCGTAGCCGGCCCCTACAGCATGACCCCTGCCAACCGATCGCCGCAGCGAAGCTAGGCTGGTCGAATGCGTGCATGGGAACGACCCGACATTGTCTCTGTCCCCGGTGAGTCGAGTGCACCCTGGCTCCACGACACCAAAACCGACAGCCTCGTGCTGGCACGGCCGCTCGATGCCGCCCGCCTCTACGTCTGCGGAATTACACCCTACGACGCGACCCACATCGGCCACGCCAACACCTACCTGGCCTTCGACACCCTGCAGCGGGTCTGGATCGACGCCGGTTTCCGCGTGCACTACGCCCAGAACGTGACGGACGTCGACGATCCGCTTCTGGAACGCGCCACCGCCACCGGCGTGGACTGGCGTGAGCTGGCCGAATCGCAGGTTGAACTGTTCCGCACCGACATGGAGTCCCTCGGCATTATTCCGCCGAATGATTTCGTCGCCGTGACCGAGGTCATCGACGAGGTCGCCGCCGCCGTCGCGCTCCTGCAGGCAGCCGGGTTCGCCTACACCGTGCCGACGGACGATGCCATCGCAGGGGCTGACGGAACGATCGCAGCTGACCTGTATTTCGACATTCAAGCGGCTGAAACCAGCACAGACTGGACCCTCGGCGACGAGAGCAACCTCGACCTGGTCAGCATGCTCCGGCTGTTCGCCGAGCGCGGGGGAGACCCCGACCGGGCAGGCAAACGCGATCGCCTCGACCCGCTGCTGTGGAAAGCCGCTCGAGCCGGCGAACCGGCGTGGGAATCGATGGTCGGTGCCGGGAGACCCGGGTGGCACATCGAATGTTCGGTCATCGCCCTGAAAGAACTCGGCACCGATTTCACCGTGCAGGGGGGCGGCTCAGACCTGATCTTCCCGCACCACGACATGAGTGCCGGGCACGCACAGGCGCTGTCCGGACATCCGCTTGCCGGCGTCTACAGCCACACCGGAATGGTGGCGTATCGGGGCGAGAAAATGAGCAAGTCCCTCGGAAACCTCGTTCTGGTCTCAAGGCTGCGCGCCGGCGGTTTCGACCCGCGCGCGATTCGACTGGCGCTCCTGGCCCGGCACTACCGCACCGACTGGGAATGGACCGCAGCGCTATTGGACGAGGCCGTCGTGCGCCTGTCCGTGTGGACTGCGGCCTTCGGAGCTGCGGCCGTGACCACTGCCGCGGGCGCAGCTGGCACGGCGACGACCGGTGCGTCCGCCGAGCTTGTGCAATCCCTCCGGCTCGCGCTCCGCCATGACCTCGACACTCCAGAGGCCCTGCAGCTCATCGACGACGCGGTCGACGTCCCGCTCGATGACCTCGGCCTGGTCAACCGTGCGATCAGCGCACTGCTCGGCGTTGCGCTGTAGCGCTGCCATTCCGCGGGCGTGATCCCCGCGGCTCGGCTAGTGTCGTGGGCCGTCGGGCCTGCTGCCGGGACCATCCGGGCGACCGTCGGGTCGGCCGTCGCCGCCGCGCTTGCGCAGGTACTTCTCAAATTCCTGCGCGATAGCTTCTCCGCTCGCTTCGGGCGAGTCGACGGTGTCGCGGGCCTGCTCAAGCTGGGCGATGTAGGCGGCCATTTCCTCGTCCTCTCCGGCCAGGACGTCGATACCGGTCTCCCAGTCGGCCGCTTCGGTGACGAGCGCCCCGCGGGGGATGACCACGTCGATGACCTCCTCGAGCTTGTCGATCAACGCGAGCATCGCCTTGGGCGAGGGGGCGTTATGCACATAATGGGGGACGGATGCCCAAATCGACAGGGTAGGAATTCCGAGCGTCTCGGCGGCGTCCGACAACACGCTGAGAATACCCACCGGGCCCTCGTAGTTGCTGCGTTCGATCTGTAGCTCGGCGCGAACCTGCGCATTGTCGCTGGAAACGAAGATCGAAATCGGACGGGTGTGCGGAACATCGGCGAGCATCGCTCCGAGGAACACCACGCAACTCACGTCGGCGGCGAGAGCCGAGTCGAGAATCTCTGCGGCAAAACTCTTCCAGCTGCGTGACGGCTCCGTGCCGATCAGAAGGTAGATGTTGCCCGCGTTGGTTCCGCTGACCCGCAACTGGGCATCTTCGGCGAGGGGAACGCTGACGACTCCAGGCGTTTTGGGGCCGTACATGATCGCGCCCGGCCAGCCGAGCGCGCGAACGCCGTCTTCATTCGTCGAAACGTTCGGCCGGTTGAACTGATAGTCGAAGTACAACTCCGGATCGACCTCGGTGATCACCTCGACGTCGAGCAGGTCCTTGAGCGCGCGAACGGCACCCGTCGCGGCCTCTCCGGCATCGTTCCAGCCTTCGAAAGCGACGACCAGAAGGCGACCGCTCAGAAACCCATTACCGTCAGCCACCGTGTCTGTCCTCAATTCCTTCGGCCTCCCACGTGGAGGGCCTCAGTCAAGGATAGGCGGTGGCCCTACACTTGAACCCCGTGAATGTTTTTCCGCTACCGCTGCCCACGCCCCTTTCCCTGCCCGCTGCTGTCCTCTGGGACATGGACGGCACCATCGTCGACACCGAACCGTACTGGATGCGGGCGGAAACTGAACTCGTGGCCGAGTTCGGCGGTGTCTGGACCCACGATGACGGTATGTTGCTCGTCGGATCCGGGCTGTGGAATTCCGCTGCGATCCTGCAAGCGCGAGGCGTGGAACTCTCCCCGGATGCCATCGTGGCCCGCCTCACGGATCGCGTGCAGGAGCAGCTGGCTGAACACGGTATTCCCTGGCGTCCCGGATCACGCGAGCTGCTGCAGGAGTTGAAAGCCGCCGGTGTCCCGACCGCACTCGTGACAATGTCGGTGGAGCGCATGGCCCGCCAGATCATCGACCTCATCGATTTCGTCGCGTTCGACGTTGTCGTCGCCGGCGATATGGTCGCCAACAGCAAGCCGCACCCGGATCCGTACCTGGTCGCTGCCGCGCAACTCGGAGTCGACCCGGCGGAGTGCGTCGCGATCGAGGATTCCCTGCCTGGCGTCGCATCCGCTGTTGCGGCCGGCACCATCACCATCGCCGTTCCGCACCAGATCGACCTTCCGGAGAGCGACTATTACACCCGCTGGTCCACCCTCACCGGGCGCACCCTCGAAGACATTACCGCGCTGTACCACATCTCGACGCGGTCCGATTCGGCCGCTCCCGTTCATCCTCTCGCCCCCACCGGGTCCGCCCGAAACGAAAGTGCACCACTCGCATGAGCAATAACCAGGTCATCCAGAACAGTGGGCTTTTTCGCGTCGGCGACCGGGTGCAACTCACCGGGCCCAAGGGGCGGATGAACACCATCACGCTCCAGGAGGGCCTCACCTTCCACACACACCGCGGCATCCTCGCGCATGACGACATCATCGGGCAGCCAGACGGATCCGTCGTCAGCAACAACGTCGGGGTCGAACATCTTGCCCTGCGACCCCTGCTGGTGGATTTCGTGATGAGCATGCCGCGCGGTGCCGCAATTATCTACCCCAAGGACGCTGCCCAGATCCTCGCGCAGGCGGATATCTTTCCCGGCGCAACCGTCGTCGAGGCCGGCGTCGGTTCGGGGGCGCTGTCACTCTGGCTGCTGCGCGCGATCGGGCCGGCCGGCCGGCTGGCCTCCTTCGAACGGCGCGAAGAATTCGCCGATGTGGCGAGGGACAATATCGCCACCTTCCTCGGATCCGACCCACAGAACTGGACCATCACGCTCGGTGACCTCGCCGAGACGCTGCCCGATACCCTGCCGGCGCACAGCGTCGACCGAGTCGTCCTGGACATGCTGGCTCCGTGGGAATGCCTCGGCGCCGTTTCCGATGCCCTCAAGCCTGGGGGAGTGCTGCTCTGCTACGTCGCCACGGTGACGCAGCTCTCCCGCGTCGCTGAAGCCATCCGCGGCACGGGGTTCTATACCAACCCGGATTCCAACGAAACGATGATTCGAGGCTGGCATGTGGAGGGTCTCGCCGTGCGACCGGATCATCGCATGATCGGCCACACCGGCTTCCTCATCACCGCTCGACGTCTGGCCCCCGACACGATCCTGCCGGAACTGAAACGACGCCCCTCCAAGACAGACTTCAGCGACGCGGATGTCGAGGCCTGGACTCCCGGAGCGCTCGGCGAACGCAACGTGAGCGCGAAAGTCATGCGTAAACGCGTGCGCGCCGCCGGCACGAGCGCCGAGCTTTCCAAGGCTCGAGACCTCGACGCCGGTTAGGATGGACCCCGGCCCTTTTGGTTGTAGTGCGCCGAAGCCGCAGCCATCATGCGCCCGCAGCACCCCTACCACCCCTCACACCAGCGCAGCAGACCCATGTTGCAGCAACCCCGTACCGAAAGAAGGACTTGTGCGCAAAGCATCCGCGCTGATCATCACCGCCGGCCTCGTGATGACGGCACTGACGGCGTGCGCCAGCCCTGGCAGCGCCCAGGCCTCCTGCGACGCGGGGGCCGCGTCGGGCCCGGCCTCGAAGCTGGTCACGGTGACGGGGAATCTCGGTTCTGCTCCGGCGGTCAGCTTTCCGACGCCGCTGAAGTCATCCACCACTCAGCGCAGTGAGATCATTGCGGGCTCCGGGCAACGGGTGCTTCCCGGGCAGATGGTCTCGGTCGAATTGAACCTGTACAACGGCACAACCGGCGCTGCTCTCCAGTTGGGAGCTTTCGACGGCAGCACCGCCCTACCACTCGCTCTGGGCGATACCACCATTGCCGGACTTGTCGATGGTTTGGTCTGCACCCGGGTGGGCGAGCGCGTTGCGGTCGTCATGGCACCGGAGGACGGCCTCGGTGTCAACGATCAGCTCCAAATCGGCGCGACGGATTCTCTCGTTCTCGTCGTTGACATCGTCAAGGCTTTCCTGCCGCGGGCCGACGGAGAAGAGCAGGCCGTCGCTAACGGTCTTCCTGCCGTGGTGCTGGATGCCGACGGCACACCCGGCATCGTGCTTCCGTCCGGTGATATGCCGACGGGTCTGGAAGTGGGTCTCCTCAAGAAAGGCGCTGGCGAGAAGGTTCCGGCTGACTCTACGGTCGTGATTCACTACACCGGCCTGTTGTGGGCGGGAGACACGGTCTTCGAGTCCACCTGGGCGACCCGAAGTCCCCGCGTGGCAGCACTGGGTGACCTGCCGGAGGGCCTGGCGACCGCGCTCACCGGTCAGACCGTCGGCTCCCAGCTCGTCGTCGTTGTTCCGCCTGACCTGGGCTTTGGCCCGGAAACGCAGGACAAGGTTCCCGGTGGTTCAACCCTGGTCTACGCAGTGGACATCCTGGGCATCGACTGATTGTCGAAACTCAGCGCGTTGATGGGCGTGATCTCCATGCGCCTGTGATCCCGCTCGTGCAGTGTTGTTAGGAAGATAGGATCGCACCGTGACTCCGACGCCCCCTCACTCAGATTCAACCGAGCGAACCGAACTCAAACCGCTGGCGGTCGCGGCTCCGGAGCGGCTGTTCAGCCTGGTTCTGGCGCTCGTGGCAACGGAATCGGGGCTGACCAAATCCGACATCCTGGCCAACGTGCAGGGGTACCGCCAGCGGTACGTTTCCGGCGGCTCCAACGAGAGTCTGGAACGCCAGTTTGAGCGGGATAAAGACGACATCCGCGAGTTGGGTATTCCGCTGGAAACTATCGAGCCGCCGGACGATCCCGGCAGCAATCACTTCCTGCGCTATCGAATCCCCAAAGGTCTCTACGACCTGCCGGCCGACGTGACCTTCACGCCCGACGAGGTGTCCCTGCTCAAACTCGCCGGCACCGTCTGGCGGGAAGGATCGTTGTCGGGGGAATCACGACGCGCGCTGATGAAATTGAATTCTCTCGGTGTCGAATCGAGCGAACCGGTCCTCGGTTACGCACCCCTGGTGCGCACGAGGGACCAGAGCTTTGAACCTCTCGCCAAGGCGATGGACCGCGCGCAGGTCGTGGCCTTCCTCTACCTCAAGCCGGGGCAGACCAAACCGGCACGTCGGGTGGTAGCTCCGCGCGCAATCGTGCAGCATGACGGCCGCTGGCACCTGTACGCCACAGATGAGGCCGTTCACGCACCGCGAACATTCCTCCTGGCGCGCATCGTCGGCGCCGTGGCGGTCGTTCCCCACGCGATTCCTGCTCCGTTCAGTGACGGCGAGTCTGACGACGCGGCCAGACGCGCGGCCGACGGGACGACGGACAGCGCCCGCGCTCTCGCCGAGCTCGACGCCCTGTGGGCCAGCAACACTGCCCGAGTTGTCGTGCTGCCAGGCTCCGACGCCGCCGTGCGCCTCGGTGCCAGGCACACGACAACCAACCCGCCGGCCGACGAGTCGACTGGGCTTGAGCGCACACTGCACTTCACCGACCTGAACATCCTCGCCGACGAGTTGGCCGGATTCGGCCCCGAAGTGTTCGTCGACACTCCTCGCGCCTTACGCACCGCCGTGCGAAATCGACTCGTCGCGGCTCGGGACGCTCATGCCAGTCGGCTGCCGGCCGCCTTGTCCGGGCGCACGCCGCGACGTCGAACGCCACCGCTGCTCGCGGCTACGGGCAGACCGGCCGCCCAGCCGCGGGTGGCCGGTGACCAACTCACCCTCCTGCTGTCCCTCGTCCCGTACCTCATCGATCAGGGACGCGTCACCGTCTCCGAGGTAGCCGAGCACTTCGGACTTACACCGGAGCGGGTTCGTGGCCTGGTCAGCCTGATTGCCCTGTCTGGTATCCCCGGGGAAACGCACCAGTACCTGCACGGCGACCTGTTCGACATTCTCTGGGACGAATTCGAGAACAACGATCGGATCGTACTCACCCACCAGGTCGCCATCGACGATTCACCACGATTCTCGGCCCGCGAGGCCGCAGCGCTCATTGCCGGACTGCAGTATCTGTCCGCGCTTCCCCACAATACCGACACCGACGCCATCGCGTCACTGATGGCCAAGTTGACTCGCGGCGCATCGGCGCCGCCCACGCAGGTCGCCGTCGCTCAGCGGGATGCCGGTACCACCCGCGATATCGTGCAGACGTCTTTGAGCACCGGGATGCAGGTCGAGTTCGACTATCTCAATGCTCGCGGCGGCCAGGAACACAGACTTGTGGACCCGTTGCGCATTGAATCCGTCGACAGCGACTGGTATCTTCGCGGTTGGTGTCACCTCCGGGAAGCCGTGCGCACGTTCCGGCTGGACCGGATGAGCAGCCCACGAGTCACCGCCGCGCCGCGCAGCACGCACCCGGCCGACCTGCTCCTGCCCGACACCCTGTTCCAGGCGTCAGCCGAAGACATCGACGTCCGACTCGAGCTCGCGACCGCGGCCCTGCCGCTGCTGGCTGATTACCATCCCGAACGGTCCGAACCCATCGGCTCGGGAGCCCGCACCCGCACCACCCTGCGCGTCGCTCACGCTCATGCGTTGAAACGCCTCGTCACCGGCCTGGCCGGAATCGTAACCGTTCTCGAACCGGCCGAATCGCGGGCTGTAGTCGCCGACTGGGCCGCGGCCGGACTCGCGCAATATTCCGGTAACGAGTCAACGTCGGAAGAGGGCTAGCGGATGCCCTGGTGGTCCTGGCTGCTCATCTGGTGCATGTTGGCGCTCGGCCTGCTGGCTGTGCTCAGCTGGTTCACCGTGGCGCTGTACCGTCAGGTCCGTGGGACTCTGCGGGCTCTGGAATCTTTGAGCGATCAGGTCTCCGCAATCGACCGTGATCTGTCGTCCGCCACGCCTCCCTTCGCTGCCGCCGCGTTCGCGGATGCGACAGTGCTGCTGCACGATGTCGAGCAGCAGCGAGTGGAACGCACCCACCGACGCCAGCTGCGTCGCGATGCGCTGATCGTGCGGGGTAAACTGATGCGAAACGCCCGCTAACCGCCACGCCCGCTGATCCAGAGGACATACCCTCATGCTGCAAAACCTGACCGGATGGCATTTCCTGATCATCCTCGTCGTCGTACTGCTCCTCTTCGGTGCTCCCAAGCTTCCCGGACTCGCGCGAAGCCTGGGGCAGTCGATGAAGATCTTCAAGAGCGAGATCAAGAGCGATTCTGTCGATCCTGATCCCAACGCTGCGGCCCAGTCCGCGGGGAATGACGCATCGAAGACGTCCGGCCCGACGGCGGCCGGCCCAGCCGATCCCGCCGTCAAGCCCTAGCACCGTGGCGGTCCGCGCCCGACGAAGTGCGACCGAAGCGGGAAAGATGTCGCTGGGCCAGCATCTGATCGAACTGCGCAAGCGCCTCTATCTGGCTGCGGCCGGTCTCCTCATCGGTGCCATCGCTGGTTGGTTCCTTTCCGATTTCGTTTGGGATCAGCTGCGCGAACCGATTTATGCCATCATCAATGCGCAACATCGTAACGCCCAGATCAACTACCCCGACATCACGAGTGCTTTCGACCTCAAACTGAAGATCTCGCTCTATGTCGGGCTCATCGTTTCGAGCCCGGTGTGGCTCTACCAGGTCTTCGCCTTCCTCGTTCCCGGGCTCACCCGCACCGAGAAGAAATACACCTTCGGATTCCTGTTCACGGCCATTCCCTTGTTTCTGGCCGGCTGCGCAGCGGGGTGGATCGTACTGCCGCACGTGGTCGAGCTCATGACGAGCTTCGCCCCCACCGAGGATTCGGCGTTCATCAACGCGCAGGGATACTTTGACTTCGTGCTCAAGCTCGTCGTAGCGATCGGAATTGCGTTCGTGCTGCCGGTCTTCATCGTGCTTCTCAACTTCGCCGGCGTCATCAGTGCCACGTCGATCATCAAATCTTGGCGGATCGCCATATTGGTCATCGTGCTCTTCACGGCGATCGCCACCCCGGCCGCCGACGTCGTGTCGATGTTCCTGCTGGCCATTCCCATGGTCATGTTGTACTTTGCCGCCTATGGCATCGCCTGGCTGCACGATCGGCGCGTGGCCAGGAAAGTGCTCGCGTTCGAAAAAGAACTCGCGCTCTAGCGCTAAGACCTGGATGTAGCAATTGTTAAGGACCACGTGACGCACACGCAATCGCCGGCCGAACGGTACGCGGCCGCACGCACCCGGGCCGGCCAGCCAATGCTGCAGGACTTCGAGGGCGGCCTCAAATTCGACCTCGATCCGTTTCAGCGCGAGGCCTGCGCCTGTCTGGAGGCCGGCAATAGTGTGCTTGTGGCAGCACCGACCGGAGCCGGCAAAACGATCGTGGCCGAGTTCGCGATCTACTTGGCGATGCGACAGTCCCGTGCGAAAGTTTTCTATACCGCGCCCATGAAGGCGCTCAGCAATCAGAAGTTCCAGGAATTCGTTGCCGAGTACGGCGCAGACCAGGTGGGGTTGCTTACCGGTGACAGCAACGTCAATCCGGGAGCACGCATCGTGGTCATGACGACCGAGGTGCTCCGGAACATGCTCTATGCCGACTCCGATCTGCTGACGAACCTCGCCTTCGTGGTGATGGACGAGGTGCACTATCTCGCGGACCGTTTTCGAGGAGCTGTGTGGGAGGAAGTGATCATCCATCTTCCCCAGCCGGTGCGCATGGTCTCGCTCAGCGCGACGGTGTCGAATGCGGAAGAATTCGGAGACTGGTTGCAGGCCGTGCGCGGCGAGACCGACGTGATCGTGTCTGAGGAGCGGCCGGTCCCGCTCGAACAACACGTGCTCGTCAAGAACAATATGCTCGACCTGTTTGATTCCACCGGCCTGATCGGCACCCATCGGGTGAACCCCGAACTCGTTCGTCTGGCCCACGCCGGGGGGCGCTCGGCTGGCGGGCGCGGCCGAGGTTCCGGCCGCCAGGGCGGCGCCTCCGGGGGCTACCGGGGGCATGACAAGCAGCGCCCGCAGTTCGACGCCGGTCGGATGGATCGTGGCGATATCGTGCGCATGCTCGACGGCAAGCATTTGCTGCCGGCCATCTTCTTCATCTTCAGCCGGGTCGGCTGCGACCAGGCCGTGCGGCAGGTTCTCCGCTCCGGGGTGCGTTTGACGCAGGAACACGAGCGCGAAGAAATTCGCCAGATCGTCGACGATCGGTGCCGTACCCTGCTCGACGAAGACCTCGGCGTGCTCGGCTACTTCGAGTGGCTGGACGGGCTCGAACGCGGTGTCGCCGCCCACCACGCCGGCCTGCTGCCGGCGTTCAAGGAAGTCGTGGAGGAGCTGTTCCAGAAGAAGCTCGTCAAGGCGGTGTTCGCGACGGAAACGCTTGCGCTCGGCATCAATATGCCGGCCCGCACGGTCGTCCTGGACAAACTCGAGAAGTTCAACGGTGAGGCTCGGGTTCCGATCACGCCGGGGGAATATACGCAGCTGACCGGTCGGGCCGGTCGCCGCGGCATCGACACTCTCGGCCACTCGGTCATCCAGTGGGCGCAGGGACTCGACCCCCAGGCCGTTGCCTCGCTCGCCTCCCGGCGCACCTATCCGCTGAATTCGAGCTTCAAGCCGACCTACAACATGGCCGTCAATCTCATCGACCAGTTCGGTGTCGTGCGCACCCGCGGAGTGCTGGAATCGTCGTTCGCGCAGTTCCAGGCCGATCGCGCCGTCGTCGACCTGGCCCGCTCGGTGCGCCAGCAAGAAGAGTCCCTGGCCGGATTCAAGACCAGCATGACCTGCCACCTGGGCAATTTCGAGGACTACTCGTCGATTCGTCGCCGTCTGACCGAGGTGGAACGCGAAGGCACCAAGGCCGATAATTCCCTACGCGGTGAGCGGGACAAGCGTCAGCGTGAAGTGACCAGCCTGCGCAAGCAAATGCGCGCACACGGCTGCCACCACTGCCCAGACCGGGAGGCGCACTCCCGGTGGGCGGAACGATGGTTCAAACTCAAGCGGCAAAAGGATGCCCTCAACCAGCAAATCTCGCAGCGCACCGGAGCCATCGCCCGCGTTTTCGACCGGGTGTCCGATGTTCTCCTCGGCTACGGTTATCTCGAATCCGATGCGAGCGGCGCCATCGCGCTCAGCGAGAGCGGACGCATCCTGCGCCGCATCTACGCGGAACGGGATCTGCTCGTTGCCGAGTCCCTGCGCCGGGGCCTGTGGAACGAACTCGATGCCGCGAGCCTCGCAGCGATGGCCTGTGCGCTCGTCTTCGAGCCGCGCCGGGAAGAGGGACTCATCGATGCCCGCTTCCTGCCCAAGGGTGCTTTCCGCCCCGCCCTCGACGAGACGCAAGACCTCTGGAGCCGCATCGACGACCTCGAACGCGACCACAAACTGCCCGGCAGCAATCCGCTCGCGGTCGGCCTCAGCCTCGCCATGTGGAAATGGGCCCGCGGCGCGTCACTGAGCGACGTGCTCTACGAAGCGGAGATGGCCGCCGGCGATTTCGTGCGCTGGACCAAACAAACCATCGACCTGCTCGATCAACTGTCCATCGCCGGCGACGCACAGGTCGGGTCGACCGCCCGGGCGGCCATGGACGCGATCCGTCGCGGCATCGTCGCGTACTCCTCGGTGGCCTGAACCGGCCATGGGGGGGAGTGAGCGTGCGTTCAGCCTGCCGTTGTGGGCATCCGTTCTCGTCGCCGCGGGCGCCGGAGCGATTCTCGATGCCGGTTTCCCCGATCGCGACTGGTGGTTTCTCGCGCCCGTGGGCGTCGCTCTCATGCTCCTGGCCCTGCTCGGACGCAGCCTGGGCACCGGGCTGCTCGTGGGGCTGGTCGCCGGATTGTCGTTCTGGCTGATCCACATCTTCTGGATCACCCTGTATCTCGGTCTCGTGCCGTGGTTTGCGCTCGGCGGGCTGCAGAGCCTGTTCTTCGCCGCCGGACTCGGCTTCACCGCCGTCGTGCTGCGGCACGGTCCGCGAGTCTGGCCGAGCAGCTGGGGCCGTCTCGGTCTCCTGCCTGTCATTGTCGCCGGTCTGTGGACGGCGCGTGAAGCCATCAGCGCGGTCTGGCCCTATGGTGGTTTTGCCTGGGGCCGAGTCGCGCTGTCGCAGTCGGAGAGCCCGTTCGGACCACTCGTCGCCTGGGTCGGCCTGTCCGGCCTGAGCTTCATCGTGGTCTGGCTGAGCGCCCTCGCCGTGCAGCTGTGCCGCGAGCCCGACCTGGCACGCACCCTGCGCGCCGGCATTGGCGTCGGAGCCGTCGCGCTCGTCCTCGCCATCCCGGCCTGGCCGACCATCCAGAGCGGAACGATCCGCCTGGCCGCAGTGCAGGGCAACGCGGATGCCGGGCTGTTCGCCGAGTATGCCCCCGGCCAGATTCTGCAGGACCACACCTCAGCCACCCTGCCGCTGCTCGGCGAGACGGTCGATTTCGTCGTGTGGCCGGAGAACGCGAGCGACATCGACCCCACCCGGTCGGCAGCCGCGGCGCAGGTACTCGACTACATCAGCACCGAAATGGATGCCCCGCTCATCACCGGCACCATCACCCGGCCCGGAGACACCTATTTCAACAGCTCGCTGCTCTGGAAGGCCGATCGGGGAGCCGTCGACGTCTACGACAAGATTCATCCGGTACCGTTCGCGGAATACATGCCGGATCGGGCCTTCTGGCGACCATTCGCCCCGGACCTGATCGACCTCATCGGCCGCGACTACGGCATCGGCACCCGCGACAACATCTTCGACATCGATGGGGTGCTGGCTGGCATCGCGATCTGCTTCGACATCGCCGACGATCAGCTCGTGCGCGAGATGATCGACGGAAACGCTCAGATCATCCTCGCGCAGACCAACAACGCCGATTTCGGCCGCACCGACGAGAGCGTGCAGCAACTCGCCATCGCCCGGTTGCGCGCGCTGGAAACTTCACGCACGGTGGTGAACATCTCCACCGTCGGGTCGAGCGCCATCATCACTCCCGACGGACAGACGCTGGACAGCTTGCCGACCTTCACGGCGGGCGCCATGGTGCAAACGGTGCCGCTCAGTGACGCCGTCACGCCGGCGATGCTGGCCGGCCGCGGCGTGGAATGGCTCGTGTCGGGGCTGGGCCTCGCCGGTCTGGCGCTCTGTATCGGTGCCGCTCGGCGTCCACGACGCCGCTAGCCCACCCCGGATATCGAACCGCCTGGTGAACCAACAGCCTGACTAGCCAACTTCCTGATTAACCGACGACGACCCCGCCACCAGGTGCGGAGTCGTGCGGGGTGCAACCGGCGGTCAGGCGCCGATCTTCTGCTGGCCACCACGGCGCAGACGCAACACGGAGAGGCGCTCTTCGAGCAACTCTTCGAGTTCGTCCCTGGTGCGACGTTCCAGCAGCATGTCCCAGTGGGTCCGAGGGATCTTCTCGTCCGAGTGGTCAACGATCACCGGCAGGGAGTCAACGAGCCGGGTCGCCGTCCGTGCACAGTACTTGCATTCCCATTCGTCCGGAGCCTCGGCTTCGGCCGAAAAAATCATAACCGTCTCCCGCCCACACGTTTCACACCGGTAGGTGTGCGGTAATCGGGGGGAGAAGGTGACGCCTTCTTCGCTCTGTAGGCTTTGTGCGCCTAATCTCATGCCACGCAAACTGCGGTCAGCCATAGTGTGGTCTCCTCTCGCTCGCAATCACAGGTTCGAT
Source organism: Cryobacterium glaciale (assembly GCF_004402535.1). Lineage (GTDB taxonomy): Bacteria > Actinomycetota > Actinomycetes > Actinomycetales > Microbacteriaceae > Cryobacterium > Cryobacterium glaciale. The sequence goes on along the minus strand of NZ_SOEY01000006.1, from coordinate 96,981 downwards.
CACGACGCTTTCACAGTTGTAAACCATCAAGCTGGGTATTAACCTTCCCAGACCCCCCATTCTGGGAGGTAATTCTCAGGTTCGGCGAGTAATGGCGTTCACAGCAAGATCCGTGCGGTCAGTGACCAGTCCATCGACACCGAGGTCGAGGAGTCGAATCATGTCGAGGGGGTCGTTGATAATCCACACGTGCACCTCAACGCTTGCTCTGTGCATCATCGCCACGAACCGGGGCGTGACGATTCGAAGAGCGCCGGCTCGTTCGGGAACCTGCACGGCGACACAACCCTCGAGGGCGCGGCGGACCAGGGTGGTAAGCCCCAGGTTCGCCGCCGCCACGGCCCGGGCCACGAGCGGCGCGGAAGCCGATGAGACCACACCGGGCAGCAGACTGACCACGTGTCGGCGGCGTCGTTCGTTGAACGAGGTCACGAGGACCCGAGCGGTGGCTCGCTGGTCCCTGATCGCCCGGGCGGTCGGTTCGGCGGCGGCATCCGTCTTGATATCGATATTGAACAATGCTGTCGGAAACGCCTCGAGCGCATCCGCCAGGGACGTGAAACCCTGCCCGTAGCCCAGATCGATGTGTCTCAACTCGGCCATGGTGAGCTGGTCAATGCGCACGTCCCGCCCCAGGGTCGCCAGATCGGGATCGTGGCTGATGACCGCCACACCGTCAAGGGACACCTGAACATCGGTCTCGAGGTGGGTCGCCCCGCCGGCGAGGGCCTTTACGAAGGCGAGCAGGGTATTTTCCGGCGCTTCCTGCGCCAGGCCGCGGTGGGCGAATACCCGGGGCGACGGTGCGGTCAAGAACTCCGACGGTGCGCTGTCGACCACCACCTAGACCTGGGGTGAAGCGGATGCTGCCGGTGCGGCCGCGCCGGACGGCGCAGCCCCGGGGGACTGGGCCGCATTCGCACCGAACGCACTGCCGATGCCCTTCATCGCTTCGGTTAATTCACTCGGCACGATCCAGAGCTTGTTGGCGCTGCCCTCGGCAAGTTTGGGCAGCGTGAGCAGGTACTGGTAGGCGAGGAGCTTCGGGTCGGGATCTCCGTCGTGAATGGCTTTGAACACCGTGGTGATGGCTTCGGCCTCGCCCTGCGCGCGCAGAACGGCCGCTTTGGCATCACCCTCGGCTTCGAGGATCGCCGCCTGGCGTGCTCCCTCAGCGGTGAGGATGGCTGATTGCTTGGTGCCCTCAGCAGTGAGGATGAGCGCGCGACGGTCACGTTCGGCCCGCATCTGCTTTTCCATCGAATCCTGGATGGAGTGGGGTGGTTCGATGGCCTTGAGCTCGACTCTGCCCACGCGAATGCCCCATTTGCCGGTGGCTTCGTCGAGGACGATGCGCAATTGGCTGTTGATGTTGTCGCGGCTGGTCAGCGCCTCCTCGAGGTTCAGGCCGCCGACCACGTTGCGGAGGGTCGTCGTGGTGAGCTGTTCGACCGCACCGAGATAATTATTGATCTCGTAGGTGGCGGCGCGGGCATCCGTCACTTGAAAATAGACCACGGTGTCGATGGAGACGACGAGGTTGTCCTCGGTGATCACTGGCTGCGGGGGGAAGGAAACGACCTGCTCACGAATGTCCAGGAGCGGCCGCACCCGGTCGACGAACGGCACGAGCAGGTTGAGGCCGGGGAGCAGGGTCTTGTGGTACTTGCCGAGGCGTTCCACCACACCGGCGTTGCCTTGCGGGATGATGCGAATGGCGCGCACGAGGATGACGATGACAAACACGGCCAATACGGCGAGCAGGGCGATCACGAAGATCTGCCCGATGAAGGCTGCTGGGTCAAGCATTGTTCTGGGTCCTTTCAGCGGGGATGACGACGGCGGTTGAGCCCTCGATGAGATGCACGGTGACCGGATGGCCAGGCTCGATGCCCGCTCTGGCCATCAGCAGGCGAGCCGTCCAGGTTTCACCATTGGCCAGTTTGACCAGCCCGCCGGTCTCGGTGACGGTCGAGACGACCCGGCCGGTCATCCCGATCAGAGCATCGATATTGCTGAGCGCCGGATCGCCGCCCTTGCGCAGGGCTCGCAACAGAAAGGGCCGGATGGTCAGGAGCAGCAGCACCGACAGGCCAGCGGCAACCACGATCTGCAGCCACCATTCCAGGCCGAGCAGGTTGGCGGCCAGACCCCCGAGGCTGCCGATGGAGATCATCAGGAATGTGAATTCCAGGCTCAACAGTTCGATGGTGATGGCCACCAGAATGAACACGAGCCACAAGATCCAGAGATAGTCGGTCAGGTCGACCATGGGTGACACCTTCCACATTCCGTTTCCCCTCGAAACTAGCAGGTGCCGGGGACAACACGCCGGGGGAGTCGCCGAGGCTTGTTGATAAGGTCGGACGGTAGATGATGGCCGATCAGGTCACACTTCGCCACGGAATATCGATGACTGAATTTAGAGGAGCACCCGTGACCAATCCACTTGCAGCAGGATCACTCGAGGGCAAGCGTGTACTCGTCACCGGCTCGTCTCGCGGTATCGGCGCCGACACGGTCGGCTATTTCGCCGAAGCCGGAGCACGCGTCGTCATCAACTACCGAAACAAGGAGGCGCGCGCGAACAAACTCGCCGACGCCATTCGCGCCGCCGGGGGAGAAGCCATCACGGTCGGCGCCGACCTGACCGATCCGGCTTCGGTCGCCGCGATGTTCGAGACCATCCGGTCCGAATTCGGCGGCCTCGACATTCTCGTTATGAACGCCTCGGGCGGCATGGAAAGCGGTATGGCTGAGGACTATGCCATGACGCTCAACCGTGACGCCCAGGTGAACCTGCTGAACGAGGCCATCCCGCTGCTCGGCGACGACTCGCGAATCGTCTACGTCACGAGCCATCAGGCACACTTCATCAAGACCACCCCCACCATGCCGGAGTACGAGCCGGTCGCCCGCAGCAAGCGCGCCGGCGAGGATGCCCTGCGCGCTGTCATCCCCCAGCTCAAAGACTCCGGTATCGGATTCGTCGTCGTCTCGGGCGACATGATCGAGGGCACCATCACGGCGACTCTCCTCGAACGGTCCAACCCGGGAGCCCTCAGCGCCCGCAAGGAAGCGGCCGGACGACTGTACAACGTCAGCGAGTTCGCTGGGGAGATCGTTTCGGCAGCGGTCGAGCCGGTTCCGGTCGGAAACACCCGCCTCGTTGGCGACACGACCGGTTTCGTCGGCGAGTAGGGTGATCGGCGAGTACCGGGTCTATTAGCCGATGAAGGCCGCCGATCTTCCCCTGCTCGGGTCTTTGTCGCGCCCGACGATCCATCCCGACGGTTCTCGGGCCGTGTTTGCGAGGGCCCATGCCGATTTTTCAGCGGATGACTACGTCGGCCAGCTCTGGACTGTCGCGCTGCTGGGGGAGCCCGCTCCGCGCCGTGTGACTCGCGGCTTCCGCGATTCGGCGCCCCGGTTCTCCCCAAACGGCAGCCTGATCGGATTCCTTCGGGCGCAGGCCGGTGGTGCAGCACAGTTGCACGTTGTCGACGCGGCCGGGGGCGAACCCGTTGCAATGACCGACGCCGCGCTCGGCGTGACCGACTTCCGGTGGCATCCAAGCGGCGATCGGATCGCCTTCCTGGCCCGGGTTCCCGAGCAGGGCCGGTACGGCACAGTGGCCGGTCTGTCCGCAGAATCCGAGCCGGCCCGCCGTGTTCTGACCCTCCGATACCAGGCAAACGGGGTCGGCTACACCACCGATCGCCGGCTCCACGTTTTCCTGGCTGCGGTTCCCAACGTCTGGGATGAACCGACGCCCGCTTCCGCGCCCTCCGCGGCCGATGTGACGCGCACCGAGTCCGGCACCGACGCTGCCGCCGGATTCATCGCTGCCGCCATCGTCCCGTCCGGACTCGCTGTCGCCCGCCAATTGACCGACGGGGACTTCGATCATTCCGGGTTGGCGTTCTCTCCGGATGGGACCCGTCTCCTGACGATTTCGGCCCGCCATGCCGGGCGTGACTGTGACCTGCGCGGCCAAATCATCGAACTCGACCTCAAAAACATCGAGGATGCCGAGACGGTGGTTCCCGTTCGCACTGTGGTGGGGCCGGAGGGAAACCTGAGCATCTCCGGGCTGGCCTGCGCCGAGAACGGGTCACTGTGGTTTCTCGCGACCGACCTGGGCCTGGCCGGCCGAGATTTCGTCGGACGGGTGACTGCTTTGTACCACTGCAGTACCCCGTTCGACGACTCAGCTCCGATCCGCGTGACAGACCCGGAGCAGAACGATCAGGACCGGCTCGACCTCGACCCGGCCGGGGGCATCACCCCTCTCGCGGATGGCTCGGCGCTCGTGCTGCGCGGTACCCGGGGCCGGGTCGAGCTGGTTCGCGTGCACGGTCAGGGACCGGTCGAAGCCGTCGATTGCGGCGCGGCCGTGGTCACGGCCGTGGCTGCCTGCGAGTTCACCGTCGTCGTCGCCGTGCAGTCCGCCGGCACGACCGGTGACCTCGTTTTCGTGCGCCTCGACCGCAACGACGCCGAGCCGCGGGACGCCGGACCCCGGCGTCTCACCGATTTCTCCGCTGCGCTACGAGCAACCGGTCTGGTATCCGGCATCGAGCTCACCGTCACCGGGCGAGACGGCTATCCGGTGCACGGCTGGGTGCACGCCCCTCCGGGGCCGGGCCCGCACCCGGTACTCCTGACCATTCACGGCGGCCCATTCGCACAGTACACCGGTGCGCTGCTCGATGAGACCCAGGTCTACGTCGACGCGGGCTACGCGGTTGTCCTGTGCAACCCGCGCGGTTCATCCGGTTACGGTGAAGCCCACGGGCGCGCCATTCGGCAATGTCTGGGCACCCTCGACCTGGCCGATGTCCTGGATTTCCTCGATGGCGCCCTGCGGGCCGAGCCCGTTCTCGATCCTGACCGGGTCGGCATCATGGGCGGGTCCTACGGCGGCTATCTGACCGCCTGGACGATCGCCCACGACCATCGATTTGCCGCGGCCATCGTGGAACGCGGCTTTCTCGATCCCGAAGCGTTCGTCGGTACCAGTGATATCGGTGACTTCTTCGGCGACGAATATGCGGGAACGGATGCCGAACTGTTGCGGTCCCAGAGTCCACAGTTCCAGGTCGGCCACGTGGTCACCCCGACCTTGGTGCTGCACTCAGCACAAGACCTCCGATGCCCGCTCGCGCAGGGGGAACGATATTACGCGGCGCTCAAACGCGGCGGAGTTCCGACGGAACTGGTCATCTTTCCGGGGGAGAACCACGACCTCAGCCGCACCGGTCGCCCACGGCACCGTCTGGAACGGTTCGAGATTATTCTGGATTGGTGGGACCGACACCTGCCAGCCACACCGACTCACAGGAGAACCGATGAGCACGACCTCGAAAACGGCCACCCCGTCAGGTAAAATCCCGATTGCGGACAGCCACGATCTGATCCGCGTGCAGGGCGCCCGGGCGAACAATCTCAAAGACGTCAACGTCGAGATTCCGAAGCGGCGGCTGACCGTGTTCACCGGGGTATCCGGGTCCGGCAAGAGCTCGCTCGTTTTCGGTACCATCGCCGCCGAGTCCCAACGCATGATCAACGAGACGTACAGCACATTCGTCCAGGGGTTCATGCCGACCCTGGCGCGGCCGGACGTCGATGTGCTGGACGGGCTGACGACCGCCATCATCGTCGACCAGGAACGCATGGGTGCCAACGCGCGCTCCACCGTCGGCACCGCCACAGACGCCAACGCGCTGCTGCGCATCCTCTTCAGCCGGCTCGGCCAGCCTCACATCGGCTCGCCACAGGCGTATTCCTTCAACGTCGCCTCGATCAGCGGCGCCGGTGCCGTCTCGATCGAACGCGGCGGACAAACCGTCAAGGAGCGCCGCAGCTTTAGCATCACCGGCGGGATGTGTGCCCGCTGCGAGGGGCGGGGCTCCGTCACCGACATCGACCTAACAGCGCTGTACGACGACACCAAGTCCCTCAACGACGGAGCGCTCACCATCCCGGGGTACAGCATGGACGGCTGGTTCGGCCGCATCTTCAACGGTTGTGGATTCTTCGACCCGAATAAACCGATTGCTGAATTCACCAAGAAGGAGCTCGGCGACCTGCTCCACAGGGAGCCGACCAAGATCAAGATCGAGGGCATCAACCTCACCTATGAGGGGCTGATCCCGAAGATTCAGAAATCGATGCTCTCCAAGGACGTCGACTCGCTTCAGCCTCACATCCGCGCGTTTGTGGAGCGAGCGGTCACCTTCACCGTCTGCCCTGACTGCGACGGAACCCGACTGAGCGCGGGGGCCCGGTCGTCCAAAATCAACGACATAAGTATCGCGGATGCCTGCGCGATGCAGATCAGCGACCTCGCCGACTGGGCACGGGAGCTGGCCGAACCATCCGTCGCGCCGCTGCTCGTATCTTTGCAGCACCTACTGAACTCCTTCGTCGAGATCGGGCTCGGCTATCTGTCCCTCGACCGCTCCTCTGGCACCCTCTCCGGCGGCGAATCGCAGCGCACCAAGATGATCCGTCACCTCGGTTCTTCCCTCACGGACGTCACCTACGTCTTCGACGAGCCGACGATCGGCCTGCACCCCCACGACATCCAACGGATGAACACCCTGCTGGTACAGCTGCGCGACAAGGGCAACACGGTGCTCGTCGTGGAGCACAAGCCGGAGATGATCATGATCGCCGACCACGTCATTGATCTGGGCCCTGGTGCGGGCACGGACGGTGGCACCATTGTGTTCGAGGGGTCCCTCGCCGGTCTCCGATCCAGCGGTACGTTGACCGGGCGGCACCTGGACGACCGGGCCGCCGTGAAACCGACGGTGCGCACACCCTCGGGTGTCCTTCAGGTGCGCGGTGCCGATGCCCACAACCTGCAAAGCGTCGACGTCGACATTCCGCTCGGTGTGCTGGCGGTGCTGACCGGCGTGGCCGGTTCGGGAAAGAGCTCACTGATCCAGGGCTCAGTTTCCGGCCGAGGCGGGGTGGTGACCGTTGACCAGGGTGCGATCAAGGGCTCCAGACGCAGCAACCCGGCCACTTATACGGGAATGCTCGAACCGATTCGCAAGGCCTTCGCAAAAGCCAACGGCGTCAAACCTGCACTGTTCAGTTCCAACTCCGAAGGTGCATGCCCCAACTGCAACGGTGCCGGCGTCATCTACACCGATCTCGGGATGATGGCCGGCGTTGCCATACCGTGCGAGGTGTGCGAGGGAAAGCGGTTCCAGGCATCCGTTTTGGAGTACCGCTTCGGCGGTCGCGACATCAGCGAAGTTCTGGCAATGTCGGTGACCGAGGCCAATGAATTCTTCGGTGTGGGGGAGGCACGCACTCCGGCCGTCCACGCGATCCTGGGTCGGCTGGCCGACGTCGGGCTCGGATACCTCAGCCTCGGCCAGCCGCTGCCGACACTGTCCGGCGGCGAACGGCAGCGGCTGAAGCTCGCTACCAACATGGCCGAAAAAGGCGATGTATACATTCTGGACGAACCGACCGCCGGTCTCCATCTGGCCGACGTCCAGAATCTGCTCGGCCTGCTCGACCGGCTCGTCGACTCTGGAAAGTCGGTCATCGTGATCGAGCACCACCAAGCTGTCATGGCGCACGCAGACTGGATCATCGACCTCGGCCCGGGAGCCGGCCACGACGGCGGTCAGATCGTCTTTGAGGGCACACCAGCCGACCTTGTGTCCGCTCGTTCGACACTCACGGGCGAGCACCTTGCAGCCTACGTCGGCGCTGTGGCAGTTGTCAGGACCTGTGCCTGACCGCGCGGTCTAGCCTCGCCGGGAAGGAACCCATGCTGACCCCGCTCAGAGCCACCCACCTAATGACCGATAATGCACATTATGTCAAGTAAGTCGTTTCGAAAGGGCCGAAGCGGCACCTCGCATCGGGGACAGCGCTGAACGCCTGCTCTGGCTCCAGCGCCGCCGCAGGTCATCGGAGAAGGCCGAACGAAAGGCCATAACCCGCCACGCAGTGAGAACCACGAATACGAGATAGGCCTCAGCGCAGACGACGAGGACTGCAAGACTGAGGGCCTCGATCCCAATCAGGTTCATGCCGATCGAGATGATTCCGGTGGCCATTACCATCGCAAAGCATCCTGGCGGCATCGTCCGCACAGCGGCGTGCACTCGCACACTCCGCTCCGACGTCATGTTCACAGGCTAGCCCCCGGAGTGGCCCAGCCTCCCCTGGACCGGTCGCAAGCGACCGGATCCTTCGCGGAGAGGGGTCAGACCGGCGCGGATCAGTGCACCGGTGGGCTGGTCGACAATAGGGTGAACGCGTCAGGCTTGGGTACGGTGAATCACCATGCCGAACTCATTGACCGGTTCAAAAGCGTCGCGGTCCCAGGCCCCGGGATGGGGAACCGGACAGTTGACCACGGTGTTTCGGGTCGAATGATCGATGGTGTGCTCGCGCATCGCGTGGCCGCAGATCGGGCACGCCTGCAAGCCAGTCGAACTCCGCTCTTCCGGACTGTTTGAGGTGTTCCTGTCCTGAATCATGCCATTACGATACGCCGGATTGGACAAAAAGGCACGCAACTGCTAGGTCAGTTCGGATCGGCGCGTGCCCGAAGCTGCTAGTGCTCGCCGAAGCCTGATTCCAGCAGGTCAGCGAGGGCCTTGATCGCCGGCCCGGCCAACGGGTCGGTCGAGGCGAGCCGCACGCTGCTCCCCCTGGCCAGCCCGAGCGACATAATGCTCAGTAGACTTCTCGCATCCGTTCCGTTCACCGTGATGGGAAACGAAAATGTGCTCGCCAGGTTGACGAACTCGGCGGCCGGACGGGCGTGGAGGCCATCCTTGTTGACAAGGATCACCGTGCGCGAGGTCACGGCCGAAGCCGACGAATCGGTGACCGGCTGGGAGTCGTCGCGCGGTGTACCCGCGGGGGCGCCGTCATCACGTGCTGGGAATGTGTTCGCACTGGTCAGCTGCAGCGCTGTCTGAGCCGCCGCCACGACAGCGTCCAAATCTCCCCCGGTTTCTGCGGCTACCGCTGCCGCTACCCCGCCCTCGACGAGGGGAGCATCAACGATCCGCACGCGGTACTGGTCGGACTCCTCCAGAAAGTCACGTGCCGTTTCCGCCGTCAGGATCGCCGAACCGAGATCACAGAGAATCACAACGCCATCCCCGGTGTCTGCCACGGCGATTGCCTCACTGATCTTGTCGAAGCTGGTCCCGATCCCGCCGGAATCCGTTCCCCCCGCGGCGATGAGCTGCGCGGTTGGCGCCATCTGCCGCGCCAGTTCGACCAGCCCCGTCGCGATCTTCTCGCTGTGGGAAACGAAAACGATACCCACGAGCTGAGCGGATGCCGCCCCCATCACGCCGCGGTCACGTCGGCGGCGGCGCGCAACAGCAGCGAGGTCGACTGGGAGCCAGGGTCGCGGTGTCCGATCGCTCGCTCCCCCAGGTAGCTCGCCCGCCCCTTGCGCGCCACCAGCGGTTCCGTGGCCTGCGCGCCGGATGCTGCGGCATCCGCTGCGGCCAGCAAGACGCCAGCCACAGCTGAACCGGTTGCCTGCGCTGCCTCCGCCGCGTTGACCGCGGGAGTCCAGGCGTCGATCATGGTCTTGTCACCCTCCTCTGCTTTGCCTCGAAGCACGATGCCGTCGCGGGCCGCCGTCAGCAGGGCGACGAGTGCGGTCGCATCCAGCGACATCGCCGACCCGACCGCGCCGGCGGCTTTGAGAAAAGCCGTGCCATACAGCGGCCCGGCGGCGCCGCCCACGGTTGAGATGAGAGTGGTGGCGACCAGCTTGAGCACCGCGCCCGGGGTTGTCTCATCGGCCAGCTGCTCGAGTTTGGGCAGGATCGCCTGAAAGCCTCGATCCATGTTCTCGCCGTGGTCACCGTCGCCAATGTCCCGGTCGAGGGTATTGAGTGCGGCACGGCTGGCGGCGAGCACCTCGGCGCTCTGCCGAATCCAGCGAACGGTCCAGGCGGTGTCGAGCGTGAGCGCACCACCGCCCGCTGTGTTGCTCAGGTTTGCGCCAGCGTCGGGTTGTTCCTTCGGGGTCATTGACTCTCCTTCTACCGTCCCCACCGTAGCGCCGCTGTCTGAACCGGGGCATCCCAGAGGCTCGTGAGTTCCTCATCGAGTTTGAGAACGGAAATGGATGTTCCGGCCATTTCGAGACTCGTCGTGTAATTGCCGATCAGGCTGCGGGTGACCGTGATCCCCCTATCCTTGAGCACTTCTGCGGCGCGGCGGAACACGATGTACAGCTCAACCTGTGGCGTTCCGCCCATGCCGTTGACGAACAGGAGCACAGTGTCGCCAGTGACAAAGGGCAGGTCGTCAAGGATGGGAGCAAGCAGCCGGTCCACGATGGCATCGGCCGGTTCGAGCTTGATCCGCTCCCGCCCTGGCTCGCCGTGAATTCCGATGCCGATCTCGATCTCGTCGTCGGCGAGAACGAAGCTCGGCTCCCCCGCGTGGGGAACCACACACGGGGTCAGCGCAACGCCCATGGTGCGCACCCGGGAGTTCACCTTCTCGGCCACGGCGACGACGGCAGCCAGGTCATCCCCGCGTTCGGCAGCGGCACCGGTGATCTTTTCCACCAGTACCGTTCCGGCAACTCCGCGGCGTCCGGCCGTGTAGAGAGAGTCCTTGACGGCCACATCATCGTTGATGATGACCGTGCGCACATCGATGCCTTCAGCGGATGCCAGATCGGCCGCGGTCTCAAAGTTCAAGACGTCCCCGGTGTAGTTCTTCACGATGTGCAACACCCCGGCGCCGCCATCGGCGGCGTGGGTGGCCGCGAGAATCGGATCGGGCGTCGGCGAAGTGAACACGGCTCCTGGCACGGCAGCATCCAGCATTCCGTACCCGACGAACCCTCCGTGGAGTGGTTCATGGCCGCTTCCACCACCGCTGACGATCCCCACTTTGCCCTGCACGGGGGCATCGCTGCGCGCGATGAAGATCGGATCGTGCGAGACGCGCACGATATCGCCGTGCGCCGCTTCGAACCCGGCAACGGCCTCGTTGACGACGTTCCTGGGATCGTTGATGAGCTTCTTCATGACCATCCATTCACTCGGTGATGCCACGGTTCAAATCAGGAGGACCACGGCGGGGCGGGCGCGCCAGCGCCCTGAACTGCCATTTTCCCACGGTCAACATACGCGCTGCGACCGCGCGCGGTAAGGGGCGATAGCCAACTCCATCAGCCCATTCCCCTCGATGACACCCCGCGCTATGTTGTTGCCAACCGCTCGCCGCAGAGGGGCAGCTTCGGCATCCCCGGCCTGATCAGAAAGGTTCTCGTGGAAAATATCGGAGCTGTATTCGTTTCGGAGGTCGTGGGTACCGCGATGCTGGTCCTTCTGGGAACCGGCGTCGTCGCCAACGTGGCCCTGGCCAAGAACAAGGGGCTCGGGGGTGGGTTCCTCATGGTGACCATCGGCTGGGGCTTCGCAGTGTTCGCCGGCGTCGTAGTCGCCTACCGTTCAGGGGCACACCTCAATCCCGCCGTCACCCTGGGCCTCGTCGCCAATGGTTCCACAGAATTCGGAATGGACGTTCCCGTCAACGCGGTCTCCGTGCTCGCCTACATCGGCGCGCAGATGATCGGTGGCATTCTCGGCGCCGTGGCCTGCTGGCTCGCCTACAAGCAACACTTCGACGCCGAACCCGACCCGGCCAACAAACTCGGTGTCTTCTCGACCGGGCCGGCCATTCGCTCGTACGGCTGGAATCTCGTCACCGAGATCATCGGTACCTTCGTTCTAGTTTTCGTTGTCATAGCTTTCGGAGGTGGCCGGCAGGGCGAGACCGGCGGGCTGGCCTCTCTCGGCGCCCTTCCAGTGGCACTGCTCGTGATCGTCATCGGCACGTCGCTTGGTGGCCCGACAGGCTACGCCATCAACCCCGCTCGTGACCTCGGTCCGCGGATCGCGCACTTCATTCTGCCGATCAAGGGCAAGGGCAGCTCCGACTGGGCCTACTCTTGGGTTCCCGTCGTCGGCCCCGTCATCGGCGGACTGCTGGCCGGCTGGTCAGCGCTGGCTCTCCTGCCCCTGCTCACCACCTGACCCGAGCCAAACGGGCCGGTTCCCAGAGGACCGGTCCGTTGTCGCGTAGAAGACATGTTTCCTGAACTACTCAAGAAAAGGACACGTACCAATGACTGACTACATTCTCGCCATCGACCAGGGAACGACCAGTTCCCGGGCCATCATCTTCGATAAGGCCGGATCGATCGTGTCGACCGGGCAGCTCGAACACGAGCAGATCTTTCCTCAGGCCGGCTGGGTCGAGCACGACCCGAAAGAAATTTGGGACAACACCCGTGAAGTGATCGGACAGGCTCTGTCCAAGGCCAATCTCACCCGGCATGACATCCGGGCCATCGGAATCACCAACCAGCGCGAAACCGCTGTGGTCTGGGACAAAACGACCGGGGTACCCGTCTACAACGCCATCGTTTGGCAGGACACCCGCACCCAGCCGATCGTCGACCGGCTCGCTGCCGACGGAGGTGTCGAGCGGTTCAAAAAGAAGGTTGGCTTGCCCCTGGCCACCTACTTCTCCGGGACCAAGATCGTCTGGATCCTTGAGAACGTCGAGGGCGCCAGGGCCAAAGCGGATGCCGGCGACCTGCTCTTTGGAACTACGGACTCCTGGGTGCTCTGGAACCTGACCGGTGGAGTGGACGGCGGCGTGCACGCCACCGACGTCACCAATGCGAGCCGCACGTTGTTCATGGACCTGGAAACCCTGCAGTGGGACGACGAGATCCTCGCTATTTTTGACGTGCCCCAGTCGATGCTGCCGTCGATCCGCTCCTCGTCGGAGGTCTACGGCACCGCGCACACCTCGAGCCTGCTCCGTGAAGTGCCAGTGGCAGGCATCCTCGGCGACCAGCAGGCCGCGACGTTCGGTCAGGCGGCGTTCGACCAGGGCGAAGCGAAGAACACCTACGGCACGGGAAACTTCCTGATTTTCAACACCGGAACGGAGATCGTGCACTCCAAGAACGGCCTCCTGACCACCCTCGGTTACAAACTCGGCGATGACGCTCCGCACTACGCCCTGGAAGGTTCCATCGCCGTGACCGGTGCCCTGGTGCAGTGGATGCGCGACAACCTCGGCATGATCAGCTCGGCCGCCGAGATCGAGAGCCTCGCGAAAACAGTCGACGATAACGGCGGAGCCTACTTCGTGCCGGCGTTTTCGGGACTGTTCGCCCCGTACTGGCGTTCCGACGCCCGGGGCGCTCTGGTGGGCCTCACCCGGTTCGTGAACAAGGGCCACATTGCCCGCGCGGCATTGGAGGCGACGGCGTTCCAGACTCGGGAGGTCATCGATGCGGTCAACGCCGACTCCGGTGTTCCCCTCACCGAGATCAAGGTCGACGGCGGCATGATCGCGAACAACCTGCTCATGCAGTTCCAGGCGGATATTCTCGGTGTTCCGGTGGTGCGACCGGTCGTCGCCGAGACGACCGCCCTCGGCGCCGCCTACGCCGCCGGCCTCGCAGTCGGGTTCTGGAGCGGTCTCGACGAACTGCGCACCAACTGGCAGGAAGACAGCCGGTGGACGCCCCAGATGGACGAGGCCGAACGCAGCCGCCAGTTGCGCAACTGGAAGAAGGCGGTCACGAAAACCTTCGGCTGGGTCGACGACGACGTTCTTTAGCCACCGTCTGTAGCGATCAGTGGATGCGGCGACCCGGAATCAAACCTGGGTCGCCGCAATCCATGCCGACAACTTGGCCGTGGCCCCACCGGAGTCGACGGCCTCAGCAGCGACAGCTATTTTGGCGCGGAATCGGTCGAGGATAGCCACCTGCATCTGTGAGGCGTCGTTGGCCAGATCGAAGGCCACGAGCCCGGCAGCGGCGTTGAGCAAGACGATGTCACGGATCGCACCCGTCTCGCCGGCGAGAACGGAGTGCACGACGTCCGCATTGTGCTGGGGCGAGCCGCCCACCAGGTCGCTCATCTGCACTCGTTTAATGTCGAGATCTCGCGGGTCAATGTCGTGCTCGGTAACCAGACCACGGGACACCTCCCAGACGTGACTGTGCCCGGTGGTCGTCAGCTCGTCGAGTCCGTCATCGCCGCGAAAGACCAGTGCTGTCGCGCCGCGGGTCTGGAACACACCAACGAAGAGCGGTACCCGGTCAAGATTGGCCACACCGACAGCGGATGCCTCCGGCCGGGCCGGATTGCACAACGGTCCGAGGTAGTTGAACACTGTGGGGATCCCCAACTCCTTGCGGGTGAGCGCGGCATGCCGGAATCCGGGATGAAAAGCCGCCGCGTAAGCAAAGGTGATCCCGGTCTCCTTGAACACCTGGGCTACCCGCGTCGCATCCCGCGACAGGTCGATGCCCAATTCGCCGAGCACGTCCGACGCTCCGGAGGCCGAGCTGGCGGCTCGGTTCCCATGCTTGACGACCGGCACACCGGCCGCTGCGCACACGATGGACGCCATCGTGGAAATGTTTACCGTGCCGAACTGATCACCACCGGTTCCGACGATGTCGAGGGCCATGGGATTCACCGGCAACGCGACGGCCTGCTCGAGGATCGCATCCCGGAATCCAACAATCTCGTCGACGGTCTCGCCTTTGGCACGAAGCGCCACCAGGAAGGCCCCCAATTGGGACGGAGAGGCTTCGCCGAGCATGATCCGTTCCATACTCCACGCGGCATCCGCCACACTCAGGTCCCGTCCGTCGAGAAGGGAATTTAATATGTTCGGCCAAGACTGCGATTCAAGCATGTTTCCGATCATAGGAGAACGGGCCCAACTCCCCCGAATTCACGGCATTCGTACCCCGAGATTGCAATCCCGAACCAGGTATTAACACTCACTTGCACGCCTGATTGAGAAAAACCTGTGGGAATATCGGCCATAATGGAGGGGTGACCAGCACCTCAATTACTCAGACGGCGAGTGCGCCCGTCGTGAACCGGCCCAACAGCGTGGCTGTAGGCACCATTGTGTGGTTGGGCAGCGAGGTGATGTTTTTCGCGGGGCTCTTCGCAATCTACTTCACGCTTCGTTCAACCTCCCCCGAGCTATGGCTCTTCGAGGCCGACAAGCACAACTTCACCTTCGCGTTGATCAATACGCTGATCCTGGTGTCATCCTCGGTGACCTGCCAGTTCGGAGTGTTTGCCGCCGAACGGCTGCAGGCGCGCTCGACCGGCTGGAAGCCGAGTGAGTGGGGCATGGTTGAGTGGTTCTTCCTCACCTACGCCCTCGGTGCCATCTTCGTCACCGGCCAGGTTTTCGAATACGCCACCCTGGTGTCGGAAGGAATTTCTCTCGCCTCAAACGCGTACGGTTCTGCCTTCTACATCACGACCGGTTTCCACGGCATTCACGTGACTGCCGGTCTGCTCGCCTTCCTTCTTGTGATCGGGCGCGGATTCGCGGTCAAGAACTTCGGCCACAAGGAAGCCACCAGCGCCATTGTGGTTTCCTACTACTGGCACTTCGTCGACGTCGTCTGGATCGGGCTCTTCCTGGTCATCTACGTTCTTAAATAGAAGTTCATACTTAGAAACGGGAGCGGACCACTTCAGCATGACCACGATCAAAACCCCTCGCGCACGCCGGGCACGCAAAGCCGGACGTCGCCATCCCCTCGCCAGTGTCGCCCTCATTGCCATCGGGTTGCTCTTCACCGGAGGCGCCTACGCAGCTTTCAGTACGAGCACCGCAATTGCAACAACGGATGCTTCCTCGCAGCAGACCATCGCCCAGGGTGAAAAACTCTTCGCGGCGAACTGCGCCACCTGCCACGGACTCAGTGCCCAAGGCTCGTCAGAAGGCCCCAGCCTGATCGGAGTTGGCGCCGCATCGGTGGACTTCCAGGTCGGCACCGGTCGCATGCCGATGCAGATGCAGGGTCCGCAGGCGCAGAAGAAGCCCGTGCAGTTCACCGCGGAGCAGACAGCGGCTCTCGCCGCGTACGTTGCCTCGCTCGCTCCCGGGCCGGCCATTCCCGCCGCTGAACTCCTCGACAGCGCGGGTGACTCCGCTAACGGTGCTGAATTGTTCCGCATCAACTGCGCCATGTGCCACAACGTCGCCGGTGCCGGTGGCGCCTTGACCGAGGGCAAGTTCGCCCCCGCGATCGAGAACGTGTCGGCCCAGCACATCTACGAGGCCATGATCACCGGCCCGCAGAACATGCCCGTCTTCAACGACATGAACATCACCCCCGAAGACAAGCGCGACATCATCACCTACCTCAAGTACGTCGAGGACAACCCGTCTCCGGGCGGATTGGCTCTGGGCTCGCTGGGACCGGTAGCCGAGGGCCTCTTCATCTGGATCTTCGGACTGGGCGCAATCGTTGCCCTCACCGTGTGGATCACCGCAAAATCAAACTAAGCATCGGTATCCGGTGATGACGCGGCATTCGATTCCGATCGAATGCCGCGCAGCACCAGAGTGCAGAGTATTTACACAGCCCACAAAGGAGAACAATGGCCAAGGACGATAACGGCGCGGAGCACGTAACCGCCGCCGACTCGCCTGGCGCGCAGCTCGCGACATCCGCCGCAAGCACAGCCGTCGTTACACGGGATGCCCTGGTCAACCCAGGATTCCCGCCGCACCGTCCGCGCATCACCGACCTTGATCACAAGGAAGAGCGCAAGGCTGAGCGTGCCGTTTACACGCTGTTTTACGTATCCATCGTGGGTAGTGTTTTTGCCATCGCCGCGTACATGGCCTTCCCGATCGTTGCCGAAGACCCGGGTTCTGTTCGCCTGAACAACCTCTTCATCGGCCTCGGACTCAGCCTCGCGCTGCTGGCCATCGGCATCGGCGCGGTGCACTGGGGCAAGGCCCTCATGAGCGATCATGAAGGTGTCGACGAACGTCACCCCGTGCGTGGAACCGAGCCCGTTCGGGCCCGCGCCGTGGAAATTTTCCAGCAGGCCAATGAGGAATCGGGCTTCGGTCGCCGTACGCTCATTCGCAACAGCCTGATCGGCGCCCTCGTCGTCTTCCCGCTGCCGGCGGTTGTACTGTTCCGTGGCCTCGGCCCGATGGACCAGGACCCGGTGGCGCTTCTCAACGAGACCATGTGGAAGAAGGGCGTTCGCCTCACCATGGACCCGAGCGGGATCCCAATCAAGGCGGCGGATGTCACGCTTGGATCGTCGTTCCACGTCATTCCGGAGGGCCTGTCCGAGATGGAGCACGGTCGACTGGAGGAAAAGGCTAAAGCGGCCGTCCTTCTCATCCGCATGGATCCCGCGGACCTTATTGAGTCCGACGACCGTAAGTCCTGGTCCTATCAGGGCATAGTGGCATATTCCAAGATCTGTACCCACGTCGGGTGCCCGGTTGCCCTGTATGAACAGCACACGCACCACCTGCTTTGCCCGTGCCACCAGTCGCAGTTCGACGTTGAGAACCACTGCAAGGTCATCTTCGGTCCGGCCAAACGGGCACTACCCCAGCTCCCGATCGCCGTGGACGCTGAGGGCTACCTGATCGCGCAGAGCGATTTCACTGAACCAGTCGGCCCGAGTTTCTGGGAGCGAGCATGACAACGATAACCACCCGCGAATCCACTGAGGATCAAGCTGTCGGGGTGAAGAAATCCGGAGGCTTCACCGCTTCCGCTGCCAACTACATTGACGAGCGCACGAGCATCTCGGGCGCGGTCAAGGAGCTGGGCCGCAAGATCTTCCCCGACCACTGGTCGTTCCTCCTCGGCGAAGTAGCGCTGTACAGCTTCGTCATCATCCTGTTGTCAGGATCATTCCTGACCTTCTTCTTCCAGGCGTCCATGGCTGAAGTCGTCTACGAAGGGTCCTACGCGCCCCTCAAGGGCATCCCGATGTCGGCGGCGATGTCCTCGACGATGGACATCTCCTTCGACATCCGCGGCGGCCTGCTCATGCGTCAGGTTCACCACTGGGCCGCTCTGCTCTTCGTGGCGGCCATCGGCCTGCACATGCTGCGCATCTACTTCACGGGAGCGTTCCGCAAGCCTCGCGAGCTCAACTGGGTCATTGGCTTTATCCTCTTCATCCTGGCCATGGCGGAAGGATTCACCGGATACTCCCTCCCCGACGACCTCCTCTCCGGTAACGGACTGCGTATCATCGACGGTCTCGTCAAGGGCATCCCCGTTGTCGGCACCTGGACTTCCTTCCTGCTCTTCGGGGGAGAATTCCCCGGCACCGACATCGTGGGTCGTCTGTACTCCCTGCACATCCTGTTGCTGCCGGCCATCATCGTCGCGTTGATCGCGATGCACCTTTTGTTCGTCGTCGTGCACAAGCACACCCAGTACCCTGCCGCCGGACACACCAACCAGAACGTGGTCGGCTACCCCGTGCTCCCCGTGTACGCAGCCAAGGCCGGTGGATTCTTCTTCATCGTCTTCGGTGTGGTCATGCTGATCGCGTCCCTGTTCACGATCAACCCGATCTGGAACTACGGACCGTATGACCCGTCACCGGTCTCCGCCGGTACCCAGCCGGACTGGTACATCGGTTTCGCTGATGGCGCCATGCGTCTGATCCCGCCGGGGTGGGAGTTCGTCTGGCTCAACCACACCTACTCGCTGAACATTGTGGTCGTGCTGGCCGTGGTCGGATTGTTCATCGTGACCGTCATGATCTACCCGTTCATCGAAGCGTGGATCACCGGAGACAAGCGCGAACACCACGTACTTGACCGGCCGCGTAACGCACCGACCCGCACCGCAATCGGCGCGGCCGGCGTCACGTTCTACGCGTCCCTGTGGGCCGCAGCATCGTCGGACATCATGGCCACGCACTTCCACCTCACCATGGAGGGGGTCATCCACACCCTCCAGGCGACAACACTGCTCGGCCCGTTCCTCGCTTTCTTCATCGCCAAGCGCGTCTGCCTGGCCCTGCAGAAGAAGGACCGCGAGATCGTCTTGCACGGTTATGAGTCCGGCCGTATCGTTCGGCTTCCCGGTGGAGAATTCGTCGAAGTGCACCAGCCCGTCGACGAGTACGAACGCTGGAAGCTGGTCAGCTACAGCGACTTCAAGCCCCTCATGCTGCGTCCGAACGCTCAGGGCAAAATCGGTCCGGCCGAGAAGGTACGTGCCGGCCTGTCCCGCTGGTTCTTCGAAGACCGGATCACCCCGGTGACGCAGACCGAACTGGACCACGCCCATGGCGATCACCCAGCGGAGATCACCGACAAGTAGCAGAAACGAACAGAACGGGCATCGATGTCTCTCCAGACGTTATCGGAGTGGCTTCGGTGCCCGAACTGTTTTCTCCCCCTGCACCCCAGCGGCCAGCTCCAATTGGGGTGTGAACGCGGGCACTCCTTTGACGTGAACAAGCGGGGATTCGTCACCCTGCTCACCGGGCCGCGCAAGTTCATCGGGGATAGTGCAGCCATGCTCGACGCCCGTGATCGCTTCCTTGACGCCGGATGGTACGAACCCCTCCGAGACACCATCCGCACCCGGGTTGCCGGTGAGTCCCCCCGGCGCATCCTCGATGTCGGTTGTGGGACCGGGTATTACCTGGGGGCAGCGTTGCCCCCAGGAGACGATGTGCGCGCGCTGGGAATGGACCTCTCCCCCGTCGCCGTCGGACGCACCATCCGCTCGCACGATCGCGCTGACGGGCTGGTAGCGGATGTCTGGTCCCCCCTTCCCGTGCGCGCTGGTGCCGCCGACCTCATCCTGAACGTTTTTGCACCGCGCAACGCTGCCGAATTTCGCCGGGTGCTCCGGCCGGATGGGCTGCTGCTGGTCGTCGTGCCGCAGCCGACTCACCTGCGGCAGCTGCGCGAGTCCGGTCTTGCCGTGCAAATGCAGGCCGACAAGGCCGCTCACCTGACGACAAGTCTTGCTGCCTGGTTCAGCCTCGAGTCGCACGACCAGCTCGAACGCACCGTGCGGCTGTCGATGACCGAGGTGTCGTCTCTTATCGGCATGGGCCCGTCCGCGCACCACACCGACAGCGCCGCCGCGGCCGGTTCGGGGAGTCTCGATCGGGATGTTACCGTCGCCTTCGACATCTTCGGTTTTCGTCGCCGCTGACCCGGTGACGGGTGGGCACTGGTGGCGCCAGCATCCCGTTAAACGACGATACCGACCTCCCACCAGGGAGATCGGCATCGACTGTTCAGAATGCTTAGCGGGCGAAGAGACCCCGATAATACTCATAGACCCAACCGGTCAGTGCGACAAGTCCAAGACCCAGGCCGATGAAGCCAACCCAGATTCCCACGGCGAGGCCGAGGAAAACCAGCGCGGTGGCTGCGGCCAGGAAGATCGGCCACCAGCTCCACGGGCTGAAGAAACCCATCTCGGGATCTCCATCGTCGATGTTGCCATCGAGGCGATCCTCGGGCAGTTCGCCAGCCTGTGCGCCGTGCACCTTGTCGAGGTAGAAAGCAATGAACGCGACGAGCAGAGTCGAGAGGGCGAGCATGAATGTTCCGGCCCACTCAATTCGCCCGTGATCGGGATCGAGCAGGCTCCACGTGACGTAGACGACCGTCACAATTCCGAAGAAGGCGGTGAGGACCCAGAGGATATTGATGTTGGTCTTCATTTATTTCACCTGGTTCGAGTCGATGTCGTAAACCGCAGCGTCGGGCGCATCCTTGCCCGGTCCGATGCCGACGGGCAGGCCGGCTTCGGGGTGATTCAGGTCGAAGGCCGGGCGCTCGGAGCGGATTCTCGGAATGGAGGTGAAGTTGTGACGCGGCGGCGGGCAGGACGTCGCCCACTCAAGCGACGACCCATAACCCCAGGGGTCGTTGACGGTGACCAGCGGGGCCTTGCGAGCCGTGATGTACACGTTCAGGAAGAACGGAATCATCGAGACGGCGAGGATCATGGCGCCGATGGTGGATACCTGGTTCATCCAGGTGAACCCGTCTTCCGGCGAATAGGTCGCGTATCGACGCGGCATGCCCATCACACCGAGCCAGTGCTGGATCAGGAAGGTCGTGTGAAAGCCGATGAACAATAGCCAGAAGTGCCACTTGCCGAGGCTCTCGTTGAGCATCTTGCCGGTCCACTTCGGCCACCAGAAGTAGAACCCGCTGAACATCGCGAACACCACGGTACCGAAGATGACGTAGTGAAAGTGCGCGACGACGAAGTAAGTGTCTGACACGTGGAAGTCGAGCGGCGGCGACGCCAGGATGACTCCGGTCAGGCCACCGAAGGTGAACGTGACGAGAAAGCCGATGGCCCAGATCATGGGGGTTTCGAAGGTGATGGACCCTCGCCACATCGTGCCGATCCAGTTGAAAATCTTCACCCCGGTGGGCACCGCGATCAGCATGGTCATGAGCGAGAAGAACGGCAGCAGCACCGAACCAGTGACGTACATGTGGTGCGCCCAGACCGAAACGGACAGCGCGGCGATCGAGATGGTCGCGTAGATCAGAGTCTTGTAGCCGAACATCGGCTTGCGGCTGAAGACCGGGAACACTTCGGAGACAATTCCGAAGAACGGCAGCGCGATGATGTAGACCTCGGGGTGGCCGAAGAACCAGAACAGGTGTTGCCACAGGATGGCACCACCGTTGGCGGGATCGTAGATGTGCGAACCGAAGATACGGTCGGAGGCGGCAGCGAGCATGGCAGCGGCCAGCACCGGGAAGACCAGGAGCGCGAGCAGCGCAGTGATGAGCGAGTTCCAGGTGAAGACCGGCATCCGCCACATCGTCATGCCGGGAGCACGCATCGTGATGATGGTCGTGATGAAGTTGACTGAACCGAGAATGGTGCCGAAACCGGAGAGGCCGAGGCCGACCATCCAGAGGTTGCCTCCGACGCCGGGTGAGAAGGTTGTGCTGGCTAGCGGCTGGTAGGCGAACCAGCCGAAGGAAGCCGCACCCTGCGGGGTGAGGAACCCGGCGACGGCGATGAGGCTGCCGAAGTTAAAGAACCAGTAGGCGAGGGCATTCAGCCGCGGGAAGGCAACGTCAGGGGCGCCGATCTGCAGCGGAACCAGGAAGTTGGCGAAGCCGAAGAAGAGCGGCGTCGCGAACATCAGGAGCATGATCGTGCCGTGCATCGTGAAGAGTTGGTTGTACTGTTCCTTCGTCTGCACCACGTCGAGCCCCGGAGCGAACAGCTGGGCGCGAATGATCAGCGCCATGACGCCGCCGATGCAGAAGTAGATGAACGAGGTAATCAGGTACATGTACCCGATGATCTTGTGGTCGGTGGAGGTGATCCACCGGACGAGGGTGTTGCCCTTGCGTTCCGCCGACGTGGAGACTGGTGCCGCCGGGTGTGACTGGGCGGGTGCGATGGTCGTGGTCATGGCTTAGTTGCCCTCCGGAGCCGTCGGGGCGCTCGTGCCCGGCTGATTCTGATTGCGGTCGAACTCGTTGTCGAGCTGACCGACGTTGCCCGCGGTGCGCAGGGACTGGATGTACGTGTCGTAGTCAGCCTGAGAGACGACCTTGACGTTGAAGAGCATGAGGGAGTGGTATTCACCGCAAAGTTCGGCACACTTTCCGGCGTAGGTTCCGATGCGCTCGGGGGTGACCGACATGTAGTTGGTCTTGCCGGGGATGACGTCCTTCTTGTACAGGAAGTCGATGACCCAGAACGAGTGGATGACGTCGCGTGATTCCAGTGCGATCTCAATGGTCTTGTCGACCGGGAGAACGAGCACGGGAAGTTCGGACTCGATCAGTGAGCCACGTTCACCGTCCGGATCCGACTGACCCTGGATACCCGGTGAGTAGACGTCTTCATCGACGTAGTTGAAGTCCCAGGCCCACTGCTTGGCCTGAACTTCAATCGTCACGTCGGGATTGTCATAGCGAGCTTCAAGGGCGATCTGGTCGCGCACGGTGAATGCGAAGAAGCCGACAACGAGGATGAGCGGCACGACCGTGTAGAAGATCTCGATCGGCATGTTGTACCGCAGCTGAACCGGCAGTCCGGTCTGGCCTTTGCGGCGCCGATAGACGACGATCGTCCAGATGATCAGGCCCCAGGTAATGAGGCCAACGATGAGGAGCACGATCCAGGAGGTGGTCCAGAGACCCGCAATGCGATCGGTCTGGTTGGTCACCGCCGTTTCGCCCTCTTCTTCAAAACCGGGCAGGTAGCCATGGAGCTGGGCCTGCGTACATCCGGCCAGTACAACGGCGAGCGTCGCGGCGAGCGGAATAGCAGCCCAACGAAGGCGGTGATTATTGCGCACCGGGGACCTTTCGGGAGATTCGAGGACACTTCTCAGGAAGCGTTTTGATCGATTCCTAGCCTACTCCGCAGGAACGCTCGCGTTGTGCACTCCGGGTCGGGTCGCCGACGATTTGCGCCCCTGGCACCGTCGCGGTGCGCAGATTCGGGCGAATGAGACGTAATTCAGGCAAAAAGCAGGGACACCATCGAAGTGATGATGTCCCCGCCGAGTGTTTCTCCAACACCGATGCTGCCGCGAACCGGAGCTAGTGGAAGGAATCTCCACATGCGCAGCTGCCGCCGGCGTTTGGGTTGTCAATGGTGAAACCCTGCTTCTCAATCGTGTCCTCGAAGTTGATCGAAGCACCATCCAGGTAGGGAACGCTCATTTTGTCGACGACGACCTCGACGCCGTCGAAATCGACGAGCGCATCGCCGTCGAGTACGCGTTCATCGAAGTAGAGCTGGTAGATGAGGCCGGAGCAGCCGCCAGGTTGCACGGCGACGCGCAGGCGGAGGTCTTCGCGGCCTTCCTGCGTCAACAGGCTGCGGACCTTGAGTGCGGCGGCCTCGGTGAGTCCGACGCCATGGGCAGCGGCCGGGGCGGGTGCGGTGTCAGCAGCGCTGACGGTTTCGGTCATGGTGTCGGTCATGCTTCTCCTCGGTTCACGCAGTCACGCACTGTTGCGATCTCATTGATTTGCGATCTAATAAATTCTACCTGCGACAACCAGAAAGTCGACGTGGGCATTCCCACGGTGTCATATTTTCTTGGCCGTCGGCTGTGATCGAATTCGCGGTTGGTCAGTGGCCGGCGCGCTCGTTCAGGCTGCCGAGCAGGAATGCCTCGCTGAGGACGGCGCGTTTGAAGACGCCGAGGTGCAGGGATTCGTTCGGACTGTGCGCCCGGGAATCCGGATCCTCCACTCCAGTCACCAGAATCTGAGCAGCCGGAAAGACACGCACCAGGTCGGCGATAAACGGGATGGACCCGCCGACACCGATGTCGACCGGTGGTACACCCCAGGCAGCGGCCATGGCGGATCGAGCCTCGGCCACGGCCCAGCCACTGGTGTCGACGAGGAACGGCTCGCCCGTGTCCACATCATCGATCTCGAGGACCGCGCCGAAGGGGGCGTTCTCGCGCAGGTGCGCCTCGATCGCCACGGCCGCCTCGACCGCCGATTGGCCGGGGGCGATGCGAGTACTGATCCTGACGGTGACCGACGGGGTGAGGGTGTTGGACGCATTGTCGACGGTGGGCGCGTCAATGCCGGTCACGGTCAGGGCTGGCTGGGACCAGATTCGGCTCAGGATGGAGCCGTGGCCGATCGGCGTGACACCGGGCAACAGTCCGGTCTCCGCTCGCAACTGCTCTTCGGAATAGTCGGGGGTGGGCACATCGATGCTGGTGAGGCCGGCCACGGCCACCGAACCATCCGCGTGATAGAGCGTGGCGAGCAGCTGGATCGTGGCGAGCATGGCATCGGGCACCGCTCCCCCGAACATGCCGGAGTGCGAGGCGTGGGCCAGGGTGCGCACCGTCAAACGCAGGGTGACGTTGCCGCGCAGCGCGGTGGTGATTGCTGGCGTTTTGATGTCCCAGTTGTTCGAATCGGCCACGACGATCACATCGCCGCGCAGCGCCTCACGGTTTTCGTCGAGGAAGGTCGCGAAGGAGCGACTACCGAATTCCTCCTCCCCCTCGATGAACAGGGCGATCCCCAGATCAAAGTCAGCGCCGACGGCCGCGACGAGGGCGCGGACGGAGGCGACGTGGGCCATGACACCGGCCTTGTCGTCGGCAGCGCCGCGCCCGTAGAGGCGGTCGCCGCGCACGGTCGGTGTGAATGGATCCGACTCCCAGTCCTCGTCTCGACCGGGAGGCTGCACGTCGTGGTGGGCATAAAGCAGAACGGTCGGGCGGCCGTTTCTGGCCGGGCGCGACGCCAGGACCGCCGGCTGGCCCAGCTCGGTGTGGCCGCCGGCACTGGCCGGCCCAATGCCAGCCTGCACGATCTCGACCGACTCGAACACGTCGAGTTCGCGCACGAGCGTGGCGACGGCCTCTGCGCTCGCGGCGACCGCCGCACGGTCGAAGGCTGCCCAAGACACCGAGGGGATACGCACGAGTGCGCACAGGTCGGCGATCGTGGTGGGGAGGCCCAATTCGACAGCGGCGCGGAGGCTGGCCCGTACGCCAGAATCGGTGTCGGAGGCGGGCGGACGGCCGTCGGAACGGGAATTTGTCTGTGGGTTACCAGTCATACGGGTAATCTTAAGGCACCCAATTGCAAGGATTTGATGTGGCCAAGCCTCCCGTAAACCCCGACGCCCAGCCGTCGATAGAAAGTTCCGACGAGACCGCAGCGCGCCTCGGTCTCACGCACAATGCAGGCAAGGGTCAGGCGACCCCCACCCGCAAGAAGCAGGAAGCAGCGAACAAGCGCCCGTTGGTTCCGGACGACCGCAAGCTCGCCGCCAAACAGGCGCGCGCCAAGTCGACCGCGGCGCGCGATGTAGCCAGGGCCGGCATGGCCGCGGGCGTCGATAAGTACCTGCCGCTGCGGGAACGAGGCCTGCAGAAGCGGTACGCCCGCGACTACGTCGATGCGCGCTTCAACGTGGGCGAGCTGATGATTCCGATCATGTTCCTGGTCATCCTGCTCACCACGATTCCCAGCATCGACGTTTATGCGATCTTCGCGCTCTGGGCCTTCTTCATCCTCGCTGTCATTGACTGCGTCGTGCTCGGCTTCATCCTCACCAAAAAGATCGAAGCTAAGTTCGGTGCTGACAAGGCCGAACGCATCCGCTGGTATGCGGCCATGCGCGCGCTGCAGCTGCGGCCGATGCGCCTGCCCAAGCCGCAGGTCAAGCGCCGCCAGTACCCGGTCTGACCGGTCCGAGTCACACCTTGCGGGCACCGTCCGGCGCCCCTGGGGCGCCGGACGCGCAGTTTCTGGTGTGGTTATCTAGCGAAGGCGCCCGCGCGGATCAGGGGCACCCGGACTTCCTCATCGGTGAGGGAGCCGTGCTGCCCGATCATGCCGCGAGCCTTCTGATTCGCCGGTCGGGAGTCGTAGTAGGCGACTGATTTTCGGGCTGCGACGACCACGTCGCCGATGCGAGGAAGGACCTCGTCGGCCACCCGGCCGTACAGACCGGCGGCGACAGCTTCGGCGCGGGTGTAGACCCAGGCGCGGTCCCCCTGGGACTCGCGCCAGGCATCCGCGAGTGTGTCGGCGGCGGTCGAGTCAGACCCGGCCGCGGTCTGCTGCGGCTCCAGGTAGAGCTGCACGCAGCGAGGGTCCCCCGCGACGTGGCGCACGCCGGTGACGAGCGCCGGTTCCGTGTCGAACAAGACGTGTCGGGTGCTCGGCACGTCGATCACACCGTGATCCGCGGTGAGCAGCAGGCCTTCATCGGAGCGCAGGGTCGACGCAAAGCGGGTCACTTCGGAGTCGAGGGTCTCGAGCTGGGCCAGCCACCGGTCGGATTCCCAACCGTGCGCGTGCGCAGCGACGTCGAGCTCGGCCACATAGAGGTAAATCAGTGCCGTCGGGTTTTCTGAGAGGATGCTGCGCGCGGCAGCGAAGCGATCGGCCACAGTGTCGGCAGGAACGTACCGGGCGCCGCGCAGCACGGCCTGGGTGAAGCCAGAGGCCACGAACCGTTTGGGGCCGATGGCGAAGCTGGGAACGTTCTCGTCGGCGGCACGGTCGAAGACGGTGCGGGCCCGCTGCCAGGTGGCTGGCAGCATGTCGTCGTCCCAGCCGGTGAGTTGGTTCACGACGCGGTCGCGGGCACCATCGAGCACCTGGTAGCCAACCAGGCCATGCTGGCCCGGTTCCACCCCGGTGGTCAGGGTAGCGATCCCTGCGGCCGTCGTCGCTGGGAAAACTCCGTCGATGATGCTGGACTTGTTCAGGCGGGACGACAGAAAACGGGCGTGCCCGGCCCGAGCCCGGATCGAGCTGGCACCGAGACCGTCGGCCAGAATCACCACCGCCTTCCGCACCGCGGGAAGCCCCAGCGGATTCGGCCGGGCGCAAACGGCGTCGAGGGAACTGGTGAGAACATCGGCAAGGCGCAGGGCGCTGAATTGGCGGGCCGGTAGCATGGTGGGCATCGGGTCTCATTCTTTCACAGGGACGAACCCGAGCCCTCCAGCGCTCGAAGGCGCTCCCTACGTAGTGCAGCCCGACCGGTACGACCGGTTGTCGCCGCACGCCTGAAGCAGAATTCACGATGAGCCGCTCAGACAGCACCCCACCAGCCGCCGCCAGCACCGCCAGTACCGAACGCATCGAGGATGTCGACGTGACGGTCGAGATGCAGGGGTCCTTCCTCGAATACGCCTACTCCGTGATCTACTCCCGTGCCCTGCCCGACGCGCGGGACGGCCTGAAGCCCGTACAGCGGCGCATCCTGTATCAGATGAGCGAAATGGGGCTGCGTCCCGACAAGGGGCACGTGAAGAGCGCTCGTGTCGTCGGTGAGGTGATGGGCAAGCTGCACCCGCACGGCGACACGGCCATCTATGACGCCCTCGTGCGTATGGCCCAGTCGTTCTCGCTGCGGGTTCCCCTCATCGACGGGCACGGAAACTTCGGCTCGCTCGACGACGGGCCGGCCGCACCCCGGTACACCGAAGCCCGGCTGGCGGCTCCCGCACTGGCGATGACCGAGAACCTCGACGAAGACGTCGTGGATTTCGTGCCCAACTACGACAACCAGCTCACCCAGCCCGATGTGCTGCCAGCCGCTTACCCCAATCTGCTGGTGAACGGCACGAGCGGCATCGCCGTCGGCATGGCGACCAATATGGCACCGCATAACCTGATCGAGGTCGTCGGAGCTGCCCGGCACCTGCTGGCGCACCCGAACGCCACCCTCGACGACGTGATGGAGTTCGTGCCAGGGCCCGATCTGCCCACCGGCGGCACGATCGTCGGCTTGGCCGGCATCAAGGATGCTTACAGCACCGGCCGCGGAAGTTTCAAGACTCGTGCCCGCGTCTCGGTGGAGTCGATCAGTGCCCGCAAGACCGGGCTCGTTGTGACCGAACTCCCCTACCTGGTCGGCCCGGAAAAGGTGATCGAGAAGATCAAGGACGGGGTCAACTCCAAGAAGCTCAGCGGCATTTCAGACGTCACCGATCTCACCGACCGCACCAAGGGACTGCGCCTGGTCATCGGCATCAAGACCGGGTTTAGCCCCGACGCCGTGCTCGAACAGCTCTACCGATACACCCCGCTCGAGGATTCGTTCAACATCAACGCCGTCGCCCTGGTCAACGGCGCCCCGCAGACCCTCGGCCTGCTCGAATTGCTGCACGTGTACGTCAACCACCGCATCGACGTCGTCACTCGCCGCTCGGCCTACCGGCTGGCCCGGCGCAGAGAGCGCTTGCACCTCGTACTGGGTCTGCTTGTCGCGATTCTCGACATCGACGAGGTCATCCAGGTCATCCGGGCCAGCGACGATACCGAGCAGGCCCGGACCAAACTCATCGACGTGTTCGACCTGAGTCAGATCCAGGCCGAGTACATTCTCGAACTTCGGCTGCGACGCCTGACCAAGTTCTCCCGCATCGAGCTTGAAGCCGAACGCGACCAGTTACTCGCCGAGATCGCGAAACTCGAGAAGCTCCTGTCGTCCAAGCCCGCCATCCGCACTCTGGTGTCGGAAGAACTGGGCGCGGTAGCCGAGAAATTCGGAACCCCGCGGCGCACCGTGCTCACCGAGGCGAAGCCGAGTATCGCCGGCCTGTCGGCGGCGGCCGCCAAACGTCAGGCTGCGGTGCTCGAGGTGCAGGACTTTCCCACCCGGGTCTTCCTGAGCGTGACTGGGCGAATCGCCCGCGTCGACCTGGTCGCGGTCGACGACGCCGTACCGCCTCGGATCCAGCCGCCGCAACGCCGCAGCAAGCACGATGCCGTGCTGTCGACGCTCGACACGACGAGTCGCACCGAGGTGGGCGCGGTGACCAACCGGGGTCGGCTCATCCGCTTCTCCCCGGTCGACCTGCCGGTGATGCCGCCGACGTCGATTCAGCTGGGCGCCGGCGTCCGCATCAGCGAGTACCTGGTGTTGCCCGACAAGAAGGAACGTGTGCTCGCGATCGTCTCGCTCGACTCCGATCGGGCGATCGCCCTCGGCACCCGGCACGGCGTCGTTAAACGCGTCACGCCCAATGACTGGGCCAACAAGCCGGACTTCGAGATCATCGCGCTCAAGCCCAAAGACGAAGTGGTCGGTGCGGTACAGGGTGCCGACGACGACGACCTGGTCTTCATCACGTCGGACGCGCAGCTGCTGCGCTTCACCGCTCTCGGCGTGCGACCGCAGGGCCGGGCGGCTGGCGGCATGGCCGGCATCAAGCTGACTCCCGGCGAGACGGTCGTGTTCTTCACGAGCCTCTCCACTGACGACGTCGCGACGGCGGTCGTGGCCACGGTGGCCGCGAGCAGCCAGACCTTGCCCGGAACCGATCCCGGCAGCGCCAAACAGAGCGAGTTCTCCGAATACCCGGCCAAGGGTCGTGCGACCGGCGGAGTACGGGCCCAGCGGTTCCTCAAGGGCGAAGACACCCTCGCCGTGGCCTGGGTCGGCCGAGCACCGGCCCGTGCCGTCGGTCCGGACGGCACACCCCGAACCCTGCCGGAGTCGGGCTCCCGCCGAGATGCCTCCGGGGTCATGCTGGACGCCCTGATCGGAGCCATCGGCACCGAGATCTAGTCCTCCCCCCGCCTGCGGAAAGGGACGGGCTAGACGTCGATCCGATCACGGGAGAGCGTGTCGGAACTGTCGATAATGAATTCCTTGCGGGGGGCCACGTCGTTGCCCATCAAGAGTTCGAATACCTTTCCAGCGGATTCGGCGTCATCGACGCGTACCCGCCGCAGCGTGCGGTGGGCGCGTTCCATGGTCGTGGTCGCGAGCTGGTCGGCATCCATTTCACCAAGGCCCTTGTACCGCTGAATCGGGTCCTGGTAGCGACGGTTCTTCTTCTCGAGCGCGCTCAGCACCGCGTGCAGTTCGTTCTCCGAATAGGTGTAGATGGTCTCATTCGGTTTGCTGCCCGGGTTCATGACGACGACCCGGTGCAGCGGCGGCACGGCGGCGAAGACCCGGCCCTCGGTGATCATCGGTCGCATGTAGCGGAAGAACAGCGTGAGGAGCAGGGTACGGATGTGGGCGCCGTCGACGTCGGCGTCGCTCATGATGATGACCTTGCCGTAGCGGGCCGCCGACAGGTCGAAACTGCGGCCGGAACCGGCACCGATCACCTGGATGATCGAGGCACACTCGGTGTTGGAGAGCATGTCGGCAACGGATGCCTTCTGCACGTTGAGAATCTTGCCGCGGATCGGCAGCAGTGCCTGGTGCTCGCTGTCGCGGGCGAGCTTGGCGGTACCGAGGGCCGAGTCCCCCTCGACGATGAACAGCTCGCTCGTGGACACATCGTTGCTGCGGCAATCGACGAGCTTCGCCGGCAGGGACGAACTTTCCAGAGCATTCTTGCGTCGCTGGGTCTCCTTGTGAGCCCGGGCGGAGATGCGGGATTTCATCTCGGCGACGATCTTGTCGAGCAACAGGGCTGACTGCGTCTTGTCGTCGCGTTTCGGCGAGGCGTACCGTTCGGCCATGGCCGTGGCCACGACGTTCGCGACGATCGCGCGCACCGCCGGAGTACCGAGCACCTCCTTGGTCTGCCCCTCGAACTGAGGCTCGGGCAGGCGCACGGTGAGCACGGCGGTGAGCCCGGCCATCACGTCGTCCTTGTCGAGCTTGTCACTGCCGACCTTGAGGCGGCGGGCATTGAGGTCGACCTGGCCGCGCAGAAATTTCAGCAGTCCGGCGTCGAATCCGGCCTGGTGGGTTCCGCCCTTGGGCGTGGCGATGATGTTGACGAAGCTCTGCACGATCGTGTCGTAGCCGGTGCCCCAACGAAGGGCGATGTCCACCTGGCACTCGCGCATGAGCTCGGTCGGCACCATCGCCCCCTTGTCGGTGAGCACGGGCACAGTCTCACGGAAGGTGCCGCTGCCGGTCAGTCGCCAGGTATCGGTGATCGGAGCATCCGTTGCGAGGTGTTCGACAAATTCGGAGATGCCGCCGTGGAATTGGAACAGGCTGGTCACGGGCTCGTCCGTGCGTCGGTCAGCGACCTCGATGGCGAGCCCAGGTACGAGGAAGGCCGTCTGGCGGGCTCGGTTCAGCACTTCGTCGGTCTGGAAAGCGGCTCCCTTGGTAAAGATCTGGCGATCGGCCCAATAGCGGATACGGGTTCCAGTGACGCCGCGTTTGACCTTGCCGATCACCCGCAGTTCGCTCTGGTTCTCGAACGGGGTGAACGGCGCGTCGGGGCTCTTCTCCCCCGAATCGGCGAACAGGCCCGGTTCGCCGCGGTGGAAGGACATTGCCCAGGTCTTGCCGTCACGGTCGACCTCGACGTCGAGCCGCTCGGACAGGGCGTTCACAACGGATGCTCCCACCCCGTGCAGCCCGCCCGACGCGGCGTAAGACCCACTCCCGAACTTTCCGCCGGCATGCAGCTTGGTGAACACGACCTCAACGCCGGTCAGGCCGGTCTTGGGTTCGATGTCGACCGGGATGCCGCGAGCGGTGTCGCGCACTTCGACGCTCTGGTCGGGGTGCAGTTCAATGTGGATGCTCGCGCCGTGCCCGCCAAGGGCCTCATCGACGGAGTTGTCAATGATCTCCCACAGGCAGTGCATCAGACCACGCGAGTCGGTGGAACCGATGTACATACCGGGGCGTTTGCGCACTGCCTCCAGTCCCTCGAGGACTGACAGGTGGCGGGCGGAATAGTCGGAGCTCACAACGATCAAGAATACCGGCCCCGACCGGCGATCTTTCGCGCCGACCTAGCTGGTCACTGGCCGACGCCCGGCAGAGCACGTCTACGCGGTAAGCGAAATACCGGCCGTACATCTCGTCATTGGTCCTCCGGCGTGTTTACATTAGTAAAGAGGGTTCATGCAATTCAGTCTGGAGGAGGAGAATATGTCCCAGATCGCCACCGAAAATGGTGCTGTAGACAACGGTGCTGTAAACAAGCAGGGCACCCCCCACCAGCTCACCGCAGCCGACCGCTGCGATGCTTGCGGTGCCCAGGCTTACATTCGTGTCGTCGTGAAGAACAGCGAGTTGCTGTTCTGTGCCCACCACGGCCGAAAGCATCAGGAGAAGCTCGCGAGCATCGCCGAAAGCTGGCACGACGAGTCGAGCAGATTGCTCGAAGACCAGCGCTCCTAACTGCTGTTCGAGTTTCTACGCTGCGCAGGCGGCTGGCTTCGGCCAGCCGCCTGTTTTTCTTACAGCCGGAGCTATTCGGCGCTCTGGCCTAACCGAACGGCGACCTGATTGCGTGCGGCCAGTGCGGTCGCATCGACGCTGCCTGCCCGAGCGCCGCGTGAATACTCGAGTCCATGGCGACTGAATGCTGCCCGCAGCAGGTGATCGGCGAGACCAGGATTGCGCGCCAACACCGGACCATGCAGGTGGGTACAGAACACCTCCCCCATCGTCAGCCCCTCGATCCGTGGGCCGGATGCTCGATCGCCGTTGCCGGAGCCGTAGACCACCCGGCCGAGCGGACTGGCTTCGGCGCCGACATAGTCGCGTGCGTGGTTTTCGAATCCGATCAGCCGCCCGTATTTCGATGCGACGATGATGTCATCGGTGGCGCGCGTCGCTCGGGGCACGGCCTGACCGGCCACGAGTCCCAGGCCCTCCAACACACTGCCGTCGGCCAGGTCGATGCCCCAGCTCAGCAATTCCCAGCCGGTACCGACGGCCAGGATGGGCACGCCGGAGTTGGACCACACGCGCAGTTCCTCAACCAGAGTTCGTAGCGCGTCTCGGGCAGGCAGGAGCGCAGCATCCGTTCCGGAACCGATCGACACGGCGTCGACGTGTTCGGGAAGGTCAGCGCGGGAGTGCACGTCGACGACCTGCGCGTCGTGACCGCTCCAGCGAATCCGCTGCGCGAGCACGCGAGCGTTGCCGGCATCACCGTTGGTGTTGAGCAGGCGCGGCAGCAGCGAAACGACAATGAACGGACGCTGAAGCGAAGTGACGGTCATTTACGATTCCTCAGCATTGGAGACCAGGCCGAGGTGCGCGCGGGTGCGCCGCATGCCGTCGGCGGAGAAGATAATGGTTTTCACCCCGGACGCGGGATCGGGCAGTGCCAGGAACGCATCGAGTGCGGTCGGGACATCGGGTTCGACCCGGTCCACCGCGACATTGTCGTAGGCCAGCTGCAGGGCGATGTCGTGTGCCTTGAGCCCCGAAGCGATGAGCACGTGGCTGAGGCCCGAGGTGTCCACCGGCCAAAAATAGGACGGGTCACGTACGTCGGATCCGATGATCACGAGAATCTGCTCGGTCCCGGCCTCGAGACTGTCGACGTTCAGTTGAAAGCTCGACGGGTTTTGCACGAGAACGAACTCGATGGTCTTGCCGCCAACGGTGACAACCTCGCCGCGACCGAAAACGGCCGGCATGGCCGACAGCGCAGTACAGGCGATGGTGGGATCGAAGCGTTCGCCGAGAGTTGCCTGGGCCGTGCTCAACGCGGTCACAGCATCGACGGCATAGTGGATGCCGCGCGCCGGCAGACGGATGCTGTGGCCGCCCGTGGGGAACTGAACGTCGGCGTCACGACCGACCGCGCGGGTGAGCTGGAGGCCGGTGCCGGCCGACAGCCGACTCGCTGCGGTGTCGGCGTAGCCGAGTCCGCGGGGATACTGGCCCAGCACCTCGGCGGTCACCCCGTAGCGGGCGACCCGCACGGTGGCGTCAAGGCTGGAGCCGAGGTCGGCGAGGTAACGGTCATCAGCGTTGAGCACGACCGTCTCCGTGGCGCGCGCGGCGATTTTAGCGAGCAGGACGGCGACCATTTCGGAGTCGTGGAACCGGTCGATCTGGTCGACCATGACGTTGGTGAGGGCGACGACGCGCGGAGTAAGCGACTCGGCGATCAACGCGCCGTGGCCTTCGTCCATTTCGAGCACGGCGACGTCGCCGGCGATCTGCCCGGACAGGCCGACCCGCTCCAGGAGAGCGCTCGTCAGGCCCTGACTGATGTTCGCCGTCGACTGGTTGGTGAACACGGACAGGCCGTGGGCACGCAGAACGGCGACGAGCATCTTCGTCGTGGTCGACTTGCCGCTTGATCCCGTGACGATCACGAGCCCCAGTGGAAACCCGTTGAGGGTCGTGGCGAGAAAGCCAGGGGCGATGCGATTGACGACGACCCCGGGTATGGCGGAGCCGCCGCCCGGTTTACGCCACCGTGCCAACACTCGAACGGCTCGACCGACGAGAATCGCGGGAGCGTACCGAAGGGAACTCACGAACTGCACGTCACGAACCGGGCGAACCCTGTCACTGTCACGTTTACTCGAGGTAGTCGCGCAGGGACTGCGACCGGGACGGATGACGAAGCTTGGCCATCGTCTTGGACTCGATCTGACGGATGCGTTCGCGCGTGACACCAAAGGTGTCGCCGATCTGGTCGAGGGTCTTCGGCATGCCATCACCAAGACCGAAGCGCATGCGGATCACGCCGGCTTCGCGTTCCGAGAGCGAGTCGAGCAAGCTTTCCAGCTGCTTCTGCAGCATGGTGAAGCCCACGGCATCCGCCGGCACGACGGCTTCGGTGTCTTCGATGAGGTCACCGAATTCACTGTCACCGTCTTCGCCGAGCGGAGTGTGCAGGGAGATCGGTTCGCGCCCATACTTCTGCACCTCGACGACCTTCTCCGGCGTCATGTCGAGTTCGCGGCTGAGTTCTTCCGGGGTAGGTTCGCGACCGAGGTCCTGCAGCATCTGGCGCTGCACGCGGGCGAGCTTGTTGATGACCTCGACCATGTGCACGGGAATACGAATGGTGCGGGCCTGGTCGGCCATGGCGCGGGTGATCGCCTGGCGAATCCACCAGGTGGCGTAGGTGCTGAACTTGAAGCCCTTGGTGTAGTCGAACTTCTCGACGGCACGGATGAGCCCGAGGTTGCCCTCCTGAATCAAGTCAAGGAACTGCATGCCACGGCCGGTGTATCGCTTGGCGAGCGACACGACGAGGCGCAGGTTCGCACCGAGGAGGTGACTCTTGGCCCTGGCGCCGTCTTTGGCGACCCACTGCAGCTCACGACCGAGGGAATTCTTCTTTTCGACGTCGGTCATCTCCGACAGCTTGTCTTCGGCGAACAGACCGGCTTCGATGCGCATCGCCAGCTCGACCTCTTCGGCCGCGTTCAGCAGGGCGACCTTGCCGATCTGCTTCAGGTAGTCCTTGACCGGGTCGGCCGTGGCACCGGTGATGGCGCTCGAATAAACCGGAACCTCGTCATCGTCGTCGACGAGCGAGAGCACGAGGGCCCCGCTGGGAAGCGGTTCCGTCGATGCCGTGCGCTTGGTGCTGTCGTCGTCCGACTCGTCTTCGTCGGGTTCTGAACCGCCGTCGACGTCGGCTTCGTCGTCTTTCTTAGCGGCCTTCGCCTTGGTGACGCGCTTCTTTGGCGCCGGTTTCTCGGCGGCAGCTGCGGACTTCTTCGTCGCGGCAGCCTCGGCGGCTGCGGCTTTCGCTGCTGCGGCCTTGGTGACGGGCTTCTTGACTATCGGTACTACGGGAGTCGTGACAGACTCGTCGGTCACCTCGGTCTTGACGGTGGTTGCCATTCGAACACCTCTCATGCGGAGTCTTACCTGCTTCTGGAAGCCGGGAAGGAGCCAGAAGCGTTTTTGGGCAGAACTTGGACCCATGTCAAGTCCCGGGATGCCCACACCGAAAAGAAATCAGTGTGCCCCGGACCAGAACGGGTCCTAGAAATAATTATTGCACGGTTTGTCTGGACGACAAGCCACGTCGCGTACTACGATCATCTGTTACGCCGTTTCCGGGCGCGTGATAATGCAACCCAGATCGGGGCCACTTCTATTCCCTCGTCGCGGGAGAGCTGACGCCGCGTTCGCCGCCGGGCATGCACCAGAAAGCCGACGCCGATTCCCACAATGATGTATTGCACCGAGAAGGCCACCCGGAACGCGTCGAGCGCGTACAGGTCGCTCGACGCTCCCCCGGCGACGCGCCATCCGTTTTGCAGGTCGAGCAGTAACCCGACCAGATACATCATGACGAAGCTCGCGGTGAAGCCGCCGACGTTGACGACGCCGTTGGCCGAGCCCAGGCTGCGTTGCGGGTTGAAGGTGCGCGCGAAGTCAAATCCGATGAGAGATCCGGGCCCGCCGATGCCGAGCACCACCAACAACAAGACGATCGTCCAGAGTGGCGGAACCCCGGGCCAGAGCAGCACGATCGCCCAGGCGGTACCGATGGCTGTCACGATGCCAAGCACGATGTTGCTCCGGCGCAGTGGGTGGCGCGCCGTCAGCAGGCCGAGGATCGGGCCGAACACGAGACCCGCCCCGACCAGAACGGTGAGCATCCCGGCGGCGAATGCCGGTTCGTAGCCGAGACCGAAGACCATGAACGGATAGCCCCAGAGCAGGCTGAACACGGTACCGGACGACTGGGTCACATAGTGGGACCAGAAGCCGAGTTGGGTGCCCGGGCGCCGAAAACTGTGCCGCAACTGCATCAGTGCGATGCCGAGGCTGTTGGCACGCACGTGCTCGGTGACATCCCTGGGGCGGTCCCGCACGAAAATGATGACGACGATCAGGGCGATCACGGCCACGGAGGCCGCGGAGAGAAAAGCCGGGGTCCAGCCGCTCGCGTGCAGCAGCCAGGCCAGGGGAACCGCAGAGAGGACCTGACCGAGTTGGCCGATATTGCCCATCCACTGCGACAACAGGGGAACGATGCGTCCACTGAACCATGAGCTGATCAGGCGAATCATCGAGATGAAGATGGTGGCATCGCCCGCGCCGACGAGAATACGGCCGACGACCGCGACGCTGATATCCGGCGCCAGGGCCAGGGTGATCTGGCCGGTCACCATGAGCGCCGTGCCGGTGATCATGAGCACCCGCGGTCCGTACCGGTCGATCAATACCCCGACCGGAATCTGCGCGGCGGCGTACACGATGAGCTGAACGACGGCCAGGCTCGACAGGATGGCGGCTGAGCCGCCGAACTTCTCCGTGGCGGCCACCCCGGCAATCCCCATCGAGGTGCGCTGCAAAACAGCGGACAGGTACGCGAACGACCCGATGATAAAGATCAGGGTGGATCGACGAGAGTTCACTCGATCAAACCTATCGCGTTCGCCGGACCGACGAATCAGGTCGCACGCGCCGGCATCGTCCCGGTGTCGCTAGCAGGGCTCAGCTTGCAGCCCCATCGTCCCGACTCCGGCGCAGGGCCAGAAAATTCTCGAGTTCCGCGGCGATTTCATCAGCCGATGGCAGTTCACCGGCTTCGTCGGTGAGGGGCGACCGCAGGGGGCTGCCTTCCATATAGGCGTCGTAGCGTTGTTCCAGGGTGCCGACGAGCTTGGCCAGTTCGGGGTTGCTCTGAACCTGATCGTCGATGCGCGCGACGAATTCGCGATTAGCCTCCCGCAGGCGATCAGTCGGAAAGATCAAACCCGTGGACGCGCTCGTGCTCTCGAGGGCGCTCAGTGCTGCTGCGGGAAACTCGGTGTCGCCCAGGTAGTGCGGAATGAGCAAAACGTATCCGACCGTCGACGCTCCTCGCTCCTGCAGGCGATATTCCAGCAGGTGCAGCACATTGGCGGCCACCTGCGTGTGCGGCCGCCACACCGATCGGTTCTCGATGAGATCGGAACGATTGCCGCTGACCGTCACACCGACCGGACGAGTGTGCGGCACTGGCATGGGAATGGCGTGCACCCAGGTGGTCGAGGCGACGGTGAATCTGTCGACGAGCCGCAGCATGGCCGCGGTGAACTGCTCCCAGCGGAAGTCCGGCTCGAAGCCGGTCAGGAACAGGAAGGGCTGCCCGATCTCATCGCGGGCCAGATACAGTCGCAGCGACGGCGGCTGGTAGTTGGTGAGGTGGTCCTGATCGAAGTAGATGATCGGGCGCCTGGCTCGATAGTCGAGCAGGGTGTCGGTGTCGAAGGACGCCACCACGGTGTGATCCAGCGTGGTCAGGAGGTAGTCGGTGAACTGCGCGACCGCACCGCCGGCATCCGCGAAGCCGGTCAGTCCCATGACCAGATGTAACCCTTGCGGGACGCCATCGGCGTCAGCGGTGAGTTCGTAGAGCTCCTCGGGGTCTGACATTCCTTAACTCTAATCCGGAGGCCTCATTCGTGTTGTGTTTACGGCCTTTCACCATCGCGCCCAGAGCGAACACGGCGAGCGACCTGCAGCGAACCGGCAACAACGGCCGCGGCTACCATCGATGTATGACTGTTCCCACACTGTCCCTGTCCACCGAGTCCGCGCGGGACTCCGCCGCCGACATTCTCATCCTCGCGTCGCTCCAAACGGATGACGGGACGCGCCTTCTCGCCGACGTAACGCTCGGTGAGGACCTCATCACGTCGGTAGCGGCTCAGCTGCCCCTTCTGAACGTGACCGGCGCCCGTGATGAGGTGGTGCGCCTGGTGGCTGCTGTCGGAACCCCCCGCAGTATTGCCATCGTCGGGCTCGGACGCCAGCTGAGCACCGATACTCTCCGCCACGCGGCCGGTTCAGCCGTTCGCCAGCTGACCGGTGCCGCCTCGGTCGCCTTCGCGGTTCCGCTGAACGACGCCGCGCAGGTGGAGGCTGTGCTCGAGGGTGCGGCCCTCGGCGGCTACTCCTACACGGCCTACCGGCATAGTTCCCTGGCCGACGCGAAGCTGCCGGCCCACAGCGTCGTCGTGCACAGCACGACACCGGCGGCATCCGCTGTGGACCGCGCCCTGGCCAGCGCCGAGGCGATCCGCCTGGTCAAGGATCTCGTGAATATGCCGCCGCTCGACCTCTACCCGGCGTCACTCGCCGACCTGGCGGCCCTGGCCGCGCGCGACCTGCCACTCGACGTGACCGTCTGGGACGAGCATCAGCTCGCCGCCGACGGGTTCGGCGGCATCGTCGGCGTCGGAGCCGGGTCCACCCGACCGCCGCGCCTGGTCAAGCTCAGCTACGCCCCGACCGGGGCCGCCAAGCACCTCGCCCTCGTCGGCAAGGGCATCACGTTCGACACCGGCGGGCTCTCTCTCAAGCCGCCGGCATCGATGGTCGGCATGAAATACGACATGACCGGTGCGGCCACGGTGCTCGCCGTGGTGGTCGCCGCCGCGCGGCTCCAGCTGCCGGTGCGGATCACCGCGTGGATGTGTATCGCCGAGAACATGCCGTCGGGTTCGGCTATTCGCCCCAACGACGTGCTGCGAATGCGCGGTGGCCGCACCGTCGAAGTGCTCAACACGGATGCCGAGGGTCGCCTGGTGCTCGCCGACGGCCTCGTCGCCGCGGCCGAAGAACACCCCGACGCCATCGTCGATGTCGCCACCCTCACCGGGGCCCAGGTGGTCGCCCTCGGCAACCGGTACTTCGGCGCGATGGGCGATGACGCTCTCGTGCAGCGGGTGCTCGCGGCCAGCGCCGCGGTCGGCGAGGCTGCCTGGCCGATGCCGTTCCCGGACGAGTTGCGCGCCACCCTCAATTCGGACGTCGCCGACATCGCCAACGCGAAGATCGGCAGCACAGCGGGCGGAATGCTCCTCGCAGGGGTCTTTCTGCGGGAATTCATCGGAACCGATGCCGCCGGGCAGACGATTCCCTGGGCTCACCTCGACATCGCCGGGCCGGCCCAACACGACGGTGCCGGGTGGGGATTCACCGCAGCCGGACCGACCGGGGTTTCCGTGCGGGCGCTGCTTCGACTGGCCGAGGACTTTTCACGCCCGTAGTACAGTCGTAGGGGCAAGAAAAGCTTGTCAAACCACGCGGCCGATCAGCACAATCTGTCGGTCGTCGTGACAGAGCGTAATGCGCGAGGGAGTAGCTGAGTGTCGGAACAGAATTTTGACATTGTCGTTCTCGGTGGCGGAAGCGGTGGATACGCAGCAGCGCTGCGGGCCGTGCAGCTGGGATTCACCGTTGGCCTGATCGAGAAGGGCAAACTCGGCGGCACCTGCCTGCACGTCGGTTGTATCCCGACCAAGGCCCTCCTGCACTCGGCCGAGGTCGCCGACGTCAGCCGGGAAGCCGCCAAATACGGCGTCAAGACGGCGTTCGAGGGCATCGACATCGCTGCCGTCACCGCGTTCCGCGAGGGAATCGTGGCGAGCAAGTACAAGGGACTGCAGGGTCTGATCAAGGCTCGCGGTATCACCGTGATCACGGGTGAAGGCCACCTGGTCTCCCCCACTTCCGTTCAGGTCGGCGACGACCTGATCGTCGGCAAGAACGTGATCCTGGCCACGGGTTCCTACTCTCGCTCGCTGCCCGGGCTCGAGATCGGCGGCCGCGTCATCACGAGCGAGACCGCACTCGCCCTGGACTACGTTCCGAAGAAGGTCGCCGTGCTCGGCGGCGGAGTCATCGGCGTCGAGTTCGCGAGCGTCTGGAAGTCCTTCGGCGCCGACGTCACGATCATTGAAGCCCTGCCGCACCTCGTGCCCAACGAGGAAGAGTCGATTTCCAAGCAGCTCGAGCGCGCGTTCCGCAAGCGCGGTATCGAGTATTCCCTCGGCATCCGCTTTCAGAGTGTCACGCAGTCCGACACTGGCGTTGTCGTCACCCTTGAGAACGGTGCGACCGTTGAGGCCGATCTCCTGCTCGTGGCCGTCGGCCGCGGCCCGGTCACGGCCGGTCTCGGCTTCGACGAGGTCGGAGTCACCATGGACCGCGGGTTCGTCATCACCGACGAGCGCCTGGCCACGAATATCCCCGGTGTCTACGCCGTGGGCGACATCGTTCCCGGACTGCAGCTCGCGCACCGCGGTTTTCAGCAGGGCATCTTCGTCGCCGAAGAAATCGCCGGGCTGAACCCGATCATCGTCGAGGACGTGAACATCCCCAAGGTCACCTACTGTGACCCCGAAGTCGCTTCCGTCGGTTACAGCGAAGCCAAGGCCGCCGACAAGTTCGGTGCCGACCAGATTTCCACCTACGAGTACAACCTCGGCGGAAACGGCAAGAGCTCCATTCTCGGCACCGCCGGTTCGGTCAAGCTCGTGCGGGTCAAGGACGGCCCCATCGTGGGCATCCACATGATCGGCGCTCGCGTCGGCGAGCTCATCGGCGAAGGCCAGCTCGTGGTGAACTGGGAAGCGTACCCGGAGGACATCGCTCCGTTCCTGCACGCCCACCCGACGCAGAATGAAGCGATGGGTGAGGCCTTTCTGGCCCTCGCCGGTAAACCGCTTCACGCGATGTAGGCGGATCCCACCATTTTCATCCAATTTTTAGACAAGCAAACGGTTTTGAAGGAGACATACGCATGAGCGAATCCGTCAGCCTCCCGGCACTCGGAGAGAGTGTCACAGAGGGCACGGTCACCCGCTGGCTCAAGAACGTGGGCGACCGCGTGGAGGTCGACGAGCCGTTGCTCGAGGTATCGACCGACAAGGTGGACACGGAAATCCCGTCCCCGGTCGCCGGCATCATTGAAGCCATCCTGGTGCAGGAAGACGAGACCGTCGAGGTCGGCACCCCGCTCGTCACCATTGGTGATGGATCCGGCGCTGCCGCACCCGCAACTGAGGCACCCGCAGCTGAGGCACCCGCAGCTGAGGCGCCCGAACCGGTGGCGGCACCTGAGCCCGTCGCGGCACCGGTGGCGGCACCTGAGCCCGTCGCGGCGCCCGTCGCTGCTCCGGCACCGGTGGCAGCACCTGAGCCCGTCGCGGCGCCCGTCGCTGCTCTGGCACCGGCCGCCCCCGCCCCCGCTGCCGTCGCGCCCGTCGCTGCTCCGGCACCGGCTGCCGCCGCCCCCGCAGCTCGTGGCTCCCATGCGGGAACCAGTGGTTACGTCACCCCGATCGTGCGCAAGCTCGCCAACGAAGCCGGCGTCGACCTGTCGACGATCAGCGGCACCGGAGTGGGCGGACGAATCCGCAAGGAAGACATCGTGCAGGCCGCCACGTCTGTCGGCGCGTCCGCGGCTGCCCCCGTGGTCGAGGTATCGCCGTTGCGCGGCACCACCCAGCCCATGTCGCGCCTGCGCAAGGTCGTCGCCGAGCGTGCTGTCATCTCGATGCAGTCATCCGCTCAGCTCACCACCGTGGTCGAGGTCGATGTGACCCGCGTCGCGATGCTGCGTGACCGGGTCAAGGGCGCATTTTCCGAGAAGACCGGCAACAAGCTTTCCTTCCTGCCGTTCTTCGCTCTCGCTGCCGCCGAGGCACTTCGTGCCATCCCGATCGTGAATGCCACCATCGAGGGCGACACGATTGTGTACCCGGCCCAGGAGAACATCAGCATCGCTGTCGACACCGAGCGCGGACTGCTGACCCCGGTCGTGCGCAACGCCGGGGAGCTCGATCTGGCCGGTTTCGCCGCCCAGATCGCCGACCTCGCCGCTCGCACCCGGGACAACAAGCTCAAGCCCGACGAACTCAGTGGCGGAACGTTCACGCTGACCAACACCGGTTCGCGCGGCGCCCTGTTCGACACGCCCGTCGTCTTCCTGCCGCAGAGCGCCATTCTCGGCACCGGCATCGTCTACAAGAAGCCGCTCGTCGTTACCAACGACGGCCTCGACTCAATCGCGATCCGGTCCAGTGTGTATCTCGCGCTGTCCTACGATCACCGCATCATCGACGGTGCGGATGCAGCCCGCTTCCTCACCACGATGAAGGCACGGCTCGAGGCCGGTGCGTTCGAGGCCAACCTCGGCATCTGACCGGCCCGAACGTTCGGCTGGCTGATTCAGTAATCGAAAATCTCACGAAGACGCCAGCCGCCCTCGCCCTTGACCACAAGGACCGAGGCCGGCTGGCTTTTTTCTTCCCCTGGCGGCGGGGTCAAGGCGACGACGGCCAGGTCGCCGATTCGTTCCGCAAGCGACGGCACAAAGATCACGTAGTCAGCCAGGTCCCCGCCGGATCCGCCCTGCTGGCGGTCGCGCGCGTCGTAGCTGTCGAGCGCCAGCAGGGACGAACCGGTCTGATCCACGTCGACCAGACAGACCAGGGACGCGGCCGCCAGACAGGATGCCCGGCGGGCCAGCAGCGCCACGACCGCCGCCACCGGGTCATCGCCCGCTATCGCCGTCTGGTTCTCGTCGGCAGAGCGATCAACGCTGGATGGCCGGTCGCCTGGGGCTGCAGTGGTGCCGGCCGCGCCCGCGCCATCCGCTGCTGCATCGGCTGGTTCGGGTGCTATCGGTATCGCATCGGCGCCGACCGAGCCGCCTGCACCTTCAGTGCGGACCGGCCCGGAATCACCGGCACGCCCGGATACCGGGAACAGAGTCAAGACGAGCACGAGCATGCCGGCGCCGCCGAGCGCCGCCACCAGCAACGGGCGCCGGTGCCCGTGCACTCGTTTGCGCAGCGCGTGTCCGGCCGCTGTGAGCGGATGCGAGTCGACCACCGCGGCAACCACCAACCCGACCATCGAGTTCACCGTGGTTCCGAGTGCCTGATCGAGCCGCGCCTTCGGCTGCAGCGTCCGCAGGGTGTCCCCGCGGCGCCCGGGGACCGGGCGGAGGGCCCCCGCAAGGCGTCCGCCACGAGCTCGCGGCCGCCCACTGTCGCTCTCGCTCTCGTTCTCGTTCTCGATCTCGATTCTGAAACCGTTCGTGAAACCAGTATCGACATCGGTGTCGGCTCCGATTCCTTCGTCGAAATCGCCGCGATCGTCGGTGGGATCGGCAGCGAATTCCGGTTCTTCGTCAATCACCATCTGGTCGACCCGGCCCGACCAGAGCGGAGAGTTCCCGAGCCCAGAAACCCGGAGCCGGACACTGTCAACGAGCCGGGAACCCGTGTCCCGCGAGGGTGCGGTGAGGACGAGCGCGTTCGCGCCGGTCGCCAGAGGAA
Organism: Cryobacterium glaciale; assembly: GCF_004402535.1. GTDB lineage: Bacteria > Actinomycetota > Actinomycetes > Actinomycetales > Microbacteriaceae > Cryobacterium > Cryobacterium glaciale. The sequence goes on along the minus strand of NZ_SOEY01000006.1, from coordinate 52,860 downwards.
AGCCTCGAAGCGGTTCGGCGTCAGCCCAATCGAAAACATCGTGCTCGAGTGTTTCCAGGATCGAGGCCAGGGGCGCCCCGTTGCTGGCTCGCCCGGCCCTGGTCGGAATCTCGAGAGGGTTCACGGCGGCCCGGAATCGGCGCAGGAGCGCGGCCCCGCTGGCGCGGTACGAATCCGCCGCATCGAGGGCGTCCCAGAGGCTTTCCATGACGAGGCCCAGGCGTTCGTAGTCGGCCCGGAGCAGCCGCATCCGCTCCCCCGGAGGGTCGCCGAGCTGCGAGACTGCACCGAAACCGGTCAGCACTGCGCGACCATTCGCATCGAGCAGGATGGTGGCCTGGCTCATGCCGCCGTGCGCGAACCCGGCCGCGTGCATGGACCTCAGCGCCACGGTGACCGGTGCCAGAACTGTCACGACCTCCCCGGGTGACAGCCGCGGGGTGTCGACGAGGTACCTGGCCAGGGATCCCCCGGCGAGTCGTTCCAGGACCAGACAGATTCGACCATCACCGAGCTGTGCGACGTCGAGCAAGTGCACGAGCCCGGGAGCTGCCGGCGACGTGAGCACGGCGATGTCGAGCTCAATGCTCGCTGCCGCGGTGTCGGCACGAAAGATTTTCAGCGCGACCGCGTTTCCGCTTGCGGAATGCCCCAGGTAAACCGTGGCTCTATCCCCGCTGCCGAGCAAGCGAATCACCCGATGTCCGGCGACGACCGCTTCAGTCTGTATCGTGGCCGGAGTGGTGCGCTCAGAGTCCGCCGGGGGTGGGGTGTACTGGCCGCGGCGGGGACGAAGCCAGGCCGTATCGTCGACCGAGGCCACTGGCTGTTCAGCGCGTCGTTTCACACGACCATGATCGGGCAGGGCCCTCCCCAACTGGCTCGTGCACCCCGCATTCGTGCAGAACAAGCGGCGCGCTCCGCGGTGGAGGAGTCGCGGCATCCGCCAGCGGCCGGCCCGCGCTGACAGTGCCCCTCCGGCCAAGTCTGCCCCTAGACTGGGTAGATGCTCGACTTTGTCGTCGCGGGGCTAAGCGCCAACTCCGTGCCGTATGTTGAGGGCCTTGAGCTCCAACGCGCAGTCCATCGTTCCGTCGTCGCCAGAGAGCGCCCGGACACCGTCCTCCTGCTGGAGCATCCGGCCGTGTATACCGCCGGAAAACGCACCCTGCCCGAGGAACGCCCGATTGATGACACGCCGGTCATCGACGTCGACCGAGGTGGGAAAATCACCTGGCACGGCCCCGGGCAATTGGTCGGCTACCCCATCCTGCACCTGCAGGAACCCGTCGACGTCGTCGGCTACGTTCGATCCCTCGAAGGCATCCTGATCGAGGTCCTGATCGAATTTGGCATCGATGCCGTTCGGGTGCCCGGACGCTCCGGGGTGTGGGTCGGGGAGGCCGGACACGAAGACAAGATCGCCGCCATCGGCATTCGGGTCGCCCAGGGCGTGACCATGCACGGTTTCGCCCTCAACTGCAGCAACTCGCTCGAGCCGTACTCCCGCATCATCGCCTGCGGAATCCGCGATGCCGGGGTGACCACGATGTCACGCGTGCTCGGGCGGGCCGTCGATCCCGGCGAGTTGATCAACCCCATCACCGAAGCGTTCCGACGCACGCCGGGCCTGAATCCGGCCGCGAAACCCCCCGCCCGCCTCGAGACCGTCAGGACGAACGCATGAGCGCAGTACCCGAAGGTCGCAAACTCCTGCGACTGGAAATTCGCAACGCGGAAACGCCGATCGAACGCAAGCCTGCCTGGATCAAGACGGTTGCCAGGATGGGGCCCGAGTACCAGAAGCTTCAGAGTCTGGTCAAGACCGAGAACCTGCACACCGTGTGCCAGGAGGCCGGCTGCCCGAACATCTTCGAGTGTTGGGAAGACCGCGAAGCAACCTTCCTGATCGGCGGCTCGCAGTGCACAAGGCGGTGCGACTTCTGCCAGATCGACACCGGGAAACCGGCCGAATACGACACCGACGAACCGCGCCGCGTCGGCGAATCCGTGGTGACCATGAACCTGCGTTACGCCACGGTGACCGGGGTGGCCCGCGACGACCTGCCCGATGAGGGCGCCTGGTTGTATGCCGAAACGATTCGCCAGATTCACCAGCAGAGCCCCGGCACCGGCGTCGAGATTCTCGTGCCGGACTTCTCCGGTAATCCGGAGCACCTCGCCCAGGTCTTCGACGCCAAACCGGAGGTTTTCGCCCACAACGTGGAGACCGTGCCGCGCATCTTCAAGCGCATCCGCCCGGCATTCCGGTATGACCGGTCGCTCGACGTACTCACCCAGGGCCGCAACGCCGGCCTGATCACCAAGTCCAACCTGATTCTCGGTATGGGAGAGGAGCGCGCGGAGATCACCCAGGCGCTGCACGACCTGTACGAGGCCGGAACCGACATCATCACCATCACGCAGTACCTGCGTCCGAGTGCCCGGCACCTGCCGGTGGCCCGCTGGGTGCGTCCGGAAGAATTCGTAGAGCTCAACGAAGAAGCCAAAGAGATCGGCTTTCTGGGCGTTCTCTCCGGTCCGCTGGTGCGCTCCTCCTATCGTGCGGGGCGCCTGTGGGCACAGTCCATGGTCGCGACGGGCCGGGCGATTCCGCCCGAACTGCGCCAACTGGCGGATGCCCAGCTCGGGTTTGCGCAGGCCGTCTCATGATGCGAGAGCACATGCGAATTCGGTCACGCAGCATTCGAGTGACTGGGTAGTCTTATACCCATGGCACGCAGCAAGGAAAAGACCCCCAAAAAAGCAAAACAGCCCGGCCGCTTGAAGCAAATGTGGCAGGTTTTCCAGATGACGAGACGCTATGACTCGAATATCGTCTGGATTCTGGTTTTGGCCTTCCTCATCCCCGTTCTGATCAGCCTGGCCCTGGCCCTGCTGATCCCGGGCAGCAACGTCTTCACGATGGTGCTCTGGATCGTTGCCGGCGTGCTCGCCGGCATTCTGGCGATGCTCATCATCCTCGGTCGACGTGCCGAGAAAGCCGCGTATTCACAGATCGAGGGCCAGCCTGGCGCCGTGGGGGCGGTGTTGCGCAGCTCGCTCAAGCGTGGCTGGGTGGGCAGTGAGATGCCGGTGGCCGTCAACGGCAAGACGCAGGATGCGGTCTACCGTGCGGTCGGTCGCGGCGGCGTCGTGCTGATCAGCGAGGGTCCCAAGACGCGCACGGCCCGCATGCTCGACGAAGAGAAGCGCAAAATCGTGCGCATCGGCGGCAACGTCGGCGTGACGGTAATCTCCGTCGGACCCGACGAGGACGCCGTGCCGCTGCACAAGCTGGCACGCCGCCTGACCAGGATCAAGCCCACCCTGACAAAGGCCGAGGTGCTCGCCGTGAACAACCGCCTCAACTCCATGGGCACCAAACTTCCGATCCCCAAGGGCGTCGACCCGATGAAGGCCCGCCCGCAGCGCGGCTGACACCACTCAGATCAGAATGACACAGGGCCGGACGCAATGTCCGGCCCTCTGTCATTCTGGCGTCCGCTCTACGCGCGAATCCCTACCGGCGAATAAGAGCCGTTCCGGCAATCTTGTCGTGGAAGCCGCGCTGGTCGGAATCCCAGACCAGGGCGGGAAGCGCAATGCCCAGCAGCAGGGAGCGCACGACCGGACGCCAGAGGCCGACCCATCCGCCATGGATGGAAATGATGCGTAGTCCCACCAGCCGATGGCCGATGCTGGCGCCGAGCGTGGGAATGAAGATTATCTGCAGAACCACGAAAATGATCAGGTTGGCGGCCGGGTCGTAATTGAAGAAGATGGCAGAGACACCGATGGCGATCGCCCAGTCAATGGCGAAGCCGAGCAGGCGTCTGCCAGGACGGCCGATGGAACTGGGCCCGGTCTGGGGTAATCCGAGGCGCTCCCCCGGCCATTTACTGGGAGGAAGTTGACCAAAAGTGTTCGGGCGGGGGTTGGAGTCTGGCACCCGATGAGTCTACCGACGGGGCTTCCCTGTAACATGGGCGAAACATAAGCGTCACGGACCAGTAACGCAGCGCTACTAATCTCAATGAAGCCGATGTGTCCGATTCGGCCGTTTCCACGCCCTCGTCGTCTGGAGTTAATCCGCATGTTCCGCGATTCGTCCGAAGTGCTTAAATTCATCAAAGACACGGACGTCAAGTTTCTTGACATCCGTTTCACCGATCTCCCTGGTGTGCAGCAGCACTTCAACATTCCGGCATCCACCGTCGATGAAGAATTCTTCACCGTTGGCCAAATGTTCGATGGTTCCTCGATCCGCGGGTTCGCGTCGATCCACGAATCCGACATGCAACTCATCCCCGACGTCTCAACGGCGTACATCGACGCTTTCCGCACCGAGCGCACCCTGATCATGCTGTTCGACATCTACAACCCGCGCAACGGCGAGATTTACTCCAAGGACCCGCGCCAGGTAGCCAAGAAGGCTGAGAAGTACCTCGCCTCCACCGGCATCGGCGACACCGCGTTCTTCGGTTCCGAAGCGGAGTTCTACATCTTCGACGACGTGCGCTACGAAGTGAACCAGCACACGAGCTTCTACTCCGTGGACTCCAGCGAAGGCGCCTGGAATTCCGGCAAGAAGGAAGAAGGCGGAAACCTCGCCAACAAGACGCCGTTCAAGGGCGGCTACTTTCCGGTCAGCCCGGTCGACCAGCACGTCGACATGCGCGACGACATCTGCCTCAAGCTCATCGAAGCTGGCCTCATCCTCGAACGCAGCCACCACGAGGTCGGTACCGGCGGCCAGGGCGAGATCAACTACAAGTTCGACACCATGGTGCACGCCGCCGATGACCTGCTGAAGTTCAAGTACATCGTCAAGAACACGGCGCACGACTGGGGCAAGACGGCGACCTTCATGCCCAAGCCGCTGTTCGGCGACAACGGCTCCGGAATGCACACGCACCAGTCCCTGTGGGCCGACGGCAAGCCGTTGTTCTACGATGAGGCCGGCTATGGCGGGCTGTCCGACGTGGCCCGCTGGTACATCGGAGGCCTGCTCAAGCACGCGCCGGCCGTCCTCGCCTTCACAAACCCCACGGTCAACTCCTACCACCGTCTCGTCCCCGGCTTCGAAGCCCCGGTCAACCTGGTCTACTCGGCCGGTAACCGTTCGGCGTCGATCCGCATCCCGATCACCGGAACCAACCCGAAGGCCAAGCGCCTCGAGTTCCGGGCTCCCGACGCGTCCGGTAACCCGTACCTCGCCTTCGCCGCGCAGCTCATGGCCGGCCTCGACGGTATCAAGAACCGCATCGAGCCGCACGAGCCCGTCGACAAGGACCTGTACGAGCTGCCGCCCGAGGAAGCCAAGAACATCCCCCAGGTTCCCGCGTCACTCGAGGAGGCCCTGCAGGCCCTCGAAGCCGACCACGACTTCCTGCTCGCCGGAAACGTGTTCACGCCGGAACTCATCGAGACCTGGATCGAGTACAAGCGCGAAAACGAGATCAAGCCGCTCGCCCAGCGTCCGCACCCGTTCGAGTTCGAGCTCTACTACGGCGTCTAAGCAGTAACAAAGCAGCAGTAGCAAAGCAGGAAAGGGACCGCATCTTCGGATGCGGTCCCTTTCTCGTTGCGGCAGGCGCGGCGACCGACCCGGTCAGCCTACGGTGGGGCCTGGCCGTTCCACGGGGCCGTAGAAGAGGCGCTCGAACACGGCGCGGGAGCGTCGGGTCACGGCGAGGTAATCGTCCTCGAGCTGGTTTCCCGACCCTGGAGGGTATTCCATGACCCGAGCGATGCCCTCGAGGGCCGCACGATCGGTCGGCAACACGTTCGAGGTGTGGTTCGTCCACAGTGTGATGGCGGAGCGGGCGCGGGACGCGAAGATCCACGCGCTGCGCAACACCGCGGCATCCGCTGCCGGTATCAGTCCGGCACTGACCGCTTCAGCCAACGCCGACAGCGTCGACGTGGTGCGCAGCGCCGGAATCGCCGCCGCGTACTGGAGCTGCAGCAACTGCACCAGCCACTCCACGTCGCTGAGCGAGCCGCGCCCCAGCTTGAGGTGCCGGTTCGGGTCCGCGGCCTGCGGCAGACGCTCGTTCTCCACCCGAGCCTTGATGCGGCGAACCTCCCGCACGGCCTGCTCGCTGATCGCGGTCGGGTACCGCACCTCGTCGGCGACGGCGTCGAAGTCGCGTAATAACGTGGCATCGCCGGCCACACCGCGTCCGCGGAGCAGCGCCTGGGCCTCCCAGGTCAGCGACCAGCGGCGGTAGTAGGCCTGGTAGGACTCCAGGGATCGCACCACCGGCCCGTTGCTGCCTTCTGGCCGCAGCCCGATGTCCAGATCGAGCGGCAACCGATTGTCTTCGGTGAGCCGGTTGAGTTCCCGCACGATATAGCGGGCCCGTTCGATGGCCGCTTCACCCTCGAGGGTACCCGCCCGGAACACGTACATGACGTCGGCGTCGGAGCCGAATCCGAGCTCGGCTCCGCCGAATCGACCCATCCCGATCACGCCGAATTCAATTCCGTCGCCGTCGGACCTGCCGGGGTCGGCCGCGCCGTCGCGAGCCGCCTCGGCAGCACTCTGAACGGGCAGGTCTCCCCCACGGATTGCGGCGATGACGCCCTGAATGTAGGTCGCGTTGACATCGGTCAGGCCCTGGCCGAGCTGGTCGAGGTCGATCTGGCCGAGCAACGAGGCGAAGGCCAGCCGAAGCATTTCGCGGCGGCGGGCCGCGCGCAGAATCGTCGCGGCGGCGTCCGGACTTTCATGCCGACCCAGCACCGCCCGGGCTTCGTCCTGTAGCGCCTTGAGCGGCCGGGGCTGAAGGTCGGCCTCGTCTTCGAGCCAGGCGACCGCTTCGGGAATCTTCTCCAGGAGCTCGCCGATGTACCGGCTTCCGGACAGTACCCGGGTCAGACGCTCGGCGGCACCCGAGGAATCCCGCAGCATGCGCAGAAACCAGTAGGTCGAACCGAGGTTGTCGCTCAATCGTCGGAAAGCCAGAAAACCGTAGTCGGGGTCTGCCCCTTGGGACAGCCACTGTAACAACACGGGCAGCAGGTGCCGCTGGATGGCCGCGCGCCGGGAGACTCCGCCGGAGAGGGCAGCGATGTGCGCGAGCGCACCCTTGGTATTGAGAAAACCGATCGCCGCCAGGCGGGCCTCCGCCTGCGCACTCGTCAGGTTCAGGCCTTCCGCAGGCAGCGACGCCACCGCCGACAGCAAGGGCCGGTAGAACAGCCGCTCGTGCAGGCCACGCACCCGCTGTTTCGTCTCGGACCAGCGGATGGTCAGCCCGGCAGCGCTCGTGGCCAGACCGGTCGACCGGGCCAGCACCCGCAGCTGAGCTTCGTCACGCGGAACGAGGTGGGTGCGGCGTAGTTTCTGCAACTGCAGCCGATGTTCCATCAGCCGGAGCATGCGATAGTCCTGGGCGAATTCGGTGGCTTCCGCCCGGCCGACATACCCGGCCGTGGCCAGGGCGGTCAGCGCCGGGAGCGTGCCGGCCTGGCGAACGTCCGCGTCGGTCTGGCCGTGCACCAGCTGGAGCAGCTGTACCGTGAACTCGATGTCGCGCAGCCCGCCAGGGCCGAGCTTGAGCTGCACATCGACCTCGTCGTCGGGGATGTTGTCGGTGACCCGCTCCCGCATCCGCTGTACTGATTCGACGAAATTCTCTCGGCTGGCGCTGCTCCAGACCTTGGGCGTGACCGCGTCGATGTAGCGGGCGCCGAGTTCACGGTCACCCGCCAGGGTGCGGGCCTTGAGCAGGGCCTGGAACTCCCAACTCTTGGCCCAGCGGTCGTAGTAGGCCAGGTGCGATTCGATCGAACGTACGAGGGCGCCGCTCTTGCCTTCCGGGCGCAGGTTGGGGTCAACCTCCCACAGTTCCGGTTCAATCCCGGATTCCCCCAGGCCCCGCATGATCAGCACGGCGAGTCGGGTGGCGATTTCAACGGCACGGGAGCTTTCCAGACCGGCCGTCTCGTCGCCATCCGCGACGAAGATGACGTCGACGTCGCTTACATAGTTCAGCTCGCTCGCGCCGGCCTTGCCCATTCCGATAACGGCGAGGCGCGTGGCGCGGACCTGGTCGGTCGGAAAGACACCCCGCCCAGCTGTCTCTCCGCTCGACATGGTGCGGGCAACAGCGAGGGCGGCCTCAAGCGCCGCGGTGGCCAGATCGGACAGGGTGCGGGCTACGCCGTCGAGACCGGCCACCGGGTCGGCTTGCTCGAGGTCGAAGGCTGCGAGCTGCGCTAGCCGCCGGCGGTACCGAACCCGCAGGGCGACCCAGGCCTCATCATCGATCAGGAGCGAGAAGCCATCGACCGCGCCGACCGCATCAAGCAGGTCGTGCACCAGATCGTGGACGCTCGGGAGTACGTCCAGCGGGGTCGCCAGCACCGGTAATTCTTCGGGGTGCCGGAGGAAGAATTCGGTGAGCCCGCTCGACGCCCCGAGAACTTTTAGCAGTCGCCCAGCCGCCGCGGACGACTGGAGGAGTGCGAACACTTCAGCTGACCCCTGTCGCAACAAGGCGACCAGGGCGACGAGCGCGGCATCCGGGCTGGCCGTTGCTGTGAGCAGTGGCAACAGCGCCTGGGTGTCGGTCAACCGACCGGCCGGACGGGTGCCGCTGGGCGGGCCATCCGCCCCGAGCTGGGCGACCTCGTCGAGGCGCCCATGCACCTCGGCGAGATCAACGAATCCGACCCGAACAAGTTCGGTCAGGGTCAAGTGCAAACGCTCCATCGCGGGTGGTTCCTTCGATCATCGACACCTATGAGGAGTTAGAGCAACTCCGAGGAGTTAGAGCATCTCCAGGTTCTTCTGCAGTTCGAACGGGGTGACCTGCGACCGGTAATCGCGCCATTCCTGCCGCTTGTTCAGCAGGACATAGTTGAAGACCTGTTCGCCGAGGGTCTCGGCGACGAGCTCGGACTCCTCCATGAACTGGATGGCGTGGTCGAGGCTGGCCGGCAGCTGCGTGTAGCCCAGCGCACGACGTTCGGTGTCGCTGAGGCTCCACACGTTGTCTTCGGCCTCCGGCGGCAGTTCATAGCCCTCTTCGATGCCCTTGAGGCCGGCGGCCAGCATGAGCGAATACGCGAGGTAAGGGTTGGCCGCCGAGTCAATGGCACGGTACTCCACCCGGGCGCTCTGGCCTTTGTTGGGCTTGTAGAGCGGCACGCGCACCAATGCTGAACGGTTGTTGTGACCCCAACAAACGAAGCTCGGAGCTTCGTCGCCGCCCCAAAGCCGTTTGTACGAGTTGACGAACTGGTTGGTCACGGCGGTGATCTCCGGGGCGTGCTTGAGCAGCCCGGCGATGAACTGGCGGCCGATCTTGGAAAGCTGGTATTTGGCACCGGCCTCATAGAAGGCGTTCGCGTCGCCCTCGAACAGCGACATGTGGGTGTGCATACCGGATCCCGGGTGCTCAGACATGGGCTTGGGCATGAACGTCGCGTAGACGCCCTGCTCGATCGCGACTTCCTTGACCACGGTTCGGAAGGTCATGATGTTGTCGGCGGTAGTCAGTGCGTCGGCGTAGCGCAGGTCGATCTCGTTCTGGCCGGGACCGGCCTCGTGGTGGCTGAATTCCACGGAAATTCCGAGGTCTTCGAGCATACGCACGGAGCGACGACGAAAGTCGTGGGCGGTTCCGCCGGGAACGTTGTCGAAGTAGCCGGCCGAATCGACCGGAATCGGTCCGTTCTTGCCATATTTCGACGACTTGAGAAGGTAGAACTCCACCTCGGGGTGGGTGTAGAACGTGAAACCGCGGTCGGCAGCCTTCGCGAGCGTGCGCTTGAGCACGTTGCGCGGGTCGGCAACCGCGGGCTGGCCGTCGGGAGTGGTGATGTCGCAGAACATGCGAGCAGTCGGATCGACTTCACCGCGCCAGGGCAGAATCTGGAAGGTGGTGGGATCCGGGTGGGCCAGCACATCCGCTTCGAAGGAACGGGTGAGGCCCTCGATGGCGGAGCCGTCGAAACCGAGGCCTTCGTTGAAGGCACCTTCGACCTCGGCCGGTGCGATGGCGACCGATTTCAGGGTGCCGACGACGTCGGTGAACCAGAGTCGAACGAACTTGATTCCCCGTTCCTCGATGGTCCGAAGAACGAAGTCGCGCTGCTTGTCCATTCACGCTCTTTCTGATTGCTCCAACAGGTACGTATACAAATAGCCACTGTCCTACATAGCTACTGTCTAGGCTACTGGCTCCCGGCACGATTGCTTGCCTGACTACACTTGTCGCATGCCAGAGTTGAGCGCACCCGAGCCCAAGCCAACGGAATCTCCCGCGGATGCCGCGGTACAGCATCCCTATGGCGCGGCTGCCGGGCCCAAACGGGTACGGACCCGCCACTTTCAGACCGCCAAGTTGCAGGGGATCCCCATTACGGGCCTGACCAGCTACGACATGCTCACCGCCCAAATTTTCGACGAGGCCGGGATCGACTTTCTGCTGGTGGGGGATTCAGCCGGCAACAACGTCTTCGGGTACGAGACCACCCTTCCGGTTACCGTCGACGAGCTCATCCCGCTCACCCGGGCCGTTGCTCGTGCGGTCACCCGAGCCCTGGTCGTGGCCGATATGCCGTTCGGTTCGTACGAAAGTGGTCCGGACCAGGCCCTGGCCACGGCCGTGCGGTTCATGAAGGAGGCCCAAGCGCACGCGGTGAAGCTCGAGGGCGGCCGCCGTAGCCACAAGCAGATCCGGCAAATCATCTCGGCCGGCATCCCCGTGATGGGCCACGTCGGCTTCACTCCACAGAGCGAACACGGCCTCGGCGGCCATATCATCCAGGGCCGCGGGGACGCAGCCGAGGAACTCATCGCCGATGCTCTCGCCGTGCAGGATGCCGGGGCCTTTGCCGTCGTGCTGGAGATGGTGCCGGCGGCCGTCGCAGCTCGCGTGACGGAACGGTTGTCGATCCCCACCATCGGTGTCGGGGCTGGCCCCTCTGTTGACGGCCAGCTGCTCGTGTGGACCGACTTCGCCGGGATGAGCAGCGGGCGGGTGCCTAAATTCGTGCGCCAGTACGCCGACCTGCGCACGGTACTGACGGATGCTGTGCAGCGGTTCACCGCGGATGTCGTCTCCGGAGCCTACCCGGCTCCGGAACACAGCTACGAGTAGAACCTGCAGGGTCCGGACGGATCAGCGGGCGTCGCGGGCGTCGTCTTCCGACCATTTCGCGCTGTTCGCGCGCAGCTTCTCCAAAGCATGGGCTGCCTCGTCGCGCGTCGCGAACGGCCCCACGCGATCCAGCGATGCCGACTGCAAGCCGTGCTCCACTTCACCGGTGCGCATGTTGTACCAGAATGCGTGTTCTTTGTCCTCGGCCATAAGCTTGATCCTATGCCTAAGGATTCTATCGGTCACCTCATTCCGGGAACGGTGTCATCGACCCGTTCCGTCCCCTCCCACATCGTTCGCCCCGAGTACGTGGGCAAGAAAGGGCCGACCGCCTTCACCGGCTCTGACGTCTATTCGGCCGAGAAGATCGAGCTCATTCGCGAGTCCGGCCGCATCGCCGCCCAGGCCATCGCCGCTGTCGGCCGGGCCATCGTTCCCGGCGTCACCACCGAGGAACTCGACCAGATCGGGCACGACTTCATGCTGGCGAACGACGCCTACCCGTCGACCCTCGGCTACCGCGGCTACCCCAAATCGCTCTGCAGCTCGGTCAATGAGGTCATCTGCCACGGAATCCCCGACAACACGGTGCTGGACAACGGCGATATCGTCAACATCGACATCACGGCCTATAAGAACGGCGTGCACGGCGACACCAACGTCACGTTCATCGTTGGCGAAGCCAGCGACGAGGTGACTCTGTTGGTCGAACGAACCAGGGAGGCTCTCGCCCGCGGGATCAAGGCCGTCGCCCCGGGGCGCCAGGTCAATGTGATTGGACGCACCATCGAGTCCTACGCTAAACGCTTCAACTACGGCGTCATCCGCGACTACACCGGCCACGGCGTCGGCGAGGCGTTTCACTCCGGACTCATCATTCCGCATTACGACGCGCCGCAGTACGACACGGTCATGGAGGTCGGGATGGTCTTCACCATCGAGCCGATGTTGACCCTCGGAACCAGCGACTGGGACATCTGGAGCGATGACTGGACCGTGCTCACCCGTGACCGAAGCATCACCGCACAGTTTGAACACACTCTCGTCGTGACCGAGCGCGGCGCCGAGATCCTGACCCTCGCCTGACCGACTTTTTCGAACGGCTCGGCCTCGGCTTCACAGAGAGAGAATAAGCACATGACTGCAACGACGGCAATCGGTATCGACATCGGCGGTACCGGAATCAAAGGTGCGGTGGTCGACCTCACGACCGGTGCGCTCCTCTCCGACCGGGTCAAGCTGCCCACGCCGAAGGGCGGCCGCCCGCAGGACATTATCGAGGCCACCCGCACCCTGCTCGCCACTATCTCCAAAGACGTCGACAAACTGCCGGTCGGCGTCTGCTTTCCCGCCGTCGTGAAAAACGGGCACACCATGTCGGCAGCGAACGTGTCGTCGAAGTGGATCGGCTTGGCCGCCGAAGCGCTGTTCGAAAAAGGACTCGGGCTGCCGATTCATTTCGTCAACGATGCGGATGCTGCCGGTTACGCCGAATCACAGTTCGGTGCTGCGCAAGGAGTGGCCGGCGTCGTCCTGCTGACCACCCTCGGCACCGGAATCGGTTCGGCGCTGCTCAACGACGGTGTGCTCGTGCCCAACACGGAATTGGGCCACCTTCAGATCGACGGCTACGATTATGAGACCCGCGCGGCCTACTCGGCCAAGGAGCGTGAGGACCTCAGCTGGGACAAATGGGCTGCCCGCCTGCAGAAGTACTACTCAACGCTGGAATTGCTCTTCTCCCCCGACCTGTTCATCGTCGGCGGCGGGGTATCCAAGCACCACGAAAACTTTCTGCCCCTGCTCAACCTGAAGACGCGAATCATTCCCGCTGTGCACCGCAACAACGCCGGAATTCTCGGCGCGGCAGCGTTGGCAGCCCGGTTTTCCAGCTAGCATCGGCCGGGATCGCACCCTGACAGTACCGGTGCGGCACCGAAACCTGCGGGGGCGATGGGGTGGAATGGGCCAGCTAGTACGCCGGGTTCTGTCCAGGTGTTTGCACACCGTCGACGGCCATCTATCTCGTGACTACGTTGCCGCAGCCCTCTAGCGGTCTACCCGAAAGCTCGGCGAGCCGCCTCAACGCTTTCTGTCTGACCTTGCTCCGGACGAGGTTTACCAAGCCGACCAGGTCACCCTAGCCTCTGGTGGTCTCTTACACCACCGTTTCACCCTTACCTCCGACGCCGTTCCCGAAGGCTCGACACCGAAGGCGGTCTACTTTCTGTGGCACTGTCTCGCGGGTTGCCCCGGGTGGGTGTTACCCACCATCCTGCTCTGTGGAGCCCGGACGTTCCTCGGCACCCGCTTGCTCCGAAAACCAAACGAATGACGCGACCGTCTTGCCGACCCATTCCGAGAATCCAGCCTACAGTGCGGTTGGGCCCGCACCGGACCCGGGCTAGATTCCGGACTCGTCGGTGCGCACCAGCACCGCACCACAGTCGGGGCAGAAGATGACCTCGTCGATCGGTGCCTGGCGGGCATCGGCGAGGTCGCTCCCGGTCAGTGTCATCGTGCATCCGCTGCAGGTGCGGGCCCGCAGCAGGGCCGCAGCGTTTCCGTGGCCGGTAATGCGCAGGCGCTCGTACAGGGCGGCGAGGTCATCGGGGATAGTAGCGGCCACCGTGGCACGGTCTCGGGTCAGTTCACCGAGCTGGCGGGTCAGGTCGACGAGCACCTCATCGCGCGCTGTCTCAGTAGCGGTCACCCGCTCCGCGATGGCGTCGCGTTCCTTCTGCACCACGGCAACGGCCGCCTCGTGCTCTTCCTGACGTTCCAGGACGGCGATCTCAATCTCTTCCAGGTCGAAGAGACGCTTTTTGAGCGAGGCGATTTCGGAGTCCAAGGCCTGGATGTCCTTGATCGACGAGGTGTGTTGCAGGCGGTCGCTGTCGCGGGCGATGCGCTTCTCGACGACCTCGACGTCGCTCTCGATGCGTCCCAGTTCGGTGCGAACATCGTCGAGCTCGCCCGATCGACCGAGCAGTTTCATCCGGCTGGCTTCGGCCTCACGATTAAGCGCGGCCAGCTCGGTGTGTTGCACGAGCGACTTTGACTGGTGGCTGAGTTGAAGAACCTTGATGTCCAGAGCCTGAAGCCGCAGAAGTTCCTTCTGCTCGAGTGGTGATGCCTTCACGATGTCCTGACCTAACGCTGGAAATGAGATGTGGTGCGGAAAAATGGGGTGAATCGGAGATTAGTGCACAACGGCGAAGGACCACGGATCGGAGTTCAGATCGCTGACCGTGACGAGAATCCCCGGCAGGGCTGCGCGCAACTGCGCGGCCGCCGGTTCCAGCCACAGCCATTCGCTCGCCCAGTGCGACACATCCATGAGAGCGGGGCCGCCGGCACAGAGCGCCTGCTCGCGCGCTTCAGAGGCCGGGTGGTGGCGCAGGTCGGAGGTGATATAGACATCCGCTGCCAGGACCCTCGGCTGTCGAAGAAGCGAATCCCCAGCGCCGCCGCACAGCGCGACGGTCGTGACAGGTGCGGAATAATCACCCGCGACCCGCACCCCCGACGCCGTGGCCGGCAGCAGGGCCAGCAGAGCGTGTGCGAGGTGTCCGAGGGTCGTCGGGTGCGGAAGTCGGCCGACCCGGCCGATACCCGTACCGGGCAGCGCGTTGTCCGTGATGGGGGTCGTGTCGACCAGACCGAGCCGAGTGGCGATGATGTCGGAGACCCCGTCAGCGACGACGTCGGCATTCGTGTGAGCTGACAGCAGAGCGCACTGGGCGCGGATCAGGCGACTGAGCAGTGCACCCTTGTAGCGGTCCTCGGCGACGCTCGTCACACCGCGAAGCAGCAGGGGGTGATGCGTCAGGAGCAGGTCGGAACCGGACGCGATGGCCTCATCGACCGTCGCGGCGACGGCGTCAACAGCCAGATGGATGCTGCGCACCGGTCGCGACGGATCGCCGCTGACCAGGCCAGGGGCGTCCCAATCCTGCGCACCGTCGAGGGGCCACAGGGTGTGGGCGACGCGGGTGACGTCGGTTAGCGAGAATGACACTCCTTCAGCCTACCGGGAGACCGAGGGCGGAGCTTCGTCGGACACGGCGCAAGCCGATGCGCCGTGTCCGCCGAAAATGCGGTCAGTAGTCGAAATCGTCGAACTGCGCGACAGCCGACTCCTCACGGGTCCAGGCGGCGGGAATCATGGCACCGGTTTGGGCCTTACGGTGCAGAAAGTCGGTGGTCTCCGGTTCGACAAGTTCGGGTGACAGGCTATCCGCGGTCACGCTGACCAGCTGGCTGGCCGAACCGATCAAAAACTGGGCCCGCAGTAAGTTCCCGTCGTCGCCCATCACGGGAATGTCCACGACGTCTACCTGGCGTCGGTTACACAGCGCCTCGGCGTAGAGCAGCACAGCATCAGCCAGATCGCTGCCGGTTATTACTGAACCGCCCGGGTGAAATATGCGTTTCATGATCGCCCCTCGAAAGCTCGGAAAAGTCACGTGCTACCAGGGTCCGGGGTCGCCGAGGCCAGTATATCCCCCGTCTACCCCAAGACGGTGGAATCTCGGCTATCTCGCATGTTGAACCGTGTCAGTGGAGCGGGCCGAACCCGAGACGCTAAAGAGTGAGCGTGCGATTCACGATGCGTTCGGCAACGTCGGCCAGCGGAAGGCCATTGTCTCTAGCGTATTCACGAATCCTGTCGAAGGCATCGCCCATGTGCACGCCGTGGGTGTAGGCCACCACGCCCTTGGCCTGCTCGATCAAAACCCGGCTGCTGAGTGCGTGTTGGAGTTGCTGTCGAACAATGTCGCTCTCGCGGATAGCGCGCTCCTGCAGGATGCCGATGGTCGCGACATCGGCCAGGGCCTGCACCGTGTTGGTGTCCCCCGTGCTGAGTCCCCCGGTGCGATCCCAGAACAGGTTGAGGGAACCGATCGTCGTGGTGCGCAGCCGCAGGGGTACGGCGTGCATGGAGGCGAAGCCCTGGGCGAGGGCACCTGCCCGAAACTTGGGCCATTTGTCACCGGTGACTTCGATATCGGGAATGGCTACCGCCTGGCCCGTCGTGAAGCTCTCCACGCAGGGGCCGCTGCCAGCGCGCAGCTGAAGGATCTCGACGAGGCGGCTGCGCTCATTGGTGGAAGCTACAACCTCTAATTCGCCGTCGCCCGCCGACAGGATGATACCCGCCGCGGAAGCCTCGAGCAGGGCGGCGCATTTCTCGACCAGCGTGTGCAGCAGGTCGACGACATCGTAGTCGGCGACGAGAGTATCGGCCAGGGTAACGAAGGTCTCGACGAGTTGACCTTCCCGGGTTTTTGTCACCATAATTCCATCCTAAGACTCGAGGATCGACGAAAAATCCAGTCGTCGTGTCACTACATCCGCGGCGACTTCCCGAACCGTTCGTCCGTGAGAAAACGCGTGGCCGTGAATAATCAGGAGCGCATCGGCCGCGGAAAGATTGAGCTGGGCCAGAACCATTCCGGTCGCCTGATGCACGACGCGCCTCGAATATCCTTCATTATCTTCCAGATTTGTCTTCAGTGTTCGCGACGCGAGGGATCGGCGCAAAACCTGGCCTGCGGTAATCTGGGCGAGCGTTTCGGCGTCGACGATCTGCCCGGGGGCCAGTGCCTGCGACCCCTGAGTGAACAGCGAAACCGCGCCGATATCGAGCGACCCCATGGTGAGCGGGAAAGCATAGACGGCCCGGACGTCGATGTGTCGTGCTGCCTTCTGGAGTGCCGGCCACGGTGCGTGCCGCAGCGAATGGAGGTCATCGATCAACACGGGACGCCGGGTCGTCATGGCGTCCCAGGACGGTCCTTCACCCAGGTCGAACTGAAGCTCGTCAAAGGTGGCGGCCAGTGCGGTGCTCGCGCAAATGGTCTCGGACCCGAACGGAGCGCCAAGCGTGCAGACGCTGGCGGCGTCGACCGGCAGCACCCGTACGAACGGCTGGCACATGCTCGTGCGTCGTTCAAAGGAACCGGTCAGGGAGTCAATGGCCTTGCCGAACTCCCGCCGATCAGTCATCGTCGACCGGTTCGGCTGTGCGCGTGGCGGCTGTGCTCGTGACGGCTGTGCTCGTGACGGCTGCGGTGACCGCATCGTTCTGTCATACGACCTCACGATCACGTCACTTCGAGCGAAACGCACATCGCTTCACTTTGCCTGCACGCCACTGCATCCGTCTGCCTGCCCGAGGGCGGCTACGACTGTTGTGTGTGGGCCCTACCGGGCTCGAACCGATGACATCCACGGTGTAAACGTGGCGCTCTACCAACTGAGCTAAAGGCCCCGACGACGACGGATAGTCGCGGGTCTATTCAGTATAGGTCAGAGTCGATGTGCGATCGGCGACCGACGCGGGTTAGACGACCGGTGCAAGCTGCCCGAGGGCGGCGCGGTAGGAGTCGATCGAGCGCGCTTCACCGGGAGCGGTGATGAAACTGGCACGGATGATGCCGCTCGGGTCGATCAGGAACGTCGCCCGATTCGCGAACCCCTTTTCCTCGAGGAAGACGCCATATTCCTTCGCGACGGCGCCGTGGGGCCAGAAATCAGCGACCAGGTCAAAGGTGTATTTCTCCTGCTCCCCGAAGGCGCGCAACGCGTGTCGGGAGTCGACCGAGATGCCGATCAGCTCGACACCGCCGTCCTCGAACAGTGCGAGGTTGTCGCGGAGCTCACACAGCTCTCCGCTGCAGATTCCCGAGAACGCCAGGGGAAAGAAGACGAGTGCGACCGACTTCGTACCGCGGTACTGGCTGAGCTGAACACTCTCGCCGAACTGGTTGATGAGCTTGAAATCGGGTGCCTGGGTGTCGTTTTCGAGAGCCATGATTGCTCCTTTCCTGGTGCGCTTGGGACACCGGATAGACCGAAGTCACACTCTAGCCGGGCATTGTGCGCGGATTCACCGAACTCGCCGGTTTCGGCGGTACGCACCCCGTGCGCGGACAACGGGTGAAATCTGTAGGCTTACGTCGTGCCGCTGGTTGCAATCCAACCTGCTCATTTACGGCACGTGTTCTCGTGGTGGCTCAATATGTCGTCATGAAGCACCATCGCTGCATAAACCCCAGAGAGAGGTCGACTGTGACGGTCAACGACCAGGACCCGTACTCGACGAACAATGCCGACTCCGATCCGGAGGAAACGGCGGAGTGGTCGCAATCCCTCGATTCGCTCGTTGCCGAACACGGCCACGAACGCGGACGCGAGATCATGCTCAGCCTGCTGAAGCGCTCGAAAGAGCTTCACCTTGGCGTACCGATGGTACCGACGACGGACTACATCAACACGATCGCCCCGGAGAACGAACCTGACTTTCCCGGCGACGAAGATATCGAGCGCCGCTACCGCGCCTGGATCCGCTGGAACGCTGCCGTTCTGGTGCACCGCGCGCAGCGCCCCGGCATCGCCGTCGGCGGGCACATCGCGACCTATGCGTCATCCGCTGCCCTCTACGAGGTTGGTTTCAACCACTTCTTCCGCGGCCAGGATCACCCCGGCGGCGGAGACCAGATCTTCATCCAGGGCCACGCCTCCCCCGGGACCTATGCGCGTGCCTTCCTCGAGGGCCGGTTGACGGAGAACCAGCTCGACGGGTTCCGCCAGGAGAAGTCGCACGCCCCCGACGGCATCTCGTCGTACCCGCACCCGCGGTTGATGCCGGAGTTCTGGCAGTTCCCCACGGTCTCCATGGGACTCGGCCCGATCAACGCCATCTACCAGGCGCAGCTCAACCGATACCTAACCAACCGTGGCATCAAGGATGCCAGCGACCAGCAGGTCTGGGCGTTCCTGGGCGACGGTGAGATGGACGAGGTGGAAAGCCGCGGCCAGCTTCAGGTGGCCGCCAACGACGGCCTCGACAACCTCAACTTCGTCATCAACTGCAACCTGCAGCGCCTCGACGGCCCGGTGCGCGGTAACGGGAAGATCATCCAGGAGCTGGAAAGCTTCTTCCGCGGCGCCGGCTGGAACGTCATCAAGGTGGTCTGGGGCCGCGAGTGGGACAACCTGCTCAAGAACGACGTCGACGGCGCCCTGATCAACCTGATGAACGTCACGCCCGATGGCGACTATCAGACCTACAAGGCCGAGAGCGGCGCCTACGTGCGCGAGAACTTCTTCGGCCGCGACCCGCGTGCGCTCAAGCTCGTCGAGCACTTGAGCGATGATGAGGTCTGGAACCTCAAGCGCGGCGGCCACGACTACCGCAAGGTGTACGCGGCGTTCAAGGCCGCATCGGAGCACAAGGGCCAGCCAACCGTCATCCTCGCGAAGACGATCAAGGGTTACGGCCTAGGTCCGAGCTTCGAGGGCCGCAACGCGACCCACCAGATGAAGAAGATGACCCTCGACAACCTCAAGTCCTTCCGAGACAGCATGCACGTGCCGATCACGGATGCCCAGCTCGAGGAAAACCCATACCTGCCGCCGTACTACACTCCCGGCGACAAGGACGAGGCCATCGAGTACATGCACGAACGCCGCCGTGCGCTCGGCGGCTACCTGCCCGAGCGTCGTACCACGCACGCCAAGCTCAACCTCCCCGGCGACGAGACCTACAAGGTGGCCAAGAAGGGGTCCGGTACGCAGGAGATCGCTACGACGATGTCTTTTGTGCGGCTGCTCAAGGAGCTCGTGCGCGCCAAGGACTTCGGCAACCGTATCGTTCCGATCATCCCCGACGAGGCACGTACCTTCGGTATCGACGCGTTCTTCCCCACCGCCAAGATCTACAACCCGAATGGTCAGCATTACACGTCCGTTGACCACGCCCAGCTGCTCTCCTACAAGGAGAGCCCGCAGGGCCAGATTCTGCACGTGGGCATCAACGAGGCCGGCGCTGCCGCAGCATTCACCAACGTCGGCACCTCGTATGCCACCCAGGGTGAACCGCTCATTCCGGTGTACGTCTTCTACTCCATGTTCGGATTCCAGCGCACGGGCGATGCTTTCTGGGCAGCCGGCGACATGATGGCCCGCGGGTTCATCATTGGCGCCACGGCCGGCCGCACGACGCTGACCGGTGAAGGCCTGCAGCACGCCGACGGACACTCGCCGCTGTTGGCGTCGACCAACCCGGCCGTCGTCTCCTACGACCCGGCCTACGGCTACGAGATCGGCCACATTGTGCGCGCGGGACTCGAGCGCATGTACGGCGGCACCCACACCGACCCGAACGTCATGTACTACGTGACGGTGTACAACGAGCCGGCCGTGCAGCCGGTCGAGCCCGCCGACGTGGACGTTGACGGCATCCTGCGCGGCATCCACCGGGTGAGCGCATCCACTGTGAGCGGTCCGAAGGCGCAGTTGCTCGCCTCCGGTGTCGCGGTGCCGTGGGCGCTGGAGGCCCAGCAGTTGCTCGCTGACGACTGGGGCGTCTCGGCGGACGTCTGGTCGGTCACCTCATGGACCGAACTGCGCCGCGACGGCCTGGCCGCTGAGGAACACAACTTTCTCAACCCCGACGACGAGCCACGCATCCCGTACGTCACCACGAAGCTCGAAGGTGCCGCCGGCCCCTTCGTGGCCGTGTCGGACTTCATGCACGCCGTGCCCGACCAGATTCGGCAGTTCGTTCCGAGCGACTTCGCTACGCTCGGCGCCGACAGCTTCGGATTCTCGGACACCCGCCCGGCCGCACGTCGGTTCTTCAAGATCGACGGCCCGTCGATGGTCGTGCGCACCCTCGAGCTGCTCGCCCGTCGCGGCGAAGTGGACCGCAGCCTCGCCGGCCAGGCAATCGCCAAGTATCGCCTGCACGACGTGAGCGCGGGCACCACCGGCTCTGCCGGGGGCGAGAGCTAAGAAACCGTGGCACCGGCGCCCAAGACGAAAGAGCAGACTCTCAACTGGCTGCGCACCATATCCGGTGAGCTGTCCACTCAGACGCTCAAACGACTCGAAGACACGCTGTCCTGGTATGGCGACATGCCACCAGGGCGGCGGTCCGCAGTCGGCCTGGTAGCCCAGGCCGGGATCACGAGTTTCATCTCGTGGTTCGACGATCCGCGATCGACACCGTGGATCGCCGCAGACGTCTTCGGCGCTGCCCCGCGAGAGCTGCTTCGCTCGGTGAGCCTGCAGCAGACGCTGCAGCTCATTCGAGTGACCGTCGAGGTCGTCGAAGAACGCGTCAAAGACGGCGGTGAGGCCCTGCGGGAGGCGATTCTGCTCTACTCGCGCGAGATCGCCTTCGGGGCAGCGGATGTCTACGCCCGCGCCGCTGAGGCGCGCGGCCTCTGGGACGCGCGGCTCGAAGCTCTCGTCGTCGATTCCATTCTCAGCGGGGAATATGACGACGAGCTGCCAAGTCGGATCGCAGCCCTCGGTTGGCACGGCCACGGTGAAGTCTGCGTTTTGGTCGGCACAACGCCGCAGATGCTCGACGTCGACCAGTTGCGCCGCGCCGCCCGCCACATGGCCGCCGACGTGCTCATCGGTGTGCAGGGAAACCGCCTCGTGCTCGTGATCGGTCGTGCCCGTCCGGCGCCGGCTGACAGCGAAGACGTCGGCACGGCTGCGGCGTTGACCTTCATGGAGATCGCCATGCAGCTCGAGCCGATCTTCGGCCCCGGGCATCTGGTGCTCGGCCATGAGGTGCCCAACCTCGTGGACGCGTCGAAGAGTGCCAAAGCCGCGCTGGCCGGTTTCGCCGTCGCCCGGTCGTGGCGGAATGCTCCCCGGCCGGTGCAGGCCGACGATCTGCTCCCCGAGCGGGCGCTGGCCGGTGATCCGCTCGCCCGGGCCACGCTCATCCATCGCATCTATCGGCCCCTGCAGGCGCACTCCACCGAGCTGCTCACCACGCTGTGGTGTTACCTCGACAACGGCCGCTCGCTCGAGGCAACCGCGCGCGAACTCTTCGTCCACCCCAATACCGTGCGTTATCGCCTGAAAAGGGTCTCGGAGGTCATCGGCTATGACGCCACCGGAGCTCGGGAGGCGCTCATTCTGCAGTCGGCATTGATCATCGGCTCGATCAGCGACCATGACGGTTCGACTCGCCGTCGCTGATTTGCTCCATGAAACGCCGTCGATGTGCGGTTGCCGACAAAGCTTTCTTGGATACTTAGTGCGATCTGCACATTCATTTGCGCCATCAGATTGGAAGACTAACTAAGTGATCGTTGTCGTCTGCCCGGGTCAGGGCTCCCAAACTCCCGGATTCCTCGAACCCTGGCTGGCCCTGCCCGCCTTCGCTGCCGGCCTGCGGCAGATCTCCAGCGATCTCGACCTGGACCTCGTCGCCCACGGCACGATCAGTGATGCCGCTACCATTCGCGACACCGCGATCGCCCAGCCCCTTATCGTGGCGGCCGGCATCCTCACCCTCGAAGCGCTGCTCACGCCGGAACGCCGCGACCGCATCGCTGGTTTCGCCGGGCACTCGGTGGGCGAACTGACCGCTGCTGCGGGAGCCGGCATCCTGAACACCGCCGACGCGGTGCGGTTCGTGCGCGAGCGCGGCCTGGCTATGCAGGCCGCCGCAGCCCTCGTGCCCACCGGGATGAGCGCCGTGATCGGCGCCGACGAGACCGAGCTGCTGTCCCGAATCGACGAGCTCGGGCTGGAACCGGCCAACTTCAACGGCAGCGGTCAGATCGTGGTCGCCGGAGCACTGGATGCTCTCGCCGCCCTCGCAGCGACTCCCCCGCACCGTGCCCGCGTCATCCCGCTGCAGGTCGCCGGTGCATTCCACACCCGGTATATGCAGCCTGCCGTCGAACGGATGACCGTAGTCGCCGACTCTTTGCGCCCCGCCGATCCGACCCTCCCCATCTGGACCAACCGTGACGGTAGCCAGGTGAGCGACGGCATCCGTTTTGTGGATCTGCTCGTCGGTCAGGTGTCGTCGCCGGTACGGTGGGACAGGTGCATGGAGGCTTTCGCTGCGGCGGGAGTCACCGGAATCATCGAGGTCGCGCCCGCCGGCGCCCTCGTCGGCCTCGCGAAGCGAGGCCTCAAAGGCGTCCCCAGCGTCGCCATCAAGACCCCGGACGACCTGCCCGCCGCCTGGGCCATGATCGACCAGCAGTCCTGAACGTGCCAGCAGTGAAGAATGTGATGAAAGAGACAATGCCAAAGCCCACACTTCAGCAGTCCCACGGACCGCAGTACACCCGCATCCTGTCCGTGGGCGCTGCCCGCGGTGAAAACCTCGTACCGAACGACGACCTCGTCGCGGCCATAGATTCTTCCGACGAGTGGATTCAGCAGCGCACCGGAATCATCACTCGTGCCCGCTCCGGGCAGGACGTCGGCGCCGTCGACCTCGCCACGGATGCTGCGCGTGAGGCTATCGAGAGAAGTGGTATCGACCCCGCTCTCATTGACGCCGTGATCGTCGCCACCATCAGTAACAGCCGCCAGACCCCGTCGATCGCTGCAGTGGTGGCCGACCGGGTCGGCACCAACCCGGCCGCTGCCTACGACATCAACGCGGCCTGCGCCGGGTATGCCTACGCCATCACCCAGGCCGATGCCCTGATTCGCGCGGGTGCCGCGCACTACGCCCTGGTCATCGGCGCTGAAAAGCTCTCCGAACTCGTCGACCCCGCCGACCGGAGCATCTCGTTCCTGCTCGGCGACGGTGCCGGCGCCGTCGTCATCGGCCCGAGCGACTACCCCGGCATCTCCACCACGGTCTGGGGCTCCGACGGCTCCAAGGCCGAGACGATCCAGATGGACCACACCCTGCAGGAATATCGCCGCGGTGAAGCCGCCTGGCCCACCCTGCGCCAGGAAGGTCCCGCTGTCTTTCGGTGGGCCGTCTGGGACATGGCCAAGGTCGCCAAGAAGGCCCTCGAAGTCGCCGGAATCGAAAGCTCCGACCTCGCCGCGTTCATTCCGCACCAGGCCAACATGCGCATCATCGATGAGTTCGCCAAGCAGCTCAAGCTGCCGGAAACGGTGGTCATCGCCCGCGATGTCGCCACGACCGGTAACACCTCGTCGGCCTCGATCCCCCTCGCCACCCACCGTCTGCTCGAGGAACACCCCGAGCTCAGCGGCGGGCTTGCGCTGCAGATCGGCTTCGGTGCCGGACTCGTGTTCGGCGCGCAGGTCGTTGTGCTGCCCTAACCACCCCACCCCCTAAACTAGGTCTCGGTCAACCGAGACACCCTCAAGGAGAAAAAACATGGCATTGTCCACCGAAGAAGTTCTGACCGGCCTGGCCGAGCTCATCAACGACGAGACCGGAATCGCAACCGACACGGTTGAGCTGGGCAAGTCGTTCACCGACGACTTGGACATCGACTCCATCTCGATGATGACCATTGTCGTCAACGCAGAAGAGAAGTTCGACGTGAAGATCCCCGACGAAGAGGTCAAGAACCTCAAGACCGTCGGCGACGCCGTTGAGTTCATCGTGAAGGCACAGGACTAGCTCAGGCCTGAACCAGGTCGGCCGGAAATCGGCCGACCTGTTCATTGGGCTGGTGCCACAACGCGCCGGCCCACACGTTTGTCGTTCCATGGAGAGTTGACTTATGACCAAGAAAATCGTTATCACCGGTATCGGTGCCACTACGCCGCTGGGCGGCACTGCGGTCGACACCTGGACGGCCCTCCTGGCCGGCGAATCGGGCGCCACCCCCCTCGAGCAGGCCTGGGTTGCTGAAACGGCGATCCCCGTAACTTTCGCCGCACAGGCGCGTGTCAAGACCGCTGATGTGCTGCAACGATTTGAGGTCAAGCGCCTCGACCCGTCCAGCCAGTTCGCCCTGATCGCCGGCCGTGAAGCCTGGGCCGATGCGGGCTCACCCGAAGTCGAGCCCGAGCGCCTCGCCGTGGACTGGGCGACCGGAATTGGCGGAGTATGGACCCTGCTGGACGCGTGGGACACCCTGCGCGAGCGTGGCCCGCGCCGCGTGCTGCCGATGACCGTGCCGATGCTCATGCCAAACGGCCCGGGAGCGGCAATCGGAATGGACCTGCACGCCCGTGCCGGCATCACCACCGTGGTCTCGGCGTGCGCTTCGAGCACCGAAGCCCTCATCAACGCCTACAACCGCCTGCAGGCCGGACTGGCCGACGTTGTCATCGCCGGAGGGTCAGAGGCCGCTATCCATCCGCTGCCGATCGCCTCCTTCGCGGCGATGCACGCCCTGTCGACACGCAACGACGACCCGGCCACCGCGAGCCGGCCGTACGACGTGACTCGGGACGGCTTCGTTCTCGGTGAGGGTGCTGCCGCCCTCGTGATTGAAACCGAAGAGCACGCCAAGGCACGGGGTGCCCACATCTACGCTGAGCTCGTCGGCGGCGTCGTCAACAGCGACGCCTACCACGTGACCGCGCCGGACCCCGAAGGATCTGCCGCCGCCCGCGCGATGGTCTCGACCATTGAGAACGCTGGCGGAACCCTCAAGGACGTGTCCCACATCAACGTGCACGCCACGAGTACCCCGGTCGGGGACATTGCCGAGTACAACGCCCTCAGGCGCGTGTTCGGAGACCTGCTCGACGGTATCCCGGTGTCGGCGACGAAAGCGTCGACCGGTCACCTGCTCGGTGGCGCCGGCGCCCTCGAAGCGTTCTTCACGGTGAAGGCTCTCGCCGAGCGCACCGCGCCGCCGACGATCAATCTCACGTCACAGGATCCGGAAATCCCGCTCGACGTGGTCACCACACCCCGTGCCCTTCCGGCCGGAGACCTGCTCGCGCTCAGCAACTCCTTCGGGTTCGGCGGTCACAACGCCGTCGTGGCGTTCCGTTCCGTCTGATCCCGAATGCAGGAGAATGACCCCGTCCGGGTTCGGACGGGGTCATTTCTATAAGGCGATTCACCGTGCCCAGGGGCACAGGCTGTGACTTCGCGGGATTGCCGCCGGGAAATGTCACCGGTCGACAGGCCACGCCGCCACGGGCGAACCGCACGCTTGAGGGTGCCTGCTCTTCAGCCGACCTGATGCAGCCAGACCACCGCGTTCAGGTCGCTCGCCTGCCGGAACGGTTCCAGTTCGTCATCCCACGATTGCCCGAGGGCCAGGCGCAGCTGCCGGTGCAGTTCGAGGGCATTGGCCCCTGCACTGTCCATAGCCGATCGGATGCGATCTTCCGGCACGACGACATTGCCCACACTGTCGGTCTGCGCATAGAAGATGCCCAGTTCGGGTGTGTGCAGCCACCGGCCGCCATCCGAATCGGGCCCGGCGTCTTCGGTGACTTCAAAGCGCAACTGTTCCCACCCGCGCAGAGCGGATGCGAGCGCGGCGCCAGTACCCGGGGATCCCTCCCAGTAGTACTCGGCCCGGAAGGAGCCGGGCAGGGCTGGCTGTTCCGACCAGTCGAAATTTACGGCCTCGCCGAGCGCACGGCCAGCCGACCACTCGACATGCGGGCAGACGGCTCGCGGAGAGGAGTGCATGAAAAGCACCCCCCGCGCAATCGGCGCCCGACGGTTGGGTATTGCATCCATCGTGTTTCTCCGTTCCTAGTAGGTGCGTCTTCCCCAACGACCTCGGAACGACCGCGCTCTCAACTTCGAGTTTTTATGACTCAGTGCTGTGGGCACGATGGCGAATGTGAAATTGTTCGGCGCTGGAACCCAACGAACCGATAGCGCCATTATGCCCCAGCCACCTGCGCTTGTACAAGGACGCGGCCGTGCAGATCACCCAGGACCGCGGAGTGGTTTCCAACTTCGTGTACACCAACAACGGCGCCCGCAGTGGTCGTTGGACGGCGCCGGGCCTGGCGACTCGCTCTATTTGGCCTGGGCATAGTTGTCGACGATGGCGACCGTGAGCATGAAATCCACCGGAAAGTCACCGAACAGCAGCCGCCCGGCCGTCTCGGCGGCCGACGTGATGATGCGGGCCACGGCGTCGGCGTGCACGGCCGGCGTGTGCACGATGACTTCGTCGTGCAGAAAGAACACCAGGTGCGGCGAGCTGTCGAAGGGCGCGCGCGCCCCCGGAGAACCAAACCCTGCCGCACGGCGACCGGACTCGCCGGCCGGCCCGGGTGCGGCATCCGCTCTGGTGAGGGCTGTGAGTTCGCGTCGGATCTCCGCCATCCAGCACAGAGCCCACTCTGCGGCACTGCCCTGCACGATGAAGTTGCGGGTGAAGCGTCCCCAATCGCGGGCCTGGCTGCGGGCGCGCCGCTCGTCGGTGGCCGTGGCCGCCGGGTCATACGCCTGCGCCTGGGACTCGTGCCAGCCCGGTCCGGGTATCGGTGACGAGCGCCCGAGCCGGGTCGTCACGACTTCGCCGCGTTCCCCGGCGCGGGCGGCCGACTCGGTGAGCGCGATGGCCAGGGGGTAGGCGCGGGCCAGTCGCGGCATCAGTCGGCCGCTCTCCCCTGTCGTCGCTCCGTACATGGCGCCGAGCATGGCGACCTTGGCGTGGTCGCGCGTTTCGACGACCCCGCTCGACACGATCCCGGCGTACAGGTCGGTGCCGCGACCGGCCCGCGCCATACTCGTATCCTGCGCCAGCGCGGCGAGAATGCGGGGTTCGAGCTGGGCGGCATCGGCGACGACGAGTTTCCAGCCGTCGTCGGCGACGACGGCACCGCGAATCTGCTTGGGCAGCTGCAGCGCTCCCCCACCGCGGGTCGCCCATCGGCCGGTCACGACTCCGCCCGGCACATAGTCGGGGTGGAATCGGCCGTCGACGACCCAGGATTCCATCCACGTCCAGCCATTGGCGCTGAGTAGTCGGGACAACTTTTTGTACTGCAGCAACGGTTCGATGACCGGATGCTGCAGCTTCTTCAACTCCCACCCGCGCGTCGAGGTGACGGCGAGTCCTGCGCGTTGCAGCGCCCTGAACAGTTCCTGGGGGGAGTCCGGGTTGAGCGCGGCATCGTCGAGTTCTGAGCGGATGCGCTGCGCCAGTCTCTCCAGTCGCCCCGGCCGCGCGCCGGGTGCGACCCGTGCACCCAGTTCCCTGGTGAGGAGGAGATCGTGCACGTCGGTGCGCCAAGGCAGCCCGGCGTAGCGCATCTCCGCGGCAATGAGCGCACCGGCGGACTCGGCCGCCAGAAGCAGGCGCAGCCGCCCCGGTTCGGCAGCGCCTGCGACGGCGTCGAGTTGCCGGCGAAGTTCCCGCAGCGAAGATTCATCGGCGCCGTCAGCGACCGAGGTGACGTCGAAGTCAAAGAGTGTCGCCCGCGCTTCGGCCTGATCACTCGCTGGGGAACTCGCGAGGTCCCAGCGACCCGGCGCGGCCAAGGCGAGGTCACTCGTTGACGTCAGAGCCGAATTCTTCAGGATTACATGGCACAAGCGAAGGTCGTGGCAGCGCTGCACTCGGATTCCGCCGGCCAGCAGCGCCGGATAGATGTGTGCGGTGTTGTCCCAGACCCAGCGCGGCGCGGTCGTGCCCGGTTCGACCGACGAGACGAACGATGAAAACGCGACCGGAGTGAGGCTGCGTGCCGCCTCGATCGGAGTGCCGGCGTCGTCCAGCGTGTCGACGAGGAATTCACCGCCGCTCGCCTGTCGCACCAGTACATACACCCGTCCATTCTGCCTCGTTGACACGTGGCACAGCACCGCGCCCATCGCTGCCCCACTGCCGGAAAGCGCCGCGCCCATCGGCTTCGCGGTTGCCGCACGGAACCGCGCGTAGCCGCGCCCATCGCTGCCCCACTGCCGGAAAGCGCCGCGCCCATCGGCTTCGCGGTTGCCGCACGGAACCGCGCGTAGCCGCGCCCATCGCTGCCCCACTGCCGGAAAGCGCCGCGCCCATCGGCTTCGCGGTTGCCGCACGGAACCGCGCGTAGCCGCGCCCATCGCTGCCCCACTGCCGGAAAGCGCCGCGCCCATCGGCTTCGCGGTTGCCGCACGGAACCGCGCGTAGCCGCGCCCATCGCTGCCCCACTGCCGGAAAGCGCCGCGCCCATCGGCTTCGCGGTTGCCGCACGGAACCGCGCGTAGCCGCGCCCATCGCTGCCCCACTGCCGGAAAGCGCCGCGCCCATCGGCTTCGCGGTTGCCGCACGGAACCGCGCGTAGCCGCGCCCATCGCTGCCCCACTGCCGGAAAGCGCCGCGCCCATCGGCTTCGCGGTTGCCGCACGGAACCGCGCGTAGCCGCGCCCATCGCTGCCCCACTGCCGGAAAGCGCCGCGCCCATCGGCTTCGCGGTTGCCGCACGGAACCGCGCGTAGCCGCGCCCATCGCTGCCCCACTGCCGGAAAGCGCCGCGCCCATCGGCTTCGCGGTGCCGATGGGCGCGGTGATCTGCGAGAGACCGCCTGCTGAGATCGCGCTAGCCGGCGATCTTGTCGCCGTTGGGTGCGACAACCCACCAGACTTCGCCGACGGCCTGGCCGGTGGTGTCACCGGCCGCAGCGTCGTTTACCCAGTAGTACAGCGGCAGACCGTTGAGCGTGACCTGCTTGGTGCCGTCCGTGCGGGTGATGACACCAACGGTTCCGGTGACACCGTCAGCGACGGGAGTGTCGGAATCGGCGACGACCGCGGGCCATTTGACGAGGCACTCGCCCTCACAGGTACTCTCCCCCGAGTCTGCGACATCCTTGTCGTAAACGTACACGGTCATTCCTGCTGAATCGACGACGATCGTGCCGAGCGAGCTGTCGGCGGTTGCGAGTGTGGCCTCGGCGGCCGGTTCGGCCTCCTCGCTCGACGAGCTCGACGTGTCGGCTGCCGGTGCCGTCGTTCCCTGCGAGCATCCGGTCAGCGCGAGAACGCTCAGGGCCACCGCCCCGACGACCGGCCCGACCTTGATCCAAATTTTGCTGTTCATGATTGCTTCCTTCTCTCGATGCACTGGTCTGAATGGTGCGTGATGAAGTGGTGCTTGTCGATGACTGCCGTAGTCACTGACTGCTGTTGTCACTGGCCGCTGCTGTCGATGACACGGTGCGCTGTTCGGGCGTGCAGGCGTAGGGGTCCTTGGAGCTACCACGACGTACGACAGGGAATGGTTCAGCCCTGCGGATGATCAGCGCCGAATAGTTGCCTGGCCGACGGAGCCGGCATTCTGAGGCTGCACAGCAGCAGCGGGTGAATCGCCGGCGGCCAGGGCTGACGACGATTCACCCGCTTCACAGACCGGACAGCGGATGCCGCGGCCTAGTCGCCGCCGAGGCTCACCGAGAGCTTCACGACCTTGCCAATCGGCTGCGGAGCCCCGGTCGCGTCGGGCACGAAGGAATTCGTCGTGACGTAAACGCTGTTGCCGGCCAGCTCGATCGCCGACGGAGACGTGACCGGAACCTCCAGCATCCGCTCGGGCAGGGTCGGGTGGAACACGGAGACCTGTCCAGTGCCGTTCGGGCCGCCGAACAGTTCGGTCACGGCGATCAGACCGGTGCGTTGGGACACCGCGAGGTCAGTCGCTCCGACGAACCCGCCCCTCACGAGCTGCACTTCGCCGTCGGCCGGGTTGAACCGGTAGACCGCGCCGCGGGCGCCGAGGCTCGCGTCTTCGGGGCCGCCGGGCAGGCTCGTCACATAGAGCCAGCCGTCCCCACCCTGCTCGACGTCGGTCGGCACCGGTTCAAACCGGTAGCTGGCTCCGGCAACACAGGCCGGGAAGCCGACGCCCGCAGCGAGTTCGGCACTGACGACGATCGGGTCGCCGGCGGGGAGTACGGCAGCGGTGCTGACCGTGCCGTCGTAGGCGACTTTCAGTACGGCGTTCGCACCGGCATCCGCCACGTAGACGCCATCGTCCAGAGGGAGGCTGGCATACGGGTGGGTGTCGACGATTCCGGTGTAGGTAGCCGGCCCCAGCGGTGACGCCGGATCGAATTGGTCGAGGCAGGACTGCGGAAGGTCGACGAATCCGTAGGTGTTGACCTGGTCCGCGTTGGCCGTGCTTTCATGGGCGTAAATGTCGCCCAACGGCGCGGCTACACCACCGGCGGGCAGAGCGTACAGGGCTGATGCCGTGTGGTCCTGCGTGTTCGTGGCGTAGTACACGGTGCCTTTGCGCACCGAAACGGCCCCGAGCTCATCGCCGGGGGTCGCACTCGCGATGACACTATTCGTGCCGTCGGGACTGATCCGGTTGAGCAGCCCCGGGCCGTTCTGGGAAACGTACGCGGTTCCGCCGGCGCCGACAGCCAGGCTCAGGGGTAGGAAGAGATCGTTCGCTAGCACCGTAGGGCCCCCGAGGGTGGGGATCTCCACAGCGGATGCCGGGGCTGCGACCATCGCCGAAGCGAGGGCGGTGACGCAGGCAGCGGCGGTGATGACCAACTTTTTCACAACGTGCTCCTTGACTCGATGTCGCTTTCAGGGTGATTGTCCGAGAAAACACGACGGGTCGCGGAAGAACGGTGTTACTGGTGGATGCGTCAGCCAGTACTGCGTGTGTGCGGCGCACCAGTGCGACGTGGATCGAGCTGTCCCGAAGGAGCCGACGCACACAGACGCCGACTTGGGCACAGTAGCCCCGAAGCTGAGAGCTGTCTAGGCAATTTCGCCCTAATCGTTGGCGAGCACGATGATCTTGTCGGCGGCGGCGAAGCTGCGCTTCAGGCCCTTCTTCGGGTTCACGGCCACCCCATAGGCGTGGGCGCTGCTCCGGGCGTGTTCGGCTACCCGGTAGCCGATGGCGGTCTCACCACGACGCCGGGCAGCCTCGAGCACGGTGTAGAAGTCGACCTCCGCGCCCGGGCGAATGTAGACATCCGCTGGGCGCAGGTAGATCTCGCTGCCGTCGCTGGAGAACAGCGTGCTGAAGACATCGGTCAGCTGCTTGTTCTCGGAGATCTGTGACAGCACCAGGCTGATGAGCTTGTCGCTCACGATGAAGTCGTCGGCCTGGGTCACTTCGGCCAGCTCACGGTTGGCATCGTCGAGCATTTCACTGACAACATTGAGGTCGACTTCCGCCTGGTCAGCCATGTCCCGCAGGTGCAACAGGGTGATCAGTGTGCGCGCATCCGAACGCTGCGGTTCCACATTCTCGCTCTTGTCCGCCAAGACAATAATGTGGTCGTACGTCTCCACCCCGAGGCTCTCCAGCAGCGCCCGGCTCGTGGTGTCGCCGTTCTGAACTGCGACCGACATGTTCGCAAAGACGGGGAAGAGCGGATGCTCGGTGTCGGCCACCACCGTCACGGTCGAGGCCGCGGTGACGTACTCGTTCAGCTCGGCAAGCATGGCGTGCAGACCAGAATTGTAGCCGAGCACCAGCGTTCGCTCGGGGGCGACTGCGAGCACGCTGGCGTCGTTGATCGCCTGCTCGTCGGCGGCACCGGGCACGCTCACGCGGATGGTGCTGTCATCTTCGGCAATCACGATGAGCTGATCGCCGCTCTCGTACTGCAGGTCGGGTTCGGGGTTGAGGTGCACAACCCCGCCCTTGACCATGCCCATGACGGAGGATTCGGCGAACGACAACTGCGTGTCGTAGTAGGTGTGGCCGACGAGGTTCGGCTGCTCGGTGAAATAGATCTCGTGGC
This sequence comes from Cryobacterium glaciale, assembly GCF_004402535.1. Lineage (GTDB taxonomy): Bacteria > Actinomycetota > Actinomycetes > Actinomycetales > Microbacteriaceae > Cryobacterium > Cryobacterium glaciale. The sequence goes on along the minus strand of NZ_SOEY01000006.1, from coordinate 20,346 downwards.
CATCGAAGTCGAGCAGCTCGGTGTAGACCACGCTGAGCCCGCTCTGCCGGCAGCTCTGCACGGTGATTCGGCTGATCAGGTCGCTCGCCAGTACCCAGTGTGCTTCGTCGCGACCGACCAAACGGGCAGCTTCCAGATTGCCGGGCTGTTGGATTTCGCCGACGATGTGGTACGCGGACTCCTTACGGCGCGGATTGTTGGTCAATGCCAGCGCGGTCTTGATCACGACGGAGTCCGGGTCGCTGTTGCCCTCCGGTGCGAGGATGACAATGCTGCGGGCCGTGTGCGGATTGCTGATCTCCAGATCGGCGAGGTTCATCGGGTCGCCGCTGCGGCAGATGATGCGGGTCTTTCCGGTATTCGGCACCTGGGCGCGCAGGTCGTCTTCCATGTCGACTTTTCCGCGGGTCGACAGAACGACGATGGTCGAGCGCTTACGGGAATCGTTGGCGACGCAGATCTCGCTGACGATGGCGTAAATCTTGGGGCTCCAGCCCAGGATGAGGGTGTGATCGGACTCGAGCACCTTGGAACGACCCTTGCGTAACTCGTCGACCTTAGAGTCGAAGGCGCTCGAGATGATGCCGATCAGGCTGGCCACCATGATGACGCCGCCGATGGTGACGACGAGCATGGCGCCCCGGAATCCCCAACCCGCGTCGCCGCCCATCGTGCCGCTGTCGAGGGTACGCATCAGGTTGCCCCAGAGCACTTCAAAGAACCCTGGAGACGGGTCTCCGGGCTCGGCCGTGGGAAAGAGTCCAAAAACCATCACCACGAGGGCGACCAGAGCGATGAACACCAGGCTGGCGAGGGCCAGCAGGGCCATCAGGGCGCCAGCGCCCTTGGCCATGACACTGTCGAACCAGTACCGGAATCGTTCCTGAAAGCTCGTGCTGTTGGCCATGGTTCCTCTGTCAACGCGTGTGGTCGTGACCTCGTACGGGTGCGCGCGAGAAGTTGCGTTCCACCCCCTGCAGAAGGAACTACCGATACGGCGACCCAGATGTCGTGCAGCCCCGGTGAACGAAGTCTGGCGTGAAAGCCATCGGAGGTTCCAGCGGACACACCCAAACGTGTACCCCCACTTGTGGGCATCGCTGGTGAACCGTCACGCCGCGCTGACGGCTTTCTCCAGGAGCGCTACCACCACCTTCTGATCAGCGGCGGTCAGCTTCGAGACGGCATAGGAGGTCGGCCAGAGATTGCCGTCGTCGAGGTTCGCGTCTGGCTGGAATCCGATCGTGGCATACCGCACCTTGAACTTGGCTGCACTCTGGAAGAACACCACCACTTTGCCGTCGCTGTTGGCGTAGGCCGGCATTCCGTACCACGTCTTCGCCCCGAGGCTCGTGTGCTTCGTGACCAGCTGGTGCAGGGTCTCGGCCAACTCCTTGTCTGTACCGGTCATCTCGGCGATAGCAGCGAGGCATGCTGTCTCCAGGTCGGCTCCCGCTTGTGCGGCCTTCGCTTCGGCCGCCGCCGCTCGCATTGCAGCCTTTTCCTCTTTGCTGAAAGTGGTGCTCATGGTGTTCCTTTCACTGGTGCGCCCTGAACCACCCACTGTAGGCGGAACCGCGGGTGTCCGACTCCGGTGTCAGCGTCCGGAACCTGCCGGTTGGATGGAACGTTCATGCACGGCCACAATAGTGAAGACCAGCGCAACGGCGGCCGTCCCCGCCAGCAGCAGCAGACCGATGGCATAGCTGTTGTCGGCGGCGTTGTAGGTGGCCCCCATCACGAGTGGGGGAAAATAGCCGCCGAGCCTTCGTCCGCGCTGACGATGCCGCTGACCGACCCGACCTTGTCGGGTGGCGCCTTGCGTCCCAGCCAGGCGAAGACTCCGCCAGCTCCCAGCCCGAGGGCTGACGCCATCGCAACAAAGGTCAGTCCGGCCGGTATCTCGCCGTCGGGGCGCAGATTGACTATCCAGGCGAGCACCGCGACGGCGGCCAGCGACACGATGACGACCGGTTTGGGACCCATCCGATCGGCGAGGATCCCACCGACCGGGCGCAGCAGAACCGCCGCCACGGCGAATCCGGCCGTGCGAGTTCCCGCCGCTGTCAGATCGAAATCGTAGATATCACGCAGGTAGGTCGGCAGATAGGTCGAGAAGGCCACGAATCCGCCGAACACCACCCCGTAGAGAAAGTACATCTGCCAGGTCACACCGAGTTTCGAGGCGGCGACAAGCTTGGGAACGAACGGTTGGGTGTTGGACACCCAGGTCGGCGCGTTCCCCATGCAGGTGCGCACGAGGACCGCCGTCGCGACCAGCAGGCCGGCCAGGATCAGGTGCGTGGAAAAGTAGCCGAACCAGTTCACGAATCTGGGCGTGAAAAAGGCGGACAGTGCCGTGCCGCCCATTCCCGCGCCGAAGATGCCGGTGGCAAAGCCGCGTCGCGACAACTCGTACCAGTTGCTCACGAACGGGATCCCCACGGTGAACACCGTTCCGGCCACGCCCAACAGAAGAGCGCAGAGCACGCGGGCCCAGTAGACCCCGAGTGTTCCGGCCAGCGCCACGAGCAGAAGCGCCGGCACGGTGGCCAACAGCACCGCGGTGAACATGAGCGGACCCCCGAAGCGATCCGTCAGCACGCCCACCGGAATACGTCCGATCGAACCGACGAAGACGGGCATGGCCACGGATGCCTGCGTCGACGTCAGATCTAGATCGAGGCTGTAGCGCACCCCGAGCGGTGCCACGCTCGTCCACGCCCAAAAGCACACCACGGACGACAAGGTCGCGAGAACGAGATTGACGCCCTTGCTGGCGCGGGCGCGTTCCCGCACTGTTCCAGCCATGGCTATTTCTTGTCTCGCGTTCGATCTTCGGTGCCGATCGGTGCCCAGCGCCGCCGGATCGGCCGAATCGCGCCGGGCACCTTGTCGCGGGTGCGGTAGACGATGTAGCGACGGAACAGATAGTGCAGCGGGGCGGTGAAGGCGTGCACCAGCCGGGTGAACGGCCAGATCGTGAAGAGCAGCATGCCGACGAGGGTGTGGGGCGTCGACACATCGTCGTAGCCGGTGGCCCAGTCGCCGGGCAGCCCGGGCCGGCCCACCCCGTACTGCGCCATCATCAGGTCGAACACCGTCGTCACGAGGTGGCCGGCGACGCGGCGCACCGGCACCCCGCGGGTGAGGATCGAGCCCTCCCCCGAGGTTGCTTCGAAACACGGCAAACGGATGCTCTCGGCCTCGCCGTTCGCTCCGTTCAGGAGGGACAGCGCCGGGTCGACACCCTCCAGGTCGAGGTTCCACTTGCCCTGCCCGGTCTCGCCGTAGCGGTAGCCCATCGAACCGTTCGGCACGACCGGCTGGCCGGTGTTCGCGTCGAGCAGCACCGTCTTGAACGCGGCCCCCTCGGTGCCCGCCTGCTCCGGCAGGTCGGCCGCCACGAGGAACTTGGTGGGCACGTGGCCCTGTCCGTCTGGGTGTTCCTCGAGTCGCACCAGGAAGGGCAGGTCACTGAGTTGCGTGCCGCCACGAGATTCAATTCGTGCCCGAACGGCGTCGGCCGTCCAGCTTGCGAACGACAAAGTCAAGGAATCGCCTCACAACGCGGTTGAGCACGCTCGCATGTTCAAGTCGCTTGGCAATCGCCGGGCTGGTTGCGTAGTAGAAGCGGATGAACGCCCGCCCCGCCCCGGACTGTGCCAGGTTCTCGTCGCGAAAGTGGCGGAGTGTCAGCACGGGTGGCGCCTCGGACGAACCATATACTGCTGTGGCGATGTAGCAACCGCCGCCGGCGCGTGCCTGTTTTTCCGGATCCTCGCGGTCCGGCGCGCTGGGAGAGCCTCCTGCCGCCCGAATATCGGCTTCCTCGGTGCGGGCGCGCTCAACGAACCGCGGGTCGGCACGCACACCACTGGCGACCAAATGCTCGAAGCTGGCCAGGGCGCGAGCAATCATCGACGTGGCTTCCGGGATGTCGCCTGCACTGCGAAGAAATAAGGCCTGTTGCGTCAAGTGCTCGGCGAGAGGCGGACCGAACTCACGCAAATCCGAGTCGGCTAGGTGTTCCAGAACCGCAATCGAGGCCGCTTGACCGCGCAGTGCGTCAGTAAAGTTGCCAGTCTCCGCGAAAATCACCGCGCGGCTCGCCAACGCCTTGGCGATATCGAATTTCACACTGTCATCATCAACGGTCTTTTGCACCTCCACGAGCAGGTTGAGCGAACGTTCGATTGCCGCTCGAGCTCCCACACGGTCTCGGGAATTCCCGAGATAGGCCTCAAGGTGGTACAGGGCGACCGCGAGGTCGTGCCGGTAAACTGTGGACACAGTAGTGATCAGCCGCTCGAGAGTGCTCACGGCGCGCTGCACAGTCACGGCAGCTCCGGCCCAGTCACCGTCACCGGCTTGTCGCTTGGAGCCGTCGATCGTGGACATTGCCTCGGCCCAGTCGACATCTACCAGGTCCCGAACCAGGTCGACGGTCGTCTGATAGGCGGTGACTCTCTTGCCCGCAGCGACCTCGTATGGGTAGGGATACGGTTGCCAGCGGATCCCCTTGAGCTTGTAATCAGGAGTTGAAGTGAGCAGCCCGAATGCATGGGCGCGCCCCTGAGGAGACATACTGGCGAGGTCCTCCTGAAACTCCCCCAAAGTTGCCTTGCCTTCTCGCATGAGATGTCCCGCCAGCGCTCGCGACCGTTCCACTGGATTCACCGGGACGCCGTCAATCAAGGCTTCCCACACCAGCATCCGCGCTTCTGGAGTTAGGCGGCCGAGAGAATCCTCCAATTCCGAGGCTGGCAGTGCATCAGTGGCCCGCTCGAGGAATTGTTGTGCGTCCATGCCAGCTTGCTCAGCTTGATTACTCACACTCATGCGGTCGACTCTAGTGAGTAGAACACCGCTTTGGAGATGCGCCCTGCGCCCCAGAACGCGTGCTGTCCTGTCGCGCGCCGGTATGGTAATCGGGTTCGACACGGATAGTGGCACTGTGGATCCAGATGCTCGACTCCACTGAGCGCGGGATCAGCGGCTGCTTATCTTCGCAAATTCCCCTGCCGGTCCGCCGCCAGCGAGTCCTCCAGCACTGTCGCCGATGACCGCGAGGCCCTGGCGCGTCAGCGTCGCGAGACTTTCTCGCATCCGCTTCAGCTGGTCGGACGAGTGTCCTACCCAGTCCACGAGTTCACCGACCACCTCCACCGGCTCGCGGGTGCGGTACGAGTGAGTGGGAATGCCGGGGAATTTCTTGTCGGTCACGCTCGGGTCGTCTTCGAGGGCGCCGGTCGGTTTCACGATGTAGATGCGCCCGCGGCCCTCCCCTGCGGCCAGCTCGGCGCCCCACGTTGCGGAATCCAGGGTTGCCGTGACGTAGACATGATTCGCTCGTCGGCCGGCTTCGAAGTTCGAGTCGCGGCCGGCCGGGACTCAGGTCCTTCATTTCTGGATTTCCCCACCTGAGCGGGCCGAATCCGGCGCCGGACGAGAGGGAACGGACACCGGTCATGTCGATACGGGGTGAGCACCCCCCGCCAGTGGGAGAGCAACCTGAACGCTTAGTCGAGATAGTCGCCGGTGCCAGCCCCGGCCGGCGTAAGCACAGAGAACGCGACGACGTTGAACCAGAAGAATCCACCCGCCGCGAGAATAGGGCCGGCCAGGGTAGCCGTGCCCGCCGCCCCGAAGTTCATCAGCATGTCGTTGGCACCCGAATCTCGGTCGACATCGATTGGTTCAGTAGCGACGATCCCCGATCAGGCACGCCGACCAGCCGAGGCCGAGCACCGTGAGCGTCAGCGTCAGCGACATCTGCAGCGGCCCCGCCGTGTCAGAGCGATCTCGTTGAATTCCGCGCGTGAGTCTTCGCCTGTGTCCCCGCGAAGCCGCCGAGCCCGCTGCGGCCGTGGTGCCCGACAACTCCTCGGCCAGAACACCGCCCACCGCGATACCGGATGCCACTCCCACGCCCGAAAAGAGTTGGCCGATGATCAACACGATCTGGTTGCGCTTGCGACCGTTCACGCTGCGGCACCGATCGACAGCCGGGCAGCATCGGCAACGGGCATGCCTTCGGCAAAGTGACACGCGACTAGGTGACGCCCACCCACTGCAACGACGTGCGGTTCGCTTTCGGCGCAGGGCGAGGCGACCGAGCGTGGACTTACCCGAGCCGGATTCGCCGACCAATGCAAACGTTTCGGAGTGGGCAATCTCGAGCGAGACGCCGTCGACCGCCTTGAGCACGGCCGGGCGGGCGAACATGCGGGTGGATGTGTGCACCTCGAAGTGTTTGGAGACGTTGTCGAGTTTCAGCGTGGGACTCTGCAGCGGAATTGCAGCGGTCTGGCTGGTGACGGTTATCGGAGAGCTCCCGTAGAGGCCGGCGCCAGTAACAGGTCGGAGTTCCAGCAGGCGACCGCGCCTGCATCGCAACAGCGAATACTTGTGCAATAATCTGCGTATGAATGCAGACAAGAAGATGTGCACGCTTGATTCGGACGGGGAGTACGTCGAGCTGGCGGTCGAGGTCTTCTCAATGCTCGCCGACGCCACCCGAATTCGCATTATTCTGGCCCTCCGCGACACGGAGTTGTCGGTGAACCAGCTCGCCGAGACGGTCGATAAGTCTCAAGCTGCCGTCTCCCAGCACTTGGCGAAGCTGCGGCTCGGGCGCATCGTGGCGACTCGCCGCGAGGGCACGCGGGTGTTCTACCGTCTGGCCAATGAGCATGCTCGCCAGCTCGTTGCGGATGCGATTTTCCAGGCGGAGCATGCCGTTGGGGGCACACCGGCGCACCACCGGCATCCGCTTGAGCGGGCTGCTGACGCTCACGATGCGGGCGCTCATGCTTGAAGTTCTGCGCAACCGAACCTATCGTCGGTTGTTCAGCGCGCAGATCGTGGCGCTGGTCGGCACCGGACTGCTCACCGTGGCGTTGGGCCTGCTTGCGTTCGACCTGGCCGGCGGCGACGCGGGCATCGTGCTCGGCATCGCACTGACCATCAAAATGCTCGCCTACGTCGGCATCGCCCCGGTGATCTCCGCATTGACGGCGCACGTGCCGCGCAAGACCCTGCTGGTATCAGCGGATGTGCTGCGCGCGATCGTCGCGCTCTCGCTGCCGTTCGTCACCGAGGCCTGGCAGATCTACGTGCTCATCTTCGTACTGCAGGCCGCCTCGGCCACCTTCACCCCGGCATTCCAGGCCCTCATCCCGGCCGTCCTTCCAAACGAGAGTGAATACACCCGAGCGCTGTCGCTGTCCCGACTGGCCTACGACCTCGAATCGCTCCTGAGCCCGATCCTGGCCGCCGCCCTGTTGACCGTGATCAGCTACCACTCCCTGTTCCTGGGAACTGTCGTCGGCTTCGTTGGCTCCGCCCTGCTCGTGCTCACAGCGACCCTGCCGACACACCACGTCTCCCCTCCGACACCGTTCTGGGAACGCCTCACCCGCGGTGCACGCGTCTTTTCGCGCACACCGGAATTGCGCGCTCTGCTCGCCATGAACATGGTCGTCGCGACGTCGACAGGCATGGTCATTGTCAACACGGTCGTGCTCGTGCAAAGCCACTTCGGCCGCGCTCAGTCCGATTTCGCCCTCGCCCTGGCCTGCTACGGATTGGGGTCCATGCTCGTCGCGCTCGCGCTGCCGCGGGTACTCGAACGCTTCGCCGACCGAAACGTCATGCTGCTCGGCTGTGCGGTACTACCCGTCGGGCTGCTGGCCCTCGCCGGTGTTGTTTCCCTACCGGCAACAACCCTGACCTGGGTTGGTCTTCTCGTGATCTGGTTTGTGCTCGGCGCCGCTACCGCACTCATCCTGACGCCGTCGGCACGACTATTGCGCCGCTCGTCCGACGAAACGAATCGCCCGGCCGTCTTTGCCGCACAGTTCTCGCTCTCGCACGCCTGCTTCATCGTGACGTATCCTCTCGCCGGGATACTCGGCGCCCTGCTCGGGCTGGCACCAACTGCAGTGGTGCTCGCCGGCATCGGAATACTCGCCGGCATCATTGCGCTTCGGGCGTGGACGACTCAGACAACATCTTCGTCACCCGTGGACGCACCGATCGTCGTCTGAGAGAAAAAGTGCTGTTTGCCGTGCTCCCCGCAGAAGAGGTTGTCACGATCCGCGGTTTTGCTCTCGTGAAACGGGCATTCAGGATTCACCGCACGCTGTGGGGTACTCTGCGAGGGAAGACATTGTCAGTTCAGTCCAGAGCTGTCGGCGAAGAAGTAGGTGAAATGACGTTGAAGCGTGCGGTACGACGGCTGGTCGCACCCGTCTCTGTGTCGCCTTTCGTCGCCTTGCTCGCTCTGGCCGCGCTGCTCTTTGCGGTCTTTGCCATTCATTCCGAGGCGACCGGGCATGCCATGCACACGCAGGCCCCTGCTTCATCAAGTGTTGCTGCTTCATCGATTGTGCCGGAGCAGCAAACTTCGGTGATGGGTATGGCTGCCGTCATGGCTGCTCCCGTCGTCGCGGCGATCTCGCCCGGAAGCCTGGACGGGATGCTTGATTGCGCTCTGCTGGCAATGACGTGCGTCCTGCTACTCACTCTCGTCGTGATGGTGTTCCTGACTCGGCTTCCGGCTACGTATCGGCGCCTGCTCGATGCCGGCGGCATCATCCTGAACTCCTGGCGCACCGCCGCCCTGCCTGTTGAGCGCCCCAGCCTCACCCTTCTCTCCATCTGTCGCGTTTAGACCGTGATGTGGTTCCGAGCCAGCCAGTAGCTTCGGAACTTTGCCGTCCCTGCGGCCACTCGGTTTCTACTACTTATCGACGAATGGATGAACGATGCTCAAACCACGAACTTTCTTCTATGCTGCTGCGGCCCTGGCGGCCACTCTCACCCTCAGCTCATGCGCTGGCGGCAGTCCCGCCACCGACTCAGCCAGCCCCTCCGCCAGCCAAACCACAGCGGCATTCAATTCCGCGGACGTGACCTTTGCGCAGATGATGATCCCCCACCACGAGCAGGCAGTTCAGATGAGCGATGACCTCCTCGCCAAGGACGGTATCGACCAAAGCGTGATCGACCTCGCAACGGAGATCAAGACTGCCCAAGAACCGGAGATCACGCAGCTGAAGGACTGGTTGACGGCGTGGGGCGAGGATGACAACAGCATGTCCGGCATGGGCGGCATGGGCGGCGGCTCTGACGGAATGATGTCCGACGACGACATGATGGCCCTGCAGGACGCCTCGGGAATCGAGGCTAGCAAGCTGTTCGTCGAACAGATGACGGTGCATCACGAGGGCGCTATCGCGATGGCGCAGCTCGAAATGGATGATGGTGAAAATGCGGATGCCCAGGCGATGGCCGCCAACATCGTCAAGACGCAGACGGCTGAAATCGCCGTCATGGCCGAGCTCCTCACCTCGCTCTAGAGCGACACGTTCGGGACGGGCTCTTCTCTGGAAGAGCCCGTCCCTGGAGCCCACCTTTCATTTTCCGAACGACCTGCAAGGACATAAGTATGCATTGCCGTCACACTCTTCCTCTGGTGCGCGTCGCGGGTTCGGTGCTCCGTGGATAGCACCGGTCACGTCGCCACGGCGCCCCACATCTCCGGCGCGTTGCCACCAATGTCTCGTCGCGACATGCGCGCGTTAGAGACCAGGCTGCGCGCGCACCGATCCGGCCCGACTGAATCTGCCGTTCAGCCGGCGCGGGCAGTGCCCCGGCCCGTCTCACTACGCCAGCGCGCTGCGGCCGTAAGCGCCATGGCGATGATCGCCCTCTTTGCGATTAGCACGTCCCTGCCCGCGCTTGCGGTCGACACGGAAACACCGCAATCCGCACCGACTGCCGCGGTCGAGGTGGACGATCTCCAAAGCGTCAGTGCCGCCGGTACAACAACCGTGCCCATTCAACGCGACGGATACACCATCACGGAAGCACCTGAACCGGCGTCGTACACCGAAATCGCCAGCAACGGGGAATGGGCCAGCCTGAGTCCGGGCCAGCTCAGCGATCAAGGCTGGGCTTTACCGGTTCTGGGCCGGATATCGAGCCCCTTCGGTTCTCGCCCGAACAAACCCGTTGATGGTGTCGGCGACTTCCACAACGGAACCGACATTGCCGCTCCCTGCGGCCAACCCGTCTTCGCGGCGACCGGAGGCAAAGTTGTCACCTCGGGCTATCAGGGCTCGTATGGCAACTGGATTCTTATCGACCACGGCAACGGCGTCGAGACGGGATATGCCCACAATAGTCAGCTCCTCGTCGACTCCGATCAGCTGGTTGTGGCCGGTGAAATCATCGCGATAGTGGGATCAACCGGTGCGTCCAGCGGCTGCCACGTGCATTTTGAAACACGCGTCGACGGTGAGCGCATCGATGCCGAGACATTTATGAGCACCCGGGGGGTGTCCCTTGGCTAAGCGCAGAGGCGCGGCACGGATCGCGATTGTAGCGGTGACAGTTTTTGCGCTCTTGGGGATCGCGGCGCCGGCAGGCGCGGCGGAGTACCCGAGCTGGTCGGACGTGGAAATCGCACGGTCGTCCGAAGCCGGTAAACAAGCGCAGGTCACAGAACTGACCGGACTGATCGCAGGCCTCACCGCCGAAGTGGATGCGGCGCGTGCGGAAGCATCTCGTCGTGCAGCCACCTACGAGGCCGCGCAAAACGCGTTCGACGACGCGACATTGCGAGCGACAAACTTGCAGGACCAGGCCGACGCTGCTTCGGCCGCCGCCGCTGTTTCGGGCGAACAGGCCGGACGGCTGGCGGCCATGCTCGCTCGGTCTGGAAACAGCGACCTGTCACTTTCGCTGTTTTTGGACGGGCCCAGCGCGAGCGACCTCCTGAATCAACTTGGTTCCATGAGCAAACTGACAGAGCGGATGAGTGTGGTCTATGAGTCCGCCGCCGCCGACGAAAACTCCGCCAGATCGCTCACGGATCAGGCCCAGATCGCTCAGCAGACGCTCGGCGCGCTGGCGGAGACTGCCGAAACCGCGTTGGCCGAAGCGATGGCCGCGAGCGTCCGGGTGGAGACGGCACTAGCCGACCAGCAGGAAATTGCCGCAACATTACAGGCGCAGCTTGCAGTTCTGACCGAGGATCGCGCCGCGACGGAAGCCGACTACGCCGCGGGCGAAGAAATCCGCCGGGCAGCCGAAGCAGCCGCCGCGAAAGCGCGCGCAGCCCAAGCCGCTGCGGCGGCAGCTTCAGCGGCAGCGAGCAGGCCCGCGGGCGGCAGCCGCGCGCCCAACGCACAGGGCTGGACCTTGCCCGTATCAGGCTGGATTAGCTCAGCGTATGGGGCTCGGCCCAACAAACCAGTGGCCGGAGTCGGTGCGTTCCACTATGGAACCGACATAGCTGCGGGCTGCGGGCAGAACGTGTCCGCAGCATCCGCTGGAACAGTCAGCTACGCCGGCTGGCTTGGCTCCTACGGAAACTGGGTCCTCATCGACCACGGTGACGGTACCCAAACCGGTTATGCACACAACAGCTCACTGCTCGTCAGCACCGGGCAACAGGTTTCCACAGGCGCCACCATCGCTCTCGTGGGAACGACTGGTGCGTCCTCTGGCTGCCACGTGCACTTTGAAACACGAGTCAATGGTGCCCGCGTCAATCCACAATCCTTCATGAGCACTCGTGGAGTCACCCTTGGCTAGATTCAACCGGTCACGTCGCCGGATCATCGCACTCTCGTTCCCGCTCGTAGGCCTCATGGTTCTCACGGGGTGTTCCGCCAATGACGTGGATTCGGCGGGAGGGTCGCCCAGCATTGACGCGGCAGCGAACGCTTTCGAGCACGTGCATGGCCTCGGCGCCGATCCCCTCACCGGAGACACCTATGCAGCCACCCACCAAGGGGTGTGGCTCATCCCCACCGGCGTGCTGCCCGACACCTATCTGACCGGAGCGCCACGCGCGAACACGACCCAGCCGCTGCAGATCGCCGGCCGGGCGCAGGACACAATGGGCTTCACCGTGGCCGCGCCGGGTCAGTTGCTGGCGTCTGGTCACCCCGATCCGACCGAACCCAGCGACCTGGCGCTGCCCAATCTGGGACTTATCTCCAGCACGGACGGTGCGTCCACCTGGACGCCGCTGTCGCTGGCGGGCAAAACCGATTTTCACGATCTGGACGCCGTCCCCCTCGACGACGGCACCCTGCGTGTCTACGGGTACGACGCGGGCGCCGGGACCCTTTCCGTCAGTGACGACTCCGGCCTGACCTGGTCAGCGGGAGCGAACCTCGCCCTCCGCGACATGAGCGTGCATCCATCCCAGGCCGATCAGCTCTACGCAACCACCGCCGCAGGCGTCGTGGTGAGCACCGATGCGGGTCGCACGTTCAGCGCATTGGCTGGCGCACCGGCGCTGCTCTTGATGGACACCATCGACGCAAACGCAGGCGGAGGAATTGTCGGTCTAGATCCCAGCGGCGCAGTCTGGCGCCAGGTCGCCGAGACGTGGACCCAAACCGGAACGACCGGGCGTGCCCCCGAAGCGTTCACCGTCGTGGGCGGCTCCTCACCGTGGATCCTCGTCGCGGACGCCACCGGCATCTCCGCCAGCAATGACTACGGGAAAACATGGACCGCGCTGGTATCGCTGTCCAGTTAGCATCCGCACCACCGAACGACACCGGCCATCCGACCGACGTCCGCATCATCGAGAGAAGGAAATTTGATGAATTCGTCTTTCACGCGTCGAGCCTTCCTCGGCGCCTCCCTGGCCACGGCAACCACAGCAGCACTGGCCTCTTGCGCACAGTCGGCATCTCCGGCTGCAAAACCTATCGATCGCATCCTGCCAACAGATCGGCTGGTTTCACAGTACGAAGAGGCTCGCCCCTCGACCGGGACAACGGTCACGCAGAAGCTCAGTGCGGGAATCTTTGACACGACCGTCGCTGGTGTTGCTTTGAGCACGTGGGGGTACAACGGAGCCATCAACGGGCCGATCATCCGCGCGAAAATCGGGGACACGCTCAACGTCCCAGTCGCCAACAGTCTCGCTGAATCGACGAGCGTGCACTGGCACGGCCTGGCTCTGCGCAATGACGCTGACGGTGTTCCCGGCGTGACGCAACCGGCGATCCCAGCAGGCGGCAGCTTTGACTATCAGTTCCGACTCAACCAGCCAGGGACGTACTGGTATCACTCGCACGTTGATATGCAACGCGAACGCGGCCTCTCCGGCGCGCTCATCATCGAGGACCCGCGAGAGCCTTTGCTGTATGACCAGGAGTGGGTGATCCTGCTCGACGATTGGCTCGACGGCATCACCGGCACGCCTGACGACGCTTTCGAGGAACTGTCCATGGGTATGGACATGTCCGGAATGGATATGCCCATGACGCACATGCTCATGGGCGCTACAAGTACCTACCTCGGCGGAGACGCCGGGGACGTGAGAATACCCGCCCATCTGTTCAATGGACGGGCCGCGCAGGATGCTGAGGTATTCCAGAGCAAGCCGGGCAACCGTATTCGTTTGCGGATTATTAATGCGGCCGGAGACACCGCCTACCGGGTTGGGGTGCCGGGGCAGAAGATAACCCTGACGCACACGGACGGATTCCCGGTGCAACACGAGGATGTCGACGCGGTTGTGCTTGGCATGGGCGAACGCATTGATGCGATCCTCACCGTTCAGGACGGATACACGCCGCTTCTGGCCATCCCCGAGGGGAAGGACGGCCGCGCCTACGGCCTCATCAGCACCGGCAGCGGCACCGCCCCAGATGTCGGCGCACTTCCGTCAACCCTGGACGGTCAAGTCACCGACGGTGGCCGCCTCACCGCAGACGAATCCGTGCTCCTCACCGCTAAGGCACCCGACCGCATCCACACCGTGCGCCTAACGGGCAGCATGGGCAAGTATGACTGGAGCATCAATGGGCGACGCTTCGACATGAAGAAGCCGTCTGCGGGCGCCTTTGATATCAGTCTGGATGAACGCGTTCAGGTCAAGATGGTCAATGACACCACCATGTGGCACCCCATGCACCTGCACGGACACAGCTTTCAACTGGCCAACAACGGGGCACGCAAAGACACGGTTATCGTGCGCCCGAAAGAAACCGTTACGTTCGAATTTGACGCCGATAACCCCGGTCAGTGGATCGCGCACTGCCACAACGCGTACCACGCCGAACGCGGCATGATCGGACTGTTCTCCTACGTGCGCTAGCGCACCGGCCCAAGCTCCGGTCAACCATCCGATCTAAATTTGTGCGGCTGACATCCAGTCGGATGGTATACCCCTAGAGGTATACTTAGGTGATTTACGAATTACGAAGGGAATAACATCATGATGTGGGGCAATGGAACTATGGGGTGGTCCTGGGGGTTCGGACTGCTGGCTATGGTCGGCATAGCAATACTCGTGTACGTCATCATTCGCTTATCGACCAAAAACGTGGAGCGTGGCCCATCGTCACCGCCCCCCTCAGCGCCGTCTGATCTAACCAGCGCACGGAAGATCCTTGACGAGCGATTTGCTCGCGGGGAACTGACGGCAGAGCAGTATCGCGAACAGATACGGGTGCTCGGCGAAGGCCGATGATGATTGACATCAGCCGCCGAAACGCTCTCATTCTGGGCGGTGTAGGTATTGGCGGGGTGGCCATCGGCGGGACCGGCTTCGTTGTGAATCTACAATCGGGGAGGCCGCAGACTTCGGAAGGGTCGCTTGGAGTCGCTCTCGTTCAGCCCACTGAACTGCGTAGCTCCAATGGCGTGCTGACGGTGGCCTTGGAGTCGTCGTCTCAGCAGGTCAGCATTGCCGGCCGGGACGTGCGTGCGCTCAGCTACAACGGGGGCGTCCCCGGCCCCACACTGCGCGTTCGGGCGGGCGACATCCTCAATGTCAGCCTGCGCAATGGACTGACCGACCCGAGCAACCTGCACGTGCACGGCCTCCACGTCTCGCCGGAAAACAATAGCGACAACATGTTCGTCACGGTCGACGCCGGCGACTCCTTCGACTACCGGTATGAGCTACCCACCAATCACCCGCCGGGCGTGTACTGGTACCACCCGCACCACCACGGACTCGTCGCCGATCAGGTATTCGGAGGCCTGTACGGCGCGATCATTGTAGAAGATGCCGAAGAGATCCCGGCCACCCGCGAGCGCGTACTCGTCATCTCCGACATGACCTTCGATTCTTCCGGCACCATTTCAGCTGCCACCGAAATGGAGAAGATGTCGGGCCGGGAGGGCGAGCTCGTTCTGGTGAACGGGCAGCTTGTTCCTGACCTGAGCGCCAGCCCCGGCGAGCGGGAACGCTGGCGAGTTATCAACGCGTGTACCTCCCGCTATCTGCGGCTTCGACTCGACGGGCAGCAACTCACCCTCCTCGGCATCGACTCCGGCCGGTTCGAATCCGCGCGCGACGTCGACGAAGTCGTCTTGGCTCCGGGCAATCGCGCAGACCTGCTCGTGACCGCACGCGCGGGCACATCCACCCTTCGCGCTCTCCGCTATGACCGTGGTGCATCTGGCGGAATGATGGGCGGCGGCACGACCAGTTCCGCTGATGTCGTACTGGCCACGTTCGCCGTCGCCGGCGCCGACACCGACGAATTCACTGCGGTACCCGACCAGCTCGCACCACGGGACTTGCGTTCCGCTGCCGTCACCGCTCGGCGCGAACTGGTGTTCGCTATGGGAATGGGGGGCGGCATGGGCGGCAGCATGATGTCAGCCACCATCAACGACCGGACATTCGATGCCACCCATGTCGACACCACCGTGCAGTTTGGAAGCGTCGAAGAGTGGACCCTCACCAACACCAGTACCCTCGATCACCCGCTACACCTGCACGTCTGGCCAATGCAGATTATCGAACAGGATCGCCAATCAGTCGAGTCAGCGATCTGGCAGGACGTCGTGAACATACCGGCACGCAGCATGGTGCGCGTGCGGATCGCATTCGACGATTTCAGCGGACGGACCGTCTACCACTGCCATATCCTCGACCATGAAGACGCCGGCATGATGGGCATAATCACCGCACGCTGACACCGGCTGCAATCACCAATTCAAGAAAATAGATCAGGAGAAGCCAATGAACTATGCGCACACCATCACCGTCCCGGTGCCCTACGAGAAAGCCGTCGCCAGAGTGAGGGAGGAACTCGCAAGCCAGGGATTCGGCATACTTACCGAAATCGACGTCCACGCGACCTTCGAAGCGAAACTCGGCGTGGAAAGCGCGCGCACACTCGGCGACTACCTGATCCTGGGCGCCTGCAACCCGCCGCTCGCCGAACAAGCACTCACCGCAGAGCCCGACATGGGATTGCTGCTTCCGTGCAACGTCGTCATCCGACGAAGCCCGTCAGCGAATACCACCACGGTGCAAGCCATCAACCCACAAGCCATGGTCCAACTGAGCAACTCCCCAGCGATACAAAACGTTGCTGATCAAGCCGATGCACGTCTTCTCGCCGTGCTCGCAGCTCTACAAGGAGAAAACAGCAGCAAGTAACAGGCGATCCACCGCTGAAGCACGGTCAAGACTTTGTCGTTGAATCTGTGACCCGAAACGCTCAGCGGCGCTCTGCTCTAGCGCGGGGCTATGAAGTTAGCGAAATCATTGGTCTCGTCGGCGAAAATGGTTTAGGCAAGTCGACACACATGAACGTTCTCCTAGGTGCTCAGCTTCGATTGCGGAGAAGGAACTATGATGACACCGGGTTCGAATGGCTATTTCCCGCCGGAATCGATCCTCTACGAGCGTCTCACCGGTGACCAGGACTTCCGGCTCTTTGACCTCGCCTGCGGTCTGGAGCACACTGCCGTCGACCGTGCCGCCAACATATGGGATTGTCTATGGCCAGCATTAAGGAATTGGTAATGACGGAACTGAGAGAATCAACGAAGGCCAACCTGGATAAGCAAGGATTCGGAGGTCTCAATGATGATGCCAAGTCCTGTTACGCATGGCCCCTACGATTCACTCCAGCAGTAGCGACCGTCCTGCTCGTTCTTGGATTGGTTTTGCAGTCGCCTTTATTTCTTGGATTGGGAGCAATCGTTCCCCTTACCGGGGCATTATTTCCTCGTGGCATGATTCTTGATCTGGTCTATAACTTGGGTGTTCGCCATCTACTTCGTGCTCCGGCGCTTCCGTCCACGCCGAGTCCACGACGATTTTCCTACCTACTATCCACCGTGCTAATTTCAGGGTCCGCCTTGTCCTTCTACTACGAACTACCCGCGCTGGGATTCGTGCTGGGGGGTATGGTCGCTCTCGGCGGCATAATCCTCACCACCACCCATTGGTGTCTCGGATCATGGGTCTACAGACTACTTTTCGCTCACTCAGCGGCAAGGTAGAAGGCGAGCAGGTCCACTCAGCCGAGCCGCTCCGCGAGCCTGAGTCTCAGTTCACGGGTTGCACGATTCCGAGGTCGGTCTTCACTCCTTGGAGTCTGCTTTCACGTGATCTCGCCAACCGCGTGAGTCTGCTCGGTTCCTCAACCCGGTGTGTCGTGGTATTACGAGTGGCTCCGACAACGTTGGAGCCGACCGACTTCTCGACCGGGAGGCTTTCCCCGGTCACCATCGACCCATCGACATCGGATTGGCCGTCTTCCACAGTTCCGTCGACTGGGATCTTGAACCCCGGACGAATAAGCAGCAGGTCCCCCGACAGCACGTCGCCGGTTCGCACTTCGACCGGTTCTCCATCTCGGATCACCAGAGCGACCGACGGGGCCAGTTCCAAGAGGGTTCGGATCGCTTCGCTCGCGCCGCCGCGCGCCCGCATCTCCAGCCAATGGCCGAGTAGAACGAACGACGCCAGGATGCTTGCGGCTTCATAGAACACCTCGCCACCGCCGGTCAGCGTGACGATAGCTGATGCTGGCCGTCTGCGATGCCGGATTCGCGTCGGCGGAGATAACCCCGGGACGACGGGAAAGCACCTTCTCGACGACAGTCTTCGAGGTTGCCCAGTGCAGGCCCCTGACTTCGACCACGACGCTTCTGCGGTCCTGCTTCAGGATTCTCTCCCATAGCCTACGACTGAAATCGGTCGAATGGGCGTGCGAGTAACCGCGACGCCCGATGCCCGTGACGCGGTATCGTTTGTGGCTTCAACGCTACTGATGCGCCATAGACCCAAGTAGGGGCTTAAGACCCGGAAACACCCACGCCAGGCCGGCGCAGTAACGCCCCGGCCCTCTTGATCGGGCGCCTCCGCTCGGTCCCGGCCGACATCGCCGACGCTGCCGCGACCGCCCGACGACTCGCATGGGTTATCTTCCTGCTCATGGCAATTTCTTACCGGCCAGAATCGCGCCAACGATGAGCAGAATCCCTCCCATGGGATATCCAACTGCAAGATCCAACCAACCCGCAGGTTGCCCCGGCCCGAACGCTTCAATGTGCGCGAGCCAGTGCACGAGGGCGACGAGAACGCCTGCGAGCATGAGCATCTGCCCGCTACGGACGAACCGGCGCTTGCGCCAATACGTCTTCCGGGCCAATTCCTCTACGCTCAACGTCGACACAGCGACGACCTTGGCTGTTTTTCCGCGTGGGTGCTTCATTGCGTCCTCCTGTTGGGACGGGGGTTAGAGGCTGTCGACCGGAGTTTTTTCGGATGACCATGCCCGGCCCGGCAGGTACGGGCTGGTCTCTGGTTCCCGGTGGCGGAGCGATTGGACGACGATCACAATGAGTCCGATGATCGCGACAACGGCGGCGGTGATCATGTTGATCTTGACCCCGAGCAGCTCGAATTCCGTGGGGTCAAGCCGGAAGGATTCGAACCAGGTACGGCCCGTCCCATAGATGACCAGGTAGAGGCCGAGTGCTCTCCCCCAGCGCAGGTTGAATTGACGATCGGCAAGAAGAATGATGATGACGCCGAACAGATTCCAGAGAATCTCGTAGAGAAACAGTGGATGAAAGAGGGTGTCCACCGGCAATCCCACTGGGAAGGCTGGTTGCGACGGGTCGATCTCCAGCCCCCATGGCAGGGTCGTGGGCGTGCCGAAGAGCTCCTGGTTGAAGTAGTTGCCGAGGCGCCCCAACGCTTGCGCGAGCAACATTCCGGGCGCCAGTGCGTCGGCGAAGGACAGGAAGCGCAGTCCTGCCCTCCGGCAGGCAATATATGCACCGACGCTACCGAAGATGACGGCGCCGAAGATTGCCAGACCGCCCTCCCACACATAAAGCGTCTTCCACAGGTCAGCGCCAGGGAAGAAGTAGTCGTTCGGGTGAGTGACAACGTGGTACAGCCGTCCACCGACAATTCCAAACGGAACAGTCCAGATGGCGATGTCAATGACGAGGCCTGGCTGGCCGCCGCGGCGGCTGAGCCGCCGGGACGTGAGGACGACGGCCGCGACGATGCCACTGAGAATGAACAGGGCGTAGAAGTAGATTCGGAATGGCCCCAGTTGGATGAGATTGATATCAGGACTCGGAATACTGTCAAAAATGTTCATAGGGCAGACGTCACATCGGCTTCATTGAAGGCAGCGGACGCCCTCGACGGGTTCATCATTTTGGAGTCGCTGCCCATGTCCATGCCGGCCATTCCGTCAGAGCAGGCGCTGAGGGTGAGCGCTGTTGCCAGTGCTGCCGTGGCAAGGAGGTATTTACGTACTCTAAGCATTGTTCTTCCGTTCATCGTCAAACATTCCGAAACCGAGGGGCCGTAGGGCACGGCAAAGCTACGCGGCCTGTTACTGGCGCGTGGGTCGGACTCGGTCTAGGTGCGACTGATGGAGAGAACAGTCAGGCTGGGCCTGTGAATGTGGAGAGGGGCATTGTAGACGGCATCAGCCAAGCGACCACCGGCGTCGAGTAGACGATCGTACTCAGCAGGTAAACGGTCTGGTAGCACCCGTGTTGCGAGAATGAGGAGAACAACGCACACCATAGCCATGAGCGCGCAGCCGAGAGTGCCGATTTCTCCCCTGATGAATGATCCGTTTACGGCGTGAACTGCAGCGGTATCCGCAGCGACACCGCCGGCCGCACTAGCATCGCGGCTGCTAGGCGAATCGGCATGTATCAGTGCGGTTGAAGCCGCGACGCCGACCTCCTGCTCATCGCCCGCCGAGTGAATGGCGAGCAAGCCGAGCAGCATCGCGGCCATGGCAACCACCGCAACGATCGTTGAGCGGGTGACATATCTGTGGGGGCGGTCCGTGATCGAGCTGGCCTTCAGAATCATGTCACCTCCGCTTCAGATTCCGGTCGAATAAACGATTCACGCCGAGCCTATATCCCGTAGAGTACCCGATGGGCGGCGCTCCCACCTGAGCGAACCGGATCAACCGACCGACGCGAAATCGGCGTCCATTCAGGGGTGTTCACTCTGCACAACTGATGCGGTCTTCACTGCTGCGAACCTGCGCAGCCTGAGGCTGTTAC